>DASWOC010000033.1:0-29424 GCA_036398895.1 Allosphingosinicella sp. | reverse complement strand
CCGGAGCCGAGTACGAACTCCGCGGCCACTTGTTTGTCGAAGGTGAAGAGCGAGAGAGCGAGGCTCCCCATGCCCCGATTGGCGAGCGCCACTGCGTCCTCGAGGTCGCGATAGGGCATGATGGTCGAGACCGGGCCGAAGGGCTCCACGTCGTGAATTGCGGGCGATCCCCAGGGATCGTCGGAGCGGAGCAGGATCGGCGTCATGAACGCGCCGTTCCCCGCGACCGGCGACGCGTCCGGATCGCCCGAGACGATGCGCGCCGAGCGGCTGAGCTCGCTCACCGCGTCCCGTACGGACTGGAGCTGGTCGCGGCTGGCAAGCGCGCCCATGGTGACGCCTTCCTCGCGCGGATTGCCGATCTTTACCCTGGAAAGGCGCTGGCTGATCGCCTCCTGGACCGCATCGATATGCTGGGCGGGCGCCATGGCGCGGCGGATCGCGGTGCATTTCTGCCCCGCCTTCACCGTCATCTCGCGCGCCACTTCCTTGATGAAGAGGTCGAATTCGGGCGTCCCCGGCGCCGCGTCCGGCCCCAGCACCGACGCGTTCAGACTGTCGCGCTCGGCGATGAAGCGGACGCTTTCGCGGGCGATCACGGGATGGGTCTGAAGCTTCATCGCCGTCTGCGCGGAGCCGGTGAAGCTCACCACGTCCTGAAGCGTGAGATGGTCAAACAGGTCGCCGACCCCGCCCATGATCAGCTGAAGGGCGCCCGGCGGAAGCACGTTCGCCTCGATCATCACCCGGAAGGCCGCTTCGGCCAGGTAACCGGTGGCTGAGGCCGGCTTCACGATGGCCGGAACTCCGGCGAGCAGGGTTGGCCCGAGCTTCTCCAGCATTCCCCAGACGGGAAAGTTGAAGGCGTTGATATGCACCGCCACGCCCTGGACCGGCGTGTAGACATGCTGCCCGACGAAGGTCCCGCCCTTCGACAGCGGCTCCATCGCCCCGTCGATCAGCACCCGCCCGTTCGGAAGCTCCCTTCGCCCCTTTGACGAGAAGGAGAAGAGAGTACCCGCGCCGCCCTCGATGTCGATCCAGCCGTCCGTTCGGGTGGCGCCGGTCTCATAGGAAAGCTCGTAAAGCTCTTCCTTGCGCGCCATGATGGCGTTGGCGAGGTCCTTCAGCATCCACGCTCGCTCGTGGAAGGTCATCCGCCGAAGCGCGGGCCCGCCGACCTTGCGCGCGTGGTCGAGCATCGATTTGAAATCGAGCCCCTGGCTGCCCGTCTCCGCCACGACCTCCCCGGTCACCGCGCTTTCGACCGTCGCAAGCCCGCCTGCGGCGCCGAACCATTGGTCTTCGGCATAGTTGAGCAGCTTCAGCGTCTTCATCGTCTCACTTTCCCGTGAACTTGGGCGCGCGCTTCTCCATGAACGCCGCGACGCCCTCGCGATAGTCGTCGCTGAAGCCGAGCTCCCTCATCGCGTCGCGCTGAAGCGCCAGCTCCTCGCCGAGGCTATGCTCCCAGCTCTCACGGATCATCTTCTTGATCCGGGCAAGGCCGAGGGGCGGGGAGGCGGCGAGCTTCGCCGCAAGCACGTCCACCTCCGCATCGAGTGCGTCGTCTTCGACCGCTTTCCAAATCAGCCCCCATTCCGCGGCCTTTTCGGCCGGCAGCGGCTCGGCCGTCAGCGCGAGGCCCAGCGCCCGCGCCTGGCCGACGAGGCGCGGAAGCACCCAGGTGCCGCCGCTATCCGGGATGAGGCCGATGGAGGCGAAGGATTGGATGAACTTGGCCGATCTCGCCGCGACCACGATGTCGCAGGCGAGGGCGATGTTGGCGCCGGCGCCCGCGGCCACGCCGTTCACCCGCGCTATGACGGGGAGCGGAAGGTCGGTCAGCCGCCGGATCAGCGGGTTGTAGCGCTGCTCCACCGACTCGCCGAGGTCCACCTTCTGCCCCGGCGCCACCGCACGGTCGTTCAGGTCCTGCCCCGCGCAGAAGCCGCGGCCCGCGCCGGTGATGACCAGCACCCGCGCCTCATCGAGGTGCGAGAGCGCGTCCGCCACCTCCTCGTGCATCTCGACGGTAAAGCTGTTCAGCCGGTCCGGGCGGTTGAGCGTGAGGCGGGCGATGCCGTCCTCAAGCTTGAAGTCGATGGTGCGGTAAGCCATGTCGCGCCCTTACCCGCCCGGCCCGAGCCAGCGCAATCCGGAGGACCCGATGACCGAAGCTTTCATCTGCGACGCGGTGCGCACCCCGATCGGCCGCTACGGCGGAAGCCTCGCCCATGTGCGGGCGGACGATCTCGCGGCCATTCCGATCAAGGCGCTGATGGAGCGCAACGGGAGCGTCGACTGGGACGAGCTCGACGACATCATCCTCGGCTGCGCCAACCAGGCGGGCGAGGACAATCGCAACCTCGCCCGCATGGCGGGGCTGCTTGCGGGGCTTCCCGACAAGTCGGGCGGAGTGACGCTCAACCGCCTCTGCGGCTCAGGGATGGACGCCGTGACGATGGCGGCGCGGGTGATCCGCGGCTCGGAGGCCGACATGGTGATCGCCGGCGGCTCCGAGAGCATGAGCCGGGCGCCCTTCGTCATGGCCAAGGCGACCAGCGCCTTCGACCGCAATGCGGAGATGTACGACACGACGATCGGCTGGCGCTTCGTCAACCCGAAGATGAAGCATGCCTATGGCGACGACACCATGCCTTCGACGGCCGAGAATGTCGCTCAGGAATGGCAGGTAAGCCGCGAGGATCAGGATGCTTTCGCCGTCCGAAGCCAGGACAAGGCCGCCGCCGCGCAGGAGAATGGCCGCCTCGCCGCAGAAATCGTCCCCGTCACCATCCCGCAGCGCAAGGGCGACCCGGTAGTGGTCGATCGGGACGAGCATCCGCGGAAGACGAGCGTCGAGGCGCTTGCCAAGCTGAAGCCGATCGTCCGCCCCGACGGGACCGTCACCGCCGGCAACGCCTCGGGCGTCAACGACGGCGCCGCAGCAATGATCGTCGCATCGGAGGAAGCGGCGAAGCGAAACGGCCTCACCCCTCGCGCCCAGATCGTCGGAGGAGCGGTGGCGGGCGTTCCGCCGCGGATCATGGGTATCGGCCCCGCACCGGCCTCCCAAAAACTGTTGAAGCGCCTGGGCCTGAGTATCTCGGATATGGACGTGATCGAGATCAACGAGGCCTTTGCGGCGCAGGCCCTCCCGGTCCTTCGCGAGCTCGGCCTCCCCGACGACGCAGAGCACGTCAATCCGAACGGCGGCGCTATCGCGCTCGGCCATCCGCTCGGGATGTCCGGCGCCCGCCTCGCCCTCACCGCCACGGAAGAACTCCACCGCCGCGACGGCCGCTACGCCCTCTGCGCCATGTGCATCGGCGTGGGGCAGGGGATCGCACTGGTGATCGAGCGCGTTTGATCCATCGGCGCTGCGCGCCTAGAGGAACAGTCATGTACACGACCGAGCTCAGCAAGACGAAGAACATCGCCTCCACCGAGGATCCGGAGAAGCTCGCCGCCTTCGAGGCGCGGGTGGCGGCGGACGAGTTCATCGAGCCCAAGGACTGGATGCCCGAGGCTTATCGGCGGACGCTCACGCGGCAGATCTCTCAGCATGCGCATAGCGAGATCGTGGGCATGCTTCCCGAAGGAAACTGGATCGGCCGCGCCCCCTCGCTGCGCCGCAAGGCGATCCTGCTCGCCAAGGTGCAGGACGAGGCGGGCCACGGCCTCTACCTCTATTCCGCCGCCGAGACGCTCGGCACCAGCCGCGAGGAGATGATCGAGGCGCTCCACTCGGGCAAGGCCAAGTACTCGACGATCTTCAATTATCCGACGCTCACCTGGGCGGACATCGGGGCGATCGGCTGGCTCGTCGACGGCGCGGCGATCATGAACCAGGTGCCGCTTCAGCGCACCTCCTACGGCCCCTACGCGCGGGCGATGGTGCGGGTGTGCAAGGAGGAGAGCTTCCACCAGCGCCAGGGCTACGAGATCATGATGGCGATGTGCGCCGGCACGGCCGACCAGAAAAGGATGGCGCAGGATGCGCTCAACCGCTGGTGGTGGCCCTCGCTGATGATGTTCGGCCCGCCGGACGAGAACAGCCCCAACACCGCTCAGTCGATGCGCTGGCGGATCAAGCGGGAGACGAACGACGAGCTGAGGCAGAAGTTCGTCGATATCACCGTGCCGCAGGCGGAAGCGCTCGGCCTCACCGTCCCCGATCCCCACCTGAAGTGGAACGAAGCGCGCGGCGCGTACAATTTCGGCGAAGTGGATTGGGAGGAATTCTATTCCGTTGTCCGAGGCGAGGGGCCGGTGGCCAGGGAGCGGATGAAGGCCCGACGCGATGCCTGGGAAGAGGGCGCCTGGGTGCGCGAAGCCGCCGACGCCTATGCGCAGAAGCATAGCCGCAAGGCGGAAGCCGCCTGATGTCGAAGGACTGGCCGCTCTGGGAGGTGTTCGTCCGATCGCGCGGCGGCCTGTCGCACCGTCATGTGGGCTCGGTCCATGCGCCGGACCCGCAGATCGCCCTTCGCCACGCCCGCGACACCTATACGAGGCGAATGGAGGGGGTGAGCCTCTGGGTCGTCGCCTCCTCTCAGATCGTCGCGTCCGATCCTGGCGAGGATGCCGCCATGTTCGATCCCGCGGCCGACAAGGTGTACCGGCACCCGACCTTCTACGACATTCCGGACGACGTGAAGCACATCTGATGCCGTCGCTCCCACCGATCCGCCCGGAGGACGAGGCTTGCGCCGAAAAGGCGCGCGTCACCGGCGCGTTCGACGCCCAGGCGGAGGAGGAAGGCGGCGCCCTCTTCGAATATCTTCTTCGCCTCGGCGACGACAGTTTGATCCTTGGGCAGCGGCTTTCCGAATGGTGCGGCCACGCGCCCTCGGTCGAGGTGGACCTGAGCCTCGCCAACATGGCGCTCGACCTGGTGGGGCAGGCGACCCACTTCCTCAACTATGCCGGCGAAGTGGAAGGGAAGGGCCAAGACGGCGACAGGCTCGCCTTCCACCGCGACGTGCTGGATTTCCGCAATTGCTGGCTGGTCGAGCAGCCGAACGGCGACTTCGCCCAGACGATGGCGCGCCAGTTCCTCTTCTCCACCTGGCAGAAATTGCTGTTCCGCCAGCTCCAGGCGTCGACCGATGCCACGATCGCAGCGGTGGCCGAGAAGGCGGTGAAGGAGGTCACCTATCACCAGGAGCTGGCGAGCGAGTGGGTGATCCGCCTCGGCGACGGAACTGAAGAAAGCCGACGGCGAATGGTGGACGGGCTCGACTGGAATTGGCGGTTCGTGCCCGAGCTGTTCGAGATGGACGATCTCGCCGCGTTCATGGCGAGCCGGGGCATTGGCGCCGACCTCACAGCCTTACGCCCAGACCATGATGCGCAGGTCCGCGCCGTGCTCGCGGAAGCGACGCTGGAGCCGCCTGCCGATCAACGCCCAATCCTTGGCGGCCGACGCGGGCACCATAGCGAGCATCTCGGCCATCTCCTGTGCACCATGCAATTCCTCCCCCGCACCTATCCGGAGGCGATATGGTAGCGGCCGCGAGGGTCGATGAGACGGGGCCGATCTGGTCCGTGCTGGAGGATGTGCCCGACCCCGAAATCCCGGTAATCTCCGTGGTCGACCTCGGCATCGTTCGCTCGGTCGAGCCTGATCGGGTGGTGATAACCCCGACCTACACAGGCTGCCCGGCATCGCAGGTGATCGAGCGCGACGTACGCGAGGCGCTCGACGCCGCAGGGTACCGCCACGTGCGGATCGAGACCGCCCTGTCCCCCGCCTGGACCACCAACTGGATCACCCGGCAGGGACGGGAGAAGCTTCGCGCCTATGGGATCGCGCCACCCACGCGGAACGCCGTCGAATGTCCTCAATGCGGCTCCACCTCGACGGAGGAGGTCAGCCGCTTCGGCTCTACCCCCTGCAAGGCGCTGTGGCGGTGCCGGGACTGCCTCGAGCCGTTCGACCTCTTCAAATGCCATTGAGCGGCGGATGAGCGTCAACTTCCACAGCCTCGCGGTCGCGGAGATCGTGCCGGAGACGGCGGAGGCCAAGTCGATCCGCTTCGAAGTGCCCGAAGCACTCCGCGACGCCTTCGCCTTCAAGCCCGGGCAGCATGTCACCCTGAAGGCCGAGATCGGCGGTGAGGAGGTGCGGCGCAATTATTCGCTGTGCGTCGCTCCGGAAGAGGGGCAGCTCAAAGTCACGGTGAAGAGGATCGCCGGCGGCCGTTTCTCCAGTTGGGCGAACGAGGCTTTGAAGCCCGGCGACCGGCTTGACGTGATGGAGCCGCATGGCAGCTTCACCTGGGATTTCACCCCCTCCGCGGCCAACCATTATGCCGCCTTTGCCGGCGGGTCCGGGATCACGCCCGTTATGTCGCTCCTCAGGACCGCCCTGGCTCGCGAGCCGGAGAGCCGCTTCACCCTCTTCTACGGCAATCGCGACAGTCAGTCGGTCATCTTCCTCGAAGAGCTGGCGAGGCTGAAGAACCGCTTCATGGGGCGGCTCCAGGTCCACCACTTCCTGGCGGAAGAGGCGGAGGACATCGAGCTGTTCAACGGCATCCTCGACCGCGGCAAATGCACCGAGATACTCGAGCATCTGATCGATCCCGCCGACACCGCCGCTTTCTTCGTCTGCGGCCCCGGCCCGATGATGGACGCGGCCGAGGAAACCCTGCTGAGCCGGGACGTCGCGAAGGACAGGATCTTCATCGAGCGGTTCACCGCCGACCGGCCGCCCGAAGCGCTGCAGGCCCAACTCGAGGCACTTTCCAGAGACGCGCAGGGCCAGACAATGGTTGTGACGCTCGACGGGCGGAAGCGTCGAGTGCCGTTCAGCGCGGAAGCCGGCAACATTCTCGACAGCGCCCGAGCCGCTGGCCTTCCCGCGCCCTTCGCGTGCAAGGCCGGCGTCTGCGCCACCTGCCGCGCCCGGGTCGTTGCAGGTGAGGTCGAAATGGCCGCCCGCTACGGCCTCACCGACGAAGAGATCGCCGCAGGCTACGTGCTCACCTGCCAGTCGGTGCCGAAAGGCTCAGGCGTCGAGCTGGATTACGACGCCTAGCGGCTGCCCTGGTCTCCGCCGCCGCCGTAGCGGGCGTAGCGGTCGGCATTCTCGTCGTAGCTGATCACCGCGCGCACCGTGTTCTGCATGGCCGCCATACGGTGGCCGAGCGGAGCGGAGGTGCGGCGGATCATCACGGCGACGGCGTAGGAATGGCCGTCGGGTCCGGTGACGATGCCGATATCGTTATAGCCCGCCTGCTCGCCGCCGAGCACCTGTCCGGTTCCGGTCTTGTGGGCGAGGCTCCAGCCAGGCTGAAGCCCGCCCTTGAGGCGCTGGGCGCCCGTCTTGGTGTTGCTCATGATCGAGAGCAGCTTCTGGGTGGAGCCGGGCGAGAGCAATTCGCCGCGCTTCAGCTTCGCGAGCGCGTCGACAATCCCGAGCGGGGTCGCACCGTCCATCGGATCCTTGATGTAGCGCTCGAAAGCGGCGCGGCGCTGCGAGGCGGGCACGGCGCCGCGGGCCGCGTAGAAGCCGCCGCCATAAGCGTAGGACTGCTTCCACTCCATGCCGGCAATCTGGCTCTGGAGAAGCCGCTCGCCGGGGCCGAAGCGGATGCCGTCGATGCCGCGGCTGCGAAGGAAGTCGCGAACCGCGGTCGGGCCGCCCGCTTTCCACAGGACGAAGTCGTTGCAGGTGTTGTCGCTCTGCGTGATCGCACGGTAGATGAGGTCGCCGACGGTGGTGCGGTAGCCGTTGGCGCCGATCTGCGCGGCGATCGGCTGGTGGAAGAGCGTCATGTCCTCGCGCCGCACGGTGACGGGGGCGCTGAGGCTGAGCTCCCCGCGGTCCGCGGCGGCGAAGGCGGTCAGGGCCACCCAGAACTTGCTGACGCTCTGCTGCGGGAAGAAGGTGCCGCCGTCATAACTGGCGGTCCAGCCGGTCTGCACGTCCTTAACCGCGATGCCGATGTCGCCATTGAAGGCCTCGCCGAGCGACCTCACCTGCGCTTCGAGGATGCGCTGCGCGGAGGTCGTCGGCGGCTTGGCGGGGATGGCAGAGGGGAGGCTCGCAACCGCGCGCTCGAGGCTTGGGAGACGTGGGCTGGCCTTCACCTCCGCCGCCTCCGCGGCGCGATCGAAGGTCACGGCAAGCAGCCCGATGACGGCGATGCCGGCCATGGCAGCGGTCCTGGTGATCCGATGGTTCACCTCGGTGTGGCGCGATACTGTCACTAGCCCCTCCTAAACCCTTATGCCCGAATGGATTCATTCTACAGGAGGGCAGCTTGCTGCCAGCTTAAAGGCAGCAAAGTTCGATGAACCGGGGCTAGGTTGCGACGGACTCCTGCCGCCGAGCGGATCAGAAGCTCAATCGCGCGGTCAGCCGAATGTCGCGCCCCGCGAGCGGCGCCACATCCTTGAGGAAGCTGGCGTGCCGCCGGGCGTCGACATCGAAGATGTTGTTGGCCGCAAGCGTCAGGCTCGTGTTCCCGTTGCCTCGGATCGGCTGGAACGAGACCGAGGCGTTCACCATCGTGAAGCCGCCAGTTTCGGTCTCGAGCGGTGAGAGCCGGTCCTGCTTCGAGGTCCACTCCGCCTCCAGCCGCGCCTGGATCCGCGCGGACTGCGCCTCGACGCCGCCGAGCAGCCGAAGCGGCGGGATTCGCGGCGCGGGTCCGAACGACTTGATCGTCGCCCGGACATAGTCGGCGACGCCATCGAGGTTGACCGCGAAGTTGCCCAGCTGAGCCACACGAACTGAGCCTTCCACCTCGAAACCGAGGTAGCGGGCGTCCGCCTGGCTGATCTGGAAAACGGGTAGGTCGTCTTCGATGTCTCCCGTGGCCTGTTCAAAGATATAGTCGTCGAACCATGTTCGGTAGACGGAAGCCGAGAAGCTGTAGCCGTCGCCCTGGCCGTTGAGCGTCGCTTCTATGCCCCAGCTCTTCTCCTTGCGGAGATCAGGGTCCCCGATTTCGAAGGCCTGCGTTCCCGCATGCGGGCCGCCGGCGTAAAGCTCTTCGGCCGAGGGCGCTCGCTGGCTGTGCGAGCCGTTGAGGCCGATCCGCAGGTCCTTGCCGATCTCGTAGCTCGCGCCGAGCGAGCCGGAATAAGCGTTGAAGCTGCGCTTCAGAGCCGGATTGCCGATGTCCGCGTCGGCTTCCGCGCTCACCCGCTGGCGCTCGTAACGCGCGCCGGCCTCGGCGCGCAGGGGGCCGCTCTCGAGGCTCTGGAGGGTGAAGACTCCGAACTGGCTGGTGCGGTTGGCCGGAAGGAACTTCTCCTCGCCTTCGACCTCCATGTTCCGGCGAAAATATTGGAGACCGAAGCCGCCGCCCCAGCCGTCGCGGTTCGATTGGACAAATTCGAGACGTCCCTCTGCGCCCTTGGTGAAGAAGCTGGTTCCGATCTCGCCGCTCTCCTCGAGCTCGTCATGGCGATAATCGGAATAGCCGGCGCGGAAGCGGGCACTGTCGACGAAGCCGGTGCCAAGGTCCAGTTCGGCGCGCGCGTCACCGCGCCACTGGCGGACATCGATCCGCGGCGCCTCGGCCTCCTCGCCGGGCTCGAACGAAGGCCGGACGGGGACGCCGTAGAGGCTGTCGTAGCGGTTGACCGAGAAGCCGACATTGTTGTCGCCGGAGATGTAGGCGATTCCGGCGGCAAGGTCCGACGTCTCCGCCGCGGTGTTGGGAAGGCGGCCCCTGAGCTCCGCCAGCTCTCGAATCTCGGGATCGGTGCTGGCGCCGGCCTGGGCGCGCAGCTCGGGCGACAGGACGAACCCACCGATCCGCAGGTCGTCCGTGTTGGTATAGTTGCCGTCGAAGTGAATAACGAAATTCCCCGCCAGCGGAAGGTCGGCGGTGGCGTTGACGGAACGCTCGTCCGCCGCGCTTCCGTAGGTGAGGAGAGCCTCGAGATGCGCGAACTCCTTGGGGGCCCTGCGTGGAATGCGGGCGTCGATCACGTTAACGACCCCGCCGATCGCCGAGGAGCCGAAGAGGAGGGCGGAGGGGCCGCGAAGAACTTCGATCCGCTCGGCGGTCAGCGGGTTGATGGCCACCGCATGGTCGACGCTGGTACTGGAGGCGTCGAGGCTTCCGATGCCGTCCGTCAGGACCCGGACGCGCTCGCCCTGGAAGCCGCGAAGCACGGGTCGGGAGGCATTGGGGCCGAAGGACGTCGCGGATACGCCCGGCTGCCGCGCCAGCGTCTCGCCGATCGTCGGCCTCAGCTCCCGCACCAGCTCGACGCCGGAGACGACGGAGGTGCCGGACAGAAGGTCCTCGCGCTCCCGCCTGAAGCCGGTGACGATGATCTCCTGAGCGTGGTCGGAATGAGGGTCGTGGGTTTCTTCCGGCGCCTCGGCCGTTCTGGGCGGCGGTGGGGTGGTGGTCTGCGCCAGGGCCGAGCTGCCGAAGGGAATGGCGGCGACGCCGGCCATCATGAGAAACTTGAGCAACTGAATTCCTCCCTGTCCCGCGCTAGGCGGACGGTAACAGTATAACAAATCGGATCAGCCGCCCCTTGCACCCCCTTCCTTACGGCGGGATGAACTGGGGCCAAGGAAGTCGCGCAGCCGGAGCCAGCGGGCGAGCTTCTCCTCGAAAGCGAGGGTGTAGGCCGGGCTGCTCGAGGGGAGGGGAAGGAGCGTGAGCTCCGCCCGGTCGCGGAGGAGCGGGGTTCCGAGCGAGGCCGACTTCCCGCCGTTGAAAGCCACTGCCCTGAGGAACGGAAGGCTCTCGGCAAGGGCTCGAACATCGTTGGGGACATGGTCCTTGATGTTGCCGTCGAGGCTGCCCCGGCGGGTTGCGGAGCCGACCATGTCCCAGAGGCCCACCTGACGGTCGAGCAGCGCCTCCAGCCGCTCGGGGTAGGCAAGCGCCACCAGCGGAGTCTCAAGCACATTCTCCATCAGCCGCCAGAAGTGGTTGCGGGGGTTCGCATAATATTGGCTTCGAGCGAGCGATTCCTCTCCCGGAAGGCTTCCGAGCACGAGCAGTCGCGTCCGTTCGTCCACGATCGGGGCAAAGGAGCGCTTGACCTCGTCCATCCTCTCTTTCCCGCGTTTCGGATGCGCAACCTTCGCGGGTAAGAGGCGTTCCGAATCGAGCCTCCCGCCCGGGAGGATGAGAGGGAGATCTCCTTGGCGGCGACGATGCGGGCCGCGGTTCTCGAAGGGCCGCGGCGGATGAGCGTGAAAGAGGTGGAGCGGCCGGAGCCAGGACCGGGGCAGGTGCGGGTCAAGCTTGAAGGATGCGGCGTCTGCGCCTCGAACCTCACGCCTTGGGAAGGGCCGGAGTGGATGCAGTTCCCGACCGAGCCGGGGGCGCTCGGCCATGAAGGCTGGGGCCTGGTCGACGCGGTTGGCGAAAACGTCGAAGGCCTGACGGTCGGCGACCGAGTGGCGGCGCTCTCCTTCAAGAGCTACGGCGAGTATGACCTCGCGGAGCACGCGGCCGTGGTGAAGCTCCCCGAGAGCCTTGCCGGCCAGCCTTTCCCCGGAGAGCCGCTCGGCTGCGCCATGAACATCTTCCGTAGGAGCGACATCCGCGCCGGGCAGAGTGTGGCGATAGTCGGAATCGGCTTCCTCGGGGCCATCCTCACCCGCCTCGCCACCGACGCCGGAGCCCGGGTCATCGCCATCTCGCGCCGCGCCTATTCGCTCGACGTCGCGCGCCGCTCAGGCGCCGCTGAGACGATCCCCATGGACGACCACTGGGCGATCATCGAGCGGGTGAAGGCGCTGACGGACGGGCGGCTTTGCGACCGGGTGATTGAGGCGGTCGGCAAGCAATGGCCGCTGGACCTCGCCGGGGAGCTGGTCCGCGAAGGCGGACGGCTGATCGTCGCCGGCTATCACCAGGACGGGCCGCGCCAGGTCAACATGCAGATGTGGAACTGGAAGGGGATCGACGTCGTCAACGCCCATGAGCGGGACCCCGAGGTGCAGATACAGGGGATCAGGGAGGCGGTTGAGGCGGTTGCCTCCGGGCGCCTCGACCCGACGCCGCTCTACACCCATAGCTTTCCGCTCGAGCGGCTGGGCGAGGCGCTAGACGCGACCCGCGATCGCCCGGAGGGCTTCCTCAAGGCGCTGGTGACGATCTGATGGCTCGGCCGAAGCTCGGCTTCCTCGGCGTCGGCTGGATCGGCCGTCACCGGATGGAGGCAATGCTGAAGACGGGGCTGGTCGAGACCGCGGCGATCGCCGATCCCTCACCGGAATGCGTGGAGGAAGCCCTCAAGCTCGCTCCGGACGCGATGATCGTGGACGGGCTCGAAGGCCTTCTCGCTGCGGGCGTGGACGGAGTGGTCGTTGCAACGCCGAGCGCGCTCCACGCCGAACAGTCGATCCGCACCTTGGAGGCGGGCGTTGCCGTCTTCTGCCAGAAGCCCCTCGGCCGGACGGCGGCGGAAGCGAGGACGGTGGTCGAGGCCGCGGCCCGCGCGGACCGGCTACTCGCCGTTGATTTTTCCTACCGCTTCACTGCTGGGATGAAGCGGATTCGGAACCTGGTTCAGGCGGGCGAGCTCGGCCGAATCTACGCCGTCGATCTCGTCTTCCACAACGCCTACGGCCCCGACAAAGGCTGGTTTTACGATCCGGAGCTGTCCGGCGGCGGCTGCGTCATGGACCTTGGAGTCCATCTCGTCGATCTCGCCCTCTGGTCGCTCGACTTTCCGAAGGTCGAGCGAGTCTCCTCCGATCTACTCGCGGGCGGAGAGCGGCTGGCCTCCGGAAAGGTCGAGGATTACGCCGCCGCGCAGCTCTCGCTGGCGGGCGGCACGTCCGTTCGGCTCGCTTGCTCCTGGCGGCTTCCGGCCGGGCAGGACGCGGTGATCTCCGCCGCCTTTTACGGAACGGAGGGCGGCGCGGCGCTCAGAAACGTCGGCGGCTCCTTCTACGACTTCACCGCCGAGCGCTACCGCGGGACCTCCGCCGAAACGCTCGCGAGCCCGCCGGACGAATGGGGAGGCCGCGCGGCCGCGGACTGGGCTCAGCGGCTCGCGGCCGGCGAGAGCTACGACCCGGAAGCCGAGCGGCTCGTCCAGGTGGCGGAGGCGCTTGACGCGATCTACGGCCGCTAGCCGACAGCGCCCCGGTTGACGCCTCCTCCGCCTCGCGCCATTGACGTTTACGTAAGGGAGAGGAGGCTTTCGTGAGCGACCTGGAAACCTTCCGTAGCGAGATGCGCGCCTGGCTTGAGGCGAATTGTCCGCCCGAGATGCGCGAGCCGATGCGGGACGAGAGCGACGCCTGCTGGGGCGGTCGCAACTTCACCTTCAAGAATGAGGCGCAGAGGAAGTGGCTCGAGGTCATGGCTCAGCGCGGTTGGACCGTACCGGACTGGCCGAAGGATTATGGCGGCGGCGGCCTCTCCCCGGCCGAGACCAAGGTGCTCCGGCAGGAGATGGCGCGCATCGGTGCCCGCAACCCGCTGATGAGCTTCGGCATCTCCATGCTCGGGCCGGCACTTCTGAAATATGGCACGGAGGCTCAGAAGAAGCGCTTCCTGCCGGAGATCGCCCGCGGCGAGATACGCTGGTGCCAGGGTTATTCGGAGCCGAACGCCGGATCCGACCTCGCTTCCCTCCAGACGAAGTGCGAGGACAAAGGCGACCATTGGCTGGTCAACGGCCAGAAGGTCTGGACCTCTTATGCCGACAAGGCCGACTGGATATTCTGCCTGGTGCGCACCGACTTCCAAGCGCCCAAGCACAAGGGGATCAGCTTCCTCCTGTTCGACATGGCGAGCCCCGGCGTCTCGACCAGGCCCATCCTCCTCATCTCCGGCTATTCGCCTTTCTGCGAGACCTTCTTCGACGACGTGAAGGTGCCCAAGGACCAGGTGGTCGGCGAGATCAACAAGGGTTGGGACGTCGCCAAATACCTCCTCGGCCACGAGCGCGAGATGATCAGCGGAATGGGGCTTGGCGGCGGTCAGTCGGTGAGCCTGGGCGAAGCGTTCAAGGACGTGGTCGCGGGCGACCCGCTGTTGCGGGCCGACATGGCCCGCTTCGACGTCGATGCCATGGCCTTCCGGGCGATGTCCGAGCGGTTCATGGACGAGCTGAAGGCCGGGATGGCGCATCCGGCGCAGCCGTCGATGATGAAATATGCGGGGACCGAGCTCAACAAGGCGCGGCACGAGCTGGTCATGGCGGCGGGCGGATCGGACGCGCTCGAGTGGGAGAGCGACCGCTCCCGCAAGGGCAAGGCGGCCCGCGAATGGCTGCGCACCAAGGCCAATTCGATCGAGGGCGGGACGAGCGAGGTCCAGCTCGGGATCATCGCCAAGCGCATCCTCGACCTTCCGGGAGCCTGACCGATGCCGCTCTATCTGACCGAAGATCAGACGATGCTTCGCAACACCGCGCGCGAGTTCATGGCCAGCGAAGGCAATATCCCCGCTCAGCTTCGCAAATATCGCGACATGAACTGCAAGGACGGCTTCGGTCACGCGCTGTGGCGGCAGTTCGGGGAGATGGGCTTCAACGGCATCCTGATCAGCGAGGAGGATGGTGGCCTTGGTCTCGGCCATGTCGAGGCGGGCATCGTGATCGAGGAGATCGGCCGCAACCTCACCCCATCGCCCTTCCTAATGACGGCGGTCGCGGTGGTGGAGGCGCTGAAGGGCACCGCGCTTCGGGAGCGCTGGTATCCGGGCATCCTTTCGGGGGACACGGTCGCGGCGCTGGCGGTGGACGAGGGGCCGAAGCACCGGCCGGACGCCATCTCGATGTGGGCCGAGCGGGCGGGCAACGGCTTTCGCCTCACGGGACGCAAGCAGTTCGTCGTTCAGGGCGCTTCGGCGGATCTCATCGTCGTTGCCGCGCGGGCGGAGGAGGGGGTCACGCTCTTCGCCGTCGAGAAGGAGGCGAGAGGCCTGGAGGTGGAGGGCGTCCGCCTCGCCGATTCCAGCATCGGCGCCCGGATGGACTTTCAGGGCGTCGAGGTGGATGCTGATGCGGTCATAGGCGAAGTCGGCGGAGGCGAGGCGGTGCTGAGCCGGGTTCTGAACGCGGGCCGTGCTGGCGCGGCGTCTGAGATGGTGGGCCTCGGCTCGGCCGCCATGAGCATGACGGTTGAATATCTGAAGCAGAGGAAGCAGTTCGGCCGCTTGATCGGTGAGTTCCAGGTGCTTCAGCACCGTGCCGCGCATCTTTACTCGGAGCTGGAGATCGCCCGCTCGGCCGCGATCAAGGCGCAGCAGCTGCTCGACGAAGGAAGCGAGGAGGCGGAGGCGATGGTCTCGGTAGCCAAGGCCAAGGCCGGCTGGGCCTCGACGCTCGCGGTTCAGGAAGGCGTTCAGATGCACGGCGGGATCGGAATGACCGACGAATACGACATCGGCCTCTACATGAAGCGCGATCGGGCGCTGAACGAGCTGTTCGGCGATCCGAACTACCACGCCGACAAGCTGGCGAGGATGAAGGGTTATTAGTGCCGCTCGATCCTGAATCGTTCGACCTCCTTCTCTCCACCGTGAGGCGCTTCGTCGCCGAGCGCCTGCGCCCGCTCGAGGAAAGGGTGGACCGTGAGGACGAGGTGCCGGAGGAGGTGGTCGCGGAGATGCGGGAGATGGGGCTGTTCGGCCTTTCCATCCCGGAGGACTACGGCGGCCTCGGCCTCACCATGGGGGAGGAGGTTCGGGTGGCGCTGGAGCTTGGCCGCACCACCCCCGCCTTCCGTTCCGTCTTCGGTACCAATGTCGGCATCGGCAGCCAGGGGCTTGTGATGGCGGGGAGCGACGCGCAGAAGCGCGAATGGCTGCCGCGGATCGCGAGTGGGGAGATCATCACCAGCTTCGCGCTCACCGAACCGGGCGCGGGCTCCGACAGCGCCTCGGTGCAGACGAAGGCGGTGCGCGACGGCGGGGTCTACCGCCTCTCCGGCTCCAAGCGTTTCATCACCAATGCGGACAAGGCTTCGCTCTTCACCGTCATGGCCCGCACCGGCGAGGCGGGCGCACGCGGGGTCTCGGCCTTCCTGGTTCCTGCGGACCTGCCGGGAGTCAGCGTCGGCAAGCCCGAGAGGAAGATGGGCCAGCAGGGCGCCCATGTCTGCGACGTCAATTTCGACGAGGCGCCCGTGCCCGCCGGCTACCGCCTCGGCGAGGAAGGCGAGGGGTTCAAGATCGCGATGCGCGTTCTCGATCGCGGCCGTCTCCACATCTCGGCGGTCTGCGTGGGGATCGCCGAGCGGCTAGTCGCGGACATGGTGGCCTATGCCGCCGATCGGAAGCAGTTCGGCAAAGCGCTCGCCGAGTTCCAGCTCATCCAGGCGATGATCGCGGATTCGAAGACCGAAGCCATGGCGGCACGGGCGCTGGTGCTTCAAGCGGCGGCACTGAAGGACCGGGGCGAGCCGATCACGCTTGAGGCCGCCGCGGCGAAATACTTTGCAAGCGAGATGGTCGGCCGAGTCGCCGACCGGGCGGTGCAGGTCTATGGCGGCGCGGGCTATATCGCGGATTACGGGATCGAGCGCCTCTACCGGGACGTGCGGCTCTTCCGGATCTACGAAGGCACCAGCCAGGTGCAGCAGCTCGTCATCGCGCGCGAAACGATGAAGCGGGGCGGCTAGGCCCGGCGCACGATCAGGTTCATTCGGGCGGCGGCGATCGGCTTGTTCCGGTCCTGCTGCCAGGCATGGGCCTCGACGTTCGCGATCCGGTTGCCGAGGCGGGTGATGACGGCGCTGGCGAAGGTGTCGTGCTCGACCCCGCCGCGCATGAAATCGACGCTGACGTTGATCGGCTTCACGGTCACCCCTTCCTCGAGCGCTCCGTAGACGGTGCCGAGCGCCGCGAATTCGAGAAGGCCGGCGATGGCTCCGCCGTGGAGGAAGCCGGGGCGCCCCACTACTTCCTCGCGAAAGGGCATGATCCAGAGCAGCTCGCCGTCCCAGCGTCGCTCGGTGCGGAGGCCCAGCAGCTCGGCATAAGGGGGGAGGGCGGTCGGCATTACCGGCCGACTAGCCCAAGGTCCTCCGGCTCGTCCACGTCCGCGAGCGTCTCGCGCACGTCGAGCGACCAGCCCAGCGCCTCAATCCGCTCGCGAGTTTGCTCGAAGACGCGAGAGGTGCTCCAGGCGATCCCTTCGAAGATCGAGGGGTCGAAGCGGCGGAGGCCGAGGAGCACGTAACCTCCGTCTAGGGCGGGATGGATGACGGCGTCGGCTCCTTCGAGAGCTTCGGCGGCAGCGCTTAGGCGGGTGCGGTCGAGCCGCGGGCAGTCGCTTCCAATGAGGAGCAGACCCTCCCGCTCGGCAAGCACCCGCTCCGCCGCACGCGCCAGCCGTTGGCCGAGGTCTCCCTCACCCTGCGGGGCGAGGCGGAGCGGCGGTCCTCGGTACCATTCGCGCGGGTCGGGGTCTCCGCACAGCTCGACTTCGAGGCCCGTCGCCAGCGCTTCTTCGACGGCCTTCTTCAGCATCTCCGCCGCGAGTGCCGCCGCGCCTTCGGCACCGAGGGCGGGGATCAGCCGCGTCTTCACCCGCCCCGCCACCGGCGCCTTGGCGAAGATGACGATCCGGGTCACCCGCGCCGCCAGCGGTGGTAGCGCTCCGCCCATCCGAGCAGCCGCTCCGGCTTGTGCGCCTGCCGCCATTCGCCTGCCGCATATTTCAGAGCTTCGGCCATGGTGGGATAAGCGTGGACGGTGCCGAGGATCTTCCTGAGGCCGATCCCATGCTTCATTGCCAGCACCACCTCCGCCAGCATCTCGCCCGCGCCCGCCGCGACGATAGTGGCGCCGAGTATCCGGTCTTTCCCCGGCTGGACCAGGATCTTCACGAACCCGCAATTAGCGCCTTCGGCCACGGCACGGTCGAGGTGGGAGAGGTCGTAACGCACGACCTCGTAAGCCATTCCCGCTTCCCGCGCGGAAAGCTCGTTATGGCCGACATGGGCGACCTCCGGGTCGGTGAAGGTGACCCAGGGCAGGAAGCGATAGTCCGCCCGGAAGCGCTTCACGCCTCCGAACAGGGCGTTGACGGCCGCGAACCAGGCCTGGTGGGCGGCGGCGTGGGTGAATTGATAGGGCCCGGCCACGTCGCCGACGGCGTAGATGTTGGGGTAGAGCGTCTCCAGCCAATCGTTCGTGACGATGGTGCGCTCCGTCTCGATTCCGAGCGCCTCCAGTCCGTAGCCGGAGAGCCGCGCCCGGCGGCCGACCGCGACGATCAGCTCGTCGAAGGGGAGGGCGCTCTCGGCGCCGGCCGGGTCGCGGACGATGAGGGTCCTGCCCTCCACCCGAAGCGCCTCGTGTGCCGTTCGGATTTCGATCCCCTCCTCCCGAAGCGCAGCTTCGACCAGGGCCGAGGCGTCCTCATCCTCTCTCGCGAGCAGGCGCGGGGCCTGCTCCACCTGCGTGACCCTGGAGCCGAGCCGGGCGAAAGCCTGGACCATCTCGGTCCCAATTGGACCGCCGCCGAGGATGACGAGGCGTTCCGGCGCCTCGTCGCGATTGCGCAAGGCTTCCCACATCGTGTCGCTGGTGAGGTAGCCGGAGCCTTCGAGCCCCGGCAGGTCCGGCACCACGGGCTCCCCGCCCGCGGCGATGACGATCGAGCGTCCGGTAATCCGTTCGCGGCCGTCAATCTCCACGGTCCAGGGATCGACGAGGGTCGCATGGCCTTGCCGTACATCGACTCCGAGGGCGGTGTAGCGTTTGACGCTATCGGCAGGCTCGATCCGCCGGATCGTCTCAAACACCCGCTCCATCACGCCGCGAAACCGCACGTGGGGTCCGTCCGCCTCGATGCCGAACCGCGCCGCCGTTCGAGCTTCATGGGCCGCCCGCGCGCTTCGGATCAGCGCCTTGGACGGGACGCAGCCGGTGTTGAGGCAGTCCCCGCCCATTTTGTGCGCTTCGATCAGGGTCACCTTCGCCCGAACCGCGGCGGCAATGTAGGCGGTGACCAGCCCGCCCGCGCCCGCACCGATCACGATCAAATTGCGGTCGAACCGCTTCGGCCGCTTGAAAGGCTTGTAGACATGGCCGCGGCGGAGCCGGTTCGCCAGGAACCGCGCGAGCAAGGGGAACAGGCTGAGGAGCAGCAGCGCTCCCAGCAGGCCCGGCGAGAGTATGTCGCGGGTGCTCTCGATCCTCGCCAGCTGGGTGCCGGCATTCACATAAACGCAGGTGGCGGGGAGCATTCCCACCTGGCTCGCGAGGTAGAAGGGAGGAAGCCGCATCCGGGTCAGCCCCATGCCCAGATTTACAAGCCAGAAGGGGATGGCGGGGTTCAGGCGCAGGGTGAGGAGATAGAAGGTTCCATCCCGGGCAATGCCGCGGTCGATCGCCTCGAGCCTCGCCGCGAACCGCCGCTTCACCCAGTCCCGAAGCACGTAGCGGGAGCCGAGGAAGGCGAGGCTCGCCCCCAGGCTGGAGGCGAAGGAGACCAGGGCAATCCCAAGCCAGAAGCCGAACACCGCGCCCGCCGCCAGCGTCAGGATCAGAGCGCCTGGAAAGGAAAGGGCGATCGCCACGACATAAAGGAGGAAGAAGCCCCCGATGATGAGCCCAGGCCGCGCCTCGGCCATCGCGGCGATGCCGTCGCGGCTCTCCTTCAGCGAGGCGATGGTGAGCCAGCGGCCAAGGTCGAGGATGAAGAAGGCCGCGGTCGTCGCCGCCACGACGAGCAGTAGCGCCAGTCTTCCGTGCCGTGCCGTCAACGCCGCCCCTTCCTCGCCGGAGCCTTAGCCACTATCGGTCGGAGCGACCGGAGAGAAGCCATCGCCACCGCCCCCCAGCCGCAGACCTCGCCGTTCGCCGAGCCGTCCGCCAGGCCGCTCGACCCGGCGAAGTTCCGCGACCCGCTCTTCACGGCAAAGGGCGAGTCGCGCGCGCGAGTAGCGCTGGACCGGCTCGAGACGCTCTGGATCAACACGGGGACGCTCTGCAACCTCGCCTGTAAGACCTGCTATATCGAGAGCTCACCGCGTAACGACGCGCTCGTCTATCTGACGCTCTCCGAGGTGGAAGCCTATCTCGACGAGGCCCGGCTTCTTGGGACGCGCGAGATCGGCTTCACCGGCGGTGAGCCCTTCATGAACCCGCAGATCGTCGGAATGCTCCGCGCCGCGCTCGACCGTGGCTTCGAGCTCCTCGTCCTCACCAACGCGATGCGGCCGATGCGCCGCTTCGAGGAGGCGCTGAAGCCGCTCGCGGGGGAGCGGCTGACGATGCGCGTCAGCCTCGATCACTACTCGCGCGAGGTCCACGAGGCGGAGCGCGGGCCCGGCACCTGGGCGAAGGCTCTTGAGGGGCTCGCCTGGCTGTCCGAGCATGGCTTCCGCCTCGCGGTCGCGGGGCGCCAGCTTCCCGGTGAAGACCGCGCGGAGGCGGAGCGGGGCTATGCCCGCCTCTTCGCCGGGCTGGGGGTGCAGGTCGAAGGCCTCATCCTCTTCCCGCCGATGGACCCAAGCTTGGACGTGCCCGAGATCAGCGAAGCGTGCTGGGGCATCGTCGGGGTGGCCCCATCTTCGATGATGTGCGCCTCGAGCCGGATGGTTGTGAAAGCGAAGGGAGCCGAGCGGCCGCATGTCGTCGCCTGCACCTTGCTCCCCTACGATCCGCAATTCGCCCTCGGCCCCACCCTTGCGGATGCGGGGAGGGAGGTGGCGCTCAACCATCCGCATTGCGCCCGCTTCTGCGTGCTGGGCGGCGCGAGCTGCTCGGGCTGAATTGCTCTCGGTCGTCATCCCGGCGCTGAACGCCGCCGAAACCCTCGCCGCCTGCCTCGCCTCCGTCGCCGAGGCCAACGAGCGGATCGTCGTCGACGGCGGTTCGAGCGATGGCACCGCGAGTATCGCCGAAGCCGAAGGCGTCCGGCTCCTGCGCACGGAGCGCGGGCGAGGCACCCAGCTCGCCGCTGGAGCCGACAGGGTCGGCGGGGATTGGCTCCTCTTCCTCCACGCCGACACCCGGCTGGCGCCCGGCTGGCGCGAGGCGGTGGATCGGCACATCGCCGCCTGCCCGGAGCGGGCCGCCTGCTTCCGTTTCCGCCTCGACGATGATGCCTGGCAGGCGAGGCTCCTCGAACGCGCAGTGGCCCTGCGCGTGCGGTTCCTGGGCCTTCCGTACGGAGATCAGGGCCTCCTCGTGCCGCGGCGGCTCTACGAGGTTGCGGGTGGCTACCGACCGCTCCCGCTCATGGAAGATGTCGACCTCGTCCGCCGCATCGGCCGTATCGTGCCGCTGCCGGCGGACGCGATTACCTCGGCGAAAAGGTGGCGGCGGGACGGGTGGCTGCGGCGCTCGGCGCGCAACCTTTTCTGTCTCGCGCTCTACGGTGCGGGCATGTCGCCCGCGCGGATCGCCCCCTTCTACCGCTGAAGCACCCGTCGGCAGACGGCATCGAGCTTCGCAAGCATGGCGGGATCGCGTGCGGAGGGTGAGGTGATGATCGCCGTGTCCAGGTTGGTGTCGATAGGGGAGGGAGCCCGCCCCGACGGCAGCGCCCGCGCCAGTTCCTCGATCAGCTTCCTCGCCGTCGCGGCATTCGCCATAAGCTGGGCGATTATTGCGGACACCTCGACCGGCTCCTCGCCCGTCCGCCAGCAATCGTAGTCCGTCACCATCCCCACCAGCGCGTAGGGGAGCTCCGCCTCCCGGGCGAGCTTGGCTTCCGGCATCGCGGTCATTCCGATCACGTCGCAGCCCCATTGGCGGTAGAGCTCGCTTTCAGCGCGTGTCGAGAATTGCGGCCCCTCCATCGCGAGATAGGTGCCGCTCGCGGTGGTCGCCGCCCCCGCCGCCTTTGCCGCCTCCGCCACCAGGCCGGAGAGGCGGGGGCAGACCGGGTCCGCCATGGAGACGTGGGCAACTAGGCCGGGGCCGAAGAAGCTCTTCTCACGAGCGAAGGTGCGGTCGATGAACTGGTCCACCACCACGAAGCGCCCGGGCTCCAGCTCCTCCCGAAGCGAGCCGACGGCGGAAATGGCGATCACGTCCGTGCAGCCCGCCCGCTTCAAAGCGTCGATGTTGGCCCGCGCGTTGACATGGCTCGGGGGGATCCGGTGACCGCGCCCGTGGCGAGGGAGGAAGACGAACTTGACCCCATGCAGCCGTCCGATGAGCAGCTCGTCGGAAGGCGCTCCCCAAGGCGTGTCGACCGCGATCCACTGTGCCTCTTCGAGTGCGTCGATCTCGTAGAGGCCGGAGCCGCCGAGGATTCCGATCGTCCACTCGCCCATGGGTGCTCCTTTGCTTCGGCCGCTGCCTGCCGAATAGTCACCCCGAGGTCCAGCCGTTGCCGAACGGGCTGGACAATGAGATGACGGGCCTATGGCGGATCAGGTGGCGGCAAGGCTGGAAGCGGGCGAGGCGGAGGCTCGAAGGCTGTTCGAGCTTCAGCATAAGGCGTCGCGGAGGGAACCGGCGCCGACGGCCGAGCTTCGCCGAGACCGGCTGGACCGGCTGCGCTCGCTCGTCTCCGGCAACGAAGCGGCGCTGGTCGAGGCGATCTCAAGCGACTTCGGGGTGCGATCCCGAACCGAGACGGAGTTGCTCGAGATCGTGCCGACGCTGAGCGCGATCCGCCATGCACGAAAGAAGGTCCCAAAGTGGATGCGGCCGGAGCGGCGGCGGGTGGACCCGATGTTCCAGCCGGCCAGGGCCTGGGTCCGGCACGAGCCGCTCGGCGTCATCGGCATCATCTCGCCCTGGAACTACCCGCTCCAGCTCGCCCTCTCGCCGCTGGTCGACGCCATCGCCGCGGGGAACCGGGCGATGCTGAAACCCTCCGAGCTGACTCCCGCTTTCTCCGAGCTTCTCCGCCGGCTGGTGGGGGAGCATTTCGACGAGGCGGAGGTGGCGGTGGTCACCGGTGGAGTCGAGGTGGGGCAGGCCTTCGCCGGTCTTCCGTTCGATCATCTCCTCTTCACCGGCTCGACCGCGGTCGGGCGCAAGGTCTATCAGGCCGCTGCGGCGAACCTGACTCCGGTGACTCTGGAGCTGGGCGGCAAGTCGCCCGCGATCGTCTGTTCCGACTACGATCTGGGGAAGGCGGCTCGAAGCATCGCCTTCGGGAAGTTCATCAATGCGGGCCAGACCTGCATCGCGCCCGATTACGTGCTTGTGCCGGAAGGGAAAGCGGAGGCTTTCGTCGAGTCGGTGATGGCACAGGTCCGCCGCGCCTATCCCACCATTGCGGGCAACGACGATTATTCGGGCGTGATCAGCCCCCGTCATCGGGAGCGGCTGGCGGAGGGCATCGAGGCGGCGAGGCGCTCGGGCGCCCGGATCCTCGCCCACGAGGATGAGGGCACTCGTGAGCGGGGGAAGATCGGCCCCACTCTGGTGCTCGGCGTGCCGGAGGAGACGCTGTTTCTCACCGAGGAGATATTCGGCCCCGTTCTGCCGATCCTGCCTTATTCCAGCCTGGAGGAGGCGACCGCCTTCATCTCCGCGCGGGAGCGGCCGCTCGCCCTCTATTGCTTCACCAACGACCGTCGCCGGAGGGAGCAGGTGCTCGACGGCGCCATCTCCGGCGGCGTGACTCTCAACGGGACGCTCCTCCACGTGGCGCAGGAGAACTTGCCGTTCGGCGGCGTCGGGCCGAGCGGCATCGGCGCCTATCACGGCCACGAAGGCTTCAAGCGCTTCAGCCACGCCCGCGGCGTCTTCGAGGTCGGCTTCTTCAACGCCTTCGAGCGGCTCGGTCCGCCGTGGGGCAAGCTCGCGCAGACGCTCGGCCGAAGCCTTTCGAAGCGCCGCTAGGCGGCGGCGCTCAGCGCCGGCTTCTCGCGGATCATATCACTGGCCTTTTCGGCGATCATGATCGTCGGCGCGTTGGTGTTGCCGGAGATCAGGCGAGGCATGATCGAGGCGTCCACGACGCGCAGTCCCTCTACGCCGTGGACCCTCAGCTGCGGGTCCACCACCGCCGCCGGGCCGCGGCCCATCGCGCAGGTGCCGACCGGATGGTAGATGGTCGTCCCGACATAGCGGGCATATTCGAGCAGCTGCTCGTCCGTCCGCACGTCCGGCCCCGGCCGCATCTCGTGATCGATGTAGCGGGCGAGCGCCGGCTGCTCCGCGATCAAGCGCCCCCACTTCAGAGCCGCGACGACCACTTCCTGGTCGAGCCGGTCGCTTAGATAATTAGGCAGGATCGCCGGATGCTCCGCCGGATCGGGCGACTTGATCCGGATTTGCCCGCGCGATTCCGGTCGAAGCTGGCAAGGCGCGATGGTGAGGCCGGGCTCCGTCTCGAGCTCCATTCGCTGCGAGGTCGACATCTTGTCAGGGTCCATTGTCGCGGGGAGGATGTGGAACTGGATGTCCGGTCCGGCGAGGTCGGGGCGCGACTTGCAGAAGACGCCGATATGCGCGGCCGAAAGGGTCAGCAGGCCCCGCCGCTTGAGCAGATATTTGAGCGTCTCCGCGATGAAGCGCGAGCCGCGCACCATCTGGTTGACCGAGATGGTGCCGGGCTTGAGGCGGAAGGTCTCTCCGACCACGAAATGGTCCTGCAGATTCTCGCCGACGCCGGGCAAGTCCGACACCACCTCGATACCGTGCTCGCGCAGAAGCTCGGCCGGGCCGATCCCGGAAAGCTGGAGGAGCTGGGGCGAGTTGATCGCTCCGCCCGCAAGGATCACCTCGGCATTCGCACGGGCGATGCGGACGACCCCGCCTTGCTCGAACTCGACTCCGACGGCCCGCTTGCCCTCGAACAGCACCCGCCTTGCCAGCGCCTTCGTCTCCACGCGAAGGTTTCCGCGCGCCATCGCCGGGTGGAGATAGGCGACGGCGGCCGATTGGCGCAGCCCTTTCTTGATCGTCACCTGGTACCAGCCGGCGCCCTCCTGCTCCGCGCCGTTCGCGTCCCGCTTCGGGAGGCCGAGGGCTTCGCACGCTTCGATCACCGCCTCCGACACTTCGTGGCCGTCGGCCGGATCGGAAACGTTGAGGGGGCCGCCGACGGCGTGAATTTCGCAGGCGCCTCTCTCCTGGTGTTGCGAGCGGCGGAAATAGGGGAGGACGTCGTCCCACGCCCAGCCTTCGCAGCCGAGCTGCCGCCAGCCGTCATAATCCGCCCGCTGCCCTCGAATGTAGAGCATCGCATTGATCGACGAGGAGCCTCCGAGCACCTTGCCCCGCGGCCAGACATGCTGGCGGTCTTTGGTACCGGGATCCGGCTCCGTCTTGAACAGCCAGTTGACCTTGGGGTCCTTCAGCGTGTTCGCGTAGCCGACGGGGATGTGGATCATCAGGTTGGAAAGGAACTGGCCCTTCTCGCGAAGCGGCCGGTCGTCCCCGCCCGCTTCGAGCAGGAGGACCCGGCTCGTTCCATCCTCGCTCAGCCGGTTCGCCAGCACACACCCCGCCGAGCCGGCGCCGACGATGATATAATCGGCGCGGATCTCCTCAGCCACGGCCGTTTCTTTCCAGCGCGCCCCGGAGGAAGCGGAGCGTCGTCTCCGGCTGGGTGAAGGGGAGCATGTGCCCGCCTTCCACCAGCTCCAGATGCGCGCCTGGTATCTGCGCGGCCGTCTTCTCCCCATGGAGCCGGTAGTCGAGCAGATTGTCGCCGCGGCCGTAGAGTATGCTGACCGGGAGGGAGAGGCTCGGATAGCGCTCGACCATCGGCGCGAGCTCGCCTTCCAGGTCCACCAGATCGGAGGAGGAGGCGTAGAAATTGTTCGGCCGCATCGCGAGCAGTCCGCCGCCCGCGACTCCGAAGCCCACCGGCACCGGCTCGGGCGCGAAAATCTCCTTCAGCGCCGCTTCGGCCTTCATCATCCCGAGCGGGGTGGCGACCGTCCAGGACACGACCCGGCGCACCGCCGGCGAGCGGATGACGAGGCCCTTGAACACGGGCGGCACGTCCTGCACCGCCTGGTCCTGGGAGAGAGGCGCGATCAGCGCCAGCGCGCCGACCCGGTCGGGATAGTCCAGCGCCACCGTCAGCGACAGTGCGCCGCCGAGTGAATGCCCGACCAGAAGCGGCCGCTCGACGTGCAGCCTCTCCAGCAAGCCGGCGATCGTCTCCGCCTGCACCGCCAGCCGCGCCGACACGCCGGCGCCGCGGGTCGAATAGCCCGAGCCGGGGCGGTCGACGAGGATCACCCGATGGTCCTTCGCCAGACCGTCCACGACATCGTGGTGGAAGTTGCGCATCTGCCCGCCGAGGCCGTGGATCATCACGATCGGCGGTCCGGAGCCCTGCTCCACGTAGTGGATTCGCTCGCTTCCCACCTCGACGATCTGGCCGTCCTGCGGCACCGCTTTCTCGATCCGCCGCGCCGTCGCTCCGCTGAACAGCGCAAGTCCGCCGCCTACCGCTCCCGCGGCGCCGGCAATCACCAGAGGCAAGGTCATTTGAGGCTCCTCCCCAGCAGCTTCCAATAGGAGACCGGCGCCACCCGCTCGATCAGCGCCATGAACTTCGCGTCGTTGCCGACGACCACCCGCGGCCGTCCGCGCTCCACCCCGGAGACGATGATCTCGCCAGCTTTTTCGGGAGGCATGCGGAGGAACTTCTCGAACCGCGCCGTCTGCTCGTCATGGTCGACATCGTTCACGCCCCGCGGCCGACGGGCGCTGCGGGCGATCGAGGTGGCGACTCCCCCGGGGTGCACGACCGTCACTCCGATCTTAGCGCCCTCCATCTCCAGCTCACGGCGCAGCGATTCCGAAAAGCCGCGAACCGCGAACTTGCTCGCGGAATAAGCCGTCTGGCCCGGCGGGGCGATGATGCCGAAGATGCTGGAGATGTTGACGATCCGGGCTTCCTCGCGCGCCCGCAGAAGCGGCAGGAAGGCGCGGGTCATCCGAACCACGCCGAAGAAGTTGATCTCGAACAGCCAGTCGAAATCCTCCTCCGCCACCTGCTCGAACGTTCCGCCGGCCGCGACCCCGGCATTGTTGAACAGGAGGTCGGCGCCGCCATGCTCGGCCACGACCTTGTCCGGAAAAGCGGCGACAGCCTCTCGGCTCGCCACGTCTAGCCGGTGGCGGCTGACCTTGACGCCATGGCCTTCCGCTGCCGCCGTGGTCTCCGCCAGCCCGTCTTCGTTGAGGTCGGCAAGGGCCAGGTTGCAGCCCCGGCGAGCCAGCGCCAGCGCCGTTCCGCGGCCGATGCCGCTCGCGGCGCCCGTGATCACGGCGGTGCGACCCTTCAGCTTCATGCCGCCTCCCGCTTGGACCCAGCCTCGACGGCGCCCCGCTTGCGGAACTCCATCACCCCATCCTCAATGGCGCTGAACTTCAGGTTCGCCATATCTAGCGCGTAATTCTGGTGGAGCTTCCAGGGCTTCTTCGAGCCCTGCTTGGGGAGGATCTCCAGCGCGCGCTGCACATAGCCTGATGTGAAATCGAGGAAGGGCGCCTCCTCCACGTCTTCCTGCCGACGGGGGAGGGCGATCTCCGTGCCCGTCGCCTCCAGATGGTTGAGCAGCCGGGTGAGAAAGCCCGCCGTCAGGTCCGCCTTCAGGGTCCACGACGCATTGGTGTAGCCGAACGTGTAGGAGAGGTTCGGAACGTCGCTGAACATCATGCCTCGATAAGTCATCGCCTTAGAGAGGTTGCGCCGCTCCCTATCCACCGCGAACTCCACGTCGCTCAGCAGCTGGAGCTTGAGGCCGGTGGCGGTCACGACGATGTCCGCCTCCAGCATTTGGCCGCTCTTCAGGCGGATCCCGTCCTCAACGAAGCTCTCGATCTCGTCCGTCACGATAGAGGCCCGCCCGCTCGACACCGCCTCGAACATGTCGGCGTCCGGCACGAGGCAAAGCCGCTGGTCCCAGGGATTGTAGCGCGGTGTGAAGTGCGTCTCGACATCGTAGTCCGGCGGAAGCAGCTTGCGCACCTCATCGAGCAGCTTCGCCTTCACCTTCTCCGGACGGCCGCGGGCGAGCTTGAAGAAGAGCATCTGGAGGAGGACGTTCTTCCACCGCACGATGCCGTAAGCGAGCTTGGACGGCAGAACCTTCCTCAGGGCGTCTGCAATTCTGTCCGCTGAAGGCCGGGAGACCATGTAGGTCGGGGAGCGCTGAAGCATCGCCACGTGCGCAGCCTCGTTCGCCATCTCCGGAACGATGGTGACCGCCGTCGCGCCGCTGCCGATCACGACCACCTTCTTATCCTTGTAATCGAGATCCTCCGGCCAGAATTGGGGATGCACGATCCGTCCGCGGAACCGATCGCGGCCGGGGAACTCAGGGTCATGCCCCTGGGCATAATCATAGTAGCCGCTGCACATGTGGAGCCACTGGCAGGTGAAGCGCACCGGCTCGCCGGTGTCGGTGCGCTCCGCCTCGACGGTCCAGCGTGCCTCCTCACTCGACCAGGAGGCGCGCTTTACCCGGTGCCGGAACCGGATGTGTCGGTCGATGCCGTAACCGGCCGCCGTTTCCCGAACATAGCGCAGAATCGAGGGACCATCGGCGATCGCCTTGGCTTCGGTCCACGGCCGGAAGGCATAACCCAGTGTGTACATGTCGCTGTCGGATCGGATGCCGGGGTAGCGGAACAGGTCCCACGTTCCTCCGATCGCGGCGCGTCCTTCGAGGATGACGTAGCGTCGCCCGGCGCTTCGGGTCTGGAGATAGTAAGCGGCGCCGACCCCGGATAACCCGGCGCCGACGATCAACACGTCGAGATGCTCCACTCGCCCTCAGCCTCCCCGTTTCAAACCTGCGCTTGACACCCTCTTGGCGCAAGCGGAATGTGGGGCAATAACGACAACATACTGGCCCGCGCCGCTTCGATCGGGGGGATCGCCGCGGGCCGCATCGGAGGGGAATAGAACATGAAGAAGTCCACCACGCTCGCGCTCGGTGCATCGGTTCTTGCGCTCGTCGCCGCGACTCCCGCCGGGGCGCAGAGCATCCCGGCCGACCAGAAGCAGGAGGCGGGCGATCCGGATACAGGCGCCGGCGCCGACGACGCGGACCAGGCGGAAAGCGGAACGACCGACAGCGCCGATCCTGGCGACGACATCATCATCACGGCCCAGCGCCGTTCCGAGGCGCTCCAAAGCGTTCCGATCGCCGTCTCGGCCTTCACCGGAGCGGCGCTGGAGCGTCAGCAGATCGAGAACGCCAGCGACCTCCAGCAGAGCCTCCCCAACGTCACCTTCACGAAGACCAACTTCACTTCGTCGAGCTTCACCATCCGCGGCATCGGCGACCTGTGCACCGGCTTCTCGTGCGACAGCGCCACCGGAATCCACGTCAACGACATGCCGCTCACGTCCACCCGCCTGTTCGAGACCGAATATTTCGACCTTGAGCGGGTCGAGGTGCTTCGCGGGCCACAGGGCACGCTCTACGGCCGCAACGCCACGTCCGGCGTCGTCAACTTCATCACCGCCCGGCCCAACCTCAACGAGTTCCAGGCCAGCCTCAGCGGCGAATATGGCAATTACAATTCGAAGAAGCTGACCGGAATGGTCAACATCCCGATCGGCGAC
>DASWOC010000032.1:0-11445 GCA_036398895.1 Allosphingosinicella sp. | reverse complement strand
AGCGGGCGGCGACGATGGTGACGATCTCGCCGTCGCTCTCCCGCTCCGCCTTGCCGACGGCCTCGCTGATGCGCGCGTGGTCCGCTTCGCTGAACCTCACCATCCGCCCGAAGCGCCTCCGCCGCCGAACGATCCGCCGCCGCCCGAGAAGCCGCCGAAGCCGCCGCCTCCGCCGCCGCCGAAGCCGCCCCCTCCCCAGCCGCTGGACCCGCCTCCGCCCCAGCCGCCGCCAAGCCCCGGGCCCCAGACCCAGACGCTGTTGCGCCGCCGGTAGCGCCGCCCGCGCCGTCCGCCGCGAAGCATCGGGATGATAACGAAGAAGAGCACCAAGCCCCAGAAGATGAGCGGAAAGATAGACCCGCCTCCGCTCTCGTTCCGCTGAGCCGCCTGCTGCTGCGCTTCGAGCGCCTTCTGCTCCGCGGCCTCCGGAGGGGCCTGGAGCTGCGAAATGATCGCATCCGCGCCCGCGTTGATCCCGCCGGGATAGTCGTTCGCCTTGAACCGCGGGACGATGTCATTCTGGATGATCTGGTGCGAGAGCGCGTCGGTCATGATCGGCTCGAGCCCGTAGCCGACCTCGATCCGCACCTTCCGCTCGCTCGGCGCCACCAGCAGGATGACGCCGTTATTCGCGCCCTTCTGTCCGATCCCCCAAGCTCGGCCGAGCTGATAGCCATAGTCCGCGATGTCGTAGCCCTGCAGGTCCGGCACCGTCGCCACCACCAGCTGTCGGCTGCTCGCTTTCTCCACCCCCTCCAGCTTCTGGGTAAGCGCCGCCTCGTCCGCATCGGGGATGATGTTCGCCCCATCGACGACCCGCCCCGTCAGCTTCGGAAACTCCTGCGCCGCCGCCGGCGAACCGACGGCGAGCAGCAGGAAAAGGAAGAGGCGGATCACTCCCCTGCGCGCCGAGTCAGACGCCGGTGTTCGTGTCGAAACTGACTTCCGGCGCATTCTCCGCGCCGGGCGTGGTCGCCTGGAAGGTCGCCATCGGCTTCGAGCCGTAGATGACGTTCGCGCCGATCACCGAGGGGAAGGTGCGGATCTCCGTATTATAGGCCTGAACCGCCGTATTGTAGTCGCGGATCGCGATGTTGATCCGGTTCTCGGTGCTTTCGAGCTGGCTCATCAAGGTCCCGAAATTCGCTTGGCTCTGGAGCTGCGGATAGGATTCCTGGAGCCGCTGGAGCGGGATGATCGCGGCCTGAAGCCGGTTCTGGGCGTCGGCGTAACGCTGCATGGCAGCCGGGTCGGTGAGCTGGTCGGGGCTGACCGTCACCCGCGTGGCATTAGCCCGGGCCTCGGTGACGCGGGTCAGGATCCGCTCTTCCGAAGCGGCCGCCCCGCGCACCGTTGAGACGAGGTTGGGGATGAGGCTTGCGCGGCGCTGATAGGCGGCCTGAACGTCGGCCCAGCGGGCCTTGGCGTTTTCCTCCGCCGTCGGGATCGAATTGACCCCGCAGCCCGAGAGCGTCACCGCCGCTACGGGCGTAAGGAAGAGCATGGCGAGAGAGCGGTTCATCTAAATCCCCTCCGTTGTTCGACGCTAAAGGTAGGGGCTTCGAACCGCCCCCGCAACGGCCGCGGCGCTGGTCACTTCAAATTCAGCTGCGATCGACTATATGGGAGGTGCCGGGTTCGCCCGGCTATGGCGATAAAATGTTGCGTGCAATAGGCGCAGCGGACCCGGGGGCAGTACCCGGCGGCTCCACCAAGAGCTGAGTCCGCAGGGGCGGCACGCTTCATGCGTGTCGACCTTGGGGACCTCATCTTCTGGAGGGGCCGAACCAGGATCGACGTGTGTTGAAAAGCGCAGCTTTCGCTCGGAATGGGACCACCGCGACGGCCCATCACACAAGTGCCAACGATAACGAGGCGCTCGCGATTGCTGCTTAATCCCAATCCTCACGGATAAGATTAAGTAGGCCAAAAGCGCGGTTCGGGCCGCACCGGGCAACAGAAGCGGATTCCAGCGGCTCCCGGGGGGGCCGGGCAACAGAACCCCCCGGACCTTCAATGGTCCAGAGCACCGGGCAACAGAATGAGCCGGCTGCTGAGCTGGCTCATCCCCACTTTAGCCCATCGAAATGGCATTTCGATGCCGGAGGCGTCTCTTCCGCTTTCCTGCCGACGCCGGTAACGTGCTCCGCATGCGCGCCGCCCTCCTCGCCCCGTTCCTGTTCCTTGCCGCCGCCTGCGAAGGGGAGCCGGAGAATATCCAGGCCAAGGCGGAGAACCTCTCCCGCCAGCTGGAGAAGCGCGCCTCGGAGATCGAGGCGGAGGCGGAGAATGAGGTGGCCGCCCAGATCGCGCCGCTGGACAACGAGGCCGACGCCCTCCTCAACCAGCTAGCAGCGAACCTCGCCGCGCCTGAGCCGGAGGCCGAAGCCGGCAACGCGGCGGAGACGCCGCAGCCTTAGCACGCGCGGCGGACAAGCGGGTGCGCGAGGCGGACGGCAGCCGCCCCGCGCATGCCTGGGTGGTGGAAGCGCCGCCTAGAGCCGGCGGGAGCCGCCGCGCCTCAGGAGCTTGACGATGGCGAGGAGGATGATCGCGCCGACCAGCGAATAGAGGATGGACGGGATACTGAGCGGCGCGTTGAGGATCGAGGCGCCGCCGCCGAACAGGAAGCCCGCGATGAGCGCGCCGACGATGCCGACGACGATGTCGAAAATGAGTCCGCCGCCGCTGCGCATGATGATTCCGGCCAGCCAGCCGACCAGAGCCCCCACGATCAAGATGATGATCAGGTTCATTCTTCGCCCTCCTGTTTGAGCGGCTCTAGCGGCCGCGCCGGGAGCCTTACGCCTCCGCAACGATTTGGGGAAGGCAGCACTAGCAGCGCGGCTCCCCTCAGCGGCCGCCCTTGTAGCCGCTCGCCTTCAGCACGGCTTCCGGATCGGTCCACTCCAACACGTCCCGGATCGCCTTATGCTTGTCCGGAGCAGCCGCGAAATAGCTTTGCCAGATCCGCATGCCGAGCCAGTAGCCGACCTCGTGGGGCCATCCTTCGGGCGCCCGGCTGTAATTGCCGACCCAGCGCAGAAAGGCCTTCTGCTCCGGAGAGCCGTCGGCGGCGCTTCGAAGGCCCTCGTCGCGGGTGGTGTCGAGATCGGCGGTGAAATGGCGCCAAAGCTCGGCCTCGCGCGCTTTCGCCCACTCCGCCCGCTTCAGGTCGGGCACTTCGCCGGTGACGAGGCTGGTGATGAAATCCGCGGCACCCTCCGTGAGGACAGCGGTCAGAAGCGGCGACTTGCGTGCGAGGGCGCCGGGCTGCTGCTGGAAGGTATGGACCGTCTCGTGCGCGTAGAAGCTGCGGAGCAGGGTCTTGAACGCCGCCGGCCCGTCGGAGACGGCGCATAAAGTCTCGAGGCCGAGGACCTGGGCGCCCGGCCCCGCCGTCCCGCCGGAATTGCCGGCGCCGAACACGAGGTAGATCTGGGGCAGCTTCGCCTTCGGCAACAAGCCCCGCATGCCGAGATAAACCGACCTCAGGTCCGCTTCCGCCTCCTTCGCGGCGGGGAGACAGGTGGCGATCGCGCGCCGGTAGGAATCCGGGTTCTTGGCGATCGCCGCGGCCAGATGCTCGGCATTCCTGATGCGGTGCGGAGTGAAGACCTCGACCCCGTAGGACGCGCCATCGAGATATTCCGCCTGCAGCTGCGCGGCCGTGGGCGCCCCGCCGGTACGGGCAAAGAGCGAAGCGAACCGGTCCGCGTCCTCGGCGTGGATCCTGACCGTCAGCGGGTCTGCGGGCGGCGGCGGCTCGGCGGCGCACAGCGAGGCGGGAGCGGCGGCAAGAGCGGCGGCGAGCAGGAGCATCTTCTTCATCGGCGGATGATGCTACAATCGTAGCTCAGCCGCAAGCGTTCCGTTCCGGCCGTTTGTTATTGGAGCGCGCAGACCCGATTGCCGGTGCCCGAGGTTCCGGGCGGGAGCGGCTCGGTGATCCAGCGGCAGCGGCGAAGGACCGCCTCGTGCCCGCGCCCGGCGATGCGGAGCGTGCCGTCGCCGCGAAGCTGGAGCGACGGGTCCGGAGCGGTGGCGAGCGCCCAATAGGCCTTGCGCACCGGATCCTCCTCCGGGCAGCCGACCAGGGTGGAGACGATCGTCCGCTCCCCGCCCTCCACCTCCGGCTCGTCGAAGTCCCAGTCGTTGCACCCGTCGCGCCCGCCCGACACCTTGCCGTCGGTCACCCCGATCCGCCATTCGCGCCACGGCACCGGCCGGCCGTCGATCGACACCGCCGCCCAGGCCCCGTCCACCTCGGGCGCTGTCAGCCGAACGGCGAGATGCCCGTCCTTCACCCGGACGACCCCGCTCTCATGCGCCGCCGCGGCCGCGCCGAGCGCGAAGAGCAAGGCCGCGAGGGCGAGCGCCACCTTCTTCTGCCGCCGCCGATAGTCCGCCTGAGGGAGGCCGAAGCCGCGCGCCTGAACCCACAGGGCGGCGACCAGCCCGGCGAAGCCGATCAGGAGAAGGATCTTGGTGAGGCTCATTCTTCGCCCTTCCGCGCGACGCGGCGTCCCGGCCGCCGAGCGAGAGCCTTACGCCTCGGCAGCCAGTTTAGAAATCGGCGAACCGGCCGCGCGGTGCCGAAGGGTGGGGGCGGGCGGCGATCCGCGCCCGCCCGGCTCCGGTCAGTCGCAGCCCTCGTCTCCGACGGAGCAGCCGATGTCGGGCGTGCCCGAGGCCGCCGCGAGGGCGAGCAGAGCGACCAAAGTGACTCCCACGCCGACGGCGATGGCGCCGCCGGTGCTCATCCCGACCTTCTTGCGGAAATCGCGAAGCCCGGTCCCGCCGAGGAACAAGGCCGCCTTGCCCTTTCGCCCCTCGCCCAGCGAGAGGCCGCTTACGCTCATTTCCCGCACTCCGAAGCTTCCGCCGGTCCGGTTGTGGGCGAAGCCGATCTGGAGCCGAGCCTGCGGCTTCATCGCCTTCGCGCCACCCGCCCCGCCGCGGCCGAGCGGGAGCCGAATTGTCCCGCCGGCAAAGGCGGCGGTCCGCGACATTGTCGGAGCCGCCCCCGGCGCCTGAACGGACACGAGCTCCGCGGCAAGGCAGGGTTGCGCCGCCAGCATCAAAGCGGCGGCCGCCGGCATGGTGATTGCCCTTCTGATCATCCCATCCTCCTGTTCCGCGCCACCCACCGCCCCGGCGGGCCTGGCGCTAGGGCCGGTCTGCCGGCGGGCGGGAGCTGCGGTGAGGTGCATCGACGCACGCAACGCTTGCACGGCGGGCGTGCAACGGTTGCAAGGGGGTGGAGGGTTCGGAGGCCAAGCGGCCCCCAGCACTATCTCCACCAGGATCTGCCGTACTTCGTGGACGCGCTGCGTCCTGCGGTGCTGGACGCTCAGTCGAATGCGCGGGCATCAAACACCTTCCCTGTCGGCCACCACAGGTTGGGGCCATAAGGCGGGCGTTCGTCATATGCCGGGGAGTGCAGCTTGGCGTTTGTGCCGCACCAGTCCCAGCGGCCTGTGGTGTTCGCGGCATATCCATAGACAACCAGGAGATCGGCCAGGCCTTGGCCGTCACCCCGGACGATGCTCGCCGATCTTTTTCCCGCCACGTCGGGCCGCGACACGTCTGCAAGACGCCAGCTCCCATCCGAAAGCTCACGCTCGACGTAGGACTTAGCATGGCCCGCGAGCGCGGCTTCAGCCCAGCAACGGGCTCGCGGGCCCAATTCCGGGGCATCCACCCCCGCAACCCGAATGTGCCGGCCTGCGACCAGCAAAGTGTCACCGTCGAGAACCTTGTCGCCTCTAATCCAGACGTAGCGGGCAGGGTCGCTGGGATCGAGGATAGTGCCGTCGCCGCCCTGTCCAGTGTCGCAGGCGGCGGCGGCCATCAACGCCACAACAACCGATAGCGTCGGCGTCATACGGCGCCCACTCTTCCTGGACCTATTGATGAACTGGTCGAGTATCTTCGCCATTGCTCGTGGTATCTACCGAACGAGCCAAAAGGAAGCGGCGAACGTCGGCCCGTTGCGACCCGGATACGTGGCGCCGCCAACACCAGCAACTGTTCATAAAAAAAGGCCCCGCGGTCGCCCGCGAGGCCTTTCTCTTAAACCGGCTCTATCCCCGATGGGGACGATCCTTTTCAGTCTTCATTCCTCGTCAGGAACGCGGGCGCGAAGTCGGCGCGGGGCCATCGTCGTTGCTGCGCTCGGGACGGTCCTCGCGGTCGCGGCGGGGCGGTCGCCCCTCACTTGAGGACCAGCGAGACCTCGACTCCGAATGCCCGGCGCGCCTCTTCGAACAGCGCGTGTACCTCGCCGAGGAAAGCGGCCATGTCGGATGAGAGGTGTGCCGTGCCCCCAATCTCGACCCGGAAGGGCGGCTCCAGCCGGTTGATCCCTCCAGCCAGGCTATCGTTGAGCGCATCGAGATTGCGCCCGTGCCACTCCGGCGCCCCTAGTTCCGGCAGGAGTGCGGAGTAGAAGTCTTCGGGTGAAGCCCAAGTGGAGGAGTCGAACTCGATGGCCTTCATCCAATTGGGATGTCACGCATCCCGAACGCCCGCAAGCCGAAGCGGCACCGGATAGAAAAGGGCCTCGCCATTCCTGGCGGGGCCTCTCTCCGGCTACATTCCCGATGGAGACGAGCCTTAGTCCTCATCACTAGGCTAGGAGCGCAGGCACTAAGTCGGGCGCGGGGCGGTCGTCGCTGCTCGCGCTTGACGCTATCCTCGCCTCCCCTCCCACTTCGTCATGTTTCTATACGCTCACCGCCTCGTGCGCGGTCTTCAAGCACCAGCAGGCCTCGGAATGACTGCTGTCCGTCGGACGCTGCGTTGCGGCGGGAAGCTCGGGTCGGTGTACGCCTCGATCGTCAGGAGGATGTCGCCGCCGTGGCTGCTCTCCCAACGAACTGAATCGCTCACGTCGTAATAGGCGCCGCCGACCTCCAGGCCGGTAGTCTCGCCGCTGGGATGAGCGCCGCGCCGCTCAATATCGGCGGCGAAGCTCTCCCACGGCACCGCCACCAGCCTCGCAAGATGCTCGTCCGCCAAGTCCGCCAGTGTCTCCTCGGTGGAGGTCATTGGCCGTACCTAAGCCGGGAATAGGAGCGGCCGCAATGGCACAAGAAAAGGCCCCACGGTCGCCCGCGAGGCCTTTATCTTAAACCGGCTCCATTCCCGATGGAGACGGCTCGTCATCCCCGTCAGAGAGGCGGCTCCAGGTCCGAATCGCCGCCTCCCCGGGCACTGGTCAGTCTCTGGCCCAGCCAGAATGTTCAGTCGTCCACTCGCTCTGCCGCTCCTCATCCGGAAAGGCTGCCAGAACTCGCCTGGCGCACTCGCGAAGCTCTTCCCATCGGTGATCGGCGAAAAGTGCCCCCCGCGCCCAGAAGTCCGCATTCTGCTGCCCGCTCCACTTGTCGAGCATTTCATCCAGCGGCCTCGCCGCATCGATTTCCGCCTGCCTAATCTCACCATAGTCGTGCATGTCGCCAACGGCGCAGTAGATCTCCCCAAACTCAAGGGCCAATTCGTCATTCCCATAGCCCGCCCCACTGCCGCCCCCCGTTAGCGGCGCGTGTAGCTGTTCGAGGTAAGAGGCCTGCTCCTTGGCCGGAGCCGCGAGATTGGCGATGGCCTGCCTGAGTTGCTGGTAACGGGTTGGCATCGGTCAAAGGTACATGACAGGCGAGCGCTCGCAAGGGCGCGAGGTTCATGAGGCCGACAAAAAAGGCCCCGCGGTCTCCCGCGAGGCCTTTCTCTTAAACCGGCTCCATCCTCGATGGAGACGAGCCGCTTTTAGTCTTCATTCCTCGTCAGGAACGCGGGCGCGAAGTCGGGCGCTGGGCCGTCGTCGTTGTTGCGCTCGGGATCGCGGCGGCGGCGGTCGCCCCGCCTCCGCCCTAAGCCCCCACCCCCAGCAACTGCCGCAGGACCTCGGCGCGGAGAGGCTTGTGGAGCAAGGGGACGCCTTTGTCGTGGGCGGCGGCGATGAGGTCGGAGTTGAAGTCGCCGGTGATCAGCACCGCGTGGGGCGCCGGCTCGGGATGGCGGGCGGTGAGGGCGGCGATGAGGTCGAGGCCGTTCAGGGCTCCGCCGAGGCGATAATCGGCGAGGATCAGGCCGTAGCGCCCGCCGCTTGCGACTCGATCGAGGGCGGGTTCGGCGGCGGCGAACATGTCGAAGCGGACGCCCCAGCGATCGAGGAGGTCCGACAGCGCGGCCCCGACGTCCCGATCGTCCTCCACGATCATCACCGGAAGGGACCGGCTCCAGCCGAGGGCGCCCTGGGGAAGCGGAGCGCCGGGCTGCGGATCGAGCGCGCCGCAGAGGGGCTGCTCCACCGAGAAGCAGGTGCCCTTCCCCAGCCTCGACTTCACCTCGATCGCGCTTCCGACGAGCGCGGCGGCGCGCCGGGCGATGGAGAGGCCGAGGCCGAGGCCGTTGCGCCGGTCGCGCTGCGGATTGTGGACCTGGACGAACTCCTCGAAGATGCGTGCGAGGTCGGCCTCGCCAATGCCTATGCCGGTATCCCATATCTCCAGGCGAAGCCCGGCCCCGCGGCGCCGTGCCGCCACCAGCACTCCGCCGCGACGGGTATTGCGCATCGCGTTTGAGAGCAGGTTGGAGAGCATTTGCTCGAGCAGGGTCGGGTCGCTCCTCACCCACTCCCCGTCCGAGCGGAAGCGAAGGTCGAGCCCGCGCTCCACCGCGATCGGGCGGAAGACCTGACTGAGCCGGTCGAACAGGGCGTCGACGGAGACCGGCTCGAGATGGGCCCGGACGACCCCCGCCTCGAGCCGCGAAATGTCGAGCAGGCCCTCGAACAGGGATTCCATGACGGCGATGCTGTCCTGGATCCGGCCGACGACCTGGCGCCCTTCCGGGTCGAGCTTCAGCTCGCCGAGCGAGGCGGAGAAGAGGCTGAGCGCGTAGAGCGGCTGGCGCAGATCGTGGCTCGCGGCGGCGAGGAATTGCGACTTGGCGAGGCTGGCGAGCTCGGCCTGGCTGCGGGCTTCCTCGGCCTGCGACCTCTGGACGATGAGCTCGGCCATGAGCGCGCGGTTCTCGAAGCGGATTCGAAAGCCTTCGCGAAGGGTCTTCGCCTGGACCCGGCAGAAGCCGACCATGGTGAGGCCGAACAGAGCGGAGGCGAGGCCGAGGAGGACATATTCGAAGCTGCCCACCGCGACGAGACGGCCGGCGACGAGCGTGAAGAGGATTCCGACGACGGCGTAGAGGCTCGCCGGGGTGTAGGATTGGGCGGGCACCGCTCCGGCGCCGATCGAGTAGAGGCAGCAGAGCGTCAGAGCCACCGTGACCGGCTGGTCCGGATGGGCGAACAGGAACATGGTCGAGCCCCAGATCAGCCCGACCGCCGCCTGGTGCGCCACGTAGAAGCCCGCCCAGCGCTCCAGCGCCTCATCCGGAGGTCTGCGCTCGTTGAAGGCGCGGATGAGGCCCTCGCGGGCGAGGATGCTCAGCGCCTGCACCGCCGCCCAGGCTAGGACGACGAGGTGCGAGGTGAAGGCCCAGGACGCGCCGACCATGTAGAGCGACACGACTATGGAGGCGAGCGAGGTATTGCGCATCTGCGCGTAGAGGGTTCGGATGGATTCGTGGCGGATGCCGTCTTCCTCGTCGATCTCGGGACCGGTGGCGAGGAGAGGCCGGGGCGCGTTCAAGCGGTCATGCGATCAGGCCGATCTCGCGCGCCCGGATCAGCGCCTGGGTGCGGCTGTGCGCGTCGAGCAGCTGAAACAGCTCAGTGAGGTGAGCTCGAACCGTGCGCTCCGCAATGCCGAGGCGGTGGCGAATTTCCTTGTTGCCGTGACCTTCGCTGAGCAGGTCCAGGATCTCGGCCTGCCGGGTGGACAGGTTGGGCATTTCGGAGCCGGGCCTCAGCGGCGGTTCGAGCGCGTTGCCGCCGTCGAGGACGGTCTCGATCGATTCGAGGATGCTGCCCGGCGGCATCGTCTTGGCGATGAAGCCGCGGGCGCCGCAGCTCCTGGCCCGCACCCGCACCCCCGCATCGTTGCGGCCCGAAATCAGGAGCTGCGGGAGCTTCGGAAAGGCCGCCGCAATGGTTCGCAGAAGCGAGAATCCATCGCCGTCGGGTAAGCCGACATCGACGATGACGAGATCGACTTCGCCCGCCGCCAGCGACCGGTGGGCGCTCGCGGCGCTATGGGCGAAGGCGAGCTCCCACTGGGGCCGGAGCCTTCGCGCCGCATGCTCCAGGCCTTCGCAGAACAAGGGGTGATCATCTACGACCAGTATCCGCGCCAATGGCTCGCCTCGCCGTAGGTTTTGTAAAGGCTTAGCACACTCGGGAACGGCCAGCACCATGCCTATTTAGGCAATATACAAAGAGGCCTCCTTAATGTGAGGAAAAGCCTCGTAAAATTCGCGTTACGACACTCACCCGCACGGGGTTGACCGACAGGACGGGGCGGGGGCCGCTGCACTCCCCTAGCTATTTTGACGCCGCTGCCGAGGCCGCGGCGAGGGGAGATTTCGTATGGCCACTATTCCAGGCACGGACGGCAACGACACCATCAACGAGACCGGCAACAGCGATACCGTCAACGCGGGAGGCGGCGACGACACGATCACCGTCAGCGTTGGGAGCGATACCGTCAACGGCGGGACGGGTTTCGACAGGCTGGTGGTGGACTATTCAGTCGGGACGGCGGGCATCCAGAGCAGTGGCCCCACGCCCAACACCGCGGCTGGCGCCGGCGGCGGCTTCGACGGCTATTATTACATCTCCCCCACCCAGAGGGTCGACTACACCGCGATCGAGCATTTCACGATCACCAGCGGTGCATATGACGACAGCATCGCCACCGGCAGCGGCAACGACGTCGTCAGCAGCGGCGCGGGCAATGACTTCGTCAATGTCGGATCCGGCTTTGACCAGGCGGACGGGGGCGACGGCGTGGACGGCCTGTCGGCCAATTTCAACGCGCTCACGGCGGGCGTCGGCATCGATCTTAGAAATCCCACCAGCAGCGGCGGCTTCGGCAGCTTTTCCGGATTCGAATATTTCGGCACCGTCACCGGCACCGGTCATGACGACCTCTTCATCGGCACCGCCGCCCCTCGGAATGAAACCATAAACCTCGGCGCCGGCGCCGACAGCGCGAGCGTGTTCAACGGCTACGACACGGTCAACGGCGGCATCGGATCCGACCGGCTGGTGGTCGACTATTCCGGCGGGACGGCCGGCATCCAGAGCAGCGGGCCCACCCCCAACACCGCGGCCGGCGCGGGCGGCGGCTTCGACGGCTATTATTACGTCTCGCCCACCCAAAAGGTCGACTACACCGCGTTCGAGCATTTCACCGTCACCGGCGGTGCGTATGACGACAGCATCGCGACCGGCAGCGGCAACGACGTCGTCAGCAGCGGCGCGGGCAACGATTTCGTCAATTTCGGCTCCGGAAACGACAGCGGCGACGGGGGCGACGG
>DASWOC010000031.1:0-40948 GCA_036398895.1 Allosphingosinicella sp. | reverse complement strand
CTGTTCCGGCGGCTCAGATGTGGATCGGGAGCCCCGTCACCGCCATTGCCGCTTCCTTCATCGCTTCCGAATGGGTCGGATGAGCGTGACAGGTATAGGCAATGTCTTCGGAAGTGGCGCCGAACTCCATCGCCTGCACGGCCTGCGCGATCATCGTTCCGGCAACGGAGGCAATGATGTGGACGCCAAGCACCCGGTCAGTGCGCGCGTCGGCAATGATCTTGACGAGCCCGTCAGTGTCGCGGTTCGTCTTGGCGCGGCTGTTGGCCATCATCGGGAACTTGCCGGTCTTGATCTCGACACCCGCGGCCCGGAGCTCGTCCTCCGACCGGCCGACCGACGCAATCTCCGGATAGGTGTAGACGACCGAGGGGATCACCTCGTGGTTCACGATCCCGATCTGCCCGGCGAGGATCTCGGCGACCGCCACGCCCTCGTCCTCCGCCTTGTGGGCGAGCATCGGGCCGGGCGCGACGTCGCCGATCGCGTAGATGCCGGCGACTCCGGTCCGGAAATCGTGATCGACCTCGATTTGGCCCCGGTGGTTCACCTGCACGCCCGCCGCCTCGAGGCCGAGGCCGTCGGTGTTCGGGCGGCGACCAATCGAGACCAGAACCACGTCGGCCTCGATCGTTTTCGTCTCGCCGCCTTGGGCGGGCTCGACGCTGAGGCTGACGCCGCTCTCCGTCTTCTGCGCGCCCGTCACCTTGGTGCCGGTGAGGATGTCGAAGCCCTGCTTCTTGAAGATCTTGCGCGCTTCCTTGCGGACCTCGCCGTCCATTCCGGGGAGGATCTCGTCGAGATATTCGACGACTGTGACCTTGGCTCCGAGGCGGCGCCAGACGGAGCCGAGCTCCAGCCCGATCACTCCGCCGCCGATGACGACGAGATGTCCGGGCACCTTGGGAAGCTCGAGCGCGCCGGTGGAATCGACGATCCGCTCCTGGTCGATCTCGACCCCCGGAAGCGGAGTGACGGAGGAGCCGGTCGCGATGACGATGTTCTTCGCGCTGTAGGTCTGGCCCGCGACGTCGAGGCTGTTGGCGCCGGTGAAGCGCGCCTTGCCCTTCAGCCAGGTCACCTTGTTCTTCTTGAACAGGAATTCGATGCCCTTGGTGAGGCCGCCCACCGCCTCGCGGCGCCCCGCGTGCATGACGTCGAGGTCGAGCTCGACCGAGCCGACCTTCACGCCCCATTTCGCGAGCGTGCCGTGCGCCGCTTCCTCGAACAGCTCGGAGGCGTGGAGAAGCGCCTTGGACGGGATGCAGCCGACGTTGAGGCAAGTGCCGCCGAGCGTCTCGCGGCTTTCAGCGCAGGCGGTCTTGAGCCCCAGCTGCGCCGCCCGGATCGCGGCCACGTAGCCGCCCGGGCCGGCGCCGATGACGATCACGTCGAAATCTGTATCAGCCATTCTCAAACCCTTATGTGCTCCGGCGAAGGCCGGAGCGTTGGCCTCAAGCGCAAATCTCGGTGTAGAGATCGCGCCAGTCGGGGTTGCGCTCCTCGATCAAGCGGAGCTTCCATGCACGTTTCCATTTCTTCATTCGATACTCGCAGGCACGCGCATCCTGCAGATCATCGAAATATTCGTACCAGACCAGCAACACGCAGCCCTTATCCTTCGAGTGGCCTTCGATAATTCGGTTGCGATGCTGCCATGTGCGCTGCGGAAGGTTGCTCGTTACCCCCAAATACGTTTGGCCTCGCCGGCGGTTCGCCATCAGATACACGCAACCTGACTTCATCGCCCTCCATCCAGGGCTCCGGCCTTCGCCGGAGCGCGATCATCAAAGGTCGATTAGCAATCTTGTCGGGTCTTCCAGCGCTTCCTTCATGCGCACGAGGAAGGTGACCGCCTCGCGGCCGTCGATCAGCCGGTGGTCGTAGCTCAAAGCGAGGTACATCATCGGCCGGACCACCACCTGGCCGCCGCGCACCACCGGCCGCTCCTCGATCCGGTGCATTCCGAGCACGGCGGACTGGGGCGGGTTGATGATCGGGGTGGAGAGGAGGGAGCCGAAGACTCCGCCGTTCGAGATGGTGAAGGTGCCGCCCTGCATCTCGTCCATGCGGAGCGTGCCGTCCTTGGCGCGCTTGCCGAAATCGGCGATCGTCTTCTCGATGTCGGCGAAGGAGAGGGCCTGGGCGTCGCGGATGACGGGGACGACCAGGCCGTTCGGCGCCGAGACGGCAACGGAGACGTCCACATAATCGTGGTACACGATCTCCTCGCCCTCCATATAGGCGTTGACGGCCGGTATGTCGCGCGAGGCGAGCACGGCCGCCTTCACGAAGAAGCTCATGAAGCCGAGGCGGATGCCGTGCTTCTTCTCGAACAAATCCTTGTAGCGGTTCCTCGCGTCCATCACCGCCGTCATGTCGACGTCGTTGAAGGTGGTGAGCATCGCCGCGGTGTTCTGCGCTTCCTTGAGACGGCGGGCGACCGTCTGGCGAAGGCGTGTCATCCGCACCCGCTCCTCGCGGCGTTCGCCGGAGGCGGCGCGCGGCGCAGGCGCCGGAGCCGGGGCGGAGGCGGGCGCGGGAGCCGGCGGGGCCGGTGGGGCGCTCTGGTTCTTCGCGGCGGCGAGAACGTCGTCCTTGGTGAGGCGGCCGTCCTTGCCGGTGCCCTTGATCCTCGACGGATCGAGCCCGAATTCCAGTACCAGCCGACGGACCGAGGGGGAGAGGGTGAGGTGAGAGCCCTCGCCTTCGTCCGAAGCTTCCTCAGCCCGCAGCTCGACATTCTCGCCCGCGCCGGTGGGGTTCACCGGCGTCGATTCCGGCGCCGGGTGCGGCGGCTGAGCCTCGGCGGGCATTCCCGAGCCGCTCTCGATCCGGGCGATGGCGCCGCCGACCGCGACCGTGTCGCCGACCGCCACCAGCTGGTCGCCCATGACTCCGTCGACGGGGGAGGGGACCTCGACGGCCACCTTGTCCGTCTCCAGGCTGGCGATCGGCTCGTCCGCCTTCACCGGGTCGCCCGGCATCTTGAGCCATTCGCCGAGCGTCGCTTCGGTGATCGATTCCCCCAGCGTGGGGACGGTAACTTCGGTCGCCATGTCTGTCCTTATCCGGCCTTGCGTTGAGGCGGAGCTTCGCTGCTATGGCCGAGCGCGTCGGCGATCAAGGCCGCCTGCTCCGCCGCGTGCCGCTTGGCAAGGCCCGTGGCGGGCGAGGCGGAGGCGGCACGGCCCGCATAGACCGGCCGCTGGGGCCGTACTCCGGCGTCGATCAAACATTGTTCGAGGAACGGCTCGACGAAGTTCCAATAGCCGTTGTTCCTCGGCTCTTCCTGCGCCCAGACGACCTGCTCGAGCTTCGGCATCCGCTTCAGACGCGCGACGAGCGGCTCGGACGGGAAGGGGTAGAGCTGCTCGACCCGGATGATCGAGGTGTCGCTATTCTCCGCCTTGTCCCGCGCTTCCATCAGCTCGTAGGCGATCTTGCCCGAGCAGAGGACGAGCCTTTTCACCTCCGTCTCGGCGGGGCCAGCCAGATCGGAGAGGATGCGCTTGAAGTGGCTTTCGCCGGTGAACTCGGCCGCAGTCGAGACCGCGAGCTTGTGCCTCAGAAGCGACTTCGGAGTCATGATGATCAGCGGCTTGCGGAAGTCGCGGTGCATCTGGCGGCGGAGGATGTGGAAGTAATTGGCCGGCGTGGTGACGTTCGCCACCTGCATATTGTCCTCGGCGCAGAGCTGGAGGTAGCGCTCCGGTCGCGCCGAGCTGTGCTCGGGCCCCTGGCCCTCATAGCCGTGGGGGAGGAGCATCACGAGGCCGTTGGCGCGAAGCCACTTGGATTCGCCGCTGGCAATGAACTGGTCGATGATCACCTGCGCTCCGTTGGCGAAGTCGCCGAACTGCGCCTCCCACAGGACGAGCGTGTGCGGGTCCGAAAGCGCATAGCCATATTCGAAGCCGAGCACTCCGAACTCCGAAAGCGGGCTGTCGCGCACCTCGAACCGGCCGGGGCCGACCTCGCAGAGCGGGATGTACTTGCGCCCGTCGGTTTGGTCGACCCAGACGCTGTGGCGATGACTAAACGTGCCCCGGCCGCTGTCCTGGCCGGAGAGACGGACCTGGAAGCCCTCCCGAACTAGAGTCCCGAAGGCGAGGGCTTCCGCCGTCGCCCAGTCGAAGCCCTGGCCGCTGTCGAACATCTGCCGGCGAGCGTCCACTATGCGCTGAAGCGTCTTGTGGACCGTTAGGCCTTCGGGGACTATTGTCAGGATCCGCCCCACGTCGCGGTAAACGTCCTCTGCGACGCCCGTTTCCGCGTTCCGACGTTCGGTCTCCGGAGTCTCGGGGCGCCCGAGGCCGGTCCAGCGGCCCTCGAACCAGTCCGCCTTGTTGGGGAGGTAGGATTTCGCCGCCTCGAACTCGCTTTCCAGGATGGCGGTGAAGTCGCCGATGCGGCCGTCGATCCAGGCGCGGTCGACCACGCCCTCCTTCACCAGCCGGGCGCCGTAGATGTCGCTCACCGGCGGGTGGTTCTTGATCTTGGCGTACATGAGCGGCTGGGTGAAGCTCGGCTCGTCGCCCTCGTTATGGCCGAAGCGGCGGTAGCACCACATGTCGATGACGATGTCGCGCTTGAAGGTCTGGCGATATTCGATCGCGAGCTTGCAGGCGAAAGTGACCGCCTCCGGGTCGTCGCCGTTCACGTGGAGGATCGGCGCCTGGACCATCTTGGCGATGTCCGACGGGTAGGGGGACGATCGCGCGAATTGCGGCGAGGTGGTGAACCCCACCTGGTTGTTGATGATGAAATGAATCGTCCCGCCGGTGCCGTAACCGGGAAGGCCGGAGAGGGCGAGGATCTCGGCGACGATGCCCTGGCCCGCATAGGCCGCGTCGCCGTGGAGGAGGACGGGGAGGACCTTGGCGCCCTCGGTGTCGCCCCGCGCGGTCTGCTCCGCCCGGGCCTTGCCGAGAACGACCGGGTTCACCGCCTCGAGGTGCGACGGATTGGGGAGGAGCGAGAGGTGGACCTTCACCCCCTCGAACTCGCGGTCGGACGAGGTTCCGAGATGGTACTTGACGTCGCCCGATCCGCCGACGTCCGCCGGGTTCGAAGCGCCGCCCGCGAACTCGGAGAAGATGGCGCGGTAGGGCTTGCCCATCACGTTGGCGAGAACGTTGAGGCGGCCGCGATGGGCCATGCCGAAGACGATGTCCTCGACCCCGTACTGGCCGCCATATTTGATCACCGCTTCCAAGGCGGGGACCATGGATTCGCCGCCGTCGAGGCCGAAGCGCTTGGTGCCGACATATTTGCGGGCGAGGAACTTCTCCCACTGCTCGCCCTCGATCACCTTGGAGAGGATCGCCTGCTTGCCTTCGGACGTAAAGCGGATCTCGGCTTCCGGCCCCTCCATCCGGTCCTGGAGGAAGCGCCGCTCCTCCAGGTCGTTGATGTGCATATATTCGAGGCCGATCTTGCCGCAGTAATTGCGGCGAAGGACCTCGACGAGCTGCCGTACCGTCGCCCGCTGGAGCCCCAGCGTCCCGCCGAGATAGACCTGGCGGTCGAGCGCGTCAGTGGAAAAGCCGTGATATTCGGGGGTGAGGTCCGCGGGGAGCTCCCGCTCGGTGAGCCGAAGCGGGTCGAGGTCCGCGGCGAGGTGCCCGCGCACCCGGTAGGTGCGGATGAGGATCATCGCCTGGATGGAATCGCGCGCCGCCTGCTCGATCTCGGCGTCGGACTTCCCCGCCGCCGCGGCCTCGGCCTTCGCCTGCTTGGCGACGGGCGCGGCCAGCGCCATCAGCGTGGGGTCGAGGCCGGAATTGGCCTCGTCCAGCTCGACGAACGGCCAGTTGGGGCGCGCCCAGCTTGGCCCCTGCTCGCGTTCGGTGCCGATACTCTCCACTAACCGCCTCTTCTCGAAGTGCCGCACCTCAAACGCGCGCGGCGGCCAAGCCTATCCCTCAGCCCTTCAAAAGCGCCGTCAGGGTCGATCCCAGCTCAGATGGGCTCGGGGAGACGCGGATTCCAGCCTCTTCCATCGCGGCGATCTTGTCCTCGGCGCCGCCCTTGCCGCCGGAGACGATCGCCCCGGCATGGCCCATGCGCCGCCCCGGAGGCGCCGTCCGGCCGGCGATGAAGCCGACGGTGGGCTTGGAGCGGCCGGCGCGGGCCTCGTCCTTCAGGAACTGGGCGGCCTCCTCCTCGGCCGAGCCGCCGATCTCGCCGATCATGATGATCGACTGGGTCTCGGGGTCGGCGAGGAACAGCTCGAGCACGTCGATGAAGTTGGTGCCGTTCACCGGGTCGCCGCCGATCCCGACCGCGGTCGTCTGCCCGAGCCCCTCGTTCGAAGTCTGGAACACCGCCTCGTAGGTGAGGGTGCCCGAGCGGCTGACGACCCCGACCGATCCCTTGCTGAAGATGCTTCCGGGCATGATCCCGATCTTGCACTCGCCCGGCGTAAGGACGCCTGGGCAGTTCGGGCCGATCAGCCGCGACTTCGAGCCGGAGAGCGCGCGCTTCACCCGCACCATGTCGAGCACCGGAATGCCCTCGGTGATGCAGACGATGAGCGGAACCTCGGCGTCGATCGCCTCCAGGATCGAATCGGCCGCGAAGGGCGGGGGCACGTAGATGACCGAAGCGTCGGCCCCCGTCTCCTTCACCGCCTGCTCAACCGTGTCGAAGACGGGGAGGCCGATATGGGTCTGCCCTCCTTTGCCGGGTGTGACGCCGCCGACCATCTTAGTGCCGTAGGCAATCGCCTGCTCCGTGTGGAACGTGCCTTGGGCGCCTGTGATCCCCTGGGTGATCACCTTGGTGTTGGAGTTTACAAGGATCGACATTCAAAAGCCTCCAAGAGCCTGGGCGACGAGGATGTTGCCGCTGAGGCCGAACATTTTTCCAACTTCGTGCCCTTGGGGCACATGGTTCACCTCGAGGGTGATGCCGTCGCGCCAGCCAGGCTCCCACAGATGCTTGCTCAGACCGGGGAGGGGGTTTTGGACGCCGGTCGGCGGCTTCCCCATCCAGCCCTCGAGCATCGCCGAGTCCAGCGGCACCGTCGCCTCGAAATCGTAGAGGCGGCAACCCGCGCCCCACACCCCCGTCTTGTCCTCGTAGCGTGAGAGGATCAGGAAGACCACGCGCTCGCCGAAGGAGCGGCGGTAGTTGGCGCCCGCAGTCTTGGCGTCCTTCTCGACCGACTTCCGGCCGAGCTCATTCAGCCGAGCGACGCGCGGCTCCGCCTCATCGGCGATCGGCTCCCACCCCGCCGCCACGGCATCGGCCTTCATCTCTTCGATGTTTCCGGGCCGGGCGCAGGCCGCCTTGAAGGAGTCCAGCACTTCCCGCTCCGCGGCGGCGGGCTCGGCGGCGAGGAGCAAGGCGGCGAGGAGAAGCATCAGGCGAGCGAGCTGTCGATACCCTTGCAGGCTTCGAGCAGCTCCTTCACCGCATCGACCGAGACCTGGAAGTTGGAGCGGGCGCTCTCGTCCAGCTCGATCTCCACGATCCGCTCGACGCCGCCGCCGCCGATCACAACAGGAACGCCGACATAGAGGTCGTTCACCCCATATTGGCCGGTGAGATAGGCGGCCGACGGAAGGACGCGCTTCTTGTCCTTGAGGAAGCTCTCAGCCATGTCGAGCGCCGCCGTCGCCGGGGCGTAATAGGCCGAGCCGGTCTTCAGCAGCGCGACGATCTCGCCGCCGCCCGAGCGGGTGCGCTGGACGATGGCGTCGATCCGCTCCTGGCTCGACCAGCCCATCTTGATGAGGTCCGGGATCGGGATGCCTGCGACGGTCGAATAGGCGGTGACGGGCACCATCGTGTCGCCATGGCCGCCCAAAACGAAGGCGGTGACGTCCTCGACCGAGACGTTGAACTCCTCGGCGAGGAAGTGGCGGAAGCGCGCCGAGTCCAGGACGCCCGCCATCCCGACGACCCGCTGGTGCGGAAGGCCGGAAAATTCGCGAAGCGCCCAGACCATCGCGTCGAGCGGGTTGGTGACGCAGATGACGAAGCTGTCCGGGGCGTGCGTCTTGATGCCCTCGCCGACCGCCTTCATCACCTTGAGGTTGATGCCGAGCAAATCGTCGCGGCTCATGCCCGGCTTGCGGGCGACTCCGGCGGTGACGATGCACACATCCGCTCCGGCAATGTCGGCATAATCGTTGGTGCCGGTCAGCTTCGCGTCGAAGCCCTCGACCGGCGCGGCCTGGGCGATGTCGAGCGCCTTGCCTTGCGGAATGCCCTCCGCGACGTCGACGAGGACAATGTCCCCCATTTCCCGAATGCCCGCGAGGTGGGCGAGCGTTCCGCCGATCATGCCGGAACCGATAAGCGCGATTTTGTTGCGAGCCATGGGGCTGCTCCAGCCTTTCTCTTCAAAGCGGGACGCGCGGCAGGACGCCGCAGCGGATGTGGCGCCCGCTTAGCCCCGCGAGGGCGGAGGGGCAACCGCCTCGGCGCGGGATTTTAGCCGCGGCGGGGTCAGCCTTCCTCGCCGTGGCCGGCGGCGAGATAGTCCTGTGACTGCATCTCCATCAGCCTTGAGACGGTTCGTTCGAACTCGAAGGCGCCGTCGCCGCGTGGGTAAAGCCCGGCCGGCTCGGCATCGGCGCTGGCGAGCAGCTTCACTTTATGCTCGTAGAGGGTGTCGATGAGGGTGACGAAGCGGGCGGCCTCGTTCCTCTTTTCCGCGCCCAGGACGGGGATACCGACCAGGATGACGCTGTGGTACCGCCGGGCGATGGCCAGATAGTCAGCCGCCCCCCGCGCCTCGCCGCACAGGCGCTTGAACGAAAAGACCGCCACCCCTTTGAGGCTCTTGGGAACGTGGAGCGTGCGCGCTCCCTGCACCGGGATGTCCTCGGCGGGGACATGCTCCCGGTCCTCGGGCGGGTAGTCGGTGAGGCGGAAAAAAGCCGCGCTGAGCGCCTGTGTCGCTTCCGGCCCGTTCGGCACGTACCAGGTGGGGAAGCCGCCCAGTCGCTCCAGCCGGTAGTCGGTCGGGCCGTTCAGCGGCACCACGTCCAGCTCCCGCTCGACGAGGGCGATAAAGGGGAGGAAGAGCTCGCGGTTGAGGCCCCCGAGGTAGAGGTCGCGCGGCGGCCGGTTCGACGTGGTGACGACGGTGACCCCGTTCTCAAGCAGCTGCGAGAAGAGGCGCGAGAGGATCATCGCGTCGGCGCTGTTGTTGATCACCATTTCGTCGAAGGCGAGGAGCCGCGCCTCCGCGGCGATGGCGCGCGCGAGCGGCGGGATCGGGTCTCCGGCTTCCTTGGTCCGCTCCCTCCGCAGCCGCTCATGCACCTCCAACATAAATTCGTGAAAGTGGACCCGGCGCTTGCGATCGATGTCGATGGTGCTGAAGGCGAGGTCCATCAGCATCGATTTTCCGCGGCCCACCCCGCCCCAAAGATAAGCTCCGCGCGGTCGGGACACCGCCTTGCCGAAGAGGCGGGAGACGAAGCCCACAGGCTTCTCACGCAGCGTCTCTGCCAGCCGGTCGAGCACCTCGACCGCACGGGCCTGATCCTCGTCGGGCTTCAGCTCCCCCGCGGCCAGCAGCCTTTGATAACATTCCGCGAGCCCGCTCACCGGCGGCTCAGCTTCCTCAGGGTCCCCGACCAGGCGGCGACCCGCTCTCCCTCCTGCTCCACCATCCCGCGCATCGCCGCCAGGTTGCGGCTCTCGCGCAGAAGCTCCACCGAGCAGTCGAGCGGTACCCCGAGCTTCGCGCCCGAAAGGAATTGCGCCGAAAGGTCGAGCGTCACCGACGGGCCAAGGTCCGCTCCGGCCGCATAGCCGCCCGCGAACATGGCCATGTCGATAAAGGTCAGGATCGCCCCGCCATGGACGATGTTGCCTAGGTTCGAATGCTCGATCTCGGGGAACATCCGGCAGCTCGCCCGCCCGTCCCCGTCGCCGCGCACCAGAAGCTTGCCGATCGTGCGGTTGTAGCGGTCCTGCTGGTCGGAGAGGTCCCAGGTCCACCAGCCCGGATGCTCCGGGTCTGGCTCGTGGCGGATGCGCGGGTGGAGGCGGCGTTCGGTCGCCCCCTCGCTCAAATCGCCCGCTCCACGAGCAGCTTCTTGGTCTCGGCGATCGCCTTGGCCGGGTTGAGCCCCTTCGGGCAGACGTTCGCGCAGTTCATGATCGTGTGGCAGCGATAGAGGCGGAACGGGTCCTCAAGCTCGTCCAGCCGCTCGCCCGAAAATTCGTCGCGGCTGTCGGCCAGCCAGCGATAGGCCTGGAGGAGGATGGCCGGACCGAGGAAACGGTCGGAATTCCACCAATAGCTCGGGCAGGAGGAAGAGCAGCAGGCGCAAAGGATGCACTCGTAGAGCCCGTCCAGCTTCGCCCTCTCCTCCGGAGACTGAAGCCGCTCCTTGCCGGACGGGTCGGGCGTTTTGGTCTTCAGCCACGGCTCGATCGAGGCATATTGGGCGAAGAAGTGGGTGAAATCGGGCACCAGGTCCTTGATCACGTCCATGTGCGGAAGCGGCGTGATCCGAACGTCACCCTTATAGTCCTCGATGGCGGTGGTGCAGGCGAGGCCGTTGCGCCCGTTCATGTTCATCGAGCAGGAGCCGCAAATTCCCTCGCGGCAGGAGCGGCGGAAGGTGAGCGTCGGATCGACGTCGTTCTTGATGCGCAGCAGGGCGTCGAGCACCATCGGGCCGGTGGCGTCGAGGTTCAGCTCGTAGGTGTCGTAGCGCGGATTCTCCCCCGTCTCCGGGTCGTAGCGGTAGATCTTGAACCTCTTGGTCCGCCCCGGCCCCGCAGGGTCGCGATGCTCGACACCCTTGCCTTTGATCTTGCTGTTCTTCGGGAGGGCGAATTCGGCCATGCTAAGTCCTTTGCTTGGCCCCGCCGATAGCGGCTCGCGCCGACCGGCTCAACCCGAGGCTTGGCGCTCGCCCGGCAGTGACAAAAAGGCTGACATCGGGCGGAGGGCTGGCCTAGCGTATTGCGCAGGGATAATAGGCAGGTGCCAGTGACGCTGTTCCGCAAAGAAGCCCTCGAATATCGCGCGGACCGCCTGCACGGCGAGATCAGCCTCGCCCTGCCGCTGTCGTGGCAGATCATCGGCTTCACGCTTCTCGGCGCGCTTGCTGCGGCCTTGCTGCTCCTCTCGCTCGCTACCTATGCGCGGGTGGAGACGGTGCGCGGCGCCGTCGCCCTGGACCGTGGTGTGGCGCCTGTCGTTCCGACGCGGCCGGGGATTGTCACCGCAGTGAAGGTTCGCGACGGGCAGCGGGTAAGCGCTGGCGCTCCGCTTGTGGAGATCCGCGCGGAAGAGAGCCTCGCCGCCGGCGGCACAGGCCCGGCGCGAGTGCTCGAGGCGCTCGACCGGCAGGAGGCGGAGCTCGCTCGTCAAGGCGGAGACCTCGGCAGCGCCGCTGCCGCGGAGCGCCACCGGATTTCGGCCGAGATACGCGGACTTGCCGGAGAGCTGCAGAGCCTCGACCGGCAGATGGACGTGCAGCGCGACCTGGTGGCGAGTGCGCAGAAGGAGGTGGATCTCGTCCAGGAGGTCGCCCGGCGCGGTTATATCAGCCGCCGCGACCTTCTGGCGCGGGAGGAAATCCTGCTCTCCCGCCGGCAGCGCATGGCGCAACTGGAGGAGCTTCGTTCAGGCAAGACCTCGGCTCTGGCCGAGGCGCAGTGGCGGATCGCGCAGACGCGGGCGGAGGCAGGCGCGAGGAAAGCGGGCCTTTCCTCGACGCGCGCCGAGCTCGCCCAGAAGCGCGCTGAGACCCAGGCCGGGCGGGGCTATTCGCTGACGGCGCCGCTCTCGGGACGAGTGACCGCACTCACCGCCAGGCCGGGGCAGGCGCTTGGCGGGCAGGAGCGGCTGATGTCGATCCTGCCTGACGGCGCGGTGCCGCGGGCCGAGCTCCATGTGCCCACGAGCGCCGCCGGGTTCCTTCAAGTGGGCCAGGAAGTCCGGGTCGCCGTCGACGCTTTCCCATACCAGCGCTTCGGAACGGTGCCTGGGCGGATCGCCGCCATTTCCACCGCCACCGTGCCCGCCAAGGACGAGGCGGGAACGGAAATGCCGGCCTATCTCGTTAGCGTCGCTCTGGACCGGCCCTGGGTGTCTGCCTTCGGGAAAAGGCAGCCGCTCCTTCCGGGAATGCGGCTCACGGCGCGGATCGTGACCGACGAGCGGACTTTGTTCGAATGGCTGTTCGAGCCGCTTCTGGCGGTGCGCGGCCGATGAACGCGGAGCTCCAACTCGGTTTCATGGGCCGTCCGCGCGTGCGCCTCGTCCGCCAGACGGAGATCGCCGAATGCGGTCTCGCCGCGCTCGCCATGGTGGCCGGCTTCCACGGCCTGCATATCAGCCTCGGCACCCTGCGGCGCCAATATGCTCCGTCCCTGCGGGGGGCGCCGCTCAAGGCGCTGATCGCGGTCGCGGACCGGATCGGCCTTTCCAGCCGCGCCGTGAAGCTGCCGCTGGAGAGCCTGCCGGACCTGGCCATGCCAGCGATCCTCCATTGGGACATGACCCATTATGTGGTGCTGGAGCGGATGAAGGGCGGCCGAGCGCTCATCCATGATCCGGCGGTCGGCTCCCGCTGGTACGATCGCGATGAACTCTCGAAGCATTTCACCGGGGTCGCGCTTGAGCTCAGCCCGGCGGAGGATTTCGAGCCAGACCACCGCGGCGAGAGGCTGAGGCTGCCGCAATTGTGGAGGCGCATGACGGGCCTCAAGCGGGCCCTGCTCCAGACGCTGGTTCTGAGCCTCGTCATGCAGGCGTTCGTGCTTGCATCGCCTTATTACATGCAGCTCGCCATTGATCAGGTGCTGCCGGCGCTGGACCGCGACCTGCTGACGGTGCTGGCGGTCGGCTTCGGGCTGTTCACGCTGATCAACGGGGCGGCCTCTTTGCTTCGCTCCTTCGTCCTGCTCTCGGCGGGCTCCTCGCTCAGCTTCGGAGTTGCGGCCAATATCGCGCGCCGCCTGTTCCGCCTGCCGGTCGACTGGTTCGAGAAGCGCCACGTCGGCGACATCCTCTCCCGTTTCCAGTCCATCGCCCCTATCCAGCAAGCGCTCACACAAGGCGCGGTGGCGGCGCTGGTCGACGGCGCGCTCGCAATCTTCACGCTGGCGCTGATGTTCTTCTACAGCACGGCCCTGACGCTGCTCGCCCTCTTCGCCTTCCTCCTCTACCTTCTCGTAAGGATCGTCTCCTTCGCTCAGCAACGCAGCGCCCAGGAGGCCAGCATCGTCACCGGCGCCCGGGAACAGTCGATCCTGATCGAGACGCTTCGCGGAATCACGACGCTGAGGCTGTTCAATCGGGAAGCGACGCGGCACGCGCTCTGGCAGACGGCGCTTACCGACGCGGTCAACAGCCGGATCGAGCTCGGGCGGATCGGTATCTGGCAACAGGCCGCCAATACGCTCATCTTCGGGCTCGAGACGGTCGCCGCCGTCTGGCTGGCGATCGGCTTCGTCATCGACGGCGGGTTCAGCGTCGGAATGGTCTTCGCCTACATCGCTTACAAAACCCAGTTCCTGACCCGCGGCGCCTCGCTGGTCGATCAGGCCATCGCCTTCCGGATGCTCGGCCTCCATCTCGAACGGCTGTCGGACATTGCCCTTGCCGGAGAGGATGTAAGCTTCGGCCCGAGCGTCGGGACCCGCACCGAGCTTCGGGGGCGGATCGAGCTTCGGAACGTAAGCTACCGCTACAGCCCCAGCGACCCGCTCGTGCTGCGCGACATCAGCCTGGCGGTCGAGCCGGGCGAGCATGTCGCAGTCACCGGCCCTTCCGGCGGCGGCAAATCCACGCTGGTGAAGATCCTGCTCGGACTGGTTGAGCCTGAGGGCGGCGAGATGCTTGTGGACGGACTCGGCCTCTCCCGCTTCGGCTACAAAAGCTATCATGAGCAGATCGCCGCCGTTCTTCAGGACGACCATTTGTTCGCCGGCTCGCTCGCCGACAATATCGCTTTGTTCGACGAGGCGGCCGACATGGACCGGATCGTGGAGTCGGCGAGGGCAGCCGCCATCCACGACGACATAGCCGCCATGCCGATGGGCTACGACACCCTGGTGGGGGACATGGGCTCGACCCTGTCGGGCGGGCAGAAGCAGCGGGTCCTTCTCGCCAGGGCCCTCTACCGGCGGCCGAAGCTGCTGATCGTGGACGAGGGGACCTCGCATCTCGACGTGGCGCACGAGAAAGCGGTGAACGCAGCCATTTCGAACCTAGGCATTACGCGCATCGTGATCGCTCACCGAGCCGAGACGATCGACGCGGCGGGCAAGGTCTATCTACTCCGCGATGGTTGTCTCAGGGCTGAGACATGAGAAAGGGCGCTCCCCGAGGGAAGCGCCCTGGCTTTTGGAAGTCCGAGATCGATCGATCAACCGGTCGCTGTAATATATCCGCCGCCGCGGCTATCGGCTGGGGGCGACGAGGCATCAGGTGCCGCGCCGCTTGAGGTGATGTATCCGCCGCCCGCGCCGCCGCTGACCGCTTCGGTCTCCTGGGTCGATAATTCGGCGATCTTTTCAGCCATCTTTTTCCTCCCTGTTGGGCGCTTCCAGCGAAGATGCGCCACGATGTGCGAAAGTCCGGATCAATCAACCGGTTGAAGTTATGTATCCGCCGCCGCGGCTATCGGTGGAGGGGGGAGAGGCATCAGGTGCCGCGCCGCTCGCCGTGATGTATCCGCCGCCAGCGCTGCCGCTGACGGTTTCGGTCTCCTTGGCCGACAACTCGACGATCTTCTCAGCCATTGTTTCCTCCCTGTTAGGGCGCTTCCAGCGAGGAAGCGCCCCTACATATCTTCAAAACGTAGTGAGCTTAGCTGCCGGCTCCAATGTAGCCGCTGCGATTCTCGGGATCGGACGGCGCGGTCGGAGCCGCATGGCTGATCGCGGTGTACCCGCTGCCGCCGCTCACGGCTTCGGTCTCCTCGATGGAAAGTTCGACGATCTTCTCAGCCATTGTTTCCTCCCTGTCGGATCTGCGCCTGAACCGGCGCATCCGAACTTGTGCGAAATTCCATCCAGAATGGCAAGAGGTCGTATTCTGTAGAACTACCAAGCGGTTGGCGAAGAAGCGGGGGCGAGAAGCCGCTCGTTCTGCTGCGACTCACCGATTTGCAGGGTGGGGGGGGGGAACGGCGCCCAGCCGCCCACGAGTAAGGCCGCTGTCGCCGCCGTCGGGAGCGTTGGCATTCGTCAGCCGTCATTTTGTGATCTGCTCGGCCATCGCAGAGCCGTTTGGGGAACACTCGCCATCTTCAGACGCGGCGGGCTGCCTTCACCATCGAGGGGCGGCCCGTCCACGCGTCAAGTGTCGATTTAGCGGCCTTCGAGCTGCACGGCCGCCTCCAGCTGTCGCTGGAGTTTTCATTCCCCAACGACAGCTCTCGAGCACCTCTTAGTGACCGGAGCCCGCGGCTCCCGTGCCGCCCTCCGGGGCAGGGGGAGACGTATAGCCGCCGGACAAGGTCAGGCCGCCGCCGTTGCCGCCGGTGACGCCTTCGCATTCCTCGGCCGTCATTTCGATGATCTGTTCAGACATCCTTCTTCTCCCTGGTTGAGGCCTGCCGCTCATCCGGCAGAACCTCCATCGCCCCCGGCCAAGGCCTGTGAGTGCTGACGCATCATACTGGCATCCCTCCGAAACGGATGCAAATGCCAATTGCCGCGCGGAAAAAGGCTGACGTCAGGCGTATCCCAGCAGGCGATCCCTCCTGGCTGCAAGCTCTTCGTAGCTCGCCGCCGCGTCGCCGCCCGCGCCCGCTATCGCGCGCGCGAGCCGCCCGCGGCCTGGCTCAGGAAGATCGCCCGCCGCGCTTGCCACCGCCAGCATCTCCTCCATGACGCCCGAGCAATGGAGGACCGCGTCACAGCCGGCGCCGAGGGCGCGGCGGGTGCGTTCGCCGAAGCCGCCGGTGAGGGCGTGCATTCCCAGGTCGTCGGTCATCAGGAAGCCGTCGAAGCCGATTCGGCCGCGGATGATATCGCCGATGACGATCGGCGACTGGCTGGCCGGCCGCTCGGAGTCCCAGGCCGTGTAGAGGAGGTGGGAGGTCATCCCCATCGGAGCGTCGCTGAGCGTGCGGAACGGCTCCACGTCCACTTCCAGTTCCTCCTCGCTCGCGCTCACCACCGGCAGGGTCTTATGGCTGTCGGCGAGGGCACGCCCATGGCCGGGGATATGCTTGACGACCCCCACGACCCCGCCCGAGCGAAGCCCGTCGAGCACCGCGCGGCCGAGCGCCGCAACCTGCATCGGCTCGCACCCCAGGGCGCGGTCGCCGATGATGTCGTCGGCGCCCGGCTGGCGCACGTCGAGCAGGGGGAGGCAGTCGACGTTCACGCCGACCTCCCGAAGGACGGCACCCAGAGCGGCGGCATTGGCCCGCGCCGCCTCGATCGCGGTCATCGGGGCCTTCCGGTAGAGAGCGGCGAAGCGGTCGGCGCAGGGGAATTCCGGCCAGACGGGCGGCTTCATTCGGGCGACCCGGCCGCCTTCCTGGTCGATCAGGATGGGCACATCGTCGCGGCCGTGGAGAGCCCGAAGCTCGTCGGTGAGCGCCCGCATCTGCTCACGGCCGGTGCAGTTGCGGGCGAAGAGGATATAGCCGGCGGGATCGGAGTCGCGGAAGAAGGCGCGCTCGTCGGAAGTGAGCCGCTCGCCCGCGAGGCCGTAGATCGCCGCCTGCACTAGTTTATCGTGACGCAGGTCTCGCCGGCGACGCGCAGGCGCCCGCAAAGCTCGGCGGCGCCCGGGCCGCTGGCGCGCAGGCGGTAGAGCGTCTTGCCGCCGCTGCTGACCGGGACGACGCTGTGGCTGAGCGGCGCGAGATAGCCGAAGCGGCCGGAAAGCGCCTTCCAGGCGTTCGTCGCACCGGCCTGGCTCGAAAAGGCGCCGAGCTGGATCGTTGCCCCGCCCGCCGTGGGCGCGGGTGCGGGGGTCGCGCCAGGGGCGGGGGCAGGGGTGGAGCCGGCATTGCTCGGAGCCGGCGCCTTGAGAAGCGCGTCGTCCTTCGTGACCGGCGTTTCGGCGACCGCGTTGGTGTTGATCGTGCCCTTGGGGTCGGCCCCGGTGGTCGCGGCGAAAGCGGTGTCGCCTTCGCCCTCCACGTCCATCCCTCCGGGATCGTCCGGACGGACCTTGTAGGCGCCTTCGGGAGCCTCGATCAGCTCCCCGTTCCCGCCGGATCCGCCGCTGCGGTTGTTCAGCCAGAAGAGGCCGCCGACGATCCCGCCGATCGCGGCGAGGCCGATCAGGACGGCGACGATCAGCTTCAGAACGGAAGGCCCTTCCGCCTCGCCGCTATCCTCCACGGCTTCAAGCCAGGGGAGACGGTCGTCGGGGTCGAGCGCGGGGTTGTCGGTCATCACTGCATCTCCTCCGCGGCGGTCACACCCATGATGCCGAGGCCGTTGCGGACAATTTGCCCTATTGCAGCGGCGAGTTCTAGCCGCGCCTTCGTTAATTCCCGATTATCCTCAAGGAGGAAGCGGCGGGAAGGATCGTCGTTGCCCCGGTTCCAGAGCGCATGGAAGGCGGCGGCGAGATCGTGGAGATAGAAAGCGATCCGGTGCGGCTCGTGGGCCTGAGCCGCGCTTTCGACGACGCGGGGGAATTGGGCCGCCAGCTTCACCAGGCCGAGCTCCTCCTGGTCGAGCAGGTCGAGATCCGCTCCGCCCCCCGGCTCCAGCCCTAGCGCGCCGGCCTTGCGGTGGAGTGAGCGGATCCGCGCATGGGCATATTGGACGTAAAAGACCGGATTGTCCTTCGACGCCTCCACCACCTTGGCGAAGTCGAAGTCCATCTGCGCATCGTTCTTCCGGGTCAGCATCGTGAAGCGGACGACGTCCTTCCCCACCTCCTCGACCACTTCGGCGAGGGTGACGAAGCTTCCCGAGCGCTTCGACATCTTGACCAGCTCTCCGGCCCGGAGCAGCCGCACCATCTGGACGAGCTTGACGTCGAGCGCCGGCCGGCCGGCAAGCGCCTGCACCGCCGCCTGGGTGCGCTTCACCGTTCCCGTATGGTCGGCACCCCAGACGTTGATCAGCTCGTCCGAAGCCTGGAGCTTCTGCATGTGATAGGCCGTGTCCGCGGCGAAATAAGTCCAGCTTCCGTCGGACTTCCTGATCGGCCGGTCCTGGTCGTCGCCATAGGCGGTCGAGCGGAAGAGGAGCAGTTCGATCGGCTCCCAATCCTCGACAGCCTTCCCCTTGGGCGGGGGAAGGATACCGCGATAGACCAGCCCCTTCTCGGCGAGCAGTTCGAAGGCCCGATCGACGGCGCCGGATTCCTGAACCTCCAGCTCCGATGAGAACAGGTCGTGATGGACGCCGAGCTTGGCCAGGTCCTCCTTGATGAGGAGGATCATGTGCTCGACCGTCCGTTTCCTGAAAAGCTCCAGCCATTCGCCTTCCGGAGCGTCGGCGAACCGGTCGCCTAAATCCGTCGCGAGCGCGTGACCGACCGGCTTCAAATAGTCGCCGGGGTAGAGGCCCTCCGGTATCTCACCGATCTCGCGGCCGAGCGCCTCGAGGTAGCGAAGGTGCGCCGAGCGGGCGAGGACGTCGACCTGACCGCCCGCATCGTTGACATAATATTCGCGGGTTACCTCATAGCCGGCATATTCGAGCAGGCTGGCGAGTGCGTCCCCGACCACCGCGCCCCGGCAATGGCCCATGTGCATCGGGCCCGTGGGGTTGGCAGAAACATATTCGACGTTCACGCGCCTTCCAGCGCCGAGGGCGGAGCGGCCATAGCCTTCCCCCGCTTGCAGGATCGCGCGCATCTCCTCCTGCCACACGGCCGGCGAGAGGCGGATGTTGATAAAGCCCGGCCCGGCAATTTCCGCCGCCGCGACCTCCTCCAGCGCCTCCAGCCTTGGGGCGATCAGCCCCGCCAGTGCGCGTGGGTTCGTGCTTGCCCGCTTCGCCAGCACCATGGCGACGTTGGTCGCGAGATCACCATGCGTGGGGTCCCGCGGAGGCTCGACCGCCATCGCAGCGCGATCGAGGCCCGGCACGAGCTGCCCCTCGGCTTCCAGGCTGTCGAGCACGGCGTCGAGATGCGCGGCGAAACGGGCGTAGAGGGTCACTGCAGGGCCTACACTGAAAGGGAGGCGCGGCTTTAACGGAACGGCCGCGGGATTCAAAGGTAGGGCCAGAGCTCGTCCGCCAGCCAGAAGAAGTGCGGATTTTCCCACACGAAGGCGCCAGGGCGGTCGTCTAAAAGCGCCCCGGCTACCGCCTCAGCCAGCCCGGCTGCAGGCGTCGACGCATACCGTGCGAAAGGGCCTTGCAGGAACAGATCCACGACTGGGCTCACTAGGATGCCGATCCGCTCTGCTAGCCGTCGGTCCGTGCCGCGCTCGCCCCGGAGTAGACCGGGCCGGAACACATCGAGTCGGTGGAAGCCTAAGGAGCGGAGGTCGCGCTCCATCTCGCCCTTAATCCGAAGGTAGAAGTTGCTAGAAGCCGCGGCTGCGCCGACCGAGGAGACGGTTACCATCCGGTGCGCGCCAGCGGCACGCGCGGCCAGGGCAAAGGCGAGCACCATCTCGTAATCGACGGTCCGGAACACGGCCTCAGAGCCAGCCTTTCTCATAGTAGTTCCGAGCGCCGAGATTGCCGTCTCTGGACGAATTTCTTCGATCAGACTCTTCCAAGTCTCTGGCTCTGCCACGTGCACCGACACACCGTCTGCGCCTCCTGGCCGTCTCTGTAGTGCGTGAACTTCATGGCCCAATTCACTGAGGCGCCCCGCAAGGATACCTCCGACCAAACCGGTGGCTCCAATCAGTGCCACGCGCATGTTCAGAAACTCTCAGGAAGCTCGACCGGCCCGACCAGCTCGCGGTGGCGAGCGATGGCGTAGCGGTCGGTCATTCCCGAGACGAAGTCGCCGATCGAGCGGAGCGTGGTTACCTCGTCACTTGCGTCGGGACGCCACTCGGGCGGGAGCAAGCGGGGATCATTGCGATAGGCGGAGAAGAGGTTGGCGAGGACGCGTTGCGCCTCCGCCCGAACTGCCATCACCGGCTCTGCATTGTACATCCGCCTGTGCAGCAAGCGTTTCAGAGTCCGCTCCTCCACTTCGAGGGAGGGGGAGAAACCGGCCAGTGAGCGGCCTGCCTGCTGCACATCCTCAAGGCTCTCCACTCCGGCTTCCGACACCCGGCGGCTGGTCTCCTGGAGTACATCGTTCACCATCAGACCGATCTGGTCGCGCACCAGCTCCGGCACCAGCCGCGCCTCCTCCACGTCCGGATAACGGGCCTGCACCGCCGCCCACATCCTCGCCACCAGAGGCACTTCGAGCAGCTCCTCCAGCGAGAAGAGGCCGGAGCGAAGGCCGTCGTCTATGTCGTGATTGTCGTAGGCGATGTCGTCGGCAATGGCCGCGATCTGGGCTTCGAGGCTCGGCCACGTCTTCAGCGCCAGATCCCACTCGGCGTCCGCTTCGGCCAAGGCCCAGGGCGCCTCCGCCACCGGTCCGTTATGCTTGGCGAGCCCTTCAAGCGTCTCCCAGCTCAGGTTGAGGCCGGGGTGGTTAGGGTAAGGGCTTTCAAGCCGAGTCAGCAGGCGGATCGTCTGGGCGTTATGGTCGAAGCCTCCGGCCTCCGCCATTGCCGCCTGGAGGACGTCCTCGCCCGAATGGCCGAAGGGCGGGTGGCCGATATCGTGGGCGAGGCAGAGCGCCTCGGTCAGGTCCTCGTTGAGCCCGAGCGCCCGGGCGAGGGTGCGGCCGATCTGGGCAACTTCGAGGCTGTGGGTCAGGCGCACCCGAAAATGGTCCCCGTCCGGAGCGACGAACACCTGGGTCTTGTGCCTGAGGCGGCGGAAGGGGACGGAGTGGATGATCCGATCCCGATCGCGTTGAAAGGCGTCGCGGGGGCCGCGCTGGCTTCCCGGAGCCTGGCCATGGAGCCGCCCGCGCGAGGCGGCGGGGTCGCTGGCGCAGCGGGCGAGCGGCTTCACTTCGCCGGAAGCTTCTCGATCTTTTGCCCCGCCGGGCTCTGCCACGCGAAGGCGCTCACGTCGGATTCCTTGAGCGCGTTGACGAATTCCTGAGCCGCCTTGGCGCTGTCGAACGGGCCCACCAGAAGCCGGTTGGTCGCATTGAGCGGAGTCGTCCAGGCGGAGCGGGTGGCGAGCAGCTTGGGCGCCTTTCCCTTCAAGGTCGCGAAGGTGCGCGGAAGCGCAGTCTTGTCCGCGCCGCCGGCAACCTGGACCCAGTGGCGGCTCTGTTCCGCCGGCGCTGCGGGCTTCTTCGCGGCTGCTGGGCCGGCGATCGGCTTGGCGGCCGGCTTCGTCGCCGTGGCCGCAGGCTTGGTGGTCGCGGCCGCGGTCTTGGTAGGAGTTGCCGCTTTGGCGGCGGGCTTGGCCGGTGCAACGGCCGGCTTGGCGGCGGGGGCCGTCGGCTCCTTCTCCCGTATGCCCTCGAGCGCGCTAGCAAGATCGGCGAGGCGGGAGCCGCTGGGCTGGGCTTCGGCCGGCTTGGGCTGCGTGGTGGCAGCGGTCGCGCCTGCGAGTTCGGTGGGGGAAGCGGCGGACGGCACCGGGGCGGCGGTCGTCGGCTGGGGCTCGGCGGCGACCGGCCTCTCGGCAATCACCACTGGCACGGTGGAACTGGAGGCAGAGGGTGCCGCGATCGAGAACGGAGCGGCCACCGAGGGGGTCGTTCCGGATGCGGGAGGCGCGGAAGGCTGGGCCGACGAGCTGGGCACGGGTTCCGGCCGCTTAATCGCCGCAGACAGAGCGGGGGCAGCCGTCGGCTTGTCAGATTTGGCGGCGGGCGGAGTGGTGAAGGACTTCGTCTGGCGCGCGAGGGACGGCTGGCGGCTGTCCGGACGACCTGCGTCGGTGGTGGACGCCGCCACCGGCGGCGTGTTCCTGGCGGCATAGGCTGGAGCGGCCGTGGAGCCGGCGCGCGGGAAAACCCCAAGATGCACCGCGAGCGCGCGTTCAGCGGGGGCGAGGCTCGGCAGCCGGTCGAGGAAGCCCGCCATGGCGGAAGCCTGCGCTCCGCCCATCGCCCCCTCGGCCGCGCGTGCGGCTCCGTGCGTGTCGCCCGTCAGGGCGAGAATGAAGGTTCGGGTGCGCTCCGCGGACCGGTCGCCCGAGGCAAGCTGCGATGAGAGAAGCTGCAGCGCCGGCTCGCGCTGTCCGCCGATGGCCATCGATAAAGCGAGGCGCCGCGTAAGCTCTTCGTTCCGCCCGCGTGTCAGGGCAAGGCGGTAGTCTCGCTGAGCTTGCGACCCTTCCCCCAATATGTCGTGCGCCAGGCCGCGGTCGCCGGCGACTTCGGCCTCGGCGACGCCGAGATCCACGGCCTCCTTGAAGAACTTCATCGCAGCTCGGGGCTGCTGGAGCTGCACGAGCGCGGAGCCGATCCACATCTTGATGCGCCCGTCGCGCGGAGCGACTTCCTCGGCACGGGCGAAGAAGGTGACGGCCGCCTGCGGATCGCCTAGCGAGAGGGCGGCCGTCCCGGCGCCCATCAGAGCGGACAGGCTCTTTGGGTTAGCGGAGAGGCTGCGCAGGTTCCGCGACAAAGCGTCGGAGGGGCGCTCCGCTACGCCCCCCGGCACCGTCTGCGCCGCCGCCGGGGCCGCGAGCTGCAATATCCCTGCCCCCAGCAAGGCGAAGCCGAGCCGAGCGCCCATTCTGGCGAATGAAGTCATGGGTGGATTAGACAGCGGCGGAGGCTGGTCGGCAACGGAGCTGCGCCAAGGCGGTTCCTCCCGGCGACGAGCCGGGGGAACCGATCCCAAAAGTGCTTACTGGTTGTTCTGGCGGCCGAGGAACCTAGGAATATCAAGGGGATCGCGGCGGATGCGGGGCTGCGGCTCCTCTTCCACCTGGGCCTTGGCGGCGCCGCGGGCGATGTTCGACATACGCTCGAACAAGGTGCCCCCTTCCCGGGCCGGCTTCGGGGCGGCCGGGGCCTCTTCTTCGCCGGTGATCCAGCTGCGCGTGCCGGGAGCGCTGCTCTCGGGCCCGCCCGCGAAATCCTCCTCGATGAAGCTTTCCGTCTCCTCCGTGTCGCCGAGCAGGGCTGCCTTGTCGAGGCGGGAGCCGGTTCCGAGGACGAGCTCTTCGCTCTCGTCGCCTTCGGCTAGAGTCTCAAGCGACAGCTCGTCGTCCGAGCCCGCCATTTCGGTGAGGTCGAGCTCCGGCACGGACTCCTGCTGGCCCTCCGCTTCGCCGGCCGCGACTTCCGCCTGCGGCTCCGGAGGGGTGAGGGTGACCTTCTGGGGTTCCGCGGCCACCGGGGCGGCGGAGCGCGACGCGCCGGGGAAGGTGAAGACCTTGGCCGGCTGCGGCGGCGCCTGCGTCACCGCTTCGGCTTCGATGCCGGTGGCGACGACCGAGACCCGGATCTTGCCTTCCAGCTCGTTGTTGAAGGCCGAGCCCCAGATGATGTTGGCGTCCGGGTCGACCAGCTCCTTGATGTGGCTCGCGGCCTCGTCGACCTCCATCAGGCGCATGTCCTCGCCGCCGGTGATCGAGATGATTACGCCCCGGGCGCCCTTCATCGAAACCCCGTCGAGGAGCGGGTTGGCGATCGCCTTTTCTGCCGCCTCGATGGCGCGGTTGTCGCCGGACGCCTCGCCGGTGCCCATCATCGCCTTGCCCATCTCGCCCATCACGGAGCGGACGTCGGCGAAGTCGAGGTTGATGAGGCCGGGCATGACCATCAGGTCGGTGATCCCGCGGACGCCCTGCTGGAGCACCTCGTCGGCCATCATGAACGCTTCCTTGAAGGTCGTGTTCGGGTTGGCGATTCGGAAGAGGTTCTGGTTGGGGATGACGATCAGAGTGTCGACGTGCTGCTGGAGCTCGGCGATGCCGGCTTCGGCCGAGCGGCCGCGGCGGCTTCCCTCGAAGCTGAACGGCTTGGTGACCACTCCGACGGTGAGAACGCCCTTGTCGCGCGCCGCCTTGGCGATGACGGGCGCCGCGCCGGTGCCGGTGCCGCCGCCCATGCCGGCCGCGATGAAGCACATGTGGGCGCCTTCAAGTGCTTTTTCGATGTCGGCGAACGCCTCTTCCGCGGCGGCTTTCCCGATCTCGGGGCGAGACCCGGCGCCGAGGCCCTGTGTGATGCGCAGGCCGAGCTGGATGCGATGATCGGCGGGGGAAGCGTTGAGCGCCTGGGCATCGGTATTGGCGACGATGAAATCGACGCCCTGCACATCGTTGTTGATCATGTTGGCGACCGCATTGCCGCCCGCGCCGCCGACTCCGATGACGCTGATCCGGGGCCGAAGCTCGTCTACTTCCGGCCGGATGAAATCGATGCTCATTTGACGCTCTCCCCCTTGTTCTCGCCCAACGGGACTACTCGTTAACTCCTTTTGCACGATGCGATTCTTCCACGCGAGCAAAAAGTTAACGCGGGATTCATTTTATCGCGGAAAACGGGCGCTTCAGGCGTCAAAAACCGCTTTTCACCGCCTGCATGAGCCGCTGGACGATGTTGCCGCCCTTTTCCCGGGGGGCGCTTCGCTCGGTGGGGAGCACCGCGCGCAGGTCCAGCTCGTTCGAACCCGCGAATTGAGCGAGGCCGACGAGGGTGGTGAAGGCAGGCCCCGAATGGGCGTCGGGAAGGCCCGGAAGGCTCGGCCGGCCGATCCGGACCGCCCGCCCGAGCACGCCCTGGGCATAATCGGCAATGCCCTTCAGCTCCGATCCGCCGCCGGTCAGGACGACCTGCCGGCCGAAGGGGCCGCCGAAGCCGAGCTCCTTCAGAGCCTTGGCGATCTCGCCGGTCAGATGCTCGAGCCGCTGCCGGATGACCGCGATCAGCTGAGCCCGCGTGATCCGCGACGCTTCGGTCCCTTCCTCCGACCCGGCGATCGGGGACAGCTCGATCATGTCGTGATTGTCGCGCGGGCTGGTCGTGGCGGAGCCGTAGAAGCATTTCATCCGCTCGGCCTCGACCCTGCGGGTGCCGAAGGCCGAGGCGATGTCGTCGGTGATGTCGGTGCCGCCGACCGGGATCGACTTCAGTCCGACCAGCATTCCGCCGAAGAAGACGGACACGTTGGTCACTCCGGCGCCGAGCTCCACCAGGGCGACGCCGAGCTCGCGCTCCTCCTCGCTTAGGCAGGCCTTGCCCGCCGCCACCGGTGAGGCGACGATCGCCTCGACCCCCAGGTGCGCGGAGCGGACGCACAGATCGAGGTTACGGACCGGCGAATTGTCGGCGGCGATGACGTGGATGTCGACGGCGAGTTTGTCGGCGTGGAGGCCGAGCGGCTTCTTGACGCCTTCGAGACCGTCCACCGTGTAGAGCGCGGGCAGAGCGTGGAGGATCATCCGGCCGTCCGCGGTGATCGACGCCCGGCCGATGCTCATCAGCTCGTCGATGTCGGCTTTCTCGATGCGGCGGCCGCCGATTTGAAGCTCGACGCTTGCGACGGTGCTGACGAGGCCGCCGGCCGAGAAGCCGACATAGACATCCTCGATATTGGTCGCGGCGATGCGCTCGGCCTGCTCGACCGCCTCCCTTATCGCCCCTTCCGTCTTCTCCATGTCGGCGATGAAGCCTCTGCGAACGCCCTGACTCTGGCGCTGGCCGGTGCCGAGGATCTTCAGGCGCCCGTCCTCTCCCGGCTCAGCGATCAGCGCCGACACCTTGGAGGAGCCGATGTCGAGGGCGGTGACGAGCCTTCGCGGCGGCTGGACGGTCGGGCGCTTCATCAGGTGACCTTGCTCGTGCTGACGGACGGCGCCACTTCCGCCGCGGGGAGGTCTGGAGCGATTTGGGGCACGGTGCTGCCCGGTTCGTTGGACAGTCGAACGGTGAGCTTGCCGGGCGTGCGCATGTCGAACCGAACGTAGCCGCGGCCCAGAAGCTGCGCCGACTGGTCCATTTTAGCAAAACGGCCGAGCGCCTTTTGCGCCGCCGCCTCGCCTTCGGGCAGGGCGAGCAGCTCGCCGGACTGGAAGCGAATGTCCCAGCGCCGTCCGCCAACCCAGGTGGCGCCGGCCATCACCGGCTTCAGCTGCGGCGCGGTCCGGACCAGTCGCGAAAGCTCGGCCGCGTGAAGATTGGCCCCGGGGCCGATCAGAAGCGGCAGGTCCGGCATCGCCTCCAGCCGCACCTTCTCAAGCACCACGCCTTCTGAATCGATCAGGGCGAGGCGCTGGTTGTGCTGCCAGATGGCAGCAGGACGGCGCTCGACGATGTCCACCACCAAAGTGTCGGGAAGCCGGCGCGAGATGCGGGCGTCGCGCACCCAGCCGAAGCGGAGCAGGCGCTGCCTTGTCCCTTCGAGGTCGACAAGGGTCATTGCCGATGATGGCTGGTCGTAGGCGATGTTGTAAACGTCGAGCGTCGGCACGTGGACCGCGCCCCGCACTTCGACATGCTTCAGGGTGAAGCCCATCTCGCCCAGGCTCTCGCCGGCCGAGCCGCCGATCAGCTGCGGCACCCGGAACGCCACCAGCCCGGCGAGAGCGAGCGCGATCAGCATTCCGAAGAAGATCCACCCGCTCAGCCGCCGCACCGCGTCGGGCAAAGCGGAGGTTGCGCCGCCCCGACCGCGCGACGGCTTCGCGCGGGTGGCGGAGCGCGCTCTGGGCTTGGCTCGGGCGGCGGAGCCGCGGGCGATGGTCTTGCTCACAGCGCTTCCTCGACGATGCGCTGGACCAGCTCCGGGTAGGTGAAGCCGCGATATTTGGCCTGTTCCGGGACGAGGCTCAGCGGAGTCATGCCCGGCTGGGTGTTCACTTCCAGGAGGTAGAGCCCTTCCTCGCCTTGCTCGTCGTCCCAGCGGAAGTCGGAGCGGGAGCAGCCGCGGCAGCCGAGCAGCCGGTGCGCCTCGAGCGCCATCGCCATCGCCGCCTGCTCGATCTCCGCAGGAATCTCGGCCGGGCAGACGTGCTGCGTCAGGCCGTCCGTATATTTGGCGTCGTAATCGTAGAAGCCCTGGGTCGGCAGCAACTCGGTGACGGCGAGCGCTTCGTCGCCGAGCACGGCGACGGTCAATTCGTGCCCCTTGACGAAAGGCTCCGCGAGCAGGCGGTCGAATTTCTGCCAGGGGCCCGCCACTTCGCGACCGATCGGATCGCCGTAATTGCTCTCGCGGGTGACGATCGCGACGCCGACGGACGAGCCCTCATTGACGGGCTTCAGCACATAGGGCCGCGCCATCGGGTCGCCGCCGTAGAGGCTCTCGCTCTCAACGATGGTCCCCTCGGGCATGCGGATCCCGTGCGGGACCAGGATCTTCTTGGTCAGCTCCTTGTCGATGGCGATGACCGAGGTTTCGAGGCCGCTATGGGTGTAGGGGATCTGCATCAGGTCGAGCAGGCCCTGGACCGTCCCGTCCTCGCCCGGCGTTCCGTGGAGCGCGTTGAACACGACGTCGGGCCGCACCCCTGCAAGCACGCTCGCCACGTTGCGGTCCATGTCGATGCGGGTCACCTGGTGGCCAAGGCTCTCGAGCGCGTCGGCGACGCCCGCGCCGCTCATCAGCGACACCTCGCGCTCGGCCGACCAGCCGCCCATCAGCACCGCGACATGAAGCTTCGCCGTCACCGAGCCACCCCCACTCGCTGGATTTCCCACTCCAGCATGATCCCGCTTTTCTCGAACACAAGGCGCCGGACTTCCTCGCCCAAAGCCTCGATGTCCGCCGATGAAGCTTTGCCAAGGTTCAGGAGGAAGTTGCAATGCTTTTCAGAGACTTGTGCATCGCCAATCTGCAGGCCCCGGCAGCCGGCCTCGTCGATCAGCTTCCACGCCTTGGTGCCGGGCGGATTCTTGAAGGTGGAGCCGCCGGTGCGCGAGCGCAGAGGCTGGCTCGCCTCCCGCTCCTCGGCGATCCGATCCATCTCGGCGGCGATGGCCGAGCGGTCGCCTGACACGCCCTCGAAGAGCGCCTCCACGACCACCGCGCCTTCGGGCACCTCGCTGTGGCGATAGGTGTAGCCGAGCCGCTCCTTCGGCCATGTCTCAACGCGTCCGTCGCGAAGGACGAGGGTTGCCTCGATCAATATGTCCGAACACTCGCGGCCATAGGCGCCGGCATTCATCCGCACCGCTCCGCCGGCCGTTCCGGGAATTCCCCGCAGGAACTCGAGCCCCGCAATACCCGCGTCCCGAGCCTTTGAGGCGACGGTGATCCCCATCGCTCCGCCGCCCGCGCGGACACGGTTGCCCGGCTCCACCTGCACTTGCGCCATGGCCTTGGGGAGCCGGACCACGACGCCCGGAACCCCGCCGTCGCGGACGATGAGGTTGGAGCCGACGCCCACGGGGAGCACCGGCACCGCCGGATCCAGCTCGCGCAGGAACGCGGCGAGGTCCTCGACGTCCTTCGGCTTCACCAGCCACTCGGCCGGACCGCCCGTGCGGAACCAGGTGAAGTCGGCGAGCGAACCCTGCCGGTCCACGCTGCCGCCAATGCGCGGAAGCTCGAGCAGGTTCATTTGTTGAGCCTCGCCTTGCAGATCCCGTCGGCTAACCCCGCAGCCCACTTGGTGATGTCGCCCGCTCCGAGGCAGATCACCATGTCGCCCTCGGCAGCGATGTCGCGCAGGTTGCGGCAGAGGTCGTCGAGGTCCGTCACCGCCTTCACCGCCCGGTGCCCGCGCTGCTTCAGCCCTTCGACCAGAGCTTCGGAATCCGCCCCCTCGATTGGCTCCTCGCCCGCCGCATAGACGGGGGCGACATAGACGATGTCGGCGTCGTTGAAGGCGCCCTGGAACTCCTCCATCAAATCGCGAAGGCGGGTGTAGCGGTGGGGCTGGACCACCGCGATCACCCGGCCCTGCGCCCCTTCGCGGGCGGCGGAAAGGACGGCGCGGATCTCGGTCGGGTGGTGGCCGTAATCGTCGATGATCGCGGCACCCTCGATCTCGCCCACTTTGGTGAACCGCCTTTTGACGCCCCCGAACTTTTCGAAGCCTCGGGCGATAGTCTCGTCCGGGATCCCGAGCTCGGCCGCCACGCCGATCGCGGCGAGGGCGTTTTGAACGTTGTGCCGCCCCGGCATGGGCAGCTGGACGTTGTGAATGGTGCGGACCTCGCCGGTGCGGTCGCGAAGGGAGACGTCGAACAAATTGCCGCCCGCGACCGGCCGGACATTGTCTCCCCGAACGTCGGCCTGGGCGGCGAAGCCGTAGGTCACCACCCGCCGGTCGCGAAGGCGCGGGATGATCGTCTGGACTTCCGGATGATCGACGCAGAGGAGCGCCGCGCCGTAGAAGGGGACGTTCTCCACGAACTCGACGAAGGCGTCCTTCACCTTCTCGAAGCTTCCATAATGGTCGAGATGCTCCGGATCGATGTTGGTGACGACGGCGATCTGGCCGTCGAGCCGGAGGAAGCTCCCGTCGCTCTCATCCGCTTCCACGACCATCCAGTCGGAGGTTCCGAGGCGCGCGTTGGAGCCATAGGCGTTGATGATCCCGCCGTTGATCACGGTCGGGTCGATCCCGCCCGCGTCGAGCAGGGCCGCCACCATTGAAGTGGTGGTCGTCTTGCCGTGGGTGCCGGCGACGGCGACAGTGGATTTCAGCCGCATCAGCTCAGCGAGCATCTCCGCTCGGCGGACGACGGGGATCCGGCGCTCATAGGCGGCGACGAGCTCCGGATTGTCCTTGCGGATGGCGGTCGAGACCACGACGACGGCGGCGTCGCCCAGATTCTCGGCGCGCTGGCCGATCTCGATCGGGATTCCCGCCTTGCGAAGGCCTTCGACGACATAGCCTTCGGAGGCGTCGGAGCCCTGAACCTTATAGCCGAGGATGTGCATGACCTCGGCGATCCCGGACATGCCGATGCCGCCGATGCCGACGAAATGGATGGTGCCGATGTCGGTGCCGACTCCCCTCAAGCGTAGGCTCCGCCGGGGATGAGGGTGAGGATCCGCTCCTGGACCGTCAGCGGGTCCATGGCCGGGTCGCGGCCGCTCCGCTCGACGAGGTCGGCAAGGTCGCTGGCGGCGTTGGGGCGGCCTACGGCGCGGGCGCGGGCGGCTGCGTTGGCGAGGGCCTCCGGTTCGAGCCCCAATTTCTGCATCTGTTTGGCAAGTTCGACGGGCGTGAAGCGGCCTTGAGGGATCATCCGGGCGCCGCCGGCCTTGGCCATTTCGCGCGCGTTGAAGGTCTGGTGGTCGTCGGTGGCGGAGGGGAGGGGGATGAGAATGGCCGGCCGCCCCGCCGCGGTCAGCTCGGCGATGGTCGAGGCGCCGGCGCGGGCGATGACGAGGTGGGACCAGGCGAGCCGGTCCGGCATGTCGGTAATGTAGGTGGCAAGGTCCGCGGGAATATTGAGGGCGGCGTAGCGCGAGCGCACCTCCTCGATATCTTCCGCGCGGCATTGCTGGGTCACCTGCAGGCGGCGGCGGAAATGCTCGGGGAGGAGGCCGAGCCCTTCCGGCACCACCGCCGAAAGCACACTGGCCCCCTGGCTTCCGCCGGTCACCAGGACCCGGAAGACGCCCTCGCCGGTAAGCTCCGGGTAGGGCTGCTCACGAAGCGCCAGCACCTCCTCACGGACGGGATTGCCGACCAGGTGCGTCTTGGGCCCATACTTATTCGAAAGGCGCCCCACCTGCTCGTAGGCGGTGGCGACTGCATCAACCTTCCCGGCCATTAGCCGGTTGACCCGCCCGAGCACGGCATTCTGCTCGTGGATCAGGCTCGGGATCCGGTCGCGCTGCGCCGCCATCAAGGCGGGGAGGGCAGGATAGCCGCCGAATCCGATCACCGCGGAAGGACGGAAGGTCTCGTAGAGGCGCGAGGCCATGGCCCGGCCGGTGAAAATCTTCCTCAGCGCCTTTACCCAGCCGATCGGGCCGCCGCCGAGTCGCCCGGCCGGAAGGATATGGACCTGCACCCCCTCGAACAGCCCCGGAATGCGCGCGCCTCGGTCATCCGTGACCAGCGCCACACGGTGCCCGCGCCGCATCAGCTCCTCCGCCAAAGCGTGGGCCGGGATCATGTGCCCCCCGGTCCCGCCGGCGGCGAGCACATAGTGGCGGGACATCACCATCAGCGGCCGCTCCATTTCACGACATAGGGGGAGCGGTGGAGGTAGGGGTTGCGGCGTGTGAAGGCGAGCAGAAGCCCCATCCCAACCGCGAGCGCGATCATCGATGAGCCGCCATAGCTGATGAAGGGCAGGGTCATTCCCTTGGACGGAGCGATCTGGACGTTCACCGCCATGTTGATCAGCGCCTGAAGCCCGAACTGGCAGACGAGGCCGGCGGCGGCGAGGACGACGAACTTGTCCTCCTCGTGGAGCAAGCGGATCAGAACCCGCCCGACGATGAACATGTAGATCATCGCGATGGCGAGGCAGGCGATCATGCCGAACTCCTCCCCGATCACCGAGAAGATGTAATCGGTATGCGGCTCGGGAAGCAGGAACTTGCGCGTCCCCGCGCCTGGGCCGGCGCCGAACAGGCCGCCGGCCGTCAGGGTGCGGAGGGCAGAATCGGTTTGGTACGTGTCCCCGCCTTCGAACAGGAAAGCGTCGATCCGGATCGTCGCCACCGGGTAGAAGAGGTAGGCGAGGATGACGCCGGCCACGGCTCCAATCCCCAATATGCCGAGGAACCGGAGCGACGCACCCGACAGGGTCAGAAGCATCACCCAGGCGGCGGCGAAGATGATCGTCTCGCCGAAATTGGGCTGCTGCATGAGGAGGAGGGCGATGAGCCCGGTGACGATCGCAGAGAGCGGCACGACCGGCAGGCTCTGATCCTGCTCCTTGAGCGACAGCATCCAGGCGATGGAGACGATGTAGAGCGGCTTCAGGAATTCGGACGGCTGGAATTGGGCGAAGCCGAAGCCGAGCCAGCGACGGGCGCCGTTCACCTCGACGCCCATGATCGGGACGAGGAAGAGGAGGGCGGTGAAGAAGAGCGCGCCGACGAGGCAGAGCCGCCGCGCCTTCTGCCGGGGCAGCATCGAAACGCCCACCATCACAGGCAAAGCGACGATGATCCACACCAGCTGCCGGTAGAAATAATGGAGCGGTGCGAAGGTGACGTTGGCCCCCGAGTAACGCTGGCCCGCCGCCGGCGAGGCCGCCGCGACGGCGATAAGCCCGATTGCGATCAGCACGGCCACGAACAGGAGCAGGACCCGGTCAATCTCCCAGAACCACCGCCCGATCGCGCTGCGGTCCGACCGGCCGAGGCGGTTGGCGCTCTTGCTGCGCAATTCGCTCATAACGCTCATTACAACGCCTCCACCGCCGCTCGGAACGCCTCTCCGCGCGCCTCGTAGTCCCGGAACTGGTCGAACGAGGCGCAAGCGGGGGAAAGAAGCACCACCTCGCCCGGCTTCGCTTCGCCCGCCGCCTTGTTCACCGCCTCGAACAGCATCTCGCACTCGCTGACCGGCACCTTGGGCCGAAGCAGCTTCGCGAACATCGGCCCGGCCTCGCCGATCGTATAGGCGCCGCGCACATGGTCCAGATAGGGCTCGCAGGGCTCCAGATCGTCCGATTTCGGGAGGCCGCCCAGGATCCAGTGGATCGCAGGATAGGCCGCGAGCGCCGGGGCGGTCGAATTCGGGTTGGTCGCCTTGCTGTCGTTGACGAACAAGACGCCGTTCCTCTCGGCCACCCGCTCCATGCGGTGCGGGAGACCGGGGTAGGTCCGAAGTCCCTCGGCGATTGCCTGTTCGTGGACCTTGAGAGCGTTACAAGCGGCAACAGCCGCGGACGCATTCAGCGTATTGTGGGGTCCTTGAAGGGCCGGCCAGTCCGACTGCTTGGCGAGGTGGCCAACCTGATCGGACGTGAACCAGAACTCACGACGATCTGGGATTAAATCCTGAACGGCCTTCGCCTCGTCTCCGTCGAAATGATAAACGGCGATGTTGCTGTTCGATTGCATACGGAACAGGCGCAGCTTCGAATTACGATAGTCTTCGAACCCGTCGTAACGGTCGAGATGGTCCGGCGTGACGTTGAGCAGCACCGCGACTTCGCAGTCGAGGCTGTGGGTGAGGTCGATCTGGTAGGAGCTGAGCTCTAGAACGTAGACGCCGCCTTCAGGCAGCGGGTCCTGGGCGAGGATGGGGAGGCCGATATTCCCACCCATGGTGGTCGGCACGCCCGCGCACTTGAGAATATGGTGGATCAGCGCCGTCGTTGTCGACTTGCCGTTGGTGCCGGTGATCCCGACCACCTTGTGCGGCGGAAGCGTGGCCCGGGCCTGGGCGAACAGCTCGATGTCGCCGATGATCGGCACCTTCGCCTCCCCCGCGCGCTGAGCGATCGGGTGGCGGTTGAGCGGCACGCCCGGCGAGACGACGATCCCATCGAAGCCGTAGATAGAGGTCGAAAGCGGGTCGGCGATCCTGACCCCGGGGCGGGAGCCGATCTTCTCCCTCGCGCCCTCGCTCTGGTCCCAGGCCATGACCTCGGCGCCGCTGGCGAGCAAAGCCTCGACCGTCGCCATGCCCGAGCGCGCGAGGCCGAGCACGGCGTATTTCTTCCCGGCAAAGGCGGTCGAGGCGATCACCGCAGCTTCAGGGTCGAAAGTCCGGCGAGCGCCAGGACGAAGCTGATGATCCAGAAGCGGATGACGACGGTCGGCTCCGACCAGCCCATCTGCTCGAAATGGTGGTGGATCGGAGCCATCTTGAAGACGCGCTTGCCGGTCCTCTTGTAGAAGAAGACCTGGATGATGACGCTCATCGCCTCGACAACGAACAGGCCGCCGATGATCCCGAGGACGATCTCATGCTGGGTCGCCACCGCGATCGAGCCGAGCGCTCCGCCGAGGGCGAGGCTGCCCGTATCGCCCATGAAGACCGCTGCCGGCGGCGCGTTGAACCAGAGGAAGGCGAGCCCCGCCCCGACGATCGCCGAGCAGAGGACGGTGAGGTCGCCCGCGCCGAGCACGTGCGGGATTCCGAGATAGGCGGAGAAGACGGCGTTGCCGACCAGATAGCTGATCGCCAGGAAAGCGAGGCTGGCGATGATCACAGGCATGGTGGCGAGGCCGTCGAGCCCGTCGGTGAGGTTCACGGCATTTCCGAACGCCACCACCACGAAGGCGCCGAAGAAGGGATAGACGAAGCCGAGGTCCACCACCGGCCCCTTGTAGAAGGGGATGTAGAGCTCCGTCCCCGCGCCCCAGGTGATGATCGCGCAGCCGATGCCGGCGACGAGGAACTCCGCGAGCAGCCGCACCCGCGCGGAAACGCCCTTATGGCTGCGCTTCGTCACCTTGTCGTAATCGTCGAGGAAGCCGATCAGCCCGAAGCCTACCGTGATGAACAGGCACGCCCACAAATAGGTGTTGGTGAAGTCCATCCACAGCAGCATGGACACGGTGAGCGAGGTGAGGATCATCAGCCCGCCCATGGTCGGGGTGCCGCGCTTGGTGAGGTGGGTCTGGGGGCCGTCGACACGGATCGGCTGGCCGTGGCCCTGCCTCACCCGGAGCCAGCCGATGAACTTGGGTCCGATAATGAGGCCGATGAACAGGGCCGTGGCCGTCGCCGCGCCGGCGCGGAAGGTGATGTAGCGGAAGAGGTTCAGGACCCCGGGAAAACCCAGCTGTTCGGCAATCCAGAGGAACATCAGCTTTTCCCGCGTGCCAGCGCCTCGACGAGGGCGGCAAGTCCGATCGAGTTGGAACCCTTGACGAGTATCGCGTCGCCGGGGCCGACCTCGCGCCGCGCAAGCTCAATCGCCGCCGCCTTGTCGGGCACATGCGCCATTTTAACCTTGGTTCCAAGGGCTTTTGCCAGCGGCTCCATCTCCTCGCCGACGAGGATGGCGAGGTCCACTCCGGCGGCTTCGATCGGGCCAGCGAGCCCCGCATGGAAGTCCCCTGAAAGTTCGCCCAGCTCCTTCATCCCCCCGAGGACCGCGATGCGCCGACCGCTGGGCCTAACCTCGCCGAAGGTCTTGAGAGTCGCCGCCATGGACGCGGGATTGGCGTTGTAGCTCTCGTCGATCAGCAGGGCCTCGCCGCCCGCGACCTCGATCCGGTGCCGCTCGCCCCGGCCCTTCAGCCCGGCAAGGTCGGCAAGGGCTAGGCCGGCGGCCGTCAGGTCTCCGCCGAGGGCCTCCACGGCGCCGAGCACCGCCATGGCGTTCGAGACCCAGTGCTCGCCTGGTTGCGACAAAGTGAAGGTGAGTTCGGCTTCAGGTAAAAGCGCGGTCACCAGGGACCCGCCGCCGGGCGCGGCGACCACGTCGCGGGCCCTTATGTCAGCACCCTCCCCGAGCCCGAAGGTGACGATGGTGCCGGCATAAGGACGCGCCGCTGCCAGCAACCGGTCGCGGTGCGGGCTGTCGAACGGGACGAGGGCGGTGCCGCCTTCCTCCAGCCCCTCGAAAATCTCGCCCTTGGCGTCGGCGATCTCTTCCTCGCTGGCGAAGAATTCGCGGTGGGCGGAGAAGACGGAAGTGACGATCGCCACGTGCGGCCGGACCAGCCGGGTCAGAGCGGAAAGCTCGCCCGCATGGTTCATGCCCATCTCGAAGACGCCGAAGCGCGCCTCCCGAGGCATTCGCGCGAGGCTGAGCGGAACGCCGGTATGGTTGTTGTAGCTCTTGACCGAGCGATGGGCTTCGCCGGGCGTGCTGCGTTCCAGCGCCGCGAAGAGCGCCTCCTTGGTCCCCGTCTTGCCCGCCGAACCGGTGACTCCGCAGATGCGGGCGCCGGTGCGGGCGCGGGAGGCGCGGCCGAGCGTGTTCAGGGCCTCGAACGTGTCCGGGACCCGGACGTGCGGATATTCCGTGGGCTCGCTGACCAGCGCCCCGGACGCTCCCGAGGCGAAGGCCTTGTCGAGGAAAAGGTGGCCGTCAGTCGCTTCGCCCTTCATTGCGATGAAGAGGTGTCGGGGCTCGACCTCGCGCGAGTCGAAGGCGACGCCGCATGCGTCGAACTCAGCGGCCGTCGTTCCGCCCACCGCGGCAGCGATCTCCTGCGAGGTCCAGAGCGGGCTCATGCGGCGCACTCCCGCGCCACGGTTACGTCGTCGAACGGAAGCACCCGGTCGCCGACGATCTGGCCCTGCTCGTGCCCCTTGCCGGCGAGGAGGATTATGTCGTCCGCCCCGGCTTCCTCGACGGCGGCGGCGATCGCCTCGCGCCGCCCCGACACCTCGCGGGCTCCGGGAGCGCCTTCGAGGATGTCCCTTCGGATCGCGGCCGGATCCTCGCTCCTGGGATTGTCGTCCGTGACGATGACAAGGTCCGCCAGGCGGCTTGCCACAGCGCCCATCTCGGCGCGCTTGCCGACGTCGCGGTCGCCGCCGGCTCCGAAGACGATGATCAGGCGCCCGGCGGCGTGGGGCCGAAGCGCCTCGACGGCCGCCTCGATAGCGTCGGGGGTGTGGGCGTAGTCGACGTAGACAGGCGCGCCGCGGCGGGTGATCACCGCCCGCTCGAGCCGCCCGCGCACCGGCTGGACCCGGGCAAGGTGGACGAGGGTTTGCTCCAGATCCCCGCCGGTCGCGAGGACGAGTCCCGTCGCGGTAAGCGCGTTCGCGGCCTGGTAGGCGCCGATCAGCGGAAGCTTCACCTGATGTCGCTTATCGTTGGCCTCGATGGTGAGGGTCTGCCCGAGCTGGGTCGGCTCGCGGTCGACCAGCTTCAGCGTCTCGCCCTGCCGACCGACCGTGATCAGCCTCAGCCCCCGTGCCTCGCAGCGGCGAACCACCTCTTGGGACTTGGGGTCGTCCATCCAGACGACCGCCGTCCCGTCCGGCTCCACCACTTCGGAGAAGAGGCGCATCTTGGCTTCGAAATAGGCCTCCATCGTGCCGTGGTAGTCGAGATGGTCGCGGGTGAAGTTGGTGAAGGCCGCGGCCCGAACCGGGAGCCCCTCGGTTCGATATTGCGAGAGGCCGTGGCTGGAGGCTTCGAAGGCGGCGTGGGTGATGCCCTCGCGCCCAAGCCCCGCCATGTTTGAGAGGAAGGTGACGATGTCGGGCGTAGTGAGGCCCGTCGTCACCTGGTCGTCGGCGGTTGTCACGCCGAGCGTTCCGATAGACGCGCTTACGTGCCCCGCCATCCGCCAGAGCTGGCGGGTCAATTCGACGTTGGATGTCTTCCCGTTGGTACCGGTGACGGCGATCACCGTCTCAGGGAACGGGGCGAAGAATTTGGCGGCGAGGCGGGCGAACTCGCGCCTCGGCTCCTCGGCGGCGACGTGGGCCGCGCCCTCGACTCGCACTTCCGGCCGGGCCACCACCGCCACCGCCCCGGAGCTGACGGCGTCGGGGATGAAGTCCTCGCCGTTGAAGAGAGTGCCCCGGAACGCGCCGAAGACGGTGCCCGGCGCGACTTTACGGTGATCTATGGCGAAGCCGGTGACGGGGGCATCGCCGCCGCCGCCGATCAGCGCGCCGAGCCGCATCAGTGCCTCGAATTGCCGATGAGCGGCAGGAGGTCCGATACGTCGATGTCGCGCCGCGCGTCCGGAAGGATTCCGAGCAGCGGGCCAACCCGGGAGATCACGCGGGAGACGACGGGAGCCGCTGTCCAGGCCGCGGAGGTGAAGCCGTAGGTATCGGCGGTGCCCTTGGGAGCGTCCAGCATGGCGATCACCACATAGCGGGGATTGTCCATCGGAAAAGCCGCCGCGAAGGTGGAGACGTTCACTTTCTTCGAATAGCCGCCGGCGGTCGGCTTTTCCGCCGTGCCGGTCTTGCCGCCGACCCGGTAGCCGGCCGCTTCGCCGCGCTTGCCGGTGCCTTCAAGGACGATCAGCCGAAGGAGCTGGCGCATGCGCCGGCTGGTTTCTTCCGAATAGACCCGGCGGCCGGGGACGGTCCCCTGGGTCCGAAGCAGGGTGGCGGGGCGCCACATGCCTCCGTTGACCAAGGCCGCATAGGCGCTGGCGAGATGGAGCGGAGTGATCGCTACGCCGTGGCCGTAGCCCGTGGTCATCACCGTCGAGCGGCCCCAGTCGCGCGGCCACAAAGTGCGGCCCTTCTGGTCGAGCTCGATCTTCGCCGGCTCGTTGAAGCCGAGCGCTGAGAAGGCCGCCTGCATCCGCGCCGGGCCCATTTCGTCGGCGATGCGCGCGGTGACGATGTTGGACGAGTGGACGAGCGTCTCAGAGATGTTGAGCGGACGGCCCTGCGGGTGATCGTCCTTGATCTTGAAGCGGCCGATGGCGATCGGCGCGGAGGCGTCGTAGCGCCGGCTCATCGAGGTGACGACGCCCGCCTCCATCGCGGCGGCGACGGTGATCGGCTTGAAGGTGGAGCCGAGCTCGTAGACCCCCATTGTCGCGCGGTTGAACAGGGCGTTGGGGTCGGACTGACCGGCCGCATTGGGGTTGAAGGTCGGCATCGAGGCCATGGCGACCAGCTCGCCCGTATGGACATCGAGTACGATCCCAGTCGCCCCTTCCGCGCTGTGCTTAGTGACGGCGGCGCCGAGCTCGCTCTCCATCGCGGCCTGCACCCGGCTGTCGATGGAGAGGGTGACGGGCTCGCCCCGCTGCGCCGGATCGCTGAGGCGCTGCTCGAGCACCCGCTCCATGCCGGTGACTCCGCGGCCGTCGAAGTCGGTCCAGCCGAGGATGTGCCCGGCGAGCGCCGTCTGCGGATAGAGGCGCTCCGGCTCGCGGTCGAAGGCGATCGCCGGCTCGCCAAGCGCGTTGACGGCGGAGACCAGCTCCGGAACGGCGCGGCGGCTCAGATAGACGAAATTCTTACCCGAGGTGAGGAGCGCCTTATATTCGTCGGCGCTGCGCTCCGGCATCAGCTCAGCGAGCTTCGCCGCCAGCTCGGAAGGATTGCTCAGAAGCCGGTTCGGGTGGACGCCGATTGACCAGGCATCGATCGTCCGAGCGAGCGGTCGCCCATCGCGGTCGACGATGTCGGCGCGGGGAGGGACCAGCGGATTGCCGATCTGCGACGCTCCGGAGCGGTCGGTGAAGAGCTGCAGGTAGAGCAAGCGCGCGGCGATGAGCGAGGTCACGCCTGCGAACACCAGCATCACCAGCATCAGGCGCTGATAGGTGAGCGCGAGCCCCTGCGAGCGCTGCTGCTCGGCGCCGCCGAAATGGCCGGGATGGATCGCGGCGCTTGCCATTACCGCCCGTCGCCGGACTTGCCGGTTTCCTTGCTGGCGGCCGCGCCGATCTCGGTTGCGAGCTTCGATCCGAGGCGGGCGGGGCGGCTCGCCTCTGGCTTGGCCGCTGCCTTGGCCGGCTTCGGCGCCTTCACAGACGGGGCGACTTCGGCCTCGGCCTTGGCGACGCGCTTCGGCGTCTCCGTTTTCAGGGCCGGCTTTGCGGTCGGCCCGGCCTTGACCGCGATCGGTGCGGCCGGAGTGGAGAGGCTGGCGCGATGGACCAGCACCGGCTTCGCCTGGGGAACCGCCGCGGTTTGTACGGGCGCAGGGACGGGCGCAGGCGCCGCCGGCTTCGCAGCTCCCGTTTCGAGCGAGGCTAGGTGCATCTCCGCCGCCTGCTCTTCCAGCGTTGGCTCCGGCTGCTCGAGGCGGGCGAGGGTGAATTCGTTCTTCAGGAACTGGGACGAATTGGGCGCGGACAGGGCCAGAACCTCGGCATTCCAATGTTCGAGCTGGGAGAGGCGGCCGCGGGTGCCGAGTTCCGTCTGGAGCGAGCGTATGTCCTGCTTGGCGGCGATGATCTGCCGCTCCACCTTTTCCAGCTCGCTGCGTTCGGTCGCGACCTGGAGCGAGACCATGTAGCAGGCGAGCGCGGCGCCGCCGACCGTCGCCACCCAAATGACGGACTTGAAGCCCCGTGCGATCATGAGGGCATCCCTTCCCTGCTGGTCCATGCGGAGGCGGAGGTCCGCCGTGCGATTCGAAGAGTCGCGGAGCGCGCCCGCGGATTGAGCCTGATCTCGGCCTCGCCGGCGCGGACCGGCTTGGCGACGGCCTCGAAGCTGGGGGCCGGAGCGGAGCGAACCTGCTCCGGAAGGTGGCGCGAGCCTGCGGGCAGGTCGCCGCTGCGCTCTTTCAGGAAGCGCTTCACCAGCCGGTCCTCGAGGCTGTGGAAGGTGACGACCGCGAGGCGCCCGCCGGGCTTCAGCACCTGCTCGGCCGCTTCGAGCCCGCCTTCGAGCTCCTGCAATTCCTCGTTGAGGTGGATCCGGATGGCCTGGAAGGTGCGGGTGGCGGGATCCTTCTTCATGCCCTGGTGCCAGCCCACCGCCTTGCGGACAATAGCGGCGAGTTGGCCGGTCCGCTCCAGCGGGCGGGCGGCGACGATCGCTCGGGCGATGCGCCGCGACTTCGGCTCCTCTCCGTAGCGGTAGAGGATGTCGGCAATCTCTTCCTCTGAGGCGTTGTTGAGGAAGTCCGCGGCGCTCTCGCCCTCCTGCGCCATGCGCATGTCCAGTGGGCCGTCGCCCTGGAAGGAGAAGCCGCGCTCGGCGCGGTCGAGCTGCATCGAGGAGACGCCGATGTCGAGCGTGACCCCGTCGACCTCGCTTACGCCGCGGTCGGCAAGCGCCTGACGCATCCGGGAAAAACGCTCCGGAACAAGCGTCAGGCGCCCCCCGCTCGAGGCCGCGATTTCCTCGCCTTCACGGATCGCGTCAGGATCGCGATCGAAGGCGAAGACACGGGCGGCCCCACTCTCGAGAATGGCTTTGGTGTATCCGCCGGCACCGAAGGTGCCGTCGACATGGATTTCGCCGTCCGCGACCGCGAGGCCCGCGATCACCTCGGCGAGAAGGACAGGAACGTGCGGCGCGGCAGTCGCGGCGGCGGCAGGGGCGCTCATGCGGCGATCCCCTTCTCTTCGAGCCGCCAGGCGGCGATCTCGCGCAGGTCGCGGTCGCCTTCGGTAAGCGCGACGCGCGGGTTCCAGATCTCGACGATGCCGCCGACTCCGACGAAGAGGGCTAGATCCTCGATCTTGCCCTTCCTTCGCATCATCGGGGGCAGGATGATGCGGCCGGACGTGTCGTAGGTCGCCTCCTCGGTCATGCCGAACATGCGGCGGGCGCGGGCATAATGGTCGTCGAGCGTGCCGCC
>DASWOC010000030.1:0-19535 GCA_036398895.1 Allosphingosinicella sp. | reverse complement strand
ACCGGCGAGGCGTTCGACCGCAAGGTGACCGTGGGCTACATCTACATGCTGAAGCTCCACCACCTCGTGGACGACAAGATCCACGCGCGCTCGATCGGGCCGTACAGCCTCGTCACCCAGCAGCCGCTGGGCGGAAAGGCGCAGTTCGGCGGCCAGAGGTTCGGCGAAATGGAGGTCTGGGCGCTCCAGGCCTACGGCGCCGCCTACACGCTGCAGGAGATGCTGACGGTGAAGTCGGACGACGTGATCGGCCGAACCAAGGTCTACGAGGCGATCGTCAAAGGCGACGACACGTTCGAGGCCGGCATCCCCGAGAGCTTCAACGTGCTGGTCAAGGAGATGCGGTCGCTCGGCCTCAACGTGGAGCTGAACAGCCACGAGCTCGATGACGACGGAGTTGCCATCGCAGCGGAATGAGGATCGCGCCGGGTCCTGGTGTGACCTTCGTGTGACCTTCCGCCTGCGGCACTGAGATTTTCCCTGAAAGGGACAGACAGAGATGAATGAACTGACCAACTTCGCCAATCCGGTCGCCAAGCCGGAGACGTTCGACCAGATCAAGATCGGAATCGCCTCTCCCGAGCGCATCCGTTCCTGGTCCTTCGGCGAGATCAAGAAGCCCGAGACGATCAACTACCGCACGTTCAAGCCCGAGCGTGACGGCCTGTTCTGCGCGCGCATCTTCGGTCCGATCAAGGATTACGAGTGCCTGTGCGGCAAGTACAAGCGCATGAAGTATAAGGGCATCGTCTGCGAGAAGTGCGGAGTCGAGGTCACCGTCTCGAAGGTCCGCCGCGAGCGCATGGGCCATATCGAGCTGGCCGCGCCGGTCGCCCATATCTGGTTCCTGAAGTCGCTTCCAAGCCGCATCGGCCTGCTGCTCGACATGCAGCTGAAGCAGCTCGAGCGGATCCTCTATTTCGAGAGCTACGTCGTCATCGAGCCGGGCCTGACGCCGCTCGAAAAGTTCCAGCTCCTGACCGAGGACGAGCTCCTCTCCGCGCAGGACGAATATGGCGAGGACGCCTTCTCCGCCGGGATCGGGGCCGAGGCCGTCAAGCAGATGCTGATCGACCTCGACCTCGAGGGCGAGCGCGACATCCTCTTGAAGGACCTAGCCGAGACCAAGTCCGAGCTTAAGCCCAAGAAGATCATCAAGCGGCTGAAGGTCGTCGAGAGCTTCATCGATTCGGGCAATCGTCCGGAGTGGATGATCCTCGACGTCGTTCCTGTGATCCCGCCCGAGCTTCGTCCGCTGGTGCCGCTCGACGGCGGCCGCTTCGCGACCTCGGACCTCAACGACCTCTATCGGCGCGTCATCAACCGCAACAACCGTCTGAAGCGGCTGATGGAGCTCCGCGCGCCGGACATCATCGTTCGCAACGAGAAGCGCATGCTTCAGGAAGCGGTCGATGCTTTGTTCGACAACGGCCGCCGCGGCCGGGTCATCACCGGCGCCAACAAGCGTCCGCTCAAGTCGCTGTCCGACATGCTGAAGGGCAAGCAGGGCCGCTTCCGCCAGAATCTGCTCGGCAAGCGCGTCGACTATTCGGGCCGTTCGGTGATCGTCACCGGTCCGGAGCTGAAGCTCCACCAGTGCGGCCTTCCGAAAAAGATGGCGCTCGAGCTGTTCAAGCCGTTCATCTATTCGCGCCTCGACGCCAAGGGTCTCTCGATGACCCTCAAGCAGGCGAAGAAGTGGGTCGAGAAGGAGCGCAAGGAAGTTTGGGACATCCTCGACGAGGTGATCCGCGAGCATCCCGTGCTTCTGAACCGCGCTCCGACGCTCCACCGCCTCGGCATTCAGGCGTTCGAGCCGGTTCTGATCGAGGGTAAGGCGATCCAGCTTCACCCGCTCGTCTGCGCCGCGTTCAACGCCGATTTCGACGGCGACCAGATGGCCGTTCACGTGCCCCTGAGCCTCGAGGCTCAGCTGGAAGCGCGCGTGCTGATGATGTCCACCAACAACATCCTCTCGCCCGCCAACGGCAAGCCGATCATCGTTCCTTCTCAGGACATGGTGCTGGGCCTCTATTATCTCTCGCTGGAGCGTGAGGGCGAGCCGGGCGAAGGCGCCCTGCTGTCCGACATGTCGGAAGTGCACCAGGCTCTTAACGCCGGCGCTGTGACCCTGCACACGAAGATCGTGAGCCGGGTCCCGCAGACCGACGAGCAGGGCAAGCAATATATGAAGCGCTTCGAGACGACGCCGGGCCGCATGCTGCTCGGCGAGACTCTCCCGAAGAGCCACCGTGTGCCGTTCGAGACGGTCAACCGCCTCCTCACGAAGAAGGAGATCGGCGACGTCATTGACACCGTCTATCGCCACACCGGCCAGAAGGAGACGGTCCTGTTCGCCGACGCGATCATGGGCCTCGGCTTCCGTCACGCCTTCAAGGCGGGCATCTCGTTCGGCAAGGACGACATGATCATCCCGCACGAGAAGGAAGGGCTGGTCGACGAGACCCGCGCGCTCGTGAAGGATTACGAGCAGCAATATCAGGACGGCCTGATCACCCAGCAGGAAAAGTACAACAAGGTGATCGACGCCTGGAGCCGCTGCGGCGACCAGGTGGCCAACGCCATGATGGAGAAGATCAAGGCGCAGCCGAAGGACGAGAACGGCCGCATGGCTCAGATCAACTCGATCTACATGATGGCCCATTCCGGCGCCCGCGGCTCGCAGGCCCAGATGAAGCAGCTCGCCGGCATGCGCGGCCTCATGGCCAAGCCGTCGGGCGAGATCATCGAAACTCCGATCATCTCGAACTTCAAGGAAGGCCTCACCGTCCTTGAATATTTCAACTCCACCCACGGCGCCCGCAAGGGCCTCGCAGACACGGCTTTGAAGACCGCGAACTCGGGCTACCTCACCCGCCGCCTCGTCGACGTGTCGCAGGATTGCGTCATCATCGAGGAGGATTGCGGAACCGAGAATGCGCTGGAGATGCGTGCCATCGTCCAGGGCGGAGCGGTCATCGCCTCGCTCGGCGAGCGTATCCTGGGCCGCACGCCGGCCGAGGACATCGTCGACGGCAAGACGAACGACCTGCTGGCGAAGGAAGGCGAGCTGATCGACGAGGCCGCGGCGGCGCGGATCGACGAGATCGGTGTTCAGGCGGTGAAGATCCGCAGCCCGCTGATCTGCGAGAGCGAGCATGGCGTGTGCGGCAAGTGCTACGGGCGCGACCTCGCCCGCGGCACCCCGGTCAACATCGGCGAGGCAGTCGGAGTGATCGCGGCTCAGTCGATCGGCGAGCCGGGCACTCAGCTCACGATGCGGACCTTCCACATCGGCGGCGCGGCTCAGCTCAACGAGACCTCGAACCTCGAAGCGGCCGTTGACGGCACGATCGAGCTCCGCGACCTGCCGACGATCATGGATCCGCGCGGCCGCCGCATCGCGATGTCCCGCAGCGGCGAGCTCGCCATTGTCGATATGGACGGGCGCGAGCGTGCCTCGCACCGCATTCCGTACGGCGCGCACCTGATGTGCGACCATGGCCATATCGTCTCGAAGGGCGACCGGGTCGCGGAGTGGGATCCGTTCATGATGCCGGTCATCACCGAGAAGGGCGGAATCGTGAAGTTCCAGGATCTGGTCGAGGGCAAGACGCTCGTCGAGCAGACCGACGAAGCGACCGGCATCGCCCAGCGCGTCGTCACGGAGTTCCGCGGCTCGGCCCGTTCCAAGGAAGACCTTCGTCCGCGCGTCACCCTGCTCGACGAGGATAGCGGCGAAGCGGCGCGCTACATGCTGGCACCGGGCGCGATGCTGTCGGTCGAGGACGGGCAGCGGGTCGAAGCCGGCGAGGTTCTCGCCCGCGTCTCTCGCGAAGCCGCCAAGACCCGCGACATCACCGGCGGTCTGCCGCGGGTGGCGGAGCTGTTCGAGGCGCGGAAGCCCAAGGAGAATGCGATCATCGCCAAGGTCTCCGGCCGGGTCGCGTTCGGCAAGGACTATAAGGCCAAGCGCAAGATCGCGATCATCCCGGACGACGGGTCGGATCCAGTCGAGTATCTGGTGCCCAAGTCGAAGGTCATCGACGTGCAGGAAGGCGACTTCGTGAAGCGCGGCGACAATCTGATCGGCGGAAGCCCGGATCCGCACGACATCCTCGAGGTGCTCGGAGTGGTCGCGCTGGCCGAATATCTCGTGTCGGAGATCCAGGAGGTCTATCGTCTCCAGGGCGTGAAGATCAACGACAAGCACATCGAGGTGATCGTTCGCCAGATGCTGCAGAAGGTCGAGATCACCGACGGCGGCGACACCACCTACCTCGTGGGCGAGCAGATCGACCTTCAGGAGATGAAGGAGACGAACGCCAAGCTGACGGCCAAGCAGCGCAAGGCCGAAGGCAAGCCGGTTCTGCTCGGCATCACCAAGGCGTCGCTCCAGACCCGGAGCTTCATCTCGGCCGCCTCCTTCCAGGAGACGACCCGGGTGCTCACCGAGGCTTCGGTCCAGGGCAAGATCGACACGCTCGACGGCCTCAAGGAGAATGTCATCGTCGGCCGCCTCATCCCGGCCGGTACCGGCGCGGGCATGAACCGGATGCGAATCGCAGCGACGAGCCGCGACGTGGCTCTTCGCGCCCAGCACCGCAAGCTGCAGGAGTCGCTGATTGCGGCCAACAGCGCGGCCGAGGAGCATGCGGCCGAGCTGGCCCAAGGCCCCGAAGCGGCGATCGGCGACGATCCGCTGGCGGCGGTGGCCCCAACCGGCCACGGCACCGACGCCGATGCGGGCGAGTATCTGCAGAGCTGAGGCGGGCCTTCGACCGACTCATGAGACGCCCTGCCGGAGCGATCCGGCGGGGCGTTTTCATGTTCGGCGCCCCGCTTGCCGGGGGTGGCGGCGGCGACTAACCTCCCCCTCCTCAGAGGGGGGGACTTTCATGCACCGCACATCCCGTTTGCTGCTCTTGGCTGGAGCTTCGATCGCTGTCGCCGCCGCGGCCTCGGCCGGCGTCGCTTCCGATCCGGTTTCGCGCATGACCGACGCTTTCCTGGCCAACACGCACCTCAATCCCAAGAGCCCGGCCGAGTTCACGGCCGCCTGCGACGCCTATCTGGCCCGTGCCTCGGCGTTGAAGGCGGATCTGGAAGCGGAAAAAGGCCGGGCGACCGTGGAAGGGACCTACCGCAAGTATGACGCGCTGGTGCGCGTGCTCTCCGCCGCCAGCGGCGACTCCAGCGTCGTGAGCCAGACGAACCTGTCTGCGCAGACACGCGATGCGGCCCGAGCGTGCGAGCAGAGGCTTAGTACGGCTTACACCGACGTCTCTCTGTCGAAGAGGATCTATGCACGGCTCAAGGCGATCGACGCCGGATCGGCGGCTCCGGACGTGCGCTTCCTGCTCAAGCGGACGATTGGAGAGTATGACCGGTCGGGCGTAGGCTCCGACGATGCGACGCGAGCCAGGATCAAGGCGCTGCAGGACCGGATCGCTGAGAACAGCATCGCCTTCGAGCGCAACATCGCCAACGGTCGCAAAGAGATCGTGGTGAAACCGGAGCAGCTCGACGGGCTTCCGGCCGACTTCATCGCGGCGCATAAGCCCGGCGTCGACGGCCTCGTCCGCCTCACCACCGATTATCCGGACCTGGGCCCAATCCTCTCTTACGCCAAACATGAGGAGGTCCGCCGGCGCCTGATGGAGGCGGGCATGACCCGCGCCTATCCGGACAACGACGCCCTGCTTCGGAAGATCTTCAACGATCGCGCAGAGCTCGCCGCCCTGCTCGGGCGCCCGAGCTATGCGGCGCTCGTCACCGAGGACAAGATGATCGGATCGGCGGACAATGCCGCCAAGTTCCTCGATGAGCTCGCTTCCATCACCAAGGGTCCGGCCGATCGCGACCTGGGCAAGATGCTGACGCGCCTCCGCGCCATCGATCCCGCCGCCCAGAAGGTGTCCCCGTGGAGCACCAGCTACCTCTCCCAGCTGATCCGCAAGGAGCAATATGACGTCGATCCGCAGGAGGTGCGGAAATATTTCGCCTACAACAACGTCCGCGACGGCATCCTCGCGCTGACTCAGGACCTTTTCGAGGTCGAGATCCGCAAGTGGGACACGCCGGTCTGGGCCGACGGCGTAGAGGCGTACGAGATGCTGGAAGGCGGCAAGGTGATCGGCCGCTTCTACATGGACAACCATCCGCGCGAGGGGAAATACACCCACGCGAACGTCATCCCCATCCGCACTGGCCTTGCCGGGCGCGCAATCCCCACCGGCATCCTCGTCTGCAACTTCCCGGCAGGCGACCATAAGACGGGCCTCATGGAGCATCGCGACGTGGAGACCTTCCTCCACGAGTTCGGCCACCTTCTCCACGTCGTGTTCGGCGGGCAGAAGCAGGAATGGGCGCAGCAGAGCCCGTTCAGCCTGGAATGGGATTTCGTCGAAGCCCCCTCGCAGATGCTGGAAAACTGGGTGTGGGACTATGACACTCTGAAACGCTTCGCCGTCGACGCGGAGGGTAAGCCCATCCCGAAGGCTTTGGTCGAGAAGATGAACCGCGCGCGCGGCTTCGCCGAAGCGTTCGGCGACGCCCGGCAGCTCGGCCTGTCGGCGGCCTCGCTCGCCTACCACACCGCGGCGCCGCGTGAGGCCGACCTCAGCGGCATCTACAAGACCGCCTATGAGCGCTATTCGCCGGTTCCGCTCCCCGACGGCGTCCACCCGCAGGCGTCGTTCGGCCACCTCACCGGCTATTCGGCCATCTATTACACCTACATGTGGTCGAAGACGATCTCGACGGACCTGTTCACCCGCTTCGAGAAGAACGGCCTGCGCGACCGCGAAACGGCGAGGCGCTATCGCGAAATGGTGCTCGCGCCCGGATCGATGAAGCCTGCTGCGACGCTGGTGTCGGATTTCCTCGGACGGCCGCTCAGCATGGATGCCTATCGCGCCCGGCTCGGCGGGGAGAGTGACGGGGCCAGCCGATGAAGCTCGCGCTGGCTCTGCTTCTCGTGGCTCTGATGATCCTGCCGGCCGTCGCCGTGGCGCGGGCGAGGCTCGGCCGTGGCCTGCAGGAGCGGGAGGCAGAGCGGCGCGACTAAGCCGCTTGGGCGAGCCAGATGGTGGCGTCTCCGCAGTCGGGGTCCTTGGCCGCATGCTGGCGAACGGAGAAGCCGTTCTCCGCCAGCAGCGCCTGATATTCCGCGGCATCGAGGCTGGCGTGATAGAGCGGCTCCCCCTGCCATTCGCCTAGTGTTTCTCCCGCACACGGGCCGCTCGTGAACATCAGGGCGGCTCCTGCCGCGGCATGAGCCGAGAACCGGGGAAACGTCGCCCGCTGTTCCCCTTGCGGGAGATGAAAGAAGCTGTGCCAGGCGATGAGACCGTCAAAGCGGCGGCCGAGCGCCGTCCGGCGCATGTCGCCTACGATCCACTCCTGCTCCGGGAAGCGGCGGCGGCACATCGCGATCAGCGACGGGGACGAGTCGAGGCCGGTAACGGAGAAGCCCCGCTCGATCAGCCAGGCAGCCATCGGCTCGCCCATGCCGCAGCCGATGTCGAGGATCGTGCCTCCGTGGGGCAGCATTTCCGAGAACCGCTCGAGCCACGCGCTCTCGATGAGCTGCCGCCCCCGCTGCCGGTCCCAAGCGGCCGCATTCTCTTCGTAAAGTCCGATGATCCGTTCGTGCATCGCTCCTCCGGAACGGCCTCGGCGCGCGAAGGTTTTCGCCTGGAGAAGCATGCCAGATTTCCCGACCCAGCGCGACAAGATGGTCCGGCGGCAGATCGAAGGCCGCGGCATTACGTCGGCGCGGATTCTCGAAGCCTTTCGGGAGGTGCCGCGTGAGGCCTTCGTGCCGCAGCGGTTGCAGGAATTCGCCTATGAGGACGGGCCGCTCCCGATCGAGGCGGACCAGACGATTTCGCAGCCCTATATCGTCGCCCGGATGATCGAGGCGGCGGAGATCGCGCCGGGGGATCGGGTGCTCGAGATCGGTGCAGGCTCCGGCTACGCGGCGGCGGTGATCAGCCGAATCGCGGAAACGGTGGTCGCCATAGAGCGCCATCCCGAGCTCGTTGCGCTGGCGCGGGAGCGGATGGAGTGGCTCGGCTATTCAAACGTGCGGGTGGTCGAGGGCGACGGCAGCGCGGGACTACCGGACGAAGCCGCCTTTGGAGCCATATTGTGCGCAGCCAGCGGCAGCCACGTGCCAGAGGCGCTCCTGTCCCAGCTTTCGATCGGCGGGATATTGGTGATGCCCGTCGGTGAGCCGGATTCGGTCCAGAGCCTCGTCAAGGTGACCCGCACGGGCGGGGAGGACTTCGTCGAGCAGGATCTGGGGCAGGTGCGCTTCGTGCCGCTGATCGGGCGGCATGGCTGGGACGATCCCAAGGGGTCCGCCGAGAAGACCCTGCCCGAACGGATCGCCGCGGCTGCCGAGCCTTTGCCCGACATGGAAGATCCCGCCTTCGGTGCGCTGTTCGACCGCTTCGCCGATGCGCGTGTCGTTCTGCTCGGAGAGGCGAGCCACGGAACCAGCGAATTCTATGCGGCGCGGGCGGCGATAACTCGCCGCCTGATCGAGCGTCACGGCTTCAACATCGTCGCGGTCGAGGCCGACTGGCCGGACGCGGCGAGCGTCGACCGCTACGTCCGGCACCGGCCGAAGCGGGAAGGGGAGGAGGTGGCCTTCGAGCGCTTCCCCACCTGGATGTGGCGCAACACGGACGTCGACGCCTTCATCCGCTGGATGCGCCGGCACAATGAGGGCCGGGCGCATGAGGAGATGGCGGGGTTCTACGGGCTCGATCTCTATAATCTGTCAGGCTCCATCCGAGCGGTAATCGACTTCCTCGACGAGGCGGACCCAGAGGCGGCTCGGGCGGCACGGGAGCGGTACGGCTGCCTCCAGCCCTGGAGCCGGGACCCGGCGGCTTACGGGCGAATGGCGATCACCGAAGGCTATGGCCGGTGCGAGGTCGGCGTGGTCCAGATGCTTCGGGAACTGATGGCGAGGCGGATGGACTGCCTCTCGCCCGAGTGCGACGAGTGGCTCGACGCCGCCGCCAACGCGCGCCTCATCGCCAATGCCGAGCGCTACTACCGCGTCATGTATTACGGCTCCGCGGAAAGCTGGAATCTGCGCGACACCCACATGTTCGAGACGCTCTGCCAGCTGCTCGAGGCCAAGGGGCCGAGCTCCAAGGCGGTGGTGTGGGCGCATAACAGCCACATCGGCAATGCGGCGCATACCGAGATGGGGCAGGTGCGCGAGGAGCTGAACATCGGCCAGCTCGTGAAGGAGAAGTTCGGCCATGACGCGCGGCTGATCGGCTTCGGCACCCACAGCGGCACGGTCGCCGCGTCCACGGACTGGGACGAACCGATGGAGGTCAAGACGGTGAGGCCGTCGCTGCCCGACAGCTATGAGCGGATGTGCCACGACAGCGGCGTACCGCGCTTCCTTCTCGACCTCCGCGAAGGCGTTAAGAACGAGGCGATCGAACCGCTGCTGGAGCCGCGCCTGGAGCGCTTCATCGGCGTCATCTACCGCCCGGAGACGGAGCGCTGGAGCCATTATGCGCAGGCGGTGCTTCCGAACCAGTTCGATGCCTGGGCCTGGTTCGACGAGACGCAGGCGGTGACTCCGCTGCCGGGCCCGGAGCTGCCCGGCGACGAGGAAACCTATCCGTTCGGACTATAGGGACTGGCGCGTCTCTCAGCCACAGGACGAGCCGGAAGGCGTGCTGTCGCTGTACGCAATCAGCGCACCGGGGCGTTCGCCGCCGGCTGCGCGGGGGTAGGCGCCGCGCCCGCCGGCGGTGTGAGGGGCGCCACCTTCGTAGGTTCCGCCTTCCCGGTGAGCGCTGCCACCGCCTTCTGGGAGAGAAGGAGGAGAGGCAGCACGCCCGTTACATTGGAAATGGCGATCACCGTTATATCCTGCTCCGGCACGTAGGTTGCCAGGGAGCGAAAACCCTCAATGCTGCCGGTGTGAAAATATTGCTTCCCGTCAAAACCGGGCAAAACGATACGGCCCAGCGGTCCGTTCTCTAGACCATAGCCGTAGAGCAACGTGAGGCCGCGGTATTCATGGGTGGGATAACGAACCTTGCCCCCCGCTTCGCCAAGCATCGCGCGAAGCGAAGCCTCGCTTAGAAATCGCTTACCGAACAACGCCTTGTACCAGATCCTCAGATCCTCGACGGTCGAGTAAAGTCCGCCAGCCGAATACGGGACGCTCATATCTTCGAAATTGGCTCGAACTAATTTGCTCTCTTTGAAATCATAGCCGTCCGCCCGCTTGGCCAGCACCGCCTTCCCGTCGTCATACCCGCTGTTGCGCATCCCGAGCGGTTCGAAAATCTCTGTCCGTAAGAATTCAGCATAGGATTTTCCGGATGCACGTTCGATGACGATGCCCAGGAGATTGTAGCCGCCATTGCTGTAGGCCCATTGAGTGCCTGGCGCGAAATCCATCGGCAAGGCCGCGCTCATTGCGGCGAGTTCCGCAGGCGTCGCGGGTAGCCGCGCCGTTTTGGCGAAGTCGGGCAGATTGTGAGGGCTCCCGACCCCGGAGCTGTGCGTCAGCAGATGGTGCAAGGTCACCGGGCGCCATGCCGCCGGGCAGGGGTCGATCCACTTGCAGATGTTGTCGTTGACGCTGAGCTTGCCACGCTCCTGCAGGAGCAGAATCGCGGCCGCGGTGAACTGCTTGGTAACTGAGGCGAGCTTGTACTTCGTCTCGGGATCTGCCGGGATGTTCCACTCGTAATTGGCCATGCCATAGCCGCGATTCAGGAGGATCTTGTCGCCGCGTGCCACCAACACGCTCCCGCTGAAGCGCCTGTCTACCAGATAACGGTGGAGACCTTCGAGTTCCGGCGCCGGCTGCACCGTGACTGCCGCCGCGACCGCGGGAGACCGAGTTGGCGACAGGAGGAGGAGAAAAGGGGCGAGGAGCCGAAGCCAGTCCATTTTTCTCATAGGAATTCCTCACCGAAGTTCTCGCGCAACGACACGTTTCCCAGTTGCAATTTTATTTCATATATTGAAACGACGTTGACAACAAGAGGGTGGCGCGCAATCAAAGTAAGAAATTTGAGTCGGAGGGGATCAACATGAGGAAGTTTGGGCTGCTTGCCAACAGCGCCTTGCGCTCGGCGGTTTTCGCGGGCGTGATCGTCGCGGCGGCGGGGGCGGGGCACGCCCAGACGCCTCAAGACCCGCAGGACAAGCTGGAGCCCAACCAGGGGACCCGCGGCGTCACCGCTTCGGGCAGCAATCCAGATAGCGCACCCGCCGATGAGGAGCCCGCACAGGACCAACTCGACCCCGACGACGCCGCTGACGAGGAACCGATCCTGGTAACCGGCTCGCGCATCCCGCGTCCGCAGTTCGAGGGCGTCATCCCTGGCGCTCAGGTGACCGCGGAGCAGATCGAGGCGCGCGGATTCACGCACCTGTTCGACGTTCTCGACGACATCCCGCTGGTGGCTCCCAGCGTCGCCAGCGTCTATGGCGTGAACAGCAGCGTCGGCGGCGCCAGCCAAGCCACCAGCCTCGGCTTGTCCTTCGCCAATCTGCTGGGCCTCGGTTCCCAACGCACACTGACGCTGGTCAACGGCAGGCGCTTCGTGTCGAGTACGCCGGCGACCAATTTCACTCCCGGCAGCCAGTCGGGCACCCAAGTCGATCTCAGCATGATCCCCGCCGGGCTGACGGAGCGGATAGACATCCTGACCGTCGGCGGCGCCGCGGCCTACGGCTCCGACGCGATCGCCGGGGTGATCAACGTCATCCTCAAGGACGATTTCAACGGCGTTCGACTGAGCGGCCTCAGCTCCGTCAGCGACGTGGGCGACGCACCCAATTATTCGATCGACGTTCTGGCCGGCCGGAACTTCGCGGGGGGGAGAGTCAACCTGACCGCGGCGTACGAATTCAGCCGCAACGAAGGCTTGGCGGGAGCCGCGCGGGAAGAATATCGCGCAAACTATAATTTTCTGCCCAACATGCTCGATAGCGCCGTCCGCAACCCCAATTTCCTGCCTTCGCTCTCCATCGATTCGACCAATGCCAATAACGGGGCGTTCCTTCGGGCCATTGACGACGGCCAGCCTGGAGTACTTTTCCTGCCGGGCTACCACGTCATGAACATCTCGGCGTCGGCTTCCGGCCAGATTTTCCAGGCACAGGGCAGTCAGGCCACCCTTCCCTGGCAGGGCGTCACGGTGAATCCTGCCACCCTCGCCGTTCCGCGCCCGACCGCCGCGGGTCGTCTGGATCCTAACGGCTTTCTGGTGCCCCGCGGCCCCGTTCCGGTCACCCAGGCCGGCTGTTCCGCGTCGCTGCCGACATTATGCCGCTTTGCTCCGCAATTGCAGCTGAACTCGGGCGGCAATGTGATACTGCCGCCGGGGATAACCGCCCAGCAGGTGATCAACAGATATGCGCCGGGCTTTAACACGTCCGGCGCGACCACCAACCAGATCAACACCCTGGCGATCAACCTGCTTCAGGCCAACCTGCCGACGGTTGCGGAGTTCCTGCAAACTAACCCCGGCGCTCTAGGCGCGATTCTCGGCACGTTCACGCCCGGTTTCCTTGATGCCCCCAACACCGATTCCGCGACGGCCTCGTTCCTGCCGCTGGTCGCAAGGCCCCTTCGCTTCGACAGGGACGGCAATGTCGTAAGCTATATCCCGACGAGACCGACCCCCGATGCAAACGGCGGTATTCTGGGCCTCGCGAACAATCCCGATGCCGGCGTCGACAGAGCGCCCGCGACCGTGCTGCGGGTCATGCAGGAAAGGCATATCGGGAACCTGTTCGGAAAGTACGACCTCACCGACAACCTCACCGTCTACATGGAGAACCTGTTCGCCCGCGTCAGGACAGTTTCTCCTGGTCGTCCCAGCAGCGCGAATCTGCTGACCGTGACGTCGACCGAAACGGGACCGCTGGTCTTCAACATCAACAATCCGTTTCTCGACGCCGACGACCGGGCAAATCTGCGCGCCGCAGGCGTGGTCGGAAATTTCACCCTGGGCCGCCAGTGGCAGGATGTTCTGGACGATTACAATAATACGAATACGACAGAGGCGTATCGTGGCGTCTTGGGATTGAAGGGCGATCTCGGCTTTCTAGGCCGGAAGCTCCGGTTCGATGTCGCCGGCTATTACGGCCGCGTCGACACCGTGGCGACCCAGAGGGAACTGAAAGACATTGAATTCGCACTCGCAATCAACGCCGTCCGCGACCCCATTACCGGCCAGGCTGCGTGTGCGGCTAAGGTCGGTACCCAGGTCTACGGCTCACTCGGATTGCCACCGGGGGTCGTAGGCACCGAATTGATCCGGGAACGTGGACCGGACGGGATGATCACCGAGCGGATACTGGTGCGCCAGGTGACGCCGGAGCAGGTTGCCGCTTGTCAGCCGCTAAACCCGTTCGGCGAGAACCAGATGAGCCAGGCGGCCAAGGAATATGTGCGCACCACCAGCCGCCTCACGAACCTGGGCGAACAGCGCGGCGCCGATGTCTCGATCAGCACGTCACTGGTCGACCTTCCCGCCGGCCCCCTCGGTGTCGCATTCGCGGGAGAGTATCGTCGCGATCTCTTCGATTTCAGGGTTGACGATATATCGAGGACCGGCGCGGCGCGGTTGACTCCCTTCTCCGAAACGGCGGGCTATACTGAATCGACGGAATTCGGAGCCGAAGCCCGGATTCCGATTTTCGGAGACGACTTTCATATTCCCGGCTTCCGCAACCTGGAGATCTCTCCGGCGGTGCGTTTCGTGCGGCTGACCGGCGATTCTCCGGACGTCCGCCGCATCGACGGGAGCATCGACGAACTGGAAGTGAAGGGCAACTGGGATGCCATCTGGTCTGTTTCCGGTACATGGCGCCCAGTCGAGGACATCCTTTTCCGCGGCAACATAACGCGATCGATCCGATCGGCGTCGGTGGTGGAACTGTTCCTGGGTTTACAGCCGGCCATCGCGAATCCTGCCGATCCCTGCTCGGTGACCCAGATCCAGAACACCAGCCAGATAGCCACGCGGCGGGCAAACTGCCGGGCCGCTGTCATTGCCGCCGGCCTTGCGCAGAATTCGACGGGTGCGGACATTTTCCTCGCGAATTTCAATCCGCCGAATGCCCAGCTTCTCGGAGGCTTCAGCGGGTCCCCCGACATCGAGCCGGAACGTGGCCGCAGCTGGACAGCGGGTGTCGTCCTGTCCCCGAGCTTCGTTCCGCGGCTCACCCTGTCCGCTGACTACATAGACGTCACTGTGAAGGACTTAATTAATCGACCGACGACCGGTGACGCATTGAAGAGTTGCTACGACAATCCCGATTTTCCCGATACGCCGGAATTCAGCGTGAACCTGTGTGATGTATTCAGCCGCAATCCGGTTGATCAGGATCCGACCACGACAACTGACTTCCACCTCGCCCACGGATTCCAGATCGGTTACTACAACCAGGGCGCGCTAAGGATCAGAGCCCTCAATCTCTCGGGTCTGTACAATTTTCCGCTGCGAGAAGTGTTTGGAAGCGACCTCGGCAATTTGGAGCTGTACGCAACCGCATATCATCTGATTGATTATCGAACCTCGACGTCGAACGATTTCGTCTCCGGCACGACCGCTAACTTCGAAGGGACGTTCGGGGTTCCCCGCTGGAAGGCGCAGCTGCGCGCCCGCTACGAGCGGGGCGGATTCTACGCGCAATGGGTGACGAACTACCAGTCGAAGACAGACTATCTCTACGACAACGCGGCGGCAATTGAGGTCCAAGACCTGCTTTCCCTGCCCGCTTACGCGCTCCACGATGCCGCCCTTGGGTTCCACTTCGGCGGCGACCGCCGGTTCGGTCTCAACTTCAGCGTCAGCAACGTCACCAACAAGAAGTATTTGGGTTCCGTCGGAGCAGCCTATGCTTTTGGGGGAGCCGCCCTGCTCGATCCCATCGGACGTCGATACACGGTCTCGGGCAACATCAAATTCTAGAGCGGCCGTCGAACGGCTGCGGCGGGCTACCGCTGCCGTAGCCGAGACTCTAGCTAGCCGACAAAGTGGGAGTTTTTGTGGTCAAATGCGCGCAGCACATGCGGCCTCTCGGCTGATGCGCCTCTTCAAGCAGAGAAAGCTGCTAAGCTCGGGTGGGGGTCGACTGCTGGTGGCCGGCGGCCGCGTCACTCGCGTCCGGATCGGCGCGATCAGCAGAGGTGCGGAATGAGCAGGCGCGATTTCGACGTCGTCGTCGTCGGCGCAGGCATCGCGGGCGCGTCGGTGGCGAGCCGCTTAGCGGGACTTAGCGTGGCGGTGCTCGAGCAGGAGAGTCAGCCAGGCTATCACTCCACCGGCCGGTCCGCAGCGATCTTTTCCCAAGTTTACGGCTCGTCCTCCGTCCGTGCGCTCACGCGGGCGACGGGTCCATTTCTGCTCGACCCGCCGAAGGGGTTTGCAGATAATCCCTTGCTCAGGCGCTGCGGCGTCCTCTTCATCGCGCGCGCGGACCAGCGCGACCAGATCGAGGCCCTTTCTGCTCTCGACGACGTTACGTCTGTAACGCGGCGAGTCTCGCCAACGGAGGCCCTCAACCTTCTGTCAATTCTCAAGCCCGGCTACGTCTCACATGCCCTTGTCGAAGACGGGGCGGCCGAAATCGAGGTGCATGCGCTTCATCATGGCTATCTAAGGCAGGTAACCGCCCTGGGGGGTGAGCTTTTCGCCCACGCCGCGGTGACTGGACTCTCCCGTGCCAATGGCCGCTGGCAGGTGGAGACGCCCCGTGGCCTCTTTTCAGCGGACGTCGTCGTCAACGCAGCCGGCGCGTGGGCAGACGGTGTGGCGGAACTCGCCGGGATAGAGCCGCTCCACATCCAGCCGCTCCGACGCACCGCTGTGATAGTCGATGCGCCGCCTGGAAGCGATCCCGGCCGCTGGCCCATGACAGTCGACATAGACGAGCAATTCTACCTTAAGCCCGACGCTGGGCGCATCCTGATTTCTCCTGCCGATGAGACGCCGGTGGATGCGTGTGACGTGCAGCCGGAAGAATATGATGTGGCGGTGGCTGTCCACAGGGTGGAAAGGGCGACGACGCTTGAGATCAAGCGTATCCAAAACAAATGGGCGGGGCTGCGCTGCTTCGCCCCCGACAGGAACCTGGTGATTGGCTACGACGTATCGGCTCCCGGCTTCTTCTGGATGGCAGGGCAAGGTGGCTACGGCATACAGACATCGTTTGGTGCGGCCGAACTGGGTGCAGCCTTGCTGGCCGGGCGGCCAGTGCCCGGACCCCTGATCGACCTGGGGCTGCAGCCGGAAGATACCTCGCCCGCGCGATTTGCTCCGGCAAGACCGGCCGTGGAGCCCTTCGCTGCATAGGGCTAAGGCACGTGATGCGGGGGCGAATCCGCCAAGGAGGGATATCATGGTGAGGGGCCGACTTCTTCGCGGCGCGATGGCTGCACTCGCCCTCGCTGTTACTTCGGGCGTGCAAGCGGCTCCACGCTATGATGTGATTATACGCGGCGGCACGATCATCGACGGCAGCGGTCTGCCTGGCTTCAAGGGTGACGTAGCGCTTAAGGGACGGTTCGTCGCAGCGGTTGGCGACCTCGCCGGCGAGAAAGCCGCAACGGTGATCGACGCACGAGGCAAAGTCGTTGCCCCAGGCTTCATCAACATCCACAGCCATGCGCACCCCAATGCGGTTGCTACCGCGGTGAACGTTCTCACCCAGGGGGTTACGACGGAGCTGATCAACTCCGATGGTCTTGGCCCGAACGACATACCGGGATTGTTGGCGAAGTTCGGAGCTAACGGTCTCGCTGAGAATGTCGGCGCCTATGCTCCTTTCAACGAAATTTGGACCAGGGTGGTGGGAGAGAAGGATCGTCGGGCGACGAACGGAGATGTCGCCGCCATGCGTAAGCTGCTGGAGGAAAGTCTGAGGGCCGGCGCCTGGGGGGTCGCAGCCGGGCTAGATTACAAGCCGGCCTATTATGCCACTGTCGATGAAGTCGTGCGGGTAATTTCCATCGCCCGGCCCTGGCGTACGGTCTTTGCGAATCACGATCGCGTCCGGCCGGAGCAAAACTACAGTTCCTACAAGGGGATGGCCGAGACGGTTGCGATCGGCGAGCAGTCCGGGCTGATGCCGCTCATCACGCACATGAAGAGTCAGGGCTCTGAGCAGGGCAACGCCGGCCGCGTCGTCGACCTGATGTCGCGAGCCACCAGCCGCGGGGTCTACACGCCGTCGGACGTCTATCCTTATCTCGCCGGTCAGACGAGTCTGTCAGCCTTGATAATTCCCGGGTGGGCGCAAAGCGGCGGACGAGAGGCGATGCTCGGGCGCTTCAAGGATCCCAAGTTACGGGTCCAGATCATCGCCGAGGCCGAGAAGGCCATAGCGTTACGGTTCAACGGCCCAAAAGGCGTCTTCATCTTCGACACCGACCAGGAGCTCACCGACGTCATGAAGGCACTGAACGTCGGTGCCGGCGAAGCGGTCATCCGGCTGATCGAGGAGTCTGAGAGGATAGTAATCCTCCGCTTCGGAGCGGAGCAGGACCTGGTTAGATTCCTCGGATATCCCGATACCGCAATCGCGTGCGACTGTGGGGCGACCCTCGAGCGGAAGGTCCATCCTCGCTCTTACGGCTCATTTCCTCGAGTGCTCGGACGTTATGTGCGGGATACCAAGGTCCTGACCTTGGAGAATGCCGTACGAAAGATGACCGCCCTTCCGGCCAATTCCGTCGGGATGGTCGACCGCGGTTATCTAGCGCCCGGAATGGCTGCCGACATCACGGTGTTCGATCCTTCTGCCGTAACGGATCATGCGACCTATGAGGAGCCGACGAACGTTTCGGAGGGCATCACCCATGTCTTCGTCAATGGTCAGTTGGCCTTGCATGATGGAGTTCCGACAGCCGCCAATGGGGGGCGGGCGCTGCTCCGGCGCCGACATATGCCAAGTCGGCCGATGACCGCCAATGTAGACCGCCGCCTGGCGGCCGCCGGTGACAATCCGCGGTTTAGCGTCAACATAGCCGTCGAGCAGGATCGCGACCGCCGGGCGGCCAGCGGTTACCTCCAGTTGCTGGATCGGGGCTCGGGTACGGTGTGGATCGCGGATCGATTGGGAACCATTCAAACCGCACCTGGCTGGGCCAGTCTGACCGCGACGCTTCGGAACGTGCGTGGTGATTTGCGACCGATAATCGTGACCGCCGACTATGTGAACGGAGTGGGCGGTAAGCCGTCAATAGTGTTGGACTTCCACGACGGGAGCGCGGTAGCCGTCAACCCTACGGGACAGGTCCGTATCGGTCGATGAGCAAAGCGGGGTCAGCGACTCTCGTGCGTTGCGTCAGTCCGTGACGTCGGAACAGATCGACAAAACTATGCACGGCTCCGAGCCTCCGCTGATATAGGCATGGGGCGTGTCGCTGTCGAAGTAGATGCTGTCGCCTTCCTCGAGGCGAACGGGCGCGTAGATGCTGGTGTGGAGTTCCAGCGTCCCCTTGAGAACGTAGACGAACTCCTCTCCTGGATGCTGCATCATCTCGCCGAACTCTTCGACGCTCGTGGCGCAATGCACACCGACCATGGGGACGAACTTCTTGTCCAGCAGATCGGTCGCGAGGTGCTGGTAAACATAGCTCCCAGCATCGACCGGAACGCCCTTTCCGCCACGCGCGATGCTGCGCCGCCCGAAAACCCGGGTTGTTGGCTGAGCGGTGGGCGGGGAGAGCAGTTCAGCAATATCGATATTCAGTCCTCGCGAGACCTTCATCAGCTTATCGTAGCTGAATGACAGCTTTCCATTCTCCAGCTTTGATAAGACGGAGACTTGCAGCCCCGTGCGCTCACTGACGTCGGCCAACGTCCAGCCGTTCCGAACCCTGATGGCGCGGAGCGCGGAGCCAGGCTCGTCTTGCCCTGCATCTGGGGACCGTTTAACCATTGGAGCGGGCATTTCAGACTCCACGAAGCTTGCACGTCCTGATCGGGGCCGGCCGACCATGTGTAGGTGGTTCAATGAATCGCGGAAAGAGAAAGTTCGTGTAGGCTTCCGCAAAGCATTATCTCATCCTCAGGAAGTCGACCGTTGAAGACTCAACCTGAGGTGGGGATAAATTGTCTCTCTGCCATGAACGGGTTCGTCAGACTGGCGCCCGCTGACCACCGGACTATCCTTGAAGGATTCGGCATGGCGCCAAGTCGTTGAAATGCTGGCGCGCCCGGCAGGATTCGAACCTGCGGCCCCAAGCTTAGAAGGCTCGTGCTCTATCCAACTGAGCTACGGGCGCGCGCCGGCTTTCTCTAGCCTGCTTTCCACCGGAACGGAACGGCGCTAGGCGCTCCGCCATGGACGGGGGCGGAGAAGTCAAAGCGGTGGAAGGCGCGGCGCTGAAGGGCACGCACTTCCGCTATTACGATCTGGTGATGGCGGCGTTTGTCGCCATCCTGCTCCTGTCGAACGTGATCGGGGCCGGTAAGCGCGCGGAGATCGAGCTCCCCCTCGTCGGCCTTTGGCCG
>DASWOC010000029.1:0-85828 GCA_036398895.1 Allosphingosinicella sp. | reverse complement strand
GCGGGCGACCGAGAAGCTGGTGTTCAACGGCAGCGCGGAGGCGAACGGCACGTTCCGCATCTTCGGCGGCAAGGGCCATGACAGCCTTACCGGGAGCCAGAAGAACGACAGCCTCCTCGGCGCGGGCGGCAAGGATTACCTCAAGGGCGGCGACGGAGCGGACACCTACGCCTATCGCGGCGTCTCGGACTCCACCTCCACCGGCTACGACACGATCGACGGGTTCGTGTTCGGCACCGACACGATCGACCTCACCGGCACCCACGACAGCTTCGAGGTGAAGACCACAGGCTCGCTCAGTACCGCCAGCTTCGACAGCGACCTCGCGGCGGCGATGGAAGGCACGCTCGACATCGGGGAAGCCGTGCTGTTCAAGGCCGATGCCGGAGACCTTGCAGGCAAGCTGTTCCTCATCGTCGACGAGAACGGAACCGCCGGATACCAGGCCGGAGAGGATTACGTTATCGAGATGATTAACACGACGGTGCCGATGGCGCCGGTGAGCGACTTCATCGCCTGAAGGAGGTCTTCACTGCGCTCCGGGGTGACCGCGGAGGCCCTAGAAGGTGACGGTGATCGTCGTCGTGTCGGAATAGGTGCCGGCGCGCACGTTCTGGCGGGTGGGAATCCGTCCGTAGATCGGAAGCGTCGTGGAGCCGTCGCCGACGGTGATCGTCGCGGTCCCGCCGGAGCCGTTGCCCCAGATGGTGGTGCGCGACGCATTGGTGTGGAGATTGTAGTTCAGCACGCTGCTCCCGCTGGTCATCCGGCGTTGGGCATAGCTTCCCGAGCCTCCGGTGCTGATTGAGACGCTCGCCGTCTTCGTATTTTTCGGACAGTTGAGAGTGACGCTGCCGGTGCCGTCGGCGGCGGTGGCGCTCCTCGGATCGTAGGCGCCGAAGTTCACGCCGACCGCTCCGATCGTGCACGCTTCCGCGGGAGCGGTCCAGGCAGTCGCGGCGAACGCAACGCTCAGCATCCAGAGGCGGTCAGCGCGCCGCAATGCGTTCCTCCGGCAGGCAGCGCAGCCCCTCGACAAGGGGCTGGGGCTCGGCGCCTGCCGTACGCGGCACGACGAAGCTGCAGGTGCCGCCGTTCCAGCGGGCGTGAAGGCGGGTGGAGCCGGTGAGGCCGGTCACATAGACTTCGCCGCCCGATGCGGTGACGAAGTCGCTTTGCTGACCTTCGGCCTGCACCAGCGCGCCCGGAGGAAGGTCGCTTCCGTCGGCGAGGGAGACGCTGAGGAGGGCGCCGCTCTCCCGCCGGCTGGCGAAGAGGATCGCAGCGCCGACCCGGGCATAAGGACGCACCACCTGTTCGCTCTCCTCGATCTGGACGTCGAGCGGGAGGTCGGCGGCTTCGATCCGGATGACGTTGCGGTCGTAGGGGCGAAGCGAGGGGACGATCAGGGTTCCGCGGGAATCCGTGGTGCCGACGAGCTGGTTGTCGGCATAGACCCGAACGCCCTTATGTCCCGGCACGTGCACCGCCCCGAAGCTGCCGCCGAGCGCGCGCGACGCGAACAATTGGCCGCCCACCATCCCGAGCGCACCTCTCGCGGAGAGCCGGACGCCTGTCGCCCCGCCGGAATGGCCCAGCTGGACGCCGTAAGCGGCGGTGCCGGTCTGGTGATCGATCTCCGCCCGGCCGCTGTCCACGCGGCCGCCGGTGACGGAGGCGCGGTAGCCGGTGCCTTTGCCGAACGGCGCATCCTTCTGGAAGGACAGCTGCCCGCTTGGGCGGCCGCGGCCGACCTCCAGGCTCGCCGAGGCGCTCCTCCGGCCGCCGAAGCTGAAGCTGAGATGACCGCCGAGCAAGGTGTGCCGCTCGCCCGCAGCGGCATATTGCGCATAGAGCTGAAGGTTGGCGCCTCGGCCGAGGCCGATGGTTCCGAAGAGCCCGGCCAGCGTCTCCGCGTCCCGGCCACGATTGCTGCGGTGGATGAGGTTCGCGCCGATCGAGCCGTGCCGCCACGGCAGGTCGGCAAAGGCCTGGGCGGAATAGCGGGACGGCCGCTCCTCCGACGATGGGCCGAGAGCGGTGTAGCGGGTGCTCGAGACTTCGGAGCGCACTCCGACCGAGAAGGCGCTGGTGCGCCGCTCCGCTGCAGCTCCGGCGCTCCAGCCGAAGCCTTGGGCTGAGCGGCTCCCGGCCATCCAGCCGCTGACGAGCGCGAGCTTCGGGATGGAGGCCGTGAGGCCGCCGGAGAGCTGCTGCGTATCGAGGCTCAGCTGCGCCTGGGCTTCGGCCGTAAGGCTGTCGCTGAGGCCGTAGCGGTGCAGTGCCGAGGCCATGGCGGCGCCGTAGCTATTGCTTTTCGTCCCGTAGCCGAGCCGGAGCAGGCCCGCTTCGTAGGAGAAATCGTGCAGCCCTTTGCGCAGCATCTGGCTTGAGGCGTAATAGCTTTGGGTCGAGACCGTCTCGCGGCCGAGCAGGTCGCGTACCACAAGCTGCACCGTTCCGCCGCCGGAGACGACGGGAACGTTGGTAATCTGGAAGGGGCCCGGGGTAACGTTGCGGGATGTTTGGAGGACGTTGTTAACATAGACGTCAACGACGGAGGGGACTTCCGCGCTGCCCTCGACGCTGGCGAGAGGCGCGGTGACGAAGCCGGGCTGAACGGCAAAGTTGCTTGCGAACTGGACTCCGGCGAAGCGGAGCGGGGCCGCTCCCGGGCCTCCCCGCGAAACGCTGTCTCCCAGGCGCAGCGAGTTGAGGTGGAGCGGCCGGTCCACCGTCCAGCTGGACTCGAGGCGGGTTAGCGAGCTTCCGGCACCGAGCTGACCCGCGAACCTGCTCACCGCGACCCCGTGCGGGGTGTAGAGGCCGGTTTCCAACGTCCCGCTGAAGACGCTTCTACTCCCGCCATGTTCGGCGAAGAGGTCGTAGTTCACGAACGCGCCGGTCCCGGGGCGGTCCATCGGCATCCGGTCGAATGAGAGAAGGGCCTGCGACTGCCGTTCGAACAGGCCCGCGGCAGCATCGAGGGAGAGGGATTGGGCCGCCTCGTCGAGCTTCGCTCGAACGGCGCCAAGACTGTCCAGGCGGTAGTAGGTCTCGCCCTCGAAGCTCGTCCCTCCGCCTTTCGGGACCCGCAGCTTCCACTCCCGGATCATCGCCTCGCTCACGTAGAGGGAGCCGTCGCTGCCCTTGAGCAGCAGCTGCGGCTCGGCAAGCGCCTGCTCGTTCAGAGTGACGTCGAGGAGAACCGGCTGCAGTGCGTCCCCGGCTGCTCCTTCGCCGGCCGAAGCGGCCGAGGCGAGGAAGAGCAGTCCGGCAAGAGCAGTCTTAGCGGCTCGCGAGGCGCGCTTCATCGTCTCCGTTCCGGGCGATGAGCTGGAAGCGGGAGGCATCGGCAATTCGCGGCGCCGACTTCAGGATCCAGCGGCGGCGACTGTTCGGGAGAACCACGCCCAGGTGCAGGCTGGGATCCTCGGCGAGACCTGTGGCCTTGGCGGCGGCTTCGGGATCGATACGAACCCAGCCCTGGCCGCCGTTCGCGGCTTCGAGCACCCAGTTCGAGCCGTCCTTCCGGGCCGACCAGGCGATGTCCGTTTGCCGGCCCTGCGGAAGCATGGCGAAGAGCGGCAGGTTGAGCCGAAGGGCGACCCGCACGCCGCCGTCCGGCGCTGCCTGCGGGACCTCCTCGACGATCAGCCGGTAGGCCTTTCCGGCCGCGGCCGGGCTGCGAAGCCCGATTCGAACGACCTGCGTCGCTCCGCCTTTGATCGTGAAGATGGGCGGAGAGAGGATGAGGGCGTTGCTCTCCTCGTAGCGGTCCTCGCCGTCCACCTGGTTCCAGGTGAGCGCATAGGCGCGGATCACCACCGGCGAGGCTTCCTCGTTCTTGATCTTCAGCGACGCGACCTTGCGGTCAGCGGTCACTTCGACCGAGATCGGATCGACCTGCAGCGTTCCCGCGGCCGCCGGCGCGGCTCCGGCGATCAGCGCAGCGGCGGCCAGCAGGGAGCGGAGGATCGGTCTGGAGAGCATCGCCCGCCGCCTCAATAAGTGACGGTGACGGAGACGGTGTCGGCGTAGCTTCCCGCCGGCACGCTCGCCTGGCCCGCGAAGACGCGGCCGTAGATCGTCAGCGACTGGCCCGAGCCGGTGCCGGTGCTGGTGATCTGGCTGGTGCTTCCGGTGCCGTCGCCCCACACCGCGGTGCGGCTCGCGTCGGTGAACAGCGTGTAGGAAAGCAGGTTCGAACCGGAAACCATCTTGCGGGTGGCCATGCTGGCGCCCGAGCCGGCGCCCGCTCCGGCGGAGGCGGACCAGCCGGTGCCGTTGGTGCAGGTGACGGTGATGCCGCCGGTGGCATCGACATTGCCGCCGTCGAGCGTGTTGACGCTTCCGAAAGCGACGGCGCTTGTTGAAACGGTGCAATTGGCGGTGACGGTGGCGTTCACCGAGAGGCTTGAGCTCGCATTGCCCGCATGAGCAGGCGCGGCGGCGGTGAAGGCCGTGAGAACGGCCGCGAAGGCGAGCGGCGGGCGAGCCGCCTCATAAAGGGGGGTCATGTTCTGGCTCCTTGCTATTCGACGGGGAAATACGAGCCAGAGCTTAAGAAAGCGTTAGGGTTAACTCCGATCTGCGCGGCGATGCACGGACGAACGAGCGGCACCCCGTCCTGAGGCGAGAACCTTAGTAGATCAGGGTAATAAAGCGGACCCGCGCCTGCGTGCTGGGAGAGCCGCTTTCTTGCCGTTCCACCGGTCGAACCTGCCCAGGAAGACTATTGCTGACGATAGCCATCGATGCGCCGCCGCTGCAGGCGGTTCCCGTGGTCGACACATGGCAGCTCGGTACGACTGTGGCCGTGACGCGCATTGAGGACGTGCTTGTCCCGGATGCCCGAGCGCTCGAAGCGAAGGCGACGGCGAGCAGTAACGCTCCCCTGAAGCCACAGGTCAAAAGCCGAGCCAGCGCCGCCATTTCTCTCCCTCCGGAACCGGAGTAAGCCTTTCTTCCTTGCCCACAAGCTGCGCCAGACCTCGTAATTACGCGGTGTCCCGAGCCGGCACGGCCGCTTCGCCTGGCGTTGCGCTCGGGCAACTGCGCAAGCTGTTGTGCCGAAATGGAAAGCTGCCATAGTGGAGCGGCCGCAGGGGGCGGCGGGGGAGAGAGATTCCGTGACACGCTTGCGGTGGCCGCTGGCCCTGTTGACGGCCATCGCCATTGTAGGGCTCGGTGCGCAACTGATCGCCCGAACCTATGCCTCCACGGCCGAATATAGCGAGGCCGAAGCGGCCTACGCCGAATCCATGCACGTTCTGGTGCAGACGGAGCGAACGCTCAATTCCCTCTACGACGCGCAAAGGGGCCTCAGGGGCTTCCTCCTGACCCAGGACGGGTCCTTCCTCCTTCCCTACCGGAGAGGGCGCGAAACGTTGCCGAAGGAGCTGCGCCAGCTCGAGGAGCTGACGCAGGCCCATCCCGAGCAGCGGCAGCGGGTTCGTGTTCTCAAGGCGGCATCGCTCGCGGCGCTGACCCGCTTCGAGGCGACAGTGAACCTGGCGCACGCCGGCAGAACGGCCGAAGCGATCGCAGTCGTTCGAGCCGGCGAGGGCAAGCGCCACGTGGACACCGCGAGGCACCATGCCAGCGAAATTGCGCGGTGGCAGGAAGAGGATCTGAAAGGGCGCCGCCGAGCCGCCCGCCTCGTCGCACAGGAAGCAAATGCGAGCGCCCGCTCCCTCGCATTGCTCGGCGCCGCGCTGCTCGCGATCACCCTCATCGTCGCCTGGGTCACCCTTAGGCAGCGCCACCGCGCACGAATACAGAGCCTTCGAAGCCTCGCGGCGAAGGAAGTCCGGGATCGCGACCTCAAACTGTCAGAAGCAGAAACGAAGTTCCAGGCGACATTCGATCAGGCCGCCGTCGGTATCGGCCACTTCGCCCCGGATGGGACCATCCTTCAGGTGAACGATACCTATTGCGAGATCACCGGCTACAGCCGGGAAGAGCTGCTGGCCGGCGGCTTCCAGCAGATCACCCACCCCGACGATCTCGCCGCCGATCTCCGCCACGTGGAGGATCTGCTCGAAGGCAGGTGCGACCGCTATTCAATGGAGAAGCGCTACGTGCGGAAGGGCGGCGAGGCCGTTTGGGTGAACCTCAGCGTCTCCCTGGTCCGCACGCCGAGCGGAGATCCGAGCTTCTTCGTCGCGGTGGTCGAGAACATCAGCGCCCGAAAGGCGGCGGAGCAGAGTCTGGCCGAGCAGGAAGCGCGTTTGCGGACCATCGTCGAGACGGTGCCGCTCGGCCTCGTCATGGCGGAGCTGCCCTCCGGGAAGATCGTCGGCGGCAATGCGTATGTCGAGAAGATGCTTCGGCACCCTGTTTACTATTCGGAAGACATCCACAGCTACGACGAGTGGATCTCCTACCATGCGGACGGCAGCCGGGTGGCCGGAACGGAATATCCGCTCGCTCGGATGATGCTGAAGGGTGAGGAGAATCCCAGCATCGAAGTCCATTATCAGCGCGGCGACGATACGCGCTGCTGGGTGCGCATCCTCGGACGGCCCGTTCGCAACGAGGCTGGAGAGGTCGTCGGCGGCGTCGTGGCGTTGCTCGACATAGACGAAGAGCGCCGCGCGAAGCGCGAGCTCGAAGAGGCGCTCCATGCGAAGGAGCTGCTGCTCTACGAGGTTAACCACCGAGTGAAGAACAGCCTCCAGCTGGTGACGTCGATCCTCGCCATCGAAGCCAGCAAGATCGCTGATCCGGATGCCCGGAACTCGGTGTTGAGGGCGCGCGCAAAGATCAACATTATCGCCCAGCTCCACCGCCGCCTTTATGCCGACGAAGGACACGCCACCGTCGACTTCCGCTCCTTCCTCGAGGAGACGGTGCAAGGGCTGTTGGCTGCTTCTGGCCGATCAGGCGAGGTTTCGTTCGAGGTGGCTTGGGAGGGCGAGACGATCGTCCCGCTCCGCCGCGCGTCGCCGCTCGGCCTCGCCGTCAACGAGCTGGTAATTAACGCGCTCAAATACGCGTTCGTGGATCGGCCGGGAAAGCTATCCATTAATAGCGTCGCCCGCGAGGGCGCCCTTCGTCTGACGGTAAGCGATGACGGCCCCGGCCTGCCGGAGGGAAAGAGCGGCGGGGCCAAAAGCCTTGGCTTGGCGCTCGTGCTGCAGTTGGTTAAACAGATGGGGGGGACGCTGGAGACGGACTCGGGCGCGCCCGGCGCGCGTTTCATCATCCAGCTTCCACCAGAGCCGCAGCAGGAGCCGCGTGAAGCCGCATGAAGGTGCTGATCGTAGAGGATGAGGCGCTGGTCGCCATGTCGCTCGAGTTTCTGCTGAAGCTGGAGGGCCATGAGACGATCGCCATCGCGCAGGATTACGACAGCGCCCTCACCGCTGTTGATCGGGCCATGCCGGACGTGGCGCTGGTCGATATCCAGCTTGCCCGCGGAACCTCTGGCTTCGACGTGGCCGCGGAGCTGACTCGAAGAGGCATAGCCACCATCTTCACCACCGGAAACGCGCCGGGGGAGCCTCGGCCCGATATCGCGGTGGGCTGCCTACCAAAGCCTTATAGCGACGACTGCGTTTTCGAAGCGCTCAGGCTCGTGGAGGCCTTGATTGCCGGGCGTGGCGGCGAGCTTACTTCCACGAGCGGTTTTCAGCTCTACCGCTCCGCCGCGTGACGGACGGGCCCATCAATCGGGCACCCCCAGGGGAGGAGCCGGTGGCGGCGACGATGCGGAGGCTGGCCCACGACCTGCACCAGCCGCTGACGGCGAGCTCGAACTATCTCGCCGGCTCCATCCGCCTCCTCCAGCAAGTGGAGGATCCACCTGAGGATGTGCTGGAAGCTTTGCGGGCGGCTCAGGCCGCAGGCCGAAGTGCTAGCGAAATCTTAATGACTTTACAGGGACATATACGTAGTTTGGACGCGACTGCGGAGCTATAGGGGTAGGGCCGCAGCTCGTGAGGATGAGGGAGGGGCGGCACTCGGGATGGGGCGCAAGGTCTATATTATCGACGACGAGCGCGAGGTCCGCTTGTCCATGGGTTTCCTTCTGAGGACGGCCGGCGTCGAGACGCGGCCGTTCGGATCGGGCGACGATTTCCTCGAAGCGTTGGCGGACCTCGAACCGGGCTGCCTGTTGCTTGATGTGCGCATGCCGGAGGTCGGCGGGCTTCAGGTGCTCGAGGAGCTCGCGGGGCGGGAAATTCGCTGGCCGGTGATCGTCATGACCGGCGATGCCGAGGTGGCGACAGTCGTGCAGGCCATGAAGCTCGGCGCCTTCGAGTTCCTTGAAAAGCCGCTGAAGGAAGAGACGCTCTTCGCCTCGCTCGAGCGCGGCTTTGGAAGCCTGGAGGCGGAGATCTCCCGCCACGCCGCGCGCAAGTCGGCGAAGGCCCGAATTTCGAACCTCTCTGCGCGCGAGATCGATGTGCTTCGCGGCCTTCAGGGCGGAATGCCGAACCGAACGCTCGCCACCTGCCTGAACCTCAGCCACCGCACGATCGAGATGCACCGCGGCAACATGATGCGAAAACTGGGTGCCGATGGCCTTCCAGACGCGCTCAGGATCGCAGCCGACGCGGGCCTTCAGCCGCTGGTCTGCGGCCCTCTGGCGGGCGAGTGCCAGGCCGCATAAGCCGGCCCATGGCAGCATGGCGCCGCACCCCACAGACCATTAAGGGCGATAGGACCTTCAAGCGGAGAGGGGTGCGGAGGCTCGTTTTTGCCGCTCTGCTGCTCGCGTCGCTGCCGATTCTCTATTTCGCCTCGGCGCTCGTGCTCGGCCTTGTGCCGGTCAATTCCGGCTGGGTGGAGGCGAAGCAGGGTGTCACGATCTTCGTGCGCACCAACGGAGTCCACACCTGGATCGTGGTGCCCAAGGTGAGTGCGCAGATGGACTGGCGGCCGTTCGTGCCGGGCGAGCATCTGAAGGACCGCCGTTGGGGCGCGGGCGACCATGTGGCGCTCGGCTACGGCAACCGCACCTTCTACCTTGAGACGCCCACGTGGGGCGACCTTACCATGAAGAACGCCTTCCTCGCCGCTTTCGGGCAGGGGCGCAGCCTGATGCACGCCGATCACGACCATCGGCCGCAGCCGGACGACGACCAGCGTCCGATCAAGCTCACCCCGGAGGAATATGGCCGCCTCGTCGACTATCTGCGCGGAAGCTTCCAGCGCGACGCGCACGGACGTCCGATGCCCGTGCTCGGCCGCGGCTATGGCGGCTCCGACGCCTTCTATGAGGCGGTGGGGCCCTACAACGCCTTCTTCACCTGTAACGAATGGACCGGCCGGGCGCTTCGGCATGCAGGGGTGAGGACCGGCGCCTGGACGCCTCTCTCGCAGAGCCTCATGTGGCGGCTCGACTGACGGGGCTTACCATCGCAACTGCCCTGGGTTAGAGGAGCGGCGACCGCAAAAACCACAGGGGGTTTCGATGGCCAAGATACTGGGCAACTTCCACCTCGCGCTGCTGATCGGGCTCGTCCTGCTCGTTGCGGCGATGTTCGGCCTTCACAGCGCGCAGATCGGCGGCGACGGCTATTGGGCGCAGTGGCTGCGCTTCGTGCACGTGCTCGCCGGAATCCTTTGGATCGGCCTGCTCTATTATTTCAACTTCGTGCAGATCCCGACCATGCCGAAGGTGCCCGCGGAGCTGAAGCCGGCCGTCTCCAAGCACATCGCTCCGGCGGCGCTCTTCTGGTTCCGCTGGGCCGCGCTCGCGACGGTGGTCCTCGGCCTTCTTCTCGGCGAGATGCAGCAGGGCGGCTACAGCGCCCGCGCCCTCGGCTTCCAGGAGGGCTATAAGACGATCGGGCTCGGAATGTGGCTCGGCCTCATCATGGCGGCGAACGTGTGGTTCATCATCTGGCCGAACCAGAAGAGGGCGCTCGGAATCGTGCCCGCCGCGGACGATGCGAAGGCCCGCTCGGCCACCGTTGCGATGATGGCCAGCCGTACCAATCTCATCCTGTCGATCCCGATGCTCTATTGCATGGTGGCGCAGCAGCATATCGGCGGCGCCTGAGCCGGAAGCGCCGCCGCGGATGACGAAGGGCTGGTCCTTTTCGATCGACCGCGGCGGCACCTTCACCGACATCGTCGCGCGGGGGCCGGACGGACGGCTCCATAGCGCCAAGCTGCTTTCGGACAATCCCGAGCAATATAAGGATTCCGCCGTCGAGGGCATAAGGCGGCTGATGGCGGAGCATGGCGAGGCGCCGCTCCTCTCGGTGAAGATGGGGACCACGGTCGCTACCAACGCGCTGCTTGAGCGCAAGGGCGAGCCGCTTCTCCTCGCCATCACTCAAGGCTTCGGCGACGCGCTCCGGATCGGTTACCAGGCGCGACCCGACATCTTCGCCCGCAGGATCGTGCTGCCCGAAGCGCTCTACGGGCGCGTGGTGGAGGTCGCCGAACGCGTGACGGCGGAAGGCGAGGTGCTTCGACCGCTCGACCTCGAGCGTGCGAGAGCAGATTTCTTGGCCGCCTTCGCCGAGGGGTTTCGCGCCATCGCCATCGTGCTGATGCACGGCTGGCGCTGGACGGAGCACGAGGCGGCGCTAGCGGCGCTCGCAGAGGAGATCGGTTTCACCCAGATCTCCGTCAGCCACCGCGTAGGGCCGCTGATCAAGCTCGTCGGGCGAGGGGACACGTCGGTCGTCGATGCCTATCTGTCGCCGGTGCTCAGGCGCTACGTCGACAGGATCGTCGCTGCGCTGGGCGAGGAGGCGCGGCTCCTGTTCATGCAGTCGTCGGGCGGCCTCACGGACGCGACCGCTTTCCAGGGGAAGGATGCCATCCTTTCGGGTCCCGCGGGGGGCATCGTCGGGATGGTTAAGACCGCGGAGCAAGCCGGGATCGAGCGGATCATCGGCTTCGACATGGGCGGCACTTCGACGGACGTTTCCCATTATGCCGGCCGCTACGAGCGGACGACGGAGAGCGTCGTCGCAGGCGTGCGGGTGCGAGCGCCGATGCTCGAGATACACACCGTCGCCGCGGGCGGGGGCTCCACCTGCCACTTCGACGGCAGCCGCTTCCGGGTAGGGCCGGACAGCGCCGGGGCTATCCCCGGCCCCGCGTGCTACCGCCGCGGCGGACCGCTCACCATCACCGATTGCAACGTCGTCCTGGGGAAGATCCGTCCGGAGCATTTCCCGGCGGTGTTCGGCCCCCAGGGTTACGACCGTATCGATCCGGAGGCTTCGCGGGCGCTCTGTGCGGCAATTGGGGCACAGGCCGGAATGACGCCGGAAGCGGTGGCGCAGGGCTTCGTCCGGATCGCCGTCGACAGCATGGCGGCCGCGATCAAGAAGATCTCCATCGCCCGGGGTCATGACGTCACCCGCTACACCCTCCAATGCTTCGGAGGAGCGGGCGGGCAGCATGCCTGCCTCGTCGCGGACGCGCTCGGCATGGAGCAGGTAATGATTCATCCGCTCGCGGGAGTGCTCAGCGCCTATGGGATGGGCGTGGCGGATCAGGTCGAGCTTCGGCAACGGAGCCTCGGCGGAGAGCCGCTGGAGGCGGTGCTGGAGGCGCTGTCGGAGGAAGCGGAGGCGGCGCTTCGGAGGCAGGGCGTCGAGCAGGTGGAGGTGAGGCGCCGGGCGGCGCTTCGCTACGAGGGGAGCGACAGCAGCCTGGAGGTGAAGGCCGGACCGTTCGAGACGATGCGGGAGGCGTTCGAAACAGCGCACCGGACGCGGTTCGGCTTCGTTTCGCCGGAGACGGCGGTGGTGGTGGAGACCGCGATCGTCGAGGCGGTGGGTAATTCCTCCCCGGGACGGGGAGGGGGACCGGCGGAGCCGGTGGAGGGGGGCCTGCGCGGGTCTCACGACCCCCTCCACCAGGCCTCGCCTGGTCCCCGTCCCGGGGAGGATCTCTACGACCGCGCCTCACTCGCCGCCGGCGACACGGTCGTCGGACCCGCTTTGATCATCGACCCATCCGCCACCACCGTCGTGGAGCCGGGCTGGCAGGCGGAGGTGGACAGGCTCGGCAATCTTATCCTCACCCGCGCCGTTCCTCGCGAAGCCGCCCGGGCGGTCGGCACGGAGGCCGATCCCGTGACGCTGGAGGTCTTCAACAACCTCTTCATGGCCGTCGCGGAGGAGATGGGGGTGGCACTCCAGAACACGGCTTCCTCGGTCAACATCAAGGAGCGGCTCGACTTCTCCTGCGCCCTTTTCGACGCGCAGGGCTGCCTCATCGCAAACGCGCCGCACATCCCCGTCCATCTCGGCTCGATGGGCGACAGCATCCGCACCATCATCGATGCGCGCGGCGACGCCAGGGACGGCCGCGGGATGAGGCCGGGCGACGCCTATGCGCTGAACGCCCCCTATCGCGGCGGCACCCATCTTCCCGACGTCACCGTGATCATGCCCGTCTTCGCCGCGGACAGGGACGATGAACCCGACTGGTATGTCGCGGCGCGCGGCCATCATGCCGACATCGGCGGCATCGCGCCGGGATCGATGCCGCCCGACAGCCGCACGATCGAGGAGGAGGGCGTGCTGATCGACAATTTCCTGCTGGTGGACGAGGGCCGCTTCCTCGAGGCGGAGATGCGGGCGCTGCTCGCCTCGGGCCGGTGGCCTGCGCGCCGGCCGGACCGCAACCTCTCGGACCTCAAGGCCCAGGTCGCCGCCTGCGCTCGCGGGGCGGCGGAGATGCGGCGGGTGGCGGGGGAATATGGGCGCGAGGTGGTCGACGCCTACATGGCGCACGTGCAGGCCAATGCCGAGGAGTCGGTGCGCCGCCTGATTGGCTCGCTCCGCGACGGCGGCTTCCGCTATCCGATGGACAACGGAGCCGAGGTTTGCGTCACCGTTACGGTCGATCGCGCCAACCGCTCCGCCACCGTCGACTTCACCGGAACGAGCGGCCAGCAGCCGAACAATTTCAACGCGCCCTATTCGATCTGCCGGGCGGCGACCCTCTACGTATTTCGAACAATGGTGGACGACGCCATCCCGATGAACGACGGCTGCCTTCGGCCGATCACTCTGATCGTGCCCGAAGGGTCCATGCTGAAGCCGAGCTATCCCGCCGCAGTCGTGGCCGGGAACGTGGAGACGAGCCAGGTCGTGACCGACGCATTGTTCGCCGCCTGCCGGGCGCTGGCGCCGAGCCAAGGGACGATGAACAATTTCACCTTCGGGAACGAGCATCATCAATATTATGAGACGATCGCGGGCGGCGCCGGAGCCGGACCGGATTTCGACGGAGCGAGCGTGGTCCAGACCCACATGACCAACAGCCGCCTCACCGACCCGGAGATACTTGAGACCCGCTACCCTGTGCTGCTGGAGCGCTTCGCCATCCGCTTGGGATCGGGTGGGGCGGGGCTGCATCGGGGCGGCGACGGAGTCGAGCGGCACATCCGCTTCCGCGAGCCGATGCGCGCGAACATCCTCTCCAACCGGCGCGAGGTCCCGCCGCGCGGCATCGAGGGCGGCGGCGATGCTTCGCCCGGCATCAACCAGGTGATCCGCGCCGACGGCAGTGTCGAAACCCTCACCGCCACCGCCTCGGCCGAGATGCGGCCGGGGGACATGTTCGTCATCGAGACGCCGGGGGGAGGGGGCTTCGGTGATCCCTCTCCCGCTGGGGGGAGAGGGTAGGATGAGGGCCTTGCTGAGACTGAACTTCAGACCCTCACCCTCCCGCTTCGCGGGCCCCTCCCTCTCCCGCGAGCGGGAGAGGGGAAGATGACCAATTACTGGGTCCTCCTTGGAATTCTCATCGTCGTCGCCGGCTTCGCGCTTCGGCTGAACCCGATGCTGGTCGTGACGGCCGCGGCGATTGCGACGGGGCTGATCGCGGGCATGGAGCTGGTCGAGGTAATCTCCACCTTCGGGAAGGCGTTCAACGACAACCGGATCATCGCGATCGTCTGGATCGTGCTTCCGGTGATCGGCCTGCTCGAGCGCTTCGGCCTTCAGCAGCGGGCGGCGGCGGTGATCCGCGGCTTCCGAACCGCGACAGCCGGCAAGCTCCTCCTCCTCTACCTCCTCTACCGGCAGGTCATCTCGGCCATCGGCCTCCACAGCACCGCCGGCCATCCGCAGACGGTGCGACCGCTGCTCGCGCCGATGGCCGTCGCGGCGGCCGAGAAGCAGCATGGCGAGCTGGACGAGGCGAGTTCAGAGAAGGTGAAGGCCTATTCAGCGGCCACCGACAATGTCGGCCTCTTCTTCGGCGAGGACATCTTCTTCGCCATCGGCTCGATCGTCCTCATTCAGCAGACGCTCTCCACCTACGGAATCATGCTGGCGCCGCTTGAGCTTGCGCTGTGGGCGATCCCGACGGCCATTGCGGCTTTCGTGGTCCACGGCGCGAGGCTGCTGATGCTGGATCAGAAGCTGAGATCCTCCCCGGGACGGGGAGGGGGACCGCCGGAGCCGGTGGAGGGGGTTCCGAGACCCCCGCAGAGCCCCCTCCACCATGCTTCGCATGGTCCCCCTCCCCGTCCCGGGGAGGATCGGCCATGATCACGCTCCAATGGCTCTACGTCTTGGCCGGAGCGATGTTCGCGGCCTTTTCGCTGCTTAGTGCGCTCGACCGCTCAAACAGCAAGCGCTTCGGCAACGCCGCCTTTTGGGGGTTAATGGCGCTGAGCCTGCTTGCCGGTGATTTACTCGGTGATTTCGGCAACGGCCTCCTCGTCCTCGGTTTGGCCGGACTCGCCGGCTTCGGCTTCATCGGCCGCTCGCATCCGCCGACGACCTCCGATGAGGAGCGCGAGGAATGGTCGCAGCGGCTCGGCAACAAGCTGTTCCTGCCGGCGCTGATCATCCCCTCCGTCGCGCTCGTGGGCACGCTCCTCTACACCTATACGCCGCTCAAGGAGTCCGGCCTGTTCGAGGCGAAGCGGGAGACGTACATCTTCCTCGGCCTCGGCGTTTTGACGGCTCTGGCAGTGATCTTCGTGTGGCGTCGGCCTCCGGCGTTGGCGCCGCTCCAGGAGGGCCGCCGCCTCATCGATGCGATCGGATGGGCCGCCGTGCTTCCGCAGATGCTCGCGGCGCTCGGCGTGCTGTTCGCCGCGGCGGGGGTCGGAGCAGTGATCGGCGAGCTGACTCGCGCGGTTATCCCGGAGGGCAGCGTCTTCCTCACCGTCGCCGTCTTCGGGCTGGGGATGGCGATCTTCACGATGATCATGGGCAATGCCTTCGCCGCCTTCCCGGTGATGGCGGCGGCGATCGGGGTGCCGCTCCTCATCCAAGGCTATGGCGGCGATCCGGCCGTGGTCGGCGCGATCGGGATGCTCGCCGGCTTTTGCGGGACGTTGATGACGCCCATGGCCGCCAACTTCAATTTGGTCCCCGCCGCGCTGCTGGAGCTCAAGGACCGCAACGGCGTGATCAAGGCTCAGGTCGGAACGGCGCTGCCATTGCTGGCCATCAACATCCTCTTCATCTGGTTCTTCGCCTTTAGATGACCCACGCCCTCACGCCCGAGACCGCAGCCCGCTTCGCCGAGATCGCGCTCGGCCACGTCACTCGCGAATTCCCGCATAAGCTCGACCATGTGATGGAGGGGCCTGAGGATGCGCTTACGCCGAGCGAGCTTCATCCCATCTTCTTCGGAAGCTTCGACTGGCACAGCTGCGTCCACGGCTGGTGGCTGATGCTTCGCGTTCGGCGGCTCTTCCCGGACCTGCCGGTGGCGCGGCGAGTCGAGGCTCTGGCGGAGGAGATGCTCACGCCCGACAAGGTGGCGGGGGAGCTCGCCTATCTCGACCGCGCCTATACAGGCGGGTTCGAACGTCCGTACGGATGGGCCTGGCTGCTCGCGCTCCACCGGGAGGCGCAGAGGCACGAAGACCAGCCCTGGGCGCAGGATCTGGAGCCGCTCGCCCGCGCTTTCGCCGACCGCTTCCACATCTACCTGCCCAAGCTGACCTACCCGATCCGCGTCGGCACCCATTTCAACACCAGCTTCGCGCTCATCCTGGCGCTGGAATGGGCTGAGGCGAACGACGAGGCGCTGCGGGGGCTGATCGTGGAGCGGGCCTCGGCGTGGTTCGGCGGCGACCGCGCCTATCACGGCTGGGAGCCGGGCGGCGACGAGTTCCTCTCCGGCGGGCTCACCGAAGCTTTGTTGATGCGGCGCCTGCTGGGGAAAAGCGAATTTCGCGGATGGTTCGACGCCTTCCTCCCGGAAGCGGCGGTGGGAATTCCGCGCAGCCTGTTCACCCCGGCTTTCGTCTCGGATCGAAGCGACGGGAAGATCGCCCATCTCGACGGCCTGAACCTCAGCCGCGCCTGGTGCTGGCGAGGCATAGCAGATGCGGTGGATCCGGCGCTCGCGGAGCTTTTAAGAACAACTGTCGCCGAGCATCTCGACGCCAGCCTGCCGCACGTGGCTGGGGATTATATGGGCGAGCATTGGCTCGCGACCTTCGCGCTGCTCGCGCTGGAAGCTTAGCCCGTCACGAGGGAACGCTGGTCCTCGCGGCCCATCGCTAGGAGAAAGGGCTGCGAAGCCTGAACCTCCTGGAAGTCCGCCTTGGAGCGGATGCCCCGCCACTGGATGGCGATCAGCGCCTGGGCGATGGCGCCGCCGAGCGTGTCGCCCGGGCCGAGGAGGATGATCCGGTCGGGCGCATATTCCTTCACCGCCACCTGGATGGCGCGGGTGAAATGGTAGGTTTCGAGGATCTGGGTGGCGAAGGTGTAGTGACGTAGCGCCTGCGGATCACTGGCAAAGCGCCGCCAGATGTGACCTCTCCCATCGATCATCGGGACCTGCGGCGATCCGAACCAGTCGGGGGGGAGCTGCGCCAGCGCGCGCTCGGACGAGCCGCTCATCAGCGGCGTGTGGAACGGACCATGGTTGACGAGCCGGAGCGGCTCGCGCGCCGGGGTCGGCGGCGCTTCCGCGAGCAGGGCCGAGAGGCCAGCCTCGTTCCCGGCGAACACGATCATGCCGCCGAGCTCGATCGACACATAGAGGCTGCAGCCGTCGCGGGCGTTGATGTCCGCGGCCAAAGCGAGCACCTGCTCGCTAAGGTCCGGAAGCTCGTTCCAGTTCTCGTCGACCAACGTGAGGAGGACCTGCCCGCCGGGATCGCCCGCCTGGCTGTTCTGTCCCATGGCATCGATGATCCGGAAGCCGCTCTCGGCATCGACGGCGCCAGCGCAGGCGAGGGTCGTGTACCAGCCCATCGAGTTCCCCGTGAGGGCCGCGATGTCGAAGCGGGATCGGTCGATCGACAGGTAGTCCGCATAGGAGGCGGCGAAGATCAGGGGCGAAGCAATGTCGCCGCGCGTGTGGAGCGTCGGGCTGAACCGCTCGGCGCCATCCAGCTCTGACACGGTCGGCTGCCCGCGTTCCGACCGCACCCGGTCGAACGAGGCGATCAGCTCGGCTTTGTCGCTGTGGTGCCGCTTCAGATAGCCGAGCTCCGCCTTTCCGTAGGTCCCGCGGCCGGGACAAACGACCAGCACCGCCTCACGCTCAGCCACGGACCAGCTCCAGCGCGGCGGCGACGATGGAGTCGCGGCTCGGCAGCGTCAGAGTCGCCGCTCGGCCGAGGGGGATGAAGCTGTCCTCGGCGGTGATGCGGCGGCAGGGAAGGTCCGGCGCCCGCTCCGCGAACAAAGCCATCAGCGCCTCGCTTTGGGAGCCGGTCTTGCGGCATTCGTCGACGATCAGGATGCGCTCGCTGCCTGCCACGGCGTCCAGAAGCCGCTCCTCATCGACGGGAGCCAACCAGCGCAGGTCGATGACCCGCAGCTCCAGCTTATGCTCTTCCGCCAGGATCTTCTCCGCCTGGCGGGAGAGGAAGTAGCCGTTGCCGTAGGTGACGATGGCGAGGTCGGTGCCGTCGCCGTGCACGCCCAGCTCGCCGAGCCGGATCGGCTTAGCCTCGCCCGGCGCAGAGTAGGTGGAGGTCCACAAGGCGTCGCCTTCCTCGTGAAGGTCGCGGGTCATGTAGAGGGCGATCGGCTCGACGAAAACGACCACGCGCTGCTCCTCGAGCGCGAGGCGGACGCATTCGCGAAGCATCTCGACCGCGTCGGCGCCGTTGCTCGGGACCGCGAGCACGATGCCCGGAATGTCGCGGAAGATGGCGAGGCTGTTGTCGTTGTGAAAATGGCCGCCAAAGCCCTTCTGGTAGCCGAGGCCGGCGATCCGGATCACCATCGGGTTGGTGTACTGGCCGTTCGAGAAGAAGCTGAGCGTCGCGGCCTCGCCCCGTATCTGGTCCTCCGCATTGTGGACGTAGGCGAGGAACTGAATCTCGGTAATGGCGAGCAGGTCGTTATGCGCCGCCCCGATTCCTAGGCCGAGGATGGTCTGCTCGTCGAGCAGTGTGTTGATCACCCGGCAGGAGCCGAACCGCTCGTGGAGCTTGGCGGTGACGTTGTAGACGCCGCCCTTGGGCCCAACATCCTCGCCCGCTACGATGATCTGGGGATGAGCGAGCATGAGGTCGGCGAGCGTCCAGCTCAGCAGCCGAGCCATGTGCTGCGGCTTGTCCATCATCGCCTTGTCTCGAGCGAACAGCGTCTCGCGCTCCTCCGGCGCTGGGGTGTTCGCGCGCACCGTCTCGCGCTTCGGCGGGACGATGCTCGCCATCACATCGCGGCTCGCGGTGAGCTTAGGGCGAGCGATCGCCTGCTCCGCGACGCGGGCGAGCGTCGCCTCGGTCTCGTGATAGATGTCGAGTATCTCGGCGCCGGAGAGGAGGCCCTGTTCGACGAGGATGGCGGCGCTGTGGACGAGGGGATCGCGTTCCTCGTCCTGCTCGATCAGCGCCTTGCTCAGGTAGGTCGACTGCACGTCGGAGCCGGCATGGCCGTAGAGCCGCACGCAATCCATGTGGAGGAAGACGGGCTGGCGCTTCAGGCGGGCGTGACGGGCGGCCTCGGCGGCGCCGCGCCAGGCGTCGACCATGTCGAGGCCGCTGCAGCGGACATATTGGAGACCCGCGCGGTCGCGGAACGAGGCCTCGATCCAGCCCTTGGGCGTGCGGGTCGAAATGCCGATGCCATTGTCCTCGCACAGGAGGACGAGCGGCATCGGCGTGCCCTGATAGGCGGCCCAGGCGGCGGCGTTGAGCGCGCCCTGGGCGGTCGAATGGTTGGCCGAGGCGTCGCCGAAGCTGCATAGAACGATCGAGTCCCGCGGAAGCGGCGTCTCCTCCAGCTTCAGCATCTTGGCGATCCCGATGCTGAAGGCGGCGCCCACGGCCTTGGGGAGGTGCGAGGCAATGGTGCTGGTCTGGGGCGGGATGTTGAGCGGCTTCGAGCCGATCACCTTGTGGCGCCCGCCTGAGATCGGGTCCTCGGCGGAGGCGGCGAAGCTCAGGAGCATGTCCCAGGAGGGCGTCTGGCCCGGAAGCTTCTTCGAGCGGTGGAGTTGGAAGGCGTTTGACCGGTAGTGGAGGAAGGCCATGTCGGTGAGGCGCAAGGCGTCCGCGACCGCGGCGTTGTTCTCGTGGCCCGAGCTGCCGATCGTGTAGAAGCCCTCACCCCGCGCCTGGAGGCGCCGCGACAGGCGGTCCATCTGCCGGCTGGCCACCTGGCTGTAGAAGAGTTCCACCATCGCCTCGCGGCCGAGCCCGATCTCGTCCGGCTGGACCGAGGCGACGCGGCGGGGGAAATTGCCGGCGGCGACGCGGGAGACGAACTTCTGGTGGATGGCTTCGGCGGCGTCCATGGCGCCGCCACCTAGCGTCCGGCGATTGCCCCGTCGAGGCCGCGGGGCTTGACCTTACGTTTGCGTAAAGTAGTGGAGGTCGGACCTGCACGGGAGGGAATCGATGACCAAGAGCGAAATGGCCGCCGCGCTTAACGAAAAGGGCGCCTGGCTTCCGGGAAAGCGGGTGAAGCTCGACTTCGGCGGCGAGGAAGGGGTGGTGATGCTCGACGGCGCCGCTCAGCAGGTGACGGAGACGGACGGCCCCGCCGACACGACGATCAAGGTCAGCTGGGAAGACTGGCAGGCGATGAGCGACGGCAAGCTCGACGGCATGACCGCCTTCATGATGGGCAAGCTGAAGGTTGAGGGCGACATGTCGAACGCCATGCAGCTCCAGGGCGTGCTCGCGAAGCTTCGGGGCTAGCCGCCCCCCCCGGCTTCATCGCCTCCGCACAGCTCCTGCCTCGGGCCAGAGGCTCGGACCGAGTTTGCGCACCCGAAGATCGATCGTCTTTACCGGCTCTGCACCCTTGGCGACCCGCTCGCCGACCTCGTGCCATTCGCCGCCCTTCACGGTGGCTGTGTAGCGCATCTCCGCGCCGGGACCCGCCGGGTGAGACCAGCTGAAGCCGTCCGGGCGCACCGTCAGCGGATAATCGCCAACAAAGCCCATTGCGTGCGAGCGCATCGAGTAGACGCGTTTGGCGGGATCGTAGGAGATGATCGCGAAGGCGTTGAAGCCGGTCTTGCCGGCCTTGTCATAGGCTCGCCCCTCGACGAGGCGGATCGTCCCGTCCAGAAGCGTGCCGACCCGCTCGGTGTGGGTCATCGCCTCGGGCATCTCGTTGATCCGCACCGTCCCGCGCCATTCGCCGTCGAGAAAGGCCAATGCCTTCATCGCGTTGCGCTGGGCCGCGATTCGGGCCGCCGGATCCCAGGCCCGGACGGGCGCGGCCGGAGCTTGCGCAACCGCAGACGAGGACAAAGCGAGGGTGATAAGAAGCGTCTTCATTATGATCTCCCCGATGGATTTGTGGATGCGGCCCTGGTCAGCCGCTCGATTCGATCGAGCCACGCATTCCATGCCTGGCGACCGGCCCTGGTGAGGTTGAGGCGGGTCTGAGGCTTGCGCCCGACGAAGCTCTTGGCGACGCCGACATAGCCGACTTCTTCCAGCTTCCCGACATGGGCCGACAGATTGCCGTCCGTTGCGCCAACCTTGTCGCGAAGCTCTGTGAAGGAGGCCGAGTCCACGGACGCCAGGTAAGCGACGATGCCCAGACGGAGGCGGCCGTGAATGACGTCGTCGATGCCGCTGTGGTCGAAGGGGTTTTCGGCCATGGGATCAGCGGGGCTCGCTTCGCAGAAGCAGCAGGCCAGGGACTAAGACCGTCAGGAAGACGCCGGCGGCCGCTACCAGATAGCGCTCCGGCGAAAGGATCAGGGCGGTGAACAGGCCGACCATAATGATGGCGCCCGCGCCGGCGGCCATCGTGACTCGGCTCTTGGCCAGCGACCCCGTGACGACGAGCGCGCAGGCATAGACGGCGAAGGCGACCGGCACGATCCAGTCGAAAGTGGCGGGACCGGCGCCCGACATGGCGGCCCCCGCGGAACCCGTCACCATGGAGGCAATCGCAAAGCCCGCTGTGCACCAGGCGATGCGGGATGCACGATTGCCGGCCGAACCCGCCCCCGCTTTGGCCGGCATCGAGCGCGCGAGGAGCAGCTGTCCCGCGATCCCGAGGATCGAGAAGCTCCCCCAGATCAGGCCGAAGACGGTCTCTCCTTCACCGAGCGCTCCGGAGAGCGCGAGATGATGCGCAAGGTAGGCGGCGGTGAGAAGCAGTCCCCACCAAGCCATGAAACGGCCACCCAGGAGGGGCGCGTGCGCACCGCTCTCCGCCAGCTGGCGGACGTAGCGCAGGTCTTCGTGTGTCGAACGGGCGGTATCCATCGGGCTGCGCTCCAGAGAACTCTATAAAACAAAGTACTCTGGAAGCAAGGCCGCTGTCAAGCGTTGTGCAACGGCCCGCTTCTTGACCGCGCTTGCCGCCACCGCCTATCGCCGCGGCGTTCGCGAGGAGCATGCATGAAGAAGACCTATCCCGATGCCGCGGCGGCGCTCGACGGGCTGCTGTTCGATGGAATGACCATCTGTGCCGGGGGCTTCGGCCTGTGCGGCATACCCGAGCGACTCATCGACGCGATACGCGACAGCGGCGTCAAGGATCTGACGTTCGTCTCGAACAATGCGGGCATCGACAATGAGGGGTTAGGGAAGCTTCTGAGGACGCGGCAGATCCGCAAGATGATCTCCTCCTATGTGGGCGAGAACAAGGAGTTCGAGCGGCAGTATCTGGCCGGCGAACTCCAGGTGGAATTCTGCCCGCAGGGCACGCTCGCCGAGCGTTGCCGGGCCGGAGGCGCGGGCATTCCGGGATTCTACACTAAAACGGGCGTCGGCACTCAGGTCGCCGAAGGCAAGGAAGTGAAGTTGTTCGACGGTCAGGAATATATCCTGGAAAGGGGCATCCGGGCCGACCTGTCGATCATCAAGGGCTGGAAAGCGGACGAAGCGGGCAATCTCGTCTTCCGCAAGACCGCCCGCAACTTCAATCAGCCGATGGCTACGGCGGGCAGGGTCTGCGTCGCCGAGGTGGAAAACATTGTGCCGGTCGGCAGCCTCGATCCCGACGGCATCCACCTGCCCAGCATCTACGTGAAGCGGATGATCGTCGGCGCCCCCTACGACAAGAAGATCGAGTTCCGCACCGTTCGTCAGCGGGAGGCGGCATGAAGAGGCTGACGATTGGGGTCTTGGCCGCAGCCATTGCGGCAGCTGCGGCAGCCGCACCCGCAGCGGCACAGCAGCCGGCGGCGCCTGCGGCGGCGCCGGCGAAGCCGAGTCCGTTCCTTGTCGTCACTGAGGGGAGGATGGCGGCCAAACCTGCCGACGTCGCAAGCCTCGATGCGATCCTGCGCGCGGTTTACGACGTCATCTCCGGGCCTGCGGGTCAGCGCCGCGACTGGAACCGGATGCGCTCCCTCTTCACCGCCAATGCCCGAATGATGCCCCATGGGCCGCGGGGGCTGCGAAGCGGCTCGGTTGAGGATTATATCGTCGAGAGCGGCCCCTTCCTGGAGGGCAAGGGCTTCATCGAACGGGAGATCGGCCGCACCGTCGAGCAATATGGAGATATCGCCCAGGTTTTCTCCGCCTATGAGGCGCGTCACGTCGAAGGCGGGCCGGTGATCATGCGCGGCATCAACAGCATCCAGCTGGTCCGGCACCAGGACCGCTGGTGGGTCGTCTCGATCCTCTGGCAGCCGGAGACGCCGGCTACTCCGATCACTAAGAAATACCTCTTCAAGCGACCTGCCGGCAAGCGAGGCTGAACCATGAGCTGGGACCGCAACCAGATGGCCGCTCGGGCCGCGAAGGAGCTTCGCGACGGCTATTACGTTAACCTGGGCATCGGGATCCCGACGCTGGTGGCGAACAACATCCCGGAGGGGATGGAGGTGACGCTCCAGTCCGAGAACGGGATGCTGGGCATCGGCCCGTTTCCGTACGAGGACGAGGTCGATCCGGACCTGATCAACGCCGGCAAGCAGACGATCAGCGAATTGGACAGCTCCTCCTATTTCGGTTCGGAGCAGAGCTTCGCGATGATCCGCGGCGGCCATATCGACCTCACCGTCCTCGGCGCCATGGAGGTGTCGGAAAAGGGCGACATCGCGAACTGGATGATACCGGGCAAGATGGTGAAAGGCATGGGCGGCGCGATGGACCTCGTCGCAGGCGTCAAGAAGATCATCGTCGTGATGGAGCACAATTCGAAAAGCGGCGACCCGAAGTTCATCCCGCAATGCACCTTGCCGCTCACCGGCAAGAATGTCGTGGACATGATCATCACCGACCTTTGCGTCTTCCACCGGGCCGATCATGACAGCCCCTTCCGCCTGATCGAGCTCGCGCCCGGAGTCTCGGCGGAAGAGGTCGCTGCGAAGACTACCGCCAGCTACGAAAGCTAAATGGCTTGCGCGTCCTGCTGACCGGCTCGTCCGGCTGGCTCGGCCGTTTCCTCGCGCCGCGCCTTCGGGCTGCGGGTCACCAGGTGACGGGCCTGGATGTCGCTCCTGGCGCGGAAACGCAGATGCTTGGATCGGTCGCGGATCGCGGACTGATCGATCGAGCCTTCGCCGAGCATGGGATCGAGGCGGTGATCCATGCCGGAGCGCTCCACAAGCCGGACATCGCGCGCTACCCCGCCCAAGCCTTCGTAGATGTCAACGTGACGGGCACTCTGAACCTTCTGGAGGCGGCGGTGGCGGCCGGGAACGACCGCTTCATCTTCACCTCTACCACCTCGCTGATGATTTCCGAGGCGATCCGCGCCGGCAAAGCGGGCGGCGCCACCGCGGCGGCGTGGCTGGACGAGGCGTTCGCGCCGCTGGAGCCGCGCAACATCTACGGCATCACCAAGCTCGCCGCCGAGCATCTGTGCCGGCTGCATCATCGCGAACGCGGCCTGGCGGTGCTGGTCCTGCGCACCGGCCGCTTCTTCCCAGAGGAGGACGACACGCATCGGGACCTCTCCGGGCCTAACCGCAAGGCGAACGAATTCCTCCACCGCCGCCTTACGGTCGAGGACGCCGCCGAAGCGCACGTCGTCGCTCTGGAAAAGGCGCCCGAGGTCGGCTTCGAGACCTTCATCCTCTCGGCGCCGCCGCCTTTTGTGGCTGAGGAGGCGGAGGAGCTGATCCGCGACGCTCCCGCAGTGATCGAAAGGCACTTTCCGGAGGCCGGAGACCTTTATGCCCGCGCCGGCTGGCAGCTTCCTGGCCATATCGACCGTATCTACGATCCGTCACGGGCGGAGCGAGTGCTCGGCTTCCGTTGCCGCACGGATTTCACCGCAGTGCTGGCGGCGCTGGAGGGCGGTCTCGAATTGCCCTTCGCGCACGATCCGGAATATGTCTCGCCCAAGGAAAAGGGGGAAAGATGATGATCAGGAAGCTCACCGCGCTGGCCGCCGTCTGGCTTGCTCTTGGCGGACAATCGGCCCCGCCGCCGCCGCCGGCGAAGATAAACCTGTGGCGGCTCGACTGCGGCGAGTTCGTCATCAAGCAATATGGCGCCTTCTTTTCCGACACCTTCCAATATCCGGCCGGACCGAAGAATATCGTCGGCAGCTGCTATCTGATCCGCCACGGCGACCGCTACATGCTGTGGGACACAGGCCTTACCGACGCGCTGGTAGGCAGCGGGTTTGAGAATGCAGGGCAGAAGCTCACGCTCCGTCGCAGCCTGGTCGACCAGCTCGGCGAGCTCAAGGTACGGCCCGAGCAGATCGAGACGATCGGGATCAGCCACTGGCATTTCGACCACACCGGCCAGGCGCCGCGCTTCCCGCAGGCGCGGCTGCTAATGGGCAAGGGTGATCTCGACCTGCTGCGCGGCAGCCCGCCGCCCGACGAGGATTCGGCCAAGGCGCTCGCTCATTGGTTGTCAGGCACCGGTAAGGTAGAGCCGTTGACTCGCGATCACGACGTGTTCGGCGACGGACGAGTCGTCATGCTCAGGCTGCCGGGGCATACGCCGGGGCATTACGCCCTGCTGGTCCGGCTCGCCTCGGGGCCGGTCCTGCTCTCAGGCGACCAATATCACTTCACGGAGCAGGTGAAGAACCGCGGCGTGCCGCCGTTCAACCACGACCGAGCCGACACGCTGGCCTCGGTGGACCGCTTCGATCGAATCGTCGCCAATCTCAAGGCGAAGGTCATCATCCAGCACGAGCCCGCCGACGTCGCCAAGCTGCCGCGCTTCCCGCAGAGCGCGCAATGATTCCGGCTGCCGGGCCGGACGATGAGTTCGGCGCCGGCATCGCGTCCGCAATGAAGCGGGTGGGGATAAGGGGACGGCCGGTCCGCGTTCGGATCGAGGGCGACGCTTTGCATATGGAAGGCGCGAAAAGTGGCGAGTGGAACCTGCCGCTGGCCGCCGTGGAACGCGTGCGGATCGGCTTCTACGAAAGCAAATACGGGAAGATCTACCGCACCGGCTTGTGGCTGCAGGGAAAGGAGGAGATCCTTCTCCAGCCGATGAAGCCTTATCGCGGCTATTCATCGGTGGTTCGACAGCTCGCGAGCGAGGTGGCCGCCCGCCGCGGCCTCGCTTGCGTGGAGCGCGGGACTGGCCTCTCTCTCGCCCTGTTCAACTTCCTGGTGCTGGCGGGCGGGGCGGCGGCGCTCGTCCTCGTCTTCCTGCTCGACTGGGATCCGAGCCTGTGGCCGCTCCTTCTCCTGCTGATTGCCTTCGTGGGGCTCGCTCTCTACGCGTGTCGGGAAATGCGGGGTAAGCACCTGCCGCGGCCCGTCACGAGCTTGGACGAACTTGACGTCCAGCTCCCCTGAGCAAGAGGAGACGAGGATGAGGGCTTTGTTGTCGCGCGCAGTGGGAGGGCCGGAGGCGCTGGAGCTTGCCGATCTCCCGGAGCCGGAGCCGGGCCCCGGCCAGCTCCGCGTCCGGGTCCGCGCCTGCGCGATCAACTATCCTGACGTACTCATCATTGAGGATAAATATCAGTTCAAGCCGCCCCGGCCTTTCGCGCCCGGCGGGGAGGTCTCCGGCATTGTTGAGGCGGTGGGAGAAGGAGTCTCCGGCTGGAAGGAGGGTGATCGCCTGATCGCGATGATCGGACATGGCGGCCTCTCGGAGAAGGTCCTGGTCCAGGCGGCGCAGGCTCTGCCGCTGCCGCCGGAGCGCAGCTTCGAGGAGGGGTCCGCCCTCATCCTCACCTACGCGACCTCGATCCACGCTTTGGTCGACCGCGGCCGTCTGAAGGAGGGGCAGACCTTGCTCGTGCTGGGCGCTGCAGGGGGCGTTGGGCTCGCCGCCGTGGAGCTTGGCAAGGCTTACGGCGCCCGAGTGATCGCCGCCGTCTCGTCCGAGGACAAGGCCGAGGCCGCGCGACAGGCGGGCGCGGACTTGGCGATCGTCTATCCGCAGGGGCCGTTCGACAAGGAGGGCTCCAAGGCGCTGTCGCAGCTTTTCAAGGATGCTGTCGGCCCGACGGGCGCCGACGTCATCTACGATCCGGTGGGCGGGGATTATGCGGAGCCTGCCTTGCGCGCCATCGCCTGGGAGGGCCGCTACCTCGTCATCGGCTTCCCGGCTGGCATCCCCCGGCTCCCGCTCAACCTGACATTGCTGAAAAGCTGCGACGTCTGCGGAGTCTTCTGGGGCGCCTTCGCGGCCCGCGATCCGAATGCCAATGCTGCCCATATCGAGACGCTCTTCCGCCTCTGGCGCGAGGGCAAGATTGCGCCCAGGGTCAGCCGCACCTGGCCGCTGGAGCAGGGCGGGGAGGCGATCGCCCACATGGCGGCCCGCAAGGCCGTGGGGAAGCTGGTCGTGACAATGGAATAAGGGAGCCGCGACGCGTTGCGCGCACGGCCCTCGCCGCCTATCTCACGGGCATAGCAAAGGGAGCGACATGAGCAATTTCCAGGACCGCGAACGCGCCTTCGAGACCAAATTCGCCCGCGACGAGGAGATGCAGTTCAAGATCGTCGCCCGCCGCAACCGGCTTCTCGGCCAATGGGCCGCGGGACTGATGGGGCTCAGCGAAGCAGAAGCCGACGCCTATGCCAAGGATGTGGTCCGCGCCGACTTCGAGGAAGCGGGCGACGAGGACGTCATTCGCAAGCTTCTGGGCGACCTCACCTCCGCCGGGGTGGAGTGCGACGAAGCCAGGATCCGCGAGGCGCTCGAGCACAAGAGTGTGGAAGCGCGCCGGCAGCTCATGGAAGCGCAGGGCTGATCCGATGCCCATGGCCGCCGACGAGATCGAGAGCCTGATCCGGCAGGCCATTCCCGACGCCCATGTCGAGATCACCGATCTGGCCGGAGACGGCGACCATTACGCCGCCCGGGTCGTCTCCGAGAGCTTCCGCGGATTGCCGCTGCGGCAGCAGCACCAGCGCGTCTATCAGGCGCTCGGCGGCCGGATGGGCGGCGAGCTCCATGCCCTCCAGCTCAAAACCGCCCTTCCCGAGTAAGGAACAACCATGTCCGACATTGCCAGCCGCATCGACGAGATCGTTCGCTCCAACGACGTCGTCCTGTTCATGAAGGGCACCGCGCTCTTCCCGCAATGCGGCTTCTCAAGCCGTGCCGTCTCCATCCTCGACCATCTCGGGGTCACGTTCGAGACGGTGGACGTCCTCCAGGATCCGGAGATCCGCAACGGCATCAAGGAATATTCCGACTGGCCCACCGTCCCCCAGCTTTACGTAAAGGGGCAATTTATTGGGGGCTCGGACATCATGATGGAGATGTTCGAGGCTGGCGAGCTCCAGCAGCTCCTCGAAGAGAAAAAGGTCGCTCGGGCCTGAAAAGGATCGGGGCGGACAGCGCGACCGGAAGAAGCGCTCGTCCGCCCCGTTTGCTTTGGAAGCGTGTGGACACCGTAACTGATACACGGGCCGTGCCAGACCCTGCTGTCGGCAGAAAACCGCCCCTCCCTATGGTTTACCTCCATTAACCCGATTGGCCGATTGTAAGCTCCTCCGACACCGGCCGTTGCGCCCCCGGATCATTAATCGGCCATTCAGCCGGCGCAGCAGATTACATGTGTAATCGAAGGGGAGACAGGCCGATGGAGCGAATCGCCGAGGCCGAATATGTGGTGATGGAGGTTCTCTGGGAGGAGGCCCCGCTCACCGCGGCGGAAGTGTCGGAGCGGGTCCCGCGGGAGCGGGGCTGGAGCCTGGCCACGGTCAAAACCATGCTTTCCCGTCTCTTGGCCAAAGGCGCGCTTTCCCACGAGGAAGAAGGGCGCCGTTACCTCTATCGTCCGGCCATTCGCCGCGAGGATTATGTCGCGGAGGAATCGGGCCGGCTCATCGACCGGATGTTCGGCGGCCGAGTGACTCCGCTCGTCGCCCATCTCGCCTCCGCCGACCGCCTCAGCGTGGAGGATATCGAGGAGATCGAGGCTCTGCTGAAGGCGCTCAAGTCATGATCGCCTGGCTCGTCGAGACCTTCGTCGCGGTCACTCTTCTCATGGTCGCGGTGCTCGCGTTGCGCGGCCCGGTGGCTCGCAGCTTCGGGGCCGGCTGGGCCTATGCGCTCTGGGCCGTGCCCGCTCTTCGTTTGGTCGTGCCGCCGCTGCCGCAGCTGACGCCCGACTTAAGCTTTCCGTCCGCTGTAATCATCCCGACGGCGGCGGAAATGGCCGCGCCCCTCCCGGCGGACGCCGGGCCCGGGCAGTGGGTGCCCCTCTTGCTCGCATTATGGGCGGGGGGCGCGGTCATCTTCCTAACCCTGCAATGGCTTTCCTACCGTGCCTTCCGCGCGCGCGTGGCGGCGAACGCCCGGCCGGCGCGGCCGCCGCTGTTCGGCGGAATCCGCACCTGGATCAGCGAAGCCGTCGAAGGCCCCCTCGCGGTGGGCGTTATCGACCGCCGGATCGTTCTTCCGACCGATTTCTCCCGGCGCTACAGCCCGAGCGAGCGCCGCCTCGCGCTCGAGCACGAGCTGGTGCACCACAAACGCGGCGACATCTGGTGGAACCTCGCCGCCCTCGTCCTGCTCGCGCTCTTCTGGTTCAATCCCGTCGCCTGGGCCGCCTTTCGCGCCTTCCGGATCGACCAGGAGCTTGCCTGCGACGCGGCGGTCGCCCGTTCCGTCTCCACGGACGAGCGCCACGATTACGCGCGCGCTCTGGTCAAGTCGGCGGTGAGCCCGGCGCTGATAGCCGCCTGCGCCCTCAACCCGGCCGACCAGCTGAAGCGCCGGTTGCGAATGATGGGCAGCCATCGGGCCAGCGTCGGCCGTTCCGCAGGGGGACTTTTCGCCCTCTCGCTGTTGAGCCTCACCGGCTTGGCGCTGGGTACGGCCCCTCAGGCGCTGGAAGTCGCTGCCCCGCAATTTGTCTCGGCGGCCGTCCCGTCGGCAAGGCTCGCCGCGGTGACCGGGCACGTTCCAACCTCCGCGCCGGTACGCCAGGCGGCGGCGTATGTAGAAGAGGAGATCGTCGTCACCGGCAGGCGTCCGAAAGCGGCCGTCGCCAAGTCCGTTACAGCTGCGGCCGCGCCGGACAGCGCAATGGCCAGCCGAGCCGCCTTCTCCTCGCCGGGCCATGGCTCCGAAGCTCACAGCGCTACGCCCTCGCTGTTCGATCATGCGGCGCGGGCGGAGGCCCTCATCCTTGATCGGGATCAACTCCGGCAGCTGTTGGCGCATCAGCGAATCCAGGTGGTCCGGCTTCGAATGAAGCCGGTCTTCCCCGGGCAGGCCATTGCCGTTCGGGAGGCGGAGCGCATCCGTCATTCGGACCGGATGAATGTAGCAATCGCCGAAGCGATCGCGCGGTCGATACGCGAGCGTCAGCTTCATGAGGCCCAGCAATGGACCGTGACGATAAAGGAGAGCCGCGGGGGCGGTGTCGAGTCGGCAGTCCAGACGATTCACGAGGGAGAGAAAGACCGATGAACAATTTCGTCCGCGCCGGCCTCGCCGCCGCTGCCACGACCCTCCTTGGCGCTGCCGCCGCGCTCGCCCATCCGCATCCGGAAGGCGACGCGAAGAGGAAGATCGTCATCATCGAGACCAAGGAGGAAAAGGCTGGGGAGCATAAGGGGAAGCACGACCTTCGCATTCAGCGAGGGCCGGTGCACGGTCTCCGTGTCGAGCGGGGGCCAGTGCGCGAGCTTCGCGTCGAGCGGGACGGCAAAGGCGAGCATGTGCGCCGCTTCCGTGTCGAAAGCGCCCACCCAGGAGGACGACATGGCCCCCATCCCCGGCTTTTTGCCCGGGGCCTCGAAGGATGCACAGGCGATAGGGTCGTTAAGGAGATCGGCGAGGAAAAGGACAAGACCCGGATCATCGTCTGCAGCAAAGGCGGGGAGGGACGGCCCGCGGCGGAGCACCTTGAGCAGGTGCTCGGCCGTATCACTGCCAACGAGCATATGAGCGCCGAGGAGAAAGAGCGGATTGCCGAACGGCTCCGCGAGGCGATCTCCAAGCTGCGCAGCACGAACTGACCGCTTAGGGTAGGCTTAGTCCGTAAGGGTGAAGCCGATCCGCAGGGTCACCTGATAATGGGCGACGCGGCCGCCTTCGACGTGGCCGCGCGTCTCCTTCACCTCGAACCAGCGTATGTCGCGCAGCGTCTTGGCGGCGCGGGCGATCGCGCCGTCGATAGCGTCCTCAATGCTAGTTTCGGAGCTGCCGACGATTTCGATGATCTTGTAAACGTTGTCGCTCATGTCAAAGGCTCCTCCTCCGCCCCAACCGGGGGAGCGGCGCGAACGTTCCGTCTTTCTCCTCCTTGTGGACCGAGATAGGGTTTCGCCGCGAGGAGAGACGATGAAAACCCACCTGATCGCGCTTGCGGCTCTGATGCTTGCGGCACCGGCGGCTGCCGCGCCGACCGACGATTTCCGGATCCTGCTCGACGAGCATTATGCCTGGCTGCTGCGGGAGAGCCCCGTGCAGGCGACGGCATTGGGCGTGCGCGACCATGATGAGCGGATCGGCGACCTTAGCCCGGAGGCGCGGGAGCGGCGGGTCGCGGACTCGAAGCGCTTCCTCGCCCGCCTGGAGGCAATTCCGGCAGACGCCCTGAGCACGGCCGACCGTACCAACCGCGCCATCTTGAAGCGCAGCCTGGACGAGACGGTCGAAGCGAACCGCTTCGGCCAGCGATCGATGCTCTTCACCACCTATTACGGCTGGCATCAGGGCTTTGCCGGAATGGCGCGTGGGCTGCCCTTCCGCACCAAGCGGGATTTTGAGATCTACCTCACCCGCCTCGAACAATATCCGCGACTGAACAGCCAGGCGCTCGCCGTCACCGAAGAAGCGGTGCGCGGCGGCTATGTCCTGCCCTGCTCGGTGCTCGGCAATTACGAGCGCGGTATCACCGGAGTCGTTGCCGAGGTTCCGACCCGCTCGCGCTTCTACGAGCCTTTCGCCGGGGAGCGGCCGCCCGCCGTCACCGACGCGGAATGGGCTGCACTGAGGGCGCGGGCGGAGCGGGTCGTGCGCGACGTCCTCAACCCCGAATATCGCCGCCACGCGCAATTCTATCGCACCCGCTACGCTCCGAAATGCGCGAAGGTCGACAGCATCTCCGCGCAGAAGGGCGGGCGCCAATATTACGCGTTCCGAGTCCGCAGCGAGACGACCACCGACCTCTCGCCCGACCGCATCCATGAAATGGGCCTGGAGGAGGCAAGGCGGATCCGGGCGGAAATGGACAAGGTCACCGTCGAGGCTGGCTTTAAGACCCGTGAAGCTTTCATAGTGGATCTGCGCACCAACCCCGTTCATTACGCCGCAACGCCCGAGGCGCTGATGCTGGCGACGGCGCGGGTGACCAAGGCGATCGACGGCAAGATGCCCGCCTTCTTCGGCACCCTGCCGCGCCTGCCCTACGGAATCCGGGAGGTTCCGGCCGAAATCGCCGAAGGCACCACGACCGCTTATTACGATTCCGGCTCACCCCAGAGCGGCATTGCGGGCACCTATTACGTCAACACTTCGAAGCTCAACCAGCGGCCGCTGTGGGAGATACCGGCCCTCAGCCTGCACGAGGCCGTGCCGGGCCATCATCACCAGATCTCGCTCCAGCAGGAAATGGACCTGCCGCCGTTCCGCAAGCATTTCACCTCCTTCACCGCCTTCACAGAAGGATGGGGCCTGTATGTGGAGAGCCTGGGGGAGGCGATGGGCCTCTACGACACGCCGGCGAAGAAGATGGGCCAGCTCTCCTACCAGATGTGGCGGGCGGCGCGGCTCGTCGTCGACACCGGCATTCACTCCAAGGGTTGGGACAAGGCCAAGGCGGTGGCGTTCATGCGCGAATATACCGCCCTTTCGGATGCGAACATCGATGCGGAGGTGAACCGCTATATCAGCTGTCCCGCCCAGGCGCTCGGCTATATGATCGGTAACATCCGGATCCGGGAGCTTCGCGCCCGCGCGGAGCGGGAGCTGGGACCGAGGTTCGACATCCGCCGCTTCCACGACGCCGTGCTGCTCCAGGGCTCTGTGCCGCTCGACGTGCTCGAGGCGCAGGTTGGGGAATGGATCGCGGCTGAGAAGACGCGCTAGGCGGCGCTACCGCCCGGGATCGTCGCCTACACGCCGGTCGTTGCGCGCCGCGCGCATCAGCTCGGCCCAGCAGCCGGTGACGCCTCCGGGCCCGACGGTGGAGCAGCTCTGGATGCCGGTGCGGCCGACATATTCCAGGCTCTGGGCACGCTGCGCCCAGCTGGTGCTCTCCGGATCCTCTCCCGGCGCGTCGTCGCGCAGCTCCTTCGGAATCCGGTAACGCTCCGTCTCCGGGCGCCGGGCGCAGACGACGATTTCGTCGCCGCTCGAGCTGCGCGGGCAGGGATCCTTACCGTAGACGATGAGGCGGGCGATCCGTTCGTTCGCCTGCGCCTCGGCTGGGCAGGCGGGGCAGAGCATTGCCGCCGCCGCACCGGCGGCCGCGAGGGCGGCAAGGGACAAGGCGGCTTTCATGAGCGGCCTCCTTTCGCAAATGACCTTGCGCAAAGAAGGCGCCACGCCCGCAGGAGTTCCGAGCCGTGGCGACGCCCGCCGATCAGCGCGGGCGGTTCGCCTCCTCGGCGCGCACCTCCGCCTCGGTCGCTTCGGCCTCTGCGTCGATTCTCCCAAGCCGCTCCTGCCGCGCGTCCTCGATCAGCCGGTTCCAGTTGACCCCGTCGCGGGTCGCTCTTTCGGCGCGAGCCTGACGAACGAGGTCGTTATAACAGCCGATCATGCCGCCAGGACCCGCAGGTGAGCAGCTGCCGATGCCGGAGCGGCCGACATATTGAAGCTCAGTCGCCTTCGTTGCCCACGACTCGTTCTTCGGATCGTTCGGGTTGCCGCGCAGATTTTCGGGGATGCGGTAGCGCTCGCCCTCGGGCTTCTTCGCGCAGACGACAATCGTATCGTCGGTGCTCGGAGGGCAGGCGTCGTTGCCGTAAACGATCACCTGGCTGATCTTCGGGTCGGCGGGCGCGGCAGCGGGCGCCTGCGCCGCGAGGGGAGCGGCGGCGGCAATGGCCGCGGCGGCAAAAAGAAGCTTCATGTCTGTCAGATCCTTTTCGAAAGCCCGATGGCGAGGCGGCAGCCGGCGCGAATGAGGGAGGAGAGGATGGGGTAGCCGAAAGTGTTTTCCGCGCCCGAGGCGATCGCCGTCTCGCGATGCTCGAGCTCCTCGTCGCGGAAGCGGCTAATCGTCGAGGCGAGGTCAGGTTCTTCCTTCCCGAGCGCGCGCAATTGGTCCGAGTAATGGCGGTCAATCTCGCTCTCGACCGCAGCGGTGCAGGCCATGGCGGCGTTCGGCCCCATGAGGGCGGTGGCGGCGCCGAGCCAATAGCCGGCAAGGTTCCAGACGGGCTGGAGCACCGTCGGCCGGACTCCCCGCTCCACCATCATTTCATCAAAGGTCCTGAGATGGGCCTCCTCCTGCGACCGCATTCGAGCGATCGGCCGGCTGGCGGGGTGAGTGCCGAGCACGGCAAGCTGGCCGCTGTAGATGCGTGTCGCGCCATATTCGCCGGCCTGATCCACGCGGATCATGGACGGCACGTCAGGGCGATCGTCTCCGGGCCTCCAGCGGGGGCGGGGAGGGGCTTCGGCAGCGCTCACCTGGGCGCCCTCGGTTTTCTGAGGCTCAGCCATAGGATGGACAACGCAGCAAGGATCGAAAGGATCGCATTCCACCCCGCCATCGAAATGCCCAGGAACGACCATTGCACCTCGTCGCAGCGGACGAGCGGCGCATCCATGATGGACTTCAGGAGGTCGTCGACCGATCCTCCCGCCGCCGTGGACGTGCATTGGGTGAAGCCTTCGAAGATGTCCGCCTCGACGCCGGCATGGTAGGCGCCGATGCCGCCGCTCGTCAGGATCCCGAGCGCGGCCAGCCACACGAAGCTTCGCCCACGGTCCGGAAGGCGCGAGAGGAGGAGCGAGAGCAAAGCGAGGCCTAGCCCGGCGAAATGGGCGTAACGCTGCCACCAGCACATCTCGCAGGGCCAAAGGCCGCCGATATGCTCGGAGCCGTAGGCGGCCGCGAGCAGCGCCGCCGGCACGCCGACAGCGAGCGCCTTGGCCTTTCCGAGCGAATCCACCTCGGCCTAGCGGGTGCCGGTACGCGCTGGCGTAGCGGGAGCGACGGCGGTCCGGCCGAGCCGGGCGATCGCCTGCAGCGCGTAATGAAGCTGGAAGTCGGTGATGCCCTTCTTCTTGAGCTCCTCGGCGGTCGCGGTGAAACGCGGATCGGGCTTGCCGTCCTCCTGAACGACGTCATCCTCCACCTTCAGCTCGTTGATCAGGTGGCGCCTGAGATCGGCTTCGCGGACCACTCGCCGGCTCTTGTAATCCGGGTCGGAGAGCTGCGGCACTTCGATGTCCGGCTTGATCCCGCCTTCCTGCACCGACTTGCCCGACGGCGTGTAGTAGCGCGCGGTCGTGAGGCGCAGCGCCGTCTCGGCGCTGAGCGGAAGCAGTGTCTGGACCGAGCCTTTCCCGAACGTCCGCTCGCCCATCACAAGCCCGCGGTGGTGATCCTGGAGAGCGCCAGCCACGATCTCGGCGGCCGAAGCGCTGCCCGCATCGACCAGCACGATCACGGGGAGGCCGCGCGCGGCGTCTCCGGGCTTTGCGTAGTAACGCTCGATGTCGTTCTTCTTCCGGCCCCGCTGCGACACCACCTCGCCCCTTTCGAGGAAGACGTCGGAGAGTCCCACCGCCTGATCCAGCAGGCCGCCCGGATTGGAGCGCAGATCGACGATGTAGCCGAGCGGCGGACGTCCCAGCGACTTTTCGATGCTGCCGATCGCCGCCAAAGTCTCGTCGGTCACCGTGCGGCTGAAGGTGTTGACGTTGATGATGCCGACATTGTCCTTCACCTCCCACTTCACCGCCTTCAGCTCAATAATCGCGCGGGTGAGGGTGACGTCGAACGGCTTGTCGCGGCCGGGCCGAACGATGGTGATCTTTACCTGAGTGCCTGGAGCGCCCTTCATCGCGTCGGTCGCCTCATCGACGTTGCCGCCGTAGAACAATTTTCCGTCCACGTGGGTGATATAGTCGCCGGCCTTCAGGCCCGCGCGCTGGGCGGGTGTCCCCTCGATCGCGGCGACGACCTTCACCACGCCGTCCTCCTGAATGACGCTGAGCCCCAAGCCGCCATAATTGCCGTCGGTGGTCGTCATCAGCGACTTGTAGCCGCGCTCGTCGAGGAAACCGCTATGCGGGTCGAGGCTGGCGAGCATCCCATCGATCGCGCCCCGGATCAAAGTCTTCTCATCGACCTGCTCGACATAATCCGCACGCACGCGCTCGAACACGTTCATGAAGTGGTCGAGCTCGCGATAGGTGTTCACATCGACCGCGGCGAGAGCGGCGCTGGCCGCGGGTATCACGGCCACGGCGCCGACGAGGCCGAGCGAGCGGAACAGATTGTTGGCCATTCGGGTATCCTGCTGGGTCATGGGCTGAAGCTTACCCCCTTTTCTAGCGGGCGAAAAGCAACCGCAGGTGAATGGCGACAGCTTTCCGCCGGCGTCACAGCAAAAGGGCGATCGGGAACGCGGCGCCGTTCCGCCGAAGCTCGACGCCGACCTCCCCGGCGCCGGTCTGACCAATAGCCTGGCCGCTCTGAACCGCCTGCCCCTTCGTCACCTGTACCGAGCGCAAATGGGTGAGGGTCGTGGTCCAGCCGCCGCCATGGTCGATGATCACGACCCGATCATAGCCGCGGAACGGGCCCGCATAGGCTACCCGGCCGGAGCGAGGCGCCACGACCGGCGTTCCGGGCGCGACTTCGAAGCTGAGGCCTCGGGCATGGACTCCGGCATCGGAAATCTCCCCGGTTCCGGTTACGAGGCGGCCCTCCACCGGCAGCCGGTAGGCGCCCCCGCGCCGTTCGACCGCGGGCGACGTTCCCGGCCGCAGCACCGGCCCCGGAAGCTCCGCGAGGCGACGCGAAAGCTCGGCCTGGAACTGTCGCGTTCCCGCAAGCGCGGCAAGTTCGCGCGCTTCCTCGCCGAAGGCCAGAGCGCGGTCGGATTCGCCCAGGGCCGTCTGCAAGAGGGTTTCCGAGCGTGCCCGCTGGCGTTGCTCGAACTGTGCCAGAGCCACTCTCCGCCGCTGGAGGTCGGTCTGGCTCTCCTTCAAGCGGGCAACCGCTAGTTCCGCCTCCCTTTTTAGGGCGTTCCCACGCGCTACTTCGGCTCTGACCCCCGCCGTCCGCGCTCGAATTGCCGGAAGGGAGGAGGCGAGAAGGGCCCGGACATGGACCGCATCGTTCAGCGAGCCGGGCTGGACCAAGGCAAGCGCGGGCGGCCGCCGGGCGACCGTCTGAAGGGCGGCGGTCAGGCGAACGAGCGAACCCTGCTGCTCGGCCAGACGCGCCCGCTGGCTCGCGCGCAAGGCCTCAATTTCCCGGATCCGGGCCTGAGCGGCTGTGATGTCGGCTTCGGCTGCCTCGATCCGCGCGGCCAGTGCCGCGGCCGCTGCATTGGCCCGGGCGGCCTCCGAGCTGGCGCGGCCCGCCTGCCGCTCGAGCGCTTCGGAGCGGCGCCTCGCTTCCTCGGCCTCGCGCTGCGCGCTTGCGGCGCTGGGCGCCGGCTGGGCCGCCGCGCCGCCGACGGCGAGGCTCGACAGGACCAGGACCGGGATGAGCAAAGGGCGCATGGCTTATCCTTCCCTGTGATAGGGATGATTGGCAAGGATGGAGGTGGCCCTGAACAATTGCTCCGCGAGCATGGCCCGGGCGAGGAGGTGCGGCCAAGTGGCACGCCCGAAGGAGAGGAGAAGGTCGGCCTCCGCCCGTTCCTCGTTCGAGAAGCCGTCCGCGCCGCCGATCAGGAAGCGGGCCTCGCGCCGCCCCTCGTCCCGCCAGCGCTCGAGCCGACGCGCCAAATCGACGGAGGCAAGGACCTCCCCCTTCTCGTCCAGAAGAATGGTGACGCTGTTTTCCGGCGTTGTCGGCGCTCGGCCGCCGCTCTCCGGAAGCTCGGTTAGCTGCACCGGCCAGGCGATTCGTTTCAGGTAGCGGTCGACCAGCTCCGCTTCAGGCCCTCGGCCGATCTTGCCGCGGGCGACGATGTGGAGGCGCAAGGCTCAGCCGGCGGCGCCGGCCGCGGCGGCTCCCGGTTCGCCCTCGAACGCCCACATCCGCTCGAGATTGTAGAAGCTCCTCACCTCGGGCCGGAACAGGTGGACGATCACGTCGTCCGCGTCGAGCAGCACCCAGTCCGCCACCGGCAGCCCTTCGACTCGCACGTTGCGGCCCAACTCCTGCTTGATTCGCTGGGAGAGCTTCTGCGCCATCGAGGCGACCTGCCGGGTCGAGCGCCCGGAGGCGATCACCATATGGTCGGCGATGCTGGATTTGCCCTTGAGCGGGATTGTGACGACATCCTGGGCCTGATCGTCGTCCAGGGACCGAAGCACGAGATCGTGCAGGGCTTCGATCGACTCATTTGCTCCGCCGTCAGCCGGAGCGGGTGCGTTGGCTGGCAAACTGCCTCCTCAGGTTACGGGACGCCGCGTCACGCCGTCGCGGAGCGTCCCGGGGTTGAACGAATAATCCTGCGATAAGTGCCAGTTGGGCTCGGCCGCGCGGATCGCCGTCGCGGAGCTGGGGTCGAGCGGCTGTTTCAAAAGCACCAGCGCCGGCAGTGTCCACTCCGTCCAGTTCCGAGCCTGGTCCGCGGGTCGGACGTAGCGCCGCAGCCAGCCCATCGCGCGAGCCGCGTGAGCCTCCTCATCATATCCCGGACGCGAAACGACCGCAATCGGAACCGTCGCGGCGATCTGGCGCCAGTGTCGCCACAGGTGGAACTGGGCGAGATTGTCCTCGCCCATGATCCAGATGAAGCGCCTTTCGGGAAAGCGGGCGGCGAGGGCGCGTAGCGTATCAATTGTGTAGCGGGTGCCGAGCTCCCGCTCGATCGCGGTGGCGCGGATCGGCAGCCGCCGCGCCATCGCCCGCGCCGAGGCGAGGCGGGCGGGCAGCGGCGCCATGCCTTCCGCGGGCTTTAGCGGGTTGCCCGTCGACACCAGCCACCAAAGCTCGTCAAGACCGAGCATTCGCAACGCCGCGGCGCTCACCTTGCGGTGGCCCCGATGGGCAGGATTGAAAGATCCCCCGAACAGACCCGTCTTCGTCATTCGGTGGAACGATAGCATGGCTCGTTTCCCGGCGCATGGGCTCTCGACGCGAGCGCCGAGCTTCGCCATGATCTTCGAATGACAGGGCTGGAAGCGATCGGGGAAGCAGTGACCGGCGGCCTCGCCGCACGGGCGGTGGAGCCGGAGGCGGGAGAGGGGACCGGCGAAGGCCACGGCCCGTGCCTCAATTGCGGGACGGAGCTCGTCGGACCTCATTGCCACCAATGCGGCCAGCACGCTCACGTCCACCGTACCCTCGGCGCCTGGTGGCACGACCTCGCCCACGGCGTCCTTCACCTCGACGGCAAGATCTGGCGAACGCTTCCGCTTCTCGCCTGGCGTCCGGGCGAGCTTACCCGCCGCTACGTGGAAGGGGAGCGGGCGAAGTTCGTGTCGCCGATCGCGATCTTCCTTTTCTCCGTCTTCCTAATGTTCGCCGTCTTCTCGACGCTTGGAGGGCCGATTGCGGGGGATGGCACCCCTACCAGTAACGATCCCGCCGCCGAGCGCGCCGAAGCCGAACGCGAGTTCAAGGAGGAGCGGGCGGAAAGCCTCGCGGAGATCGAGGAGCTACGCCGGGAGCGTGCGGCTGCGGCCGCGGAGGGGCGCTCGACAGCCTCACTCGACGTCAGCCTGCGGAACGCCGAAAGGCAGCTTGCACTTGAGGAGCGGCTCTTCAGGCAGGCGATCAGCCTCATGAACGACGAGGCGAAGCGGGAGGCGGATGAAAAGAAGGCGGAGGAGGCCGCGAAGCAGCCCGGCGCCGCGAAGAAGGCCGTCGCGGACGCGGACGAAGAGAAGCTTGTCATGATCTCCGGCGCCGACTCGCTCAACGACTGGCTTAACAGCGCCTACAAGAAGGCCAAGGAAAACCCTTCGCTCCTCGCCTACAAGGTGCAGACTAACGCCTATAAATTCTCCTGGCTGCTGATCCCGATCTCGGTCCCCTTCGTGTGGCTGCTCTTCCTCCACCGGCGCCGCTACCGCCAGTACAAGGCGTACGACCATACCGTCTTCGTCACCTATTCGATTGCGTTCATGAGCCTCGGAGTCATCGCACTAAGCCTGCTGAGGCCGCTTGGATTTCCTCAAATCCTGTCGGGTTTCGCGATGATGCTCGTGCCGCCGATCCACATGTACCGCCAGCTGAGGGGCGCCTACCTTCTCTCCCGCTTCAGCGCCTTCTGGCGGATGGCGGCGCTGATCTTCGCCACCGTCATAACGACGAGCATCTTCTTCCTGCTGCTCCTCGCGCTCGGGGTTCTCGGCTAAGCCTCAGCGGCAGGGAAACCGCCGCACCATGTAAGTGCGCAGCGCGTCCTTCACCTGAGTGCTTCGACGCCGGGCCGGAGGCACGGCGCGCATTGCAGCCAGGATGTCCTTCTCCGAGAGAGCGACATTCCCCGTATTGCAGTAGGTGCGCTTGCGGCCAGCTTTCTCGGCCGCGATCCGTTCCGCGCGCAATGCGGTGGCGGCGTTCTGCACTTCGGTCTTCAGAAGAGTGAGGTCGCTCGAGAGCAGCGCCAGCATCCCCTTCTTCTCAAGCGCGTCGGCCTTCGTGAGAAAGGTCGCGACGTCCATCGCATACGCTGCGCCCATGGGAGCCGCTGCCAGCGCGACAGCAACGATCAATTTCTTCTTCATCCGACATACCCTCCCGATCTCGGCGGCCAAGAAGCCGCCAAGGCCTGAACCGCGATTGAACCGGTTCAGGCGCCTTGGGGAGCCGGGTCTCCGAGGCCGCCGCCGCGCGGGCGGCGGGTGGAGGGGATCGAGGTGCCGGAGACCGGGATGAGCGGCCGGCGGGAATTCGGGTCCTCGCGGCCGATATCCTCCCCTTTGATCGCCTTTTTCGATTCCTCGCCAGTCAGAGTCTCAAACTCGAGCAGGGCGCCCGCGAGCCGGTGCAACTCGTCGAGGTTGTCGACCAGCACCTTGCGAGCAGTCGCTTCCGCTTCCTCGATGAGGCGGCGGACCTCGCCGTCGATCAGGCGCGCCGTCTCTTCAGACACGCTCTGGCTGCGGGCGACGCTGTGGCCGAGGAAGACCTCTTCCTGATTGTCCCGGTAGCGGAGCCAGCCGAGCTTCTCGGACATGCCGTATTCCATCACCATGGAGCGGGCCATGTCGGTCGCCTGCTGAATGTCGTTCGACGCGCCGGTATTCAATTCGTCGGCGCCGTAGATGAGCTGCTCGGCGATCCGGCCTCCGAAGCAGAGCGCGAGGCGCGCCTTCATCTGCTTCATCGACATCGAATAGCGGTCGCGCTCCGGCAGGTTCCAGGTCACGCCGAGCGCCCGTCCGCGCGGGATGATCGTCACCTTGTGCAAGGGATCGCAGCCCGGCACGTGGAGCGAGACGAGCGCGTGGCCGGCCTCGTGATAGGCGGTGGCCTTTTTCTCGTCCTCGGTCATGACCATGGACTTGCGCTCGGCGCCCATCATGACCTTGTCCTTGGCGAGCTCGAACTCGGACATGGCGACGAGGCGCTTGCCCTTGCGGGCGGCGAGGAGGGCCGCCTCGTTGACGAGGTTGGCAAGGTCGGCGCCGGAGAAGCCGGGCGTTCCGCGGGCGATGGTGCGCGGATCGACGTCCGGGGCGAGCGGCACCCGCTTCATGTGCACGGCGAGGATCTTCTCGCGGCCCTCGATGTCGGGGCGGGGAACGACGACCTGACGGTCGAAGCGGCCCGGACGCAGAAGCGCGGGATCGAGCACGTCAGGGCGGTTGGTCGCGGCGATGATGATGATGCCCTCGTTCGCCTCGAAGCCGTCCATCTCGACCAGGAGCTGGTTGAGCGTCTGCTCCCGCTCGTCATTGCCGTTGCCGAGGCCCGCGCCGCGGTGGCGGCCGACCGCATCGATCTCGTCGATGAAGACGATGCAGGGCGCGTTCTTCTTCGCCTGCTCGAACATGTCGCGCACGCGGCTGGCGCCTACTCCGACGAACATCTCGACGAAGTCCGAGCCGGAGATGGTGAAGAAGGGGACGTTCGCCTCACCGGCGATCGCGCGGGCGAGCAAGGTCTTGCCGGTGCCGGGCGATCCGACCAGCAAGGCGCCCTTCGGGATCTTGCCGCCGAGCCGGGCGAAGCGGGTCGGGTCCTTCAGGAAATCGACGATCTCCTGCAATTCCTCGCGGGCCTCGTCGATGCCGGCGACATCGTCGAAGGTGACCCGGCCGTGCTTCTCGGTGAGGAGCTTCGCCTTGGAGCGGCCGAAGCCCATCGCGCCGGAACCCGCATTCTTCTGCATCTGCCGCATGATGAAGAAGGCGATGCCGAGGATGAGGAGGAAGGGCAGGGACTGGTAGAGGAGGATCATCCAGACGCTGGTCTGCGGCTCCGGCTCGCCCTGGAAGGCGACGCCCTTCTCGCGAAGCCGCGCCGTCAGCTCCGGATCGGGAACGGCATTGGTGCGGAAGCTGTCGCCGGAGCTGAGGCGGCCGGTGATGGTCTCCTTGCCGATGGCGACCTCCTTCACGGAGCCGTCGTCGACCTTGTTCAGGAACTCGGAATAGGGAATCGCGCCGGCCGCGGCGCCGCGCCCGCCGCCGTCGACCACCTGGACGAAAAGGATCAGCGCCAGGAGGATGCCCGCCCAGATCAGGAGGCTCTTCATCCAGGGGTTGCCGGGTTCCTTGTCGGGGCCGTTATTGCGCTTGGAGTTATCTGACATCGGGGCTCTTCTGCTGCGTCCCACCTAAATAGGTGATGCGGGACCTTTGGCAATGCGCCCGAGCTTAGCGGCGGCGGGTGAACGGCAGCTTACGAGTGCGGCGTCGCGAACCACGCCGCACCTCCTTCTCCCGCCCCTCAGTAACACGGATCATGAGCGTTCGCGCTTAGTCGAACAGTTCCTCCAAGAAGGACTTGCGCCGCTTGTGCCGATGGTGACCGTGATCGTGCTCCCGATAAGCGGGCTGGCCTCCATACCCCGGCTGCGGCGCGGACCGCGGCGCCGCAGGGGCGGCGTCACGGGCGCCGCGCTCGATGATCTTGTCGAGCTCGCCGCGGTCGAGCCAGACGCCCCGGCATTGCGGGCAATAGTCGATCTCGACGCCCTGCCGCTCGCTCATCACCAATGGCACTCGGCAGACGGGGCAGGACATGGCGGCGGTGTCGGGCATCTTGCGCTCCTTTGATGACGCTGAGGCCACCATGTGGGTGCCGTGCCCCCGGATGCAAAGATGCCCGCTTGCGGCCCTTAGAAGAGAATGGCGACGATGATGATGAGAAGGATGAGGCCGCCCAGGCTGATTCCGACGTTCCGGTTCATCGAGTGTCTCCCGTTGTTGCGTCGGGGTGAACTCGCATTGCTACGCTACCGTTCCAATCCCGCGTCAGATCGCTTTGGATAGGATCGGAAAGGCGGCATAGCCGGCGTCGGTGATCCGCTCGAGCCGCTCCCGATAAGGCTCGTAGCAGCGGTCGCCGGGACGAACGAGGCCAAGCGCCAGCTCGTCCACCCGCGCAACGGGGACCAAGCTGATTGGCGCGGCGGCCGGAGTGAGCTGCGAGCCCTTGCCCGCCACCAGGGTGGTCAGCACCCCGTTCATGGCGCCGTTCGCCGAGGGCCGCCCCAGGATCGCCAGCCGGTACTGGCCCGCTCTGTTGGTGACGAGGTAGATGTGCCCTGAAAGGTTGGGGAAGGAGACGAACCCTTCCTGCCGGAAATCGGGGTCGAGCCGGGCCGCTTCGGTAAAGCGCAGGCAGCCGCAGGCGTCGTCCCAGGTGATGAAGGTCTCGTAGGCATAGACCACGCCGGGCTCTCCGAAGGATGGGCGCAGGGTCAGATACTCGCCCTCGAGCCACGACACTCCGACGCGCGCGTAGGCGCCCATCTCCTCCGGCGCGAGCCCCGTCGGCGAGGCCGGCGATCTCCGGTCGACGCTCCTCAGCGTGATTCCGAGCGCCTCCTCCATCCGCACCACCGTACCGAGCGAGAAGGGACGGCGGCCCGAAAGCGCCTTTTCGAGGGTCGAGATGCTGATCCGGGCTTCGTCGGCGAGCCACTGCCTGGACAGACGCCGCCGCGCCAGTTCCTCGCGCACCTTCGCGGAGACTGTGCCGCTCTCGCTTGCCCCCAGATCGCCTTCCATCGGCATGCTCCCCGATTCCGCTCCGCCCTTTTCCGCACATTTCCGCACAAATCGTCAATCCCGCTCCTCCGCGACGGCCGGCGGCCGCACCGGTGACGAGAATTGCCAAGGCTTCCGATTGTGTGGCGGCTCCGCTTCGGCGCAGAGGCCCCCGACGCCGGGAGACGGCGACCATCACGGAGATCGGATATGCAACGGGTGCGCTTCGCCGCCGGGACCGGCGGCTTGTTCGGTGTCATCACCATCCTGCTCACGACCCAGGTGGTCCTGAGCGGCTCGCTGCCGATGATCGGCTGAGCGGCGCTTTGCTTCCCTGGATCGAGGACGATATCATGATCAGCTTTCTTGGCCTGGCGGCCTCCGCACTCGCGCTTGCCGCGCCTGGTGAGCCGAGCCTCGCAGAGATCCGCGCCGCCACCGACCGCTTCAGGGACGTGAGCGTGGCGCTCGCCGAAGGCTATGTGCCGGCGCCGGGCAGCATGTGCGAGGCCGCCGCCCATATGGGCCGGCCGGCCGAGCTCGGCGGCATGGGCATACACTATTTCCGACCCGATCTGCTCGGGATCACCTCACCCCCCAATCCGCGGGTGGACGGGCATGGGGTTCATACGGATTTCTCCCGCCCCTCGATCCTCATCTATGAGCCGCAGGTCGACGGCTCATTAGAGTTGGTGGCGGTCGAGAATTTGGTCTTCGAAAAGGCCTGGAAGGCTGCGGGTCACAAGGCGCCGCCGAGCTCCCACGGCATTCCATGGGACCATATGAAGGACGATCCGGCGACCGCGACGGACGAGGCTCACGGCTTCGAGCCGCATTACGATCGCCACGTCTGGATCTATCGCGAAAATCCCAGCGGCGTCTTCGCGGCCTTCAATCCAAACGTCAGCTGCGACAAGCAGCCGAGGGCAAACGCCCACGCCCACTGACGCAAATCTCAAAGAATAAGAAGAAAGGCCGGAGCTTCCGCTCCGGCCTTTCCTGTGTCTCAGCCGTTCAACCGGAAGCCGCGCCCTCAGGCGGCGGCGACTTCCGCCGTATCGACCTTCAGGCCCGGTCCCATGCTGGACGAGAGCGCGACCTTCTTGACGTACTTCCCTTTGGCGCCCGACGGCTTGGCGCGGACGATCGCGTCCACGAAGGCATCGAAGTTGCGGCGCAGATCCTCGGCCGGGAAGCTGGCCTTGCCGATGCCGCTGTGGATGATGCCGGCCTTCTCGACGCGGAACTCGACCTGGCCGCCCTTGGCCGCCTTGACGGCCTCGGTGACGTTTGGAGTGACCGTGCCGAGCTTCGGGTTCGGCATCAGGCCCTTGGGGCCCAGCACCTTTCCGAGGCGTCCGACAATGCCCATCATGTCCGGCGTCGCGATGACCCGGTCGAAGTCGATCGTGCCGCCCTGGATGGTCTCCATCAAATCCTCGGCCCCGACCACATCGGCGCCCGCCGCGGTGGCTTCCTCCGCTTTGGCGCCGCGCGCGAATACCGCGACGCGGACGTCCTTGCCGGTGCCGGCGGGGAGGGTGACGACTCCGCGGACCATCTGATCGGCGTGGCGGGGGTCGACGCCCAGGTTGAGGGCGACCTCGATCGTCTCGTCGAACTTGGCGGTGGCGTTCGCCTTCAGGGTCTCGATCGCCTCGTCGACGCGGTAGAAACGGTTGCGGTCGACCGCGGCGGCGAGGGCCTTCTGCTTCTTCGTGAGCTTAGCCATGTCCTTAGCCCTCCACCACTTCGAGGCCCATCGCGCGGGCGGAGCCTTCGATGATCTTCGTCGCCGCGTCGAGATCGTTGGCGTTGAGATCCTTCATCTTCGTCTCAGCGATGTCGCGCAGCTGCGAGCGCTTGATCCGCCCCGCGCCGACCTTGCCCGGCTCCTTCGAGCCCGACTTCAGCCCCGCCGCCTTCTTCAAAAGGAAGGAGGCGGGCGGAGTCTTCGTCTCGAACGAGAAGCTGCGGTCCGCATAGACGGTGATCACGGTCGGAATGGGCATGCCCTTCTCGACCTCGCCGGTGGCGGCGTTGAACGCCTTGCAGAATTCCATGATGTTGACGCCGCGCTGGCCCAGGGCCGGGCCGATCGGCGGCGACGGATTGGCGGCGCCCGCGGGCACCTGGAGCTTGATATAGCCCGTTATCTTCTTCGCCATTTTCTCTCACTCTGTTAATCGTCCGCGAGCAGACTCGCGGCCGGTTGCAAGTTTAGCGGTCCAGACGACCTTCCCTTTCGAGACTGCCTCCCGCGATTCCACTGCTTCTGCCTTGGAAGGCGGGGCCTTTAGCGCAACACGCCGCGAAGGGCAAATTGTCGCCTGCAGGCGCCTCTCATAGGCCGAGACACGAAAAGAGAGCCCGGAGAGAGCGGCCGGCGCGTCCGAAGACCAACGAGAAGGGCCAATGCACCAGCGGCGGTGAGAATCACCCACTCGTTGCCGCCACCGCGTGGGTGGTGCATCAGTACCCGATGCCCGGTGGGATGCCTCCGAAGAAGCCGCTCAAACGGGTGGCGCATGATCTGGAGCGGGCGCTTCACATCATGTCGATCGGCGCCACCTATCAGCCGGAGGAGTGGGCGCTGATCGCGCAGCTTATCGGAGAAGCCGATCTTATGCTCCGAGCCGCGCCGCCTGCCGAGGCCGCTCCGCTCCTGCCGCTGCTGACCGTGCGACGGAAGAGCTGCGCGACCTGACCCGGGACTTCCGGCGCGCCGACTATATCGCAGCTACTCGCGCGCACGACGAAGCAATCCAAAGCTGCTCAACCCACGGTAGCTGCGCCTAGCTGGAATCCCGGTGCGGGATCGGCGCGAGAGCAGAATGGGGCGTGCGCCGCCGAAAAAGTGCGTGATTTCTCATAGTTGCGGCGGTAGCAAGGCAAGGGGCATGGAGACGAAGGGGGCAGGTTTGCGACAGTTTGCGTGGGTAGGGATGATCGGGCTCGCGGCCGCGGCGCCGGCCCAGGCGGGGGACCAGCCGCTTTACAAGCCGGCCCCATCCTGGGCGCCCGCAGCGCCGCTGCCTGACACGGCCAAGCTCTCCGACGGGCCCGCCTTTGTGATCCTAGACCTGCAGCAGCGGGTTGAGGACGGGACGCTCTTCTCCTACACCGATGCTGCAAGCCGGATCGTCTCCGCCGAGATGCTGGGGCAGATGTCGACGCTGACGCTCCCTTGGCTGCCGGACAAGGGCGATCTCATCGTCCACGAGCTGTCCATCCTGCGGGGCCCGCAGACGATCGACCTGCTCGCGCAGGGCCAGAAGTTCTCGGTGCTGCGCCGCGAGCAGACGCTCGAGCAGCGGGAGATTACCGGCGTGCTGACCGCGACCCTGGCTGTCGAGGGCCTGCAGGTGGGCGACATATTGCGCATCCGGGCGACGACGACGGCGAAGGATGCGGCGCTGGCGGGGCGGGGGCAGAGTCTCACTCCGATCATGTCAGGGCCGGTGCGGATGGGCTTTGCCCGGCTGCGTTATTCCTGGCCGACGGCGAACGCGCCCAAGTGGAAGGTGGCGGGCGAAGGGGTCGAGGCCACCGCTACGGCCAACGGGGCCTACACCGAGCTCAATGTCGCAATCCCCGCGCCCAAGCAGCCGGAGATGCCCCACGACGCTCCAGCGCGCTACCTCAACCCGCCGCTGGTCGAGCTTTCCACCTTCGCCGACTGGGCGGACGTTTCCAAGGTGATGGCGCCGCTCTACGTCACCGAGGGGACGGTCGCTCCTGGGAGCCCCGTCGCTGCCGAGGTGGCGGCGATCATGCGGGCCGAGGCAACCCCGATCGACCGGGCGCAGCGGGCGCTGGAAGTTGTGCAGGACAAGATCCGCTACCTCGCGGTTGGCATGGAGGGGGGCAATTACATCCCGCAGAAGCCGGCGCGAACGTGGGAGCTTCGATACGGCGACTGCAAGGCCAAGACTCTGCTCTTGCTGGCCATGCTTCGGGCGATGGACATAGAGGCGGAGCCGGTGCTTGCGCATATCTCGCTTGGCGATGCGGTGCCGTCGCGCCTGCCGAGCGCTCTCGTCTTCAACCACGTGCTCGTCCGCGCGAGCGTCGGGGGCGAGACCTTCTGGATGGACGGCACCGGATCGGGTTCGCGGATGGCCGATATCCGCGACACGCCCCCCTTCAGGCACGTCCTTCCGGTGCGGGCCGCCGGCGCCGATCTCATCCCCATTCCCACCCGCGCCAACGCACGCCCGCTGGTCGAGCTCACCGTCGAGGCGGACGAGAGCACGAGCGTTGATCTGCCGAGCGTATTCGAGGCGAAGGCGATCATGCGCGGCCAGGCGGCCACGATGATGGCCCTTGGCGCCTCGCAGGTGGGGGAGGAGGAGAAGCGGGACCTCGCCGTCCAGTTCTTCCAGCCCTTCCTCGGAGACGTCCAGATCGGCAGCGTGGCCATCACGCCCGATCCGGCGGCGGGGCATGTCACTTTGTCCGCGCGGGGCGTCGCCACCAGTTCCTGGCGGCTCGACGAGCGCAGGCACAGGCGGAGCGCAGCCCGAATGCTCGAGGAGCTGGAATTCGCGCCTGATCGCGCGCGGGCGGCGTGGAAGTCGATTCCGGTGGTAGTCGACCCGCCAACGGGCATGCTCTACCGCCTCCGGGTGCGCCTGCCCGATGGCGGGCGGGGCTTTGCGCTGGAAGGCGATCCGGATCTCAATGCGCGGGTGGCGGGGCATCAGCTGTCGCGGACGCTGAAGCTGGCGGACGGGATGCTGACAGTCGAAGAGCGGATGGACTCGCTCGGCGGCGAGATTCCCCCAGCCGAGGTTGCTTCGGAGCGGGACAAGGTAGCGACGGTGAAAGCGCGGGCGCCGCGCCTGGTAGCGCCTGAGGACACCCGCCGCCGCTGGGACGTCTCGGCCGGACAGGGCCGCTCAGGCACCCAGATGCAGGCGATCGAGGCTATTTTCGCCCAGGCGATCACTAACGACCCGGAAGAGCCGACAACCTATGAGAGCCGCGCCTCCTTTCGAAGCGGCATCGGCGATTATCGCGGCGCCCGGGCGGACTTGGACCGGGCGCTCAAGATCGAGCCTACGGTCGACCTTTATTTGCGTCGCGCCGCGCTCGCCTTCGAGCTCGGCGATCTGGCCGCCGCTTCCGCCGATGCCGAGGCAGCCCGGGAGCTCGACCCCGCTTCCGTTGAGGTGGTCGAGCGGCTTAGCTGGCTCAAGGCCGAGAGCGGCGACCTCGCCGGAGGGATCGCGCTGCTCGACGAGCGTATCGCCGTGGGCGGCGATACGCGCAGTGTCTATCGCGAACAAAAGGCGGCGTTGATCGGGGAGTTTGGAGATGCCGCGGAATCGGTGAAGCTGTACGGCGCGCTGATTGAGGAGAAGCCGGGCTCGCCGTCACTGCTGAACGGGCGCTGCTGGATCAGGGGGATCCGCATGGTGGAACTGGAGGCGGCCCTCAAGGACTGTACCGAGTCGATCGAACTGGCTTCGAACACGGCGCAGGCGCTCGACAGCCGAGCGATGGTTTATTTCCGCCTGGGCCGGAATGAGGAAGCGCTAAGGGATTTAAACGCGGTGCTGGCGGCCGCACCGAGCGCCGCGGAGAGCCGCTTCCTGCGCGCCGTAGTCCTCACCCGCCTTGGCCGCCGCGAGGAAGCCGCGAGGGATCTCAATATCGCCCGGCGGCTCGAGCCCAGTGTCGAGAGGAGCTACGCGCGCTACGGCCTCAAGCTATAGGCCAGCTTTCCGATCCACTCTGTGAGGGGGTGGATTTCAGGTTTCCTGATGCTACAAGTGTCGCCCATATCAGATAGGAAAGGACGACAAGATGACCCAGCCCCTCGCCACCCTCTCATGCACGCGCCGCGCCGCCGTGGCTGCCGCTATGGCCGCAGCCGGGCTTGCCGTGCCGGCCTTCGTCGCCGTTGCGGCCGTGGCCGTCCACGACGAGGAGTCGGCCGACCGCTTGTCCTATGCCTATTTCGGGCAGGGAGACCAAAGCAGCTTGATGAGCGGGTCGATGGACGATTGGCGCGGCGCCAAGGCGCTGCGGGTCGGCAAGGAGGCGATGCTCTACGTCCGCCAGGGCGGCACGGCCTATGTGATCCGCGACGTCTCGACCTTGCGCCGTGTCGATGCGCTCCTCGAGCCGCAGCAGGTCCTCGGCAGGAAGCAGGGGGAGCTCGGCCGACGCCAGGGCGAATTGGGCAAGGAGCAGGGGCGGCTCGGCCGGATGCGGGCGAATCCTTCGGCGCGGGGGCAAGGCGAGCTCGGCCGGCAGCAGGCCGCACTCGGCGCCCGGCAGGCGGCGCTCGGCAAGGAGCAGGCCATGCTCGGCCGTGAGCAGGCGCGTCTCACGATTGAGCTCAATGCGAAGCTGCGGACCTTGGTCGCTGAGGCGATCGCGCGCGGCGAGGCGCAACGGGTGAATTGATCCGGAGCGCGGCGCGGGAGCGCGGCGCCTCGTTCGAAGCCTCAGGTCTGGACCTTGGCGAACCATTCCTTGGCGGGATCGTAGGCGGATCGTGCGATCGGCTCGCCGGCGAGCTTGTTCACCACGTCCTCGAACGTGCCGGCGACGGCGACCTTGGTGTCGCGGAAGAAGACGTCCACGAAATTGCCGGGACCGGCGCGAAGGTGGGTCACCCGGTCCGGGTTGATGGCGATCTTGCCGGGCTCACCGGCCTTGTTGAGAACGACGAGACGCATGCCCTGCAATGAGCATGACGCAGGTTAAGATCGGGTATTCGCGAGGCGGCGCGCGAGGCGCCTTATTTGACGAGCTCGACCTGCTCGAACTCCAGCTCGACCGGCGTGGCTCGGCCGAAGATGGAGACTCCGACCTTGACCCGGCCGCGGTCGAAATCGAGCTCCTCGACCAGTCCGTTGAAGCTCGCGAAGGGGCCGTCGAGCACCTTGACCTGGTCGCCGATCTCATAGTCGACGCTGATCTTGGTCTTGGGCGCTGCGGAAGCCGCTTCCTCCTTGGTGTTGAGGATCCGGGCGGCCTCGGCGTCGCTGATCGGCTGCGGCTTACCGCTGGAGCCGAGGAAGCCGGTGACCTTGGGCGTGTTCTTGACGAGGTGGTAGACGTCGTCGTTCATGCTGAGCTTGGCGAGCACGTAGCCTGGGAAGAACTTGCGGTCGGACGTGATCTTCTTGCCCCGGCGGACCTCGGTCACCTTCTCGGTCGGGACTTCGACGGCCTCGACGAGCTGCTCGAGCCCGAGGCGCGCGGCTTCGGCCTGGATGGCGTCGCGCACCTTGTTCTCGAAGCCGGAATAAGCGTGGATGATGTACCAGCGGGACATAGGGGGGCCTTTTTCCGGGGCTTAGCTGATGAGGCCGAGAAGGGCCTGGACGATGGCGGCGAAGGCGCTGTCGACGCCGAAGAAGAAGAGCCCGAGCAGGGTAGTCATGATGAGGACCATGATCCCGGTCGTCACCGTCTCCTTGCGGGTGGGCCAGGAGACCTTGCCGGTCTCGGCCCGGACCTGCCGGAGGAACTCGCCGGGATTGACCTTCGCCACTTCGCTCGTCCTTCTTCAACCGGTTTCGGGCAGCCGCTCTCGACCGGGGGGCCGGTCAGCCGAGCTTTGCCGATGCATGCGAAGCTCGGGAGATAGCGGGGGAGGGGGGGGATGGCAAGGCCGTCACGGGAGTAAATCCCGTGACGTTAGCTGCCGCAGGCGATGGCAGGAGTGGAGGGGCTCGAACCCCCGGCCCTCGGTTTTGGAGACCGATGCTCTACCAGCTGAGCTACACTCCTAAGCGCCGGAGCGGCGGTCTAGCTGGCGGCCGAGGGCGGCGCAAGGCGGTTCCCGCGCTTCCGCTTACGCGGCGATGTCATACGGTTGGATTTCACCCGTCAGGTAAAGGCTTCTCGCCTTCGCACGGCTGAGCTTGCCCGAGCTGGTGCGGGGCAGGGTGCGCGGGGGGACGAGCTCGATCACACAGTTCATTCCGGTGATGGCGCGGACGCGTTCGCGGATGAGGTCGCGGAGGTTGGCGCGCTCCTCGGTGTCGGCGGTGCGGCACTGGACGAGGACGGCGGCGGTCTCCTCCCCATGGTCGGTGGTGATCGAGAAAGCGGCGATATCGCCCGCCTTGAAGCCGGGGAGCTGCTCCACCGCCCACTCGATGTCCTGCGGCCAGTGGTTCTTGCCGTTGACGATGATCATGTCCTTGGCGCGGCCGACGATGTAGAGATAGCCGCCCGAGAGATAGCCCATGTCGCCGGTGTCGAGCCAGCCGTCGTCCGACAGGCAGGCACGGGTCGCTTCCTCGTCACGGAAATAGCCGGTCATGACCGAGGGGCCGCGGCAGTAGATCTTGCCGATCTCGCGCTCGCCCAGGGTTCGGCCGTCCTCATCGCGGATGGCGAGCTCCATGTCCTTCACGGGCTTTCCGCAATTGACGATCGAGCGGTAGCGCTTCGGGCGGTCGCGCTGCATCTTGCCGTCGCCCGAGAGGATCGTCTCCTCCACCAGCTCCGCCACGATGCCTTCGCCCGGCGGCATGATGGTGACGGCGAGGGTCGCTTCGGCGAGGCCGTAGCTCGGCAGGAAAGCCCTGGGGTTGAAGCCGGCGGGCGCGAAGGCATCGACGAAAGCCTGCATCACGTCGGGGCGGATCATGTCCGCGCCGTTGCCCGCGATCCGCCAGCGCGACAGGTCGAACCGCTCGGCGACGTTGAGCTGGCTGGAGACCCGGCGGGCGCAGATGTCGTAGCCAAAGGTGGGCGAATAGCTTCCCGTCGTGCCCTCGTTGCGGGTGATGAGGTCGAGCCAGGCGAGGGGGCGGCGGGCGAAATCCTCGGTCTTGAGATAGTCGGTCGAAACCTGGTTCGCGACCGAGGAGAGGAGGCAGCCGACCAGCCCCATATCGTGGTACCAGGGGAGCCAGGAGATGCAGCGGTCGGTCTCGACCAGCTTCATTCCGTGGCTGTGGGCGGCGAGGTTGTTGAGTAGCGCGCGGTGAGTGACGGCGATGCCGTGCGGGAAGCGGGTCGAGCCGCTCGAATATTGGAGATAGGCGATGTCTTCCGGGCTCGCCTTCGGGAGCGGGGCTTCGGCGGCCGGCTGGCGGTTGAACTCTTCCCACGCAATGCCGGTGACGCCCGCGGCTTCCGCGGCCGCGGCGGCCATGGTCGCGAGCTCCTGCGGGTAGAAGAGGTGGCTGGGCTCGGAGCCGGCGAGCTGGACCTTGAGCTGGTCGATATAGGAATCGCGCCCGCCGAAGGAGGTCGGGAGCGGAAGCGGCACCGGCCAGGCGCCCGCATAGACGGCGCCGAAGAAGAGGGCTGCGAATTCCGGGCCGGTCTCGGCCACCATCGCGATCCGGTCCCCCGGACGGACATTGGCGGCGACCAGGCGGTGGGCGATGGCGAGCGCATCCTCGCGAAGCTCGGCATAGGAATAGGCGCGGGTGAGGACGGCGCGCGGATCGTGGAAATTGAGGCCGCGTTTGCCCCGCGCCGCGTAATCGAGTGCGTCTCCGAGCGTGTCGAAGTCGGCGAAACGGCGGGGCAGCTCGTCCGCGGTCGGCGTCGGGACCAAAGTCTCGGGCACGGTGGTTGCGGATCCTCTCATCATGGCAGTTACGCGTCTTCGTTCCCGATAGATGCGGGCCCGTTCAAAATGGGAGGCGAGTGTGGCACAATCATGGCGCGTGAGACCCAGACCCGCCAAACGGCCGCGCCCGCCGCTCGACGATGAGGGGCTCGAGCGCCTCGCCCTCTTCTACGCGGGCCGCTATGCGACGACGCGGGCCAAGCTCGGCGCCTATCTCAAGCGCAAGATCGTGGAGAGGGGCTGGGACGGGTCGGGCGAGGCGCCGGTCGAGCGGCTCGTCCAACGCTTCAGCGAGCTCGGCTATGTGGACGACCGCGCCTTTGCCTCGGCTCGCGCCTCCTCGCTTCTGAGGCGGGGCTATGGCGGCCGCCGCGTGGCCGAGGCCCTGCGCGGCGCCGGGATCGAAGAGGAAGATGCCGCGCCTGCTCGCGAGCAGGCGGAGGAGGAGGCGTTCGAGGCCGCGTTGCGCTTTGCCCGAAGGAAAAGGCTCGGCCCCTATGCCGAAGCCCCTCCGGACCGGGAGGGGAGGCAGAAAGCGGCGGCCGCGATGCTGCGCGCCGGCCACCGGATGGATGTCGTCTGGAAGGTGCTCGACAGCAGCCCCGCCGACCTACCTGACCCGACTGTCCCATAAAAACACGTGTAGGCGGTTCCAAGCCTGCTTCCCGCATGATACTCACCGCCGCTTCCGCGGGTGGTTTTTTCAGGTGGATCGGCTGCTAGTGACTTCGCGCCGGGATACGGTTGGAAGCGACGAAGGGACTCCGCAGGAGGCCGCCGACGACGCTCGCCCGGATGAGGAGGGCCTTCTCAGGCTCACCGGCACCATGAAATGGTTCGACGCGACGCGGGGCTTCGGCTTCGCGGTCAGCGACGACGTGGAGGGGGACATCCTCGTCCATTTCAGCGTGCTGAAGGAGCATGACCGTCGCAGCCTGCCCGAAGGCGCCCTGATCGAATGCCTCGTCGCGGAGCAGGAAAGGGGCCTTCAGGCGAAGAGAGTACTTTCGATCGACCTCAGCCAAGCGGTGATGCCGGAGCTGCAGCGCGGCGCCACGACGAGCGCCGCGGAGAGGGTCGATCCCTCCTCGCTGCTGGAGGAGGCGGGTGGGTTCGAGCCGGTGCGGGTCAAATGGTTCAACCGTCTCAAGGGCTACGGCTTCCTCGTTCGCGAAGAGGCGGAGGACCAGGACATCTTCGTCCATATGGAAACGGTCCGCCGGGGGGGGCTGGTGGACCTCGTGCCCGACCAGATGCTCCGGGCGCGGATCGCGGAGGGGCGCAAGGGCCCCCTCGCGGTGGCGGTGGAAGGGCTCTAGGACCGAAGCTCCCGCCGGTCCCTCACCAATCCGCGGAAAGGGACAGGAGCAGCCGGCGCGGATTGTTGAAGGCGAAGCCTTCGCCCGCATTGCTCCACCCGTAAATGTTCGTGACGTTGGCGACCTGCGCCCTGAACGTCGCCGGGGCATCGCCGATCTTGAAACGGTAGCGCCCTCCGACCGAGAGCACATATCGGGGCGGGATGAAGAAGGTGTTCATTCGGTCGGCGACGCGCGAGGACGTGCTCTCATAGGACGCGTCGAGCGACAGCCCCTTAACCGCCGCCACGCTATAGTTGATCGCCCCGTTCGTGTAGCGGATGAAGGTGCCGATCGGGCGCTTTCCGATCAGCCCGGCCTGCACCGCCTCGCCGCTCACCTCCGCATCGAGGAAGACGGTTCCGAGGATGATCGTGAGACCCTCGATGGGAGAGCCGGCGATCGAGAATTCGGCGCCGCGGTGCCGCACCTCGCCCAGCCGCCCGAACAAGAGGGTGTTGTCCAAAGCGTAGTAGGGCTTGCTGACGTCGAACAGGCCGGCGACCAGGCGAATATTGCGCGGCAGGACGAGCCTGAAGCCCACGTCTTTTTGCTCCGTGAGAATGGCCGGAGGCGCTTCGTCCCGGTTGCGGGCCACCGCGGGAGCGATCGGGCTTTCTTCCAGCCCTTTCGCGTAGCCGGCGTAGAGGCTGAGCTTCTTGGAGAGGTGCGCGGCAGCGGTGGCGTTGAAGAGCCAGGGCGAGTCCTTGCTGGTCGGCAACGGGCCGGCGGGCGTTTCCACGGACTTTTGATAGTCGGTCTTCTGAAGCCCAAGCGTGAGCTCTCCGACGTCGCGCCAGCGGCCCTCATAGCCGATGCCCCCGGTATATTGGCGCACCTCGTCGGTCGTCTGCGGCCCCACCGTGAAGGCAGGCTCCGGCAACGTCACTCCCTCGTCGAGAGGGCGGCGTCCCAGCGAGACCTGCTGTCCGCCGCCGTACCGCCGATCCTGGTGCCGGCCCCGGACGGTGAGGTGGATCTGGTGGAGGCGGTCCCCTTCGACGATTGCGCGGGTGGCGCGCAACTCGCCGGAGGTGGAGGCGAACCGTCGGTCGCCTTCCACCGACAGAAGGCGGTCGGCAATCCCCTCGGGAGACGTGTTGAGCGCAAGCTCGACATAGCTTCGGTCGAGATCCTGGACGGAGCGGAACAGGCCGCCTTTCAGGGTCCAATCGCCGCTCCGTGCAGTCGAGACGAGACCATAATTCAGGGAGCTGGCTTTTCCTTCCGCCCAGGAGGGGCCGTAATAATTGCGCGCCTCGACCTTGGGCGGAAGGAAGGATCCGGCGGTGAAGTAGATCGGCTGGGCTTCCTGGCCTGCGCTCGACGTATAGGAGACGAACGGGATCACCTCGAGGGACTTGGAGGGAGTCCACCGCGGGATGAGGGCGGCATCGACGACTCGCTCGTCGCCGCCGTAATTGTTCTCGAAACTGCCGACGCTGACGCCGCCGCCGACGCTGAGGGTGCTCGAAAGGGGCATTTGGCCGTCCGCTTCTGCTGAGACGCCGCCATAGGGGCCGACGGCGAAGACGGTGCTGAGCACCGGCTCCTGCCCCGCTTTGCGCAGCGACAGATCGGCGATGCCGGTGGGCGCGACGAAAGGATAACCCTGGGCGGAAATTCCGACACGCATGGAGATTCCCGAGATCAGCCTGTTGCTGAAGCCGGTCTGCAGATCGAAATAGAGCCCTTCCAGGCGGACATTGCCGGCCTGAACGGGGCTGAAGCCCCGGGCGCTATAGGGGTTGTAAATCCCGATCTGCTCGTTGCCGACCCGGCTCCCGAAGGCGTCTCCGGCGGACGTGACTGCATTTTCGTTGGCGCGTTGCGCTGCCGCGGGCGACGCACCGCACAACAGGGCCGCGGTCAAGCCGATCAAGGTTACGAGATTGGCGGCAGCCGGCGCGGTCGTTCGAAACAAGTACAAAATTCCCTCCGTCAGAAGCTCCATTCGCAGCAAGGATTGTGCCGGTCCAGACCTCCTCGGGGACCCCGCGTGCCCAGGCGTGCGGCGTGTCCGAAACCGGACAGGGCTAGCACGAAAGCGGACGGCGTGCGCCCGCTTCCCTACCAAGAACTTGCGCCGCACCGGAGATCGACGCTAGGCCCGCGGCCATGGGTTTCTTCAAGCAGCTTTTTACCTGGTGGGAGGGGGCTTCGCTGACAACGTCGCTCCACGTTCGGCGGAACGGGCGGCAGGTCGGCACCGACGAGCTCGGCAACGTCTACTACGCGTCCAAGAAGGGCGACCGGCGCTGGGTGATCTACAAGGGCGAGAATGACGCCAGCCGGATCCCGCCCGACTGGTTCAGCTGGCTCCACCACCAGATCGACGGATTGCCCGACGAGGCGCTTCCGCCCGCGCCCAAGTTCCTGAAGGCCGCGGAGCCGAACCTCACCGGCACGCCCCAGGCCTATCGCCCCTCCGGAGCGCTCGAACGCGGCGGGCAGCGGGCGGCGGCGAGCGGCGATTACGAGGCCTGGACTCCGGATCAGGCATGAAGGCGAGGCGCGGTGCCATTCTCCTGACCTCGCTTGCCCTGCTCGCGGGGTGCGGCAAGGAAGGCGAGCGCCAGGCGGGAAGCGCTGCCAACCAGCAGGCGCAGGCCGAGCCGCAGACGGTGGACATCCCGCAAACGGTGACCGCGGTCGCGCCGGGCACGACTCCGATGGCCGAACGCGTGGCGGTGGTGGGGCTGCTCAACAAGAGGAACGGAATTTCGCGCGAGATGACCCTGAAGCCCGGACAGGCGCTTCGGCTCGGCGACGCGATCGTGAGGCTTCGGGCGTGCGAGACCTCGGCGCCCTGGGAGGTGCAGACCCTGACCGGAGCCTTCGTCCAGCTCGACGTGCGCAATCCGCAGGGGCAGTGGCGGAGGGCTTTCTCCGGCTGGCTCTACAAGGAGACGCCGTCCCTCAACGTGGTCGAGCACCCGATTTACGACGTCTGGCCCAAGAGCTGCGCGATGACGCATCCCGAAGCGGGCGAGTCGACGGTGCCCGCCGCGTCGGATCGGAGCAGCCGGTCGAGCGCTCCGAAGTCCGGCTCCGGCCGACGGGCTCCCGCGGCGCCCCGGGCCGCTCCCTCGCCGCCCGCCGACGGTGCCGCGGAGCCGAGCGCGGATTCCAACAGGACGACATAATCCTTCTGGGGGATCTCGACCGCGCCGAGGCTTCGAAGGTGGTCGGTCATGAACTGGCAGTCGAGCAGCGAATAGCCGCCCGCCTTCAGCCGGGCCACGAGCCAGGCGAGCGCCACCTTCGAAGCGTCGCGCCGCTCCGAGAACATGCTCTCTCCGAAGAACGCCCCGCCGAGCGTGACTCCGTACAGGCCGCCGGCAAGCTCGCCTTTTTCCCAGCATTCGACGGAGTGAGCGTGTCCGAGCTCGTGCAGGCGGGCGTAGCTCTGCTCGATCTCGGGGTTGATCCAGGTCTCGTCCCGGTCGGCGCAGCGGCGGACGATCTCGGAGAAGATCGTGTCGCGGGTGACGTCGAACCGGCCGGAGCGGAGCGTCTTTCGAAGCGAGCGGGAGAGCCGGAAGCCATCGAGCGGGAGGATCGCCCGGCGGCGCGGCTCGACCCAGAAGACCTCCTTGGCGTCGCGCGAATCCGACATCGGGAACACCCCGATGGCGTAAGCGCGAAGGAGCATCTCGGGATCGATCAGAGGATGTCTCGCACCGTCTCCTGCGGCCGGCAAAGCCGCACGCCCTTGTCCGTCTCGACGATCGGCCGCTCGATGAGGATCGGGTGCTCGATCATCGCGTCGAGCACCGCCTCGTCCGAGGCGCCTTCGGCGGTGAGGCCGAGCTCCTTCGCCAGCGGCTCCTTGGCGCGCAGCCCCTGGCGCGGGCTGATCCGGGCGCGGGCGTAGAGCCGCTGAAGCTCGGCCCGATCGGGCGGAGCCTTGAGATACTCGACCACCTCAACCTCGGCGCCCGCCTCGCGCAGGATTTCGAGCGTCTTCCTCGACGTCCCGCAATTTGGATTGTGCCAGATCTTCGCCTTCATCTCGCCTCCGACGATTTCCCGGTGCGCCTAACGCAGACCTTCAGAAATTAGAATTGGTTAAGCACCTGCTGATAATGAGCGTCGGCAGACGGTACAGGGAGAAAAGTCGCAGTGGCGACCAGCTTGGCGATTTTCGACGACCTGGAGGCGGCCGCAAGGGATGCGGGCGACCGGCTCGGGCGCGAGGCGCAGCCCTCCCTGTTCGACCGGATCGACTGGTTCCGGCTGGTCCAGGAGCATACGCCCGAGGGCGAGCCGCGGGTGATCCGGGTCCATAACGGAGTCGCCTCCTGCTGGCTCTTCCTCTCGGCCCGCGGTCGCTATGCCGAAAGCCTCACCAATTGGTACGGCCTTCGCTACGGACCGGTGGTGTCGGGGCCACGCGACAGGGCGCCGCTCGGTGAGCTTGCGCGGGGGCTCCGCAAGGCGGGGATCAGCCACATCTTTCTCGAGCCGACGGAGGAGGACGAGCGGATCGCCGCCGAACTCCGCCGGAAGGGCTGGCTGACGGCGCGGGGCCGGGTCAACGTCAACTGGCGTATCGAAACCAGGGGCATGAGCTTCGAGGAATATTGGGCGACCCGCTCCGCGAAGCTTCGAAACACCACCGCCCGGCGCGCCAAGAAGGCTAAGCTCGACATCGTCATCCACGACCGCTTCGACGCGGCGGCGTGGGAGGATTACGTCTCGGTCTACGAGGCGAGCTGGAAGCCCGCCGAGGGCGCGCCCGAAATGCTCCGCCGCATCGCCGAGCAGGAGGGGGAGGCGGGGACTCTTCGCCTCGGCCTCGCCTATCGCGAGGGCAAAGCGGTGGCGGCGCAGCTGTGGCTGGTCGAGACCGGAATGGCCACCATTCACAAGCTCGCCTATCGCGAGGATGCGCGGGACTTCTCGCCCGGCACGGTGCTCAGCCGCGACATGTTCCAGCGGGCGCTCGACGTCGATAAGGTGGATGTGATCGACTTCGGCGTGGGCAACGACGCCTATAAGGCGGAGTGGATGAGCGAATGCCGGCCGCTCTACGGCATCACCGCTTACGACATGCTGAGCCTGTCCGGGCTCTGGGGGATCGCGAAGGCCGCCGGGGCGAGGCTCGTCGGTCGGCTGACCGGGCAGAGCGGGGAGAGGGCGCTTCCGCCGAGGCGCCGCCCCGAGCGCGCGGCCGTGGAAACGCCTGCCGAAGCGCCGGAGGAAACGCGCGAGCCCGCGCTCGCCGCCGCGTGAACTTCAGGTTCAGGTGACCGCCCTAATCCTCGCCGACGATCTCGGCGTCTTCCTGCCCGTGGCGCGATCTCTCGGGCGGCGGGGGGTGGAGGTGCATGTCGTTCCGGCCGAGCTTGATTCGCCGGGGCTGCTTTCGCGCTACGTGGCGGCCACCCACCTGCTTCCGGCTTACCGCGCGGCTCCCGGCGCCTGGGTGGAGGCGCTTCGAGGGCTGATCGAGCGGCACGATTTCCGGCTCGTCATTCCGTGCAGCGATGACAGCTTGAGGCTGCTCGACCATCACTCCGAGGATCTGGGACGGGAGCGGCTGGCGCTGCCGAACCGGGCCGCCTTTGACGCCTTCACCGACAAGCTGGAAACTCGGGCGCTCGCCGCCCGGCTCGGAGTCCCGGTCGCGGACGGAGCACCCGTAGAGCCGGGGGAGGATCTGGAGGCGAGGCTTGGCCTGCCGCTGGTGCTGAAACCGGTCTCCTCCTACCGTGTGGGCGATCTGCGTCCGAAGGAGTTCGCGCGGATCGTCCGGACGCCCCCTGAGCTGGAGCGGTGGCAGGCGAGCAATCCGGCCGGTAACTGGCTGGCCGAGGCCTTCGTGCCGGGGGAGGGCGTCGGCCTTTCGGTTCTGGCGAGGCAAGGCGAGGTGATGCTCGCCGCTCAGCACCGGCGGCTGCACACTCTTTCGGAAACAGGGGGGAGCAGCGTTCGAGTGTCCGAGGCGGTCGATCCACGGCTGATGGCGGCGGTGCGCTCTCTCGCGGGCGCCACGGGACTTCACGGAGTCGCCATGTTCGAGTTCCGAATGGACCGAGCGAGCGGCCGCTATGCTTTGATCGAGGTCAATGCGCGCTTCTGGGGCTCGCTTCCACTCGCGGTCGCGGCAGGAGCCGACTTTCCGGCGGCGCTTTGGGACCTGCTGACGCAGGGCCGTGGGACGACGGGGGCAGCGCGCCCCGGCGTCGTGAAGCGAAACATGACCGGCGAATATGAGCGGCTCGGCGAAGCCTCGGCGGGCGCCGATGGCGCTTCAAAGGTCAAAGCGGTCGCGGCGGCTCTGGCGTTCCTGCCGGGCCTGCTGAGTCCCCGGCGCTTCGACAGCTGGGCGGCGGACGATCCCGCCCCCTTCCTAGCAGAGCGGCGGGCGCTGCTCGGGCGGCTTGCCGCACGGGTGGGAAAGCGAACCCCAACGGGCGCGCTCGAGGCGGAGCGGGTCACATCCTAGACTGTTCAGGAACCCCGCGGCGGGTGGCCGAGTTGGGCCGGCGTGAAGACGCCTCCATGCCGGGTCGAGAAGCTGCAGTGGAGCGACCGCGTGCTCTGCGAGATCGCTCTTCCCGGTGGCACGATGGTCGTAAGGAGCGGCTTCGGCTCAGGGCTCACCCGGCGGAGGGGCGACCCTCCAGGCCATGTGTGGGCGGTCGGCGACCGCGGACCCAATCTCAAGGTAAAGACGGCGGTGGAGCTTTACGGGCTCGACGACCTGGCCTCGCTTGCCGGGAAAAGCGACGCCAAGTTGATGCCGCGTCCCGATATCGGGCCGGAGCTGGCGCAGCTTCGGGTGAGCGGCGACCGGGTGGAGCTCGTCCGAACCTTGCGCATCGCGGGGCCGGACGGCGTGCCCGTCTCAGGCCTGCCCGTGCCCGGCGGCGCGCACCTGGTCGCGGAGCCGGCTTTCGACCTCGGCGGCGCGCCGCTTCCGCCGGACCCCGGCGGAATGGACACGGAAGGGGTAGCGGCGCTTCGCGACGGCGGCTTCTGGGTGAGCGACGAGTTCGGGCCATCGCTGGCGAGGCTGGATTCGGAGGGCCGGGCAGTCGTTCGGCTGATCCCGCAAGGCACCGGTCTCGACGCTTATAAGGCGGCACCTTATAAGGTGGAGGCCCGGTTGCCGGGGATCGCAGCTCGCCGGCAGATCAACCGCGGGTTCGAAGCCGTAGCGGTCTCGGAAGACGAGAGCCGCCTCTACGTCGCCTTTCAGAGCCCGCTGGCCCATCCAGACGAGGAGGCGCACGAGAAGGCGCGGCATGTGCGCTTCCTGTGCCTCAATGCGACCGACGCGGCGGTGATCGGGCAATATCTCTACCCGCTGGATGCTCCGGAGAGTTTCCGCCGCGACCGCGAGAAGGGGAAGTTCGGGCGGAGCGACATTAAGGTGAGCGAGGTTGCCGCCTTGTCCGGAGAGCGGCTGCTCGTCCTTGAACGCGGATCGGAGACGACCAAGATCTATCTGGTGCGGGCGGAGGAGAGTAAGGCGCTGCGGCCGGAGCATCTTCGGGTGGAGACGCGGCCGAGCGTAGAGGAGATGAGCGGCTTCGACGAGGCGTTCGACCTGCCGGTCCTCGGCAAGACCCTGCTGTTCAGCAGCGACGAGGCGCCTGAGGTGGCGGCGGATTTGGAAGGCATGGCGATCCTATCGCCCACCGAATTGCTCCTCGTCAGCGACAACGATTTCGGAGTGGAAGGCGCGGAGACGAGCTTCTGGCGGCTCACTTTCGCCAAGCCGGTCCTCGAATGAAGCGAGGCCTGGCACTTGCCGCGGGCCTTCTCCTCGCCGGGTGCGGCGGTGGGGGCGAGGAAGGCGGCATCAGCGAGGCCGAACGCCGGATGGGCGCCGAGCAGCATCCCCAGCTCCTCGCGGAGTTCGGCGGCGCGTACGAGGAAGGGGAGGCCGCTTACCTCCGCCGCCTGGGCGAGGCGATCGCCTTAAAGGCGGGGCTGGAGGAGCAATGCACCTTCACGCTGGTCAACAGCGACGTCGTCAACGCCTTCGCGGTGCCGGGCTGCTTCATCTACGTGACCCGCGGGCTGATGGGCATCGTCAACAGCGAGGCGGAGCTCGCCTCGGTGCTCGCCCACGAGGTGGGCCATATCGTCGGGAACCATAGCGAGAGGCAGCAGAAGCGCTCGATCTGGAGGAGCGTCGGAGTACTGGCCGTGGGGCTTCTCACCGGATCGGAGCGCCTGTCGCGCCTCGCGGGCGAAGCCGCGGGCTATTTCACTCTGCGCTATTCCCGGAAGCAGGAATATGAGGCGGACGATCTCGGCCTCTCCTATCTTCGGGCGGCCGGCTACGATCCTTATGCGGCGGCGGATATGCTGGGCGCGCTCGGGCGCAACGAAGCCTATGTCACCCGCACCCGCTCGCGCGACGAGGCGAAGAGCATCCCCGAATGGGCACGGACCCACCCGCTGACCGAGAACCGGGTGGCGCGGGCGCGCGAGGCGGCGGCGGCCACGGGCGCCGGACCCGACCAACTTCCAGAGCGCGAGGCGGAATATCTGAGGGAGGTGGACGGGCTCCTCTACGGCGACGACCCGGCCCAGGGCTTCGTGATGGGGAGACGCTTCGCCCATCCGGTGATGCGGATCGGCTTCGAGGCGCCGGAGGGCTTCGCCCTCACCAACAGCCCCCGGTCGATCATGATCGAAGGGCCGGACGGGCTGCGCGGGGAGTTCGCCGGAGGCCGGATTCCGCCCGGCGGGCTCGAGGCCTATGCGGAGACGGTCCTCCAGCAGATGCTGGGCGAGGTGCCGAGCCAGCCCGGCGAGCCCGCGCGCCTGACGGTGAACGGAGTGCCTGCATTGATCCTGCCGGTCCAGGTCCAGACGCGCCAGGGAGGGGTGCTTCTTACTTTGGCCGCTTACGCGGGTCCCGGCGGTTCGGCCTACCACTTCCTGATGGTCTCCAATCCGTCAGAGCCGCCGCCCTTGGCCCTGAACGCTCTCTTCCGCTCCTTCCGGCTGCTCTCTCCCGAGGAAGCCGCGAGCCTTCGGCCGCGGCGGATCCGGGTGGTGAAAGCGGGTCCGGGAGAAAGCTGGCGGAGCCTCGCCGCTCGCATGGCGAGCGATAACCCGCTCGACCATCTGCTGATGCTGAACGGACATGAGGCGAACCGGCCGCTCCGCCCGGGCGAGCTGGTGAAGCTGGTCGTCCGAGCCGAGCGTTAGGTGTCTCAGCCGGTTGACGCTGGGACGGGATCGGTAGAGGAACCGCGGCCGTGAAGAGCCTCTTTCCCCACAGCGCAACCACCGGCGACGTCACCGTCCGGGTCTCCGTCAGCTTCCTTCCCGAACAGTCGGAGCCGGCGCGGGGGCGCTGGTTCTGGGCCTATCACGTGCGGGTGGAAAATGGCGGGCGGCAGGCGGTGCAGCTGATCAGCCGGGAATGGACGATCAGCGACGGCCGCGGCGTCTGTCACCAGGTGCAGGGCGAGGGCGTGGTCGGCGAGCAGCCGGTGATCGATGCCGGCGGATCGTTCGACTATGTGTCGGGCTGTCCGCTGCAGACGCCCACGGGCTGGATGGAAGGTCTATATCATATGGTCGCCGCGGACGGCCGCCGTTTCCCGGTGGATGTTCCGCGCTTCCCGCTCGTCGCTCCGGCGGTCGCGAGCTGAATTGGCTTTGAAAACAGGGCGGAATCTGGCAGCCTCGCCGCCATCAGGAGATTAGTCATGCGTATCCTCGCTCTCGCCCTTGCCGGGGCAGCCGCGCTTTCGGCGCCGGCTTTCGCCGCTCCGGCCGCCCGGCAGATGAAGTGCCCGGTCGGCGGAGCGACCTTCAGCTTCACGCCCGGCGAGCCGGTGAGCGTCTATGGCGAGCGGCCGGACGGGCGCCCCTACGGGCTCGCCAAGGTCCTGCCGTTGCCGGAATGCCCGGGCAACGGCCTCGTCCTCTACAAGGACTATGAGGCGGAGGAAGTGGCGAAGCTTGAGCCGCTGGTGGCGTCCGAGGCCTATCAGGGGCTCCGCAAAGGGGACACTCAATATTATCGCGCCTACTGGCTGATGCGGGAGATGGGCCTGGAGCCGCAGCGTTATTTGTGGGCTTTGCTCCAGGCGAGCTGGGAGGCGGATGGCGATCCCGAGCTTCGGAAGCGCTATCTGGCGGAGCTCGCGGAGGCCTCGGGCAAGGTTCCGGCCAGCCTGGACGACCTCAACTGGATCGGCATGGAAGGGCGCGCGATTAACGCACTCCGGGAGCTCGGCCGCTTCGACGAGGCAAAGGCCCGGCTCGCAAAGGTGCCGCTTCAGAAGCTCGACGTTAAGATGCCTACGGGCGAGGCCGCGACGCCTCAGGCCATGGCCCACGTCCGCACCCGACGCGGCTGGCTGGCCTTCTTCCAGGGGATGAAGCCGGTGCTCGAGCGCCAGGACGGATCGCTGGAGCCCGTCGACCTGCTTCCGCGCAACGTCGCCCTAACCCGGTGCGCGGAGGCAGCCGACAAGCTCGACGAGCGTGGCCGGGCCTTCTGCGAGAAGGAGGCCGAGGCGGTCGAGCAGCTGCGGCTGGCGCGTGCCAAGGCGGCGAAGGAGCTGGACGCCCTGAAGCGATCCCGCGAGACGAGCGGCCGCTAAAAGTCCCGCATCAGCCGGAGCAAGGGCTCCGCCGTGGAGTCCAGCGTTCCCATCCGGGCCGACTCGCCGTTCCAGACGATCGCCATCGCAACCCAGCGCCGGTTCCGGGTCCGCAGCCGCCAGACCTTGGAGACGGCGGCGGGTCCCTCCGCGCCTTGCTCGCCCTCCACCCTGCCTTTGGGGCCATCGGAATGGGCCTTCCGGACGAGGTCGGCGGGTGACAGCGTCTCGCCCGGCCGACCGGTCGCCATCGCCCGCTCCGCCTTCTGCGTCAGAAAGAAACTCGGCTCGCGCCTGTCGATCACCGCCGCGGCTAGCGAGACTTCGCCGGGCAGCTCCACGATCCGGGCGAAAGCGGCTCCGACCGCTTCGGGCTTCGGAGCGGCCGCCGAAGGCGCAGCGAGGGCGAGCAGCAGGCCGGCGAGCCATCTCACGCGTCGATCTCCTCCTCGGCCACTTCGGCCGCGTGGCTCTGGATGAAGGCGAAGCGGTGTTCCGGGTTTCGGCCCATCAGCCGGTCGACGAGGTCGCGCACCTTAATCTGCGCCTGATATTCCTCGGGCAGGGTGACTCGGATCAGCGACCGCCTCTTCGGGTCCATGGTCGTCTCGCGAAGCTGGGACGGGTTCATCTCGCCGAGGCCCTTGAAGCGGCTGATCTCGACCTTCTTGCCCTTGAACAGGCTCGCCTCGAGCTCGCCGCGATGGGCGTCGTCGCGGGCGTAGGCGACGGTGCCGCCGGAGGAGAGGCGGTAGAGCGGCGGCTGGGCGAGGTAGAGGGCGCCGTCCTCGACGATCTTCGCCATTTCGTTGAAGAAGAAGGTCATCAGCAGGGTCGCGATATGGGCGCCGTCGACGTCGGCGTCGGTCATGATGATGATCCGGTCGTAGCGAAGCTGGGCCGGATCGCAGCGCTCGCGAGTGCCGCAGCCGAGCGCGAGGGTCAGGTCGGCGATCTCCTGATTGCCTCGGATCTTATCTGCGCTCGCCGACGCGACGTTGAGGATCTTGCCGCGGATGGGCAGGATGGCCTGGGTCTTGCGGTCGCGCGCCTGCTTGGCCGAGCCGCCCGCGCTGTCGCCCTCGACGATGAACAATTCGGTGCCGGCGGGATCGTCGTTCGCGCAGTCGGTGAGCTTGCCCGGAAGACGCAACTTGCGGCCGGAGGTGGCGGTCTTGCGCTTCACCTCCCGTTCGGCGCGGCGCTTCAGCCTTTCGTCCATCCGGTCGAGGACGAAGGCGAGGAGGGCGCGGCCCCGCTCCATATTGTCGGCCAGATAATGGTCGAAATGGTCGCGCACCGCCGCTTCGACCAAGCGAGCGGCGTCGGGGCTGGTCAGCCGGTCCTTGGTCTGGCTCTGGAATTGCGGGTCGCGGATGAAGACGGAGAGCATGATCTCGGCGCCTCCGACCACGTCCTCCGCCTGGATCTCCTTGGCGCGCTTCTGATGCCCGACCAGCTCTGCAAAGGCGCGGACTCCCCGAGTAAGCGCAGCCCTGATGCCCTGCTCGTGGGTGCCGCCGTCGGGCGTCGGGATGGTGTTGCAATAATAAGAGGAGCCGCCCTCGCTCCAGAGCGGCCAGGCGGCGGCCCATTCGACCATGCCCTGTCCGCCGGGAAAGTCCTGCCGCCCTTTGAAGAATTCGGTGGTGGCGCAGTTGCGTTCGGCGATCTGCTCCTTGAGGTGGTCGGCAAGGCCGCCGGGGAATTGGAAGACGGCCTCGGCGGGCGTCTCGTCGGTGATGAGCGAAGGGTCGCAGCGCCAGCGTATCTCGACGCCTGCAAAGAGATAGGCTTTTGAGCGGGCGAGGCGGTGGAGGCGCGCCGGCTTGAACTTCGCGTCCTCGCCGAAGATCTCGGTGTCCGGGATGAAGGAGACGCTGGTGCCCCGGCGGTTGGGCGTGGGGCCGAGCCGCTCCAGCTTCGAGACCGGCTCGCCGCGGGAGAAAGTCTGGCGATAGACTTCCTTGTTCCGCGCGACCTCGACCACTGTCTCGCTCGACAAAGCGTTGACGACGCTGACTCCGACGCCGTGCAGGCCGCCCGAAGTCGCATAAGCCTTGTTGGAGAATTTGCCGCCCGAGTGCAGCATGGTGAGGATGACCTCGAGCGCCGTCTTGCCCGGATATTTGGGATGCTCGTCGATCGGCATGCCGCGGCCGTTGTCGACGATGGTCAGGCGGTTGCCGGGCTCCAGAATCACTTCGATCCGGGTGGCGTGGCCCGCCACCGCCTCGTCCATCGAATTGTCGAGGACTTCCGCCGCGAGGTGGTGAAGCGCCCGCTCGTCTATGCCGCCGATATACATTCCCGGCCGCCGGCGGACCGGCTCAAGGCCCTCCAGGACCTCGATCGAATGGGCGTCGTAATCGGCGGAAGATGTGGCGGTGGACGCGAACAGGTCTGACATGGGGAAGGTATAGGCGGGGGCGACTCCCCCTGCCAAGGGCTCAGCGGGGCGCGCGCACCAGCGGGACGAAGCGGACGGGAAGGAGGTTTCGGCTCCGGATACGGCCGGAGCGGTCCTTCTCGATCAGCATCAGGGCTTCCCCGCCTTCGGACTGGGCGAGTGGGATCACCATTCGTCCGCCGGGCTTCAGCTGGTCGAGCAGCGGCTTAGGCACGTGAGGCGCGCCCGCGGTGACGATGATCCTGTCGAACGGCGCCTGTTCCGGCCAGCCGGCATAGCCGTCGCCGGCCCGCACTCTCGCGTTGCGGTAGCCGAGGGTCGCCAGCCGCCGCTCCGCCTCCCGCGCCAGCGGCTCCACTATCTCGATCGTCCAGACCTCGCCCGCCAGCTCCGAAAGGATGGCAGCCTGATAGCCCGAGCCGGTGCCGACCTCGAGCACCCTATGCTTCCTCTCCACCTTGAGGAGGTGGGTCATCAGCGCGACGATGTAGGGCTGGGAGATGGTCTGATCGTGGCCGATCGGAAGCGGGCGGTTCTGATAGGCGTGGCGCCGCTCCGCCTCGGGCACGAAGAGATGCCGGGGGACCTTTCGCATGGCCGCGAGCACCTCGGAATCCAGGCGTCGGACATCGCGGACGCCGACTGTCTCGGCCATGTTGGCGACTGTGAGAACCATCAGCTCCCGCTCCGCCGAGCGTTCGGCGGCAGGCGCGGCGGCGAGAAGCGCGGGGGCGGCGAGAGCGAGGAGCGGCTTCATCGGCGGACCGGGGTCACCGCCTTCGACTGGTCGAAATAGATGGCGGCGTCGAACTGCTCCGCGAGCTTGGCTTCGAAATAATGGCTCTGCCGCTCTGTCTCCGGCACGTAGACGACCCCGATCGCCCGCTCGAGCATCGGCCCCGCCAGGACCCGTTCCATTTCGGCATTGCCTCGGATGAGGAGCGAGAAGGCCGAAAGGCCGGTCGAATGGAAGAGCGCGGAATAGCTGCCGGGGAGGGCGGGGCGCATCTGGTAGACCCGGCCGGGCTCATCCCATTCGGGGGCGGCGAAAACCGTTCCGGCATGGCTGAAGAAGCCGACGAGAAATGCGTCCTTGCCGTGGCGCTGGCGCATCAGCTGGCCGAGATTGAGCTCGCCCCGATTGGCGGCGAAGGTGGCCCGAGCGTCGCCGCTATGCGTGTTGTGACCCCAGATGACCACCTTGCCGGGGCGGCCGCTCATCGCCTGGAGGTGCTCGGCGATCTCCTCGACATTCTCCGCCATCCGCTGGTCGCGCACGTTCCAGGCGAGCGAGCCGGCATAAGCGGTTCGGAAATATTCCTCCGCGCCGACGACGGAGGCGGCGCTGCGGATCGCCGCGAACCGGCGCTCGGCTCCGGCCGGGTCGGAAGGGCGGGGAAGGCGTCGCACGTCCGCCAGAACGGCCTCAGCCTCCTCCCGGCAGGAGACCTTCCCGCGCGTAGCCTCTCCGTAGGCATGGGCCGTCTCGTAGGGGTCGAAGCAGTCATAGCGCTGTTCGGCCCGCCGAAGCGCCTCGGGCTTCGCCTCCCGCAGATAGGCGAGGACCGCCGCCGCCGCCTCGTGCAGGTCGTAGACGTCCATTCCGTAGAGGCCGACCCGCTCATTCTCCGGCCGCTCCAGGTTAAGGGCGCGCAGCCGCTCGACGAAGTCGCGGAACTCGACGTTCGGCCACATCCATTTAGGGAAACGGGAGTAGCCGGCCATGGCCTGTCCGGCCGAGCGGTCGCTTCCGAGGCCGCGCACATATTGGTTGAGGCGCCAGGTCGGGGTCCAGTCGCCTTCAATGGCGACGGCGTTGAAGCCATGCTCGCGGATCAGCCGCTCCGAGATCCGCGCGCGCTCCCGATAATATTCATGCGTGCCGTGGGTGGATTCGCCGAGCAGGATCCGCCGGGCGGCGCCGGCGGCGGGCAGGATGTCCCGGTAATCGGTGTCGGCGCCCGTGATCGCCGTGGCCGCCGCGGTGATAGCGGCGGCGGTGCCGGTGGCTGCAGCGGGCGAGCCGGCGGCGGCCTCGGTCGGGGGTGCGAGCGGAGCGCTTCCGCCGCTTCCGCCCCCGCCGCAGCCGAGGAGTGCGGCGAGGAAAGTGAGGGTGGCGAGAAGGCGGAAGGTCATCGTAGGCGCTTCGGCCGGAGAGCGGCTCCGGCGGCTAGAGGCTGAAGAGGCCGCCCGTCGATCTGGGCTCCTCGCCGTGGACTCGATCGAGGTAGGCGGAGGCGAGCTCGTAATGCGCCTGGACGGCCCGGCTATGGTCGGCCGCCTGCGCGCGCTCTATCTCCTCGGCGGCTCGGCGCTCGTAATAATCTCGTTCTTCGTGAGACATTTAGCGGCACGTTTCCCATCGTTTCGGACAGGAATCAAAACGAGCGGATGGCCGCGGCCGTTCCTGAAAATCGCGTTAACCTGTGTTGATGATCCAGCTCAACGGATCCGCGGGCCGCCGAACGGCAGAGGCGGCGGCGGGCGGCGGTCACGCCGGGGAATCTGCGCCTGATAGGCGACCCCGCAATGCTGGACGCAATAGGGGAAGCCTGGATTGGCCGGGGCTCCGCAGAAGTGGAAATCCGGCTCGCCCGGATGCCCCAGCGGCCACTTGCAGATCTTCTCGTTGAGATCGAGGAGGCTGGTCTTGTCGGCCACCTCCGCGCTCGGCTTCGCGGGGACGAGGCGCCGTGGTGGCGCGGGCGGGATCGGCGATTGCTGCTCGCCCGGGGCCTGACGGACGAAGCCGCCGGGGCCGATCGACCGCACCTGCGGCTGCGGGGCCTGAGGTTGGGCAGGAGGCGCGGCGGCCGCGGCGGGCGCGGGCGTCGGCGCCGGCTCCGAAACGGGCTCGGGCTCCGCCTCCGGCACGTCGTCGGAAAGATCGAAGGGCGGGTCCTCCGCGGCCGCTTGCTCGGCGGGCGCCGGAGCCGCCGGAGCGGCCTCGTTCGGTTTCACCGGAGAGGGGCGCGACTGCAGGCCGAGGCGATGGGCCTTCCCGATCACCGCGTTACGGGAAACCCCGCCAAGCTCGTCGGCGATCTGGCTGGCCGTCATGCCCTGCGACCAGAGCTCCTTCAGCCGCTCGATCCGTTCGTCGGTCCAGGACATGTGCATTTCCTTCACGGCTTGCGGCCCCCAGCGTCTGCCTCTAGCGACGGCGCGGTGAGCGACCAGCCTTCAAATTGGGTCCGGGCCGATCCGGGCGTTCCGGTTATCCGAAACGTCAATTGGGGCGGCCTCAGGACCCTCTATGTGAAGGAGGTGCGGCGTTTCTTCAAGGTCCAGCTGCAGACGGTCTGGGCCCCGGCGATGACGACGCTACTTTTCCTGGTGATCTTCACGGTCGCGCTCGGGCGTAGCGGGCGCGAGGTGATGGGCGTCCCGTTCGCCGATTTCCTGGCGCCCGGCCTCATCGTCATGGGGATGATCCAGAACGCCTTCGCCAATTCCAGCTTCTCGCTGCTGGTGGGGAAGATCCAGGGCAATATCGTCGACTATCTGATGCCGCCGCTCTCGACGGGCGAGCTGATCGCAGCGCTGATCGGCGCCGCCGTCACCCGTGCGGTGCTGGTGGGCTTCGCCGTCTTCCTCGCGATGCAGCTGTGGCCGGGCGTCCATGTCATGCCGGAGCATCTGTGGGCGGTGGCCTGGTTCGGCCTGATGGGGAGCACGATGCTCGCCTTCCTCGGCCTGCTCACCTCGATCTGGGCGGAGAAGTTCGACCATGCCGCGGCGGTGACCAATTTCGTCGTGGCGCCGCTGTCGCTGCTTTCGGGCACCTTCTACTCGATCGAGAGCCTGGCTCCCGCCTTCCAGGCGGTGAGCCACGCCAACCCCTTCTTCTACATCATCTCCGGATTTCGATACGGCTTCCTCGGGATCGCCGACTCGCCGGTGCAGCTCGGCGCCTTGCTGCTGCTTGCGATCAACGTTGCCCTGTGGGCGCTCTGCTATTCGCTGCTCCGTCGCGGCTGGAAGCTGAAAAGCTGAATGCTCGTTCAGCTCCCGTAATGAAAGCGGCTGGCATCCTGCGCGCTCGAGACACCGTCACAGGAGATCCGAGATGATCGCGCTTCTGATTCCCGCTCTGGTCGCCGGTTTCGTGACTTCGGTTCCAATCCCATCGAAGCAGCGCCCCGGCGGAATCGCCTATGAGCCGCCGAGCGCACCCAGCCCGCGCAGCCAGACCGAAAAGGTCCGCGACCGGATCGAGATCGGGCGGGAGACGGGCCAGCTCTCCCGCCGCGAGGCGCGGGCGCTGAGGCGCGAGGCGAGGCAGATCGGAAGGCTGAGCGACCGCTACGCCCATGGCGGGCTCTCCGCGTCGGAGCGAAGGGAGTTGCAGGCCCGCATCGACTATCTGAACGGTCGCGTCTCGGCAAAGCGGAGCGAGGGCGCCTCCCGCCGCTGAACAGCGGCTGACAAGTCCGTTCAGGCCCGTAACATTCTGAGCGCGGTAGAAAGCAGCATCACCATCTTCTCTTGAGGAGTCGAACGATGCGTAAGCTTTTGATCCCCGCCATTCTTCTCGGCGCCGCGACGCTCGCGGCTCCCGCCTCGGCCCAATACGGATATCCGCAGCAGCGCCACAATGGCTACGGCTACAATCAGGGCCAGGACATCGTCCGCCAGCTTCAGCAGCTCGATCAGCGGATCGACCGCTCCTTCCAGCGGGGCGCGATCTCGCGCAACGAGGCGAGGCGCTTGTCCAATCAGCTCCGCAACATCCAGGAGCGCTTCCAGGTCTATCGCCGCAACGGCCTCTCGCAGGGAGAGCATCACGACCTGCAGCGGCGCATCCACAATCTGCGCGAGCAGATCCGGGAGGACCGCCGCGATGGCCGTCGCGATTGGGACGACCGCCGCGACCGGCGCGGCTGGTAAGCGCCTCGGGCGGCCGTGTTGACGCGCCGCCCGGGCTCTCTCTAGAGGAAGGGCGGCTCCCGCGGGGGCCGCCCTTTCGCTTTTCAGCCGCCCCTGGAGCCCTTTATGGCCATCACCCCGCTCATGCCCGTCTATCCACGCTCGCCGGTTCGGCCAGTTCGGGGAGAGGGCGTTTATCTGTACGGCGAGCAGGGCGAGAAATATCTCGATTTCGCCAGCGGCATCGCCGTCAATCTGCTCGGCCACAGCCACCCGCATTTGACCAAGGCCATCCAGGAGCAGGCGGCGACGCTCATCCACGTCTCGAACCTCTACGGCAGCCCCCAGGGCGAGGCGCTGGCGCAGCGGCTCGTCGACCTCACCTTCGCCGACACCGTCTTCTTCACCAATTCGGGTGCCGAGGCGGTCGAGTGCGCGATCAAGACGGCGCGGCGCTACCATCATCATCACGGGCGGGCGGAAAAGAACAGGCTCATCACCTTCCGCAACGCATTTCACGGGCGGACGATGGCGACGATCAGCGCCACCGACCAGTCGAAGCTTCGCGACGGCTTCGCACCCTTGCTCCCGGGCTTCACGGTCGTGGATTTCGACGATCTCGCCGCGGCTGAGGCAGCGATTGATGAAAATACTGCCGGCTTCCTGGCCGAGCCGGTTCAGGGCGAGGGGGGAATTCGCCCCGCGAGCGCCGAGTTCATGCAGGGCCTAAGGCGCCTGTGCGACGAAAGCGACCTCATGCTCGTCCTCGACGAGGTTCAGTGCGGGGTTGCCCGCACTGGCAAGCTCTACGCCTACGAACATTACGGCATTGAGCCCGACATCCTCGCCACCGCCAAGGGCATCGGCGGCGGCTTTCCGCTGGGCGCCTGCCTCGCCACCGAGAAAGCCGCGGCGGGGATGGTGGTCGGAACGCATGGCTCGACCTACGGCGGCAATCCGCTGGCGATGGCGGCGGGGCAGGCGGTGCTCGACGTAGTGGCCGAGCCCGGCTTTCTCGATCATGTGAGCCAGATCGGTGAGCGTCTGCGGGGGGCGCTCGAGCAGATGATCCCGAACCACGACCATCTGTTCGAAGGCGTCCGCGGGCTCGGGCTTATGCTCGGAATTCGGATGAAGACCGACAGCCGCGCCTTCGTGAACTATCTTCGCGAGCACGGCCTCCTCACCGTGGCGGCCGGCGACAACGTGATGCGCGTGCTCCCGCCGCTGATCATCGAGGAAGCGCATGTGACGGAATTCGTCGAGCGGCTGTCCCAGGCGGCGCGCGGCTATGAGCTGCCCAAGGAAGCCGCCTGAGCGGATATTGAAGCGCCTCGCCGCGTTAGCCACATCGCCGCCATGACTTCTTCTCCCCAGACCGGCAGCAACGCGCCTGCCTCGAACCTAGACGAGGCGGTGGGCTTCACCATCCCCGGGCGTAACGCGCGTGGGCGGATCGTGAGGCTCGGCCCTTTGCTCGACCACATCCTGTCCGCGCACGATTATCCGGTCCCGATCGCACGTATCCTCTCGGAGGCGCTGGTGCTCGCCGCCCTTCTCGGATCGCTGCTCAAGGAGGATGAGGGGCAGCTTACCATCCAGGCGCAGACCGAGAGTGGGATCGTCGAACTACTCGTCGTCGATTATCGGGCGGGGGAGCTTCGCGGCTATGTCCGCTTCGACCGCGCCCGGTTGGGCGAGCTTCCGACGCACCGCGACCTCGCTGCGCTCTTCGGCAAGGGGTATCTCGCGATCACCTTCGACCATGCGGCCGCGGAGGAACGTTACCAGGGGATCGTCCCGCTCGAGGGAAGCTCTCTGGGCGAAGCGGCGCAGAATTATTTCAGCCAGTCCGAGCAGTTGCCGAGCGTCGTCAGGCTCGCGGTCAACGATACCGGCCACGTCGCCGGGGGCATACTCGTCCAGCATTTGCCCGAGGGCGAGGAGGGGAGGGACCGCCTCCACACCCGGCTCGACGACCCGGAATGGGAGCATGTCCGGATCCTCGCCGAGACGATCAAGGGCCATGAGCTGACGGACCCCGAACTGCCCCTCCAGGGCGCGCTGTGGAGGCTGTTCCACGAGGAGGAGACTCGGGTCCTCGAAGGCATTCCGCTGAGCAAGGGCTGCCGCTGCAATTTCGAATATATAAGAAGCGTCCTCGGCCGCTTCGGTGCGGCCGAACGCGCGGAGATGGTGGACGAGGATGGGTTCATCAGCGTCGATTGCGAATTCTGCTCGCGCGTCTTCCCGCTGTCGCTCGACGATTTCGAGAATTAAGCCGACGATCTCCACCTTCCGAAAACCGTTAACCGCCCGTTTACCTTAACCTGTGTAAGGAGAGGTCGTGCCGATTTCGTGGGCACGCTTTCCTCCCTAGCAGGCCTAACGGTCTCAACTGGGCCGCCACCTCGGCGGCCCATTCTTTTGAGGCGCTTGCGCCTTCGCGCCGGGCCGATTAGCCGCCCCCGATGCCCCAGCCCCACAGCAAGGCGGTCGCGCTCCTATCCGGCGGCCTCGACTCCATGGTCGCGGCCGCGCGCGCGAAGGAGGAGGGGTTCGCGCTCCTCGCGCTTACGATCGATTACGGCCAGCGGCACCGCGTAGAGCTGCAGGCGGCGGAGCGTATCGCCGCCGCTCTGGGCGCCGAGCGGCACATCGTCCTTCCGCTCGACCTCCGCGCCTTCGGCGGGTCGGCCCTGACCGCAGACATCGCGGTCCCCAAGTCGGGAGTGGGGGAGGAGGTGCCGGTTACCTACGTGCCCGCCCGCAACACCATCTTCCTCTCGCTCGCTTTGGGTTGGGCGGAAGCGGCTGGCGCGACCCATCTCTATATCGGCGTGAACGCGCTCGATTATTCAGGCTATCCTGACTGCCGGCCAGACTTCATCGCGGCGTTCGAGCGGCTCGCGGCGCTTGCCACCAAGGCGGGAGCGGAAGGTTCGAGCTTCCGGATCGCGGCTCCGCTCCTCGACATGAGCAAGGCCGATATCGTTCGTGAGGCCGTCCGGCTGGGACTAGACGCGGGGCTCAGCTGGTCCTGCTACGATCCCGTGGACGGGAACCGCCATTGCGGGCTCTGCGACAGTTGCAGGCTGAGGGCCAAGGGCTTCGAGGAAACCGGAGTTGCGGACCCCACCGATTACGCGCAGCGGCCCTGAGCGCCGCTACGAGCTTCAGCCGGTTCCCCCGCAGCGGACGCGAAGCACGTTTCGCTTCGTCCAGCACGCCTCGTCCAGCGGCGGAAGCGGCGAGAGGCGCACCAGCCACGGATTGTACACAGCGGGCCGCTCATAAGCGGGCACCAGACTATTCCTGAGCTCGCGCATCCGCGTCTGCGCCACGTCGAGCAGCTTACCCTTGGGGGTCGCGAGCGCGGTCTTCACGATGTTGGTCGCCGTCTGGCAGAAGATCATCTGCGCCTGCAGCGTCGAGAAATTATTGTAGGTGATCGTCGAATAATCGTCGAACGCCTTCTGGCCCTTCTGGGCGCCCAGGGTGCGTTTGAAATAGCCGTTGAGCGTGGTGTAGGCGACGGCAAGCTCCTCGGAGTGATGGGCGAGCAGGCCGTTATAGTTGGGGACCGCCCGCAGATAGTCCGAGAACTGGCACTGAAGCGCGGCGACGTTGAGGCCGGAGCGCAGGTTCCAGAGCAGATGCGCGCGATATTCGGCGGCGGTGGCCCCGGGAATGGGGAGTCCGACCAGCGGATCGCTGCCTTCGATCCGCCCTTCCTTGAGGTTCGGCGTGGTGAGGAACAGCTGCGCCTGCGCCGCGGTGGACGTCACGGCCGCAGTCGCCAAGGCGGCGGCCTTCAAGGCATGGATCATCCGCGACATGTTCACCCTCAACGCTCGAACTACCCCCCACAGGTGTAACGGAGCGGGTCGCGCCGCGCAGCCGAGAGGAGAGGCTTCCGTCGCGCCGGCGGCACGACTGAGCCATTCCCTAAGCGGCTGGAGCGGATAAGAAAAGGGCCGCCCGGTCGCCCGGACGGCCCTTTACTCATATCTTGGCTTAACGGCGGATTACATTCCGGTCGTGTTGCCCGTGCCCGTGCCGGCATCCGTGGTGGTGTTGCCGGTCGTGGTCGTGTCGGTCGTGCCACCGGTGGTGTTGGTGGTCGTCGTCGTGGTCGTCGCGTTCATGTCGGTGGTGCCGAGGTTGGCATCCGTGCCGTTCATGGCGTCAACCGCGGTGACGTCGTTGCCCATCAGGGCGTCGTCGGTGGTGAGGTTGGCGGTGTTGTTGGCTTCGGTCGATTCGCCGCCGCCGCAGGCCGCGACGAGGAGGGCCGCACCGGCAACCATGGAACCGGTCATCACTTTCTTGAAGAGGTCACGCATTTAGAAACTCCCTAGGTTGGATGATTTGGTTGGGGTGGCCCCTGTTTTGCCAAATCAGTTACGCACAATAAACGGATTGGGGACGGCCCTCAAGCCTTCTCGCGTCCCTCTTCGAGAGAGCGCAGGAAACGGGAGAGCCCCCCTTGCAGCGACTGGTCGAAATGTTCCTGCCTGTACGACGCTCCCATTTCTTCCAGACTGGTCACTGGAAACTCGGCAATACCGCAGGGCACTATCCCTGAGAAGTGGGAAAGTTCCGGCGAGAGGTTCACCGAAAAACCGTGATAGGTCACCCACTTGCGTACCCGAACCCCGATCGCGCCCACTTTCGCCTCGGTTCCATGCCGGTCCGTCCAGATGCCGATCCGCCCCTCCGCGCGCCTCGCCTCCACCCCCAGAATGGCGAGCGTGTCGATGATCCAGCCTTCCAGACAATGGACGAAATGGCGCACGTCCCGCCCGCGCCGGTCGAGATCGAGGAGCACATAGCCGACCCGCTGCCCCGGCCCATGATAGGTGTAACGCCCGCCCCGGCCCGCCTCGTAGACGGGGAAGCCTTGCGGGTTGAACAATTCGGCCGGGTCGGCGCTCGTCCCGGCGGTGAACAAGGGCGGATGCTCGAGCAGCCAGACGAGCTCGCGCGCATTACCCTCGCGGATCGCGGCCGCCCGGGCCTCCATCTCGGCCAAGGTCTCCGGATACGGGCTCAGCCCCGGCGTCACGCGCCATTCCATGTCGAGACCGGACGCCATTCCCTGCCACTTCGGCGCTCCTTCCGGGCGACGCAAGATCGGGAATTGCGAAAGCCGCGCGGCTTCGCACATAAGGGCCGCAAAGAGGGGGACTGAACTCATGGCCAAGCTGTCGATCACCACCGCCTGGAACGAGACCGTCGCGTTCATGAAGCGCGACTTCGGCTCGCTCTTCACCGTCGCCTTCGCCTTCATGGCGCTCCCGAGCGTCGCGCTGCAGGCGCTCGGGCCGGGCGAGGTGGGCCCGGGAAGCCAGCCGGAACCCGGGCTTTGGATGCTGCTCGTGCCGGTGGTGATGGTGCTCAGCATCGTCGGAACCCTCGCCATCTCCACACTCGCTCTGGGCCGCGAGAATGTGGTCGGAAACGCGATCCGCCACGGCTTCCGCCGCTTCCTGCCAATGCTCGGCGCCGCCATCCTGATCGGGATCCTCGCAATCATCATCCTGGTGCCGGTGATCCTGATCACCGGCGTGCGGCCAAGCGATTTCGCCAGCCCGAGCGCCGGGACGGCGGGCAAGATCCTCCTCGCCATGCTCCTGTTCCTCGCGATCGGGCTCTTCTTCTGGGTCCGGCTGCTGATGATGACTCCGGTCGCCGCCGCCGAGGCTCAGGGGCCGATCGGAATCATCCGCCGCAGCTGGGCGCTGACCGCCGGCCACTGGGGAAAGCTGCTGGGCTTCGTCGTCCTCCTGATCGTCGTCTTCCTGGTGATCTCGCTGGTCGTGACGATGATCGTCGGGATCGTCATCGCCCTCGTCGCGGGCGCTCCGCAGCCGGGCAATTTGTCCTCGCTCCTGACCTTGCTCGTCGCGGGCGTGCTCAACGCCGCCTTCGGCGTCGTCTTCACCGCCATGGCGGCGAGAATCTACGTTCAGCTGGCGGGAGAGCCCGTCTCGGACGGGGCGCGGACGACGGGGATCTGAGGCGCGGCGCCTTCGGGCAGAAGCCCGGAGAGCCGCGGGTCCGGAAAGGTCTCGAAGGCGCGCCCGCAGGCGGTGAAGCCGGCCCTCAGGTAAGCGGGAAGGGCGGCGGGATGGTCGAGCGTGCAGGTATTGACCGCCACCCGCCGAACTCCCGGACGCCAGGCGAGCGCCAGCACCTGCGCAAACAGCCACTTTCCGTGCCCCTTGCCGGCGAGCTCCGGAACCAGGCCGAGGAAGCGGATCAGGCATTCGCCCGGGGTTCGGAAGTCGAGCTCGATCATCCCCACCTCCACTCCCGCGCGGTCCACGACGGCGTGGACCTCCGCCATCTCCCGGCGAAGGCGCTCGTCTGGCATGGCGAGCCGCGAATACCAGAGCCAGCGGGCGCCCACCCGCTCGAAGAGGAGGCGATAGCGGGCGGGGTCGGGCGCCTTCCACCGCTCCAGCCTCAGCGGCGAGGAGGGTAGGGGCGACGGGCGCGGCTTTTCCGTCATCTCGAGATAGGTGACGACGGCACCGAGGTGGCCCGCTTGGATATCGATCAGCGCCATCGGTTGTTTCTCCTCGTCGAGGGAGAGGCGGGTGTGGCGCGCTTCGGAGACCTTTCTTGCACTTCGGAGCCGAGCGCGCGCCATGATAACCCGGAGCCTGCTATTCGACAGATATTTCCACTTGAACAGGCGTTACATTTGTTACATGCAACAAATGTTGCAGGAGACTCGCTGTTGATTGAGAAACTTCCCCCCCGCGAACGCCAGGTGTTCGATGCCGTGTGTGCGCAAGGCGAAGCCTCCGCCGCCGATCTGGAGTCTTTGCTCCCCGACCCTCCCAGCAACTCCGCGATACGGATCATGCTGTCCCGGCTCGAGAAGAAGGGTTTCGTGACGCATAAGGTCATCGACCAGCGCTACGTTTATTCCGTCGCCCTGCCCGAGCAGAAGGTGAAGCAGACGGCGCTGCAGCACCTCATTCAGACCCTCTTCAATGGGTCTTCCATCGGTGCCGCCGCGGCACTGATCGGCATGTCGGAGCGGGTGAAGCCCGAAGAGTTGGACCAGTTGGAAGAACTGATCGCCAAGGCCCGCCGGGAGAATTCGTGATGATGGGGTTTCTGATCGAGGTCGGATGGAAATCCGCTCTATGCGCTGGCGTGACCGTTGGGCTTCTTCGGCTCCTTCAACGGCGTTCGGCAGCAGAACAGTCCCTCGTGGCAACCTTGGGGTTGTTCGCATTGCTGCTGCTTCCCCTGACCGTGTTGATGCTCCCCGAGGTCGAGATCTCCGCTCCGGCTCCCATGATGGAAGCTCTTGCCGGGCTTTCTACCGAGCTGACTCCAGTTCCGGAGTTGACGGAATCCTCGCCGGTGCAGGCCCCGATTGCGCTGGATTGGGAGCGGCTTGCGGCGGCACTCTATCTCCTTCCGGCGGGAGGCCTGCTGCTTCTGCTGCTGCTTGGAGTGCTTCGGCTTCAGCAAATCCGCGCGCGCGCCAACGTCCTGGTAGATCCGCGCTGGGTGACGGCGCTCGCCGCCGCGCAGCAGCGTTTCGGCCTCAAACATGGAACGGCCTTGCTCAGCAGCACTGAGCTCAATTCGCCGATCAGCTGGGGGGTGGTCCGGCCGATCATCATCATCGACCCGCTGGTGGCACGAGCAGTGGATCAGGCGGAGGCCATAATCGCGCATGAGCTCGCTCATGTTGACCGAATGGACTGGCTGAAGCTGCTCGTGGGCCGTCTTGCCACGGCGTTGCTGTGGTTCAACCCGCTCGTATGGTTATTGGCTCGTCGCTCTTACCAGCTGTGCGAGGAAGCTGCCGATGACACTGTACTGCGGGGCAAGGTAAACGATGCCGATTATGCGCAGCTGCTGGTAAAAGCGGTCCGCCACGCCAATGGCTCCGCTCTGCTTGCCGCGAACGGCGTCGCTCCCTGCCGCAGCTCTATAGCGCAGCGGGTCGATCATGTTCTCGATCGCACGAAGCCTAGGAGCGCCGCTCGTCTCACCTGGCTTGCCACGTTGCTCCCTGCCGCGGTCGCAGTGACTGGCGCCCTTGCCGCGGCGGAACCCACTATCTTCGCTCCCGCTCGATATGCTCTCGATGCAGAGGCGGGCGAGCAAGCAGCGGCGAGGCTTGTGCGAATCCACAGCATTCACACCCATGCTCTTGCGTCCGCCATAAGAAACGCGGACTGGAATGCACGCAGAGTCGCTGGAAACACCATTTTCCATCAGCCTGCGGCGGTAGAGCCGCTTCTACTCGCGCTGCGGGATGAGCGGCCAGTGGTCCGCAGGATCGCTCTCTGGGGTCTCTCGGAAATCCGGCCGACCGTAGGGTCCTCGGCTGCCTCGTCTGTCGCACGCCTGCTCAGCGACCGGTCGGCCGAGGTGCGGGGGGAGGCGGTGCGCGCCCTCGGCGACTTCGGCTCCGTCGCCTTTTCCAATGAGATCGCGGGTCTGCTCGGGGATGCCGATCCCCGCGTGCGGCAGCAGGCGGCGCATGCGCTAGGCGATCTGCAGAACCCCAGGTCACGCGCGGCCCTCGAAGCAGCGAGTCTAGACCCCGACCCGGGCGTCCGGAACAAGGTTCATTGGGCACTGCAGCAGATCAGCGACGCCGAGGCCGTGCTCGATCGTTATTCGGGCGGTTAGACACCCCAAAAAAAACCTTCACCCCCCTAGAAAGGACCGGACGATGACGACCGCTTACTGGCGGGCCGCCCAAGGCGTGCCTGCATTCCCCCGGCGGCTGCCCCGACGAAGCCTTTCCATTCTCCTCGCGGCGATCGGGGTCATGGCGATAGCCGGGTGTCAGACGCCTCGCCTGGAAGTCCGCCAAGTCGACCTAGCAATCGAGAATGTGACGGTGATCGATCCGGCGACACGCCGGGTTCTGCCGGACCACTCAGTCTATGTCAGCGGGAAGGCCATCGTAGCGGTGCTGCCGGCGCGCAACCGCAGGCAGTTCAAAGGCAAGAGCGTCATCGATGGCACCAGCCACTACCTGATCCCCGGGTTGATGGACATGCACTTCCACCTTTTCCTGCCGGAGCCCGCGCCCCCTTCGCTCAATCTCCTGCTCGCCAACGGCGTGACGGGCATTCGCGAAATGTCCAGCGATTGCTGGTCGATTGCCGGAGCGGTCGAAGGCTGCGTCGACGATTATCGCCAGCTTCAGTCGAAGATAAAGGCAGGCGATATTGCAGGGCCGGAACTGCTCGCGCTCACCAGCACAATGGTCATGGGGCCGACCCGTCTGACTCTGCCGCCGACAGCGCCATCCTACGTCACGCCGGCCACCGAGGCCGAAGCTCGTACTCTGCTCCGGTATCTCGCGACGCGCGGCACCGATTTGATCAAGACGCACGATTCCATCCCGACGGCGGCATTCCGCGCATTGATGGAAGAGGCGAATCTACGTGGGATGAAGGTCGGCGGCCACATTCCTTTCGCCGCGGGGTCCCTCGGCGCTACTCAGATGGGCTACCGCAGCATCGAACATGCCCGCGACCTGCTCTACGATTGCAGCCGCTATGGTTCCGAATTCCGGCGACGGGAGGCCGCGTTCGCCGACCGAGTAGCCGATGCCCAGCGGCCTCCAGCTCTCGAGCGGCTCCGACGCACGGTCGCGGAGTTCGATCCGTCCCTCTGCCAGAACCTGCTGAAGGCGGTCGCTGCAACGGGCGCCTATTACGACCCGACACACGGCACCCGCGAGATGGAAGCGCGGGCCGATGAACCAGCTTATCGTAACGATCCGACGCGCAAGTACATCCTGGCGGAACGGAACGATCGTTGGGAGGCCGACCTCAACGAAACTGCGGCGTTGCCGACCGAGCAGCGCCAGGCTTTGCGCGGCTTCTTCCTGCATGGTCTCCGGATAACCGGCCTTACCCACCGGGCCGGAATTCCGATCATGGCGGGAACGGACGCCAGTGACACGATGATCGTCCCTGGGTTCAGCCTTCACAATGAACTTCGGCTGCTGAGAGCTGCGGGTTTATCGAATATGGAGGTGCTGCGATCTGCCACGGCTGTCCCTGCTGCCTATCTGAATAGGAGCAACGAGCTGGGCGGGATATCGGCGGGAAAGGAAGCGGACCTGGTCCTGCTTCGGCACGACCCGCTAAGGGATATCCACAACACCTCTTCTATTCAGACGGTGATCGCAAATGGGATCGTTTATAGCCGAACGGATCTTGATGTGCTTTTGAAGGAGGTGGAGCGGCTTGCAGCCGCCAGCCGCCGGAGAGAGAGCGTACGCCCCTGATCACCTTCTTATAGAAGGCCAACAGAAACTATTTTCCTACAGCGCCCCTACTATGTTCTAAGCTCGTGGATGAGCGGGAAACGGAGAGGGCGCGGGCGGAAGCTCGTCATAGACGCGGCTGCGAAGGTGGCGATGCTGGCGGCGCTTTGGGAAGGGCGGCGGCTGGATGAGGTTGCCCGGAGCTATGGCGTGACTCTGCAGGCTTTCTACCAGGCGCGGCGGCGCGATCCGGTGTTCGCGGCGGCGTGGCGGGATGCGCATGCTTTGTCGGCCGAGGCGGAGCGGCGTTGCTCCGGCTCCGGCCCCTCCACCAGCCTGCGGACGACGGCTGCTGCGCAGCCGGTTCCGGCTCGCGGCATGCCGCCGGCATGCCGCTCCGCCTACACCCCCCTCCCCGAGACGAGCTCGGGGAGGAATGAGACGCACATTGTTCCGAACAACCGGCGCGTGCTGCAGCGGCGGCGGATGCGGCATGTGCGCTTCGACGATCGGCGCAAGGGCATCTTCCTCGCCAGTTTCGCGCGCAATGCGGACGCGATCGCCGCTGCGGCGGCGGCGGGGGTCTGCGAGCGGACCGTTTACTATCATCTTCGCCGCGACGCCGAATTCGCTGCGGCCTTCCAGGCGGCGCTGGACGAGGGCTATGCCTCGCTCGAGGCGGAGGCGGCGCGCGAGCGGCTGGAGGCGCAGGCGCGGCTTCGGGCCGCCCAGGAGCAGGCCGAGGCGGGCGGAGACCCGCTTCCTCCCGGGGCGGAGGGCGCCGAGTTCGACCGGACGATGAAGCTTCTGGCCCGGTGGGAGCGAAGGCACGGCCAGCTCGGCCTGCGGGAAGTGCGCCCCGACCGTCGGCGCAGCATGAGCTTCGAGGCAGCCATCCTCCTGCTCGACAAGAGGCTCCGCAACCTCGGCCTTCGGACCGACACGCCTCCGGCCGGTCGGGAAGGGGCGGAGTGATCGCGAGCAGTGCCCGCGGCTGACAGCGGAGCCTCGGCGGGTTAGCCCGCGCCATGGCGACTCGCTACGACACGATCGGAATCGACTATGCCCGGCTGAGGAAGCCCGACCCCCGGATCGAGGCGGGGATCGCTCGAGCGCTCGCGGACGCGCGAACCGTTTTGAACGTCGGAGCGGGGGCGGGGTCCTACGAGCCTCGGGACAGGCAGGTCGTCGCGCTCGAGCCTTCGATGAAGATGATCCGGCAGCGACCCGCCGACGCCGCGCCGGTCGTGCAGGGGCGGTCGGAGGCGTTGCCCTTCGAGGACGGGGCGTTCGACGCTGCGATGGCGGTGCTGACCGTCCACCATTGGTCGGACAAGGAGAGGGGGCTGAAAGAGCTGCGGCGGGTAAGCCGGGGGCCGGTCGTGATCCTCACCTACGATCCGGCGTTTCGCGGCTTCTGGCTTGCCGATTATCTGCCCGAGCTGGTGGACCTCGACGAAGCGCAGATGCCGCGGATGGAGGATTACGAGCGGTGGCTCGGGCCGGTGAGCATTTCAGCCGTGCCCATCCCGCACGATTGCACCGACGGCTTCCTTTGCGCCTATTGGCGGCGGCCGGCGGCCTATCTGGACGCTCGGGTGAGGGCGGCGATGTCCTCCTTCTGGGCGCTCGGCGACGTCTTCGGGCCGCTCGGGAGGCTTGACGAGGATCTGGAGAGCGGCGCCTGGGTGGAGCGCTACGGACATCTGACGGCGCTTGAGGCTCTCGACTGCGGGTACCGGCTGGTCGTGACGAGGTAAGGCGCGGCCGGGGCGCTCAGGACCAGGTGGCGAGCGGCGGAAGGCTCATCAGGATGGCATCGACATTGCCGCCGGTCCTGAGGCCGAACAGGGTTCCCCGGTCGTAGATGAGGTTGAACTCGGCATAGCGGCCGCGCCATTCGAGCTGGCGCGCCTTGTCGACTTCGGTGAAGGGGGTGTCCATCCGGCGCCGGACCAGCTTCGGGAAGACGTCCAGGAAAGCCTCGCCGACGTCGCGGGTGAAGGCGAAGCTCGGCTCGAACGGGCCGTCGAGATGGTCGTAGAAGATGCCTCCGACGCCACGGTGGACGCCGCGATGGGGGATGAAGAAATAATCGTCCGCCCACTTCTTGAAGCGGTCGTAGAAGGTCTGGTCGTGGGCGGCGCAGGCGGCGCGCAGACGGGCGTGGAAGTCGGCCGTGTCCTCCTCATAGGGGATTGGCGGGTTGAGGTCGGCGCCGCCGCCGAACCAGCGCTTCGTGGTGGCGAGGAAGCGGGTGTTCATGTGGACGGCCGGCACGTGCGGGTTCGCCATGTGGGCGACGAGGCTGATCCCGGTGGCGAAGAAGCGCGGATCCTCGGCGGCGCCGTGGATGGTGGCCGCGAATTCGTCGGTGAAGCGGCCGGCGACGGTGGAGACGTTGACTCCGACCTTCTCGAAGACGCGCCCCTTCATCAGGCCCCGAACGCCGCCTCCGCCGGGGGAGCCGTCGGGGTCGGTTCGGCCCCAGGGGGAATATTCGAAGGCCGCGTCGGAGCCTGCCTCCCGCTCGATCGCTTCGAACTCGGCGCAGAGTCGGTCGCGCAGGGACTCGAACCAGGTTCGGGCGCGCTGCTGCTCTTCATCGAGGCCGATCATGCCGCCGCGATGGCCCCACCGGGCGCGACTTGCAAGACTGGGTCTCACACGATGAAGTCGCTCACCGGCTGCATCGGCACCGTCGTGTTCGTCATTTCGATGACGTAGTCTTGGCCCGCCTGGTATCCGGCGGTTCCGTTCTCGTCGACGATGAGGAACAGCTTGCCTGCAAGGTCTCCGGCATCGGCCTTGAACAGCACGGCTTCCCCGATGTC
>DASWOC010000028.1:0-44092 GCA_036398895.1 Allosphingosinicella sp. | reverse complement strand
GCGGGCGACCGAGAAGCTGGTGTTCAACGGCAGCGCGGAGGCGAACGGCACGTTCCGCATCTTCGGCGGCAAGGGCCATGACAGCCTTACCGGGAGCCAGAAGAACGACAGCCTCCTCGGCGCGGGCGGCAAGGATTACCTGAAGGGCGGCGACGGAGCGGACACCTACGCCTACCGCGGCGTCTCCGATTCCACCTCCACCGGCTACGACACGATCGACGACTTCACGTTCGGCACCGACACGATCGACCTCACCGGCACCCACGACAGCTTCGAGGTGAAGACCACCGGAACGCTCAGCACCGCCAGCTTCGACAGCGACCTCGAGGCGGCGATGGAAGGCACGCTCGACATCGGGGAAGCGGTGCTGTTCACCGCCGATGCCGGAGACCTTGCCGGCAAGCTGTTCCTCATCGTCGACGAGAACGGAACCGCCGGATACCAGGCGGGCCAAGACTACGTCATCGAAATGACGAACACGACGGTGCCGATGCAGCCGGTGAGCGACTTCATCGTCTGAGGGTCACCGGCCTACTAAAAATCCGGCGCGGGGTGCGCTATCGGTGGGGGATGTCCTCGTCCGCCCTACGGGCGCTGCTGATTGGAGCGGCGCTTCTTTCCTCCTGCCGCGAGGCGGAGACGGGGCCGGTGGCGGTGAGCGCGATCGGGGGGGCGCCGAGGATCGCCAATCCCAATCGCGAGCCGCTCGACGCGCCGTCCGCACTGCTCCTCGAGGCAACGGCGCAGGGACTGGTCCGCTTCGATTCGAGCGGTGAGATCGAGCCGGCGCTGGCGCAGCGATGGATCGTTTCTGACGACGGGCTCCGCTACACCTTCCGGCTGGGCAAGTGGCGCTGGCCGGGGGGGGGCCGGGTCACGGCGGAGCAGGTCGCGGCGAGGCTCCGGGCGGCTGCCGGGCCCGGCAGCCGAAACCCGCTGAAGCCGATCCTGGGCGCCATCGACGAGATCGTCGCGATGACCGACGACGTTCTTGAGATCAGCCTCAAGTCCGCGCGCCCCAACTTCCTTCAGCTCCTCGCCCAGCCGGAAATGGCGATCGTCCGCGGCGGTCAGGGGACGGGCCCGCTCCAGGCGGAAGCCGACGGCGCCGCCGCGCGCCTCACCCTCCCGCAAGGCGAGGAGGGAGAGGAGGTGGATGCGCCGCCGGTGCCGCTGCTCCTTCGAGGAGAGGCGCCGGCCGTCGCGGTGGCGCGCTTTGGCGAGGGCGAGGCGGACCTCGTGCTCGGCGGGACGGTCGGCGACCTGCCGGTGGCGCGAGCGGCGGACGCGCCGGCCGCGGCGCTTCGCTTCGATCCGGTCGCGGGGCTGCTCGGCCTCTCCTTCGACGCGGCTGACGGGCTGTTCCAGCGAGTCGAGGCGCGGCAGGCGCTGTCGATGGCGATCGACCGGCCAGCTTTGGTGGCGAGGCTCGCGGTTCCCGGCCTCCAACCGCGCGAGTCGCTTCTTCCGCCCGGGGTCGAAGGGCTTGCGAGCGTCTCCGCCCCCGCCTGGATCCGCCAGCCGCTGCCGGAGCGGCGCGCGATGGCGGCGGGCCTTATTCGCCAGCTCACCGAAGGTGGGCAGGTGACCGTCCGGGTCGCGCTTCCGGAAGGGCCGGGCTATCGCCTTCTCTTCGCGCATCTCAAGCGGGACTGGGCGGCGATCGGAGTGGTCGCCCACCAGGTCGCGCCCGGAGCGCCCGCCGACCTTCGACTGGTCGACGCCGTCGCTCCGGCGGGGCTTGCCAGCTGGTACCTTCGCCGCTTCTCGTGCGAGGCCAGCCGGGTCTGCGACAAGGCCGCGGACGAGATGATGGCGGCGGCGCGGCTCGCGCCCGACGCGGCGACCCGGCGCGGCCTCCTTGCCAATGCCGACCGCATCCTTGCGGGGCTGGGGCCCTATATCCCGCTGGCCGCTCCAGTGCGCTGGTCGCTCGTGTCGCCGCGGCTGAACCAGTTCCGCACCAATGTGTTCGGACAGCATCCGCTCGGCGAGCTCATCCGCCGCCAGCCCTAGGAGAGACCATGCCGAGCCCGCAGGAACGTTTCGAAGCCCTTACCGGCCAGCTTCCCGTCGGCCGCGACCCTGCATCGGTGCGGCGCCGGCTCGAGGCGGCCGAGGGGCTGCTCGAAAGGATGTTCGTCGTACCGGGCATCAACCACCCGGTCGGGTTGGACGCGATCGTCGGCCTCATCCCCGTGGTCGGGGACCTGGTGACAACGGCGATGGGGGCCTGGCTGGTTTGGGAGGGCCGCAACCTTGGGATGTCCAAGTTCCAGCTCGCGCGGATGACGACGAACGTCGGCGTCGACGCGCTGATCGGAGCGATCCCACTGGTCGGCGACCTGTTCGACTTCGTCTTCCAATCGAACAGCCGAAATCTGAGAATCCTCAAGCGATACCTCGACAAGCACCACCCCGCGACACGGCTCATCGAGGGCGAGGTGGTGGCCGAACGCTAAAGCATCGCGGCGGCGGGCGGGCGCTCAGCCTTGTGAGAAGTCCAGCCCGATATCAGCGGCGGGGGCGGACTGGGTGATCCGACCGACTGAGATGTAGGTCACCCCCGTTTCCGCCTTGGCTCGGATCGTCTCCAGAGTGACTCCGCCGCTCGCTTCGGTCGGGACCCGGCCCGCGACCAGGGCGACTGCCTCGCGAAGGGCGAGCACGTCCATATTGTCGAGCAGGAGGTGGGTCGCCCCCGCCTCGAGCGCAGGTTCGATCTGGTCGATCCGGTCCACCTCCACGATGACCCGTGCGATCCCGGCAGCCGCGGCTCGGCGAACCGCCTCGGCGATTCCGCCCGCGACCGCGACATGATTGTCCTTGATCATCGCGGCGTCCCACAGGCCCATGCGGTGGTTCTGCGCTCCGCCCATGCGGGTGGCGTATTTTTCGAGCAGGCGAAGGCCGGGAAGGGTCTTACGGGTGTCGAGCAGCGTCGCGCCCGTGCCCGCGATCGCCTCGACGTAGCGGCACGTAAGGGTGGCGATTCCCGAAAGGTGCTGGACGAGGTTGAGGGCGGAGCGCTCGGCGGTGAGCAACGCGCGGGCCCTTCCGGAGAGGCGCAGCAGGTCGGTGCCCGCCGGGGCCGCCTGGCCGTCCTCGACCAGCCGCTCGATCTCCACCTCCGGGTCGAGGGCTCGGAAAAAGGCTTCGGCGATCGGAAGGCCCGCGACCACAATGGCATCGCGGCTGTCCATCACGCCGGAGAAATACGCGTCGGCAGGGATCACCGCTTCCGACGTGATGTCGCCGCCCGGCCCCAGATCCTCCGCGAGGGTCGCGGCAACGAAGGCGTCGAGATCGAAGCCGGGGAGCGAGAAAGGCTCCATCAGTCCCCGGCGATGACGGGGCGTCCGACGTCGCCCTGGCCGACGGTGCGGCCGGCCATGTCGAGCATCCGGTCGAGCGACTTCTTGGCGGAGAGGCGAAGCTCCTCGTCCATCTCGATGCGCGGCTCGAGGTCGCGGAGCGCCACGTAGAGCTTCTCCATCGTGTTGAGCGCCATGTACGGGCACATGTTGCAATTGCAGTTCCCGTCCGCACCAGGCGCGCCGATGAACGTCTTGTGCGGCGCCGCTTTCTCCATCTGGTGGATGATGTGCGGCTCGGTCGCGACGATCATCACCTCCGACGGGCTGGCGAGGGCGTAATCGAGGATGGCCCGGGTGGAGCCCACCATGTCGGCATGGTCGAGGATGTGCGGCGGACATTCGGGATGGGCGAGGACGGGGGCGCCGCCATGCTGCGCCTTCAGCTTCAGAAGCTCAGTCTCCGAAAAGGCCTCGTGGACGATGCACACACCCGGCCAGAGCAGCATGTCGCGGCCGGTCTTGCGGGCGAGATAGCCGCCGAGATTCTTGTCGGGGCCGAAGATGATCTTCTGCTCCTTCGGGATCTGCGAGAGGATGATCTCGGCGGACGAGCTGGTGACGATGATGTCGGACAGCGCCTTCACGGCGGCCGAGCAATTTATGTAGGTGAGCGCGATATGATCGGGATGGGCCTCGCGGAAGGCCTTGAACTGGTCGGGCGGGCAGCTGTCCTCGAGCGAGCAGCCGGCATTCATGTCGGGCAGGATCACGATCTTCTCGGGCGAGAGGATCTTGGCCGTCTCCGCCATGAAGCGGACTCCGCAAAAGGCGATGACGTCAGCATCGGTGGACGCTGCCTTGCGCGAAAGATCGAGGCTGTCGCCTACGAAATCGGCGAGGTCCTGGATCCGCGGATCCTGATAATAATGGGCGAGGATGACCGCATTGCGCTCCTTGCGCAGCCGGTCGATCTCGGCCTGAAGGTCGAGCCCGCGAAGGCTCAGATTCGGTGCATTCATCGGTTCGGTCTCCCCGCGCGGCCGCTAGAGCGTCGCGCCGCTTCCGCGTCAATCGTGCCGCGTCCTCACGGCAGCCCCGCGCACGTGCGCCGGTGATTAGAAAAATAGGAAATAATAGTCGATTTTCAATTCTTTAGCGCAGCTCTTGGGACTGCTGCCGCTCGCGCAAAACATCCTCCACCGCGCGCGAGCGGTCGAGCAACGAAGGGTCCTGCGTCCCCTCCTCGGGGAAACGCGCGACGACCCTCGCCTTGATACCGGCCGCGCCGAGCGGCATGGCGAAGCTTCGCTCGATCGCCCGCTTCGCCGCGTCGCGCGCGAGCCGCATCGGCATCGGTTGGCGCGCCTGCTTCAACAGCTCCTGCCGCGCATGGGCCCGGTTCGACTCGTCGAGCCGCTGCTCGGAGCCGGTGATCGCGGTCAGCAGGCCGGTGCCGCCATATTCCCGGACTTCCCTCAGATCGATTTCCGGCCCGGCAATCTCCAGCGCCGGAAGCGCCACCGACAGCGTCTTCGATCCCTCGTCCCAACGCAGGTGACGTTTCTCGAGCTTTGCGAGGTCCACCTCGTAGCGGACGGTGCCGGGGAGGATCAGAGTCTTTTGCGAGGTGAGGCCGAAGCGGCTCTGGCTGGAGGTGACCACCGCCACGAAGCGGGCGGCGAAGGGCGTCAGACGCGCCTGCTCGCGCACCGACTGAAGGCTGGCGGTGGCGATGCTTTCCGGGTCCGGGCCGCCGAACCAGTCGCCGATGCGAAGCGCGGACACCAGCAACGCGCCGGCAAGCACTCCCAGCAGAAGCACAGGAAGGAGGAAGGGGATGCGTCTCATGCCGGCCTCCATTGCTCCCCCTCGCGCCTCGCCCGCCCCTGCGCTTGAAGGTCGATGAGGTGCGCGAGCACCGAACGCTCGGCGGCGGGGTGAAGGCGCGGATCCACGCTTCGGTACATGTCGGCGACCATCGCGGCGATCCGCCCCTCCCCCGCCTCGAGGTGCGAGAGGATCTGCTTCTCGCGCATCCGGCGGTGGGCGATCAGCGCCCGCACATGCGCCTGCGGCTTCTCGACCGCCGGCCCGTGCGCGGGGAAATAGATGCGGTCGTCGCGGGCGAGCAGCTTTTCGAGGCTCGCCATATAGGCCGCCATGTCTCCGTCGGGCGGGGCGACGACGGTGGTGGACCAGCCCATCACATGGTCGCCCGTGAACAGGAGCCCGGCACCGGCGAGGGCGAAGCACAAATGGTTGGACGTGTGGCCGGGCGTCGCCACCGCTTCGAGCGTCCAGCCGGGCCCGGATAGCCTCTCCCCGTCAGCGAGCACACGGTCGGGGTGATAGTCACGGTCGAACGCCTCGTCGGAGCGGGGACCTTCGTCTTCCAGGCTGAGCGGCGCGCAGCCGACGATCGAGGCTCCCGTCGCCTCCTGCAGCGCCCGGCTGGCGGGGCTGTGGTCGCGGTGGGTGTGGGTGCAAACGATCGCGGCAACACGCTCCCCCTCCACCGCGGAGATCAGAGCCTCGACGTGGTCAGGCAGATCGGGGCCGGGGTCGATCACCGCCACCTCGCCTTCCCCGACGAGGTAGGTCTGGGTGCCGGTGAAAGTGAAGGGCGAGGGATTGGAAGCCAGCACCCGTCGGACGCCCGGCGCGACAGTCTCGACGATCCCGGTCGGCCGATCCTCCATAGGGCGCGATGTGGCACCTCGGCCGCCGAAAACCAAGCGGCGCGCCTTCGTGCTCCCCCCACAAACCCACTGGCGCTTCCGCGACCATCCGCTAGCCTGCCGCCGCCGAAGGGGGAGATTGCCAGCATGACCGCAGCCGAAGCCACGCCGGAGCTCGACATCATCGCCGAGCGGAACGACCGCGCCTTTCTCGGCCATCCCAAGGCGCTCGGCTATCTTGCCTTCACCGAGGCGTGGGAGCGCTTCTCTTATTACGGGATGCAGGCGCTCCTCGTCCTCTACCTAGTCAACCACCTGCTGAAGCCTGAGAACGTCCGCAACGTCGCACTCTTCGAGCCGCTGCGGTCGCTCTACGGCGGGATCGACGGCCAGCCGCTCGCCTCGGCCATCGTCGGCACCTATTTCGCCTGCGTCTATCTCACCCCGATCCTCGGCGGCTTCCTCGCCGATCGCGTCCTAGGCAAGCGCCGGACGGTCCTCCTGGGCGCGGTCACGATGGCGACGGGCCACTTCCTGATGGCGTTCGAGGCGGCGTTCCTGTTCGCCTTGCTCTGCCTCATCCTCGGCTCGGGCATGTTCAAGGGCAATATCGCCAGCCAGGTCGGCTCCCTCTACAAGCCGGAAGACCTTCGCCGCGCCGACGCTTTCCAGATCTTCTACCTCGGGATCAATGCGGGCGTGATCGCCGCGCCTTTGATCGTCGGCACGTTGGGCGAGAAGGTCGGGTGGCACTGGGGCTTCGGCTCGGCCGGCGTCGGAATGTTGATCGCCCTCGGCATCTACCTCGCGGGCCAGAAGCATCTGCCGAAGGAGCATTTCGACGTCCCCGACCGCGCCGCTCGCGAGGCCCGGCCGAAGCTCGAACGCAAGGACTGGGCGGCCACCTTCGCCCTCATCCTCCTCATCCCGGTGATGGCGCTCGCGATCGTCCCCAACAACCAGATCTTCAACGCCTATCTCGTCTGGGGCGACCAGCGTTTCGACCTCGTCTGGATGGGGGAGAAGCTGCCGACGACATGGCTCGTCACTCTGGACGCGGTCGTCAGCGTCTCCTTCCTCGCCGGCGTCGCCCTCTTCTACCGCTGGTACGGCAAGCGCCGCCGCGAGCCCGACGAGCTCACCAAGATCATCATCGGCTCGGCCTTTTCGGTCGGCGGGATGCTCTGCCTCGTCGCCGCCGATGCCACCACTCCGGCGGGCGAGAAGATCGGCTTGTTCTGGCCGGTCATGTTCCACGTCGTGAACTCGATCGGCTTCGCGCACATGCTGCCCGTCAGCCTCGCCCTCTTCGCCAAGCTCGCGCCGCGGGCGATCAACGCGACGGTGATCGGCCTTTATTACCTCGCCTTCTTCGCCGGCAATTCGCTCGTCGGGTGGGTCGGCGGCTGGTATTCGACGATGGATACGACCAGCTTCTGGCTCCTCCACGCCGGTTTCGCGGCGGCTTCGGGCGCGGTCTTCGTGCTCTTCAAGCTCTTCGCCGGCAGAAGGTTCGCGGATGCGCCGGAGGGCGATCCGTTGCGTTAGGTCTGGTCCGCCTCGAGCGGTGGCTTTTGCCCTATGGCAAGGCGGCTCGCACTGTGCCAGCATTCCGCTTCCAGAGTGAGGAGCGGACGATGGGCACGATCACTCGAATGGGCTCAGGAGCATTTGCCGGGGCTGCGGCACTCGCGCTGTCCGTCGCGGCGGTTGCTCAGGGACAGCAGGGATCGCAGGCGCAGCCGGGGGCTCCCAAGGCGCAGCCGGGCTCGCCGCCCGCTGTCGCGCTTGGGGTGGGACTGGAGCCTGCTCCAGAGGGCGCGCAGGTGATCGGCGTCTTCCCCGGCGCCACCGCGTCGGCGCTCGGCGTGCAGGTCGGAGACCTCATCCTGGAGGTTGGTGGAACGGCGGTCACGGGGCCGCAGGTCATCGGCGCGTATATCAGTCGGCTGAAGGTGGGAGATCCGGTGTCGATCCGGGTCAGGCGCGAAGGGCGGACCATCGACCTGAAGGGTCGGGCGTTGCCCCCGCCGCCCCCTCCGCCGCCGCCGCCCGACCGCTCCACGCCTGTCGAGGCTGGCGAGCTCCGGGAAACCTGGAACGATCGGGTGAGCCAGGGTCCCCCCGCCGGGGCAGCGCGGGAGTTCGACGGGTGGAGCATGGGCACTGCGATGCCCCTCCCCCGCTCCGAACATTCGGTCGCCGAATTCAATGGCAAGATTTGGGTGCTCGGCGGCTACCCGCCCGGGCGGCTCCCTTCCAACCTCGTCCAGATCTACGATCCGGCCACCGGCCGTTGGACGCTCGGCCCCACATTGCCGCAGCCGATCCACCACACGCACGTCACGGCGGTCGGCGGCAAACTCTACATGATCGGCGGCGAGATCGAAGGCGCGAGCACGGGTAAGCCGGAGGTCTTCGTGGCGGACACCTGGGTCCACGATCCCGCGGTCGGTGGCTGGGCCAAGCGCGCCCCCATGCCGACCGCGCGGAGCGGCGGCGGCAAGGCGGTGATCGACGGGAAGATCTACGTCGCCGGCGGGCGTCCGCCGGGCGGCTCCGCCTTCGAAGTCTACGACCCGGCGGCCGACAAGTGGGAAAAGCTTCCCGATCTGCCGACCCAGCGCAATCACCTGGCCATGGTGGCGCTGAACGGAAAGATCATCGTCGCCGGCGGCCGTACCGGACCGGGCGCCGGCGCCGAGCGGGTCGACGTGGTCGAAATCTACGATCCCAGGACCCGCAGCTGGAGCCGGGGCGCGCCGCTTCCGGCGCCGCGCGGCGGAATCACCGGCGCGGCCCTTGCCGGCTGCATGTTCGTCTTCGGCGGCGAGGGCGAGCCGATCCACGTGCTCGGCCTCACGCCAAATACCTATGCCTATGATCCCCGCAGCGACAAATGGACGAAGCTCCCGGATCTTCCCATTGCCGTTCATGGCCTCAAGGGCACGGCGGTGATCGGCGGCCGCATCTTCCTCCCCGGCGGCGGGATCACTCTGGGCGGCAATAGCGGCACTAATGCGATGCAGGTGTACCGGCCGAAGATGCGCTGCGAATAGGCTCCACGCCGCCGCGTCGCCGGATGGCGGCACCTGCCGCCTTGTCAGCTACGATATTGGAACATATATCGAACGAGTGTCCCAGCTCGGCCTTCAGGAGAAGCTCGCGATCCTTGCGGATGCGGCGAAATATGATGCCTCCTGCGCCTCGTCCGGCACGGCGAAGCGGGACAGCGCGGGCGGCAAAGGGATCGGCTCTACCGAAGGCATGGGCATCTGCCACGCTTATGCGCCGGACGGGCGGTGCATCTCGCTTCTGAAGATTTTGCTGACGAACAGCTGCATCTTCGACTGCCATTATTGCATCAACCGCAAGAGCTCGAACGTCCGACGGGCACGGTTCACGGCCGAGGAGGTGGTGAAGCTCACCCTCGCTTTCTACCGGCGCAATTATATCGAGGGCCTGTTCCTGTCCTCCGGCATCATCCGCTCGTCGAATTATACGATGGAGCAGATCGTGGAGGTGGCGCGGAGCCTGCGCGAGGACCATGACTTCCGCGGCTATATCCATTTGAAGACGATTCCCGACGCCGATCCCGAACTGGTTCGGCAGGCGGGGGTTCACGCCGACCGGGTGTCGATCAACGTCGAGCTTCCAACCGCCCCCGGGCTCGCTCGCCTCGCGCCTGAGAAGGACGGCGCCCGGATCGAAGGCGCGATGAAGGATATGCGGCACGCGATCGACGACGGCGCCGACGCGAAGAAGCGCTACAAGTCCGCGCCTAGCTTCGCGCCCGCCGGACAGTCCACGCAGATGATCGTCGGAGCGGACTCCGCCAACGATACGGAGATCGTGAAGCGCGCCAGCAATCTCTATGACCGCTTCCGCCTGCGTCGAGTCTATTATTCGGCCTTCTCGCCGATCCCCGACGCTTCGGCCGTGCTTCCGCTCCGCCGCCCGCCGCTGATGCGAGAGCACAGGCTCTACCAGTCGGACTGGCTGATGCGCTTCTACGGCTTCAGTGCGGGCGACGTGGCGGACGCTGCCGAGCCCTCCGGAATGCTTCCGCTCGACATAGATCCCAAGCTCGCCTGGGCGCTCCGCTTTCGCGAGAACTTCCCGGTTGACGTGAACCGCGCCCCGCGGGAGGCCTTGCTCCGGGTGCCCGGCTTGGGGGTCAAGGCGGTCGACCGGCTGATCGCTTCGCGGCGTTGGCGAAAGCTTCGGCTCGAAGATGTCGGCCGCCTGACCGCCTCCATTTCCAAGGTACGCCCCTTCATCCTCGCCGAAGGCTGGCACCCCACCCTCCTCGCCGACCGGGCCGACCTCTCGGCGTGGGTGAAGCCGAAGCGGGAGCAGCTGGAGCTGTTCGGGTGAGGGGCGCCGCTTTGGCGGCTGAGGACGATTTCGAAGGCTGGCGCGAAGCGGCACGAGCCTTTGCAGCGTCAGGCGTCCCCGCGGAGGAGGTGAGTTGGAGGGTCGGCGGTGCGAGCGACTTGTTCGCCGCGGCCCCGCTGCCGCCGGCGGCCGGCGTTCCGTCCTTCTCCGTTCCGCGTGGCTTTGTCGAGCTTGCGCAAAGCGTGATCTGCCACTCCGATCCGGAGCGTTTCTCGGCGCTTTACGCGATGCTGCTGCGCCTTCGCTCCGAGCCGCGGGCGCTGGAGGACGAAGCCGATCCGCTCGTCCAGCGGCTCGAGCGGATGGCGAAGGCCGTGCGGCGCGACATCCACAAGATGCGCGCCTTCCTGCGCTTTCGCGAGGTGGCGACTCCGGAAGGGAGCCGCTTCGTCGCCTGGTTCGAGCCGGAGCATCATATTGTCCGAGCCAATGCCGGCTTCTTCGTTCGCCGCTTCGTGGCCATGCGCTGGTCGATCCTGACGCCTGAGCTTTCGCTTCACTGGGACGGGGAGACGCTGAGCGAAGGGCCGGGCGCCAGCCGCTCCGACGCCCCCGAAGGCGACCCGCTCGAGGCGGTGTGGAAGACCTATTATTCCTCCATCTTCAATCCGGCCCGGCTGAAGCGAGGGGCGATGCTGAAGGAGATGCCGAAGAAATATTGGAAAAACATGCCGGAGACGGCGTTGGTCGGGGAGCTGATCGCGGGGGCGCAGGCGCGCGAGGCGAGGATGGTGGAAACAGGCACGGCCCGGATCGGCGACAATGTCCGCACCGCATGGGAAGCCGTACGGCGGGAGGCGATGGGCTGCACCCGCTGCGCGTTACACAAATGCGGCACCCAGACCGTGTTTGGCGAAGGGCCACTCGACGCGAAGATCCTGTTCGTCGGCGAGCAGCCGGGCGATCAGGAGGATCTTGCCGGAAGGCCGTTCGTCGGGCCCGCCGGCCAACTCCTCGACCGGGCCCTTGCCGAGGCGGGCGTGGACCGCTCCGCCGCGTACGTCACCAACGCGGTCAAGCATTTCAAGTTCGAGCGGCGCGGCAAGCGCCGCATCCACTCCAAGCCCGATGCCGGCGAGATCGACGCCTGCCGCTGGTGGATCGAGCAGGAGCGCCTCCTCATCCGTCCTCCGCTCACCGTCGCCCTCGGCGCCACCGCCGCCCGCTCGATCTTCGGCAAGGCGGTGACGATCGGCGCGATGCGCGGCCGCGCCCACCCGCTCGCGGAAGGCGGCGAAGCCTGGGTGACGGTCCACCCGAGCTTCCTTCTGCGCGTCCGAGACAACCGGGAGGAGGAATATGCGAGGTTCGTGGGGGACCTGAAGACGATCGGTGAGCGGGCGAAGGCGCTCGCCTAGCTTCCGCGTAGCCGCTCCGCCGCGGCACGAATTCGCGCCGATCGCCACTCGACCTCCTGCGCGGAGAGCGCCTCGATCCGGGCCACGCGCTCCGGCCCCGCGGCGGCGGGAGAGCCGCTGTCGAAGGGCGGCTCAGGATCGTACTCCACCGCCAGCTGCGCCAGCCGCGCATGCTCCTCGCCGCGCAGCGCCGCGATGACGGAGAGACCAAAATCGATGCCCGCTGTCACCCCGCCACCGGTGATCCGATTGCGGTCCGTCACGACGCGGGCTTCAGTCGGGATTGCTCCGAAGAGGCTGAGATAGTCGCGCCACATCCAGTGGCAGGTCCCCTTGTAGCCCTTGAGCAGCCCCGCCCCCCCCAGGATCAGCGAGCCGGTGCAGACGCTGGTGACGAAGCGGGCCGAGCCGCCCACCTCCCGCACCCAGGCGAGCTGGGCCTCATCGTCCATCACGTCGTGCACGCCCACGCCGCCCGGGACGCAGAGCAGGTCCGCCTCGCGGCACTTGTCCAGCGTCGCTGTCGGAACGATCGAGAAGCCGCTGTCGGTCGCGATCGGCTCGCGCGTCTTGGCGACGCTGTCTATCGTCACCTTCCCAAGCTTGGAAAGGATCTGAGCGGGGCCGGTGAAGTCAAGCTGCGTGATCCCTGGAAAGACCAGGAAGGCGACCCGCACCGGCTCCATCAGAGCTTGACCAGCATCTTGCCCATGTTGCCGCCGGTGAAGAGATCGAGGAAGGCCTGCGGAGCCGCTTCGAGCCCCTCACGCACGGTCTCGCGGCTCTTCACCTGACCGCTGGCGATCCAGCCGCCCATGTCGCGGTAGAAGTCCGCCATCTCGGGCAGATAGTCGGTGTAGATGAAGCCCTTGAGCATGATCCGGGCCGCGATGGTGCGCATGATGTAGCGGAAGGCGTAGGGCGGCGCTCCGTTATAGCCCTCGATCATCCCGCAAATGGCGAAGCGGGCATTCTGCCGGGCGGCGGCGAAGGCGGCGTCGAGATGCTCACCGCCGACATTGTCGAAATAGACGTCGATTCCCTTGGGCGCCGCCCGAAGCAGCGCGGGGACGATCGGCTCCGCTTTATAGTCGATGGCCTGGTCGGCGCCGAGCTCGCGGACCCAGGCGACCTTCTCGGCGCCGCCCGCGGAGCCGATGACGCTCATGCCCCTCGCCTTTGCAATCTGCACCGCCGCCGAGCCGACGGCGCCCGCAGCCGCGGAGACGAAGACCACGTCCCCTTCCCTCGCCTGCGCCGCCCTCAGTAGGCCGAAATAGGCCGTGGCTCCGGTGAGGCCGAGATTGGCGAGCCAGTGGCAATCGTCGACCGGCATCGGCGGCACCTTGTTGAAGGCTTCGGCCGGGCCCGCCGCCGCTTCGCGCCAGCCCATCATGTGGAAGACGCTGTCTCCTTCCTTCAGGTTCGGCGAGCGGCTTTCGACCACCTTCCCGACCGCTCCGCCCTGGAGCGGGGCTCCGACCTCGAAGGGCGGGACGTAGCTCTTCACGTCGTTCATCCGCCCGCGCATGTAGGGATCGACCGAGAGCCAGCTGTTATCGACGCGCACCCAGCCGTCCTGAAGGTCGCCGAGCGGCACTTCCTTCAGCTCGAAATTGTCCATCGTCGGCATGCCCTGAGGGCGCGACTTCAGGTGCCAGGCGCGAGTGATGTTGTTCATGAGGCCTCCCCCACCCCGGCGACGGGCCGGGGTCCATGGGTGCAGCCTTTGCTGGCCTCAACGGGAGATGTCAAAAGAAGGCCCGGCTCCCACGGACGGGCAGCCGGGCCTTCCTCTTACGCGGAGACCGGCTCAGCGGTCGTCGTCGCGGTCCTTGTAGGTGCCGGCGAAGCTGCGGTTCAGCATATGCGGCCCGTCGCTTCCGCTATCCTGCCGCTCGAACAAAGCGCGGCTTCGCTCCTCGTCGCGCCATTCGCTCATCGCCTGCTCGGCTGTGCGGTTGAGCGTCACCCGCTGGTCCACATTCTCGACCCAGCTGCAGGGCACGGAATGGTGCATCCCGCCGGCATTCTCGTCCGACTTGGTGAGGACGATCCGATCCCCGCGAACGCCGTCGACGGTGCCGACATGGCTGCCGTCGGAGCCGACGACCTCCATCTTCTCGGCGACCCTGCCGAGCATCTGCCGCTGGCCCTCGCGCTTCTGCCGCCAGCCGCCGAACTCCTGCTCGAACTTCGAATGATGCTCGCGCCGATATTCCTCATAGTCGCGGTCGAGCTCCTCGATCTTGCGCCGCCGCCATTCCGAATAATGGGGATCGTGATGACCGCCCGACGGGCCACTATGGTCCCGCGTTATCGGCGAGGACTCCCGGCCGCCCGCGCCGCCCATGCGCCGGCCGCGCTCGCCTCCGACGGAGTCGGTGAACCAGCCTTCGCGCTCGTGGACGCCAGGGCGGTCGCGATTCCAGCTCTCGCCGGCCTGGTTGCCCCAGCCGCCGCTCATCCAGCCGTAGCTTCCGCCTTCATGCTCCTGCCGGCCGCCGCGTTCCTGCTCGTAGCGGTGATCGCCGCCGCCGCGCCTGCGAGCCTCGTCCCGGCCGCCCAGCCAGGAGCGGACTCCCTCGCCCGCCCGTTCGATGAAGCTCCTGTCATCTCCGTCGCGGCCGCCGCGGTCGCCGCCGCCGCCGCCCCAGCCGGGACCCCAGCCCGCATGCTCGCGCCGCCCCTCGTTCCAGTCGTCGCGGCCGCTGCCGCGCCATTCACGGTTCCCGTCGCCGTAGCCGCGCTCGTTCCAGCGGCCGTCGTCCCGGTCGCGCCATCGATTGCCGCCGCCATGACGGTCGTCGTCCTGATAGCCCATGATACTCTCCTCGTAGGTGTGGGCCCGCGAGAATACCGGCGCGGCCAATCCGCGCGTCGCGGGCTGCGGGGAGAACGGAGGCGGAGGAGAAGGCGTTCCGGCGCGAGAGCCGGTCCGTGGGCCGCCGTCGCCGAACGGAATCGGCACTGGCCCACCAGAGGCACCCGGCGATGGTTGCAAGGAGTTTGATGAACGCTCCTCGATGCTGGACGAATGCCGCCGAGAAGCGCAGCATCTTGCTCAGGGGGTGAGTCCTTATGGAGAAATTATCAAGCGGCCGCCAGGTTGGGCGGCGGCGGGGCGCGGATACAATGTTCAGAACTCTGATGACCCAGACCGAGCGCGAGAGAATTGGGTCCCTCGATGGCGTGAACCTGTTCTTCGGAGCGCTGCTCGGTGCCAATCTTGGCAGCCTGGAGGGCGTGTCCCTCCCAGGCTACACGATGATCGTTCTCATCCTTTGTGGAACGGTTATGACGCTCCGGAACTACGTTGAGTCCGAGCGTCGGCGTTATGCGACGAGCCTGTTGGCTTTGTATGTCGTCGCAGTCGCGAGCTTTCTATACCGAGGTACCGGGCTGAAAGGTCTTCCGGTGGAGGATCGATGGCGTCTGGCCATCACCCTCGCGATCTGGATCGCGACGGTGGTCATGATCGTCCTTATGCCGACTTCAAGGAAAGAACAGACGCATGGCGCTCCGGACATCTAAGTGGCTGTAAATCTCTAGAGATCAGGCCTGGTGGAGCTGAGGGGAATCGAACCCCTGACCTCTGCAGTGCGATTGCAGCGCTCTCCCATCTGAGCTACAGCCCCGCGCCTTTTCCGGCAGTCAGGTTCCCGCGCATGCAGCGGGTTGGGAAGCGCCAAATAGCGAGCGGCACCCGCTTCCGCAATGCGGCAAATGGCGCAGGCTAAGCTTCCACCTTCGGCGGCAGCGGGAAGAGGGTGACGAAGCGGGCGAGGAGGGCACGGTCTCCGTCAATCCTCAGGGCGCCTTCGGCTTCCATCGCCTCCGCGGGGACGCCGCCGTAAACGACGGCGGCGACGGCCGGCGCGGCTCCGGTGAGGATGAGGTCGGCGCCGTCCGCGGCTCGGCGCTCCGCCTCGATCTCTCCCCTCCCGATCGTCACCATGAACTCTTCCGCGCCCAGGCGCAGCCCGACGCTCCCCGCCACGCCCTTCGCCCGCGCGGGATCGAACATGGTGCGGAAGGAGAGCATCAGCGAGGCGGAGCTGAGCGGCAGGCGCGGGTCGTGGGTCGGCGAGCGCGCCGCCCAGCGGCCGAGCACCTGGAAAATCGGCTCGGCCTCGTAGCCCCAGGGGGTGAGCTCATAGACCTGGGCGCTGGCGGGCGGCGGAAGCCGGCGCTTCACCAGCACGCCCGCCGCCTCCAGCCCTTCCAGCCGCTGGGTCAGAACGTTGGCGCTGATGCCGGGGAGACCCGCGCGTATGTCCCCGAAGCGCTTCGGCCCCAGCATCAGCTCGCGCATCACCAGCAAGGCCCAGCGCTCGCCGACCAGGTCGAGGGCGTGGGCGGCGCCACACGCATCCTCGTAGCTCCTTTTAGTTGTTTTTTCTAACTGCACAGTTGCTTTTTATAACTCAAAGGCGCATCAGCGTCAAACAGCGATTCGCACCGGGAGAGAAAAGATGCCGCGCATGATCTTCGTGAACCTGCCCGTGAGCGACCTCGAGCGGTCGGTCGCCTTCTACAAAGCGATCGGAGCGGAGCAGAATTTGCAGTTCACCGACGAGACCGCGACGATGATGAGCTTCTCCGATGCGATCACCGTGATGCTGCTCACCCACGACAAGTTCCGCCAGTTCACGACCAAGCGGATCGCCGACCCGAACGAGTCGGTGCAGGTGCTTCTCGCTCTGTCCTGCGACAGTCGCGAGGAGGTGGACGAGATCACCCGGAACGCGCTCGCCGCCGGGGGCAGCGAGGTGCACGACAAGGAAGATCATGGCTGGATGTACAGCCGCGCCTTCGCGGATCCGGACGGCCACGGCTGGGGGCCGGTGTGGATGGACGTCGAGGCCGCGACCCAAGCGATGGCTGAAGACGCGCGCGCCTGAGCCGCACCCAAATATTCCAGGAGAGCAGAATGAGCGACAATCTCGAACTCAGCGTCACCCGCTTCATCGATGCGCCGCCGGAGACGGTTTACCGAGTCTATGTCGAGCGCACCGCCGAATGGTGGGCGCCCAAGCCATGGGCCACGCAGATCGTCGAGTTCGACGCGCGCCCGGGCGGCCGCTTCGCCTTCGAGATGACGGGGCCTGAAGGTGAGAGCCATCCCGGGGAAAGCGTGGTCCTGGAGGCGGTGCCGGGCGAGAAGCTCGTCCTCACCAACGCGTTCGCAGCGGGCTGGGAGCCGCGCACCACCATGGACAGCGAGTGCGACTTCCCCTGCGTCACCCTCGTCACCTTCGAACCGGAAGGAACCGGCACGCGCTACACCGCGAAGGTGCGGCACTGGAGCGAGGCGGCGGTGAAGGCGCACGAGGCGATGGGCTTCGAGCCGGGCTGGAACGCGGTCGCCGCGCAGCTCGCCGAGCTTGCCGAGGAGGAAGCGCGGACCCGCGCCGCGGCGTGACCGAAGTCAAACGACTGATGCGGAGGCGCCCTGGATGCTGAAGCTCTATTACCATCCCTTTGCCTCCTTCTGTCAGAAGGCGCTGATCGCGCTGTACGAGAAGGACCTCCCCTTCCAGCCGGTGTTCATCGACCTCGGCGATCCGGAGCATCGCGCGCGGCTGAAATCCGTGTGGCCGATGATGAAGTTCCCGGTCCTGCGCGACGAAGCCGCCGTCCGGATCATCCCGGAATCGAGCCTGATCATCGAGTATCTCGACGAAATCGCTCCCGACGGCCCCCGGATGATCCCGACCGATCCCAAAGCCGCGCTTCAGGCACGCCTCTGGGACCGCTTCTTCGACGGGTTCGTGGCCATGAATGTGACGAAGATCGTCGTCGACGGGCTCCGGCCCGAAGGGCGCCGGGACGAAGACGGCGTCGCCCAGGCGAAGGCGTCGATCGTCCAGGCGCTCGAGCTGTTCGAGCGCGAGATTGCAGGGCGCGAATGGGCGATCGGAAACGAGTTCAGCCTCGCCGACTGCGCCGCGGCGCCGGCCCTGTTCTACGCGGGCACGATCATGCCGTTGGAGCGCTATCCGCACATCAGGAGCTATTTCGAGCGGCTGCTCGCGCGGCCTTCCTTCGCTCGCGTGGTCGAGGAGGCGCGGCCGTTCCGCTCCTTATTCCCGCTGCCCTGGCCTGACGATTATTACTGAGAGAAAGAGGAGAGACGCCGTGACCTATGTCGAAGGCTTCATCGTCGCCGTGCCGAAGGCCAACAGGCAGGCCTATCGCGACCACGCAGCCGCCGCGGTTCCGCTGTTCGAGGAGCTGGGCGCCAGGCGCCTGGTCGAAGCCTGGGCGAGCGACGTCCCCGACGGCACCGTCACCGACTTCCGCAAGGCGGTGCAGGCGAAGGAGGACGAGGACGTGGTCTTCTCCTGGTTCGAACATGCTTCGAAGGAAGCGCGTGATGCCTTCAACGAGAAGATGATGGCCGACCCGCGAATGGAGCAGATGGGCGCCTCCATGCCCTTCGACGGCAAGCGCATGGTCTTCGGCGGCTTCGGCCCGATGCTCGACGAAGGGTCGGGGGGCGGCGCCTATGTGGACGGCTTCGTCCTTCCGGTGCCCTTCGACAATCGCGACGCCTACCTCGCTATGGCTCAGAAGGCGGCGGGGACGTTCTCGAAGCATGGGGCGCTTCGGCTGGTCGAGGCGTGGGGCGACGACGTGCCCGACGGCAAGGTCACCGACTTCCGCCGCGCCGTTCAGGCGAAGGAGGGCGAGAATGTCGTCTTCTCCTGGATCGAATGGCCGGACAAGGCGACCCGCGACGACGCCTGGTCGAAGATCATGGCCGACCCGGAGATGCAGCCGGATCACGACAACATGCCGTTCGACGGGAAGCGGATGTTCTGGGGCGGCTTCGACATCCTGCTCGACAGCGCCAACGGGAAGGAGGCCGCGTGATGGACAAGATCGTCCCCTGCCTCTGGTTCGACGGCCAGGCTGAAGAGGCTGCCCAATTCTACGTGACGCTCTTCCCCGACAGCCGGGTCGACGGCGTGCATCGCGCGCCCGCCGACTTTCCGAGCGGCAAACAGGGAGATGTGCTGACGGTTGAGTTCACCCTCGCCGGCCGGCCCTATGTCGGCCTGAACGGCGGCCCCCAGTTCAAGTTCACGGAAGCCGTGTCCTTCCAGATCCCCTGCGAGGACCAGGCGGAGGTCGACCGATATTGGGAGGCGATCCTGGGCAATGGCGGGCAGCCGAGCGCGTGCGGCTGGATCAACGATCGCTGGGGCCTGTCGTGGCAGGTTTTCCCGCGCCGGCTCCCGGAGATGCTCGGCTCGTCCGACCCGGCCGCGGCGAAGCGCGCGATGGAGTCGATGATGACGATGGTGAAGATCGACTTGGCCGAGCTGGAGCGCGCGTTCCGGGGCTGAACGATCCCCAGCTTTCTTTTTCCTCTCCGGCTCTTAGCGGGAACGAGAGCGGCTAACCTGAGTTAGCCCTTGATCGGCCCGCGGTCCCTTCGCGGCCGGCAACAGGGGAAGGAAGGGCGAGTGTCACAGCCCACCAAGATTCTGCTCGTCGAGGACGAGCCCCTCATCCTCCATTCCACCGCAGAGCTCCTCCGCGACGACGGCTACGAAGTCTCCGAATGCAGCGGCTGCGACGAGGCCCTCGCCCGGCTCGAGGCGGAGCCGGAGACGGAGGTGCTGGTCACCGACCTCAACGTCGCCTGCCCCGGCGACGGCATCTCGCTGGCGAAGCTCGTCGCCGACCGATGGCCGCACATCCGCATCGTGCTGGTTTCAGGAGCGATGCGCCCAGAGGCGGGAGACTATCCGGAGCGCGCCATCTTCTTCACCAAGCCCTATGCGCCCGGCGCGCTTCTGACGGTGGTGAAGAGCCCCGACTTCGCCTGACGGGCTTTCCCCTCGCGGCGGCGACGCCTAACGCTTGCCGCCATGGACGACCTGCCCGAGCCGATCCCAGCCGCGACCCTCATCCTGATGCGTCCGGCGGCAGCGGGGCCTCCCGAAATATTGATGATGGAGCGGGCCGAGACGATGGCCTTCGCCGCCGGCGCCCTCGTCTTCCCCGGCGGACGGATCGATCCCGGCGACGGGGATGCCGCAAGACGCCTCGCGCCCAACCTGGCGGATGCCGACGCCCGCATTGCCGCCATCCGCGAGACCATCGAGGAGACCGGCATAGCGCCTGCACTCCACCCCGCCCCGGACGCGGCCGCTTTGCGACAAGCGATCGCCGCAGGCGAGAATTTCGCGGACCTTCTGGAGCGGATGGCTCTCAGTGCCGATCTGGACGCCCTCACCCCCTTCGCCCGCTGGTGCCCCAATTTCCGGGAGGCGCGCCGCTTCGACACCCTCTTCTATCTGGCGGAAGCTCCGGCCGATGCCGCTCCGGCAAGCGCCGACGAGACCGAAGCGGTCCACGCTTTCTGGGCAAGCGCGGCCGCGGTTCTGGCCGACATCGACGCCGGGCGGGCAAAGGCGATCTTCCCCACCCGCCGCAACCTCGAGCGGCTCGCCCTGTTCGCCTCCTTGGAGGAAGCGAAGGCGGACGCCGCTCGTCACCCGGTGCGGAAGATCACCCCGTGGGTCGAGGAGCGGGACGGACGCCGCTTCGTCTCCATACCGGACGGGATCGGATATCCCGTGACGACGGAGCCTTACGAGAGCGCGCGCCGCCGCTGAAGGCGCCTGTCGCGCCGGCGAGCGACTCGCGCGACCGTGAGGCGGTCCCGGCGGAGCCGGAAGGCGGCGAGCCAGAACATATAGCCGAGCATGAGGGCGATGAGGATGGGGAACGCTGTGTACATCATGGCCAGCACAATCCCGGGCGGAGCCGAGCGGTTCCTGCTTTTGCGGTAAAGCGTTAGCGGAAGCGGGGCTCCAGGCGCACGGGAGGCCGATACTGGCGGCGGTCGTTCGAACGCTCGCCTTCCGAACCCCTCCGCGTGTCCACGAACAGCGACGGGATCACCGTCCCGCCCGGATAGGCGAACAGCACTTCGGAGCCTTCGTCGATGCGCACCCGGCTCTGGTCCTCGACAGACCAGACGGACGGGGGCTCGAGCGCCTGCCCGTCGATCACTCCGCTTCCGCGGATCGGGATCAGCCAGACGGGCCTTTGCGCTTCGCCCGCAAGCCGCCCGCCCGCGGCTCGGGTCCAGCGTTCGACGACGAATGCGCCGCCTTCCGCGAGCACCTCGCGTCCCGGCTCCACCTGGCGGCGCGCGCTCGGCTGCGACCAGACCGCGGGGCTCGCCGCCTCGACCGCCGCTTCCACCTGAAGCTCGCGCGCCCGCCCGTAATCATAGAGACGGTAGGTGAGATCGACATTCTGCTGGATCTCGACCAAAGTCAGCCCCGGCCCCAGAGCATGGATTGTCCCCGCGGGCGTATAGAAGAAGTCTCCAGCCTTCGCCTCGCGCCACTCGACCAAAGCCTCGATCTCGCCCGCGTCGGCGGCGGCGCGAAGTGCTTCCTTGGAGACAGCGCGCTTGAGCCCCAGCCCCACCCGGGCGCCCGGCTCCGCCTCCAGGACCAGCCAGGCCTCGTCCTTCCCGCGCGGCTTCCCGCGCGCTTGCGCCGTCGCGTCGTCCGGGTGGACCTGGATCGACAGCCGCTCGCGGGTAAGGAGATATTTGACGAGCAGCTCCGCCTCGGCTCCGCGACTATCCTGAAACCAGATTTCGCCGATCGGCTCGCCGCTCGCGGGCGCCATGTCGAAGCCGCGCGGCAGATCCTGCCGGCCCCACAGCTTCTGCACCTGCGTCGAGGATAGTCGGCTTGCGGTCACTCTTCCTCCTTCGGGCGCAACCGGAGCGGCACGTCCGGAGTCTCTCCGGTCATGGCTTACCTGCGCGGGGTAAAAATCTTCCTAGGACTGGTGCTGGTCGCTTTCGTGGGCCTGCTGGCGTGGGGCTATGGCCGCAACCACCCTGAGGATCTGCCCTGGACGAAGCTCGACCTCGGCCGCCCGGTCGGCACCTTCACCGGCCGAAAGCTCGCCGCTCTCTCGGGAGCAGGCGCCGAGTGCCGGGCCCTGATGCAGCGCGCCGGAATTCGCTTCACACCCCTCCCCACGCGCCGAGCGGAAGAGAGTTGCGGCTATGAAGACGCGGTCCGTTTCGCTTCGGGAGGAGCAGTTACATTAGCCTATCGCCCTTCCGACCTGGCCTTGAGCTGTCCGGTCGCCGCGGCGCTCGCGCTTTGGGAATGGCATGTCGTCCAACCCACGGCACTGGAGCATCTCGGGGCGCGGGTCGCCTCCATCGACCACTACGGAAGCTATAGCTGCCGCCGGATCTACGGCCGCTCCGAGGGCCAGTGGAGCGAGCATGCCACGGCCAATGCCGTCGATATCGCTGCTTTCCGGCTGACCGACGGCCGCCGGATCAGCGTCCTTGGCGACTGGAAGGGTGAAGGCTCCAAGGCGCGGTTCCTGCGCGAGGTGCGCGACGGGGCCTGCCGCCTCTTCGCCACCACCCTGTCGCCCGACTACAACGCGGCTCACCGCGACCATCTCCACCTCGATCAGGCGCAGCGCGGAGCGATGGGCTGGCGCGGCTGCCGCTGAAACGAGATCGGCCCCGCCCGTCTCCGGGCGAGGCCGACATTCGTCCGCTCGGAGCGGAAGCTGCTTAGGTGAGGTGCCGGGACAAATGCTTGTTCATCTCGAACATCGTGACCCGGTCCTTGCCGAAGATCTTGCGCAGCTTGTCGTCGGCGACGATCTCGCGCTTGTTCTCCGGGTTCTGGAGATTGTTCTTGCGGATGTGGTCCCACATCTTGCTGACCACCTGGCTGCGCGGAAGCGGGTCGGGACCCGTGATCGCCGCCAGATCGTCCGACGGCTTGACGGGACGCTGCAGTCCGCCGCCCTTCGCTCCGCCACCGCCGCCTGAAGTGCCTTTAGCCATGTCTTCCCTCCTGTGTTTCGTCGTCTGATAAGCCTCAAACGCAGGGCGAGCGCAAGAGATTCAGGGGCGGAAAGTCGCAAGATCGCGTCTTCGGCGCGCTCCGGCGCGTTTTTAATGTGGATCAGGGGTGTCAGAGTGCGGGGCGGAGGCGTCGTCTACCGCCGCTAGGAGGGCGAACCCGTGGCAAGCCTTATCGAGTCGCACCCTCTCAGGGACGGCCGAAGGGCACCACCTTGTTGCGTGCGTCGTGACCGATGTCGGCGCGGCCGAGATAGGGGATGCCCGAGCGGGCGCACCAGTGAAGGAACAGCTCCTCCTCGCTCGCTCCGAAGTCCGGGTCGTTGGCCGGTATCTCGGTGCAGCGGCCGAGGCGGATCCCGGCGACCTTGCGAACGTCGGAATTGCTGGTGATGTGGAAGAGCGAACGGTCGGTCCGGTAGAGATGCTCGGACACGTCCTCCAGCATCAGCACATAGCCTTCGAGCGACGGCTGGAGCGGGGTTCCAAGCATCTGGCTGAAGACGGTGATGTTGAACGCGACGGAGGGGGCGATGCCGGCGCTCGGCTCCAGCGCCGCCTCGTCACGGCGACAAAGCCAGGCGAGCGCGCGGCGAACCGCTTCCTCCCCGCACTCGCGGCGCAGGTCCTGCGGCATCGGGCCGTGCGCAAGATCGGGGAAGCCCGCGCGAAGCAGGCCCGCCAACATGTAGCCGGCATCGCTGTAGCCAAGGTAGGTCTTGCGCCGGGCGACCGGGCCTAGCCGTTCGATCACCGTCTCCGCGATCCGGCAGGAGCCGTAGCCGCCGCGGGCGAACCAGAGGGCGTCGAAAGCCGGATCGTTCGCCACTTCGACGAACGCTTGCGCCCTTACCTCGTCCTCCCCTGCGAAATGGCCGTGGGCGAGGAAGCATTGCGGATGGAAGACGAGCTCGACCTCCGGGAAGTGCTCGGCGGCGATCGCCGTCGCCCGCTCCGCCGTGTCCGCAGGGATCGGAGTGCTCGGCGCGACGATACCGATCCTCATCCCTTGCCCCTTACCTGTTTGAAAAGCCGCTGAGACCTCAATAGGGCGACGCCATGGCCGGCACCAAATCCTATTTCTTCTGCGGCATCGGCGGGAGCGGAATGCTTCCGCTCGCCTCGATCCTTCGAGCCCAGGGCGCGGAGGTCGCCGGCTCCGACCGCGCGCTCGATCAGGGCCGCGTCGCCGCGAAGTTCGATTATCTTCGAAGCCTCGGCATCGGCCTGTTCCCGCAGGACGGAAGCGGCCTGACCTCGCCGGCCCAGTTGCTCGTCGCTTCGGCCGCTGTCGAGGAGACCGTGCCCGACGTGGTCGCGGCGAACCGGCTCGGCTGTGAGCGCGTGACCCGGGCGGAGCTTCTCTCGCGCCTCTTCAACGCCGCCGGCATTGGCATCGCCGTCGGCGGGACAAGCGGCAAGTCGACCGTAACCGGCATGATGGGGTGGATACTCGACCGCGCCGGCCTCGACCCCACCGTCATGAACGGCGCCGTGATGAAGAACTTCGCCAGCGCCGACGCCCCTTTCGCAAGCGCCCGCGTCGGGGCCGGAGAGCTGTTCGTCAGCGAGGTGGACGAGAGCGACGGCTCCATCGCCCTCTACCGCCCGACGATCGCAGTGCTGAACAACGTAAGCCTCGACCATAAGTCGATGGACGAGCTTCGAACCCTTTTCCGCGACTTCATCGCCCGCGCCGGGACTGCCGTGCTCAACAGGGACGATCCGGAGACCTGGGCACTCGCCGGAGCGGCGCCGAACGCCCTCAGCTTCAGCCTCGAAGACCCCTCCGCCGACTTCGCCGCCTCCGCCATCGAGGAGGAGCCGCTGGCTGTTTCCTTCACCGTGACCGGCGGCGGCGAGCAGGCGCAGGTGCGCCTCCAGGTCCCGGGGCGCCACAATGTATCGAACGCGCTTGCCGCGCTCGCCTCGGCCAGCGCGGCGGGCGTCCCGCTTCGAACAGCGGCGGACGCCCTCTCCGGCTTCACCGGGCTTCGGCGCCGCTTCGACGTGATCGGAACGCGCGGCGGGATCACCGTGATCGACGATTTCGGGCATAATCCCGACAAGATCGCGGCGACGCTGGCCACCTGCCACGCCTTCCCCGGCCGGCTGCTCATCTTCTTCCAGCCGCACGGCTACGGGCCGCTGAGGGCCATGCGCGGCGCGCTGTGCGCCGCCTTCGCGGACAATATGTCCGAGGAGGACGTGCTGATCCTCCCCGACCCCGCCTATTTCGGAGGCACCGTGGAGCGGACGACCGGCAGCGGCGACCTCGCCTCCGACGTGCGCGGGTGCGGACGCAAGGCCGAGCATATCCCGGAGCGAGCCGAATGCGCCCGCCGCCTCAAGGAGCTCGCGCGGCCCGGCGACCGGATCCTCGTCATGGGTGCGCGTGACGACACGCTAAGCCAGTTCGCGGCGGAATTGCTCGCCTCGCTCTAGAAGCGAGTCATCACCTGAGGATCGGCAGCCTCCACCTGCTCGCTGCGGGTGCCCGGCCGATAACCAATCGTGCGCAAAATTTCCGGCTCGGGAACCTCGTCCAGCGCGTGGCAGATGCGCATGTAGGTGTCGGCCGAAGCGGACTGATATCCGGCGAGGTCGTAGAGATCGAGGAAATGGACGACATAGCCGCCCGACTCGTCCGGAAAGGCGAAAGCGGGACGGTGGATCGAGCAGAAGGCGTAATAGGTCTGGTCTCTATCCTCCCACTCGATCCCTTTACGCGGCGGCTCCCGCGGCACGTTGTCGTCCGGATGGTGCGACGTTCCGGACCGGACCACCACCTTGCGAAGCTGCCCCTGCTCGATCGGATCGGCCGACTCGCTGCTCTGCACCCTCAGCCAGCGGCACTGTCCCTGCCGGCACCCGCCGCGGATGATCGGCTGTATGGCCTCCGCCTTCGCTTGAGGGGCTTCGGCCGCAGGCGCGGCGCAGGCGGCTGAGCCGCAAGCTAGGGCGAGAGCGGCGGCGCGAGCGAGTATCGGGACCATGGAGCGAGGCTATTCCGCCTCCGCCTCTCCTGTCCAGCGGCGCAAAAGCAAACGGCGGAGCCGAAGCCCCGCCGTTCCTTGTTCAGAGATGTTCGGCCGTTCAGCCGGCGACGGTCACGTCCACCTTGTCCACCCACTCCGGAAAGAAGACCGGCTCCCGGTTCGACCAGCCCGGCGCCGTCGCGGCGGCTTCGCTGATCGACTGGAGCAAGGTACGCCGGCGCTCCGGGTGGAGGTGCGGAAGCGCCGCGGCGGCGCAGAAGGCGGCCGGCAGCCACGGCCGAACGGCCGCTCCGATCAGACGCTCGTAGAGGAAACGGTAAGAAGCGAAGTCCGGAAGCCGGTCCTGCCCCAGGTCGAAGGCCGTCATCGCGACCAGCGGCCCCATGAGCGGCTCCATCTCGTCAAGGCCGCTGTCGTCGGGGACGTTGGCGCGGATCTGGTCGAGTCGGCCGTACATCCGGTCCTGAGCTCGGATCGAGGCGGCCTCGCCCACGTCGCGCGACCAGCGGCGAAGCGCGTCGCGGCGGCCGAGGCCGATGTCGAGCGAGCGGCGGATGTAACGCTGCGTCGCGGCCGAGAAGCCGGCGAATTCCTTGATTTCGACTAAAGTCAGTGCCCCGTCGGCTGGCTTCGTATGCGTTGCCATGATCCCACTCCCACTCAACCCCTTGGCGGAGATCATGCGACCAAGACGGTTACCGCCGCCTTAACCAAAGTCCCCGCTCCCCACGGCCAGTGAATCAGAGATCGATTCCGGCGGCAACGGGAAATCTCCCGGGGGTGCCCAGGAGGGGGTCAGTGTAGCGCCGCGGCCACAGGGCGGCAGCGGAAGTCGCGGAATTTCGCGGCTTTTTCGGGTGCGGCCCGACTTTTCCACAATTTTCGTCGCCGCCTCTTGATCCGGCGGGGCCGCGCGCGACGCAGCCTTTGCGCGAGATTCGCGCACGCCTTTTCGACAAACGCACCGCCTGCTTCTACAAAGTGCAGCCGCGGGAAGGGCGGCGCGAGGAAAGGGCGGCTAGAAGCAGCGGATGGATACTTCCGGCCCCTCCTGGCTGCGCCGCCGCTTGCCCGATTTCCCGATCGCGGCCGCGTCGATCCTCGGCTTCTGGCTCTTCTATCTCGCGACGATCGTCATCCGCATGCTGCTCATCGAGGAGGGGCTGCGCTGGATCGGGGTTCGCGCCCTCGGCTGCGTGGTCGGTATCTTCCTGACCTTCCTCGTCTACCTCGTGCTGAGCCGCGCCGCCCGGGAGAGCATCAGGATCCAGATCATCGCGGCGGCCATAGCCTGCCTGCCCGCGGCGGCCATCTTCTCCACCTTCAACCTCGCCTTCACTTTGCACCAGCCGCTGGTGAGCCGCACCGTCACCGGCCCGGAGGGGCAGAAGGTGCCGGCAAGCGCGGTCGAAAAGGCCATGCGGATGAGCCCCGTTCGCGGCATGTCGAAGCTCCCCGCCGATATGCAGCGGCAGCTGACGATCCGGCTGATCGCGGACGGGCTGGTCACCTGGTATTTCTTCTTCGCCGCCTGGGCGAGCTTCTACCTCGCGATCAGCTCCGCCGGCCGCCTGCGCGCGGCCGAGCGCCGGGCTTCGGCGGCCGAACGGGACGCTCAGGAGGCGCAGCTGCGCGCGCTCCGCTACCAGGTCAATCCGCACTTCCTGTTCAACACTCTCAACTCCCTCTCTTCGCTGGTGATGGCCCGGCGCGAGGAGGAGGCGGAGGAGATGATCGTCAACCTCTCCACCTTCTTCCGCTCCAGCCTCACCCTCGATCCAAGCGACGACGTCCCGCTTTCCCAAGAGATCGAGTTCCAGAAGCTCTACCTGGATATCGAGAAGGTGCGCTTCCCCAACCGCCTGCTGACCGAGATCGACGTTCCGGCCGACCTCGCCTCGGCGCCGGTCCCGCCGCTCATCCTCCAGCCTTTGGTCGAGAATGCCATCAAGCACGGCGTCGCTCGGACCGCCGACAAGGTGCGGCTGTCGATCCGAGCACGCGAGGAGGATGCCCGGCTCATCCTCACCGTCGAGAATGACGGTCAGGCGAACTCCGGCCAAAGTGGAGTTTCGACCGGCGTCGGGCTCGTCAACGTGTGCGAGCGCCTGTCCGCCCGGTTCGGCGGAGAGGCGGATTGCGAGCACGGCCCCTTGCCCGGCGGCGGCTATCGGGTCATCCTTTCAATGCCTCTGGAGAGCGATGGCTGACCCGATCCGATTCCTGATCGTCGACGACGAGCCGCTCGCCATCGAGCGGCTTCAGCTCCTGCTCGCGCGCATGGAGAACGTCTCCGTCGCGGGCACCGCGACCGACGGCCCGGCGGCGCTTCGCCTTGCCGAGGCGCTGGCTCCGAACGCGGCTCTGCTCGACATCGCAATGCCCGGCATGGACGGGCTGGAGGTTGCACGGGCGCTGGCAAAGCTGCCGAGTCCGCCGGTGGTGGTCTTCGCCACCGCCTTCGACACGTTTGCGGTGGCGGCGTTCGACGTCGAGGCGGTCGACTATGTGATGAAGCCGGTGGCCGCCGAGCGCCTTGCCCGCGCGGTCGAGCGGGTGCGGGAGCGGCTTGCCGGGCCTGGCGGAGGCGAGCCGCCGCCGGGGGGCGGGGGAGGCTCCTCCCATGTCGAGGAATTCTGGGTCTCCGAAGCGCGCGGGCTGGTGCGGCTGTCGGCGGACGAGGTGGACCGGGTCAGCGCCGAACGCGACTATATGCGCCTCCACGTCGGAAAGCGCAGCTGGCTGATCCACGAGACGATCGGGAAGCTGGAGGAACAGCTCGATCCGGCGAAGTTCGTTCGGCTTCACCGCTCGTCCATCGTTAGGCGCGACTTCGTCGGCGGCTTCCGGCGGGACGAGAGCGGGCGCTGGTGGGCCCGATTGGGCGACGGCACCGAGCAGAAGGTCGGCCGTCTTTACCTTCAAAACGCGAAAGGGCTCGCCGGGCGCCGCTGAGAGGAGACGGCGGTCCGGCGAGCCCCGCAAGGGTCCGATGCAAGCCTCAGCGGGTGCCGAGGGCGAGCTGTGAGGGAGCGTCACCGCGCGATGCGGTTTCGACTTGGGCGGCCGCCTCCGCCATGACCTCGTCGACGCACGCTTTGGCGGCGCTCTGCATCGAGAGCGGAAGGCGCTGGGTGGCGCCGCAGACGCTGCGGGCGGCCTGCTTCACGCGCCGCTCGAAGTGAGCGCGGCCGGCGGCGGTTTCGAGATTGAGGTCGCTGTAATTGATGGTCACCGTTTCACCGATCGATGCGGCGAGGACGGGCGTGCTGAGGGCCAGGGTGCCGGCCGTCAGGGCCGCTGCGGCGACTGCCGAGAAAGTCCGCTTGAACATGGGTAACTCCTTCCTTGAACCTTGGGGGCGCGACACGGGACCCTTCCCCCGGGGATGAAGCGAGGGCCGAACCCCGCGCCGCTGAAACAGGAGTTAGCCCCGGCTTTTCGTCCGCGCGCGCCGCGTTCGACATGGAGGCGAAACCGTTCGGCGAACGGGCCCCGCGCCCGACGAACCGCATCCGCGGTTCGACGAACGCCGCATCCGGTACGGCTTCAGGGGAAAGGAATCGCCGCCGTCTCGTTGTCAGGAGGAACGGCAAGGAGAGTAGGAATGCGAAGCAACAGTGGCGGCGGAAAGAGCAGCAACAACCGCGGCAACCCCACGCTCGAGGATCATGAGCGCGCCAAGGGCACGTCCGGCGCGGCGATCCATGGCGAGAAGAAAGCCGGGAACTCCGCCGACAGGGGCTCGCCCAGAGAACGCCAGTCGAGCTGAACGCAAGCGGGCGAGGGCCGCGCCCCCGCCCGCTTAGCCCTTTAGGGGCCTATGTCGCCGATATGCGTCTTGACCCGCGGCCGGACCTGACCGCCCAGGCCGAGCGCCTGGGCAAGCTTGTCGTCCCAGCCATAGGGATCGGTCCGGAACACCACCTTGCCACCGTCGAAATAGGCGCTGTGATAGAGCAGCCGCACCGGGATCTTGTTCTCGAGCGGCACCGACGTCTCCTTCTGGGTCGCCAGCGCCTTGTCGAACTCTTCCAGCTTGCCCTGGTCCTTCGCGAGCAGCCGCGCGAACTCAACCGCATTCTCGACCCGCGCGCAGCCGTGGCTGGCATGACGCTCGGTCGAAGCGAACAAGGCCTTGGCCGGCGTGTCGTGAAGGTAGATTGCGTGAGGGTTCGCCATGTCGAGCTTGACCAGGCCGAGCGCGGACTTGGGTCCTGGCGCCTGGACCAGCCGCCCGTTCTTCATGCTGATCCGCTCCTTGGCCATGTAGGCGGCGCCCTTAGGCAGGATCTCCTCCTCGGCAATGGACTCCGGGACCGTCCAGGGCGGGTTGGCGACGAGGCGGACGATCGGGGAGCCGAGCTCGGGCGTCTCCCAGTCCGGCTGGCCGACGACCACCCGCCGCCGGTCGGCCACCGCGCCTTCGCGAATGTAGCTGAGTTCCGCCGCCGCCGTGTTGACGTCGATCCGGGTCGGCGCGGGCGTCCGCTCAAGCCAGCGCCGCCGCTCCAGATTGACCGCGAGGATCCGCGCGCGCTCTTTGGCGCCGGTGTTGAGCGCCTCCAGGGTCGAACTGCCGATCACGCCGTCGGCCTTGATCCCGTAATCCTCCTGGACCCGGGCAACCGCCGCCGCCATTTCCCTTGTATAGGTTGTCGTGTCCACCGCGGCCTTAGACTTCGCCTTGGTCTTCGCCTTCTCCTCGGCGGGTGCGGGGTCGGGTGCGAGATAGCCGTTCGCCCGAAGCCCGGCGGCGATCTGCGGAACCCGCGGATCCTTCTGGCCCGGCTTGATCGACTCGCCGACCTGGATCGCCGCGCGCTGCTCCTGCCGGGCCTTCTGGCGATAGGCGACATAGGCGTCGGACAGCGCCTTATATTCCGCGTCCTGGGGCGGAAGGCTCGCCAGCCATTCGCGCACGCCGCCCTGCTCCGCCGCCTTGGACAGGCCAGCAAACACGTCGGCCTTGTGCATCGGCACTTCATAGACTTCGAAGATCTTGCGCGGATCGACGGCGCCCGTCGCAAGCGCCTGCGCATATTCGATCGCCGCGAGCGTCAGGCCGGCCTCGCGCTCGGCGGGGCTCGACCCGCTCTTCGCATGGTTCATGAACGCTTTGGGATCGATGGCGTGGCGCTCCGCGTCGGCGAAGGCGGCGGTAAGCTCGTTCGCCCGCTCACCCGTCCAGGCGGCCGTCCAGCCGCGGGCTTCGTAGAAGCGCTTCACCCGATCGTCGGTGACCGCCGCCTGCAGCGCCTCCTGAGTGACGGACTTGGGATCGACGCTCACCGTCTGAGCGGAGCCGCCATTGCCGCCCCCGCTTACCATGTCGCAGCCGCTCGCCAGGAGAGCCGCCAGCGAAACGCACGCTAACATCTTACGCATCACAACACCGCCGCTTGATCGAGATCAGGCTCTCCAAACGTTCCCTCGCGCCAAAGCGATCCAAAACTTTCTTTCCGCCCCGCAACTTAACTCCGGCGGACCTCACCGTGCCGATCTGGGACAGGACGAAATGAGGGGGCGGAGCGTGGCAACAAAATTAGTTATCTGGCTGTAGGGCGCACAGTTCCGGATAGGCGGTGAAGCTGGCGTGGCAGTTCAAGACGGCATGTTTTTCAAGGCTTTGGCCGAGCTGCCTTGGCAGCGCGGGCGGGAGCTGGCCTGCGTCTCGCTGCTTCTTCTGAGCGCCTCCTGCGTCCCCTCCCGTGCCGCCGAGGCGCCCGATCTGCCCCAGAGCGTCGCCGCGCAGCCCGCTCCGGCCGATCTGGTGCTGCCCGAGCCCGCCGCCATTCAGAACGTCGCCCCGTCGGAAGCGCTGGCGATCAACGCCACGATCCCGCTCACCGGCGGCCCGAACCCGAGTGCCGCCGCGATCGCCTTCAAAGGCCTGGGCGCAATCGACCGGATGCGCTCGCTCCAGTGCCTCGCGGAAGCCATTTATTACGAGGCCCGCTCCGAGCCCGAGGAGGGCCAGAGGGCGGTGGCCCAGGTTGTCCTGAACCGGGTCCGCCACCCCGCTTATCCGGGCAGCGTCTGCGGAGTTGTCTATCAGGGGCCGATGCGGGCGGGCGGCGGCTGCCAGTTCACCTTCACCTGTGACGGCTCCATGCGCTTCTCCCCCTTCGGCGCCGACTGGCTCCGCGCGCGCCGACTCGCCGCCGAGGCCCTTGCCGGCAAGGTCGAAGCCTCGGTCGGTCTCGCCACCCATTATCACACGCACCAGGTTCTCCCCGCCTGGGCGACCCGCCTCGCGAAGATCGCGATCATCGGCAACCACAATTTCTACCGGATGCTCGGCGCGTGGGGGCAGCCGAGTGCTTTCAGCCAGCGTTACTCGGGCCGCGAACCCTCGTCTGCGACGATCATCGCCACCCGCCTCCCGATCAGCCTCGGCGTCGCCCGCTCAGCCGCAGCGACGGCGGCCGCGCCCTTTCCCCCCTTCATCTTCCCGGACGCCCTGCCCCCGGCGCCTCAGCCGCGGCTGGCAGTCAGCGGTGTGGCAGCGGCGCCGCCGCTCCCGCCGGTGAACGATCGCCTGCCGGACTCCCGGATCCGGCCGGAGTTCGAGAATAGCGGCCGCCTTCGCGAAGAGACCCTGCCCTCGCGCTGAACCTCAGGCGGCGCACTTCCTCCAGCCAGGCCCGCGCACCGCCCGTCCGGGCGTGGCCCCTGTATGCTCTCCGTCGCGGAGCACCTGCACGCCGTTGACGAAGACGTGCCGGACGCCCGTGGCATATTGGTGCGGCTTCTCGAAGGTGGCATTGTCGCGGATCGTCGCCGGGTCGAAGATGGCTATGTCCGCGAAATAATTGGGCCTGAGCGCGCCGCGATCGACGAGTCCGAGGTTCGACGCAGGGAGCGAGGTGAGCTTTCGCACCGCCTCCTGCAGGCTCAGCCTCTTCTCGTCCCGCACATATCTGCCGAGGAGGCGCGCGAAATTGCCGTAGGCGCGAGGGTGGGTGCTCGACTTCACGAACACGCCCTCACTGGCCAAAGCCGCGCCGTCAGAGCCGAAGCTCATCCACGGCAGAGCGACCGCTCGCCGGACATTGTCCTCGCTCATTCCGAAATAGGCGACCTGGATCCGTGTATGATCCTCCACGACGAGGTCGGCCGCCGTCTCCTCGGGGGACTTGCCGCGCGCCTTCGCGACCTCGGCAAGCGTCTTGCCGGCGAGCGGCTTCAGCCTCTCCGTCTTGAAGCCGAGGAGCAGCACCTTGTCCGGCTCCTGGACGACCAGCTGTCCGTTCTCCGTCGCCTTGGGTCCACGCATCTCGGCAAGGGCACGCGACCGTGTCGCCGGATCCTTGAGCCGGGCGACCCAGGCGTCGATCCCGCCTTCCTGAACCCAGAGGGGCATCGCCGCGTCGAGGCCGGTCGAGCTCGCCGGATAGGTGTACATGTCGGCCGTGATCTTGAGTCCGCGCTTCCGCGCCGCCTCGACCCGGGTGATCGCCGCATCGATCTTGCCCCAGTTAGAGCGGCCGGATTGCTTGAAATGGTAGATCTCGGCGCGCGCTCCCGATTTCTGCGAGATCTCGATAAGCTCGTCTATCGCCTCGAGGAGGCGCGGACCTTCGTCCCTCATATGGCTGATATACATGCCGCCGCATTTCGCCGCCTCGGTGGTGATCGCGACAAGCTCGGGAGTCTCGGCGAAGCTGGCCGGCGCATAGATCAGCGAGGAGCCCACCCCCAAGGCCCCCTCGTTCATCGCCTGCCGGACGAGCGCTCGCATGCGCCGGAGCTGCTCGGGGGTCGGATCGACGTCCCGCTCACCGAGTTCGTGGACCCTCACCGTCGTCGCTCCGACGAAGCTCGCAACGTTCGGCGAGACGCCCTTCTTCTCGAGCATCTCGAGATACTCGCCGAGCGTCGTCCAGGTGATCGGGAAGCGGAGGTCGCCCTGCTGTTCGAGCTCCGACTTCTTCATGGCCTCGTTCCACGGCCCCATCGACATGCCTTCGCCCATCACCTCGAGCGTCACGCCCTGGCGGATGTCGCTCTGGCCGCGGCCGTCGACGATCAGGCTCTCAGTCCCCCAGCTGAGCATGTTGATGAAGCCCGGCGCCACCGCGAGCCCGCGCGCGTCCACCTCGGTCCGGCCGCGGCCGTCGAGCCGAGGTCCCACCCACACGACGCGGTCTCCCTTGATCGCGACGTCGCCGGCATAAGGCGCGGCGCCGCTCCCGTCGTAGATCGTCCCGCCGCGGATGACCGTGTCATAGGCAGGCTCGGACGGCGCGGTCACGCAGGCGGCGAGCAGAAGGGCTAGGCCCGGTATCAGTCTCTTCATTGCCCCGCTCCCGCCTGGTTGCACTTTTTCCAACCCGGGCCACGCACCGCCCGCCCCGGCTTCGCGCCCGTATGCTCCCCGTCGCGGAGCACCTGGACTCCGTTGACGAAGACGTGGCGCATTCCGACCGAATATTGATGCGGCGCCTCGAAGGTGGCGCGGTCGGCGATTGTCGCGGGATCGAAGATGGCGAGATCGGCGAAGAAGCCCTTGGCCAGCTTGCCGCGCCCCTCGATCCGCAGATTTTGCGCCGGAAGCCAGGCGAGCTTCCTCACCGCCTCCTGAAGCGTCAGCAACTTCTCGTCGCGCACATATTTGCCGAGCAGCCGCGCGAAATTGCCGTAGCGGCGTGGATGGACGGGCTCGGCGTCGGCAGTGGCGTCGATCGCGACGGCCGTCGCGTCGGACCCCAGGCTGACCCACGGGCGCACCAGCCCCTTCCTCACATTCTCCTCCGACATGGAATGGAAGATGGTGCCCACCCGGCTGTCGTCGTCCCGAACCAGCTCGAGCGCCGTCTCCTCGACACTCTTGCCGCGCAATGCGGCGATCTCGGGCATCCGCTTGCCCGCGTAGATTCGTAGAGCAGGGTTGCGGAAGCCGGTCGGCTGGACCGTCGACCAGTCGCGAGTGCCGCCCTTCATCTCCGCCGCCGCCCGGGCGAGCAGCTCCGGATTGCGAAGCCGCTCCATCAGCGCCGGATGCCCGCCCTCACGAATCCAGGCGGGAAGCGTGCTGTCGAGCCCCGTTCCCGAGGCGGTGTAGAGGTACATGTTCGCCGTGATCGGAGCCCCCGCGGCCCGCGCCGTCTCCACCTTCGCGATTGCCGCGTCCATCAGCGGCCAGTTGGAGCGCCCCGCCGCCTTCAAATGGTAGATTTCCGTGCGGGCGCCGGAGCGGCGACTGATCTCGATCAGCTCGTCGATCGCGCCGAGCAGCCCCGCCCCCTCACTCCTCATATGACTAATATACATGCCGCCGCAGCGCGCCGCCTCACTGGTGAGGGCGACGAGCTCGTCCGTCTCCGCGTAGAGGGCCGGCACGTAGATGAGGGACGTGCCGACCCCCATCGCCCCTTCGTTCATCGCCCTCCTTACCAGCGCGCGCATCCGGGCGAGCTGCTCGGGCGTCGGATCGACGTCGTTTCGGCCGATCTCGTGGATACGAACCGTCGTGTGCCCGACGAAGCTGGCGACGTTCACCGAGACGCCGCGCCGTTCGATCAGGTCGAAATAGCCGCCGAGCGTGCTCCACTGCGGCAGTCCGTCCGCCGCCCGATCCCGCTGCATCTCGGCGAGGGTTGCGGGATTGTAGGGGCCCATCGAGCTCCCCTCCCCCATCACCTCCAGGGTGACGCCCTGCTTGACGTCGCTCATCGCGCGCGGGTCCTGGAGCAGAGTGTCGCCCGCCCAGCTCAGCATGTTGATGAAGCCCGGAGCGACAGCGAGCCCCTTGGCATCCACCTCGGTGCGCCCCCGTCCCTTCAGCGAAGGCCCGAGATAGGCGATCCGGTCGCCGTTCAGCCCCACATCGCCGACGAAGGGCGCTCCGCCGGTCCCGTCGTAGATCGTGCCGCCCCGAATGACGACGTCATAGGTCGCGGCGGGCGCGGGTGTGGCTTTGGGGGTGCGCTGCGTCGCGTCGGGCATGCGGGTCGCGCAGGCGGCCAGGGCGGCGGAGAGCGCTACAAGGGCGAGGCCTTCACGGAGGCGGATAAGCATACGGGAAGCCCTCCTTTCGCCGCCACGCTAGCAAAAGGAGGGCCGAAGTCCATCACCCCGCGCGCGTTGCCATCGCTTCCTTAGCGGCGATGCCCACGGCGCATTTCGGCGGCGCCCCTGCGCATCTCACGGGCTCCCTCCTTCATTTCCTCCGCGCCCTCCTCGAGTCCGCGTGCGGCTTCGAGGAGCTCCTCGTGGGTCACTCGTTTGCCCTGCTCGGCTTTCTTGCGAATGATTTGGTCCCGATAGTCGCGGCTGCGTAGCTTCGCTGCTTCGTTCCGCATGCTGCGGGCGCCAGCCTCCATGCCATCGGCGCCTGCTTCCATGCCGGCCGCACCGTGAGCGACCGATGCGAGAGCGGCCTGCGCGGCCCGTTCGGCCTGACGTTCGGCCAAAGCGGTCGAAACCTCCACCGACTTCATCGCCTGGGCGACCGCCGCCTCCACCTGCGCCTCGATCGCCTTTTCGTGGATAAAGGGGCGGGGGGCCGGGGCCGGCCGGGGAGGGGCGGCCGGGCGCGCCGCCACTGCCGCAAGGACAGGAGCGGGCGCAGGAAGGGCGGCCGGTACCGGGGGCGCAGCAGGCGAAGCCGGAGCTAAGGCGAGCGCCGCCGGAGGCGCGGGCACGGAAGCCGGAACTGCCGGCGCTGCCGGAGCGGCCGGAGCGGCCGGAACGGGAACAAGCCCGACGCGAGCAGCGGCCGTCGGCGCTGGCGGGGCCGCGGGCGCTTCAGGCGCCGCGGGCGCTTCAGGCGCCGCCTCAACGAACTCCAGAGCAGCGACGGGGGCCGCCAGCGCCGCGCAGCCCGCCATGGCCGCGAATGTCCAGAAGGAACCCGAGCGGCGGGACACGCGCCCGTCGAGGATGGCCCGGACCCGGCGGGAGAGGCCCGGCTCGCGCGCCGCGATGGCGTTGGCGGGAAGCGCCCCCCGTCCCTGCCGAGCCCAGTCGAGCAGGGTCTGGGCGTAGCGGGCAGGCTCGACCTTGGCCGCGGCTTCGCTGTCTGCAGCCTCCTCGGCTTGTTGGCCGACCTCGCGGTCGAGCCTCCAGACGAGCGGGTTGAACCAGAAGAGGGCGACCGCCAGCCGCGAGAAGATCAGCGACGGCCAGTCGCGGCGAGCGACGTGTGCGACCTCGTGGGCGAGGATCGCGTCGGCTTCCCCAGGCTGGCGATAGGTGTCGCAGTCGAGAAGAATGACCGGGCGCCGCCAGCCCCAGCTGAGCGGCGAGCTCGCCTCGTCGGACACGAGCAGGCGGATTCCGAGATCGGCACCGCCGGCGCGGGCAAGCGCAGACTGCCAGGTGGCCGAGCGGGCCTCCTCAGCGGAGCGGGTCCACCGGCCGAGCGTCCACAGGCCGGCGGCGAGACGGCCGCCCACCATCGCGACACCGCCGAGATAAAGGAGAAAGAAGAGGAGGCTCGGGTCGTTCCAATCCGCGCCAGACGGCTCGACGGCGGCGGGAGCAGCTTCGACCATGGGAAGCGGAGTGGAAGCGGCGTCCACCGAAGGAACGAAGGCGGCGCTGGCGACCGGCGCGGTTGCCGGGGCGGCCGCCGTCTCGATCTCGAAGGCCGGCGCGAACAGCGCGATTCCGGGGAGCGCCAGCAACAGCGCCACGGCCAGCTTCAGCACCGCGGCGCGGTCGGCGGCGGCTCGCGACCGCAAGGCGAAAACCAGCAGCAGGGCCGCTCCGGCGATCGCCGCCGATTTCCAGCCCATCTCGATCAGGAACTCGTAGCTCATTGCTCACGCTCCTTCGCTTTGTCGATCGCCCGTTGCAGCGCATCGAGCTCTTCCGGTTTCATCGATTTGGAAAGTCCGAGCAGCGCCGTCGCCGCGCTCGCCGCCGAGCCGTCGAAGAAGGTCTTGACCATCTGCTTGAGCGCGGTTTCGCGCACCTTCGCCGGCTGCGGCACGCTTCGATAGACATAGGCCTGATCGACCGTCGTGTGCTTCACCATCCCCTTGGCCTCGAGCCGCGACAGCATCGTCCGGACCGCCGAATGGCTTGGAGCGTCCGCCATCGCCCGCCGAACCTCGGCGGCCGTCGCCTCCCCCGCGCTGCACAAAATCTCGAAAATCTCGCGCTCGCGGCGCGGAAGCTTGCTGATCACCGGAACCGATTCTCCTCTGCTACGAAGGTAGCATGGCACAAAGAGAGCGGCCTGCGAAGTGCGGTTCGTCGAAAAGTTGGCGTTTGCTGCGGCCGCCGCGGCGCGGCTTGGCGACAGGTCACCGGCCGCGATCGGCGCTCAGCTCTCGCTGATCCCCAGCAATTGCCGCAAACCCGGGGGGAGAATACCGAATACGTGCCGATTGAAGCTGAAGATCTGCTTCGCTTCCGGGAGGCCGTGCAGGATCACGTCCGCGACGATGCCGTTGTTGAGGATCGTGGCCACGAAGGGACTGGTCACCCAAGTCGCCCGGGTCAGAACCCCGCGCTTGTCCAGGTGCGCGATCAGGAACTCGCAGGCGTCGATGACGAGAACCATCTGGTCCACGGGCCAGACCTGCGAGACACGGTCGGAAATGCCGGAAACCTGGAATCGGCCGCCTTCGATCATGTCCTCCTCGCGGAACACGAGGCCGGCCACGATCACCCCGCGCGCGATCGCTTCCTCGATATTCGGGCGCAAAGGCTCTACCCAAGCGGGGAAAAGCTCGATCAGCACGGTTTCCTTGGCCTCGGCGAGCATCGCGGCGGCTCGAGCGAGGACCTGGTCGCGACTGGTGAGACGGAAGAAGCGGTCTTCCTCCGGCGCCTTCACCTCCAGCGTGGCAAGAGCCCGTTCCGCCTGCTCGCACTCACGCTGGTAGCGGTTCTTCAGATTGCCGATCAGCTCGTTCGGCTTGACGGCGCTGTAGATGCGGGTCTCCCCTTCCTCGAACCACACCGCCCCCTTCTGCTCTAACGCCACCAGCGCCTGATAGACGTTGGCATGTGGCTTCCGAATGGAGCGGCCGACGCGATAACCGGTCGAACCGGGATGCTTGAGCAGATCCACATAAATGGCGGCTTCCATGTCGCTGAAGCCCAGGCGGGCAAGCGTGGCGCTGGGCTCGGCGGTTTCCTGTATGTCCATGCTGCACTTTGTGCCCCAGTGAAAATGCCCTCGCAACCGCGAAGGACGTATGGGCCCGGGGAGGTACGAACGCGCGCTCTCCGCCTCACTTAGTGGAGACGCGCCTTGCCGACAGCCTCAGACCCGCTGAAGCTGGTGAAGGACTGGCGATTGGGAGCGGTGGGGGAAGGCCGAGCTTGGGGCCGGTGGGGCGCTTCCGGCAAGCGGCGGAAGCCCCCGGATAGGCTCAGCCGCCGGCTAGGATATATTTGCCGCCGCGCTCTTCGGGCGGGGGAGAAGTGGTCCCGCTCGTGTCGGTGCCCCCGCTCACGCTCTCCAGTTCCTCGCAAACCAGTTCCACAATCGCCTTTTCCATCGACTACCTCTCTCAAGATCGAGCGCGCGTGCAGCGCGGGAGCCGGACGGCCCCCAATTACAAAATCTCCGGGCGGCTGGTGGTTCCTGGAAATTATTAGTTGGCGGCTATACGTTGACCGGCGGCAGCCGCATCTTCGCCGACCGGCGTCGGCCGCCGGCTTGATACAGCTGACGATCCTTATAAGAACGTGCCATGGCAACGGCGGGATCAGCTCCGCCGTGCCGCTCGCGCTCGCATCCGCTCGACCAGCGACCGCTGGTGGGGCGCGAGGTCCATCCCGGCAGCCGCGGCAAGCGTCGCCCGCGCCTCGTCGCGCCGCCCCAGCCGCCACAGCGCCTCGGCCCAGTGGATGTGGAGCGTGCCCCAGCGCGGTGCCCGTGCCGCCGCCGCGCGGTAGCTTCGCTCGGCGGCGGCTGCGTCGCCCTGTCGCAGCAGCGCGTCGCCCGACAACTTGAGCGGGTCCGCCCAGTTGGGCGCCCTGGCACGGGCGAGGTCGAACTGCCGCAGCGCCCCCTGGACGTCTCCCGCGCCCAGCAGCGCCTGGCCCAGATCGGAATAGGCCCGTGGGAGCGACGGGCCCTGCCGAACGGCTTCCCGAAGCCACCGCATCGCCGCCGCCCCGTCGCCGCCGGCGAGGGCGGCCCATCCGAGCGCGCGCAGGCAATCGTAGCAATCGCGCGGAAGCGCCGCCGCCAGCGCCTGCGCTTCGGAGGCTGCCCCCCCCTGGGCGAGGGCGATCGCCACCTCGCCGCGTTCGGGGATGAAGATGCGTTGCGCCGGAATGCTCAGGCGCGTGGCGTTGGCCGCAACCGCGGCGTGGAATTCGGCAGCGGCGCGCAGCGCCCCCTGCCGGTCGCCGTGCTCCGCGGCGCGCTTCAGCCGCGCCCCAGCGAGCGCGATCCGGCCGGTTTCGACTCCCCCCGGCGAGGCGCTTGCGAGCAAGGGTGCGACCAGAGCCGCCGCCCTTCGATAATCGCGCTCGATGATGGCAGCGTCCGCATAAGCCCTGGCCGCTTGCTCACTGAAGCCCGGTGTAGCACCGAGCTCCTCGATCCAACGGGCATTTCGCCTGATCCCCGCTGCGTCTGCAAGCGCGGCTGCCGCCGTCCAGCCGATCGACGCGCGGGTCCAGTCTGCGATTCGACGATCATACTCCTCCCAGGAAACGTCCTGGTGCGCGCGCTCGTACCGCGAATGCGCCGTGAGCATCGCCTCGCCGTGTCCAAGCCTCTCCTCGGTGAGTACCAGATTCCCAAGGGCGGGAAGAAGGTTCGGCTCTAGTGCGAGAGCTCGCCTCGCCATCGCAACGGCCCGCCTGTACTCACCGCGCCCTCTGTAGATAACCCCCAGGCCGCTATAGGCCCACTTGCGCTCAAGTTCGGAAGGATTGCCGGTGAGACCGAGGAGGGCCTGCTCCGTCTCCCGCCACCGCTCAGCCGGCAGCGAGATCGCATAGCGATAGGGCTGGGTCGCCTTGTAGATCGACTTTGCCGCTTCGGTAATGAGGGCATCGACATTCCCCGCGGGACCCTCGACCGTGCCGCCACTAAGCGAGCCGGCGCGGGTGGTGATCGCCAGGCCCGCGGGCGTCGCGACGATCTCGCCGCCGATCCGCGTCTGCTGGCCGAGCCAGCTTTTCATCGTCCGCCACGCATCGCCCAGCGAAATGCCCGCCTGGGGGATGTCGAGCTTGATCTCGTCGTCCCAATTCTCCGCATAGCTCTTCTCGCCGCGCATCGAATCGGTCTGGCGCTGGAGCTCCGCGAGCCGGTCGAGGACCCGCGCGCTGACCACCCGCCCCGTCAGGCCTCTCTGGGCGAGCGCCGGCGGCACCTCGAAAGCTTCGATGACGAGCGAGGAGGAGCGGCTCGCCGCCCACAGCGAGGCGCCGATGCCGGCGATCGCGGCCGCGACCGCTGCCAGGATCAGCCAGCGCGTGATCCGCTGGACGCGGACATTGCCGAGCTCCTCGCGCTCCCGCCTGCACTGTATGTCGATCAGGCACGCATGCTTCTCGAGCACCATCCGCGCTGGGCCGCTGCTTTCCGCGCCCGCGGCGACCGCCTTCATCGCGATCTCGATCGGGTCCGGCGTGTCCAGTTGCGCCGCCGGCTGTTGCCGGATGCGCCGTGGCCTTTTCGGCTTCGCTTCCACGTCCATCCCGGCTTCCCCCGCGCTCCCGCGCCGAGCCTACCGCAGTGCGCGCATTTTCGGAAGGACCCGCTCCGCCTTGCCTTTCACCCCTGCCGAACCCATCTCGGCTGGTCCGCGTTGACCTGTCGCGCGCGCTCCTTTAGCCTCGGAACATAACTGGAACGACAACGGCCATGCTGACTCACCTCTCCGTCCGCGGCGCGCGCGAGCACAATCTGAAGAGCGTGGACGTGGACATCCCGCGCGAGACTCTGACGGTCATCACCGGCCTCAGCGGCTCCGGCAAGTCGAGTCTCGCCTTCGACACCATCTACGCCGAGGGGCAGCGCCGCTACGTCGAGTCGCTTTCGGCCTATGCGCGCCAGTTCCTCGAGATGATGCAGAAGCCCGACGTCGACCATATCGAGGGCCTCTCCCCCGCAATCTCGATCGAGCAGAAGACCACCAGCCGCAACCCGCGCTCGACCGTCGCCACCGTCACCGAGATCTACGATTACATGCGCCTGCTCTGGGCGCGCGTCGGCGTGCCCTACAGCCCCGAAACCGGCCTCCCGATCAGCGCGCAGACCGTCAGCCAGATGGTCGACCGCGTCATGGCGCTCCCCGAAGGCACGCGCCTGTATCTGCTCGCCCCGGTGGTGCGCGGCCGCAAGGGCGAGTATCGCAAGGAACTCGCCGAGTGGCAGAAAGCGGGCTTCACCCGCGTCCGCATCGACGGCCAGCTCTACGACATCGAGGACGCCCCCGCCCTCGACAAGAAGTACAAGCACGACATCGAGGTTCTGGTCGACCGCCTGGTCGTGCGCGAGGGCATCGAGACGCGGCTCGCCGACAGCCTCGAGCAGGCGCTGAAGCTCGCCGAAGGCCTCGTTTACCTCGACCCCGCCGACGCTCCCCCTCTCCCCTCTGGGGAGAGGGCCGGGGAGAGGGGCAGTGCCTCTCCCGAAGACGCTGAAGCTGCCGGAGACTCCCCCTCTCCCAACCCTCTCCCCAGAGGGGAGAGGGCTTTGATGGACAACGCCCCTCCCGGCCGCATCGTCTTCTCCGAAAAGTTCGCCTGCCCCGTCTCCGGCTTCACAATCGCTGAGATCGAGCCGCGCCTCTTCTCCTTCAACGCCCCCCAGGGCGCCTGCCCCGCCTGCGACGGCCTCGGCGAGAAGCTCCTCTTCGACGCGGAGCTCGTCGTCCCCAACCAGAATCTCTCGATCAAGAAGGGCGCCGTCGTCCCTTGGGCGAAGTCGAACCCGCCCAGCCCCTACTACATGCAGGTCCTCGGCTCCCTCGCCCGCGAGTTCGGCTTCGCCCTCGACACGCCCTGGAACGAGCTTTCGGAGGAGGTGCACGACATCATCCTCCACGGCACCAGGGGGAGGCCCGTCACCCTCACCTTCGTCGACGGCCGCAAGAGCTACGACGTCAAGAAGCCCTTCGAGGGCGTGATCGGCAACCTCAACCGCCGGATGCTGCAGACCGAGAGCGCCTGGATGCGCGAGGAGCTCTCAAAGTACCAATCCGCCGCCCCCTGCGAGACCTGCCACGGCGCCCGCCTCCGCCCCGAGCCGCTGGCGGTCAAGATCGCCGGCGAGGACATCTCCATGTCCACGCGCCGCTCCGTCCGCCACGCGCTTCAATGGTTCTCCACCCTCGAGGAGAAGCTGAACCCGCAGCAGAAGGAGATCGCCCGTGCGATCCTCAAGGAGATCAACGAGCGCCTCGGCTTCCTCAACAATGTCGGGCTCGACTATCTGAACCTCGACCGCACCTCCGGCACCCTGTCGGGCGGCGAGAGCCAGCGCATCCGCCTCGCCTCCCAGATCGGCTCCGGCCTCTCAGGCGTGCTCTACGTCCTCGACGAGCCCTCGATCGGCCTCCACCAGCGCGACAACGACCGCCTCCTCATCACCCTCAAGCGCCTGCGCGACCTCGGCAACACCGTCATCGTCGTCGAGCATGACGAGGACGCCATCCGAACCGCCGACTACGTCATCGACATGGGCCCCGGCGCCGGCGCCCACGGCGGCGAGGTCGTCGCCCGCGGCACGCTGGACGAGGTGCTCGCCAACGAAAAGTCCCTCACCGCCGACTACCTCACCGGCCGCCGCTCCGTCGCCGTCCCAGCTACCCGCCGCAAAGGCAACGGCCGCAAGCTCACCGTCAAGGGCGCCCGCGCCAACAACCTCAAGGAGGTCACCGCCTCCATCCCGCTCGGCACCTTCACCTGCATCACCGGAGTCTCCGGCTCGGGCAAGTCGAGCTTCACCATCGACACGCTCTACGCCGGCGCCGCGCGCCAGCTGAACGGCGCCCGGGTCGTCTGCGGCCCGTGCGAGAAGATCACCGGCCTCGAATATCTCGACAAGGTGATCGACATCGATCAGTCGCCGATCGGCCGCACGCCGCGCTCCAACCCCGCCACCTACACCGGCGCCTTCACCCAAATCCGCGACTGGTTCGCGGGCCTCCCCGAGGCCCAGGCGCGCGGCTACAAGCCCGGCCGCTTCAGCTTCAACGTCAAGGGCGGCCGCTGCGAGGCCTGCTCGGGCGACGGCCTCATCAAGATCGAGATGCACTTCCTCCCGGACGTCTACGTCACCTGCGACGTCTGCCACGGCCAGCGCTACAACCGCGAGACGCTCGAGGTGAAGTTCAAGGGCAAGAGCATCGCCGACGTCCTCGACATGACGGTCGAGGACGCGGCCGAGTTCTTCAAGGCCGTCCCCCCGATCCGCGAGAAGATGCGCATGCTTGAGGAAGTCGGCCTCGGCTACATCAAGGTCGGCCAGCAGGCGACGACGCTGAGCGGCGGCGAGGCTCAGCGGGTGAAGCTGGCGAAGGAGCTG
>DASWOC010000027.1:0-52656 GCA_036398895.1 Allosphingosinicella sp. | reverse complement strand
AGAAGGACATGAAGAAGCTGATTGCTTATTCGTCCGTCGCGCACATGGCATTCGTGACGATCGGGCTCTTCGCCTTCAATCGGCAGGGCATGGAAGGCGCGCTGATCGTGATGCTGAGCCACGGCCTCGTGTCCGGCGCCTTGTTCCTTTGCGTGGGCGTCATCTACGACCGCCTCCACACGCGCGAGATCGAGCGGTACGGCGGCCTTTCCAACAACATGCCGGCTTATGCGGTGCTGTTCCTGCTCTTCACCATGGCATCGGTCGGCCTTCCCGGCACCGGCGGCTTTGTCGGCGAGTTCCTGAGCCTGGTCGGCGCCTATCGCGCCAACAGCTGGGTCGCGTTCGTCGCCACCACCGGCATCATCCTCGGCGCGGCCTACATGCTCTACCTTTACTGGCGCGTCGCCTACGGCACCGCCCGCACGCCGGAGGCCGCCGCGCTTCCCGACCTCAACAAGCGCGAGCTCGCAATGCTCACCTCGATCGCCGCGGTCGTGCTTTGGATGGGCATCTACCCCGAGAGCTTCCTCGCCCCGATGCGCCGGGACGTCGGCATCCTGCTGGCGCGGGTCGATCGCGCCAAGCCGGCGGGTGACGCGCAGCTCGTGCGAGGCAGCGCGCCGGCGCCGGCCGGCGACGGCGCTCACCAGCGGGCGGCGGCGGCGGCGGGGGCGCATTGATGAACTACTCGCTGATCCTGACGCTTCCCGAGGTGATCCTTTCGGTAAGCTCGCTCATCCTGCTGATGGTTGCCGCTTATGTCGGCGACCGCTCGTCGCGCCTCGTCACCTGGCTAGCGGTGGCGGCCTTTGTGGGCGCCTCACTGGTCGTGCCGGGCGTCTTCGATCGCGGCGGTGTCGGATTCGACGGCCTCTACGTCGCCGACAGCTTCGCCGCTTTCTGCAAGGTGGTGATCTTCATCGCCGCGGCGGCAGCTCTCGTGGCCGCGAGCGGCTGGTTCAGCCTCGACGGCGACTATCGCGCCGAATATCCGGTGCTGATCCTGCTTTCGTCGGTCGGCATGGGAATGATGGTTTCCGCGGGCGATCTTCTCACCCTCTATGTCGGGCTCGAGCTGACCAGCCTCTCGTCCTATGTGCTCGCTTCCTTCCAGCGGCGGGACACCCGCTCGGCCGAGGCGGGCCTCAAATATTTCGTTCTGGGCGCGCTCGCCTCCGGCATCCTCCTCTACGGAGCCTCGCTCCTCTACGGCTTCACCGGCTCGACTTCGTTCGGCCAGATCGCGGTGGCGCTCGGCCGCGACGGCGTCTCCACCGGCGAGCTGTTCGGCCTCGTCTTCGTAATGGCCGGGATCGCCTTCAAGGTGTCGGCCGTTCCGTTCCACATGTGGACTCCGGACGTCTACGAAGGCGCGCCGACGCCGGTGACTGCCTTCTTCGCTTCGGCGCCCAAGGTCGCCGCGATGGCGCTCCTCACCCGCACCGCGATCGAGGGGATGGGCCCGGCGACGTTCGAGTGGCGCCAGATCGTCATCTTCATGGCGCTGGCTTCGACTGTCCTCGGCGGTGTTGCCGCGATCGGCCAGCCCAACATCAAGCGCCTGCTCGCCTACAGCTCGATCAACAATGTCGGCTTCGCGCTGATCGGTCTCGCCGCCGCGAACAGGGAAGGGGTGGCGGCCATCCTCTTCTACATGGCCGTCTATGTGGTGATGACGATCGGCTCCTTCCTCGTCGTTCTGCGCATGCGGGACGAGGCGGGGCGGCCGGTGGAGAGCATCGCCAGCCTGTCTGGGCTGTCCCGCACCCGCCCGATGCTGGCGCTGGCGATGGCGACCTTCATGTTCAGCCTGGCGGGCGTGCCGCCGCTGTTCGGCTTCTGGCCCAAGTTCCTGGTGTTCGACGCGGCGGTGCGCGCGGACCTCACCTGGCTTGCCGCCGTCGGGATCGCCACCTCGGTGATCGGCGCCTATTATTATCTGAAGATCGTCAAGACGATGTATTTCGACGATCCCGCGCCCGCCTTCGCCGCCACCCGCGACCTCCCGCAGACCGCCCTTATCGCCCTTTGCGCGCTGTTCGTGTCGCCGCTCGGCTATTTCTCGATCCCCTATCTCGGCGCCGCCGCCGGGAACGCCGCGAGCGCGCTCTTCTGATCCGCACGGTCGCGGAAACCGGCTCCACCAACGACGATCTGGCTGTGCTTGCGCGCGAAGGCGCGCCTGAAGGCTCTTGGCTGCGCGCGGAGCGCCAGACCAGCGGCCGCGGACGGCAGGGGAGGGCCTGGGCCTCGCCGCCGGGCAACCTCTACGCCAGCACGCTGGTGCGGCTGCGGCCCGGGGATCCTGCTCCGCCCACCTTGGCACTGGTGGCAGCCGTTGCGGTCCAGGAAGTCGCCTCCGCCTTCGCTCCCGACGCCGAGCTCCGCCTTAAATGGCCGAACGACCTGTTCGCGGGCGGGCGCAAGCTGGCGGGCATCCTGCTAGAGAGACAGGGGGAGGCGGTGGTGATCGGCTTCGGCGTCAACCTCGCCCATCACCCTGAGGCGATGGACCACCCCGCCGCCAGCTTCGCCTCGCTCACCCGAGCCGCCCCCGATCCAGCCGTCTTTGCCGAAGCGCTCGCCGACGGCTTCGCCCGCTGGCTCGGCCGCTGGCGCAACGAGGGTCTGGCGCCGGTGCGCACCCGCTGGCTGGCCGTCGCCCACCCATCCGGGACTGCGCTTTCCACCCATGGACCCGGAGAGCAGCGGATAGAGGGCTTGTTCGAAGGCCTCGATGAGACCGGGGCGCTCCGCCTCCGCCTGCCGGACGGGACGCTGTGGGTCCATCAGGCAGGCGACGTCTTCCTCATCTGAAACGCCGCCGCGAGGACGAAGCGGCGCGGCACGCTATGTCGCTGCAACGAGCCGCCGAAATGCGCTTGACGCTGATTACCGTAGGGTGGCACTTCTATTACCGGAGCGTGTCCGAGGGGTGATGCGGGAGCGCCGATCGGAATTACGACGCCGATCGTTCGCGGATAGATTTATTTGGGGGTTCAACGATGAGCTACACGGATTCCGGGCGGCGGCTGCCGCGCCTTTCGATGCTGACTTCCATGACCGCTCTGGCCATCGTGGGCGGCTTCGCCGCTCCCGCCTGGGCACAGACCACTCCGACCACCACCGAAGAAGAGGCGGAGCAGCCGGGGACCACGGCCGATGTTGCCGACGCCGAAGCGGGCGAGGATATCGTCGTCACCGGCACACGCGTCGTTCGCGATGGCTTCCAGGCGCCGACGCCGCTGACCGTGCTGACGAAGGAAGACATCGACAACACGTCGCCGACCAACAACATTGCCGACTTCGTCAACCAGCTGCCGCAACTCGCCGGCTCGACCAAGCCTTCCAACTCGCGCCTCAATATCTCCAATGGTTCGGCCGGCATCAACGCGTTGAACCTGCGCAACCTTGGCGAAGGCCGAGTGCTGATCCTGCTCGACGGCCGCCGCTCGGTGGGCTCGACGATCTTCGGTTGGGTCGATGTCAACACGATCCCGCAGGCGCTGGTCGATCGCGTCGAGGTGGTCACCGGCGGCGCCTCGTCCGCTTATGGTTCGGACGCCGTCGCGGGCGTCGTCAACTTCGTGCTCAACAAGAGGCTGGAAGGCCTTCGCGTCGAGGGTGACGTAGGCGTCACGACGGTGGGCGACGGCTTCAACTATTCGGGCAGCGTAGCTGGCGGCACGTCCTTCGCGGGCGGTCGCGGTCATGTCATCTTCAACGCCGAGATCGCGCATCAGGACGGCATCTTCTCGGTAGATCCGAACGACCGCCCATGGAATTTTCAGGGTTACATGGCATTCCAGGATCCGACCTATGTGGCGGGCAACGGTAAGCCGCAATTCATCACGTTCCAGCAGAACGCCGGTCAGACCAACCAGGCGCCCGGCGGGTTCATCACGGCCTCGACAGGCACACCTGCGGGGGCTCTGCGCGGCCGCTATTTCGGTCAGAACGGCCAACTGATCCCGTTCCAGTACGGGGCTGTGAACTTCCCGGCGCTCGGGGGTACGAACCTGCCGAACCGCACCGTCGGCGGCGACTTTCTGTTGAACGATTCAAATCGCCGTATCGGCCTTATGCCCGAAGACGACCGCTGGGGCGTGTTCAGCCGCGTTAGCTTCGAAGTGGCCGACGATATCGAGATCTTTGCTCTGGGTTCGTACCACAAGCAGAAAATATTCTTTAACGCTGGGCCGAACCTGAACTCGTTCACGGTGAACACGACCGGCTGCACGGCCAATCCGGTGCCGACGACGTGCAACGCTTTCGCACTCCAAACGCTCGGCGCTGCGCAGCTTACCGGCGTCACCGGGTTCAGCGTAACGACGACCGCAGCCGACCTGCCGTATCGCGCCCTCGATAACAGACGCGCGGTACAGCGCTATGTGATCGGCGCTGAGGGTGGCTTCGACCTGTTCGGGAATCGGGCCCCCTGGGACATCTATGCCCAGTACGGCCGCTCCGACTTGCGCGAGCAGGCGCGGAACATCATGCACGTTACCCGCATCGCCAATGCGACGGCCGCGGCCTTCGCCCCAGCAGGCAATGCCGGTGGCTATCCCGTCGGTTCGATCCAGTGTCTGATCAACGTCAACACCAGCACCACCGACAACGACCCGGCCTGCGTGCCGCTGAACCGCTTGGGCATCGGCGTCGCCAATCCCGCGGCGATCGACTACGTGCTGGGCGACCCCTATCGCGACCAGGTGTTGGAGCAGATCGTCACCGGCGCCAACCTCTCGATGACGCCCTTCGCGACCTGGGCGGGCGATGTCAGCGTCGCGGTCGGTGCCGAATATCGCGAGGAGAAGATCCGCGGTTTCGTACCGGAAGAGTTCCAGCCGCTGATCTCGACCAATGCTCAAGGGCTGCCGACCACGACCAATCGCTGGGGTGTCGGCAACTATCTGCCCTTCAAGGGCAAATATAATGTGAAGGAAGCCTACCTCGAGACGGTGGTGCCGCTTGGGTTCGGCCTCGAGTTCAACGGCGCCGTGCGAGCGACCGAATATTCGAACGCCGGCTATGTGACGACCTGGAAGGCGGGCGCCACTTGGCAGCCGATCGACGATATCCGCTTCCGTGTGACTCGTTCCCGAGACATTCGCGCTCCCAACCTGAACGAGCTGTATCAGGCGGGCACAGCGAACAGCGATTCGGTCACGAACCCGAAATACACTCAGGACGGAAAGAACGGACCTCCGAGTTTCGGCTATTCGGGCTTGGTCACGGGTAATACGGACCTCAAGCCGGAAATTGCCAATTCATGGAACGTCGGTGCCGTCCTGTCTCCGCGATTCCTCCCCGGGTTCACCGCCTCGGTCGATTACTTCCGGATCGATCTGGAAGATGCGATCGACACCATCACCTTCCAGCAGATCGTTAACCGCTGTGCTGAGGGACTGCAGCAATATTGCGACGCGATCACTGAGGATCCGGCCCGTTCCACGCCGGGCAATCCATATCTGCTGATCCGCAGTCAGCCTTTCAACTTCGTCACCCACCTGGTGCGCGGTGTTGACTTCGACGTCGCCTATCGGAGGCGGATCGGCGAAGGCAGCGTCCTGCTAAAGGGTGTGGCGACGCGCTACATCGAGAACCTGCGCGACACCGGCATTCCCGGTGTTACGCCGGTGAACACGGTGGGTGCGAACGGCGGTCAGTCCAGCACACCGAAGTGGATCTATCGCTTCAGCGCCACGCACGACACGCCGACCTACTCGCTCACCGGTGTCGCTCGAGGCGTGAGCTCGGGCAAGTATCTGGCGAACGCTATCGAGTGCCAGACCAACTGCCCCGTCTCGACCACGCAGTTCCCGACCTACGATATCAACCGGGTCAAGGGGACTTTGTATTTCGACCTGAACACTACGTTCAAGTTCGACGCACTGGGCGACGGTGCCGGAGAGTTCTTCATCAACGTCACCAATGTGCTCAATGCCAGCCCGCTCCGACTGCCGGAAACGGGTCTTGCGGCGAACACCACGTACAGCGACATGCTCGGTCGCCAGTTCCGGGTCGGAATGCGGCTGAGGATGTAGTCGGCCCTGCCTGAGCCATGGCCGCGGCGGGCGACGTTCAGTTCGCCTCCGCGACCATGGCCAGGGCCGCGTCCATCGCCGCGGTGGCGCTGGCTCCGTCGGGGACGTCGTTGGCATAGACGGAGAAAAGTAGCGTCCGTCCGCTCTTTCCGATCATATAGCCCGAAAGGGCCGACGTGGCGTTGAGCGAACCCGTCTTCGCGAAGAGCCGCCCCTCCAGCGGGGTACCCTTGAATCGCCTCGCCAGAGTCCCGTCCACTCCGGCCACGGGGAACGTCTTGCGCCAGGCCTCGCCCCACGGCTGAGTGGACGCCCAGCGAAGGAAGGTGACCACCGCCCGCGGCGCGACCCGATTGTAGGTCGACATCCCCGAGCCGTCGGAGAAGTCGTAGCCGGTACGCGGAACTCCCGCCTGCTCCAGCATCTTTCGTACCGCCGCGATGCCGTCCGCGATCGAACCGGTCCCCTCCACATGCCCGACCCGCCGCAGCAGCAGCTCGGCGTGCAGATTCTGGCTGACCTTGTTGACCTGAGCAATGTCTTCGCTCAGCGGGGCGGGGACGAGGCGCGCGAGCGCCTCTGAGCGTGGCGCGCGCGGGGGCGGCGTTCCGTTCCGCACGGCCGGATCGTCGCTGGCTCTGCGCGGACGGTGCCGCGTGGCGACTCCCCCCGTAACGCGAACCCCGCGCTCTTCCAGCAGCGCCTTGAAGCGCCAGGCGGCATGATCCGCGGGATCGTCGATCCCGAGCCGTAATGTCTCGGCAGCCGCACCCGCCGCTATTGTGCCCGTGAGGCGCACCAACCGGCTGGCGGGGAGCCGATCGAAGCTCAGGTTGGTTGCGCCGTCGGCGATCGTCACCGCCCTGTTATCGATCGTGTAATAAGGCAGGAGATCCAACGCAGGCGGTTTGCCGGGTGCGGTGGGCGAGACCTTCATGACCAGCTCATTGTCGTCGAGGGTCAGAGCCGAAGCCGCCGTGCCGTAGCGGCTCGGTATGTTGTTCCAGCTCATCCCGGGGCTCCAACGCTCGTCCGGGAACAGACTGTCGTCGCCGACCACGTCCCGAATGATCCGTGTTTTGGCCGCCACCGCATCGGCAAGTGTCGCGAGGCAGTTTGAAGTGCACCCGGGAGCACTCGAAAGCCGGGCATCGCCATTGCCTTCAAGCACCGCGTCTGGAGCCCCCGCGACGCGTGGCTCCAGCCGGACGGCTGCGCCGCCGGCCGAGTCCGGCCTGTCCAGGTCCGGCAGCGTCGCAAAGGCGACAGCGGTCGTGAACATCTTCGTGTTTGACGCGGGTATGAAGCGACTCTCGGGCGCGACCGCAACGATCTCCCGGCCGTCCTCCGTCGTGACGACGAGGCCGAAGCGGGTGCCGGGGACAGCGGTTCGAAAATGAGTCTCGACCTGCTGCTGAAGCGGCGCGGCTACCTGCTGGGCTGCGAGCGGCGACGCTGATGCCAAAGCGAGGAGCAGAACGGGGCCCGTAATCCTGCACGCGGCGGTCGAGAAAAGCCGGTTGCGGGCTTGCGAGTGGTGAGAGCGTGGAGTGTCCATTCCCGCTTTATGGCAGACGGGGCGGGGGAGGGCGCAACCCCTTTGTCGCGGCACTCGCCATCCTGCGCCACCGCCGCTAAACACCGCCTTGATGCTGCTTGCCGTCGATGCCGGGAACACCAACATCGTCTTCGCCTTGCTCGAGGACGGGGTGATCCGCGCCCGCTGGCGCATCGCCACCGACCCAAGGCGCACCGCCGATCAATATGCGGTCTGGCTCCACCAGCTGATCGAACTCGAGGGGCTGCCGCGCGATGTCGTGGAAGCGGTGATCATCGGAACGGTGGTTCCGCGCGCGCTTCACAACCTCGAAGTGCTCGCGCAGAAATACTTCAAGGTGGAGCCGCTCATTGCGGGTCAGGCTTCCGCTGAATGGGGAATCGAGCTTGACGTTGCCGAGCCTCGAAGCGTCGGCGCAGACCGGGTTCTGAACGCGATCGCTGCCCATGCGCTGCACGAAGGCGACCTGATCGTGATCGATTTCGGAACCGCGACCACGTTCGACGTGGTCGACTATTCGGGTGCTTACAAAGGCGGGATCATTGCGCCGGGCATCAACCTCTCGCTCGACGCGCTGGTCACCGCGGCGGCGAAGCTTCCCCGGATCGCCATCGAGGCGCCGGACGGCAATCTCTCCGTCATCGGCCGCACGACCGAGGACCAGATGCATATCGGCATCTACTGGGGCTATGTCTCGATGATGGAGGGACTGGTTGCTCGGATGAAGGCGGAGATCGGCCGCCCGGTCACCATCGTCGCCACCGGTGGCCTCGCCACCCTGTTCGACCGCCACACTATGATCTTCGACGCGATCGAGCCCGACCTCACGATCCAGGGCCTTGGGCTGCTCTGGAAGCGGAGCCTTGGCGCTTCCTGATCATTGGTGAAGGCATGAAACCCGGAAAAGAACTGCTCTTCCTCGCGCTCGGCGGCTCGGGCGAGATTGGGATGAACGTCAATCTCTACGGCTGTGACGGCAAGTGGATCATGGCCGATCTCGGAATGACCTTCGCCGATCCTGCTTATCCGGGGATCGACCTCATCCTTCCGGACCTCAGCTTCATAGAGAAGCGCCGCGAGGACCTGCTCGGTATCGTCCTCACCCACGGCCACGAGGACCATATCGGCGCCATCCCCTATCTCGCCGCCGATCTCGGAGTGCCGCTCTACGCCACGCCCTTCACGGCCGGCCTCATCGCCGGAAAGTTGGAGGAGGAGGGGCTTCACAAGGACGTGGAGCTCAATGTCGTCGATCTGGGCGGCAGCGTCCAGCTCGGCTCCTTCGGGGTGCGCTACGTGCCGCTGGCCCACTCGATCGCCGAAGCCAACGCGCTGCTGATCGACACACCCTATGGCAAGGTCTTCCACACGGGCGACTGGAAGCTCGACAACGCGCCGCAGATCGGAGTGTCGACCAGCGACGATGCGATGAAGGCGATCGGCGATTCAGGCGTCCTCGCTCTGGTCTGCGACTCGACCAACGTTTTCAACCCGGAGCCCTCGGGCTCGGAAGCCACGGTGCGCGGCGGCCTCGAGGAGGTCGTGGCCGCGGCGAAGGGGAGGGTGGTCGTCACCACCTTCGCCTCCAACGCCGCCCGTCTGCAAACGATCGGGCGCGTCGCCCGAGCAACCAACCGGCGGCTATGCGTCGCCGGCCGTTCGCTGGACCGGATCCTGAAGGTCGCGCACGCCACCGGCTATCTGAAGGATTTTCCGGAAACGATCGACTTCGACGCGGCGATGTCGCTGCCGCGCCGCGAGGTTCTGATCGTCGCCACGGGGGGGCAGGGGGAGGCTCGCGCGGCCCTCGGCCGGATCTCGGCCGGCGAGCACAAGATCAAGCTGGAGGAAGGGGATACGGTCGTCTTCTCGTCTCGGCAGATTCCCGGCAACGAGCTCGATATCGGTCGGATCATGAACGCGCTCGCCCGCGCCGACGTGAAGACGGTCACCGAACGTCAAGCGCACGTCCACGTCTCCGGTCACCCGGCGCGGCCTGAGCTGGCGGCCATGTATCATTGGATCCGGCCTGAAATCCTGATCCCCGTCCACGGCGAAAGCCGCCACCTGCACGAGCATCGCCGTTTCGGGCTCGAGCAGGGCATCCCCTGCAGCATCGTCCAGGAAAACGGGGACATCGTCCGCCTCGCTCCGGATGGCCCTCAGATCATCGGCCGTGAGCGCGTCGGGCGCCTGATCCTCGACGGCGACGTGATCCTTGCCGCCGACGGCACGACGATGAACGAGCGTCGGAAGATCGCGCAGTTCGGGGTCATCTCCGTCGCCGTCGCGCTGGGCGCCGACGACCGCCTCCGGGGCGCCGCCGAGATCGCCATCGAGGGCATTCCGGTCGAGGAAGACCGTGAGGCCTTCCTCCAGGAAGCCTGCGCCGCCGCCTCCGACGCCGCGAAGCGCGCCTTCGGCAAGAGCGAGGACAAGATTCGCGAGGACATCCGCCTCGCCGTCCGCCGCTGCGCCACCGACTGGACCGGCAAGAAGCCGGTGGTCGACGTCCTCCTCGTCAGGGTCTGATGAGGCTCGGCTCGGCTCTCGCCATCTACGTCCTGTTCTGGACGATGAGCCTGTTCCTCGTGCTTCCGTTCGGAGTGCGCACTGCGGAGGAGGAAGGGGTGGAGCATTCGGCCGGTCATGCCGAGAGCGCACCGCACCGCTTCAGCGTCGGGCGAGTGGCGCTTCGGGCGACTCTGCTCTCCGCCCTCTTGTTCGGGCTGTTCTTCGGGAATTATCTCGGCGGGTGGATCACCGCCGCCGATCTGGACTGGGCTAGGCCCTGAGCCGCTCGATCGCCTGGGCGAGCGCCACATAGAGCTTGCCCATGTCGCTCGACAGAATGGTGACCCCCAGCGGCGATCCGTCCCGATCGGCGAGGATTCGCCGGAGCATAGACTCGAAATCGTGGATGTAGCGGTTCACCTGCTCGCGGAATTCGGGCTCTTCCTCATAGTGGCGGGCGATCTCCCGAGCCTCCGCATTCTCCAGAAGCCGCACAGCGCGCCGGGTGAAGACGCCGCGGTCGCCCTTCAGATAGGCGGCCCAGGCGCTGTCGGTCACTTCGTTGGACAGGATCTTGGTGACGTCGATAGCGGTCGAATTCAGCGATTCGATTAGAAGCGCGACTCGCCGAGACAGATTCTCGCTCTCCTTTTCCTCCCGCTCCCGCCGCGCCTCGTCGATCCTCGCTTCGATCGCCGCTGCCGTTTCGCCAAGGCTCAGCATCTGCCGGGTGAGACGCTCCGAGGCCTTCCTGGCCGTCGCAACTGCCCGTTCGGACACCGCGGAAAGTTCGGCCATCTGCCGCTCGACCGTGTCGCTGATCGCCTGCTCCAGCGCATCGCGGCTGGCCTCGCCCAAAGCGGCCGCGCTGGCGGGTATCGCCGCCGAAATCGCCTCGCGAGCCCGTTCCGACGCCTGCTGTGCCGCTTCGCGCACCCTCAGCAGCGCCTCGATCAACTCGGGCCCGGTCTCCGCCGCCATCTTCTGCGCAGCCGATTGCGCTTCGGCCGCGGCGGATCCGAGCGCCCTGAGCTGCTCCTCCGCCTGCCCGCTTCCCTCTCCGATTCGCGCGAACAGCGCCTCGATCGCCTCGCGCTGGCCGGCGACACTGCGCTCCGCCTCCACGATCCGGGCCGCCGTTGCATCCGCCGAGCTCTGGAGCCCTTCGACCAGCGGCGTCAGCGCCGCGACGGCTTCCCCCGTCCGTCCGGCCTGAGATTCGACTGAAGCCAAGCCGACGGCAAGTCGGCCTTCGAGCTGTCCAGAGAGGCTGCCGAAGAGCTGCTCCACCTCGCGGCCGGTCTCCATCAGAGCGCCCGCTTCGCCACGCCCGCTTCCAAGCTCCTCGATCAGGGCGCGGGTGCTCTCCCGAACCGCCGCGACCGAGGCGCCAAGCCGTTCGCTCTCCGCTCCGCCGGTCTGGCCGAGCTGGTGAAACCAGTTGTCGAGCTCGGCCAGCTCCTTGCCGAGGCCGGTGACAAGCGCGTGGCTGGCGGCATCCTGAGCCGCGAGGTGGCTTGCGAGCGTCTCCATCCGGGCGCTGAGCGAGTCGAGCCGCTGGCCGAGGTTCCGCGAAGCGTCCTCGCCCGCCCGCTCCAGCGCCGCCCGGTTCTGGTCGACGGCCGCGAGCGTGGCCGCGCTTTGCGCGTCCAGCGCTCCGCGCGCGGCGTCGATCGCTTCGGCCGCGCGGGCCATGGCGGAGTCCACCGCGGCATTCATCCGCGCCGACGCCTCTTCCATGCTTGCAGCCGCCGCGGTTCCGCCGCTCTCGATCCGCGCGACGTGCGCAGAAAGCCGCTGAGCCGCCCCTCCCAATATTTCGTCCGCCTCGCGCCCCTTTGCAGAGATTGACGCCAGCTGAGCTTCCAGCGCTCCAGCCTGGCCGTGAGCGTTTAGACCAGCTTCCTTCATGGCTGCTGCGACGGCGCGCGCCTGCTCCTCCGCCCGGGGCAGATCCTCGAGCAGGATTCCGACGTCGACCTTCGCGGCCGCGGCAGCCGAGTCGAGCGCCGACGCCGTCCGGTCCAGAGTCGCCGACTCCTTCGACAGGTAATAGGCCACCCGCCCCAGCCGGTCGGAAGCCTCGTCCCCCAGCGACATCAGCTTTTCCGCTTCGCCGCGCAGCCGCGCATGATTCTCCTCGAGCCGCGTGGCGACGATCTCGAGCACGCTTTCCAGCGCCCGGCTCTCGGTCGTCATCAATTGCACCGCTCGCCGAAACCGCTCCGTCTCCCGGCGGGAGCTTCGCCCCAGAAGCAGCCAGAGGAGCGCGATTAGGGCGAGCGGCCCGCTCGCCATCGCGGTCCAGGACAGGATATTCGGAAGGCCTGGGTCCGGCCGCGTCTGCCACAGGGATGCGCCGATCGCCGCGAGCCAGCCCAGCGCGAGCAGGAGGAGGAAGGCCCCGAACAGCTTCACGCCGGTTGAACGGGGTACCGGCTCGCCTTCCGGCCGAAAGGAGGCTTCCGCGTCGGCCGATTCCTCGGTGGCAGATCCGAGCCAGTCCTGCCCGGTCTCCGGTTCCGCCTCATAGCCGGCCGCTTCGGCCTGCGCTCGTTCTGCCCCCGCCATAATCCTTTGTTTACCATCTTTGGCCCGCCTGGGAAGCTCGCAAGGATACGAGGTGTTAAGAGCCTCGCTTTAGGGCGCCTCCCATGGCCTATGATCCAGGAGCCCTCGACGCCTCCCTCGCCGCCGCCGTCGGCAGCGACCCGGAGCTGATGCGCGAGCTTCGCGCCGCCTTTCTCGAAAGCGCCGCTCGTCAGGCGGACTTGATGACCCGCGCCCGCTGCGACGCCAATTGGAGGATCGCGGCCTCCCGCCTCAAGAGCGTCGCCGCGAGCTTCGGGGCCGTCGGTCTCGGCGCGCTCGCCGATGAGGCGCTCGACGGAGCTCCCGGCGATCCGGTGGTGCTTCGCAAGCTCCGCGCGGCGATGGAGGATTTCGCGGCGGCTTAGGCTTTGCGAACGCGCCTCGGCGGGCTTACACCTCCCTGGCTTGGGAGGGACGGGTGAAGCTGGCCGCTTTGATCGCAGCTTATCATGAGGCGGACGATCCGGGCGGGGGGCTGCGCGCCACCCTGCTCATCGCCGGGCGCACCCTCCTTGAGCGTCAGGTTCGGCTAGCCGTCGCGGCGGGCGCTGATCCCGTTGTGATCGCGGTCGAGCGGGTGACGGCACCTCTCGGCCAGGCCGTGGACCGTCTCCGCGCCGAAGGCGTCGAGCCCATCTTGGCCCGAAGCGCCGCGGAAGCCGCCGCCGCCATTGCGCCCGAAGCCCGGCTCCTTCTCTTCGGTGACGGCCTGCTCGCTTCCGAGACGGTGATCGCGCGGCTCGTCGCCTCCGATCCGAACGTGCTCCTGACGGTGCCCGACGCCCGGGTGGACGACCGTTACGAGCGGATCGATGCCCACAGCCGGTGGGCTGGCCTCGCGCTCATCGAAGGGACTCTGCTCAGGGACACGGCCGCGATGTTGCGCGACTGGGACCTCCAATCGACCCTGCTGCGCCGGGCGGTCCAGGCGGGCGCTCGGGAAATATCCGTGCGCGGGGAATCGGAAGACGAGGTTCCGATGCTTGCCGAGACCGGCGCCGACCTCGCGGAGGTGGAGGAGCGGATCCTGGCCGGGGCGCACACCCCCGCCCGCGACTGGGTCTCGCGCTATCTCCTCGGCGGGATCGAGCAGGCGGCGACCCGGGCGTTGATGCCCACCTCCGTCACTCCGAACGCCGTCGGCCTCGCCGCGACCTTGCTGATGGCGTTTTCGGGCCTCGCCTTCATCCAGGATTGGCTGCTCCTCGGCCTTCTCTTCTTCCTCCTGGCGACACCCTTGGAAGGCGTGGGCGATCGCCTAGCGGCGCTTCGCCTGGTGGGGGAGCGGGGGCAGAGCTGGTGGTCGGCGATGCTGCCGGTGCTCGCGGCGGGAGTCCTGCTCGCCCTCGCGCATGCGCTTTCCGATACGCGCGGATGGGGCTGCTTCGTCCTGGCCGGGGTGATCGCCGCCTTCTCCGTCGCGCTCCGCATTGAGACGGAGGGGAGGGATGTCCCCGGAAAGATTGCCCTTGCGGACCCGAAAGGGATGGCCTGGCTTCTGCTTCCCTTCGGAGTTGCAGGGCTCTGGATAGCCGGCCTGGTCGTCCTAGGGGCCTATGCGGTCGGCAGCTTCTTCTGGGCTCAGCATCACGCGCACCGGCCGGCGGCGCCTTCTCACGATTAGCGCGGCCTTAACCCTGCGCGCGCTAGGAGCGGCCGATGTCCGGATTGCGGCCGAACGGGGGAGGAGTGGACGGCGGCGCGCAGCTGCTCGCCTCTGCGCGCGCGCGTCTGTCGGCGGCGATCGCCGATCTCGCGCTTCCCGAGCCGCTTCGCCTTTCCGACCGCCAGCGAGCGACCGTTTCCAAGCTGCTCGAACGCCTCCTCCGCGAAGTCGAGGATGAGCTTCGTTCCGCCGTCGCCGCCCGTCTTCCCGGCGACGAGCACCAGGCCGTGCGGGCAGCGCTTACCTCCGCCACTCTCCCCATTGGGGCGCCTGTCCTCGAGCAGTCCGGCTGGGTCGCAGGGCCGGAGCTGATCGCGATCCTCCTTCGCCGAACCGAGGAGCACCGCCTCTCCCGCCTGGCACCGGAAGGCCAGCTCCTGGTGGACCTCGCCGGAGAGGCGGATTCCGCGATAGCGGCGCAGGCTGTCTCCTTGCTGGTCGCCCACAGCCGCCGATTCGATGCCTTTCAGGAGCCGCTCGTGGCTCCGACCGACCTCCCCGCCGAGGTCGAGCATGGGCTCATCTGGTCCGTGGCCGCCGCTCTGCGCCTCTACCTCGTCCTCCACCAGGCCCTGCCCGCGCCCGTCGCCGACGAAGCGATAGGCGCCGCCGCCGCAGCGCTCGTCTCGCGCCACGACGAAGGCGCCGGTGTCGATGCCCTCGCGACTCGACTGGCCCTTCGCCTTCACGAAAGGGACCGACTCGACGACGACCTTCTCCTTCGAGTGACCCTCGAAGGGGCGCTCCCTTTGCTCCTCGCCGGGCTTTCCCTTCGAACGGCGCTCGACTTGCCGAGCGCCTGGGATCTCCTCTCCGACGCTGGCGGACGCGGGCCCGCGCTACTGATCCGCGCCGCGGGCGTGGGACGCAAGGCCGCCGCCGCCATCCTTCTCCATCTCAGCGGACGTGAGGACGAGATCCTCCCGCAGATGGAGGCCTATGACGCTCTGTCTCCTGAGGAGGCGCTTCGGCTCCTCGGCCTGTGGCGGATGGACGCGGCCTATCGCGGCGCCGTTTCAAGCATGGCGGCATGAGCGCCGAAGCCCCCGTCCGCGGCCGCCTCGACGAGCATGGCCGGCTGATCGAGGCGGACCCGCGCCTGTCCGCTCTGCATCGGTCTGCCGGGGGGGAGGAAGGCGGTCCGCTCGCCATCCCGCAGATCGCGGCGCTCGCGCGCCTCGCCCGCCGCCTCGGAATCACCATTTCCCGCGCCGCGATCGCCGCCGAGGGGGAGGGCGATCTCGACCTCTGGGTGAAGGCGGAGCCTGCGGAGGGCGGGGTCGCCCTTGCCTTGAGCGGCTGGAGCCGGCGCGCCGCCCGCGAGCCCGCGCCCGCTTCCGAAGCCGAACGGCAGGCCGACTTCCTCCGCGCCTCGGCCGATTGGATGTGGGAAACGGACTCCGGCCTTCGGCTCACGACTGTGTCTCCGGCCGCCGCGGCTGCTGCAGGCACCACACCCGCCCAGCTCGTCGGCAGCCAGCTGACCCGCCTCTTCAGCCTCATCGAGAATGAGGAGGGCAATCTGCCGCTACTCACGGCGCTGGCTGAGCATCATCGCTTCGACGGCCAGCTGGCGGAGCTTCGCGGCGGTCGCGGCGGCCGCTATCGCCTGTCGGGCATTCCGCTGATCGATGGCGCCGGCCGTTTCGGCGGCTTCCGGGGTTCGGCCGAGGCGGTCCAGACGGCTTCGGCACCCGTCCCGGGGGAGCCGCGCGCCTCGGGCGATGCCGGCGCCTTCGGTGAGCGGCTCGACAAGGCCCTCCGCACGCCGCTCGCGCAGATCATCGCCAGCGCCGAGACGATCGGAGCCAAGGCGGAAGGGCCGATCCGCACCGAATATGCGGGCTATGCGGGCGACATCGCCTCTGCGGGCCGCCACCTTCTCGCGCTCGTCGACGATCTCGTCGATCTTCAGGCGATCGAGCGGCCGGACTTTACGCCGGATCTCGAGGAGCTGGACCTCGCCGATGTCGCCCGCCGCGCCGCCGGCCTGCTCGCGGTCCGCGCGGCCGAGCGGCAGGTGCGGATCGACGGCCCCGCTTTCGCCGAGCGGCTCCCCGCCAAGGGCGAGTTCAAGCGGGCGCTCCAGATCGTCATGAACCTTCTCACCAATGCCGTCCGCTACACGCCGCCGGGCGGGCAGGTGTGGATCCGCACCGAGCGGGAAGGGGATCTCGTCGCCCTCGTCATCGCCGATCAGGGCAAGGGTATCAGCGAGGAAGATCAGGCAAGGATCTTCGAGAAGTTCGAGCGTGTCGATCCGTCCGAGCCGGGCGGCACCGGCCTCGGCCTCTATATCGCTCGCCGCCTCGCCAGGGCGATGGGCGGCGACATCGCGGTCGACAGCGCTCCCGGCCAGGGAGCCCGCTTCACTTTCACGCTCCCGCTGCGCAAGGAATAGGCGAACCAGCCCCCTCGACTCTCGCGATTCTGCGCGCCAATCTCCTCCCAAGGAACAGGGGGGAAAGAATGACGGGAATCACGGCCGACAGTTTCGAGTCTCTTTGCGCGTCGCCGGTGGTGGGCGAGCGGATCGGCGCCCTTGAGGATGAGAGGCGGGAGGCCGCCGGCAAGTTCTGGAAGCGGCTGCTCATCGGCCTGGTGCTGAGCGGCGCCGCCCTCTGGTCGCTCCTGTCCTCCGGCTGGGACACCGTGGCCTGGATCGTCGCGGTGGTCATCCTCGTCGGTGCGATCATCGCCGCCATCTCTCCGCTGATGGCCGCGAAGGAGGGGCTGAAGCACCCGGTCCTGGCCGAGATCGCGACTCGCGCCGGCATGGAATACATGCACGCCGAGTTCGAGCCGCCCGTCTTCGCCTCGGCCAAGACGCTCCTGTTCGGCGGCGGCGGCTTCTCGAGCGCTGCCTTCACGGACCTCTTCAACGGCACCGACGAGGAAGGCCGCGGCTACGCCGTCTACGAGGCCTGCCTCCAGCGGCGCTCCGGCAAGAACAGCTACAACGTCTTTTCAGGACAGATGTACGCGATCCAGCGCCGCTCCAGCGCCCGCGGCTACACCTGCATCGTGCCCGACAAGAAGATCTTCAACTTCTGGAAGCCCGCGAGCGACATGGAGCGGGTGAGGATCGAGGGGGACGAGGAGTTCGAGCGCCGCTTCGAAATCTACGCCACCGACCCACTGGAGGCGCGAACGCTCGCCTTCGACTCGGACCTGCGCCGCCTCCTCCTCGAGCTGAGGAAGAGCGGCCGGGTCTTCGCCTATCTCGGCCCCGAGGAGGTGCTCGTCGCCGTCAACGGCAAGGACCGGTTCGAGCCGGGCTCCATGCTTCGCTCGAAGCCGGGCCGCGAGCGTGTGCGGATGATGTTCGACGACGTCTGCGCCTCGCTCGACATGCTGAAGCGGCTTAAGGCGAAGCTCGGCTGAAGCCCGGGAGGCTAGCTTCGAGCGACTTATAGCCTGCCCGTGACGAGCGGAGGTTTAGTGAGCCCGCGGCGATGCAGTCTCATGACTCCGGGCAAGGTTAGGCTGCGAGGCAAACGCCCCCCTGGCGCATAGTCCTTCGCGTGGTGGAGCGGAGGACCTCGACGGAGCTCCGGTCCAGCCACCTGCCGCCATTCACTATCCCGGAGATGCTCCGCGTCCGGCCGATATCGGCGAGCGGATTGGCATCCAACAGGACGAGATCGGCGCGGTAGCCGCGGGCGATGCGGCCAGCGCTCTCGCCCAAACCGGCGGCCGATGCGGCGTTGATGGTTGCCGTGCGGAGAGCTTCAGCCGGTGTCATCGAGAGGAGCCGCACCATCTCGGCCATTTCTTCGTGAACGGAGCGGCCCGGGATCAGCGACTGCACACCAAGATCGGTCCCGACCAGCATCCGGACGCCTGCTCGTTGCGCACGCTTCGCATCCTCCTCCACCTTGGCGACATGCGCTTTCCAGTCGAACTTCGAATCGGGCTGGACCAGTTCATATTGCTCCAGCCAGCCTTGGCGCAGCTGCGGCGACACGTCAGGATTGATCGTGCCGTCATCGTCGATCAGTCGCCGCAGCTCAGAGCGGCTGGCGAGCCGGGCCGCATGAGTCACGAGGGACGGCGCGAGCATTGTTCCGTGGCGCCGCATTGCCTCGAACACCGCTTGCCTTTTTGCCTCGTCGAGCGGCCCCATCATCATGGTAAAGCCTTCGATGTGCTCAATGCTCACAAAGCCTTTGCCGGCCGTGCCGATATTGTCGGCAGTGGCTGGATCAAACACGGCTTCCAAGGTCGCCTTGCCGCCGGTGAGGTGCCCCGCGACGGGGATTCCCTGGCGCTGGGCTTCGGCCAGCAAGGCCCGGTAGCTCTCATTGTCCAAGTTGCGGATCTTGATGAGGTCGACGCCGCTCGCCGTTAGGTTACTTACCTGCTCGACGGCTTCGTCCGGGCTGCCAACGGGCGTTCTCTTGCCGATTACTTCCTGCCACGGCTTCTTGTTGATCTCGGCAACCCAGTTGAGCCAGCGCCGGGATTCAACGGCGGGGCTCGAGATTTGCATATAGGGGCCGGTGAGGCGGCCTTCCGACACCGCGCGCCGCCACGCCTTCAGCTGGTCCGGATCACCCCCCATGTCCCGCACGCCAGTCACGCCGTAGGTCACGAGGATAGGAAGCGTGCAGTCTCCGGCCTTCGAAAGGTGCACGTGCATATCCCACAGGCCCGGAATGAGCGTCTTGCCTCGTGCGTCGATCCGCTTTGCTCCCGCTGGAACGGCAACTCGGCCCGTCTCGCCGACCGCTTCGATGCGATCGCCGCTGACGATCACCGTCTGGCGCGGCATCAGGCGACCCGCCTCCACATCGACGATATCCACTCCCACCAAGGCAAGGGAAGCCAGCCGGCCGGGAGTTGCGCGAGTCGAATTCTCCAGAGTGGGAGCAGTACAGGCTCCGGCAAAGCCGACCAGAAGCAGTGAGATTGATCTGCGCACTTGAGCCGCGCCGGATCGGTGAGCGAATTCCGCGACGGCCCCCCACTGACGTGCGATTCGCATTCTTACCCCCTCCGCAAAGCAGTAGCGGGTCCGGATACTACCGCCCGCTACGTTTGTCGCAAGCGGAGATTTGATCGACGGGTTGGTGCCTCAGCGCTGGTCGACCGGCACGTAGTCGCGCTGCGTCGGCCCCGTGTAGAGCTGGCGCGGCCTGCCGATCTTTTGCTCGGGATCGGAGATCATCTCGTTCCACTGCGCGACCCATCCCACGGTACGGGCGAGGGCGAACAGGGCGGTGAACATCGAGGTCGGGAAGCCGATGGCCGAGAGGATCACGCCGGAATAGAAGTCGACGTTCGGATAAAGCTTCTTCTCGACGAAATAATCGTCCTTGAGCGCGATCTGCTCGAGCTCACGGGCGACGTCGAGGATGGGATCGGAGATGTTGAGCTCGTTCAGCACCTCCTCGGCGGTCTGCTGCATCACCTTCGCGCGAGGATCGTAATTCTTGTAAACCCGGTGGCCGAACCCCATCAGCCGGAAGGGGTCGTCCTTGTCCTTCGCCCGCGCGATGAATTCGGGGATGCGTTCCACCCGCCCGATCTCGCGAAGCATGTTGAGCGCCGCCTCGTTTGCGCCGCCGTGCGCCGGTCCCCACAGGCAGGCGATGCCCGCCGCGATGCAGGCGAAGGGGTTCGCGCCCGAGGAGCCCGCAAGCCGCACCGTCGAGGTCGAGGCGTTCTGCTCATGGTCGGCATGGAGGATGAAGATCCGCCGCATCGCACGTTCGATGACCGGGTTCACCTCGTAGCGCTCCGCGGGGACGCCGAAGGTCATGCGCAGGAAGTTGCCGGTGTAGGAAAGGTCGTTCTGCGGGTACATGAACGGCTGGCCGACCGAATATTTGTACGCCATCGCCGCGATAGTCGGCATCTTCGCGATCAGCCGGTGCGAGGCGATCATCCGTTGCTTCGGGTCGGTGATGTCGGTCGAATCGTGATAAAAGGCGGAGAGCGCACCAACCACGCCGCACATGATCGCCATCGGGTGGGCGTCCCGCCTGAACCCCCGGTAAAAGGTGGAAAGCTGCTCGTGCAGCATCGTGTGCCGCATGATCGTGTAGCGGAAAGTATCGAGCCTCCCGGCGTCCGGAAGCTCGCCGTAGAGGAGGAGGTAGGCTACCTCCATGAAGTTGGAATGCTCGGCGAGCTGGTCGATCGGATAGCCGCGGTGGAGGAGGATGCCCTTGTCGCCGTCGATATAGGTGATCGCGCTCTCGCAGGCGGCGGTCGAGGTGAAGCCCGGATCGTAGGTGAAGGCGCCGGTCTGGCCGTACAGCTTGCGAATATCGATCACGTCCGGCCCGCACGAGCCCTGGCGAACCGGGAAGCCGTGCTCCTTGCCGGCGAGGTTTAGACTGGCCTGATCGTCCGCCATTATTCGTCTCCCATCCGGTCCGCGATCCGGGCGAGGCTTTCGTCGCGCCCGAGCAGCACCAGAACATCGAAAATCCCGGGCGAGGTGGCTCGTCCGGTGAGCGCCGCCCGGAGCGGCTGAGCGACCTGGCCGAGCTTCACCTCGGCCGCGTCCGCCGTGCTGCGCACAGCCGCCTCTGTCGCCAGCGCCGTCCATTCGTCAAGCGCGGAGAGGGAGGCGTAGAGGCGGGTCAGAAGGCGCGGAGCGTCGCCCGAGAGGAGCTGCGCCGCCTTCTCGTCCAGGTCGAGCGGCCGCTGTCGGTACAAAAAGGTCGCTCCCTCAGCGAGTTCGTTGAGGTTTTTCGCGCGAGGCTTGAGCTCCGGCATCGCCCGAGCGAGCAGCTCGATCTCCTCATTGCTGAGGTCCCGCCCGATCAGCGGAGCGACCCGAGGCGCCACCAGCCCCGCCAGCCGTCCGTCGGAGGCCTCGCGGAGATAATGACCGTTGAGATTGTCGAGCTTCTTCATGTCGAAGCGCGAAGGCGAGCGACCTACGCCATCGAGGTCGAACAGCTCGATCGCCCGCTCCCGGCTGATCGTCTCTTCGTCGCCATGGCCCCAGCCCAGCCGGAGCAGATAGTTCGACACCGCCTCCGGCAGATATCCAAGCTCGTGATAGTCCATGACGCCGGTGGCGCCGTGGCGCTTCGACATCTTCGCCCCGTCCTGGCCGTGGATCAGCGGCACATGCGCATAGACCGGCTCCGGCCAGCCCATCGCTCGAATGATGGCGAGCTGCCGGAAGGCATTGTTGAGGTGATCGTCGCCGCGAATGACGTGGGTCACCCCCATGTCGTGATCGTCGACCACCACGGCGAGCATGTACGTCGGAGTCCCGTCGGAGCGGAGAAGCACAAAATCGTCCAGCTCGGCATTCTGCACCGTCACTCGTCCCTGGACACGGTCCTCGATGACCGTCTCCCCCTCCCGCGGCGCCTTCAGCCGCACGACGAACGGACCCGGCCCCTCGTCGGCGCAGTGGCGCCACTGGCTCTCGATCCGGAAGGGCCGGCGCTCCGCCTGCGCCCGCTCCCGCTGCGCGCTGAGTTCTTCGGCGGTCATGTAGCAGCGATAGGCGTGGCCGGAGGCGAGCATCTGGTGCGCGACCTCCGCGTGCCGGGCGGCGAATTGCGACTGGAACCAGGTGTCACCGTCCCAGTCGAGCCCGAGCCAGCGCATCCCCTCGACGATGGCGTCGATCGCCGCCTGGGTGGAGCGCGCGCGGTCCGTATCCTCGATCCTCAGCAGGAATTTCCCGCCATGGTGGCGCGCATACAGCCAGTTGAACAAGGCGGTGCGGGCGCCGCCGATATGAAGGAAGCCGGTCGGCGAAGGCGCGAAGCGGGTGACGACCCCGCGGGGCTCAGATATTGCGCTCAAGCGCCGTTTCTCCAAGGATGGGCCCATGGCCGGTGACGCGAGCGCCCCTAGCATAGCCGGTGAGCCGCCACCAAGGGGGAGGCTCGCCGCGCCCTTCCGCATGCTTGCCAAGCGGCTGGAAGCGCGAGCGGAAGCGGAGCGGGACCAGCTTCCGCTCTGGCTACCCGTCGGCCTCGGCCTCGGCACCGCCGCCTGGTTCGGGCTTCCCGACAGCCGCGCCTGGACGGCCTTCCTGCTGCTCGCCGCGGCGGCGTCCTTGGCGCCCTTCGCGCTCGCGCCCGGTACCCGTTGGGGCCGAGCCGTCGCCGTCTTCTGCTTCGCCGCCATCCTCGGCTGCGCAAACATCTGGTGGAAGTCCGAACGTGTGGCCGCGCCGGTTCTGGAGCGGGCGCAGATGGCCCGCTTCACCGGCACGATCGAGACGCTCCAGCGCGTTCCCGCGCGCGAAGCCGTCCGGCTCGTTGTCGCCACCGACGCCGCCTCGGGCCTTCCGCCCCGCCTCAGGATCAACGTCGAGGAGGGGGAGGAGAGCGCCGCACTCGAGCCGGGTGCCCGTATCGCCGTCCGCGCCTGGCTGATGCCGCCCGCAGCGCCAGCCGTCCCCGGCGCTTACGATTTCGCACGCGCCGCCTGGTTTCAGGGGATAGGCGGCACCGGGCGGGCGCTTGAGGTGGAGACGATCGCGGCTCCTGTCGGCCTCGGCTGGAAGGCCCGCATCTCCGCCCAGCGGCAGGGCCTTGCCGACCATATTCGCTCTCGCCTACCGGGCGCCGAAGGGGGAATTGCGGCCGCGCTCGCCACCGGCGATCAGGCGGGCATCGCCGAGGAAGAGGCGGAGGCGATGCGCCGCTCCGGCCTCGCCCACCTCCTCTCCGTCAGCGGACTTCACCTGACGGCGGTGGTCGGCGCGGTCATGCTCCTCACCCTGAAGCTCCTCGCGCTAGGCCCCACGCTCGCGCTCCGCTTCCGCCTGGTTCTGGTCGCAGCCGCCGTCGGAGCGCTGGCGGGCGTCGCTTACACCCTGCTGACCGGCGCGGAGGTGCCGACGGTGCGCGCCTGCATCGCCTCTCTCCTGGTCCTTCTCGGCATTGCCTTGGGCCGCGACGCCATCACGCTCCGTCTTGTCGCCGTGGGAGCCCTCATCGTTCTCCTGCTCTGGCCGGAATCGCTTCCGGGCCCCAGCTTCCAGATGAGCTTCGCCGCAATCACCGCCATCGTCGCGCTTCACGAGCATCCGCGAATCCGCGACCTCCTCTCCCGCCGCGAGGAGATCCTGCCCTTGAAGCTCGGCCGCTTCATCCTTGGCCTCATCCTCACCGGCCTGGCCGTCGAGCTCGCGCTCATCCCGATCGCGCTCTGGCACTTCCACCAGGCAGGGCTTTACGGCGCCCTCGCAAACATCGTCGGCATCCCGCTCACCACCTTCGTGGTCATGCCGCTGGAGGCGCTGGCGCTGTTCCTCGATCTGTTCGGCCTGGGAGCGCCTCTCTGGTCCCTCACCGGAGCCGCGCTGGGACTGCTCCTGTCGCTCGCCCACGGGACAGCTGCGGCGCCCGGCGCGGTGGCAATGCTCGCCTCGATGCCGATGGGCGCGTTCGCGCTGATGGTCGGGGGAGGGCTTTGGCTCGCCCTCTGGCGCACGCGCTGGCGCCGCTGGGGCGCCTTGCCGGCGGTGGCGGGTGCCTTGTGGGCGCTCGTTACGCCCGCGCCAGACCTGCTGGTGACCGGGGACGGCCGCCATCTCGCTCTTCGCACCGCCTCGGGCGAGCTCGTCCTGCTTCGCGGCCGGGCAGGCGATTATGTCCGCGACCTTCTCGCCGAAAGCTCCGGGACCGACGCGGAGCTCGGCGAGCTGGAATTGCTTCCCTCCGCCGCCTGCAGCGCCGATTTCTGCGCCGCCGATTTGGTGAAGGACGGCCGCTGCTGGCGCATCCTCGCCAGCCGAAGCCAACGTCTCGTCGAGATAGAGCCGCTGAAGCGCGCCTGCGCCGAAGCTGACATCGTCGTCTCGGAGCGGCGCCTGCCGGTCACCTGTCGTCCACGCTGGCTGAAGGCCGACCGGGAGTTCCTCGCCCGCACCGGCGGCCTCGCCATTCGGCTGGGCGCGGAGCCGAAGGTGGAAACCGTCTCCGCCTGGACCGGCCGCCATCCCTGGACGGTGCCTGCGCCTTAGAGCTTCTGCCGGTCCCGCCTGTTGTGCCGATCAATCGACATCAAAAGCCCGAGGCAGATCATCACTGTCAGCATGGCCGAGCCGCCGTAGGAGACCAGAGGCAGGGGAATTCCGACGACGGGGGCGAGGCCCATCACCATCATCAGATTGACGGCGATGTAGAAGAAGATGGTCAGCGTGAGCCCCGCCGCCGCCAGCCGCTCGAACCGGTTCTTGGCTTCCAGCGCCACGCCCATCCCCCAACGGAGCAGCAGGAAGAAGAGGAAGATCAGGACGCAGCCCCCGACCAGTCCCCATTCCTCGGCGATGGCCGAGAAGATGAAGTCGGTATGCTGTTCGGGAAGGTAGCTGAGGTGGCTCTGGGTGCCGTTGAGGAAGCCCTTGCCGAAGATGCCGCCCGATCCGATCGCGATCTTCGACTGGTGGAGGTGATAGCCTGCGCCGAGCGGGTCCTGCTCCGGGTTGAGGAAGATCATCACCCGTTCCTTCTGGTGGGGCAGGAGGAAGGAATAGACGACCGGCAGAGCCGCCGCGACCGCGAGTCCGCTGCCGATGAACAGGCGCAGCGGCAGCCCGGCGAGGAACATCAAAGCGATCGTGTTGAGCACGATCAGCATCGTTGTCCCGAGGTCAGGCTGGAGGAGGATGAGGAAGATGGGCGGCCCGAGGAACACCGCCACCGGCCATATGGCGGAGAAGCGGCGAATTTCCGCCGGGGGCACGTGCGCGTAGAAGCGGGCGAGGACGAGGACGATGATCGGCTTCATCAGCTCGGAGGGCTGGATGCGAATGAAGCCCAGCTCGAGCCAGCTTCGCGCTCCGCCGCCGATCACCCCCAGCATCAGGGTCAGGATCAGGAGGGCGATTCCGCCCGCATAAGCGAAGAAGGCGTAATCGTGGAACGTCTGCGCCCGGAAGCGCGCTAGGACTAGAGCGAGCCCTAGGAAAACGGTGAACCGGATGGCATGCGTCACCGCCCACGGCATGAGCGACCCGCCCGCCGCCGAGTAGAGACCAAGAACGCCCGCGAACCCAAGCGCGATCACCACGAACAGCATCCGCCAAGGAAGCATCGAGACGGCCGCGGGGACATAGGAGGTCCGCATCAGCGGTCGGCGGCCGTCGGAGCGCTGCCCGTGCCCTGCTCCGCCGCCTTGGCCGCCAGCCAGCGCTTCGCCCGAGCTTCCATCCGCTCGGCGAGCGTTCCGCCCCATTGCTGCTCGAACCTCGCCAGCGCCTCCAGCGCCTTGGGCTTGTCGAACAAATAGGTGAGCACGTCCTTCGCCACCGGCGCGGCCGCCCGGGCACCGCCCATCCCGTGCTCGATCACCACCGAGCAGGCGTAACGTGGGTTATCGGTGGGCGCGAAGCAGACGAAGAGGCCGTGGTCGCGATATTTCCAGGCGCCCGATTGTCCGCGCTGGGAGCCGGTGATCCGCCGCACCTGTGCGGTTCCGGTCTTGCCGCCCATCTGGATTCCCGGAAGCTCCAGCTTGCTCGCGCCCGCCGTGCCGGCGCCGTTCACCACCTCCCACATGCCGCCGCGCACCGCGTCGAAATGCTCCTTGGGATAGGGAAGGGGCGCAGGCGGCGGCCGGTTGCGGCGGATGAGGTTCGGCTGAATGTCCAGCCCGGAGGCGATCCGACCCGACATGACGGCGAGCTGGAGCGGGTTCACGATCACGAAGCCCTGGCCGATCGACGTGTTGAGCGTGTCGGACTCCGTCCAGTCGGGCCGCTCGATCAGCTTGGGGTTCTTCTCGAACCGCATCTTCTTCCAGGGCGCCGACGGCATCGTGCCGTAATTTTGAGAGACGACCGGGATGTCGAACTTCTCGCCGAAGCCGAGGCGCTTTCCCATGGCGGAGATGATGTCGATCCCGGCTCGCCGGCCCATGGCGTAGAAATAGGTGTTGCAGCTCTTGGCGATGGCCGTGTGCATGTTCATTCCGCCGTGCCGGCCGAGGCAGCGGAAGAAGCGGTTGCCGAGTTGAAAGCCGCCGGGGCAGTTGACCCGCGCCTTGGGGTCGATCCCCGCCTGGAGCAAAGCCATCGCCACCATCGGCTTGAAGGTGGAGCCTGGCGGATAGAGGCCGTTCAGCGCCTTGTTGAGCAATGGCTTGCGCTCGTCCTGCGAGAGCATCTTCCATTCGTTCTGGCTGATGCCGTCGGTGAAGCTGTTAGGGTCGTAGGCCGGCATCGAAGCCAAGGCGAGTATGTCGCCGGTCAGGCAGTCGAGCACCACCACGGAGCCCGATTCGTCGCCCAGCCGCCGCGCCGCGAAGGTCTGCAGCCCTGCATCGACGGTGAGGGGGAGGGGCTTTCCGCTCACGTCCTGAAGGGTCGTGAGCTCCCGAACCAGCTTCCCGCTGGCGGTGACTTCCACCCGCTGAGCGCCCGGCCGTCCGCGAAGGCGCTGCTCCGCCGTCTTCTCGATCCCTTCCTTGCCGATCTTGAAGCCCGGAGTGATGAGGAGGGGGCTTTTGCCCTCTTTCTCATACTCCTCCTTGTTGGGCGTTCCGACATAGCCGATCAGGTGCGCGACCGCGGCTCCGTCTGGATAAAAGCGGGAGAAGGAGCGAAGCGGCGCGACTCCGGGAAGCTCCGGGAGCCTCACCGTCACCGCCGCATATTTCTCGAACGGGAGGTTCTCGGCGACGGGAACGGGCTGATATCCCGCCGCCCGCTTTAGCTCCCCCTTGATCCGGTCCACCTCGTCGGGCGGAAGCTCGAGGAGCGCCGTCAGCTCCGCGATGATGCGGTCCTCATCCTTTAGCCGGTCGGGGATGATGTCGACCCGGAAGTCGCTCCGGTTGACCGCGATCGGCTGCCCCGCCCGGTCAACGATCCAGCCGCGCCGGGGCGGGATCAGGCGCATCTGCACCCGGTTGGATTCGGACAGGAGCTGGTAGCGCTCGTTCTCGGCGATCGCGATCCAGCCCATCCGCGCCGCAAGCACGGCCGAAAGCACGCCCTGAGCGCCACCAAGCACCATCGCGCGGCGCGTGAAGGTGAAGACCTGGCTGTTCTCTGTGACGATCGGGCGAGGGCGCCGCCTCATCGCGAGAGCCGCCAGCGGTCGAGCCCGATCACCAGCCGGGCCACGATTGGGTAGGCGAAGATGGAAAGGGCGATCTGCGGCGCGAGCAGGCCGAGCGGCGTGACGCTTCCCATCAGGCGGGCGATGTACCAGGCGCCGAGGCCGTTGAAGAGGATGGCGAGCGAGGCGAACAGCCAGTCCATCCAGTAATCGCGCCAGCCCACCCGACTGTCGACCAAGTCGAGGATCAGGAAGGTCATCGTCCAGATCGCCATGGATTGGCCGATCGGGTGCCCCGCGATGAGGTCGTTGAACAGGCCGAGCGGCAAGGCCATGTGCGCCTGCCAGATTTCGGGGCGCAGAAGCCGCCAGGCGATCAGCACCAGGAAGGCGAAATCCGGCACGATCGTCCAGCTGACGACGATCGGAAGCAGGTCGACGAGGCTCGCCGCGAAGGTGCTCAGCACCGGAACCGCCTGCCGGCGCATCCCCAGGATCGCGACGTCGCGGCTCGACCCCGCGATCCGGCTCATTGCCCCGCCCCCTTCAGCGAAGTCTCCGACTGCGGCGAGAGCGGCGCGTCGGCGAGCGGTTGGTAGATGTTGAGCACCACGGCATGGTCGATGGCCGAAGGGTCGGCGAGCGGCCGGGCTACTGTCCGGTCTCCCTCGATCTTCACGACCACCCCCACCGGGATGTTAGGCGGAAAAATCCCGCCGACTCCGGATGTGGTCAATATATCTCCCCGCCGGAACGGGTTCTTGCCCACTTCGAGGGTCTTGAGCTCCAGGGTGCCGTCGCCGCGGCCGGTGGCGATCGCGGCGGTGCCGTCGCGGACCAGCCGGACCGGAACGTTGCTCGCCCCGTCGCTGATCAGCAGGACACGGCTCGCCCACCGCCCTGTTTCAAGAACGCGGCCGATCAGCCCCTCGGCGGCCCGCACGGGTTGGCCGGGCCGAACGCCCGAGGACGCGCCGACGGAGAGGGTGCCAAGGCGCCGGGGAGAGTCGAAGGAGGAGCCGACGATCTGCGCAAGCGCGACTTCATCCGGAGTCTCCTGCGTCAACCCGAGGAGCGCCTTCAGCCGCTTGTTCTCCAGCTCCGTCGCCTTCGCCTGGATGAGCCGGCGCCGCGATTCGGCGAGCCTGCGCTTGAGCTCGGCATTCTGAGACCCGGCCCGGAAATAGTCGCCGATGGACGTTCCGACATTCTCGATCGAGGTCACCACGCTCCGGCTTCCGGAGCTGATCGGCCGGGTGATGTCGAGGGCCGCGCCCTTCAAGGCGTTGAAGCCGGCCGGATCGACAATCGCGATGAGGAGGAGCAGCACCGAGAACAGAACGCCCGCCACTGCAAGCACATAGCCCAGGAAGAGGCCATATTGCGCCCGGCGGGAGAAACCGGGGCGGCGGGTCGATGGCGCTGCCACCTATGAGCCTCCCAGGCCCAGCCTCAGGCGGTCAGTAGAACGCCGCGGAAGATTTCCTCCTCGAGCGCCCGGCCGGTGCCGATGGCGACGCAGGTGAGCGGATCGTCGGCCACCGTAACTGGAAGCCCCGTCTCGTCCCGAAGCACCTCGTCCAGGCCCTGGAGGAGAGCGCCGCCGCCGGTGAGGACGATGCCCTGGTCGACAATGTCCGCGGCAAGCTCCGGCGCCGTATTCTCGAGCGCGATGCGAACGCCTTCCACGATCGTCCCGACCGGCTCCGACAGGGCTTCGGCGATCTGCCGCTGGTTGATCGTGATCTCCTTGGGAACGCCGTTCACCAGGTCGCGGCCCTTGATGTGGACGGAGAGGCCGTCGCTGGGCTGCCCGTCGGGCCCGGTCGGCGGCTTGGCGATCCCGACCTGCTTCTTGATCCGCTCGGCCGTCGCTTCGCCGATCAGCAGATTGTGGTTTCGCCGGACGTAGGAGGAGATCGCCTCGTCCATCTTGTCGCCGCCGACGCGGACGGAGGTCGTGTAGGCGAGGCCGCGAAGCGAGAGCACCGCCACCTCGGTTGTGCCGCCGCCGATGTCGACCACCATCGATCCGATCGGCTCGGTCACCGGCATGTCGGCGCCGATCGCGGCCGCCATCGGCTCCTCGATCAGCCACACCTGGCTCGCGCCGGCATTGGAGGCCGCGTCGCGGATCGCGCGACGCTCGACCGAGGTCGAGCCCGAAGGCACGCAGATCACTATTTCCGGCCAGCGCGGGAAGCGGCGCTTGCCGTGGACCTTCTGGATGAAGTGCTTGATCATCTGCTCCGCGACGTCGATGTCGGCGATCACTCCGTCGCGAAGCGGCCGGATCGCCTCGATCTGGTCCGGCGTCTTGCCCATCATCATCTTGGCGTCGTCGCCGACCGCCTTCACGCGCTTCACGCCGTTGATCGTCTCGATGGCGACCACCGAAGGCTCGTTCAGCACGACTCCGCGGCCGCGCACGTACACCACCGTATTGGCGGTCCCGAGATCGATCGCCATGTCGTGGGACGGGAACTTGAAGAAACGCAGGAGTGACATGGTGGCCGGTCTCGCTTCCTAACTCGCGGGGCCGAAAAAGCTCAGCCGCGCCCGCAAGATGTCTCTATAGGGTGCCCCCGCCGGTTGCGCCACATCTCGTCGCACGTTCATGTCGCGGGACGGCCCCGCTTGGGCTACAGAATCGATCCATGTCAATACGCCGCCTCCCCGAGCACCTGGTGAACCGGATCGCGGCCGGCGAAGTGGTCGAGCGGCCGGCGAGCGCGCTCAAGGAGCTGGTCGAGAACGCCATAGACGCGGGAGCCACCCGCATAGCCGTCTCGCTCGCGGGCGGCGGCACGGGTCGGATCGAAGTGGTGGACGACGGCTGCGGAATGAGCCCGGTCGACATGGCCCTCGCACTGGAGCGGCACGCGACGTCGAAGCTCCCCACCGACGAGATCGAAACCGTGTCCACCCTCGGCTTCCGCGGCGAGGCTTTGCCGTCGATCGCAAGTGTGGCGCGCCTCAAGGTGGAAAGCCGGGTCCGGGGCGCCGACGGCTGGTCGCGCACCGTCGACAATGGAAGGCTCGCAGGGGAGGGCCCCGCCGCCCTCCCGTCGGGAAGCCGTATTCTCGTCGAGGAGCTGTTCGCGCGGGTCCCGGCCCGCCGCAAGTTCCTCCGCTCTGCCCGCTCGGAATATGCCGCCTGCGTCGATGTGGTGAAGAGGCTCGCAATGGCTCGGCCGGACATCGGTTTCACTCTTGAGCATGAGGGCCGCCGAACCCTTGCCGTCCGGCCGGGCGAGGACCGCCCCGCCCGAGTCGCCGCACTCACCGACCGCGACCTTCAGGAGAATAGCGTCGCTGTCGACTATGTGCGCGGGCCGGCGCGGCTCGGCGGAGTGGCGGGGCTGCCGACCTTCAACCGCGGAGTGGCCGACCACCAGTTCCTGTTCGTCAACGGCCGTCCCGTGAAGGACCGCCTCCTGATCGGCGCCGTCCGAGCCGCCTATCAGGACCTTCTCGCCCGCGACCGGCACCCCATCCTCGCCCTCTTCATCGACCTCCCGGGCGAGGAGGTGGACGTCAACGTCCACCCGGCCAAGACCGAAGTCCGCTTCCGCGACCCGGCCGGCATACGCGGCCTGATCGTCGGCGGGCTGAGGCATGCTCTGGAGGGGGCGGGGTTCCGAAGTGCTCAGCGGCCGGCAGTGGACGTGCCGTGGCAGACGGAAGCTCGTCATCCCCGCGAAAGCGGGGACACCGCTTCTTCCTATTTGTGGAGCCAGCAACGAAGCGGGTCCTCCGCTTTCGCGGGGAGGACGGCCAACGTCGTTCGTGACATACGCGCCGACTACGACTTCGCCCCTCAAGCCCGCGGCGAATCCGCTTCTGCGCCCCCACCCGACCAGAACCGTTTCCCCCTCGGCGTCGCCCGCGGCCAGGTTGCCGCCACCTACATTGTGGCCGAGGCCGAGGACGGCCTCGTCCTCGTCGACCAGCACGCCGCTCACGAACGCCTCGTCCTGGAACGGATGCGCAAGGCGATGGCAAATGGCGGAGTCGCCCGCCAAGCCCTGCTCCTCCCCGAGGTCGTGGAGCTCGACGAGCCCGCCTGCGACCGCCTCGAAGCCCGGCTAGTCGAGCTTGCCGAGATGGGCCTGGAGCTAGAACGCTTCGGCCCTCGTGCCATCCTCGTCCGAGCCACCCCGGCCCTGCTCGGACACGGCGACGTGAGGGGCCTCGTCACCGATCTAGCCGACGAGCTCTCCGCCTATGACGAGGCGCTCAGCCTCAAGGAGCGGATCGACCATGTCGCCGCCACCATGGCCTGCCACGGCTCGGTCCGCGCCGGCCGAATCCTCTCGGTCGCAGAGATGAACGCGCTTTTGCGCGAGATGGAAGTCACCCCCCATAGCGGCCAGTGCAACCACGGCCGCCCCACCTGGGTGAAGCTGTCGCGAATGGACCTGGAAAAACTCTTCGGCAGAAAATGAAGTGCTTCCAGCGGCCGCTCAGATTGCGGAGCCGATTTTCGGAGGTCCACTTCCGACCCAGTGTGGACATTGACGTAGGGGAACATATACCCGGCTTGGGGGGAGCGATGAGCCTATTTGAGTTTACGTTTGCTCTAAGCTCCGTAATTCTCGGCTTGGCGCTAACTCACATCGCAGCAACGATCCATAAGCTCTTACTCGCGGGGAAGCGGGTTCAGTGGGCTGTGGAGCCCATTCTGCTCAGCTGCATCGTTCTTCTCGTCATCGTATCAGTGTGGCTGGGCGCATGGTCCGACAGAGGAGTAGCGTCGGTGACGATCTGGCAGATGCTGCTGCAGGTTGCGAAGCTGCTAATCCTCTATGTCGCGGCAGCCTCATGCCTTCCGGAGCCCGTTGAAGCTGGGGCGATCAGTCTAAAGGAATATTATGACCGCACTCGGGCCCTTTCGTTCGGAGCGCTGATCCTTTCCTACTTCCTGTTCCATATTTACGGTGCACTGATTTACGGACAGGCCGCGACCGTATCCGTCGCGGCTGCCGTTGATTGGTTCCTCTATCCTGCACTTTATGCATCACTGATCTTCGTGCGGGCGCGCTGGTTCAATATCCTAGTTCTTACGTTTGCTATCGCCTTCTACGGGTGGACCGTGGGGGGGCACCGGTTGGGAGCATGAGCAGCGTTGGGCTGCTGCGGGACCGTCCGCTTTGGACCCATTGCAGACACCTCCCCAAACGTGGGCGGCTCTCATAGCGAGGCACGGCATGGATAAGTTCGAGTTCTATTTCTCATTCTACGGCCTGCTGCTCGGCCTTTCCGCAGCTGAAGTGGTGGGCGGCTTGGCCAATTCAATTAGCTCTCGAAAAGCCGTCACTGTCGGTATCCTCACGCCTCTGCTCGCGGCCTTTGTGCTACTGGATATTACATCCTACTGGATGTGGTCGTGGGCGACAAAGGACAGCGTTGAGATAAGCTGGGGTCTGATGATTGGCGGCCTGATCGCTGCAGTCACTTACTACCTGGCGGCAGCTCTGGTCTTTCCCCGCAGAATCGACGAGTGGCCTGTCCTGGATGATCACTACTGGGAACATAAGAAGTTCGTCGTGGGCGGCCTGGCGCTGGCAAATGTCCTCAGCACGGGCTTTACGATCTACCAACACCCGCCGTCGCCTTCAGACGCGGTCATGTTCGTTTGGATGGCTGCCTATTGGGTGCCGCTCGCGGCGCTCCTCTTTACACGAACAAGACGAGCAGACATTTCGCTGTTGGCGCTCCTAATGCTTCAATACCTAGCTGCGGGATCAGGCGTGTTCCCTAATTCCGACTGGGGAACCTCAATCGGCCTATAGCTACCCATGGCCGCCTTCCCCGCCACGGCCGAACCACGACTTGGCGTCGTCGCGGAACAGGAAGTAGATCGCGGCGACGAGCAGCAGCATCTTCGCGATCTCGGCGAAACCGATCCACCCGCCGTCCAGCCGGTCTCCGATTCCCATGGCAAGCTCGATCACACCCAGTGCCGTGAGGACGACAAGGATCCACTTGGCGATTCCGACGCCCTTCCTAGAGACGAGGAAGATGAGGAGGAGTCCGACCGCGATTTCGCCGATGGTTAGGAGCCAGGGGAGGGCCGGACCGTAGCCCGAGGCGCGATACGCCGCGACATTTCCGCTCCAGGTGAAGATTGTGATGACCACCGCGATGGCGAGGCTAAGCAGCGCCAGCCGCTCGAAGGTGACGATTGACTTCGGACGCATCATTCACTCCCCTTGTTCGTTGCCGCAGGATAGACGAGCGGCTCGCCGTGGCAAGCGGATGCTGGGCCCGTCCTCGACCTTCGAAGGCAAGCAGGTCAGCCGCGCCCTTGCCACTCGCTGGCGAGGAGGGCGAAATAATCGTCGTCCACCCATTCGCCCCTGCACCAGAAGCTCTCGCGGAAATGGCCCTCGTGGCGGAAGCCGAGCGACTTCAGAAGGGCTTTCGAGGGCTCGTTGGGCGAAGCGACCAGGCCCACGAAGCGGTGGATGCCGTGGCGGGCAATGAGGAAGTCGATCATCGCGGCGGCGGCCTCGCGCCCGTAGCCCTGGCGGTGGAATTCGGGGAGGATCCGGTAGCCGATCTCGGCCTGCCGCTCGCCCGGAACTCCGAAGCCGATGCCGATATCGCCCACGAGGGCTCCGTCGGCCCTACGCTCGGCGATGAACTGATACCAGGGGCCGCCGGGCTCGGTCTCGCCTGGCTCCTTGCGAAGCATGTCCTCGATCAGCTGGCGAATGAAGCCGGGACGGTCCGCCCGTTCCGGAGTCCAGCGGCTCATCTCCGGGTGCGACCAGCTGTATATGAGCGGCTCGAGGTCCCGCCATTCGGGGCGGCGAAGGACCAGCCGCTCGCTTTCGGTGAAGATCATTTGCCCTCCGTAAGCGCGGCGAGGCGCGCCCGGACCTGCTCGATCGGATGAGCCGCCGCCCCGGCGCGGCTGGACTCGAGTCGCGGATAGCCCGCGCGAGCGTCGTCGAGCAGGTCCTGTACGAAGGCACCGCTGCGCACCTCGCGAAGGATGCGGCGCATCTCGGTACGCGCGTCGCTGTTGATGATCCGCGCACCGCCTTTGAGAGCGCCGAACTCCGCCGTGTTCGAAATTACCTCCCGCATCCCGGCAATGCCGCGCTCGTAGATGAGGTCGGCGAGCAGCTTCACTTCGGTGAGGCATTCGAAATAGGCGATCTCCGGCGAGAAGCCGGCATCGACCAGCGTCTCGAATCCCGCGTGGATCAGCTCCGGGATGGCGCCCCAGAGCACCGCCTGCTCGTTGAACAAATCCGCCTCGCATTCCTCCGCGAAGCTGGTGCGAAGGATTCCGGTTCGTCCGCTTCCGATGGCTGAGGCGTAGGAAAGGGCGAGCGCCTCCGCCTCGCCGGAGGCATCCTTCTCGACCGCGAACAGGGCGATGAGGCCGCTCCCCCGCTCATATTCGCTCCGAAGCGCCGTTCCCGGTCCCTTGGGGGCGACGAGGACCACGTCGAGGTCGGGGCGCGGCTCGATCAGGCCGAAGCGGATGCTGAGCCCGTGGGCGAAGAGCAAGGCTCCGCCGTCACGCAGGTTCGGCGCGATCTCTTCCGAATAGATGCGGCCATGGTCTTCGTCGGCCGCGAGGATGACGATGAGGTCCGCCTTCCGGGCAGCCTCGGCCGCGGTGGCTATGGCAAAGCCGTCGGCGACGGCGCGCTCTCGGCTCCCCGAGCCGTCGGCAAGACCCACGACCACCTCCACCCCGCTGTCGCGAAGGTTGAGGGACTGCGCCCGCCCCTGATTGCCATAGCCGATCACCGCCACCCGGCGGCCGCGGATCAGCGCCGGTTCGGCATCTTCATCGCGGTAGACGTGCATGGAGCCCGGCTAGGGCATTTGCCAGCCCCCCGCAATCGAGCGGCTCGAACGCGCGCGGCCACTCGGCCGGGCACTGGCGCGAGAACCAGGTGTACTGGCGCTTGGCGTATTGGCGGGTGGCGATCCGCCCCCGCTCGAGCGCCTCTTCCCGGGTCAGCTCACCGCGCAGGAAGGCGGCGATCTCGCGGACGCCGATGGCGCGCATAACGGGGAGGGAAGGCGGCAGCTCCCGGTGGAGGAGGCGCCGCACCTCCTCGACGCCTTCCTCGGACATCATGCCCTCGAACCGGTCGTCGCAGCGTGCGTAGAGCCAGTCGCGCGGGGGGAGGAGGATGAGCGGGACGAGAGCGACCGCGTCGCCGATGCCGCCGCGGCGATCCTGTTGCCACTCCGCCAGCGGCCGTCCGGTGGAGCGCACCACCTCCAGCGCCCGGGCAATACGGGTGGTGTCGGAAGGGCGAAGACGTTTGGCTGCCGCCGGATCGGCTTCTTCCAGGGCCGCATAAGCATCGGTCAACGCCATCGCCCTTACTTTGCTTCGAATGTCGGGGTCGATCTCCGGCACCGGCGCGATCCCCTCGACCAGGGTGCGGATGTAGAGGCCGGTGCCCCCGACGAGGATCGGGAGCTTGCCCGCCTCGTGCGCCGCGGCGACCTCAGATCGAGCGTCCCCCGCCCAGTCGGCCGCCGAGCAGGGGGGGGCGCCGTCCCGGTAGCCGTACAGCCGGTGGGGAGCGCGGCTTTCCTCTTCCGGAGCCGGCCGGGCGCTGACGATGCGGAGGTCCCGGTACACCTGAGCGCTGTCGGCATTGATTACGATCCCGCCCGTTTTCTCCGCGAGCGCCAGCGCCAGCGCCGACTTGCCGCTCGCGGTCGGCCCTGCGATGAGCGCCAGCGGCGGCCGCGAAGAGGAATCCATGTTCATCGCAACCCTGATAGCAGCGGATCGCCTCTCGGGCGGCGATATTTCCGCGGCGGAGGATGCGTTGCGGAGCGCCGGCCTCTCGCCTTACGGCCGAAGCTGGATCGAAGCCGGCATGGCTTGCGACATCCTCATCTCGGCCGAGCCGGAGCGGGCCCTGGAGGTGCTCGAAGGCCTTCTCCCGGGCATCGACGTGGTCGTTCAGGGCGAGGCGACCCGGCGGCGAAAGCTGCTCGTGGCCGACATGGATTCCACGATGATCACCGTCGAATGCATCGACGAGCTCGCGGACTATGCCGGGGTCAAAGCCGAGGTCGCGGAAGTGACAGAGCGGGCCATGCGCGGCGAGATCCCCTTCGAAACCGCGCTAAAGGAGAGGGTGACTCTTCTCGCCGGCCTCGGGGAAGCCGACATCGACCGCTGCCGCGAGGAACGGGTGAGGGCGATGCCCGGCGCCGGTGCCCTGGTTCGGACGATGCGGCGGGAGGGCGCCTACACAGTCCTGGTCTCCGGCGGCTTCACGCGCTTCGCAGACCCCGTAGCCCGGGAGCTTGGCTTCCAACGGGTCCTGGCCAACCGCCTAGTCATCCGGGAGGGCCGCCTCACCGGCGAGATCGAGCCGCCGGTTGTCGATGCCAACGGGAAGAAGGAGGCGCTGCTCGACGCCGCGCACCGCTGCGGTGTCCGCCTCGACTCCTCGCTGGCCGTGGGGGACGGGGCGAACGACATACCCATGCTCGAAGCGGCGGGGCTAGGCGTCGCCTATCGCGCCAAGCCGGCCGCCGCCGCTGTGGCCGGCGCACGGATTATGCACAACGATCTGACGGCTTTGCTCTACGCCCAAGGCTATCCTCGCAGCGAGTGGGAGACCGGCTAGGCGGGCCGGCTCATGTCCGCCGCGATGGCTGCGAGGGTGAAACCAACCGAGGCCTCGCCGAAGTCGAATCCCAGTTCAACTCCGTCCCGCGCGAGCGATGTCACCGTCGCCGAAATCGCGCCCGCATCTGGGTGGCGGAGCTCGACCGTGGAGCCGAGAGCGGGCCGAGCATTGGTCTCCACAAACGCGCCCCGGGCGGAAAGCTCGCGCAGGGCAGCGGGTGCAGGCTGGTCGGCGACGAGGACGCACATCCGCCGCCGCCGCCATGGCGTCGCCATTCGCTGTCCCGCTTCGATCTTTTCGACTGCCGCCATTGCCACTCCCCCGGCTTTGGCTGGACGGTAGGCCCCGCAGGAAAAAATTCGGTTAAGGCGCGACCGGGAAGCAGGCCGAGCCTGCCGCCTTCGCGGCGGCGCAGAGCCGGTCGGCGACGGCGCGGTTCGCGACCGGCCCCGCCTGGAGCCGGGTGACCGCCCCCGCGGGAACATAGCGCGGCTGCAGCGAGGCGAGCGCGCCGACCTTGCCGCGCAGAGTGCCCCAGGCCCGCTGAGCATTGGCGGCGCTTCCGAAGGCTCCAAGCTGGACTCGCCAGCCCCCCGAGGCTGCGGCCGGAGCCGCAGCGGCCGGAGCGGTGCGGCCCGGCGCGATGGAGAAGTTGACCGGGACCACCGGCGGCTTGGATGCCGGCGCGCGGGGCGCCGGGGCAGGGGCCGCGGCGGCGACTTGAGCCCCGCCTGCGCCGAGCTTCTGCGAAAGCTGGACGCCCTGCTGGCGCTGCTGGAGCGGGATATGCTTTTCCATTGCCTTGATGTTGTCGGCCGCGGGCGCGAGGCCGCGGTCGGAGGCGAGCAGCATCAGCGCATAAGCGCGTGGCCAGTCCTTGGCGACGAGGTCTCCATTGAACAGCTCGGTGCCTAAAATATATTGCGAGCGCGGGTCGCCCAGCTCGACCCCCTTGCGGATCCAGGGCAGCGCCTCCTGCCGGCGTCCGCTATTATAGAGGAGCAGGCCGACATTGACCTGCGCCTGCTCGTGCCCCTGCGCCGCGGCCTTCTGATACCAACTCTTCGCCGTCTCGAGGTTCACCGGGACACCGCGGCCCATCTTATAAGCCTGGCCCATGTTGAACTGTGCATCCGCGTCGCCTTTTTCGGCCAACGGCTTCCACTGGGCGACGGCGCCCGAATAGTCGCCGGCCATCCAGCGATCGACTCCCGCCTTGACGTCGGCCACGGCCGCGCCGGCTCCAAGCAGGAGGAGGGCGGCACCCGAGGCGGCGAGCATTTGCCGAGACTTCATGGCTTCATCTCCGAAAGACGCATCTGAACTTCGCCTGCCGGGCTAGCCGAAAATCCTTAATGCGCTCTTAGCACTGCGTTCGGCGCGAAGGCGGGGACTCCGCCGCGAAAAGGCCTGCCTTGGGCCGCGGCGTTAACCGAATTTTATCCGTCCGAGGCGCACACCCCGTTTCAAAGGACCGCCATCCGAGGGGAAGTCATGCGCGTATTGGCATTGTCGTCGCAGAAGGGGGGATCGGGTAAGACAACCCTGTCCGGCCATCTCGCCGTCCAGGCGGAGCTCAGCGGGGCCGGCCCCGTCTGCCTGATCGATATCGATCCGCAGGGCTCGCTCGCCGACTGGTGGAACGAGCGCGAGGCCGAGATGCCCGCCTTCGCCCAGACGACCGTCGCCCGCCTGGCCTCGGACCTTGAGGTCCTGCGCAGCCAGGGCTTCAAGCTCGCGGTGATCGACACGCCTCCCGCCATCACCATGGCGATCCAGAGCGTCATCCAGGTGGCCGAGCTGATCGTCATCCCGACCCGGCCGAGCCCGCACGACCTTCGCGCCGTCGGCGCCACGGTCGATCTTTGCGAGCGGGCCGGAAAACCCCTCATCTTCGTCGTCAACGCCGCGACGCCCAAGGCGAAGATCACCTACGAGGCGGCGGTCGCGCTTTCGCAGCACGGTACCGTCGCTCCCGTCACCCTCCACCATCGGACGGACTTCGCGGCCTCGATGATCGACGGCCGCACCGTCATGGAAGTCGACCCCAAGGGCAAGTCGGCTCGCGAGGTCGCCGAATTGTGGGACTACATCGCCGACCGGCTGGAGAAGAATTTCCGCCGGACGATCTTCTCTTCGCCCGGCGGCTACGCCCCCCATCCCGTTTCCCCGCGCCCCGCGGGCGGCTTCGGCCGCCGCGTGGTGGGCCAGTAAGGGGAGCGGTGGAGATGGCCGAAACCAAGACTTTCGCGTCGCTTTCCTCCGGCCTCCTTGCCCGCAAGGGCGGTGCGAAGCCGGCCATGCGCCCGCAGAGCTTCGCCAGCTTCGGCGGCAATATCGAGGATCTGGGGTGGAACGACATGGGCCATGAAGCGCATCCCGCGCCGGAGCCCGTCGCGCTCTATGAGCCCGAAGCCGCCCACGCCCCGGCTCCCGAGCCGGTGGTGGTCGAGCAGCAGCGCACCCTCGCGGCGAGCTTCAAGCCGGCGGCTCCGAAGCCCGCAGCCGCTTCGCGGGCCGAGCTTCCGGCGAAGGCCAAGGCGGCCTTCACCCTGCGCCTCGATCCGGAGCGGCACCTGAAGCTTCGCCTCGCTTGCGCGCTGACGCGCCGTTCGGCGCAGCAGCTGGTGACCGAGGCGCTGGACGAATTCCTGAAATCGCTGCCCGAAGTCGATGCGATGGCCGGCCGTGCGCCGGCGCAGACGGGCAATAGCTGAATATTTTTGAGCGGAGTGGGCAAATGAGCAAGGTTGGATTGAAGTTCGCGGTATCGGCGCTCGCCATGGGCAGCACCATGGTCGCCTGCAGTCCGTCGGCGCAGGCCTTCCGGCCGAACGCCGCCTCGGCTCGTGCTCCGAAGTCGGAGCAGCAGGCGACGGCCTTCTATGCGCAGGCCCAGGCGGCGGTTCAGAAGAACGCGCTCGCCGAAGCGCTCCCGCTCGCGGAGCGGGCGGTCGCGCTCAGCCCCCGCGACGTCGGTTACCGGATGCTGCTCGCCGACCTCTATCTCAAGAACGGTCGCTTCCAGTCGGCCGAGACGACCTTCGGCGACGTGCTTCAGCTGGACCCGGGCAATGTCCGCGCCTCGCTCAGCCTCGCTTTGTCGCGCATCGGCAACGGCCGAGTCGCCGCCGCTCTGGACGATCTGGACCGGATTTCCGGCACCGCTCCGGCCGCGGACGTCGGGCTGGCCTATGCCCTTGCCGGTCAGCCGCAGCGCGCGATCGAGCTTCTCGAGCCCGCCGCCCGCGCCCCCGGCGCCAGCGGCCGGATTCGCCAGAACCTCGCTTTGTCCTATGCCATTGCCGGCGACTGGCAGAAGGCGCGCATCACGGCCGCCCAGGACGTGTCGCCCGCCGATCTCGCCGGCCGCCTTCAACATTGGGCGAGCCTTGCTCAACCGTCCGCGCCGCACGCCCAGGTGGCGAGCCTGTTCGGGGTTACTCCGGTCGAGGATGCCGGTCAGCCCGTCCATCTCGCCCTTGCACAGCCGCAGCCTTCCGCCGCGACCTACGCCGCCGCCGCGCCCGTAGCGGTCGAGGTTCAGGCCGCTCCCGAACCGGCTCCGGCGCCTCAGCCAGTGCAGGTCGCTTCTGCGGCCCCCGAAATCCCCCAATGGGTCAGCGAGCGCAGCGTCGAAGCTGCTCCGGCTCCCGAGCCCCAGGCGGAGATCGTCGAGTCGAAGCCGGTCTACGCCGAGGCCGTTCAGGCCCTCGTGACTCCGCAGCCGGCCGTCATGGCTCCGGCGCGCCCGAAGCTTGAATCGCGCCTCAGCAAGCTGGAGCTGCCCCGCGCGGCCCAGCCGTCGAAGCCGCGCCCGAGCGTCGGCACCGGCACCGGCCGTTTCGCCGTCCAGCTCGGCGCCTTCGGCTCGGCGGCCGGCGTGGAGCGCGCCTGGGCGCAGGCCTACAAGCGTTACGGCTTTGCCGGCCGCACGCCGCTCAGCACGACGGTGAAGCTGCCGAAGGGCGTCTTCCACCGCCTGTCGGTCGGCGGTTTCGGCAGCCATGCCGAGGCGAGCCGCGTCTGCACCACGGTCCGCGCCAAGGGCGGGGCCTGCTTCGTCCGGGCGGTCGCCGGCGACGCTCCGACGCAATGGGCTTCGCGCTACGGCGCCTCCCGCCGAGGCTAAGCGCCGCGCGTCTCGCGAGTGAGGATGTCGAGCACCGCCATCCTCACCGCCACGCCCAGCTCGACCTGCTCGAGGATCGCGGAACGCTCCGGATCGTCGGCGACGTCCGAATCGATCTCGACCCCGCGGTTCATCGGCCCTGGATGCATGACGATAGCATGGGGAGCCGCGCGCTTGAGCCGCTCCCGAGTGAGCCCGTAGTGTGCGTGGAAATCCTCCGCCGCGCCTGAAGCGCCCGCCTCCATCCGCTCCCGCTGGATTCGGAGCATCATCACCACGTCCGCGCCCGCTATGCCTTCGTCGAAGTCGGTGTAGCTCGCCAAGGCGCCGCTAACGTCGGGGAGCAGGGCAGGGGGCCCGACCAGCCGCACCTCCGCCCCCAGCTTCGGAAGCAGCCGAATGTTCGACCCGGCGACCCGGCTGTGCCTGATGTCCCCGCAGATCGCGACCTTCAGCCCCTCGATCCGGCCGAACTTCCGGCGCATGGTCAGAGCGTCGAGCAGGGCCTGGGTGGGGTGCTCGGCCGTCCCGTCGCCCGCATTGACGACTGGGCAGCCGACCACCTCCGCCACCTCCTGAGGCGCGCCTGTCTCGCCATGACGGATCACCATCACGTCGGGCCGCATCGCGTTTAGCGTCAGCGCAGTGTCGATCAGGCTCTCGCCCTTGCGCACGCTGGAGCCGCCGGGGTGGAAGTTCGCCACCTGCGCCCCAAGCCTCTTCCCCGCCACCTCGAACGAGAAGAGCGTCCGGGTCGAATTCTCGAAGAAGAGGTTGAACTGGGTCAGCCCCGCCAGCCGCCGGTCTTCCTTGCGGACGCCGCGGTTGAACTCGATCCAGGCCTGGGCCTCGTCGAGCAGGAAGAGGATGTCCTCGCGGGAGAGCGCCTCGATGCCGAGCAGGTGACGGTGCCGGAAGACGTGCATCGCGCCTCGTCTAGGAGGGCGGGCAGCGCCGGACAAGGAGAGTTGCGCTCCCGGCGCAAGGGGCAGATAGTCCAGCCGCCGCCGCTTGGCGGTACGCTCGGTTGGGGGACTGGCACATGACGGGGCAAATGGCGGCGCCGACGGCGCAGCGTCTCGAATCGCTCGACTTCCTGCGGGGCACCGCGCTCTTCGGAATTCTTCTGATGAACATCGTGGGCATGGGCCTCGGCCCCGCCTACAACAATCCGACCGTCGCCGGCGGCGCGGAAGGCATCGACCTATGGGCCTGGATCGTCGCCAGCGTCGGCTTCGAAGGGACCCAGCGTGCGCTCTTCTCGATCCTCTTCGGTGCGGGCGTGATCCTCTTCACGTCCCGGGCGGAAGCCAGCGGCCGTCCCGATGCGGCGGACCTCTACTTCCGGCGTAACCTGTGGCTGATCGCCTTCGGCCTCGTGAACGCCTGGGTGCTGCTCTTCGTCGGCGACATCCTCTATTATTACGGGATCACGGCGCTTTTCCTCTACGCCTTCCGCAACTTGCCGGGCCGCAAGCTCCTCGCCATCGGAAGCGCGACTTTGCTGCTCGCCGCGGCATGGGGCGCCATCGACGCGGTCGGCGTTCTCAAGGTGCACGAACAATATCGCGCCGCCTCCGCCGTGCCGGAAGCGTCTCGAACGGCCGAGCAGAAGGAAGCGGTCGAGGCGTGGAGGGCGAAGGAGCGAGAGGGCAACCCCGGCCCCGAGGGCTTCGCCCAGATCCGGGCCGGCGTCACCGCCTCCTACGGAAGCGCGCTGACGAGCTACGCCCCGATCATCACTCACTTCCAGTCGTGGAACCTCTATCGATATTTCTTCGACATTTTCGGGGTGATGATGATCGGAATGGCCCTGTTCAAGCTCGGCGTCCTGACGCTCGAGGTGAGGCGCCGCGTGTATCTGTCGATGATCGTGATCGGCTATGCGATCGGCCTCACCTGCAACATTCTCGAGGTACGGTGGCTGATCGCCAACAACTTCAGCCCGCTCGCTTATGCGCAGGTCGAGGTCAGCTACGATGTCGGCCGGATCGCCACCACCATGGGCCATCTCGGTGCGCTGATGCTGTTCCTCCGCTCGGGACTCCTCGGCTGGCTCCGGCGGTCGATGGCCGCGGTGGGGCGCATGGCGCTCACCAACTACCTCACCCATTCGCTAGTGGCGCTGACGGTCTTCGTGCTCCTGGGCTGGTTCGGCTACCTCCAGCGCCACCAGCTCTATTTCATCGTCTTGGCCGTCTGGGCGTTCCAGATCGTTGTCAGCCCGCTCTGGCTTCGGCACTTCCACTTCGGGCCGGTCGAGTGGCTGTGGCGCTACCTCACCTACGGAAAGCCGCCGCCCTTCCGCCGGGGCAGCCCCGCCTCCTAGGTTCTCGTCAGCCCATGGTGAGCGCGTCGATCGCGCCCTGGAGGATGTAGGCGGCGGCCATCTTATCGACGAGCTCGGCACGGCGCGCGCGGCTGGCGTCGGCGTCGAGCAGGGTTCGGGTCACCGCCTGGGTCGACCATCGTTCGTCCCACAGCAGGAGCGGAAGTCCGAGCGGCGAGAGGTTGCGGGCGAAGGCGCGCACCGACTGGGTTCGCGGGCTGTCGCTCCCGTCGAGGTTGAGCGGCAGCCCCACGACGAGCCCCGTCACCTGCTGCCGCTCTGCAAGCGTGCGGATGGTCTGCATATCCTTGGAGAATTTGCCCCGGTGCAGGAGCTCGGCCGGAGTCGCGATAGTCCATCCGGAGTCGCAAAGCGCCAGTCCGATCGTCTTCGTCCCTACGTCAAGGCCGAGCAGGCGCCCTCCCATCGGCAGCCGCTCGCGAAATTCGGCGACGCTCGTCGTGATCATCGGCCCATGAAAGCCGCGACCCGCGCCGCAGCGTCCCTGCGCATGTTCATCCAGAACAAGGCGTAGTCGTAGACGTGGTAGTTGTTGCCCGGCAGCACGTAGGGCCCGAGCTCCGGCGGCTCCTCCCCGATCAGCAGGAACCCGCGCTCGCCGCAGCGCGCGGGCACGCCCGGCGCCTGAAGCCGCCCTTCGGTGAGGGCTTCATTGGGTATCAGGGTCCCGAGGTTCGCCGCCGCGGGCGCCTCTCCTCCGGGGTCGCCGGTCAGCGGATTGGTGCAGAGCATCGCCGATCCTTCGCGCGAGATGCCGGTCGGCCCTCGGGATTTGTCGAACACGTCCGTGATCATGTCGTGATCCGCCGGCTCGCCGAAGCTTTGCCAGCTGAGGATGCAGCCCGCCTGGTCGGGCTCCGCGCAAGCCAGCAGGCCGAGGAAGGGGAGGTCGGCCGTCAGCGAGATCGGCCACCCGATCACGTAAGCCGCGACGATCCGCTTCGCCTCGGGCTTGCCCGCGATCCGCTCCCCGAGCAGCCGCATGAGGTGGAGGCTTCCCTGGCTGTGGCCGGCGAGGATGATCGGTCGGCCCTTGGGCACCTCGCTCATGAATTGCTCGAAGGCGGCGAGCACGTCGCGATAGGCGAAGTCGAGCGCCTTGCGGGCATCCTCCTCCGTGGTCAGGAAAGCCCCGAAGGTCGCCTGCCTGTATTTGGGCGCCCAGATCTCCCCCACGCCGTTGAAGACGCTGGCCTGGCTGCGGACGAACAGCCGCGCCCGCCACTGCGACTCCGGGTCGGCGAGGGGCGCGTTCCACTGCGACTTCTGAAGGTAGGACGTTGGATGGATGAAGAAGACTGCCGCCTGCTTCGTCCCCTCGGCCGGCACTCCGGGCGGTACCCAGCGGGAGGGATCGTCCCGAAGCCCCGGCCGGGCGATCCACATTTCCGGCCGCTGGTAGGCCGCAGCGGGCGCCGGGGCCCCGCCGGTGAACTCAGCCGTCGGCACCATCGTCATCCGGATGAACTCGGCGCCGAACAGCCGGTAGGCGAAGGCGGCGGCGATCACGAGCAGCGTCAGCCCGGCCACCACCCACAGGAACCGCCGCGCCAGCATTCAAATCCTCCGGAAGTGCATCGCGGCTGCACAAGCCTATGGCAGGAGCGGATGCAAGCGGTAGGATGGTTCGAGGAGGTACGGGGATGACGGATCGGCAGCAGGTGGACCACGGACCTTGGCCGGAGCGGGCGCTTCTCCTCGCCGCCCTCGGCGGAGCCTGCGGGTTCCTGTTCTATCATCTGACCTCCGGCATGCGCCCTGGCATGTGGACCGATCAGCCGCTGCGCATGGCCGCGGCGGCGTTCGTGGTCGTGGGCGGAATCCTGGTCGCTTTCTCGCTCGAGCGGCTGCGCTGGACCTGGACTCTCGCTTTCGCAGCCGGAGGCGCGGCGATCGTGTCTCTCGTCACCGCCTGGAACGGCACACCCGCCGGCTGGGGCGCGGACGAGGGGTGGCAGTTCTTCGCCTCGCTGATCGCCGTCGCCGTCGCGGTGCCGCTCTTCCAGGCCGCGCGCGACGCCGGAGGTCGCCGCTTCGACACGGCGGCTGTGCACGGCCATGTCTGGACGAACGTCATCCTCGGAGGCGCCGCGCTCGCCTTCACCGGCGCCTCCCTGCTCCTCATCCTCCTGCTCGCGGAGCTGTTCAGCCTGATCGGAGTCGATGTCCTCCGCCGCCTCATGGAGCGGGGCTGGTTCCAGCTCAGCCTCGTCGGCACCGCCTTCGGAGGGGCCGTCGGCCTTCTGCGCGACCGCGACTCTGTCCTCGGCACCCTTCAGAAGGTGGCTCGGGCGATCCTTTCCGTCCTCGCTCCGGTGCTCGCCGCAGGTCTCCTGCTGTTCGTGCTTGCGCTGCCCTTCACCGGGCTTGAGCCGCTGTGGAGCAAGACTAAGTCGACCACGCCCCTGCTCCTCCTCTGCGTCGTCGCCGCGGTGGTTCTGGTCAACGCCACGACCGGCAACAGCGAGGAGGAGGAGGCGCGCTCGCCGCTTCTGCGCTGGTCCGGGGTGGCCCTCATCGCCGTCATGCTCCCACTCATCGCGGTGGCAGCCGTCTCCCTCGGCAAGCGGATCGGCCAGTACGGCTACACGCCCGAGCGGCTGTGGGCGGCGGTGTTCGTGATCGTGGCGGCCTCGGCGGCACTGGGATATCTCCTGTCGCTGATCCGCGGCCGCCTTGCCTGGCCTTCGGCGCTTCGCCGCACCAACGTAAGGCTCGCGGCGGGGATCTGCCTCCTCGCCCTCTTCCTCGCTTCGCCGATCCTCAGCTTCGGCTCCGTCTCCGCTCACGACCAGCTGGCTCGCCTCCGCGACGGCCGCACCCCCCCGGAGCGGTTCGACTGGGCCGCGATGCGCTTCGACTTCGGCCCCGCCGGCCGCAAGGCGCTGGAGCAGCTCGCCGCCTCCGGCCCGGCGCCGCTCCGAGCCCGCGCCGTCGAATGGCTGAAGGCCGAGGAGCGCTACGCACTGACGGAATCCACAGATACCACATCGACCACCCGCCCCGTCGGGGAACCCAGGTTGATCGTCGAGCCCTCGGGCTCACCAATCCCGCAGCCGCTCAAGGAGCGGATCGGCCAGGCCGGTCTCTGCGGCGCAGCCCTGTGCCGTCTCATCGTCCACGGCAACGCGACCGCCATCCTCGTCGTCGGCTCCTGCGACACCTGCCCGCCGCACGTCCTCATCTACCGACAGGAGCCGGAAGGAGGCTGGACGGACGAGCCCCCGCCGCCTCCCCGGGTTGATGTTGTGCTCCCGGCGCAGCGACCCAGCGACACGCCACCCCAGGGGCGGATCGAGGTGCGCACCATCGAGAAGCAGCAGGTGTTCGTGGACGGAAAGCCGGTCGGCCCGCTGTTCGACTAGCTGCCTTGCCGCATCGCAGCACCGATGCTAGCCGCCCCCCATGTCCGTCGACGCCGGCACCGTGCGCCATATCGCCAAGCTCGCCCGAATCGCGGTGTCCGAGGCGGAGGTGGCCGCCTTCGCTCCAGAGCTGAACAACATCCTCGGCTGGGTCGAGCAGCTTCAGGAGGTCGATGTCGAAGGCATCGAACCGATGACGGCCGTCATCCCCAACAAGCTGCGCCTGCGTCAGGATGAGGTCACCGACGGCGGCATCCGCGAGGATGTCCTCGCCAACGCCCCGGCCGCCGAGCACGGCTTCTTCGCCGTCCCCAAGGTGATCGAGTGACCCAGCTCACCGATCTCGGAATCGCCGCCATCCGTGATGGCGTGAAGGACGGCGCCTTCTCCGCCCGTGAGGTGGCCGAGGCGTTCATCGGCGCCGTGGAGAAGGGAAGGGGCCTCAACGCCTTCACCGTCGAAACCCCCGACCACGCCCTTGCCGCCGCCGACGCCGCCGACCGGGCTCGCGGCTCGGGCGAGCTCAGGCCGCTCTCCGGCGTCCCGCTCGGGATCAAGGACCTGTTCGCCACCGTCGGCGTGGAGACCACCGCCGGCAGCCGGATCCTCGCCGGCTTCAAGCCACGCTACGAATCCACTGTCTCCGCGAACCTGTTCGCCGCGGGTGCGGGGATGCTCGGCAAGCTCAACATGGACGAGTTCGCGATGGGCTCGTCCAACGAGACCAGCGCCTGGGGCCCCGTCCTTTCGCCCTGGCGGCGCGGCGACGGCGGCAACGCGCCGCTGACCCCCGGCGGAAGCTCGGGCGGTTCGGCCTCCGCCGTCGCCGCCCGCCTCACTCCCGGAGTGACCGGAACCGACACCGGCGGCTCGATCCGCCAACCTGCCGCCTTCGTCGGAATCACCGGAATCAAGCCGACCTACGGCCGCTGCTCGCGATGGGGCGTCGTCGCCTTCGCCTCCTCGCTCGACCAGGCCGGGCCGATGGCAAGGGACGTTCGCGACTGCGCCATCATGCTCGAGGCGATGGCCGGTTTCGACCCGAAGGATTCGACCTCGCTCGATCTGCCGGTGCCGAACTGGGAGGCGAACCTCTCCTCCGATGTCCGGGGCAAGCGGATCGGCATTCCGAAAGAGTATCGGATCGAGGGCGTGCCGGACGAGATCGACCAGGTCTGGGAGCGCGGCATCGCTTTGATGCGGGACGCGGGCGCCGAGATCGTCGAGGTTTCGCTCCCCCACACGAAATATGCGCTTCCGACCTATTACATCATCGCGCCCGCCGAGGCTTCGTCCAACCTCGCCCGCTATGACGGAGTCCGCTACGGCGCCCGTGTGGCGCCCGAGAGCGGCAACCTCACCGACATGTACGAGGCGACCCGCGCAGCCGGCTTCGGCGCCGAGGTGAAGCGCCGCATCATGATCGGCACCTACGTCCTCTCCGCGGGCTTCTACGACGCCTATTTCAATCGCGCCCAGAAGGTGAGGGCGTTGATCGCCCGGGACTTTGAGCGCGTGTGGGAGGAATGCGATTATCTCCTCACCCCCACCGCCCCAAGCGCCGCCTTCGCGCTCGGCGAGAAGTCGAACGACCCGATCGCCATGTATTTGAACGACGTGTTCGCCGTCCCCGCCAGCCTCGCCGGCCTTCCCGCGATCAGCGTCCCGGCGGGCCTCAACGAGCAGGGCCTTCCCCTCGGCCTCCAGATCGTCGGCCCCGCCCTCGACGAGCAGGGCGTCCTCAACACCGCACTCGCTTTGGAAGAACGCGCCGGCTTCACCCAACGCCCGGAGGCCTGGTGGTGAGCGGCTACCGCATCCAGGGTGCCACGGGCAAATGGGAGGTCGTGATCGGCCTCGAGGTTCACGCGCAGGTCACGTCAAAGGCGAAGCTCTTCTCCGGCGCCTCGACGGAGTTCGGGGCCGAGCCCAATGCGCAGGTGTCGCTGATCGACGCCGCGATGCCCGGAATGCTGCCGGTGCCGAACCAGGAGTGTATCCGCCAGGCGGTGCGGACTGGCATGGCGCTCGAGGCCAGGATCAACTCTTGGTCGCGCTTCGACCGGAAGAATTATTTCTATGCGGACCTTCCGCAGGGCTACCAGATCAGCCAGCTCTACCACCCAATCGTGGGCGAGGGCGAGATCGAGATCCTGCTCAACGAGAAAGACGAGAACTCCGCCAAGAGGATCGGCATCGAGCGCATCCATATCGAGCAGGATGCGGGCAAGCTGATGCACGATCAGCACCCGAGCTTTTCCTACGTCGATTTGAATCGCTGTGGCGTCGCCCTGATGGAGATCGTCTCCAAGCCCGACATGAGAAGCCCCGAGGAAGCAGGGGCTTACGTCCGGAAGCTCAGAGCGATCCTGCGCTACGTCGGAAGCTGCGACGGCAATATGGAGCAGGGCTCGATGCGCGCCGACGTCAATGTCAGCGTCCGCAAGCCGGGCGGCCCGCTCGGCACCCGCACCGAGACCAAGAACGTCAATTCGGTCCGCTTCATCATGGCCGCGATCGAGCATGAGGCGAACCGCCAGATCGACGTTCTGGAGGGCGGCGGAAGCATCGTCCAGGAGACCCGCCTGTGGGATCCGGACAAGTGCGAGACCCGAAGCCTTCGCTCCAAGGAAGAGGCGCACGATTACCGCTACTTCCCCGATCCGGACCTGCTTCCGGTCGAGCTCAGCGACTCCTTCCTCGAGCAATGCCGGGCCAGCCTGCCCGAGCTTCCCGACGCGAAGCGCCGCCGCTTCGAGCAGGGGCTCGGCCTTTCCGCCTACAATGCAAGCGTCCTCACCGCCGACGTCACGACGGCGCGCTGGTTCGAGTCGCTTCTGGAGAAACTCGGCGAAGAGCATGCCCAACGCGCCGGCAACTGGGTCACGTCGGACCTGTTCGGCGCCCTGAACCGGCTCGGCAGGACCGTGGAGGAAAGCCCCGTCACCCCCGCCCAGGCGGCCGAACTCCTTCGCCTCACCGCCGAAGGCACCCTCTCCGGCACCCTCGCCAAGCAGGTATTCGAGATCATGCTCGAGACCGGCCAGGATCCCGCCCGAATCGTCGAGGAGCGCGGGCTCAAGCAGACCAGCGACACCGGCGCCATCGACGCCGCCGTCGCCCAGATCCTCGCCGCCAACCCGGACAAGGTCGCCGAATATCGCGGCGGCAAGGACAAGCTCTTCGGCTTCTTCGTCGGCCAGGTGATGAAGGCGATGCAGGGCAAGGCCAATCCGGGCGTGGTCAACGAGCTGCTCAGGAAGGCGCTCGGCTAGCCACCCGCGTCTGCCACAGGACGAGCAGCGGCACGGTGCCGAGCTCCATCGCCAGGCCGAACACATGCCCCGTCCCCGGCACCCCTGACGAGAGCAGTCCCAGGAGCCGCCCGAGCCCGCCGATGAAGACCAGCAGCGCGAGGAGCCGGAAGCGCGCCGTCCTGCGCTCGATCTCGGGGATGCAGCTGGCGAAAGCGAGCCCGATCGCGAACAGAAGGCCGGACAGGTAGCGGAAGTGGCTGTCGAGATCGGCCGGCACGTCGCTCCCGACGCCGCTCAGAAAGGCCGGGCCCCCGATCATCCCAGCGCCGCCCGCCAGCAGCGGGACCACGCAGCCCAGCGCCACCGCCGCCTGGAGCAGCCTCCGCTCCGCCTTCACACGTTGAACCGGAACAGCATCACGTCGCCGTCCTGGACGACATACTCCTTGCCCTCGGAACGCATCTTGCCGGCGTCCTTGGCGCCGGCCTCGCCGCCGAAGCGGACGAAATCCTCATAGGCGATGGTTTCGGCGCGGATGAAGCCGCGCTCGAAGTCGGTGTGGATGACTCCCGCCGCCTGCGGCGCCTTGGCGCCTTTCTCCACCGTCCAGGCCCGCGCTTCCTTCGGTCCGGCGGTAAAGAAGGTGATGAGAAGTAGAAGGTCGTAGCCGGCGCGGATCACCTGGCTCAGCCCGGTTTCCTCGAGGCCGAGGTCCTTGAGGAATTCGGGCCGGTCGGCGGCGTCCATGGTCGCGATCTCCGCCTCTATCGCCGCGGAGATGACGACTGCTCCGGCCCCTTCCGCCTTCGCCTTGTCGAACACCCGCGCGCTGTGGGAATTGCCGGACGCCGCGTCGCCCTCGTCGACGTTGCAGACGTAGAGGACGGGCTTGGCGGTCAGAAGCTGGGCCCGCTCCAGCGCCAGCTTCTCCTCGGCGTCCCTGGGCTCCGTAAGCCGCGCCGGCTTCGAATCCCGAAGCAGCTCCAGCGCCTGGCCGAGCACCGAGGCCTGCACCTTCGCCTCCTTGTCGCCCTGCTGCGCCTTCTTGGCGAGGGCCGGCACCCGCTTCTCCAGGCTTTCGAGGTCGGCGAGCATCAATTCGGTCTCGACCGTATCGGCGTCCGCCACCGGGTCGACCCGGCCCTCGACGTGGGTGACGTCGCCGCCCTCGAAGCAGCGGAGCACATGGACGATCGCGTCGACCTCACGGATGTTGCCGAGGAACTGGTTGCCGAGCCCCTCGCCCTTGGAGGCGCCGCGCACCAGGCCGGCAATGTCGACGAATTCGAGCTGGGTCTCGATCTCCTGCGCCGACTTCGCCACCCTCGCGATCTCGTCCAGCCGTGGATCCGGCACCGCGACCCGGCCGACATTGGGCTCGATCGTGCAGAAGGGATAATTGGCCGCCTGCGCCGCCGCGGTCTCGGTGAGCGCATTGAACAGGGTCGATTTGCCGACATTGGGCAGACCGACGATACCGCAACGAAAACCCATGGCCTTTCACGTACTCCGTTCGTCGTCATGCCGAACTCGTTTCAGCATCCAGCCCGACGCCGCCCCCGATGCTCGAAGCTGGAGCCTGAAACAAGTTCGGGGTGACGAGGAGGGGCGGATTTCTCGGCCCGGGCGGCGATGGCAGCCCGCGACCGCCGGTCACAGCCGGTAGTTGAAGCTGATGCTGATGCGCTCGCTCTTGCCCCTCCCGGGCACCACCTCGTGCCGGAGCCAGCTTTCCCAGAGGAAGATGGTGCCGGGTGCCGGCTCGGCATAGACGAAGGTCGTCAGCTCTTCCGGAGCATCGCCGCGGCGCGGCGGGGCCGCCATCATCATCGGCAGCCGCGGATCCTCCAGCTTGAGCATTCCCGAGCCGGGCGGAACCGCGATGTAGACCGTTCCCGAGACGACGCTGTGGGGGTGGAGGTGCCCGCTATGCGCGCCTCCCGGCTTGAGGACGTTGACCCAGAGGCTGTCGAGCTTGAGCTTGCGGCCGGCGAGATCGAAGGCGCAGTCGGCTGCGAAGTCGGCGACGTGCCGGGCGAGGTGCCTCACAAGCCGGGCGACGTTCGGGTCTCGCGTCGGCAGGTCGTTCAGCGACGCATAGGACGTGTAGCCGCGATAGCCATGGTCGCGGGACCAGCGCGCACCGGCGCGGTCCTCCCGCGCCAGCCCCCGACACGTTTCGTCCAGATCGGCGACCAGAGCCGGCGAGTCGAGCGACCCTTCGTAGAAGCGGGTGGCGAAGAGGGAGCGGGAAGGCATGAGCGCCTTGCCTATAGGCTCCCGCCGGCGGCTTCCAGCCCCGCTGCCGGAGCGGCGGCGACGTGGACGCGGCGAGCTCTACGATTCGCCGCCGCCGGTTTCAGGCCCGGAGCCCGCGCTTGAATCCGCTCAGGCCCTGGTGGGCGGGCTGCAGCTCCACCGAGCGGCCTTGCTGTGCTGGCTCCCCTTAGCCTTGACGCTGACCTGCGCCGCCCGGTCGGTCCGCCCGTCCGCGGCATCCTGGGGATCGTCGGGCGCCGCCGAGATGACGACCTCGAACCGG
>DASWOC010000026.1:0-146731 GCA_036398895.1 Allosphingosinicella sp. | reverse complement strand
CCGGTAGCGCCGCGCCGCCCGCCAGAGCGGAGTCTCCGCCTCCTGCTGGGCGAGGTGCGTGACGGACACGATCTGCCGCGGCTCGGCGAGGAGCAGCAGCAGCTCGTCGGTGCACAGGTTCAGCGACGCCACCCGCGCCGGTGGGGCCGGTTTCGCTGCGCCGGCAAGGAGCGCGAGGCTAATTGCCGAGGCGAAGGCGAAGGCCCGCATGGACCGTCCTCCCTGCGGTGCGGTATCCCACCACGTCCTGGTAATCGGCATCGAACGCATTCTCCGCCCGCGCGAAGGCTTCCATGCCCTTCGCGAAGCGCCAGGCGAGCTGGAGCGAGCCCAGCACATAGGCGCCGAGCCGCACCGGCTGCGCGGGGAAGACGTCGAAATCCACGTCCCGCCGTGCACCGACATAGGCGAGAGTCGCGCCCCAGGAGACGGGGCCGATCTCGCCTTGGCCGCCGAAGCCGGCCCTGTGCCGGGGCCGTCGCACCTCCCGCACCGGAAGGCCACCCGCCGTCTGCACCTCCTCGGCGTCGAGCCAGCTGTAGCTCGCGAACAGGCGGGGCGCGCCCGGCGAGGCAGGGCGAAGCTCGATCAGCGCCTCGGCGCCCCTACGGCGGCTGGTCCCGCCGGCATTGGCCGCCGTCGAGAGGAAGGTCGCCGGATCGAAGACGTCGACGATCTCGTCCTTCAGGTTCGATTCGAAATAGGTGAGGCCGAGCGTCAGGCGCCGCCATTCGCCGAGGCGCACGCCCGCATTCCAGCCGCGCGAGCGCTCCGGCTTCAGGTCCGGATTGCCGACGAAGGAGCCGGGAAAGAAGCCGTAGAGATCGTAGAAGGTCGGCTGGGCGATGCCCTCGCCATAGCCGGCGAGGAGTTGCACCCGCTCGACCGGCTCGAACGTCACGCCGGCCTTTGCCGTGGTGGCGTCGCGCACGGCGCTGAAGCGGTCGTGGCGCACCGCCAGCTCGGTCGAGAGGCGCCGGGACCATTGGGCGCGCCACTCCCCGACGAAGGCGGTGAGGTCGCGGGAGCGGTCCTGCCGCGTGGCGCCGAAGAAGGACTGGTCGCGGGCGCGGAACTGCTCGGCCTGATGCTCAGCAGCGGCGGTGAAGAGATGGCCGCCCGCCTTCTTCGACAGCCGGAGCGACGTCGTGAAGCGGCGTCCGTCGGTGCGGTTGAGCGGCGCTCCGTCAAGGAGGTTGCGGTTGGCGCTGCCGAGCAGGCTGCCGTCGATCGCGAGCGTCCAGCCTCTGGCCCTGGCGGTCGCCCAGCCGCGGACGGCGGCGATGCGGTTGCGGGTGGAATCCGCGGTGTCGGCGCGGCGGAAGGTGAGGGGATCGAAGCCGTCATATTCGCTCTCGCCCTCCAGCCAGTGGCCGACGAGGCCGATCTCGATCGGCTGGCCGGCGTAACGCTCCCCCGGCGCGAAGACCAGCTTCAGCGCGGCGGCGCGGCTGTCGAAGCCGTCGCGGTCGCCGCCCCCGCCGCCGGCGAAGGAGTCGATGCCGTCGCTGCGCAGCCCGCCCGCGGACGCGGCGAACCGAAACTTGCCGGCATAGGCCGTTACCCAGCCGGCGGCGCGGGCGGTGTCGTGGCTCCCATATTCGGCCCGCCCGCCCTGGTATTCGCCGCTGTGGTAAGGATCGCGCGTGTCGGCGACGACGACGCCGCCGATCGCCTCCGAACCCCACAAGGCCGAGCGGGGGCCGAGATGAAGCGCGATCCGGTCGGTGAGATCGGAGGAGAGTAGCTCGAAGCGCGCCTCGTTCCCAGCGGCGGGATCGTTGAAGCGGATGCCGTCGACGACGAGGAGCGTGTGGTTCGCCTCGGCCCCGCGCAGGCGGACCTGCGTAAGGCTGCCGAGCGGCCCCGAGGTCGAGACCGACACGCTCGGCAAGAGGCGGAGATAATCCGCCGCGAGCGGCAAGCCGGCGACGTCGGACAGGGCCGGGGTGCTCCAGGCCCGGGACTCAGGCTTCGCCGAGACTTCCTCATCGGTGCTGCTCGCGGTGACGACGATCTCGGTGTCCCCGGGGGCGGGGTCGGCGGGGGCAGGGGCGGTTGCGGCGGCGGCTGCTGCGACAATAAGGGAAACGGGCACGATCTTCCTCCTTCGACACGGATGCCGTCACGGAGGAACCGGTGCAGGTGCGCCGGTGCCACGCATCCCTGGCTGGACCCGGCCGGATGCGGACGACGAGCGGAGGCAGTTTTCTGGCTCGCGGTTGGGCCTTTGTCGGAGCCCTTTCCGCTTACAGTTGCGGGCACAGCGCCGGTCTTTCACCGGCTTGCCTTTTAAGCCGTCCTTGCGGGGCGGCACCTTCGCTGGGGATGGTGCTATTGCGCTGCAGCGTGGCTTGTCAATCTCGGCGGCCCCCGCTAAATGCCCGCAACCCCTTCAGGCACGGTTCGGAGCACCGCTTCGCGCGCGGCCGAAAAGGCTGGTCGGAAACCAGCCGCAAGCAAGGATTTGAGACGATGAAGACCGACGCGCATCCCGATTACCACATGATCAAGGTGCAGATGACCGACGGCACCGTGTTCGAGACCCGCTCCACCTGGGGTAAGGAGGGCGACACGCTGCAGCTCGACATCGATCCCAAGGTCCACCCGGCTTGGACCGGCGGCAACGCCCGCGTCCTCGATCAGGGCGGCCAGGTTGCTCGCTTCAACAAGCGCTTCGGCGGCCTTACCCTCGGCAAGAAGTAAGCGGCAACGGCGGCGGGATGGTCCCGACGCTCCAAACCGAACGTCTTCGCCTGCGGGCCATCCGCGAGAGCGACCTCGACCGCTGGACGGAGGTCTGCGCGGATCCCGAGGTGGTACGCTATCTCGGCGGCTCGGCCTTCTCCCGTGAGGATACATGGCGGCGGCTCCTTACCACCGCCGGCTCCTGGGCGATCCTCGGCTACGGCTATTGGGCCGTGGAGCGGAAGGAGGGCGGGCCGATGATCGGCCATGCCGGCTTCTCCGACTTCAAGCGCGGAATGACCCCTTCGATCGAGGGGCTGCCGGAGATGGGCTGGGTCTTCGCCCGCGACGCCCATGGGCAAGGATATGCGAGCGAGGCGGTCGCCGCCGGCCTCGCCTGGGCGGCCGAAGCGCTGTCAGGCCGCGAGATTGCCGCCATCATCTCGCCCGGCAACCAATCCTCGATCCGTGTCGCCGAAAAAGCGGGCTTCTCCGAGCGCGAAGACGCCACCTACAAAGGTGAGCCCATCCTGCTTTTCCGCCGCCGCTGACTGTCCGCTAGCGAACAAGGCTGTCCGGGTGCGGACAGTAGCCGGAACGGCTCGTCTCGAAAACGGCTGTAGTCGTCGGAACTGCCCTTGCCACGGCGTCTGGCACGATATCTGCTACAGCTGTCACAGTGAATGTGCGTAGGGGGGTAGCTAAGATGAATGGTGGCGGCAGATTTTCGTGGGTCCGTGTCGAGACGCCGGGAGCTCTGATGGTCTCGCGCTTGGCCCTTGCTGCCGCCTTGCTCGCCGGAGCCACCGCCGCACGGGCGCAGGACGAAAAGGCAACCGGCGACGCGCCGCCTCCCGAAGCTTCGCCCGCTCCCACGGTAGAGGGGCCGCGGACCTATACCCCGGCCGACTTCACCCGGTTCGCTCCCAAGACCGCGCTGGACATGCTCAACCAAGTCCCCGGATTCGTGATCCGGCAGGCGTCGCAGGAACGCGGCCTCGGCCAAGCCACGGGCAACGTGCTCATCAACGGCCAGCGGATTTCGGGCAAATCGAACGACGCGGTGAGCGAGCTCGGCCGGATCCCCTCGCAGAACGTGCTCCGCATCGAGATTCTCGACGGCGCGACGCTCGACATTCCCGGGCTATCCGGCCAGGTGGCGAACATCGTCGCCACCGCGGCGAAGAAGACGAGCGGCCAGTTCACCTGGCAGCCGGAATTCCGCCAACGCTTTACGGATCCGATCCTGATGCGGGGCCAGGCCTCCGTCACGGGCAAGAAGGGGCCGGTCGAGTACACGCTGGGCCTGCAGAATTCCGCCAACCACGGTGGCGCGGGCGGACGAACCTATATCTACAGCCCGACCCGTGATCTGATCGATACGCGCTGGGATGTCTTCACCAACGAGAGCAACAATCCCCGCGTGAGCGCCCGCTTCGGCATCGATGGGCCGGGCAGCTCCGTGGGCAATCTCAACCTCTCCTATCAACGCGGCTATTACGACTATTTGGAAGTCAGCGAGCGCACGGGAGCCGGGCAGCCCGACCGGGTTCGGGACGTGAGTTCGACTCAGAACGGCTACAATTACGAAATGGGGGGGGACTATGATCTTCCGCTGGGCTCCGGTCGCCTCAAACTCATTGGGCTCAACCGCTTTTCCCACCAGCCATTTACCGAAACAGCGATAACCCGCTTCGCGAATGGGCAGGGGGATCTAGGCAGCCGGTTCGCACGCGTGGCGGAGGAAAAGGAACGGATCGGTCGCCTCGAATATAGGTGGAAAGGCGGCGGCGCCGATTGGCAGCTATCGGGCGAGGCCGCCTTCAACAGTTTGGACAGCGTCTCCCGCCTCTTCACCCTTAAATCGAACGGGGAATTCAGCGAGGTGCCATTCCCCGGCGGAACCGCGGAGGTGAAGGAGGACCGTTATGAGGTGATGGCGAGCCATGGCCGATCGCTCGCGAAGAACCTGAGCCTGCAGCTCTCCGCGGGAGGGGAATATTCCAACCTTCGGCAGATCGGCAGTAATGGCCTCAGCCGTACCTTCTGGCGCCCGAAGGGGCTGGTGTCGTTCGCCTGGAAGCCGGAGCCGAATCTGGACGTCGATCTAAAGCTGCAGCGCAAGGTGGGTCAGCTGAACTTCAGCCAGTTTCTCGCTACTGTGAACTTGGTGGATGATAAGAAAAACGCGGGTAACGCCGAGCTTGTACCGCAGCAGAGCTGGGAAGCCGATCTTGAGGGTACACGGAGTTTCGGCCGCTACGGCACGACCACATTACGCCTCTACGGCCGCCTGATCGACGATATCGTGGACATCATCCCGATCGGTGAGACGGGCGAATCGCCCGGCAACCTCGATCGCGCCACCATCTTCGGCTTCGAGTGGAAGACCACCTTCCAGTTCGAACCCATGGGATGGAGAGGCGCCAAGCTCGACGCGCGGGTGCAGACTCAGAGGAGTCGCGTGGAAGATCCGCTTACCGGGGAGAAGCGTCCGATCAGCGGCTCGCTGCACCGGTCGATAGACGTGAGCCTGCGGCATGACATTCCCGACAGCAACTGGGCATGGGGCGCGGGCATCTCGCACTTTATTCCCACGCGGAGCGTTCGTCTAACGGAGGTCGGGCGCCAGTGGGAAGGGCCGGTGATACCCAACTTCTTCGTCGAGCATAAGGACGTGCTCGGCCTCACGGTTCGCGCAAGCCTGATCAATTTCCCGGCGACGTATCGTTCTTACCTGGACCGGACCGTCTACGTGGGCCGCCGCACGGGACCCGTCGCGTTCATCGAGGACCGGGACCGGGTGGTCGGACCGATCGTGAGCTTTCAGGTGCGGGGCAAGTTCTAGACGAGGCGGGTCAGCCCGTATGTCGCGGCGGCAATGAGCGCAGCCGCCGGGATGGTGATGATCCAGGCGATCACGATGTTGCCCGCAACGCCCCAGCGCACCGCGGAGGCGCGTCGCGCAGCGCCCACGCCCATGATGCAACCGGTGATCGTGTGCGTCGTCGAGACCGGGATGCCGAGCGATGTGGCCGAGAAGAGCATGATCGCTCCGCCCGTCTCCGCGCAGAAGCCCTGGTGAGGCGTCAGGCGCGTGATTTTGGACCCCATCGTGTGAACGATTCGCCAGCCGCCCATCAGCGTGCCGAGGCCCATCGCCGCCTGGGCGGAGATAACTACCCAGAAGGGGACATAGAATTCCGAGCCGAGATAGCCTTGGGAGAAGAGCAGAACCGCAATGATTCCCATCGTCTTCTGAGCGTCATTGGCGCCGTGGCCGAGCGAATAGGCCGCTGCTGAGACGAGCTGCATCCGCCGGAAGCCCTTGTCCGCAGTCTTGGCCGCCACAGGCTTCGCCAGCCAGCTGGTGAGGGCTACGAGAAGGATCGCGACCAACATCCCAAGCATCGGCGAGAGGAAGATTGCGACCGACGTCTTGATGACTCCTGAAGACTGAACGACACCGAACCCGGCCTTAGCAATTCCGGCCCCAAGCAGGCCGCCTATCAGCGCGTGGCTGGAAGAGGAGGGAATTCCGAGCCGCCAAGTGATCACGTTCCAAGTGATGGCGCCGGCGAGCGCCCCGAAAATCACCGCCGGATCTATGATGTCCGGATCGACGATCCCCTTCCCGATCGTCTCCGCCACGTGGAGGCCGAAGAACAGGAAGGCGATGAAGTTGAAGAAGGCTGCCCAGGCGACCGCCACCTGAGGCGAGAGCACGCGCGTTGAGACCACGGTGGCGATGGAGTTCGCGGCGTCGTGAAGTCCGTTGATGAAGTCGAAGACTAGCGCCACGCCGATCAGAGCGAAGAGCAGCGGGAGGGCGAGGGTCGGTTCCATCTGTCAGTCCCCCGCCTCAGGCGTGATCGATGACGATGCCCTGGATTTCGTCGGCGACGTCCTCCAGCCGGTCCAGCACTCGCTCGAGATGGCTGTAGACCTCGCGCCCGACGATGAAGTCCATCGGGCGCTCCGCACCATGCGTCTGGAAGAGCGTCTTGAGGCCCGATTCATGAAGGTCGTCGGCCCGTCCTTCGAGATGGACGATGGCTTCGGTGATGTCGTGGAGGCGCGTGCCGTTCTTCCCAATGTTGCGCAGCAGCGGCATCGCTTCCGCCACCAACGCCGCCGCTTCCGACGCCAGCGCCGCCATCTCCCGCATCTGCGGCTCGAAGCTCTTCACCTCGTAAAGCGTGATCGCCTTGGCCGTCTGCCACATCTCATCCACCGCATCATCCATCGCCGAGATGAGCGAGGTGATGGCGCTTCGGTCGAAAGGCGTGATGAAGGACCGTCTGACGGCGATCAGAACGTCGCGAGTGGCGTCGTCGGCTTCATGCTCCTGCTGCTGGATCGCCTTGCAGCTCTCCTCGATGCTGGCTTCTCCCGAGAACATCCTGATCATCGCGGCCGAGCCGCCGATCAGAGTCTCGGCGTGACGAGCGAACAGATCGAAGAAGCGCTCCTCCTTCGGCATGATCGCCTGGAACATCTTGAACATCGGGTCCCCCGTATTGACGGATGCGGACCTGTACAGCGCTCGCGGCAGCGTGGGAAGCGGGGTGGGGAGGCCCCCTAAGCAGCATCCTCCGCGTCCAGTGCGTAGCCAGCCGAACGCACGGTGCGGATAATGTCGGGCGCATCGCCCTCATTCAGCGCCTTTCGGAGCCGCCGGATGTGGACGTCGACCGTGCGCGCCTCGATGTCGCTGTCGTGCGACCAGACCGCATCCAGGAGCCGCTCTCGGGAGAAGACGCGGCCTGGATGTTCGAGGAAGTGCCGGAGGAGGCGAAATTCGGTCGGCCCAAGCGCGACCATTCTGCCCCCCCGGCGGACCTTGTGCGCCACAACGTCCATTTCGAGGTCGCCATAAGCCAGGAGTTCCCCTGCCAAGGCGGGGCGAACCCGCCTCAGGACGGCACTCACTCGGGCCATGAGTTCGCGGGGGCTGAACGGCTTTATCACGTAGTCGTCAGCGCCCGTTTCCAACCCTCGAATCCGATCGGCCTCTTCTCCGCGAGCGGTCAGCATTATGATGGGAACATTGGCGGTTGCGGCCTTGCGCCTCAGGCGCCGGCACACCTCGATGCCCGACACGCCCTCGATCATCCAGTCGAGGACGACCACGTCCGGTGGGCTTTCCTCCGCCAGAAGCAGCGCCTCCTCACCGTCCGCGGTCCGAGTCACTTCGAACTCCTCGCGCTCGAAATGCCAGATGAGCAGCTCGGCAAGCGTCTTGTCGTCCTCGACGAGAAGCAGCCGCCGTCCGCTCATTGCGAGGCGACCGGATCGTTGCCCCGGGGGCGCTCTGTCAGCCGGTCGCCGGTGGCCGCGAAGTAGACCATCTCCGCGATGTTGGTCGCATGGTCGCCGATCCGCTCAAGGTTCTTGGCGACGAACAGCAGGTGGGTGGAGCGGGTGATGCTCTGCGGGTCCTCCATCATGAAGGTGAGGAGAGCGCGGAAGATCGAGTTGTAGAAGTCGTCCACCGCCCGGTCCCGCTCGCAGACCCGGGCCGCCTTGTCCTTGTCCCGCTCCACGAAGGCATCGAGCACGTCGTGAACCATCTCGGTGGTAATGCGCGCCATCTCCGGCAGCAGGGAGAGGGGCTCGGTGCTCCCGCCGCGCTCCAGCGCCGGGACCCGCTTGGCGATGTTCTTCGCATAGTCGCCGATCCGCTCCACCACGCCGGCGATCTTGAGGGCCGCGATCGCTTCGCGAAGGTCGTCCGCCATCGGGGCGCGAAGCGCGATCAGCTGGACGACCTGCCGCTCCGCCTCCGCCTCCAGCGCATCGAGCCGGGCGTCCTCCTCGACGACCCGCCGCGCCGCCTCGAGGTCCCGTTGGGCCAGCGACCGCATCGCCTCGCGGATCGCCTGCTCGGCGAGCCCGCCCATCTCGCTGATGACCCCGCGGAGCTGGTTGAGGTCTTCGTCGAATGCCTTGACCGTATGTGCGCTGCCTGGATGCATGATCGCTTCCCTTAACCGTAGCGGCCGGTGATGTAGTCCTGGGTGCGGGGCACCCGCGGGTTGGTGAAGATCTGCGACGTGCCGCCGTATTCGACGAGCTCGCCGAGGTGAAAGAAAGCGGTGCGCTGGGAGACGCGCGCCGCCTGCTGCATGTTGTGGGTGACGATGACGATCGCGTAGCGGCCGCGAAGCTCGTGGATCAGCTCCTCGATCTTGGCGGTCGCGATGGGATCGAGCGCCGAGGCGGGCTCATCCATCAGGATCACCTCGGGATCGACCGCGATCGCCCGGGCGATGCACAGACGCTGCTGCTGGCCGCCGGAAAGGGCGGTGCCGCTCTCCGAAAGCCGGTCCTTCACTTCATCCCAGAGGCCGGCGCGGCGGAGCGACTTTTCGACGATCTCGTCGAGCGGCGCCTTGCCGCGGGCGAGTCCGTGAATGCGCGGGCCGTAGGCGACATTGTCGTAGATCGATTTAGGGAAGGGGTTAGGCTTCTGGAACACCATTCCGACCCGCGCCCGAAGCTGCACGACGTCCATCGCCGGGGCGTAGATGTCCTCTCCGTCTAGCTCGATCCGGCCCTCGATGCGGGCGCCCGCGATCGTGTCATTCATTCGGTTCAAGGTCCGAAGGAAGGTGGACTTGCCGCAGCCCGAGGGGCCGATGAAGGCGGTGACATGCTCGGTGCCGATGTCGAGCGACACGTCCTTCACCGCCTGCTTGTCCCCGTAGAAGACGTTGACGCCTTTCGCGCGGATCTTGAGGTCGTCCCCGGCCGCGTGGTCGGGGGCAGGAGGAGTTTGAAGAGGGTTCACTTGGGTCACCAGCGTCGTTCGAACTTGTTGCGGAGATAGATTGCGAGGCCGTTCATCGCGAGGAGGAAGACGAGAAGGACGATGATCGCGGCGGAAGTCTTCTCGACGAAGCCGCGGCTGACCTCGTCCGACCAGAGGAATATCTGGACCGGAAGAACGGTCGCGGGCTCGGAGATGCCCGACGGCGGCGTTGCGATGAAGGCGCGCATGCCGATCATCAGCAGCGGAGCCGTCTCGCCCAGCGCGCGGGCCATTCCGATGATGGTGCCGGTGAGGATCCCGGGAAGGGCCAGCGGCAGCACGTGGTGGAACACCACCTGCACCTTCGACGCGCCGACCCCGAGCGCCGCATCGCGGATCGACGGAGGCACCGATTTGATCGCGTTCCGCCCGGCGATGACGATGACGGGCATGGTCATCAGCGCGAGCGTCAGCCCGCCCACAAGCGACGCGGAGCGCGGAAGGTGCATGACGTTGAGGAACACGGCGAGCCCTAGCAGGCCGAAGATGATCGAAGGGACGGCGGCAAGGTTGTTGATCGACACTTCGATGAGGTCGGTCCACCGGTTCCGGGGCGCATATTCCTCCAGATAGACGGCAGACAGCACCCCGATCGGAAAGGCGAGGCCGATCGTGACCAGCATGGTCAGAAGCGAGCCCTTGAGCGCTCCCCAGATGCCGACGGCGGTGGGATCGGTGGCGTCCGATCCGCCGAGGAAGCTCCAATTGAACCCGCGTGAGACTCCCCCGGCGGCGTTGAGCTTCGCATAAGCGGCTTCAGACGGCGGATCGCCGTCCGATTTGGCGGCGGTGTCGAATGCGCTCGAGGAGGGGAGCCAGAATTCGGTCTTGCCGGCGAGGGTCTCCGGTTTCTCCCGGATCGCCTCGCGGACCCGAAGCCAGGCGGCTTCGGAGACGATCGCCGCTCCGCCAGGCCCGAACTGCTTCTCTGCGGCTGCAGCGACCGTGCCCTCAATGTCCGCCGCCGCAAGCGCCGCCTCCGCGCCCTCACCCTTAAGGGTGGCGGGGTCGAGGAACAGGTCCGAGGCCGCGAAGTCGATGTTGAGCTTGACCCTCGTCTCGACGAAGCCGCCGAGCCCCCGCGAGGCCATGCTGACAAGCAGGAAGGCGAGGAAGCCGACGGAAAGCGCGACCGCGGCGAAGCCGAGCCACTTGAAGCGGCGCTCGGCCGCATAGCGGCGGCGGATGCGGGCGCGCATCGCCTCGCTCGACCATTCGGTGGGAGCCCTACTCATAAGCTTCCCGATAGCGCTTCACGACGCTCAAAGCCGCGATGTTGAGGAGCAGGGTGACCACGAACAAGACGAGGCCAAGCGCGAAGGCGGCGAGCGTCTTGGCGCTGTCGAACTCCTGGTCGCCGGTTAGAAGCTGAACGATCTGGACCGTCACGGTGGTCACGCTCTCGAATGGATTTGCGGTGAGGTTGGCGGCGAGGCCTGCGGCCATGACCACGATCATCGTCTCGCCGATCGCCCGGCTGACGGCGAGCAGGATGCCGCCGACGACACCGGGCAGCGCCGCGGGCAGCAACACCTGCCGGATCGTCTCCGACGGCGTCGCGCCCAGGGCGAGGGAGCCGTCGCGCATCGCCTGCGGGACCGCGGCGATCGAATCGTCGGCCATCGAGGAGACGAAGGGGATGATCATCACGCCCATCACCAGCCCGGCCGCGAGCGCGGATTCCGAGGAGGCGGGAAGGCCGAGGGTGACTCCGAGATCCCGCACCGCGGGAGCGACGGTGAGCGCTGCGAAATAGCCGTAGACCACGGTCGGAACGCCCGCGAGTATCTCCAGCGCCGGCTTCAGCCACCGCCGAGCCGCAGGACGCGCATATTGGGTGAGATAGATCGCGCTCATCAGCCCGAGCGGGATGGCGACGATCATCGCGATGATCGCTCCGATGAAGATCGTCCCCCAGAAGAGCGAAATGGCGCCGAACGCGCCGGAAGAGCCCGCCTGGTCCGCGCGCAGCGCCGTCTGCGGGCTCCAGTTGAGGCCAAACAGGAACTCGGCCGGCGAGACCTGAGCGAAGAAGCGCATCGATTCGAACAGGAGCGAGAGGACGATTCCCAAGGTCGTCAGCACCGCAATGAGCGAGGCGAGGAAGAGGACCGCCATCACCAGCCGCTCGACCTTGGTCCTGGCCCTAAAGTCGCTTCGCACTCGGGTGAAGGCGAACAGGCCGCCGGCAAAGGCGAGGATCACGGCAAGCACCGCCCCGATGAGGGCGTAGCGGCTCCCTGCTTCCCTGTACGCAGGGGCCAGGGCTTCCGCAGCCGGGTTGAACGCCCCGGCGAGCTCACCCGAAGCGACCGACCGCGCCTCGTCCAGAATCGACTGCCGGCCCATCGGGTCGGCGGGGAGGGAACTCGCCGCTGGCGTTCCCAGCACCGCATCGGTCACCAAGGCGGGTGACACGATCTGCCACACCAGAAGGAAGAGCAAAGCCGGCACGACCGCCCAGAGCGCCACGTACCAGCCGTGGTAGCTCGGCACCGAATGGAGCCGCGGGCCCCCGACGCCTGCCAACGCCGACGCCTTAGCGCGGGCGCTCAGCCAGGCGACGCCGCCGAGGCCCGCGATCAGGAAGAGCAACAGGGACAGGGGCACGTGAAGCTTATTTCAGGTTCGAGCCGTCCAGGGGCTTCAGCTCCGTGGCCGCCTTGTTCTGGGAGGCGAGCTGGGCGGCCGGGGAGGGGATGAGCCCGTGCCGGGTCAGGTACCCGCCCGGGCCCCAGCCCTTGGAGAATTCAGCGATGAACTCGCGAAGCCCCCGGATCGCCTGGAGGTGCTCGCCCTTCACGTAGAGGAAGAGCGGGCGGGCGCCGGGATATTCGAAGCTGGCGATCGTCTCGGCCGTCGGGACGACCCCGCCGAGCGGGATGCCGCGCACCGCCGCCTTGTTCTCCTCGAGGAAGCTGTAGCCGAGGATACCGATCGAGCCGGGATTGCCCGCCACCTTCTGGACGAGGAGATTGTCGTTCTCGGCCGCTTCGATGAAGGCGCCGTCCTCGCGGACCTTGGTGCAGATCTCCTTGTGGCGATCCTTGTCCTTGTCCTTCAGCGCCTTGGTGGCCGCATCCTTGTCGCAGCCTTTCTCCATGATCAGCTCGGCGAAGGCGTCGCGGGTGCCGGACGTCGGCGGCGGGCCGTAGACTCGGATGGCAATGGCGGGAAGGGCGGGGTTCACGTCCTTCCAGGTCTTGGCCGTGTTCGGCCCCTTGCCGTGCGGGTTGGCGGCCAGCGCCTTGTAGATGTCTTCCTGGGTGAGAGAGAACTGACCAGGTCCGGCCTTCTCGATGAGCGCGAGGCCGTCGATCCCGATCGGCACCTCGATCACCTGCTTGACGCCGTTCTTCTGGCAGTCGTCAAATTCGCTCTTCTTGATCCGGCGAGAAGCATTTTCGATGTCGGGATGGTTCGTTCCGACCCCCGCGCAGAAGAGCTTCATGCCCGCGCCCGTTCCCGTCGACTCGAGGATCGGAGCTCCGAAGCCCGCATTGTTGCGGACGAACTGCTCGGCCACCGCCTTCGCGAACGGATAGACGGTCGAGGAGCCGACGATCCGGATCTGGTTGCGGGCTCCGCTTCCCGAGCCGCCCCCGCCGCCCGCGCCTTCGCCGCAGCCTGCCACCAGCAACGCGCCGGCGGAAATGGAGATGAGCAGCTTCTTCAAGGGGGCCTCCCGCTAGATGGTCGAGAATCGACTAAGACAAGCGCGAGTGACTCCTGTGACGGACGCGTGACACTTTTATGACTCGGCTTCCGCGATCGGCAGCAGAACGTGCACGCAGGTCCCCTTGCCGACCTCGCTTTCGATGCTCAGCCGCCCGCGATGCCGCTCGACGATATGTTTGACGATGGAGAGGCCGAGGCCGGTCCCGCCGAGGGCCCGGCTTCGGCTGGCGTCGACGCGGTAAAAGCGCTCGGTGACCCTCGGGATATGCTCCGCCGGGATGCCGTCTCCTTCATCCCTCACCGAGAAATGGAGCATGTCGAGCTCGCGGCGAAGCGCGACGGTGACGGGCGTTCCGACCCGGCCGTAGCGCAGAGCGTTGCTGATGAGGTTGTCGATCAGCTGGAGGAGCTCGGCCCGGTCGCCCGGGATCGGAGGCAATGCGGGCTCCAGCTCCAGCCGGATTTCGGACCCGCGCTCCGCCGCCGCGTGGCGGACGTTGCTTCGCACCTCCTCCACGAGGGGAGCGAAAGCGAGCGCCTCGCGAGGAACGCTGAACCGCTCCGCCTCGATCCTGGAGAGCGAGACGAGGTCCTCGACCAATTGCTGCATCCGTCGGGCCTCGTCGTGGATGATCGAGGTGAATTTCCGCCGGGTAGCCTCGTCCAGGCCGGCCTCGTGATCCTTCAGGGTCTCGGAATAGCCGAGCACGGTGGCGAGCGGAGTCCTCAGCTCGTGGCTCGCATTGGCGACGAAGTCGACGCGCATCCGCTCCGCCGCCCAGGCCTCGCTTCGATCGGTCAGCCGCACGAGAAGGGAGCCGTCGTCGAGCGGTGCAAGGCTCATCACCCAGTGGCGACCCGGCTCGCCGAGCCCTTCGAGCTCCACTTCCTCGGGAGCCCTGGGAGCCGCTCCGCCGAGGCGAGACAGGGCCAGCGGGTGGCGGATGGCGAGCCGCACCTCCTGACCCTCGATCCCGGAGCCGAGCGTCGCCCGCGCGGGAGCGTTGCTCATTTCCACGCGTCCGCGAGCGACGATCAGCGCCGGCTCCGGCAAGGCTTCCAGCACGTTTCGGGTGAGCGCCCGGGCGCCGACTGCAGGCGCGGGGTCGAGGCGGCGGATGATCTCGCCGAGGTCCGGCTCCGCGACGGCGGCGGCGGCCTCATGCGGGCTGAACCAGCGGCGCTCCCGCTCGGTCCGCTCCGGCCATTCGTCCCGCTCCTCCTCGACCTCCATCCGGAAGAGATGAACCTGGGCCGGCACGATCGAGCCGTAGCGCTTGCGCTTGCCGTAGGAATAATGGCCGACCGGCTCCGGCGAGACGGTGCCCGTCACGCCGGCTTCCTCCCATGCTTCCTGGGCGGCGGATTCCGCGGGGCTCTTCCCGGGGATCGGATTGCCGCGGGGCACCACCCAGCGCCTCGTGTCGCGCGAGGTGATGAGAAGCACCCGAAGCCCGTCCGGGCCTGCGCGAACGGGGACAACTCCGAACTGGGTCAGCATGGCCGCCCCAGAACCTCCTGCCGGTCTGCGTCGAGGGCAGGGCTTCGGCGCTCCGCCACCTGGCGTCGGCCGTCGATGACGATGGGGGAGGCGAGGCCGGGCGTGGCGCCGTCCAGCCTGAGGCCGCGATGCACGACCTGAGGATCGGCAAAGACGGCATCGACGGCGTTGATCGGGCCGGCCGGGATACCGGCAGTCTCCAGCGCCTCCGAAAACTCAGCGCGGCTTCGTCCCAGCATCAGCGGTTCGAGAAGCGGGATGAGGGCCAGGCGATGCGTCACCCGCGCCGGGTTGGTTCGAAACCGCTCGTCCTCCGCCAGTTCCGGCTTTCCCAGGATCTCGCACAGGCGGGCGAACTGCGCGTCGTTTCCGACGGCGACGATCACCTCGCCGTCGGAGACCCGAAAGGCCTGGTACGGCACGAGGTTTACATGGCCGTTCCCCATCCGGTGCGGCACCTCACCCGAGACCATCCAGTTCAGCGCCTGGTTGCCGAGCACCGCCACCTGAGTATCGAGCAGCGCCATGTCGATATGGGCGCCTCGGCCGGTGCGGTCCCGCTCCCTCAGCGCAGCAAGGATCGCCACCGCGGAATAGAGGCCCGTGAACATGTCGGCATAGGCGATGCCGGACTTCTGCGGCTCCCCGTCCGGCTCTCCGGTCAGGGACATGGCTCCCCCCATCCCCTGGATGATGAAATCGTAGCCGGCGCGGGGCGCATAGGGGCCGGTCTGCCCGAAGCCGGTGATCGAGCAATAGACGAGGCCCGGGTTCGACGCGGAGAGGGACGGGTAGTCGAGACCATACTTGGCCAACCCGCCCACCTTGAAATTCTCGATCAGCACGTCCGAGCGCGCCGCCAGCGCCCGGACCTGTTCCTGCCCCTCCGGCGTCTCCAGATCGATCGCGACCGACTTCTTCCCGCGATTGCAGGAATGGAAATAGGCAGCGGCCCCGTCCGCAGCGAAGGGCGGCCCCCATTGCCGCGTGTCGTCGCCGGTGCCGGGCCGCTCCACCTTGACCACCTCAGCGCCCAAATCCGCCAGAAGCTGTCCCGCCCACGGTCCCGCGAGGATCCGGGCGAGCTCCAGCACCTTCAGGCCGGAGAGGGGCTTGTCCATCAGAAGGCGGAGATCCCCGTGATCGCACGGCCGAGGATCAGGCCGTGGACGTCGTGCGTGCCCTCATAGGTGTTCACCGTCTCGAGATTGGAGGCGTGACGCATGACGTGGAATTCGGCCGAGATGCCGTTGCCGCCGTGCATGTCGCGGGCGACCCGGGCGATCTCGAGCGCCTTTCCGACATTGTTGCGCTTGATGAGGCTGATCGTCTCGGGAATGAGCTCGCCCTCGTCCATCCGCCGTCCGACCCGGAGCGCCGCCTGAAGGCCGAGCGTGATCTCGGTCACCATGTTCGCGAGCTTCATCTGCACCAGCTGGGTGGCGGCGAGGGGGCGGCCGAACTGCTTCCTCTCAAGCGTGTAGCGGCGGGCGGCGTGGAAGCAGGCCTCGGCGGCGCCCATCGAGCCCCAGGCGATGCCGTAGCGGGCGCGGTTGAGGCAGCCGAACGGTCCCTTCAGACCCTCGACGTTCGGGAGCAGGGCGTCTTCGGGCACATCCACCCCGTCCATTACGATCTCTCCGGTGATGGAGGCGCGAAGCGAGAGCTTCTGCTGGATCTTCGGCGCGGTGAGCCCCTTCATGCCCTTCTCGAGCAGGAAGCCCCGGATCTTGCCTCCATGCGCTTCCGACTTCGCCCACACCACGAAGACGTCGGCGATCGGTGAGTTGGTGATCCACATCTTGGAGCCCGTGAGACGATAGCCGCCGTCCACCTTCTCGGCGCGAGTGCGCATCCCCCCGGGGTCGGAGCCGGCATCGGGCTCGGTGAGGCCGAAGCATCCGACCAGCTCGCCTCGCGCCAGGCCAGGCAGCCAGCGCTTGCGCTGCTCCTCGGAGCCGTAGGCGTGGATTGGGTGCATGACGAGCGAGGACTGGACGCTCATTGCCGAGCGGTAGCCGCTGTCGACCCGCTCCACCGCGCGTCCGACCAGCCCGTAGCTCACATAATTGAGACCCGCGCCGCCATATTCCGGCGGAATAGTCGCCCCGAGAAGACCGAGCTCCCCCATTTCCGACATAATCTCGCGGTCGAACCGTTCGTCGAGAAAGGCTTCGGTGACGCGCGGCAGAAGCCGCTCCTGCGCATAGCCTTCGGCGGTGTCCCGGACGATGCGCTCTTCGTCGGTGAGCTGCGCGTCGAGCGCGAAGGGATCCTCCCAATCAAACGCTCCGATCTGCCCCTGCGCCATATTCAATCCTTCAGCCATGGCGGACAGGGTGGGATTCGAACCCACGGTGGGCGTGAACCCACGGCGGTTTTCAAGACCGCTGCCTTAAACCACTCGGCCACCTGTCCCTCCCGCGCCCTTGGCGCGCTCCGCCTCGCGAGGCAAGGGATAGCACTTTCAAGAGCATTCGATTCTGTCATGATGCCGAACGAGGCAGCGACCGGAGCGGGTTGAGCAAAAAGATGAAGTGGCAGGAGGAGGTGAGCTCGCAGGCATGGGAGCGGCTTACGGCCGTCGCAAGACAGGCTGTCGCCTCTTCTCCCGCTAAGCCTTCAGGCTGGCGCGCTCTTGCCCGCCTGCTACGGCAGCAAGGCGCGGTCGATGAAGCCCGATCCGTGCTTCAGGAAGCTGTAGTGGCCCTGCCCAACGACCCCGATCTTCGTCTGGCGCTTGTTGGATCGTTAATGGCGGCGGATGAGCTGGACCAAGCGGGCCATGAACTGGATGTCGCGGCTCATCTCGCGCCCGAGGACCGCCGCATCACCTTATTCCGGTTCGCGCTCGCCTGTCGTCGGGACTCGACCGCTGAAGCCGCCGAGCTCGCTTCGGAAGTGGATCGGCTTCAACCCGACTCGCCTGCCTTGATCAGTTATCTGAGGAAGCGAGCGCGAAGTGCAGACGAGCTCCAGGCAGTCGTGGAACGATGTGACGCCGCTGTTGCCCGCCGTCCTTCCGATCTCGACCCTCTCTACCATAAAGCGATTGCGCTCGCGAAACTGGGGAGGCGGCAAGAGGCGGCCGACCTGATGCGACCGGACGAGTTGCCAGAGGTGCGCGATCTGTCCCCGCCGGAGGGCTTTGAAGCGCACACCGATTTCTCTCGACGATTGGCTGACGAGATACTCGCGGACCCGACCCTTCAGCCCGACCCGAAAAATAAGGCGACTCGCGGTGGTCGGCAGACGCGAGGATTGCAGCATGTACCCGGATCGGTGCTCGCGGCGGTGGTAGCGCAGATCAAAGAAGCGGTAGAGGAATATGCGGCCCGGCAAGCGGTGCGATCCTCCCTGATGGCGGCGGCCATGCCCGCTCGGGCCTCTCTCGACCGCTGGGCGGTCGTTTACGGGAAAGGTGGGCGACAGGTTTCGCATCGGCACCCGAAAGGCTGGATCAGCGGAGTCTATTACGTGAGCGGATCGCAGGCGGCCGGACGCGGCATTTATCCTGGCGCGTTGCTGCTCGGCAGCCTTGATCCGGATGAATGTGACGGCCCGCTTCCCTGGACCGTACGGACGGTAGAACCGGTCCCTGGGCGGCTGGTGATGTTTCCTTCCTATCTGCCGCATGGGACGGAGCCAGCGGCCGAAGAGGGGACCCGAATAAGCATTGCCTTCGACGTAGTGGCCGCCGACTAGGCCGCTCGTGCAACCGGCGGGGCGAGCCGAGCTTGCGTGAGACGGCCTCTATGCCATCAGGGGCAATGCGAGAGGAAAGACAATGCGTTTTGTAAGGGGGCTGGTGGCGCTGGGTTTAGCGGCTTCGATCCTGCCGGTGGCGAGTTCCGCCCCCGCGCAGAGCGGCCTCAGCCAGTCGGGCTTTGAAGCCTATCTGCCGCAGCTGGAGCGGGAAGCGCTTCGCGCGGGGGTCAGCCGGGGCACCATCCAATCGGTCTTCCCGGCCCTGACCTTTAGCCCCCGCACGATCGAGCTCGACATCGGACAGCCGGGCGGGCGCCCGAACAGCAACGCCAATCCGCCCTTCGCGCCCTATCGCCGCCAGCATGTCACGCCGGCGCTGATCGGCGGCGGGCAGCGCCGCTATGCCGCCAATCTGTCCCGCCTCCAGGAGATCGGCGGCCGCTACGGCGTCACCCCTTCGGTGCTCGTTGCCATCTGGGGCCACGAAACCAGCTACGGCGCCGTCACCGGCGACTTCGACCTGCTGAACTCTCTGGCGAGCCTTTCTTACGAAGGCCGCCGGCGGCAGCTCTTCACCGAGGAGTTCGTCGCAGCCTTGAAGATGATCGAGCGGGGCGTTCCGCGTAGCCGGCTCAAGGGGAGTTGGGCGGGAGCGACCGGATATCCGCAATTCCTCCCAAGCGTCTATCTGCGCCTCGCCGTTGACGGCGACGGGGACGGGCGCTCTGACATCTGGAACAGCGCCCCGGACGCGCTCGCCTCGATCGCCAATTATCTGTCCAACGCCGGGTGGAAGCCGAATACGCCGTGGGGCGTCGCCGTGTCCGTGCCGAGCGGGTTCGACCGGTCCGGACAGCGCACGCGGCTTCTGTCGCCCCGCTGCCCGCGAGTTTACGAGCGCCACAGCCGCTGGCTGACGATTGGCGAGTGGCGCCGCTTGGGGTTCGTCTCCCAAAGCGGGATCTGGCCCAGGGACAGCGAAATGGCCTCACTGATCGAACCTGACGGACCGGGCGAGACGGCCTATCTGCTCACCACGAACTACCGCTCGATCCTCGATTACAATTGCTCGAACTTCTACGCCCTGTCAGTCGGCTTGCTCGCCGACGCGATCAGCCGCTGATCCGTCTGGCGCGGAGCGAGGGGAGGGGATAGAGTTGCATCCGATCGCCGAACCGCACCGTCTCAAACCTGGGGTTGAGCTTCAAAAATGATCCGCAAGAGCCTGCTTTCATTCGCTTTCGCTGCCGCAATCGCGCTTCCGGCAACCGCCGCGGCCCCGCCGTTCGAGACCGTCGCTCCCGTCGCCTATATGGTGGACCTCTCTTCAGGCGCCGTTCTCTACGCGAAAGATTCCGACCGGCGCATTCCTCCGGCCTCGATGGCCAAGATGATGACGACGCATCTTGCGTTTCACCGGATCAAGGCGGGGGAGCTGAAGCTCAACCAAACCTGCACGGTGCGGCCGGAGACCTGGCGCCAGTGGCACGGGCCGCAGGCGGGCTCCACCATGTTCCTTTCGCCGGGCGAGCAGCTCAGCGTCGAGAATCTGCTCCACGGGATCGTCACCCTCTCCGGAAACGACGCCAGTGTGGTGCTGGCGGAATGCATCGCTGGGACCGAGCCCGCCTTCGCGGCGCTGATGAACGCGGAAGCCAAGCGCCTCGGGATGGCCAATTCAAACTTCGGAAACTCGAACGGCTGGCCCGACAACGGAGTCACCTACACCACCGCCCGCGACCTAGCGACGCTCGCCAAGGCGACGATCGAGGAGACCCCGGACCTCTACAAGGCCTTCTACCAGAAGAAGGAATTCACCTGGGGCAAGACCCTGGGCGGCGGCGCTCCGATCACGCAGGGCAACCGCAACCCCCTGCTCGGCAAGGTGGCGGGGGCTGACGGCCTCAAGACCGGTCACACCGAGGAAGCGGGCTACGGCTTCACCGGCTCGGCCGAGCAGAACGGCCGCCGGATCATCATGGTCGTCGCAGGCCTCACCAGCTTCAACCAGCGGATCGAGGAATCCGTCAAGTTCATGGACTGGGGCTTCCGCTCGTGGAAGTCGCAGCCGCTCTTCCAGAAGGGCGAGAAGGTCGCTCAGGCCAAAGTTCAGCTCGGAAGCGATGGCGAGGTGGGGCTCGTCGCGCCCCGCAACCTCGCTGTGACGCTTCCAGCGGGCATCGGCAGCTCCAACATCCGGGTGAAGGTGGTCTATGACGGCCCCCTGCAAGCTCCGATCAAGGCGGGGCAGAAGGTCGCCGAGCTGATCGTCTCTACCCCGGATACGCCGCCTCAGGCGATGCCGCTGGTGGCGGAGAAGGCGGTCGGCGAAGCCGGCTTCTTCGGCCGTATCTGGGCGGGGCTCACCTCGCTTTTCGCCTGAGGTGCGCGGCCGCTTCATCAGCCTCGAAGGCGGCGAGGGCGCTGGCAAGTCGACCCAGCTGAAACGGCTCGCCCAGGCACTGCGGGAGCGCGGGCTGGAGGCGATCGAGACCCGCGAGCCGGGCGGCAGCCCAGGGGCCGAGGCGATCCGCCGACTCCTCCTCGAAGGCGGAGAGGACCGCTGGACGCCCGAGGCGGAGGCTTTGCTCTTTGCCGCCGCCCGGTCGGACCATGTCGCAAAGACCATCCGCCCGGCGCTCGAGCGTGGGGCATGGGTCCTCTGCGACCGCTTTCTCGACAGCTCTCTCGCTTATCAAGGCGGCGCCGCGGGCGTCGGCGTGGACCGAGTCCGCACTCTTCACGAGATCGGAAGCGGCGGCTTTCTTCCTGACAGGACGCTCCTCTTGGAGCTCCCGCCGCAGACCGTCTCGGAACGGCTCCGTGTCAGGGACGCCGATGGTTCGGACCGGATCGGCGGCCGGGGCGCCGACTACCATGGCCGAGTCGCCGCTGCCTTCTCGGCCTTGGCCGAAGCGGAACCGCACCGGTATCGGCGGATCGACGCCGGTGGGCCGGCGGAAGAGGTGACGACGCGCCTGCTCGCCGCTCTGAGCGACCTGCTTTGACCCCCCTCCACGGACACGAACCGGCGGTAGCGGCCTTCCGCGACGCCCTCGACGCGGGACGCCTCCACCACGCCTGGCTCCTCTCGGGGCCGGAGGGCGTCGGCAAGGCCACGTTCGCGGCCAAGGCCGCGCTCCGAGTGCTCGCGCATGGGCAGGGGGGGGTGGAGGCGCCTGCTCTCGACGTCCCCGACGACCACTCCGCCGCCCATCTCTTCGCTGCCGGCAGCCACCCCGATCTGATGCGGCTGGAGCGGCTCCCCCGGGAAAGCAGCGCCACGGGCGAGCTGGCCCGCAACATCACGGTCGATCAGGTGAGGGGGCTCCAGCGGCTCTTTTCGACGACCGCGTCGCTCTCCCCATGGCGGGTGGTGATCATCGATTCGATCGACGATCTGGAGCGGAACGCCGCCAATGCCCTGCTCAAGAACCTGGAGGAGCCGCCCGCCCACAGCCTGTTCCTGCTGGTCAGCCATGCCCCCGAGCGTCTCCTCCCGACGATCCGATCGCGCTGCCGCCAGTTGCGCCTCTCCCGCCTAGAGGACGACGCCATGGCGTCAGCCTTGCGCGCGGCTCTGCCGGACGCTGACGAAAAGGAAATCAGGGACTTAGCAATGGCAGGGCAGGGCTCGCCCGGTCGTGCGCTGGCGTTCCGCGGCCTCGACGTTGCGGGGCTGGACCGGGCGATGGCCGAGCTGGTGCGGGAGGGCGACCCGACCAACGCCCGGCGAAGCGCCCTTGCCCAGAGCCTGGCCCTCAAGGCGGCGCAGCCCCGCTACGAGGCGTTCCTCGTGCGGGCGCCGTCGGCCGTCGCCGAGGAGGCGAAACGCCGAACGGGGGCCGCCCTTGCCGAGGCTGTGCGCCTGTGGGAAAGGGCGCAGGCCCTCGCCGCAAGTGCGAAGCACCTCTCCCTGGAGCCGGAGAGCGTGGTCTTCGAGCTGGCGGGGATCCTCGCGACGCTGGCGCCCAAGGCACGGAATGGCTGATCCTTTCTACATCACGACGGCGATCAACTATCCTAACGGGCCGCCGCATGTCGGCCATGCCTATGAGGCGATCACGACGGACGTCATCGCCCGCTTCCAGCGGATGATGGGCCGCGATGTCTTCTTTCAGACGGGTACCGACGAGCATGGCCTCAAAATGGCTCAAGCCGCCCGCGAGAAGGGGGTGGAGCCGCAGGCGCTTGCGGCTGAAATGTCCTCGCTGTTCAAGGCGATGGACGAGGACCTTCATATTTCTTTCGACCGCTTCATCCGGACGACGGAAGCCGATCATCATCGCGCCAGCCAGGCCATCTGGAAGGCGATGGCGGACCGGGGCGACCTCTATCTCGGCCGCTACGAAGGCTGGTACTCCGTCCGCGACGAGGCCTATTACGATGAGGAGGAACTCGTCGTCGCCGACAGCGGTGAGAAGCTTTCCCCCCAGGGTACGGCCGTCGAGTGGACGGTGGAGGAAAGCTGGTTCTTCAAGCTTTCCGCCTATCAGGACAGGCTGCTCGCTCTCTATCGAGACAATCCCGGCTTCATTCGTCCCGAAAGCCGGCGCAACGAGGTGCTTCGCTTCGTCGAAGGGGGACTTTCGGACCTGTCCGTGTCCCGAACCAGTTTCGATTGGGGGGTGAAGGTGCCGGGAAGCGAGAACCACGTTATGTACGTGTGGCTCGACGCCCTCACCAATTATCTCACCGGCGCTGGATATCCAGACACGAACTCAGAGGCTTACCGGCGGTACTGGCCAGCCGATCTTCACGTCATCGGCAAGGATGTGGTGCGGTTTCACGCGGTCTATTGGCCGGCATTCCTGATGTCGGCGGGGCTGCCGCTGCCGAAACAGGTGTTCGGCCACGGCCACGTCCTTCTGCGCGGCGAGAAGATGTCGAAATCCGCTGGGAACGTGATCTCTCCGCGGGAGATGGTGGAGGCGTTCGGAGTCGACGCGGTGCGCTACTTCCTCGTCCGCGACGTTACCTTCGGCGGCGACGGCAGCTACAGCCCGGAGGCGATCGTAACGCGCGTCAATGCCGACCTTGCCAACAGCTTCGGCAACCTCGCGCAGCGCACTTTGAGCTTCATCGTCAAGAATTGCGGCGGGAACTTGCCGGCGGGGGGGAGGGGAGATCCGGCCGACGAGGCGCTCCTCTCTCTGGTCCGTAGCGCTACGGCGGAGGAGTTGCCGGCCTTGTTCGAGGAGCTCGCCCTCAGCCAGGGCGTGGAAGCCTGGCTTCGCGCCGTCTTTGCCTGCAATCAATATATCGACGCTCAGGCACCCTGGGCTTTGCGCAAGACCGATCCGGAGCGGATGACCGCCGTGCTTGCGACGCTGTGCGCCGCGATCATCGACCTAGCGATCGCGATCCTGCCGGTGATTCCCGCCTCCGCGACCCGTCTGCTCGACCAGATGGGGGTTCCGGCGAGCGAGCGGGACTTCGCCAGCCTCCGCGATGCGGAGCGCTACGCACGCCTCGCGGCCTTGGGCTTCACCATGGCACCGCCTACGCCGATCTTTCCGCGGCTCGAGGCGGTCTAGCCCGTGTTCGCCGACAGCCACTGCCACCTCAATTACAAGGGTCTGGTCGAGGACCAGCAGGCGGTGCTCGACCGCGCCCGCTCGGCCGGCGTTTCGACGATGCTGAACATCTCGACCCGTCAGTCGGAATGGGACGAGGTAATCGGCCTCGCCGAGCGCGAGCCGGACGTCTGGGCCTCGGTCGGGATCCACCCGCACGAGGCCGATGCGCATCCGGACGTGCAGACGGCCACCCTGGTCGAGCGAGCCGCCCATCCGCGCGTCGTGGGCATCGGGGAAAGCGGCCTGGATTTCTACTACGATCATTCCGACCGCGACCGGCAACGCGCCTCGTTTCGAGCCCATATCGCCGCCGCGCGCGAAACCGGCCTGCCGATCATCGTCCACACCCGCGACGCCGAGGAGGATACGCACGCGATCCTCAGCGAGGAGATGGGGAAGGGGGCTTTCACCGGAGTCATCCATTGCTTCACCGCAAGCGAGGATTTCGCCCGCAAGGCGCTGGATCTCGGCCTTTTCATTTCCCTCTCGGGGATCGTGACATTCCGGAACGCCAAGGACCTTCAGGAGATTGCGAAGCAGGTTCCGGCCGATCGCCTGCTGATCGAGACGGACGCTCCCTTTCTGGCGCCTGTTCCTCATCGCGGCCGCCCCTGCGAGCCCGCCTTCGTCGCTGATACTGCCCGCTTCCTGGCGGAGCTGCGTGGCGAGCCGGTCGAACGGCTCGCCGAAAGGACCCGCGACAATTTCCTGACGCTCTTCTCAAAGGCAGCGGGATGAAGGTCCGGCTCCTCGGCTCCGGCACGTCGTCGGGCGTGCCTCGGGTGGGAAATGATTGGGGCCTCTGCGATCCGCTTCATCCTCGGAATCGCCGCCGCCGGGTGTCGATCCTCGTGACCCACGAGGACACCCGGATCCTCGTCGACACGACTCCGGACCTTCGCGAGCAATTGCTGGATGCCGACGTCAGTGACGTCGAGGCCGTCATCTGGACCCACGACCATGCCGACCATTGCCACGGCATCGACGATCTGAGGCAGCTTTATCACGCCCGCGGGCGGCCAGTGGCCGGCTACGCCCGGCAGGAGACGCTCGACAGCCTCAACGTCCGCTTCGCCTACGCATTCGATGGGAAGAGCGGCTATCCGGCCGTCGCCGAGGGTAATCTGCTTCCGGACCACATGAACCTCAAGGGACTGTCGATCCGGGCATTCGACCAGCCGCACGGGGACATCACTACGGCAGGCCTACGCTTCGACGCGGGTGGCCGATCGATTGTTTATTCCACGGATTTCAACGAGCTGACGCCGGAAATGCAGATGGCCTATCAGGGCGTCGACCTATGGATCGTGGACGCCTTGCGCCGCCGGCCGCATCCGAGCCATCCCCATCTCGCCCAGGTTCTGACCTGGATCGCGGACCTTCGCCCCAGGCGCGCCGTGCTCACGCACATGGACAACAGCATGGATTATGCGACCTTGGTCGGCGAGCTGCCGGAGGGGGTGGAGCCGGGCTATGACGGGATGGAGATAGAGCTGTGAGCTCCGGCGGAGATGACGCCCTCAGCTTCGTTTACCTGATGCTGATCCTCGTGCTGGTCGGCTCCGGGCTGATGGTGCGTCGGCTCCCATGGGCGCAGACTGTCGAAATGGCCCTCGCCTGGCTGCTGATCTTCGCAGCCGCGTTCGTGGCGTTCACGTTGAAGGACGACTTCAAGGCGCTTGGGCGCAGGATCATGAACGAGTCGACCAGCGTTGCGCAGGGTCAGGGCGGAGAGCTTCGCATCAAGAAGAGCGAAGACGGGCATTTCTGGGTGGATGCGCAGCTCAATGGCACCAGCGTCCGGTTCCTGATCGACAGCGGCGCCACCGTTACCGCCATCTCGCCGCGAACCGCCGAGCGGGCCGGCATCGAGCCGGTAGGCAATTACCCGGTGATCCTAGACACGGCCAACGGGAGGGTCGAGGCTAAGCGCGGGCGGGCTGAGCGACTGGTTGTCGGGACGATCGAGCGTCGCGACCTCGGAGTTCATATCGCAAGCGGATTAGGCGACACTAATCTCCTTGGGATGAACTTCCTGTCCACGCTGTCCGCGTGGCGGGTGGAGGGACAATGGCTGGTGCTGACGCCCTGAGATTCGCTCGTACTTTACATAATGTATATTATCGCACTTAAAGGGATGCTTCGGTGACGCCACATTCCCTCGCTCCCCTCGTCGAAATCATGCGCCGGCTCCGCGATCCGGAAACGGGCTGCGACTGGGACAAGGCACAAAGCTTTGAGACGATCGCACCCTACACCGTTGAGGAAGCCTATGAGGTCGCGGACGCCATCGCGCGCAACGACATCGAGGCGCTAAAGGACGAGCTCGGCGATCTTCAGCTGCAAGTCGTCTACCATGCCCGGATGGCCGAGGAGATCGGCGCCTTCGCCATCGACGATGTGGTCGCCGCCATCTGCGACAAGATGATCCGCCGCCACCCGCACATCTTCGGAGACGCGGCCGAGAGCCCCGGCTGGGAAGCGTTGAAGGCCGCCGAGCGCGGCCGGGACCAGGAGGACCGGAGCGCGCTCGCGGGCGTGGCTCTGGCCCTCCCCGCTCTTAAGCGCGCCGAGAAGCTCCAGCAGAGGGCGGCGCGGGTAGGCTTCGACTGGCCGGACGCCGCAGGCCCTCGAGCGAAAATCCTGGAAGAGCTGGGTGAGCTGGACACGGCAGCGACGAGCGAGGAGCGCGTCGCCGAACTCGGCGATCTGCTGTTCAGCGTGGTCAATTACGCACGGCATCTGGGCATCGATCCGGAAACCGCCTTGCGGGAGGCGAGCGGCCGCTTCGAATCGCGCTTCCGAAAAGTGGAAGAAATCGCCGCCAAGCCCTTGAAAGAGATGGATATTGATGGCCTCGAAAACCTCTGGCAGCAGGCCAAGCAGCAGGTCTAGCTAGGCGCGCCCGCGGCTCTGAAAGCGCGCCCATGCCGCGGGCGAGAGCCGCACCTCCAGGTGGATCTCGTTTTCGTCGCCCCTCTGCTCCTCGACCTTTCCGTTCTGGTGCAGCCAGGCGATCCCTTCTCCGTCGGATGCCGCCAATGTGACGCTGCGGAGGATCGCACCCTTGCTGAGGTGGCTGGCGGCGCAGTCCAACAGCCGGTCAGTCCCCTCTCCGGTGAGCGCGGAGATCAGAATCACATCCTCCCGCCGCTCCGCCTCCGCGCGCGTCCGCTCCCCCTCCTCCCCCTCAAGAAGGTCGATCTTGTTCCAAGCCTCGATCAGCGGAGCGCCTCCCTCCCCTCGCGCCCCGATCTCCTCGAGCACTTTGTCGACATCCTCGCGCTGAGCGTCCGCGTCCGGGTGAGCGATGTCGCGGACGTGGATGATGAGATCGGCGGAGATCACTTCCTCCAGCGTCGCCCGGAACGCCGCCACCAGCTGTGTGGGGAGCTCCGAGATGAAGCCCACCGTGTCTGACAGAATCGCCTTGTCGAAGCCGGGGAGATCGAACTCCCGCATGGTTGGGTCCAAGGTGGCGAAGAGAAGGTTCTCTGCCATGACGTCGGCCCGCGTCAGCCGGTTGAACAGGGTCGACTTGCCGGCATTGGTATAGCCGACGAGCGCGATCACCGGCCAGGGCGCACGCTGGCGCCGGGCGCGGTGGAGGGCGCGGGTGCGGGTGACCTGCTCCAGCTCCTTCCTGAGCTTGGCCATCCGATCGCGAATCAGTCGCCGGTCCGCCTCGATCTGGGTCTCGCCGGGGCCGCCCAGGAAGCCGAAGCCGCCGCGCTGCCGCTCCAGGTGGGTCCAGCTGCGCACGAGACGTCCCGCCTGATAATCGAGATGGGCGAGCTCCACCTGCAGCCGGCCCTCGGACGTCGCCGCGCGCTCGCCGAAAATCTCGAGGATGAGGCCCGTGCGGTCGATCACCTTCGCCTTGGTCGCCGTTTCGAGGTTCTTCTGCTGGATGGGTGTGATCGGCGCGTCGACGATCAGCAGCTGCGCTTCCGCCTCCCGGACGGCCTCGGCGATGGCCTCCGCCTGGCCTGACCCAAACAGGGTCGCGGGCTTGGGCTGCCGGATCTTGAAGTGGAGGCGCCCCACCACATCGAGCCCGATTGCCTCGGCAAGCCCCGCCGCCTCGTCCAGCCGCGCCTCCACATCGCGCCGCATTTCGCCGCCGCTCCTTTCCGGCAGCACGACCAGCGCCTTCGCACCTCTAGCGAAGTCTGCAGATTGCTCAGAAGTCAGGCGGCCGACCCCTCGTCTTCCTGCTCGACGAGGTTCAGCGGATGCTCTGGCTGAACGGTCGACACGGCATGTTTGTAGACGAGCTGACTGAGGCCGTCGCGCTTCAGAAGCATGCAGAACAGGTCGAAGGCGGCTATCCGGCCCTGAAGCATCACGCCGTTGACCAGGAACATCGTCACCTGGTCGCCCGAGCGGCGGACGGCGCCGAGAAAGGCCTCCTGAAGGAGCGCCGGCTTCTTGCGGTCCGCTTCCTCGAACGCCTTCTCGATCTCAGCCAGGTCGAGCGGATGCGATGGCATGATCGTGGAGATTGCGTGTTTGTAGATGAGCTGGGCTTGCCCGTCGCGGCGCAGAAGCACGGAGAAATTGTCGAACCAGGTGATGATCCCCTGAAGCTTCACGCCCTTCACCAAAAACATGGTGACCGGCATCTTGGCGCGCCGGACGTTGTTGAGGAACAGATCCTGGAGGTTGTTGACCTGACCGGCCATGGCCCCACTCTCCCTTTATTGGCGGGTTCGTCTGCCCGCGCGGCGCTCACGAGGAGCGTCTGTTGTTACTCGTCCGGGAACTGGACGGCCCTTAGCACCGGCCGGTCGGACTAGCCAGCGCGCTAGTCGTCGCTCCCACCCTTCGGGTCGCCGATACCGAGGGCCTTGAGCTTACGGTGCAAGGCAGAACGCTCCATGCCGATGAATGTCGCCGTCCGCGAAATGTTTCCCGAGAAGCGGCGGATCTGGACCCTGAGATATTCCCGCTCAAACGTCTCCCGCGCCTCACGAAGCGGAGTGCCCATGATCGCCTTGACGGTCTCGCCGGGGTTGAGGCTCGCCTGCTCGTTCAAGATCTCGGGCGGCAGCATGTCGGCCTCGATGCAGCCGACGCGCGCGCCGGGTGCCAGGATGATGGTCCGCTCGATGACGTTGCGTAGCTGCCGCACGTTGCCGGGCCAGTCGTAGGTCTGGAGGGCGGCGATCGCATCGGCCGAGAATTCCGGCGTCGGTAGCCGCTGCTCGGCGGCATAGCGGGCCGCGAAATGACCGACGAGCTCGGGAATGTCCTCCCGGCGTTCCGACAGCGCGGGCAGGTGAAGCGGCACGACGTTCAGGCGATAGAACAGATCCTCGCGGAACCGGCCGGCGGCGATCTCCTCCGATAGCTGGCGCGAGGTCGACGACACCACGCGCATGTCTACCTTCACCATCCGCTGGCCGCCGACGCGCGTGAAGCTCTGGTCGGTCAGGACCCTGAGGATCTTGCCTTGGGCCGGGAGCGGCATGTCCGCGATTTCGTCGAGGAACAAAGTGCCGCCATGCGCCTGCTCGAGAAGGCCCGGGCGGGCGAGCTCGCCCCCCTCCTCCACCCCGAACAATTCCTCCTCCACCCGCTCGGCCGTCATTCGCGCGGCACTGACCACAGTGAAGGGCGCCCGAGAGCGGTTGCTCCAGTCGTGGAGGAGGCGGGCTGCGACCTCCTTGCCCACCCCTGCAGGTCCCGAGATCAGGACCCGGCTCCCAGTCCCGGCGACGCGCTTCAACGTCGCGCGCACGTTGTTGATCGCGACGCTCGAGCCGGTAAGCTCCGTCTCCTGCCCGATCTGTGCACGCAGAATGGCATTCTCGCGACGCAGGCGGTCGGTCTCGGTCGCCCTGCCGACGAGGTGGAGCAGATGCCCGGCCTCGAAGGGCTTCTCGATGAAGTCGGCGGCGCCTTGCCGAATCGCGGCGACGGCCGTGTCGAGGTTTCCGTGGCCCGAAATCATCAGCACCGGGAGGCTGGGATCGCGGCGCTTGATCTCCTCGAGGAGCTGAAGGCCGTCCAGCTTCGACCCCTGCAGCCAGACATCGAGAAGGACCAGCGACGGGCGGCGTTCAGCCAGCACCTGCAACGCCTCCGAACTATTTGCCGCGGTTCGGGCCGAATAACCCTCGTCTTCCAGAACGCCGGACACCAGGTCCCGAATGTCCTGCTCATCGTCGACGACCAAAATGTCCAGCGCCATAGGTTATTCGCTTCCAGAATCGTCAGGAGAGGAGTTGGAGCCGCCGCCGGCGACGAGCCGCGCGAGCGCCGGGGGATCGAAGACCAGCCGCACGAGGGTCCCGCCCCCCGGAGCATCGTCAAACTCGATGCTTCCGAAATGTTCCTCCACGATCTTCTTGACGATCGCGAGGCCGAGGCCGGTGCCCTTCACGCGGGTGGTCATATACGGCTCGGTGAGGCGGCCGCGCTCGGGCGGCAGGCCTATCCCGGTGTCCGTCACCTCCAGCACCAGGCCGCCCTCCTTGCCCTCGTTCCGGACAAAGATGTTGACTGCGTCGCTGCCGGTCGTGCCGCTTTCTTCCCGTTTCTGCTGAATGGCTTCCACGGCATTCTTGACGATGTTCGTCAAAGCCTGGCCGAGCTGGCGACGGTCGCATACCAGCCGGGGCGATGGCTCGGGCGCGTCCAGCGAAAAGGCGATGTCGGGATGGGCTACCTGGTGCAGGAAGAGGGCCTCACGCGCGACCTCCGCAATGGGCTCCTCCCGGAACACGGGCTTGGGCATTCGCGCAAAGGAGGAGAATTCGTCCACCATCCGGCGCAGATCTCCGACCTGCCGGACGATGGTTCCGGTGAGCCGCTCGAAAGTGGGTGCATCGGAAGTGATCTCGGAGCCGTAGCGCCGCTGAAGGCGCTCGGCGGCAAGCTGGATCGGAGTCAGCGGGTTCTTGATCTCGTGCGCGATGCGCCGGGCGACGTCCGACCAGGCGGCACGCCGTTGATCGAGAAGCTGTTGGGTGATGTCGTCGAAGGTGAGGACGTGGCCGCCCTCCACCCGCACCCGCTTCACTGCCAGCGTCCGCGGCTCCCCCGCGGAAGCGAACTGGATGATGTCTTCGCGGGCAGCGCTGCCCAGATGAGCGTCGAGCTCCGGCGCCAGATCCACCAGAGGAAGGCCGATCGCGCTCTCCTTGTCGGTCTTCAGCAAAGCCTCGGCGGAGCTGTTGATGAGGCGTACACGATGGTCCTCCCCAACGGATATGATGCCCGCTGTGACCCCCGACAGGACGGCTTCGATGAACGCGCGACGGCTGTCGATCTGTGCGTTGGCCGAGACGAGCGCACCCGTCTGCGCTTCGAGACGGCTTGTCATGCGATTGAAGGCGGTGCCGAGGGTCCCGAGCTCGTCCCGATCCGACGAATCGGCCACTCGAGCGGAAAGGTCGCCCGCGGTGATCCGCCGCGCGGCTTCCACCAGCTGCCCAACGGGCCGAACGAGCCGGTCCGCTACCGCCAGCGCCACCCAAATCGCGAACCCGACAATCAGCAGCGACACCAGCAGGAGCAAAGCGTTGAAACGGAATTGCAAAGTCCGCGCCCGGTCGAGCGCCCGCTGATAGGCGCTGGCCGCGCTCCTCGCTTCGTCCATCGAGGCGATCGCCGCCTCGTTCACCGCACGGGCACCGTAGAGGTAGACCGGCGCGTTCGGATCGAGACGGATCACCGCTTCGATGCGGTCTCGGGTATTGAGGGCGACCGCCGTGCCACCGGCCTTGAGTGATTTGAGCTGTGCGGCCGTAAAGCGCTTCTCCAGAGGCCGGTCGTAGAGGTTCACTCCGATCTGAAGCTGGATTTCATTCTTCTCGGTGACCGTCAGGATCGCTGCTTCGGTGAGCTGACGCGCCGCCGTCTGGTACCAGAACTCGTCTTCGAAGGTCTTGCTCTCGAGGCCATAGCGATTGATCCGATCAACCATGTCGGCACCCATCGCTGCAATATCGAGGCTGATCCGCTCCTTATGCTCTCGCTCGTATACCTGGGCCACGTTCTCGGCGCTGACGAGCACCGTTCGCGCGCGGTCGGAGAACCAGAATTCCATTCCGTTCTGGAACAGCACCGAGGCGAAGATCACCACCATCAGCGTCGGAACGCTGGCCAGCACCGAGAACAAAGCGACCAGCCGGACGTGGAGCCGTCCCCTCCCCCCGATCGGCGACTGGGCGGCGCGGCGCATTGCGACCCGTCGTGCCACCAGCGCCATCAGACCCATCGCCGGTACCAAGGTCGCCACGAGCAGCGCGGCGACCACGGGAGGGCTGAGCAAAGTGCCGCCATCCCCCTTGCGGGTGATGAGGAAATAGCTGCTGGCGACGACCAGCAGCAGTAGCACCGCCCCAACCTCGAGGAACGGAGCCGCCCTCCCCCGCCGAAGCGCTATCGTTAGGCGTCGGCGCCAGCGGGGGCGCGCATCGACTTCAACCGGGGCTTCGGCGTTCATGAGGCGGGGCTACCACAACAATGTGGCAAAAAGAACACAGTTTGTCGTATTTGCCTCTCGTCGCAGCCGTCCCTCCTGAGGGAAGGGGCTAGGCAGCGGCCTTGGAAAGCCAGGGCGCGTAGAAGTCCCGGAGCATCGCCCGCGCCCGCTTTGGGTCGGCTTCCTTGTTGAAGGCGTTGCGGAACTCGGCCGAGCCGTGGAGCCCCTTCGTGTACCAGCCGATATGCTTCCGAGCGATGTTGACCCCGTTCTCGGTGCCGTAGTGAGCAAGCATCGCCTCATATTGCTCGGAGATGACTGAGAACTGCTCATCCAGCCCGGGCTCTGCCGCCCGCTCGCCCGTGCGAAGCCAGTGCATCACCTGCCCGAGCAACCAGGGCCGGCCGTAGGCGCCCCGCCCGATCATCACTCCGTCCGCGCCCGAGAGCGAGAGGGCCTGGTCCGCGTCTTCGACGGAGCAGATGTCGCCATTGACGATCACCGGAACATCCACTGCGTCCTTCACCCGCCGAATGAAAGCCCAGTCCGCCTCGCCTTTGTACATCTGGTTGCGCGTACGGCCGTGGACGGTGATCATCTTCACGCCGAGGTCCACCGCGATGCGGGCGAGATCAGGAGCGTTGAGGCTAGAATGATCCCAGCCCATACGCATCTTCAGCGTCACCGGCACTTTCACGGCCTTCACCGTTGCTTCGACGATGGCGGCAGCCAGCTTCAGGTCCCGCATCAGCGCTGATCCGGCGTCGCCGTTCACCACCTTTTTCACCGGACAGCCCATGTTGATATCGATGATGGCGGCGCCGCGATCCTCGTTGAGCTTCGCCGCTTCGGCCATCTCGACCGGCGTGCAGCCGGCCAGCTGCATCGACACCGGATCCTCGATCGGATCCCAGGCCGCCTTCTGGAGCGACTGCCGGGTCTCGCGGATCATCGCTTGGCTTGCGATCATCTCGGTAACGGTGAGGCCCGCTCCATAGCTTTTGACCACTCGGCGGAACGGCCTGTCGGTGACGCCGGTCATCGGCGCCAGGATCACGGGCGTGTCGATCCTCACCGGACCGATCGAGATGGGCGCCAATCTGCTCATGGGAGGGCGCGAGATAGGGGCAAAGGCGCTGGCGGGCAAGTTTGGGCTCCGCTACTGCGGCTAGGATGACGAGCGGCAGGACAGTGGCTTTGCTGGTGGCGGCGGGGAGCGGCAGCCGGGCGGGCGGTGGGCTCCCCAAGCAATATCGAAGGCTCGCCGGGCGGCCGCTACTTTCTCATGCTCTGGATCATCTCTCCCGAAGCGCCGTGGACGAGATCAGGGTGGTAATCGGCGAAGGCCAGGACGAGCTCTATCACGACGCGCTGGAGGGCCGCGCTCTCCCCTCCCCCATATTCGGCGGGGCCGAGCGGTACCTTTCCGTGCGCAGCGGGCTCGAAGCCGTGGCCGCGGAAGGCGCCGTCGATCGCGTTATCATCCACGATGCGGCGCGGCCTTTCCTGCCCTTGGAGGTGGTGCATCGCCTTCTCGATGCCCTCGATCCGGCGGAGGGCGCGGTGCCGGTGCTCCCCGTCGTCGACACGCTTGCTCACGCCGATGAAGGCCTGGGAGACACGGTGCCGCGCGACCGGCTGGTGAGGGTCCAGACCCCTCAGGCTTTCCGCTTCGACGCGATCCTAGAGGCGCATCGCCGCTGGACCGGGCCGCCAGCCCCCACCGACGATGCGCAGGTGGCCCGCGCCGCCGGCCTCCGGGTCGCGACGGTGGAAGGCGACTGGCGGCTCGAGAAGCTCACCTTCGAAGAGGATTTTGTCCGGGCGGAAGAGCGGCTCACGGCCGCGATGGTGAGCAGGACAGGCATGGGCTTCGACGTCCATGCGTTCGCCCAGGATCAGCCATTGTGGCTCGGCGGTGTCCGCATCCCGCATGAACGGGGCCTCAAAGGGCATAGCGATGCCGACGTGTTGCTCCATGCCGTCACCGATGCCATCCTCGGCGCCGCCTCGGCGGGCGACATAGGCGATCATTTTCCGCCCTCCGATCCACGATGGCGGGGCGCGGCGTCGAGCCTCTTCGTCGAGCATGCGCGGACGCTGGTGGAAAGCCGCGGCGGGCGCATCGACCATGTCGATGCGACGATCATCTGCGAGGCGCCGAAGATCGGCCCCCACCGGGACGCCATTCGCACCCGGCTGGCAGAGTTGTTGCGAGTGCCGGAAGGCCGGGTTAGCATCAAGGCGACGACGACCGAGCGGCTCGGCTTCACCGGACGGGGAGAGGGCATAGCGGCACAGGCCGTTGCAACCATCAGATTGCCGGAGGAATACCTGTGAAAGCCCTGATCGCCGCCTTTGCCCTGCTCGCCCCCACGACTCAGCCGGCGGCGGCGCCGCCCTGCATCCATCCCGCCGAGGTCGAGCATGCCATCAAGTTCGCGATGCCGGTGGTCTTCGAGGGACTGGCCGAGCATTGCCAGGCATCGCTTCCCGCCAGCGCCTATCTGCTGACTGGCGGCGCCGACCTTTCGAAGCGCCTTGCCGCCGAGCGCACCGCCCACTGGGAGGGAATGCGGGCGGCGTTCGTCCGGATTGCCGGCGCTGAAAAGGCGGGCATGTTCAGCGCCGACACCGTCTCGAGCATGGCGCGGGACTTGATCCGGGCAGAGGGCGCAAAGGATCTGACGGCGGAGAACTGCTCCACCCTAGACCGGGCGTTGGCGCTCCTCGCTCCCCTGCCGCCGGAGAATCTTGCGGGCCTCGTTACCTTGGCCATGGAACAGGGGCTTACTCCCCCCGTGCCTTCCTCTGGCAAGGGCGACTCGAAGAAGGCCAAGGCCGCCCCGCCGCCCATTCTGTGCCCCGCAGCGGCCCCCGCCCCTTCGTCGGCCCCGTGACGGTAAAGCAGGACACACTTCTTCCCAAAGAGCTGGTCGAGGCGGCGCGGCGCGTCATCGAGGCGAACCGCGCCGCCGATCTTCACCTCGCCGTGGCCGAGAGCTGCACCGGCGGCCTGGTCGGCGCAGCTTTGACTGAGGTGCCGGGCTCCTCCGACGTCTTCGAAGGCGGTTTCGTCACCTATTCTAACGAGGCCAAGGCTGAACTGCTCGGCGTCAGCGAGGATTTGCTGGAGACGTTCGGCGCCGTGTCGATCGCGGTCGCCTGGTCAATGGCGCAAGGCGCGCTTACCCGCTCCGGGGCGGACGTAGCCGTGGCGATCACCGGCGTTGCTGGTCCGGGAGGCGGAAGCGTTCGGAAGCCGGTGGGGACCGTCGTCTTCGCACGGGCGAGGCGAGGCGCAGACCCGAAGGAGATGGTGGCCGACGTCCGCGAGTTCGGTGACCTCGGCCGCGGTGGCGTCAGGCTTCAGGCTGCGCTTTGCGCGCTCGAGCTGCTCTTGCCGTCCTCGCCGGACCCGGTTCCGTAGAGGTCGCGCGCGCGGTCCTCGAAAGCGCCGATCATCCGCCTCAGCGCACGGTCGAACATCTGGCCGGCGATCGCTTCGAAGATTCGCGACTTGAAGGCGAAGTCGACGCAGAAATTGATCTTCGTTCCCCCCTTCCCGTCCGGCTCGAAGCTCCAGCTGTTGTGGAGGTACTTCAGCGGCCCCTCAAGGTAATCGACGGCGAGGTTACGCGGGCGCTTCTTGGTGACCCGGGACGCAAAGGTCTCCTTTATCGATTTGAAGCCGACCACCAGGTCTGCGACCATCAACGTTTCGTTGTCGGAGCGGATGCGCGTCGCCGCCACCCAGGGGAGGAACTCCGGATAGCGCTTTACGTCGGCGACCAGATCGAACATCTGCTCGGGCGTGTAGGGCATCGTCCGGGTTTCGGTGTGGCGGGGCATCGCCCTTCCTCAACGCGCCGAAGCGAGCTTTGCTTCCCGCGCGGCCTTCATCTTCGCGAAGTCGTCCCCCGCATGGTAGCTCGAGCGGGTGAGTGGGCTCGCCGCGACGAGGAGGAAGCCCTTCGCCCGCGCGATCGCGGCATAAGCGCTGAACGCCTGCGGCGTCACGAACTCTTCGACCTTCGCATGGCGCGGCGTCGGCTGGAGATACTGGCCCATCGTCAGGAAATCGACGTCGGCGGAGCGCATGTCGTCCATCACCTGATGCACTTCGAGGCGCTGCTCGCCGAGGCCGACCATGATGCCGGACTTGGTGAAGATGCTCTGATCCTGCCGCTTCACGCTCTCCAACAGTCGAAGCGAGGCGTAGTAGCGCGCGCCGGGGCGGATGGTCGGGTAGAGCCGCGGCACCGTTTCGAGGTTATGGTTATAGACGTCGGGCCGCGCCGCCACGATCGCCTCCACCGCTGATTCCGGCTTGTTGCGGAAGTCAGGGGTGAGGATTTCGATCGTCGTTGAAGGCGTGTTCCGCCGAAGCGCCTCGATCACCTTGACGAACTGCCTCGCCCCGCCGTCCGGAAGGTCGTCGCGGTCGACGGACGTGATGACGATATGCTCGAGCCCCAGCTCGGCCGCGGCGGTGGCGACATGCTCGGGCTCCAGCGGATCCACCGGCCGGGGCATGCCCGTCTTAACGTTGCAGAAGGCGCAGGCGCGGGTGCAGGTGTCGCCGAGGATCATCACCGTCGCGTGCTTCTTGGTCCAGCACTCGCCGATATTGGGGCAGGCGGCCTCCTCGCACACGGTGGCGAGGTTCAGGCGCCGCATCAGCTTCTTCGTTTCGGCGAAGCCGGTGCTGGTCGGCGCCTTCACCCGGATCCAGTCCGGCTTACGAGGGCGGGGCGCTATGATCGGGTCGGCTTCGCTCATGGGGCGCAAATAGCGACGGCGGGCGGGACTTGCCACCCCTCCCCTCCTGTCGCTAGCGAGCCGGCATGGCACGATTCATCAATCTCATCGACGGTTACCGCCGTTTCCGCGACAACGGGTGGGCGCAGCAGCGTGAACGATGGGCGCAGCTTGCCGAAGGGCAGAGCCCCAAGGTGATGATCATCGCCTGCTCCGACAGCCGGGTTGATCCTACGCAGATTTTCGATGCCGGACCAGGCGAGATGTTCGTGGTGCGCAACGTCGCCAATCTGGTCCCGCCGTTCGAGACGGGCGGCGGACATCACGGCGTCTCCGCGGCCCTGGAATTCGCTGTTACCCAGCTCCAGGTGGAAGAGGTCGTGGTCCTCGGCCACGGATCGTGCGGAGGCTGCGCCGCGGCGCTCACCGGCCACTTCGACCAGGCGCCGCACGGGGAAGGTCATTTCATCGCTGACTGGATCGAGCTGCTCCGCGAGGCCCGCGAGAAGGTCCGGCGCGAGCAAGGGCCGGACGATTTTCGGGCCATGGAGCTGGAAGGCGTGCGGGTGTCGCTTGCGAACTTGCGTACCTTTCCCTGGGTGCATGAGCGGGAGGCGGACGGGCGCCTGAAGCTCCACGGAGCCTATTTCGCCATTGCCGACGGCATGCTTCATGTGCTCGATGAGGAGAGCGGCGCCTTCGCGCCGGCCTGAGGAGAGGCCATGGAGACCGGCGTCGCCATTTCGCTGGGCGTTTATTTCGCCGGGATGCTGGCCATTGGCTTCTATGCCTGGCGCAAGGCGACGAGCACCCTCAAGGGCTTCTTGATCGGGGAGCGGGATCTCGGACCCGGCGTCGCGGCCCTTTCCGCCGGCGCGGCCGACATGAGCGGATGGCTGCTGATGGGGCTCCCCGGAGCGATTTACGCAACCGGCCTCAGCGCCGGCTGGATCGCGGTCGGGCTCCTCGCGGGGGCCTACGCCAATTACCGACTGGTTGCCCCGCGCCTTCGGGTCCAGACCGAGCGCGCCGGGGATTCGATCACCCTCCCCCGCTTCTTCGAGCACCGGCTGGCCGATACGAGCGGCCGCCTCCGGGTCGTCTCCGCGCTGGTCATCATCATCTTCTTCACCCTCTACACGTCGAGCGGGATGGTGGCCGGGGGAAAGCTGTTCGAAAGCGCGTTCGGGGCGGATTACGCCCTCGGCCTCTGGATCACCGCCGGGGTCGTCGTGATCTATACCTTCTTTGGGGGATTCCTCGCCGTCAGCCTCACGGACTTCGTCCAGGGGGCGATCATGTTCGTGGCTCTGGTCCTGGTGCCGATCGTCGCCTTGACGGCGGTAGGAGGACCAGGGGCAGCCGCGGCGGAAGCTGCGAGTGCCAATCCGGCGATGATGAGCCTGTTCGGCGGCCTTGGTGTGGCGGCGATCGTCTCCAACCTCGCCTGGGGCCTGGGCTACTTCGGCCAGCCGCACATCCTCGCTCGGTTCATGGCGGTGCGGCGTCTGGCGGACGTACCAGCGATGCGGAGGATCGGCATGGGCTGGATGGCGGTGACGCTCGCGGGGGCGCTTGCGACGGGCTTCGCCGGGCTCGCTTACGCCAGCCGCAACGGCATCGAGGTCAAGGATCCCGAGACAATCTTCATCGTCCTTTCCGATCTCCTCTTCCACCCGCTCATCACGGGCTTCCTTCTCGCCGCCCTGCTCGCCGCCATCATGAGCACCGTCTCCTCGCAGCTCCTCGTCTCCTCGAGCTCCCTGACCGAGGATCTCTACCGCGCTTGGCTGAAGAAGGAGGCGAGCGAGAAGACGCTGGTGCGTGTGGGACGGCTCTGCGTCCTCATCGTGTCGCTCGTGGCGATCCTCCTCGCCTACGATCCCGACAGCAACATTCTGGGCCTCGTGGCCAATGCGTGGGCGGGCTTCGGAGCGGCGTTCGGCCCGATCGTTATCCTGTGCCTCACCTGGAAGCGGCTGACCCGCAACGGCGCCCTTGGCGGCATGATCGCGGGAGCGGCAACCGTGCTCTTCTGGATCTACGCGCCCCTCCTCCCGGAGGGCGCCGCGTTGAGCTCGCTGCTCTACGAGATGGTGCCCGGCTTCCTCGTCTGCTCGGCCGTTGCGATCATCGTGAGCCTCATGGGGGGCCCGCCGCCGCCCCACGTCGCCGAGCGCTACGAGGCGTGCGAGGCTGAGCTTAGGGAGGCGCGGCAATGAGCCTTCGCCTTGCGCTTGCGGTTGGCCTGATTCCGGTGCTCAGCGCGTGCGCGGCCCAAGTCTCGCATCCGACGAAGAGCCTCGCGGAGCAGCAGGTAGACATCAACTACTGCACCGAGTGGGCCAACAACAAATATTGGATGGATCCGGTGGCGGCCCTGCTCAACGCTTATGACTGCCTCGAAGCGAAGGGTTACAAGAAGGGCAGGAAGGGGCTTGAGGAGCGCGTCAAACAGTCCGCCGGGGAAGATCGCGTTCGCCGCGCCGGCCCCGACCCTACCAAGCCCTGCACTGTCCCCTGCAAGCGCTGAAGCGCGGACTCAGTAGATATAACCTTCCCGCTCTAGGAAGTCGGCCTTCTCCCTCTTCGCCTGGGAGGCCGCGGGCGCAGACTTGCGCACCTTTCGCGGTCGCGGCGCGGTCCGAGGCAAGGCCGTCGCTTCCGGCACGGCCTTCAGCGCGGCCATATGCCTGGGTTGAAGATCAAGCTGAACCCCCCTCGCCTCCGCTCGCACCCTCGCGATGACGGCATCGGCCGACGGATGATCCGGGAGATTGTCCAGCGCGGCAGAGGCCTTGCGCGCGGCCGCCACCTCCGGAGGCACTCGACGTGGGTCCTCCTCGGCGGCTCGGACGCCGGCGGACAAGGGAGCGATTTCCCGCTCCACGGCCATGGCCGCGACGGCGCAGCCGAGCGCGCCGGCGACCAGCCATCCGCTCCATCCGAACAATCGCGAGCCGCGCCTTGGAGGGTCCAGCGCCCTCAGCTCCGCGAGCCGCTGAGCCTGCTGCTTCGACCAAAGATGGTGGTCATACTGGGCCCGCCGTTCCGGGTCGCGGAGAGTCGAAAAGGCTCGGTTGATCTCGGCAGCGTCGCGCCTACCCGCCTGTTCCAGATGGTCGGGATGATATTTCTTGATCAGTACCTTGTAGGCGGCCTCCAGCACCTCCGGCTCAGCTTCCGGAGAGACGTTCAGGACGTCGTAGAGGCTGCGGACGCTCGCCATGGACTGCTAGGCTTGTGCCGCAGTTTGAACGAAAGGGCCAGAGGCGAATTAACCGCTGCTCTTCAGTGGCTTGCGTCGCGGCCGCCGGCTCTCAGATCAATATATTTGCGGGTAAGGTCTGGAAGGCTGTCCTGAACCCATACCGCCATGGAGATCTCCTCCTTGAGTGTGTCCTGAAGGAGCGCGGCCGCGGTGGGAAAGGCGCCAGCCTCCGCCATGGCGATGAGCGAGGTGTAGCTCGCAATCTCGAAATTCTCGAAGGCGGCGTTGACGAACTGGTTCTTCAGCACTTCGTCCGCCGCCATGACATGGCCGAGCGCGGCCATATTGCCCATGAACGACAGCGCAATGTCCTTGAGGCTCGACGGCCGCTCTCCGAGCGACCCCATGATATCTTCCAGCCGCCGGATCTGATCCTCCGTCTCGAGGCGGTGCGAGCGGAGCCGGTCGGCGATTTCGGGATACCGGGTCAGCCGGTCCAGCTGCCGGTCGACCAGCGACAGCGCCTGCTGCTCGACGGCGTGGGCGTTCTGGAGGCCGGTGACGAAGATCATTCGAACATGGGAGGCTGGAGCAGTAGCCATGACAGTCCTTCCGAGGGGGTTGCGGCTTAGAACCCCGCGGCCCGTCATCCGATCCACCTTCTCAAGGCGCTCATTGCCTGAGGCCGACTTGCCGCTACACTCGCGCCATGACCGACCCCTCCCCTCCCCGCGCTCGCAACATCGCTCTCCTCATAGACGCCGACAATGCGTCGCCGGATTCGCTCGACGCGGTGCTGACCGTGCTTGCGGAACTTGGGACGGTGAACATCCGCCGCGCCTACGGGAACTGGAAGAAGCCGGCACTCAGAGGCTGGGAAGCGATGACCCACCGCAACGCGATCGAGCCGCACCAGCAATTCGACCTAACCAAGGGCAAGAGCTCGACCGACATGAAGATGATTATCGACGCCATGGACCTGCTCTACCGGGGGCACGTCGACGGCTTCGGGATCATGTCGAGCGACAGCGACTTCATGCCGCTGGCGATGCGCATCCGCCAGGACGGACTGCCGGTTTACGGCTTCGGGACCCAGCGCACGCCGGAGAGCTTCCGCCAGGCCTGCACGCGCTTCATCGATGTCTCTGCGCTCGCCAAAGCCGACGTCGAGGACGCGCCGGAGGACAAGCCCCCCTTGGCCAAGCGAGAGGTGGACGAGGAACTGATCAAGTTGCTCGGCGCCGCCTTCCGCGCCTCCAAACGCGACGGGCGCGGCTATGCGAGCCTCTCCGAGGTCGGCCAGCGCGCCGGCAACCGCTCCTCCTTCGACGCCCGAAGCTACGGCTATGACGGCCTTGCCGACCTCATCGATGCGGTACCCAATTTCGCCACTGAGCGCCGCGAGGATGGCCGGGTCTATGTGAAGCGGGTGCGCTGACGGTCACGAGAACGCCTCCATGGCGTGGCCCCATCCGGCGCAAAGGCTTGATCTTTATCGTATTTCAAGGCACCCATACCATTCAACGAATTGGGGGTGGGGAGATTATTATGCGTATCACAAAGTCCTTAGCCGCGTTTGCTGCCATTCTTATGGTCGGGACGCCTTTGGCGACCACGGCCGCTTCAGCTTCGGATCAGGCCGCGGCGTCCAAGGCTTCGGCGATCCTGACAAGCCGCGCCGGCGAGGTCGTGGAAATGATTAACGGCCGCAAGGACCTTACCAAAGTTGTCGCTCCGGCGATGCTGGAGAAGCTCCCTGCTGAACGAATGGCTGAGATGAATGCCCAAATTCGCGAGCAGCACGGTGAAGCGAAGGGCGTTTCACAGCTGGAAGAGAAGGCGCCGAACAGGGCTTCCTTCCAGATAGACTTCGAGAAAGTGACTCTGAGCGTGGACATGGCCCTGGACGATCAGGCGCCGCACCTGATTCGGGGCCTCAGGGTAACCAACAGCACCCCCAAGTAACTGCAACGAGATTGGGCGGCGCTCCGATGGGGGAGCGCCGCCTACCTCGTCAGCTTCTTGTAGGTCATCCGGTGCGGCCTGTCGGCCTCCGGTCCCATGCGCCGTCGCTTATCTTCTTCATAAGCTTCGAAATTGCCTTCGAACCACTCCACATGGCTGTCGCCTTCGAAGGCGAGGATGTGGGTTGCCAGGCGATCGAGGAAGAAGCGGTCGTGGCTGATGACGACCGCGCAGCCTGCGAAATTCTCCAAGGCTTCCTCGAGCGCGCGCAGGGTCTCGACGTCGAGATCGTTCGTCGGCTCGTCGAGCAGGAGAACGTTGCCGCCTTTCTGAAGCATCTTGGCCATATGGACGCGGTTGCGCTCGCCGCCTGAGAGCTGGCCGACCTTCTTCTGCTGGTCGCCGCCGCGGAAGTTGAAGGCGCCCACATAAGCTCGGGTCGCGACCTCGTGCTTGCCGAGCTTGAAGATGTCGAGGCCGCCTGAGACCTCCTCCCAGACGTTCTTCTTCGGGTCAAGCGCGTCGCGGCTCTGGTCGACATAGCCAAGCCGCACCGTCTCGCCGATGCGGATGCTGCCCGCGTCCGGCTGCTCGGCTCCAGTGATCAGCTTGAACAGGGTCGTCTTGCCGGCGCCGTTGGGCCCGATCACTCCGACGATTCCGCCCGGCGGAAGCGTGAAGCTGAGGTCATCAAACAGCAACTTATCGCCGTAGGCTTTGGTGAGGCCATTGGCCTCGATGACAGTGCCGCCGAGCCGCTCGGGCACCTGGATGAGGATCTGGGCCTTTCCAGGCGAGCGGTTCTCCTGAGCCTCGACCAGCTCATCGAACGCCTTGATACGGGCCTTGGACTTAGTCTGGCGCGCCTTGGGGGTCCGGCGGATCCAGTCCAGCTCCTCCTGGATCGCCTTCTGCTTACCCTGCTCCTCGCGCTCTTCCTGCTCCAGCCTCTTAGCTTTCTTCTCCAAATAGCCGGAATAATTGGATTCATAAATGTAGTAGCGGCCGCGATCGAGCTCGAGCACCCAGTTCACGACATTGTCGAGGAAATAGCGGTCGTGGGTGACCAGGATAACGTTTCCGGCATAGTCGACCAGGTGCTTCTCGAGCCACTGGACGCTCTCCGCGTCCAGATGGTTGGTTGGTTCGTCGAGCAGCAGGATGTCCGGCTTCTCGAGCAGCAGGCGGGTGAGCGCCACCCGCCGCTTCTCGCCGCCCGACAGATTCTCGACCGACGAGTCCCCTGGCGGGCAGCGCAGCGCGTCCATCGCGATCTCAAGTTGGTTGTCGAGCGTCCAGCCGTCGACGGCGTCGATCTTTTCCTGAAGTTCGCCCATTTCGCTCATGAGAGCGTCGAAATCGGCGTCCTCGGGCGGATCGGCCATGAGCGCGGAGATGGCGTTGAAGCGGTCCATCATGTCCGCGACCGGCCGGACGCCGTCCATGACGTTTTCCTTGACCGTCTTGGTCGAATCGAGCTGCGGCTCCTGCTCCAGATAGCCGACCCGAATCCCCTCGCCGGGCCAGGCCTCGCCCTGATATTCCGTGTCGCGGCCCGCCATGATCTTCATCAGCGTCGACTTGCCCGAGCCGTTCGGACCGATGATCGCGATCTTGGCGTCCGAATAGAATTGCAGATGGATGTTGTTGAGGATCGGCTTGGGCGCGCCGGGGAAGGTCTTGGTCATGCCCTTCATGACGAAGCTATACTGTGCGGCCATGGCGGCGCGTCTCTCCGGAAAAAAGCGTTGGGAAGGGTAGGCTTGGCCGTCTAGTTAGTGCGCCCGTGCGGGATTGGCAAACCTCCCGGCCGCTTGTAGGCCCCGGCCATGAAGAAGCTCCTCCTGGTCGCCCTCCCCCTCCTCGCTCTCTCCGTCTCCGCCCCCGCTCAGAACGCCTCGACCCAAGCCGAGCGACTGCGCGACGCGGCTCTCAAGGACGATATCGCGCTCGATACCGTCGAGGGCCTCACGACCGAGGTGGGGCCAAGGCTGGCCGGCACCGAAGGCGAAGCGAGGGCGCGCGAATGGGCGGTACGAAAGCTCCGCTCGCTCGGCTTCTCGAACGTCCGTATCGAGACATACGACATGCCAGTATGGGTTCGCGGCGAGGAGCGTGCGGAGATCGTCAGCCCCTTCCCGCAGCCGCTCGCGGTGACGGCGCTCGGGAATAGCGGAGCAACAAGCGGCGCTGGCCTCACCGCCGAGGTGGTCGGCTTCGACAACGTCACGGACCTGCAGGCCGCGCCCGACGCGGCGGTGCGGGGAAAGATCGTCTTCGTCAGCCACGCCATGACCCGCACCCAGGACGGCTCGCAATACGGGTTTTTTGGCGCGGCGCGGCGGTCCGGCCCCTCCATCGCCAGCAAAAAGGGCGCGGCCGCGATCGTCGTCCGCTCGATCGGCACGGATTACCATCGCAATCCCCATACGGGGGTTCAGAGCTGGGCGGAGGGCGCGACCCCGATCCCCGCCGGTGCCCTTTCCATTCCTGATGCCGAGCAGCTGCAGCGCATTCTCAAGCGCAGCAAGCCGGTGACGATGCGGCTCACGCTCACCCCCCGCAATCTCGGCATGAGGCAATCGGGCAACGTTATCGCCGAAGTACCGGGCAGCGACCGAAATGCCGGCATCGTCCTCATTGGGGGGCATTTGGACAGCTGGGACCTCGGCACGGGCGCGTTCGACAACGCGGCCGGAGTTGCCATCACCGCCGCGGCGGCCAAGCGCATCATGGACTCAGGACGGCCAAGGCGGACCATCCGAGTCGTCTGGTTCGGGGCCGAGGAAGTCGGTGGGAACGGAAGCCAGGCCTATCGAGCGGCGCACGGGGGCGAGAATGTCGTCTTCGTCTCGGAGTCCGATTTCGGCGCGGACCGGGTTTGGCGGATGGACCCCGGCCTCGCCCCGGCCAATGCGGCCCTTACCGACCGGATCGCCACACTGCTCGCCCCGCTCGGCATCTCGCGCAGCAGCCAGGCCGCCGGCGCCGGCGCTGACCTTGGAGCCTGGGTCCGCTCGGGCGTCGCGGCAGTCGACCTGCAGCAGGACGGCACCCGCTATTTCGATATTCACCACACGCCGGACGACACGTTCGATAAGGTGGATCCGGAGCAGCTGAGGCAAAACGTCGCTGCGTGGACGGCGATGCTGTCAGCCGTGGCCAACGCGCGGGAGGATATCGTCAGGCTGACGCCAGCGCAGTAGTCCTCGCAGTCGCGGTTTGGCGGTCCTTATACCTCCTACGTCACTGCACCGGCACTACATTGTCGGATGAATTCCGGTCTATGTAGAAATTGTAGGGGTCGATGCCCGCATAAAGCGGCTTCTTCGCGGTCACGAACTTCAGCACCTGACGTCCCGATTTGATCGGCTGGCGCTGCATCAGGATGACGTCGCGCCGATCGAACGCCGGGCTGCCGGGTTGTTCCGTGAACAGGCCGATTTCGATCCGGTCGGCCAACGGCGCCTCCTTCTCCGCGCCCTTGCGGTCGCCATAGAATTTGCGCGCTTCCACCGGAACGCTGACGTCCCATCTGCCGTCCGGCCGGCGCACCGCGTGGGGCGTTACAGCCTTCAAGTCGTACAGGGTGATCCGCTCGAAGAGGTCGGTAATCAGCGCCTGGTCCTCCGGCGTCTTCGCTTCGGCACGCAGCGCCGCGACCAGGTCCAGCGACCGTGCGTGGGGAGCGCCCTTGAACTTGTACCTGTCGAGGAGCGAACGCAGCGCCCGGTTCACCGCTTCCTCGCCCAGGCGCTCCTGGATCAGGTAGAGGACGAGCGGGCCCTTGTTGTACATGATGTAACGTTGGTGCCCGACCCTGATGAGCGGAACCTCCTCCATCTGCTCATTGGCGCGGCCGGAAAGATAGCCGACAAGCTGCGTGCGCAGCGCCCGCCGGATCTGATCCTCGCCCTTGACCTCACGCATCACCATGAGGGCCGAATATTGGGCAAGCGTTTCCACGAGCACCATGGCCCCCTGCATTTCCGCCGGTGTGAGCTGGTGGCCCCAATATTGGTGCGCCATCTCGTGCGCCACGTTCGCCGTGACATAGTCCAGAGCGTCGGGTGACCTTAGATCGGCGATGAAACCGAGCGTTTCCGAGTTCGGGATGGTGTTCGCGAAGGCCTGGGCAAAGTTCGCTCCATAGCTTGGAAATTCGACGATTCTCGCCTGGCCGAACTGGTAAGGGCCGAAATTCGCCTCGTAATAAGCGAGTGACGCCTCCAGCATCCTGAGCATGCGGTCGACGTTCCAGGCGTGGCCAGGATGATGGTAGACCGCAAGATCGATGTTCCGGTACCGGCGATGCCGTTCGGCATAGCGAGCGGACTGCACGGCGAAGGAGCTGCGGATCGGCACGTCCGAGACGAAACGTGCAACCCGGCGGCCGCCCTTAGTGAGGTCCGACACCTTCTTGCCGGGGGCGACCGGCGTCTGACCGGCGGCCGTCGACAAGGTGATGTCGGCAGTCGTCCACGACCCCCTGCCGTTCGCATTTCTGACCGCGGCGGGATCGCCGAGCTTCGGCGGCCACGGCCGCGGCGGAAGTCCGTATTTGCTCCGCGCCCCGCCCATCACCTTGGGTTCGCCGCGCATGCCGATTCCGGGCAGCAGCTCATCGTTGCTGAGGAAGGTGCCGTTGTCGGCGATCCTCGTGTTCGGCGCGCCGTTGCCGAAGCCGCGATGCCACCGCTGCGTCTCGAACCTCATCAGGCGAGTCTCGCCCGGAGCCATCGGGCGGTCGAGGCGGAAGATGCGATAGCCGAACTTGTCATCCTCGGATGCCAGTCGTCCGCCCTCCACGGCAACGTCGATCAGCTTCAGATCGCGGTCGAGCAGCAGAACGTGCACCTCCGGGATCGGTCGGGCTTCGAGGTTTTTGAGCAGGTAGGTGCCCTTTACGGTCGCGCGGCGCTCCTCGGGATAGAGCGCGACGTCGAGCTTCACGTGGGAAATGGCCGGCTGGGGCAGGGTCGCGAACTTGATGTACTTCTTCTCGTATTCGGCCGACCAGGCCTCGCCCTCTTCGGGCGCCTCATAGCGGTTGAGGACGTTCGTATTGTAATAAGCGTAGGCACCGGTCGCCGCGAAGGTCAGGAGCGCGCCGCCAGCGACTATCCTTGGCGCGCCGGTAAAGCGTGCGGCGGCCTGCTTCAGCCTCGACTTCAGCCTGGTCTCCGTTCCGCGCCTCCATAGCAGGTGGGCAGCGACCAGCAGCAGGACGGCGACGGATCCCCAGTAGAGCCGGAACACCCACGGCCCCTCCCAAAAGGAGCTGATTCCGTCCATGTCGCTGTAACTGATCGGTGGAACGCCTCCATAGCTGAGCAAATTGTGGCCCGGCATGAGGCCTGTAAAACCGGCGCCTATGTAGAGGAGCATGACACCCCAGCCGATGAACTTGTGGGGGCTGAGCACCTGCACCGCAATGGCGAGCGCCGCCAGGAGCACCGCATCCCATGTCATCGGCAGCACGTACCAGAGGAGGTAGGTGCCGAGCTCCACCCTGGTGAAGCCGAGGGAGAGCTGGACCGCCACCGCCACGGCCGCGCTTGCCGCGAACATCGCGAAGAGCAGGAGAGCGATCGCCGTGGCTTTGGGCACGACATAGGCCCAGTTCGGGTGAGGAGCGGCATCCATGATCTCGTGTATCCGCCGCTCCCGCTCCCGCCAGACCAGCTCGCCCGCGTAGATGAAGACGAGCACCAGCGGGATGACGATGAAGATCTCCTCGAGCTGGGGAATGAGCGTCGAGGTGAGTGGGTAGCTGGGCCTGCCGTCGGGATTCCGATAGGCAATCAGTACGGAGAGCGTGAGGAAAGAGGCGTAGAGGATGAGAAGGACGAAGGCGGGGCTCTTCACCACCTGCTTCACCTCGAAGCGAGTGCGCGCCGCCAGGAGCGTCCAGGCCGCCTTACGGTCATGCTGGGGCGATGGAAGAGGCTGACGGGAAGCGCCTGCGATAGCGTCGCCGGCAGCCGCCATATCGGCCATTTTCTGCTTTCTGCGCCTGCCGCGGGAACCTTTCCTCTTGGAAAAATCGAAGCCGAAATAGGCGATTGCCAGAAAGAGGGCCGAGATGCCGATCCATAGCAGGCGGTTGTAGAGCAGGGTTCCGGAGAATTCCGGAAGCAGGACGTTGCGTTCCGGAGTCGTCCAGAAGCGCGTCGCATCCTTGAAGACGCGGTTTGCGAAGGGATCCGCGATACCGAAACTCCGAATGAGCTCGGAACTGTTTCCAAGCGTCTCGAGGAGCAAGAAGTAGAGGGCGAGGAAGACGAGGAGCCCGAGGTAGGTGCCCATCATCGAGCGGGAGACCGTCGCCAGCGCAAAGAAGACGGAGGCCGTGACAATGACGTTCGGGAGCGCGATCAGGAAGTAGGCGTAGAGATGGTCGGCGATCCTGTTGGGGCCGACGGTCGCGGGGTCCACCCCCGGCATCAGGGAACCGAGCAAGATCCCCGGAGTGACCAGCGCGAGGCAGAGCGCAACCATCGCCAGCGCGCCGAAGAATCGCCCGAACAGATAGTCGAACTTGCGGATGCCGGTGGATCGCAGGATCGGTCCGAACTCGGTCTCGTCGTCCCGCAGGACGGCGTTGGAGACGAACACCGTCGTTACGAACATGAACAGGCACGAGATGATCATGTACTTGCTGATCACCTCGTACGGGGAGTTCTTGAAGACCCGGACGTCCTCTTCCATCTCCAAGCCGAACGCCAGCGAGGCGAAGGGCAGCAGGAAGACCACCGACGCGGTCATCCACAGGAGCGGATTCCGGAGCAGGTAGCGGAACTCGAAAGCGGCGATCCTCGCGAACATGTCCCGGCTCCTCAGGCGGCGCGGCGCGATTGAGCGAGCGTCGAGAAATAGACGTCCTCGAGACCCCCATCGACGGAGGCGAAGCCGTTGCGGGGATCGCCGTCCGAGAGGATGTGCACCACCGTGCGCCCGGCGAACAGGCGCGTGGAGATGAGCTCATAGTCCGTGCGGTAGCGCTCCAGCTCCGACCGCTCGATCGCCTTCATCCATATCTTGCCCCGCGTGGACTGGATGAGGTCGGCCGGGGCTCCTTCGAGCTGGATACGGCCGCCGGCAAGCACCGCCATTCGCGGACATAGATCGGAAACGTCCTCCACGATGTGGGTGGACAGGATCACGACGACGTTCTCGCCGATCTCCGCGAGGAGATTGAGGAAGCGGTTGCGCTCTTCGGGATCGAGGCCGGCGGTCGGCTCGTCGACAATGATGAGCTCAGGGTTTCCGATCAGCGCCTGCGCGATCCCGAAGCGCTGCCGCATGCCGCCGGAAAAGCCCGCGAGCGCCTTCTTGCGCACGTTCCAAAGATTGACCTGATTCAGCAAGGTCTCGACGGTCGCCTTGCGGTCGGAGGCGGAAGAGATGCCCTTCAGCACCGCCATGTGATCGAGCATGTCGTAGGCGGAAACTCGGGGATAGACTCCGAAATCCTGGGGGAGGTAGCCGAGCGTCCGCCTGAGCTTCTCGGTCTCGGCAATGACGTCGACGCCCCCGAAGCGGATCGAGCCTTCGGTCGGCGTCTGTAGCGTCGCAACGGTCCGCATCAGCGTCGATTTGCCGGCGCCGTTCGGCCCCAGCAGCCCGTACATGCCCCGCGGTATGCTTAAGCTGACGTGGTCGAGCGCGCGTGTGCCGTTCGCATAGACATGGCTGACGTCGTTCAGTTCAAGCATGGGTTTCGTCCTCTCCTTGCGGGCCGAGATGTGCGGGTACGACGTTGCTAGCGAGCTTAAGGCGCGCGATAGAAGCGGATGTCCTTCGCCGCGCCCCCGCTGACCGTGAGGCCCTTTCCGTCCGGCTCGAACCTGATCGTCAGAGGGCCGCCCTGGAAGGAGCCGTTCGGAAGCGCCTTGAAATTTCGGACCTTTATGCCCGACGCGGGAGCGAACGGGGAAAGGATTGTCACCTCCAGCTGCCCGTCCTTCTCGGAGAGCTCATAGCTGGCCGGAAGTTCGTCAGAAACATATTTCCCCGATACATTTGCCGGCACCTTTACAGCCGCCGCAGCGGCTTTAGGTGCCTGCGCCGTGGACGAGGCTGGAGCAGGGGCCTGCTTTAGCTGACCTGAATTTCCAGGACTCGACAATATGTCTCCTTCGATCAGCTCGATGAGCTTTTGGCCCTTCTGAGTGACGTTCGCTTCCACGTGGTTGCAGTTCAAGATGACCCCCAGCTTTCGCTCGGGCATCCGTAAATAGGCCATCGCAAAGCCCGCATTCCCTCCCAGGTGCGCCACGAACTCCTGTCCGTAGCGCTGCCCGATATAGAGGCCCCCGCCATAGCCCGTACCTGTGTTCGTCACTGCCGCCTCACCGGAGGTAAGCTTGCCCGGTGTCAGCATGATTTTGCGCACGGCCGGCGTCCATACCCGCCCCCCGATCGCGACATCTCTTTCATATTTTGCGAGGTCGTTCATTGTCGTCATCAAGCCACCTGCTCCGCTGATCCGGGCATAATCATTCTCAGGTGCGTAGCCCCCCACCTCCGGCACGTGGCCGCTGACAAGGTTCGCCGTCTTTGGAAGAGCTCCGTTCATGAACATCGATTTCTTCATTCCCAGAGGCTTCAAAATTACCTTCGTGGCATAAGCCTCAAAGGGCATACCAGAGGCACGGGCAACGATCTCGGAAAGCAGCAGGAAGCCGCCATTGGAATATTCCCAGCGAGTTCCAGGCGTGAAGTTCGTCTTCTGCTTCAAAAGCAGGCCAAGGGCCTCCACCCGACTAATAGCGGACACCTCACCGCCGGAGAGCAGTAGAAGGGCAATCCAGTCCTTCACGCCTGACGTGTTGTGCATCAGCATCCCAACGGTGACGGGAGCGTCCTGCGTGCGGAGCTCGGGCAGGTATTTTCCGGCGTCGTCGTCGAGGCTGAGCTTACCTTGTTCGATCAACTTGGCCGCCGCCAAGGCGGTGAACTGCTTGGAAACCGAAGCTGCCGGAAAGACGCTGTCGCCGTTCAGCGGCTTCTTTCTCTGAAGATCGGCGACTCCGGCCCCCCTCACGAAGATCGGGGAACCGTTGCGAAAAGCGCCCGCGACGCATCCTGGCGCTTCTAGACGGTCGGAGCTTTCTAGGATTTCCGTCACCGCAGCAGGATCGATGGTCTGTGCCACGCCTGCGCTGGAGACGACGCCGAGAAAGAGAATGAGGGGTTTCATGAGAGCTTCCTAAGTCAGGGTGAGGGAGCAACGTGGACGAGCGACGTTGCCGCCGAATTTCAGGCGATTTCGCCTTTGTTGCGATTCTGAAATAGTGAGGAAATGGCAGGGGCGGAGAAGGCTGGCATGGACAAATCAGGCGCTGAGGCGGGGGATCTCATCCTGCTGGTCGACGACGATCCCGAAATCCGGCAGCTGATCGGGGACTTCCTCATGCAGCACGGCTTCCGCGTGGCCTCCGCGGGCAGCGGCGCCGAGATGGACCGGCTGATCGCCGCCGAACGCCCCGCTCTGATCGTCCTCGACCTCATGCTGCCGGGGGAAGACGGCCTCTCCATCTGCCGCAGGCTCTCCGCCGGCGCGCGCGTTCCCGTGATCATGCTCAGCGCGCTGGGCGAGGAGACGGACCGGATCGTTGGGCTCGAACTCGGGGCGGACGATTATCTGCCGAAGCCCTGCAGCCCTCGCGAGCTCCTCGCGCGCGTACGCGCGGTCCTTCGCCGCCAGGAAGGCGCAGAGCCTACCCAAGGAGATTCTTACTACTTCGCCGGCTGGTCCTTCCACCCGCGTCGGCGGGAGCTCCGCTCGCCGGCCGGAGTGACGGTGCCCCTGTCTTCCGGCGAGTTCAGGCTGCTCACGGCCTTCCTGGAACGCCCCCTGCGCATCCTCACCCGCGATCAGCTCCTCGACATCGCGAGAGGTCCGAACGCGGACGTCTATGACCGAGCGATCGATGTGCAGGTGAGCCGCCTCAGGAAGAAGCTCAGTGGGCCAGACGGCGGCGACCTGATCGTCACGGTACGAAACGAAGGATATATGTTCGCGGTTCGCCCGGTGCTGCAATGAGGCGCCTCGCCCGCGCCTCCATCTTCGTGCAGGCGCTCGCGCTCGTCGCTCTGACTTCGATCGCCGCTCAGCTGATCATGCTGGTTGCATTCCGCTCTATGGATGCCGCGCGCCCGTCCCTGACCTTCGAGGATGTCGCCGCGGCCGTCCGCGCCGCGCCAGCCCCGCCCGAGCATGAGAGCCTCTCCGTCAGGATTGTGAGCACTCCCCCGGCCGGCTGGGAGCGGGACGACGATTATGAGCGGGGCGCGCGCGCTACGCTGGCGGGCCTGCTGGGTACTTCTCCCGCGCAGGTGCTGGCCGAACGCGAGTTCCATTTGCCTTGGGGCACCTCGGCGTTACGGATTTTCCACCCTGTAACGTCGCGAGCGGCCGCCTCCTTCCGCCCTTTTGATAAAGGGAGGGATTTCGAAGAGCTCGTCGTTGCGGCCCCCATTGCCGATGGACGCTGGGTGATCGTCGGCCGGCACTCGCCTTGGCTCGGCCATATCGGCATGTTCCTGCTGGTCTGGCTGGCCGGAGGCGCGATGTTGCTCGTGCCCCTCGCCTGGCTGTTCACACGGCGGCTCATCGCTCCGATCCGCACCTTCGCCGAAACGGCCGAGCGCGCGGGCCAGGGCGATCCCGAGGCCGTCTTCAGTGTCACGGGTCCGAAGGAGGTGCGCACCGCGGCTCGGGCCCTCGCGGAAATGCAGCGCCGGATCCGGGCGGCGGTCGAGGAACGCACCAAGCTTCTCGCCGCCATCGCCCACGACCTTCGTACCCCGCTCACCCGGCTACGCTTCCGCGCCGAATATGCCCCGTCTGAGCATCGTGACCGGATTGTGCGGGATATCGAACAGATGGATGCGATGATCAGCGGCGTCCTCGCCTTCGTCCGGGGCGAAGAGCACATAACCCGGCAGCGGCTCCATTTGCCCGCTCTTGTGGATTCCGTCATCGATGACCTTGCCGAGACCGGCGCGGACGTCACGTTGACGGACGCAGAAGCGGTCGAGGTTTGCGGAGACCCATTGGCTTTGCGCAGGCTGGTCGGGAACCTCCTCGATAACGCCGTCAAATATGGGGGAGGAGCCCGATGTCGTGTGCTTCGCGCCGGCCCGATGGCGCTCATACTCGTCGAGGACGAGGGTCCGGGGATCGAAGAGGAGGCCCTGGAGCGCATGTTCATGCCGTTCGAAAGAGGCGATGATTCACGCGATCCCGCCACCGGCGGGGTCGGGCTCGGGCTCGCCTTGGCCAGGGGCATCGCCCGCGGCCATGGCGGCGATGTCTGGCTTAGTCGGCGTCCGGCGGGAGGCCTATGTGCTCACATCCAGCTTCCGGCCGTTGAGCGTGGGGGCGCACAGGGAGCCGCCGCCAGCTGAGCAACTGGTCACTAAATGTAAGTTGGTCGGGGAGACAGGATTCGAACCTGCGACCCTCTGCTCCCAAAGCAGATGCGCTACCAGGCTGCGCCACTCCCCGACAAAGGATTCGGATCAAAGTGGTACTTTGAGCCGGCCGCACAATGCCAGATCAAAGTATCACTTTGATCCGAGTTTTTTGGTGGGCCCGGAGGGATTCGAACCCCCAACCTAGCCGTTATGAGCGGCCGGCTCTACCGTTGAGCTACAGGCCCATACCGAGCTCGGCCACCGGATAGGCAGCGGCGGCAGCGAGCGCAAGGCGGCGGATCAGGAAGCCGCGCGAGCCGCGGCGATCGTCTCCTCCACCGTAGCCGGGCCGATGCCCTGGCTCTCGAAGAAGTCGAACAGCCCCTCCCACCAAGCGTAGAAACGCTCAAGCTCCGCGGCGTTGCGGACGAAAGGCGTATGCCCCGCCTCCACCGACGGCGAGTGGAAGGAAATGCTGAGCCAGCGCACCCCCTCCGCCATCAGGGCCCGAACCGCCGCGAGCGCCTCCGGCAGGGGCACATCCTCCGGCGTCAGCGGCACGCGACTGAGGAGCCCGGTCCGGGCAAGAAGGCCATGTCCTTTGGGCAGCCGGGCGGCGGCCGGGTAGAGACGAGCGCCGCTCCCGCGGAGCGCTCCGACATAGGCGGCGCTGAGCGGGAGCTCGAGGAGCGAGCCGTCCCCCACGCGAAACGGCAAAGGCCGCACTTGGGAGAAATCGGGCCCGCCCCCGTCGCGATAATCGAACAGGGCTCGAACCGACACGTCGGCATCGTAGCCGAATTCGCTCAGCAGGGCGGCCGTGTCGGGGCCGATGCCGTAGCGCCCGGCCCGATAGACGGTCGGCCGTCGCCCTACCGCCGCTTCGATCGCCTCCGTCAGCACGGCAAGCTTCGCCCGTTGCAACGGCCTTGGAAGATTGCCGGTGAAGCTGTTGAAAGGGATGACTTCTTCTTCGAACGGAGGGTTCACCCAGGGATGAAGCTGCGTTCCGACCGAGCACTCGCCGCTCTCCAGCCACTCGCGCAGCATGGCGGCCGAGGCTCGGTCGGTGGCGATGGGATGGTCGATGAGGTAGACAGGAACGACCCCGCGGCGCCGGAACCGCTCCTGCATCGCGGGCATTGCCGCCATGTGGCTCGTGGAGCGGTTCTCCCGGGCCAGCGGTTTCGACCAGTCGAACTCCTCCTCAGTATCGCAGAACACCGTGAAGCGGCGGCCGAAGCTGTCGGGGAGCCGGATGTAGCGGTCTTCCGGCGGAGGGCGGTCGAGACGGCCGGACACGGCCTCTTCCTTCGCCGGAGCTGTAGACGCCACCGCTCAGAGGCTCTGTTCGGAGGAGCGCTCGGCCGCCTGGAGCGGTGGGAGGTACAGCGAGAATCGCCGCTCGCCGATGACAAGCTCGCCGCCCACGGCTTCGGCGAGGTTGCGCACCAGCCGGAGCGCGAAGCCAAGGCCGAGCGCCGGAGCCCCGGGCCAATCGCCTTCAGGGCTGTAACCGGGGTCGAGCAGCGCCTTCTCGTCCAGCCCATCGATCGCCTGCGGGCGGTCGATAGAGAGGCGGAGCATCCGGCACCCTCCCCTCTCCTCGCTCATCATTGTAGCGCAGATCGTCTCGCCCTCGCGCGCGAGGCCGGTCGTGGCGGCAAGCATTCGAGCGAACATGCGCTCAGCGGCGTCCAGCTCGACCTTGGCCCAGGGCAGATCGCGCTCGATCTCCACAACGATGCGGCTGCCGCGTTGCTGGGCCACCTTCTCATAGGCGTCGTGGAGGCGGCAAAGGAGCGCCACTGCATCGACCGAGGTTTCGGAGAGCTGAAGCCGGCGCGTCTCGATCCGCGCTGCGGTGTCGAGGTCGTCGACGGCCGAGAGAAGGCGACGCGCCTGGTCCATGATATCCCCCGCGCGAGCCCGGTAGCTGAGCGCCGCGGGACCCATGAACTGGCCGTCGATCAATTCGGCGAAGCCGATGATCGCGTTGAGCGGCGTGCGCAGCTCATGGATGAGCTGCCTGAGAGAATCGGCGGGAAGGTCGGTCCCGAACAGGCCGGCCCGCCCCTCCTCGCCTCCTGAGCCGTGAGCGACCTCGTCGAGACGGGGACGGCGGGCGCTCCCCCGATAGCCGAGGAACGTACCGCTGGCCGGATCGAAGAAAGGAACGCCCGAAATCCGCCAATCGCCCGAGGCGGCGCCAACGCCGGGCACGCTGAACCTGGCGTCCCTGAACGGCGATCTCTTTTCGAACGCTCCCGCGGCCTGCCCGTCGACTCCAAACTCGCCCCGTTCGGCGATGGAGGCGATGCTTTCGCCCACGAGCGGACCTCGCGGCGCTCCGTCAACCCAGAGGATGACTCCGTCGGGCCCGGTCTCCCACTGGAACTCTTCGATCGGCGCCACCTCGGCCGACGTCGTCGCGATCTCGGCATCGCGCCGCCGCCGGAAATTCTCGATCCGGGCGACGAGCTCCCGGATCTGAGCCTCGCTCCGCTCCACTGCGGGATTGATGGGGGCGGATGCGATGTCCTGAGGGGCGGCAACCGTGCCGGAGAGAGCGAAATCGCTGCGTCCGAAGCTTGCAAGCCCCTGCACCACCTCCTGCGGCAGATCCCGCCGGTGGCGCAGCAGGCCCCTCGCCGTCGGGTTCAACCGCGGCAGAATGCGCAGCCATGTGGCGGCGTCGAGCCGTACCGCAGGCAGGAAGGCGCAGGCAACGCTTGGATGATCGTCGGCGAAAAGCGCCACCACCTCTTCAGAGATTCGGCGTCCGCTCAGGCTGCAGGCCGCCGCGACGCGCTGGTCGAGCGGAACGTTGGCCCGCCTGCTGCGCAGCCACTCGAGGGCCTCCGCCAGATCCCCTTCGGGAGCCTCTCGCCTCTGGGCGGCGAGGTCGACCAGCTGCCGCCACTTGGACTGGGCCGCGGACGCAGGCCCCTCAGGCTGCCTCAGCACCGTCGCGATCATATCGTCGAAGCGCAAAGCCAGTTCCTCGATCCGCTGAAAGGGCGCGGGGCAGCCCTTCGCAATCGTTAACGCACCCGCTCCGCGCGCGGAAGCCGTCAATTCCGGCCCGTCGCAAATTGGGACGCAGCGGCCTCATCCTCCCCGCGCACAGGATGCGCGGGGAGGATCAGGATAGCCTATCAGGCCCCGCTGCGCGCCAACCACGCGATCCAAAAGGCGCCGAGATTTTGGCGCGGTCCGGTCAAGGACCGGAAGGCCGCCTCGGCACCCGCCCGGTCGCCCGAGGCAAGAAGGGCCATGGCGAGCCGGGTATTGACGAGGTTGGCGTCGACCCCGCCTTTGGTCAGGGCCGCGCGGTAGAGGGCAATCGCCTTGGCGTGCTCCCCATAACCGTAAAAGGCATCGCCGATTTTGAGTGCGAGGGCGCCGTTGGCCGCCGCCATCGCCTTCGTCTGCTCGCCCGCCAGCGAAGCACGGTCGCCCGCCATCCGAGCGGTGGTAAGACGCACCAGTTCGGCGAACGCAGCTTTCTTGGGATCGATCATCCGCTTGGCGATTCCGTCGTCGAGGACGGCTTTGGCCTCGCCATAATTGCCCGCTTTGAAGAGACCGTCGACGAGGTCGTACCAGTCACGCTCGCCGGCGAGGGCGCCGCTTGCCCGCATGAAGCGCAGCGCGTCGAGATCAGCCGCCGAGTCGAGGCCGCTGGTGTCGCGGAAGATGAGCACCGAATCCCGCCAATTCTCCTTCGTCGGATAGGCGGCGACCAGATCCCGGCTCAGCTTCTGGGAGGCTTCGCGAAGAGCCGGATTCTTCCGGCCGTCAAAAGCGAGCTTCAGCGCATATTTGTACCAGCTTTCATCGGCCGGCTGACCTGCGGCCCGCTTGATGTCGATCGCGCGTGAGATGAGTTGGACTGCCTCGACCGGCTTCTTGAGGTCGTTCTTGACCTGGGCGAGGCTGATCAGCGTGTCCGGATCGTTCGGGGCGAGCTCGACGGCCTTCACGTAATGACCCTCCGCCTTCGCCTTGTTGCCGGCGTTATTCGCGAGCACGCCCAGGTTGCGGTGGATCACCGGAAGGTCTGCAGCCTCCACCTGTCCGCTGGCGATCAGATTCTCGAGGCCCTGCGACTGCAGCGCGACATCGTTTAAACCCAGACCGATCTGAAGCTGAAAGCGGCCGATGGCATAACGGCCCCCCGGGCTCTTAGCAGCCGCAATGGCGGCCGGCATTCCGGCCTGGGCGGCTGCCCAATCCTTGGCGGTGATCGCCGTCTGCACCGGCAGGAGGGCGGCGCGCTCCTCTTTCGTGAGCACCGGACCCTGCGGGGCCGGAGCAGCCTCCCCCTTCTTTTTCTTCTGGGCCTCGGCCGGAGCCGTCGCGACCACGGAAGCGCCGCCGAGGACGAGAGCAACGCCAAGCGCAAACCTGGAAACAGATTTCATGCTGTGCCTCCTGTTGACCGCGCCTGAAGCTGAGCGGCCTGGTTCGAAAAGGAATATGGGGCGGGCTCTACCGCCGAATGACGACAGTTTCTAGCGTCCGCGCGCTGAACCGCCCTTGAACCACTTCTGACGGAAAACAGAGCCGATTCCAGCGACTTGCCTATCGTTCCTTCTGTCTGCGGTTTATCACCGTGCAGCGGCCCACCCGCGTACGCGTACGTGCGCGCGGGGTGGCGCCCCGCCTGTCCTTGGTCTAGGGTCCGGCTTCGAGAATGAACGCGCTCCGGCGCACCCACCGACAATCAGGAACCTCCCTTGGCCAGCGCCCCGCCGACCATCGAAAACAGCGATATCTCTCCCGTCTCCATCGTCGAGGAGATGAAGACCTCCTATCTCGACTACGCCATGTCGGTGATCGTGGCCCGGGCCCTTCCGGACGTCCGGGATGGCTTGAAACCGGTCCACCGGCGCATCCTCTTCGCCTGCCAGGAGGGCGGCTTCATCCCCGGGCGCCCCTACCGCAAGTCGGCGAAGATCGTCGGCGACGTGATGGGCAATTACCACCCGCACGGCGACAGCGCGATCTACGACGCGCTCGCCCGCATGACCCAGGACTGGTCGATGCGCGTCGCGCTGATCGACGGCCAGGGCAATTTCGGGTCGATGGATCCCGATCCCCCCGCCTCCATGCGCTACACGGAGGCCCGGCTGGCGAAAGTCGCCATGACCCTGCTCGACGACCTCGACAAGGACACGGTCGACTTCACGCCCAATTATGACGGCTCGCGGATGGAGCCGCAGGTGCTCCCCGCCCGATTCCCCAATCTGCTGGTGAACGGCGCCGGAGGGATCGCGGTAGGCATGGCGACCAACATCCCGCCGCACAACCTTGGCGAGGTCATAGCGGCCTGCAAAGCCTATATGGACGATCCGGCGATCACCATCGAGCAGCTGATGGAGATCATCCCCGGGCCGGACTTCCCGACCGCCCCGCTGATCCTCGGCAATGCCGGCGCCCGAAGCGCCTACCACACCGGACGCGGCTCGATCGTCATGCGGGCCCGGCACGAGGTCGAGGAAGGCCGCGGCGACCGCCGCTCCATCGTCCTCACTTCCATGCCCTACCAGGTCGGCAAGAACGGGCTCGTCGAGAAGATCGCCGAGGCCGCCAAGGACAAGCGCATCGAGGGGGTCTCGGATATCCGCGACGAATCGAACCGCGAGGGCGTCCGGGTCGTCATCGATCTGAAGCGAGACGCCACTCCCGACGTCGTCCTCAACCAGCTGTGGCGCCACACGCCGGCGCAGTCGAGCTTCCCGGCCAACATGCTCGCCATCCGCGGCGGCCGCCCGGAGACCCTCAATCTTCGCGACATCATCGAAAGCTTCGTCCGCTTCCGCGAGGAGGTGATCACCCGGCGCGCCAAGTTCGAGCTCGCCAAAGCGCGGGACCGGGCGCACATCTTGCTCGGCCTCGTCATCGCCGTGACCAACCTCGACGAGGTGGTCCGGATCATCCGCGGCTCCGCTTCCCCCGCCGAAGCGCGCGCGGCGCTCCTCGCTCGCGGATGGCCTGTCGCTGAGATCGCCGCCTATATCGCTCTGGTCGAGGCCGTGGAGCATGAGGTGGAGGGCGACACCTATCGCCTCTCGGACGCCCAGGTCCGAGCCATCCTCGAGCTTCGCCTCCACCGCCTCACCGGTCTCGGGCGCGACGAGATCGCGGGCGAACTTCGCCAGCTCGCCACTTCAATTGGCGAGCTTCTCGATATCCTAGGCAACCGGGTCCGCCTCTACGAGGTGATGCGCGCCGAGTTCGACGAGATCGCGGACCAGTTCGCGACGCCCCGCCGGACCGAGATCGCGCCCGCCTGGGACGGCATTGAGGACGAGGATCTGATCGAGCGCGAGGACATGGTCGTGACCGTGACCCTCGGCGGCTACATCAAGCGGACGCCACTCGACACCTTCCGGGCGCAACGCCGCGGAGGCAAGGGCCGCGCCGGCATGGCAACCAAGGACGAGGATGCGGTGACGAACCTTTTCGTCACCTCGACCCACACACCGGTCCTCTTCTTCTCCACCCACGGCAAGGTCTACCGCCTCAAGGTCTGGCGCCTTCCGGAAGGCGCGCCTCAGGCGCGCGGGCGCCCGATGGTGAACCTGCTTCCGCTGGCCGAGGGGGAGACCATCTCGACCGTGCTCCCGCTCCCGGAGGACGAGAATGAGTGGAGCAAGCTTCACGTCATCTTCGCCACCGCCCATGGCGGCGTTCGCCGCAATTCGATGGATGCGTTCGCCAACGTTCCCTCCAACGGCAAGTTCGCCATGCGCTTCGAAGAGGATGCGAGCGACCGCCTCATTGGAGTGGCGCTCCTCACCGAGGAGGACGATGTCCTGCTCGCCACGAAGCACGGCAAGGCGATCCGCTTCGAAGCCACGGCCGTCCGCGAGTTCCAGAGTCGCACCTCGACGGGCGTTCGCGGAATAACCTTGCGCCCTGGCGACGAGGTCATCTCGCTTTCAATCCTGAAGGGCTTCGCAGCCACCGCCGAGGAGCGCGACTCCTATCTCCGCGCCGCGCCGTGGAAGGAAAATGAGAACGAGCCGCTGCTCAGTCCGGAGCGAATGGCCGAGTTCCAGGCGGCCGAGGAGTTCATCCTCACCGTCACCGAGAATGGCTACGGCAAGCGCACCTCCGCGTACGAGTATCGCCGCACGAACCGGGGCGGCCAGGGGATCACCAACATCGAGACATCGCAGCGAAACGGCTGCGTCGTCGCGAGCTTCCCGGCCCATAATGGCGAGCAGCTGATGCTCGTCACCGACCAGGCGAAGCTGATCCGAACCACCGTCGGCGACATCCGCATCGCGGGCCGCAACACCCAGGGCGTCACCATCTTCCGGGTCGGCGAAGGCGAGCATGTCGTCTCCGCCGCTCGAATCGACGAGGAAGAGGAGCCCGAGAACGAGGCGGAGGCGATCGTCGCGGAGGAGCTCGGCGAAGCGCCCCCGGCTGCGGCGGCGGACACGGTCCAGCTCCACGACGGAACGGGTCCGGAGACTTTACCCGACAGCCAGGAAGGCGAGGAGTGAGGCTCCTCCGATGAAAGTTCACATTATCGGCGGCGGCCTCGCGGGTTCAGAGGCTGCGTGGCAGCTGGCCCAGGCGGGCGTTAAGGTGCGCCTCTCCGAGATGCGCGGCGGCGGCGACATGACGCCCGCGCACCACACCGATGGGCTTGCCGAGCTGGTCTGCTCCAACAGCTTCCGCTCCGACGACGCGGAGCACAATGCGGTCGGACTGCTTCATGCGGAGATGCGCGCGCTCGGCTCCATCATCATGACTGCGGCAAGCGAGCACCGAGTTCCCGCCGGCTCCGCGCTCGCCGTCGATCGTGACGGCTTTTCCGCCTCCGTGACTGAGCGCCTTGTCCGTCATCCCAACATCGAGCTGGTAAGGGAGCGTGTCGACGCCCTCCCCGCCTCCGGCCTGACCATCGTCGCGACGGGTCCGTTGACCGCTATGTCGCTGGCCGAGTCGATCGGAGGCGCCACCGGCGCCGATGCGCTCGCCTTCTTCGACGCCATTGCGCCGATCGTCTATCGCGACAGCATCGACATGTCGGTCGCCTGGATGGCGTCCCGCTGGGATAAGGGCGAGACGAAGGACTACATCAACTGCCCGATGACCAAGGAGCAGTATCTCGCCTTCCACCAGGGCCTGCTCGACGGCGAGAAGACCGAGTTCCGGGAGTGGGAGAAGGACACGCCCTATTTCGAAGGCTGCATGCCGATCGAGGTGATGGCTGAGCGCGGAATCGACACGCTTCGCTACGGGCCGATGAAGCCGGTCGGCCTCGACGATCCCAAGACCGGCCGTTGGCCCTACGCCGTCGTCCAGCTCCGCCAGGACAATGCGCTCGGCACGCTCTGGAACATGGTCGGCTTCCAGACCAAGCTGAAGCATGCGGAGCAGGTGCGCCTGTTCCGCACCATCTCCGGCCTCGAAAATGCCGAGTTCGCCCGCCTTGGAGGCCTCCACCGCAACACCTTCATCAACTCGCCCCAGCTTCTCGACCGGGAGCTGCGCCTGAAGAAGGCGCCGCACATCCGCTTCGCGGGCCAGATCACGGGCTGCGAAGGCTATGTGGAATCGGCCGCCATCGGCCTCCTCGCCGGCCGCTTTGCCGCGGCCGAGGTGCAGGGAGCGGCGATGCCCCCTCCCCCATCCGAAACGGCGCTAGGCGCCTTGCTTGGCCACATCACCGGCGGAGCGGAAGCCGACGCCTACCAGCCGATGAACGTCAATTTCGGGCTCTTCCCTCCCGTCGAAGGCAAGGCGAAGAAGGCCGCCCGCAAACGCCTCTATACGAGGCGCGCGGAGGAGAAGCTGAAGGAGTGGATCAGCACTTGCACTTGGGCTTCGGACGGGTCTTCGGCTTCGTCGTCTCATACTCACGCGGCGTGAGCCAGCCGGAGCGGTCAGCGTCCGCCTTTGCGAACTTCTCGGACGTGCTCTCCGCCCATTCCTCGAAGCTCAGGCTCCCGTTGCCGTTCGTATCCAGCTTTCCGAAAGCCTTGCGCCGGGGCTCGTAAAGCTCGGCAAGGGTGATCCGGCCGTCGTCATTCTTGTCGGCGCGGGCGAAGCGCTTCTCTTCCTTGCTCTTCTCGGAGGCCGCGGGCGGCTGCGGCGGGCGGCCCTCCCTTTGCGGGACCAGGAACGAGGCGGGCGCTACGGCGGCGGCTCTCGGGGCGGGAGGAATGGGATCCTCGGCTTCAGCACGGCTCTTCCAGAGGAAGAAGCCTCCAACGACAAGGAGCAGAGCCGACGCGACGCCGGCAGCGAAACGGAGCATGGATCCTCCTCCCAAAGGTCAGAGAGGCTTAGTCTTCGCAAATGTCCGTTTCGGTCGCAGAATATTTCAAAATGGACTGGAGCCGGTGAGGCGGTGTCGAAGCATCCGCCACATGCGTGCGGGCGAACCCTTCTCCTCCCATTGCGGGCGAGCAGGTTCGGCGTCACGGGCGGCGAGCACCACCAGCATTCCGAGCGGCCTCAATGGAGCCCGCCAGCGGCGCCTCTGGCCGAAGGCTCGCGCAGCCTCGAGCGCCGCCTCCCGGTCGGCCTCATTGCCGCTGTGCCTGGCGAGGTCGACCAGCGCCCAGGCGGAGCCGGGGCTTTCCATCGCCTCCTCTTCGTCTCCTAGCAGCCGCGCCGTCAGCCGGAAGAGCAAGCCTCCACGAGCGCGCGCGTAATCGCGGAGGTCCTCCCTGGTCAGCGGATCGGGCCTCAGCAGGATTTCCCAGCCGGCTTCCATGCCGGAGAGTTCCGCACCGGTGACCCTGAAAGGGAGGACATGCTCCGCCAGCGCCTGCAGCACCGGTTCGGACGGCGCCTTCTCGCGGTCCAGCTTCTCGAGCGCCTCCCTCCACCAGGCGAGCTTGATGCGGCTGATCATCGGCTCCCGCCCGCCGGCAAGGGCGTTGCCGAGCGCCACGTCGAGCCGCCAAAGCGCCGCGACCGCCGCTCGTCGGCGCGTGGGCACGTAGCTCAGAGCCAGGATGCGGTCGGGGTCGAGCGGAGGCTCGCTCAGCGGTAGCAGACCTTTCGAGCCGCCTCGACCACCTTGTCGACGGTGATGAGCGCGAGCCGCTCCAGGTTTGCCGCATAGGGAAGCGGGACGTCCTCGTCCGTCACCCGCATCACCGGCGCGTCGAGGTCGTCGAAGCCTTCCTCCATGGCGACGGCCATGAGCTCCGAGGAAATGGAGCAGACCGGCCAGCCTTCCTCGACGCAGACCATCCGATTGGTCTTGGCGAGTGAGCGAAGCACCGTCTCCTTGTCCAGCGGGCGCAGGGTTCGAAGGTCGATTACCTCGGCCTCGATCCCCTCCTCCGCCAGCTTCGTCGCGGCATCCAGAGCCACTCCGACTCCGATCGAATAGCTGACCAGAGTCACGTCGCGCCCTTCGCGGGCGACGCGCGCCTTGCCGATCGGGAGCACGTAATCATCGAGCTTCGGAACGTCGAAGCTCTGGCCGTAGAGCAATTCGTTCTCGAGGAAGACCACCGGGTCTTGGGTGCGGATCGCCGCCTTGAGGAGGCCCTTGGCGTCGGCGGCCGAATAGGGGCTGATGACGATGAGACCCGGGACATTGGCGTACCAGGGCCCGAAATTCTGGCTGTGCTGCGCTCCGACCCGGCTCGCGGCGCCGTTCGGGCCGCGGAAGACGATCGGGCACCGCATCTGCCCTCCGGACATGTAGTTGGTCTTCGCGGCCGAATTGATGATGTGGTCGATTGCCTGCATGGCGAAGTTGAACGTCATGAACTCGATGATCGGCCGAAGCCCGCCCATCGCCGCGCCCGTGCCGACGCCGGCGAAGCCATATTCGGTAATCGGCGTGTCGATCACGCGCCCCGGCCCGAACTCGTCGAGCAGGCCCTGCGTCACCTTATAGGCACCCTGATATTCGGCGACCTCCTCGCCCATGACGAACACTCGGTCGTCGGAGCGCATCTCCTCCGCCATGGCGTCGCGAAGGGCCTCTCGGACCGTCTGGCGGGCCAGCTCCGTACCCTCCGGCACCTCCGGCTCGACCTGGAGGCTGGCCGGCGCCTCTCCCTCTTTGGGTCGGGCAGCGACGGTAGATTGCTGGGCCTGCGCCTCCTCGGCCGGCGAGGCGGCAATGGCCTGACCGTTATCCTCCGGCGCTGCGACTTCGTGAGCGGCGCCCGCGCCCACTTCCTCGCCGTCGGCGGTGAGGACCGCGATGACGGTTCCCACCTTCACTTCGTCCGTGCCCTCGGCAACAAGGATCTTCGCGATCACCCCCTCGTCGACCGCCTCGAACTCCATCGTCGCCTTGTCGGTCTCGATCTCGGCGAGAATGTCGCCGGACTTCACCTCGTCCCCTTCCTTCACCAGCCATTTGGCGAGGGTGCCCTCCTCCATCGTGGGGCTGAGAGCGGGCATTTTGAGTTCGATCGGCATCAGTAGGTCTCGACCAGCACGTCAGTGTAAAGCTCGGCGGCATCCGGCTCGGGCGACTGCTCCGCGAAGTCAGCGGACTCGGTCACGATCCGCTTGATCGCCCCGTCCAGCTTCTTGAGCTCCTCTTCGGAAACCCCAGCTGCGGCGAGCTCGCGCTTCACCGCCTCGATCGGGTCGGACTTGTCCCGCACCGACTGCACTTCCTCTCGCGACCTATATTTGGCCGGGTCGGACATTGAGTGGCCGCGATAGCGGTAAGTCTTCAGCTCAAGCAGGATCGGCCCGTTGCCGCCCCTCACCCATTCCAGCGCCGTCGTGGCCGCGCCGCGAACTGCGAGCACGTCCATCCCGTCCACCTGGATTCCCGGGATCCGGAAGCTCTCACCCCTCTTGTAGAGCTGGTCCTCCGCCGAGGCGCGGTTGACGCTGGTGCCCATGGCATATTGGTTGTTCTCGATGACGTAGATCATCGGGAGCTTCCAAAGCTCGGCCATGTTGAAGCTCTCGTAGACCTGCCCCTGGTTGGCGGCGCCGTCGCCGAAATAAGCGAGGCAGACGCCGCCGTCCCCGGCATATTTGTGCTTGAAGGCGAGGCCGGTGCCCAAGGACACCTGGGCGCCGACGATGCCGTGGCCGCCGTAGAATTTATGCTCGACGCTGAACATGTGCATCGAGCCGCCCTTGCCGCGGGAGATGCCGGCGGCGCGGCCCGTGAGCTCGGCCATGATCACCCGCGGATCGATGCCGTAGGCGAGCATGTGGCCGTGGTCGCGATAGCCGGTGATGACGCTGTCTTTGCCAGGCTCCATCGCCGATTGGAGGCCGACCGCCACCGCTTCCTGGCCGATATAGAGGTGGCAGAAGCCGCCGATCAGGCCGAGGCCGTAAAGCTGCCCGGCCCGCTCTTCGAAGCGGCGGATGAGCAGCATCTGGCGGTAATATTCGAGAAGCTCCTCGCGGCTCGCCTGATGGCGTTGCGGCCCGGGCGGTCGCCGGCGGTTATGGTCGGGCGGCGCGGCGGAGGCGGGCTGTTGGGTCTGGCTTTTGGGCGATGCGGCCTTGGCCATGTGGCTTCCTGCTGGCGTTGGACGGCGGGTCTATGGCGGCAAACGCGGCCCCGCGCAACTTTGTGCCGTAGCGGAAAAAGGCGCTCAGTCTTCCAGCGGGATGACGACCTCGTCCGGACGGACCAGCCCAAGCTCGCGGCGCACCAGCTCGTCGGCGAGGTCCGGATCGGCGCGGCGCGGATCGAGCAGCTCGGCCCTGTGGGCGAGCCGGGCACGCTCGGCATGAAGGGCTGCGAGCTGAGTCTGCCTCTCCACCTTCTGGCGGCGGTAATCGCCCCAGCTCAGGATGCCGTTGGAGCCGCCGATCGCATAGCCGAGGAAGTTGGCGATGATGAGCAGAGCGACGGCCGGCCAAGCCGCCCGCTTGATCAATTCGAAAGAGTTACGTCCCACCCCAGTCATCGCGGTTAACAGAATCAGCAAATCGCCTGAGAATCAAGCCTTTTGCGCTCGAAAGACGCTTCTTCCGGCATATTTCGCCATCGAGCCCAGCTCCTCCTCGATCCGAATGAGCTGATTATACTTGGCGAGGCGGTCCGAGCGGGCGAGCGAGCCGGTCTTGATCTGCCCGCAATTGGTGGCGACGGCGAGGTCGGCGATGGTCGTGTCCTCGGTCTCCCCCGAGCGGTGGGACATGACCGAGGTGTAACCGGCGCGGTGGGCGGTCTCGACCGCCTCCAGAGTCTCGCTCAAGGTTCCGATCTGGTTCACCTTGATAAGAATCGAGTTCGCAAGGCCGCGATCGATGCCCGTGCGCAGGCGGTGCGGATTGGTGACGAACAGATCGTCGCCGACCAGCTGCACCTGCCCCCCGACCATTTCGGTCAGCATCCGCCAACCCTCCAGATCGTCCTCGCCCATTCCGTCCTCGATCGAACGGATCGGATAGTCGCGCGCCAGCTCGGCGAGGTAGGTAGCGTTCTCTTGAGAGGAGAGGACCCGCCCCTCGCCGTCGAGCCGGTAGGCGCCGTCGCGGAAATATTCCGTCGCAGCGCAGTCCAGCGCGAGCACCACATCGTCGCCCGCTTTGTACCCAGCCTCCTCGATCGAGCGCATGATGAAGTCGAGCGCGTCGCGCGCCGAGGCGAGGTTCGGAGCGAAGCCGCCCTCGTCGCCCACGGCCGTCGAAAGGCCGGCATCGTGGAGGCGCTTCTTCAGAATGTGGAAGATCTCGGCCCCACAGCGCACCGCTTCCGCGAGGCTGGCGGCGCCGACCGGCATCACCATGAATTCCTGAAAGTCGATCGGATTATCGGCATGGGCGCCGCCGTTGAGGATGTTCATCATCGGGACCGGCAGGAGCTGCGCCGAGACTCCGCCGACATAGCGGTAGAGCGGCAGCCCCCGCGCGTCCGCGGCCGCCTTGGCGACGGCGAGGCTGACCCCGAGGATGGCGTTGGCGCCGAGGCGCGACTTGTTCTCGGTTCCGTCGAGGTCGATCAGCAGGGCGTCGATCTCGCCCTGGTCCTCTGCGTCCATTCCGGCCACGGCCTCGGCAATTTCGCCGCGAACGGCATTCACCGCCTCGCAGACGCCTTTTCCGAGATATTTACTCTTGTCGCCGTCCCTTTTCTCGACCGCCTCGTGAGCGCCGGTCGAGGCGCCGGAGGGGACCGCGGCCCGGCCCATACTTCCGTCCTCGAGCAGCACGTCCACCTCGACCGTCGGGTTGCCTCGACTGTCGAGGATTTGGCGGGCGTGCACGTCGAGGATAGCGGTCATTGTTACGGCCCCGTGTTGAACTATATCGGCAGGTGAGCCGGCGGCTTATCGGCGCGGCGCTGGCGACGCAACTTTCGTCGCACGCCGCCGGAACGACAGGTCGGCCTCGCCGGTTCATGGGCCGAACCCTGTAATTGGAGATAGCCTATGCCTCCCCGCAACGACGAGCTGCCCGAGGGCACGGACCACATCATCAACGGTGCGATGGAAACGAACGGCGGCGCCGGCGGCGATGAGGGATCGGGCGGCGGCTTCATCGGCGCGGCCGCGACCGGCGACGCGACCGGCGGGATGGCAGCGGCACGAGGAGGAACCATGACGACGACCAGCGACAGGAAAGGTGCCGCGGGCACCGAGCTTACCGAGACCGGCGGTGGCACAGCCAGCACCGGCGGCGGTAGCGGCGGCGGAGAGTCCGGCGGTGTGACCGATCAGCTGCGAAGCCAGGTCTATGCCCTGCGCGACCAGGCCGGCGGCCGGGTCCGCGAGTTCGCCGACAGCGGCAAGACCCGCGCCAGCGACCTTCTGGAAGAGCTTTCCAGGGTCGTAGCCGACACCGCGGATTCGATCGACGAGCGGCTCGGCAACAATTACGGCGAATATGCCCGCAAGGCCGCGGACGGAGTCTCCGGCTTCGCCGGCTCGCTTCGCGGGAAGGACGTGGACGAGCTTTACGACAATGTCCGCGAGGCTGTCCGCAAGAGCCCCGGCGTGGCGATCGGAGTGGCCGCCGTGGTGGGCTTCACGCTCGTCCGGCTGGTCAAGTCCGGAATGCCCGACGGCCAGAGCGGCGACCGGAACGATTCAGGCAAGTCGGGAGCCTGAGCTTGGACGCGCCGGTCAGGCCCGAACCCTCCATCGGTGAGCTGTTCGGCCGCTTGAAGGAGGATGCGCGCGACTATGCGCGCGCCGAAGCCCAGCTCTACGGGGCCATCGCGCGTCGGCGGGTCGGCCGGGCGCGAAGCGGCGCCGTCGCGCTCGTCGTGGCGGCCCTGCTCGCCAATGCCGCCTTGATCGTCCTTCTGGTCGGCCTCGCGCTGGAGCTCGCGCTTCATGTGGGGCCGGCGCTGGCGGGCCTGATCGTCACCGCCGTCGTCGGCCTTATCGCTTTCTTCCTCGTCCGTTACGGCGCGGAGAAGCTCAAGGCGCTGTCGGGCGACGCGGAGGAACGGGCGGCGCTCGCCGCCGGGGAGCGGATGCCGTGAACGACCTCGACAATCTGAGGCAGTCGAAGCAGGAGGCGGAACGGGCGCGACGGCGGCTGATCGTCACCGCAGGTGAGCTTCAGGAACGGCTGAAGCCGGGGACGATCGCGAGCAATGCCTGGTCCGGGGTCAAGGACAGATCGGGCGAGTTCGCCGACGATGCCGTCGAAGCGGTGAAGGCGCGGCCCGTCGCCGTCTCGGCGGCGCTGACCGCCTTCACCCTCTTCCTCGCCCGCGGGCCGATCAAATCCGCCCTGAACGGCCTCTTCCACCGCGATTCAGATGACGATGACCACCGCGTCGTCACCCGTCTCGACACTCACGACAAGGATTACGACCTCACGGCCCCGGTGGCTGCGGGGATCGTCAGCGAAGGAGCAAGCGCATGAGCACCACCACGAACGACAGCCCCGCCAAAGCCTCGGCCAACAGCAAGGGCGCCGGATCCGACGGAGCGAGCGACCGCGGCCGCCTCTCCGCCGCGAGCCAGCGCGCCGCCGAAGCCTATCAGACCGCCCGCGAGCGGACCGCAGCGGCCTATGCAAGCGCCGGGCGGCGGACCAGCCAGGGCATCGAATCCAATCCGGTGGCCGCGGTCGCCGGCGGCCTCGCCCTCGGCGCGATCGTCGCAGCCCTCCTCCCGAGGACGCAGAAGGAGGAGGAGCTGCTCGGTGCAGTCGGCCGCAGGATCAACGACAGCGCCAGGGACGCCGCCCGCGCGGCGCGCGAGTCGGGTAAGCAGCAGCTCGATGAGCTCGGCCTCACAAAAGACGGTATTAAGCGGCGCCTCGACGAGTTCAGCGACCGCGCGGCCGGCGCCGTCAAGAAGACGACGAACGCCGCCGCGGACAAGGCGACCGGCAGCGGCAATGTCTGAGAGGCTCTCGCCCCGGAAGCTTGCCTTCCGGGGCATGGCCGCTAGACGCCCTCGCCCATGAGCAAGCTCCATCTCGTCTTCGGAGGCCGGGTCAAGGACCCGCAGGGCCTCGACTTCGACCTCTCCACCCTCGACATCGTCGGGCTCTACCCGGATTATGCCTCGGCCCTCGACGCCTGGCGCGGCAATGCCCAGCGCACCGTGGACGACGCCGAGATGAAATATGTCGTCGTCCACCTCCACCGCCTGCTGGAGCCGGAGCTGAAATAGGCTCCGGCTTTACGCCTCGCCGGAAACGCCTATCCTGCTCCGACTGGTGAGAGGGAGGCGATATGGCCACCATGGTCCCGCGCTACGACGTTCCGGCGCCGATCGAGCCGATCGACGTCAGCCGAGCGCATCTGTGGCAGGAAAACAGCTTCGAGCCGCTCTTCGCGAAGCTGCGCGCCGAGGATCCGGTCCATTATTGCGCGGAAAGCAGCTTCGGCCCCTATTGGTCCGTAACCCGCCATGCCGACATCATGCATGTCGAGGGTCTTCCGGACCTCTATTCCTCCTCCTGGCGCTACGGCGGCATCACGATCCTGGGCGAGGGGCAGCCGATCTTCGGCGATGACCTCCTCCCCATGTTCATCGCCATGGACCGGCCCGAGCATACCGGCCAGCGACGCACCGTCGCCCCGGCCTTCACGCCTTCCGAGATGACCCGGCTCCTCCCGAACGTGCGCACCCGGACGGAAGAGGTGATCGATTCCCTGCCGCTGGACGAGCCCTTCGATTGGGTGGACCGGGTGTCGATCGAGCTGACGACCCAGATGCTAGCACTCCTGTTCGACTTCCCCTGGAAGGAAAGGCGAAAGCTCACTCACTGGTCCGACTGGGCGGGAGATTTGGAGGCGGCGCGCGATCCGGTGCTCGGACCGCAGCGGATGCAGATCCTATGGGAATGCGGCGCCTATTTTACCCGCCTCTGGCAGGAGAGGCAGCAGTCGGAGCCGCGGCCGGACCTTATCTCGATGATGATCCATTCCGAAGCCACCCGCTCGATGACTCCGCAGGAATATCTCGGCAACCTCATCCTGCTCATCGTCGGCGGCAACGACACGACCCGCAATTCGATGAGCGCCCTGCCCATCGTCAACCGGCTCTGGCCGGAGGAATGGGACAAGATCGCGGCCGACGATACGGTCCTTCCAAGCGCCGCCCAGGAGCTGATCCGCTGGCAGACCCCTCTCGCCCATATGCGCCGGACCGCAACGGCGGATGCGGAGCTAGGCGGCAAGACGGTCAAGGCGGGCGAGAAGGTCGTCCTGTGGTTCCTCTCCGGCAACCGCGACGAGAGCGTCTTTCCCGACGCGGGCCGCTTCATCGCCGACCGGGAGAATGTCCGCCGCCACCTCGCCTTCGGCTTCGGGATCCACCGCTGCGTCGGCGCCCGCCTCGCCGAGCTTCAGGTGACGACGCTTCTCGAGGTGCTTTGCGAGCGGGGTCTCAGGCCGGTGCAGACCGGCGAGCCGGAGCGGGTGAGCAGCTGCTTCGTCCACGGCTACCGAAAGCTGCCGGCGAAGCTCGTCCGCGGCTAGGCGCCGCGCCACCTCCACAGGAGCAGCGGCTTGGCGAGCAGCAGGCCGACCAGGAAGCCGCCGATATGCGCCGCGATTGCGATCCCGGCGACGGACTCCATCCCCTCCCCCATCGTATTGAAGGCGAAGCCGATGAGGAGCTGAAGCGCAACCCACGCGACGGCGAGCCAAAGAGCATGGACGATCATCGCCAGCCTCGGGTCGGCGATCTTGGTTCGGTTTCGGCCGAACAGGAGCGCATAGGCGCCGATCACCGCCGAGATGGCCCCGCTCGCACCCACCATCGGCACCAGGCTGTCCGGCTGAACCGTCCAATGCCCCGCCGCGGCGGCATAGGCTCCCAGAACGTAGAGGAGGATCAGCCCCTTCCCCCCCACGATATTCTCCACCGCCCGCCCGCAGAAAAGCAGGATCAGGAGGTTGAAGAGGAGGTGGACGAGGCCGCCATGGACCAAAGTCGCCGTCAGCGGCGTCAGGAAGACCGGGCTCGGTATGTCGTCGTTCGGGAGCCCCGCCAGCCGCCCCGGGATGAAGCCGCCGACCACCACCGCATAGGTCTGGAGCCGAAACAGGGCCGCAGCCGCCCAGGCCGCTGCAGTGACCGCCGCGATGGCGAGGGTGACGCGGGCGGCGCTCCAATTTTCCGGCGGGCGCATCGGCCGGCCTAGAGGAACTCGACCTTCTCGATCGAATAATAGCGATCGCCCGAAGGCGTCGTCACTTCGACCTCGTCACCGACGCTCCGGCCGATCAGCGCGCGGCCGAGCGGCGAATTGTACGAAATCCGCCCGACGCGGGCGTCCGCCTCGGTCTGACCGACAATCTGATAGGTGATCGGCTTGTCGTTCTCGTCGAGCAGATTGACCGTGGCTCCGAACACCACCTTGTCGCCCGAGAGCGTCTTGGGGTCGATCACCATCGCCCGGCTGAGGCGGTCCTCGATGTCGGCGATCTGCGCCTCGACTTGGCCCTGACGCTCCTTGGCGGCATGATATTCGGCATTCTCCGAAAGGTCGCCATGGCCGCGCGCAACCTCGATCGCCTCGATGATCGACGGGCGCTCGACGGTTTTCAAATGCCGAACCTCGTTCTGGAGCTTCTCATAGCCCTCTTGCAGCATCGGCATCTTATCGACCGTCGCCATCTGGACTGCCTTTCGTCAAAAAATTTCTGGTTGCCGCCGTCTGGAGAGAGGCGGCCGATCACGGCTCGATTGTCGGGATCATGCTCTGGAGGCGTAATAATAGTCCTGCAGGGCCTTCACTTCAAGGCTGTGGTCCCGCTGGACCGCGATCGCCCGGACCACCGCGATGCTCGAGGCGGCCGTGGTGAAGTAAGGAACCTTGGCCATTAGCGCCGAGGCTCTGATCGAGGCGCTGTCCTTGTGGCTCTGCCAGCCCTCGGTGGTGTTGAAGATGATATCAACCCCGCCGTCCTTGATCCGATCGACGATGTGCGGCCGCCCCTGCGCTACCTTGTTGACCCGCTCGACCTCCACCCCCTGGGTCGAGAGCCAGGCCGCCGTTCCGCCGGTCGCGATCACCTTGAAACCGAGCTCGGAAAGGGCCCGGACGGCGGGGGTGATGATCCCCTTGTCGCTGTCCTTTACCGAGACGAACAGGGTCCCCTCCGACGGAAGCTCGATGCCCGCGCCGAGTTGCGATTTGAGGAAGGCCTTGGTGAAATCCTCATCAATTCCCATGACTTCTCCGGTGGACTTCATTTCCGGAGAGAGCACCGGATCCACGCCCGGGAAGCGGGCGAACGGGAACACCGCCTCCTTCACCGCCACATGCTTGATGTCGCGGTGGATGGGCAGGAAGCTCATCAGCGGCTCGCCCGCCATCACCCGCGCCGCGATCTTGGCGATGGGGGTGCCGATCGCCTTCGCGACGAAGGGCACGGTTCGGCTCGCCCTGGGATTGACCTCGATCAAATAGACGAGCCCGTCCTTCACCGCGAACTGCACGTTCATCAGCCCCACCACCCCGAGCGCGAGCGCGAGCGCCCTAGTCTGCCGCTCGATCTCCTCCACGATTTCGGGCTCGAGGCTGTATGGGGGCAGCGAGCAGGCGCTGTCGCCCGAATGGACGCCCGCCTCCTCGATATGCTGCATGACGCCGGTGACGGCGACGTCGGTGCCGTCGGAAATCGCGTCGACATCGACCTCGATGGCGTCGCGAAGATATTGATCGATCAGGACGGGGCTGTCCCCGGACACCTGAACTGCCGTCACGATATAATCATCGAGCTGCGCCGGCCCGTCTACGATTTCCATCGCGCGCCCTCCGAGCACGTAAGAGGGCCGGGTGAGCACCGGATAGCCGATCCGGTCGGCCACCGCGATCGCCTCCTCGCGGGAGCGGGCGATGCCGTTCTCGGGCTGGCGAAGGCCGAGGCGGGTGACGAGGGCCGCGAACCGCTCCCGGTCTTCGGCGAGGTCGATGGCGTCGGGCGAGGTGCCGAGGATGGGAATCCCCGCTTTTTCGAGCGCGGCCGCCAGCTTGAGCGGAGTCTGCCCTCCGAACTGGACGATCACCCCGACCAGCTCGCCTCTTTGCTTCTCGACGTGGAGGATCTCGAGCACGTCCTCCACCGTCAGAGGCTCGAAATAAAGCCGGTCGGACGTATCGTAGTCGGTCGACACCGTCTCCGGGTTGCAGTTGATCATGATCGTCTCGAACCCGGCCTCCGCCAGCGCATAGGCGGCGTGGCAGCAGCAATAGTCGAACTCGATCCCCTGCCCGATCCGGTTGGGTCCGCCGCCCAGAATCACGATCTTGCGCCGGTCTGAGACCTGGCTCTCGTCCTCCGGTTCGCCGAAGCTCGGAGCCTCGTAGGTCGAATACATGTAGGGCGTCTTCGCTTCGAACTCGGCCGCGCAGGTGTCGATCCGCTTGAACACCGGGCGGACTCCGAGCTTGTGGCGGAGCGCCCTCACCTCGTCCTCGGTGGTGGCTCCGATCATCGCCTTGGCGACGTCGTGGAGCAGGCCGTGGCTTCGGGCGCGCGTCTTCACCCCGCCGCCGCGTATGTTGACCGACCGAAGCGCGAGCTCGGCCAGCCGCCGGTCGGAGAAGCCCATTGCCTTGAGGCGCCGCATGCCCGCGGCGTCCCGCGGCAGCCCCTCTGAGGAGACCATTGCCTCCGCGTCCACGATCTCCTTCAGCCGTTCGAGGAACCAGGGGTCGTATTTCGCGATGGTGTGCACCTCCGCGACGGTGAAGCCTTCGCGCAGCGCCTGGGCCGCGACCAGCAGCCGATCCGGCGTCGGCCGGGCCAAGGCCGCTTCGATCTCGATCCTCGGCGCTCCATAAAGCTCGCGCACGCCGTCGAGGCCGATCAGGCCCGTCTCCAGCCCCCTCAGCGCCTTCTGCAGGCTCTCGTGGAAGCTCCGGCCGATCGCCATCACCTCCCCCACCGACTTCATCGCAGTCGACAGCAGGGCTTCGGAGCCCTTGAACTTCTCGAAGGCGAAGCGCGGGATCTTGGTCACCACATAGTCGATGGTCGGTTCGAACGAGGCCGGGGTGACTCCGGTGATGTCGTTCTGGATCTCGTCCAGCGTGTAGCCCACCGCCAGCTTCGCCGCGACCTTGGCGATCGGGAAGCCCGTCGCCTTGGACGCGAGCGCCGAGGAACGGCTGACGCGCGGGTTCATCTCGATGACGACGAGCCGGCCATTCTCGGGGTTCACTGCGAACTGTACGTTCGAACCTCCTGTTTCGACGCCGATTTCGCGCAGGCAAGCGATGCTCGCGTTGCGCATGATCTGATATTCCTTGTCGGTCAACGTCAGCGCCGGGGCGACCGTGATCGAATCCCCCGTATGGATGCCCATCGGGTCGAAATTCTCGATCGAGCAGACGATAATGGCATTGTCCGCTTTGTCACGGACCACCTCCATCTCATATTCCTTCCACCCCAGCACCGATTCCTCGATCAGCACTTCGGTGGTCGGCGAAGCGTCGAGCCCGCCGGTGACGATCTCGACGAACTCCTCCCGATTATAGGCGATCCCGCCCCCCGTGCCGCCCAGGGTGAAGGAGGGGCGGATGATCGCCGGCAGCCCCACGAAGTCGAGCGCCCGCATCGCCTCATCGAGGCTGTGCGCGATCTGCGAGCGCGGGCTCTCGAGCCCGATCTTCGACATGGCGTCGCGGAACTTGAGCCGATCCTCCGCCTTCTCGATCGCCTCCGCATCGGCGCCGATCATTTGGACGCCGTATTTCTCCAGCGTGCCGTCCTTGAACAGCGCCAGCGCCGTGTTCAGGGCCGTCTGCCCGCCCATGGTCGGAAGCACCGCGTCCGGCCGCTCCTTCTCGATGATCTTCGCGACGAACTCGGGCGTGATCGGCTCGACATAGGTGGCGTCGGCCAGCTCCGGATCGGTCATGATCGTCGCCGGGTTCGAATTGACCAGGACGATCCGATACCCCTCCGCCCTCAGCGTCTTCGCCGCCTGCGTCCCCGAATAATCGAACTCCGCCGCCTGCCCGATGACGATCGGGCCCGCGCCGATGATGAGGATGGAGGAGATGTCGGTGCGCCTAGGCATTCGGCGCCTCTAACGGAGGACCACCGACGAAGCCTTGGATAGCGGAGTAGTGAGAGGGAACGCTTGTCAGAAGGCGGTAAACGTCTCCATCGTCGACATTGAGAAACTCGAATGCGACTTCGTTGTCACCTTTGTCGATCTGGTCCGGCTCGAACCCCGCGGCGCGGAACCGCGCCAGCGCGTCCTCTGCGTGTTCGGTCAAGATGCGCTTACGAATGAGATCCATCACGCGTCTCGCCTGATCGCCGTGACGAACTTCTCGAACAAGTAAGCGCTGTCCTGCGGCCCCGGGCTCGCCTCCGGGTGATATTGGACACTGAACGCCGGCCGGTCCCTCAGCTCCAACCCCGCCAAGCTTCCGTCGAACAACGAGATATGCGTCGACCGCGCATTTTCCGGCAGGCTCTCCGCCTCCACCGCGAAGCCGTGGTTCATGCTGGTGATCTCGACGCGGCCGTCCTCGAGGCGCTTCACCGGGTGGTTGGCGCCTCGGTGGCCCTGGTGCATCTTCATGGTCTTGGCGCCGACGGCGAGGCCGAGGAGCTGGTGGCCGAGACAGATTCCGAAGAGCGGCTTGCCGGTGTCGAGAAGCCGGCGGATCACCGGCACCGCATAATGTCCCGTCGCCGCAGGGTCGCCGGGGCCGTTGGAGAGGAAGATGCCGCCGGGCTCGTGGGCCATCATCTCCTCGAAGCTGGCGGTGGCGGGGAGGACGGTGACGCGGGCGCCGGCGTCGGTGAGGTTGCGGAAGATGTTGCGCTTTGAGCCATAGTCGATGGCGACGACGTGGGGGCGACCCTCGCCCTCCCCTCCTTCGCCATAGCCTTCGCCGAGCTTCCAGCCGCCGCCCGACCAGCGGAACATCTGCTTGCAGGACACCTCCCTGGCCAGGTCCATCCCCTCCAGCCCCGGCCAAGCGCGCGCCTTCTCAAGCAGCGCGTCGAGATCGAACTCGCCGCTCTCGCGATAGGCGATCACCCCGTTCGGCGCCCCCTTCTCCCGAATCCGGCGGGTGAGCGCCCGCGTATCGATGCCCGAAAGGCCGATCCGCCCGTTGCTCCGCATCCATTCGACGAAGGTTTGAACCGCCCGGAAGTTGCTCGGCTCCGTCACGTCCTGCCGGACGATGCAGCCGAGCGCCCAGGGATTGTCCGCCTCCACATCCTCGTAGTTCGCGCCGACATTGCCGATGTGCGGGAAAGTGAAGTTGATGATCTGCGAGGCGTAGGAGGGGTCGGTCATCACCTCCTGGTATCCGGTCATGGCGGTGTTGAAGCACACCTCGCCCACCGCCTCCCCCTCGGCTCCGAAGCCGCGCCCCCACACCATTGTCCCGTCCGCCAGAACCAGAACGCCCGTCGCTCCTTTCGGCGCGGGCGAGGGTCTGGCGTGGGCCATGGCGGCGGGCACTCCTGGAGGCGGTTTTCGCGATGTCGCTAAGGCTCGACGGCTAAGGGCCGGGGGGGGCAGCGTCAATCTATTAAAAGCCGGAGCGGGCCGCTATCGTCCCGCCTTTCCCGCTCGCAAGATGCAAGAGATTTCGATGATTCGCGACGACATCAAGGCTGCCCTCGTCACCGCCATGAAGAGCGGCGACAAGCCGCGCACGGCTGCCATCCGCCTCATCCAGTCCGCCATCAAGAACCGCGACATCGAGCTTCGGACCGGCACCGCCCCCGCGGACGACGAGGCCCTGGTGACCGAAGTCCTCCAGAAGATGATCAAGCAGCGCCGCGAATCGATCACGATGTACGAGGCCGGCGGCCGGGCGGAGCTCGCCGAGGCGGAGAAAGCCGAGGTCGCCGTGATCGAGGACTTCCTCCCCCGCCAGATGAGCGAGGAGGAAGCCAAAGCCGCCATCGACGCTATCGTGACGGAGACCGGCGCAAGCTCCGTCAAGGACATGGGGCGAGTCATGGCCGCCCTGAAGGAGCGCCACGCAGGCGCGATGGACATGTCCAAGGCAAGCGCTCTGGTGAAGGCGCGGCTTTCCGCCTGAGGGATGACGCTTAGCCCCCAGTTTCTCGATGAGCTCCGAGCGCGGACGACGCTGTCGCCTCTGGTCGGGCGAACGGTGAAGCTGCAGAAGGCGGGGCGCGAATTCAGGGCCTGCTGCCCGTTCCACAACGAGAAGACGCCTAGCTTCTACGTCAATGACGAGAAGGGCTTCTACCATTGCTTCGGCTGCGGAGCGCATGGTGACGCGATACGCTGGCTGACCGACGCTCGCGGCCTGCCTTTCATGGACGCGGTGAAGGAGCTTGCCGAGGCGGCCGGGATGGACGTGCCCGCCCCGGACCCGCGGTCGCAGCAGAAAGCGGAGCAGGCGGCGGGGCTGTACGACGTCACTGAGGCCGCCCAGCGCTGGTTTGAGGAGCAGCTCGCGGGCCTCGAAGGCGCGGAGGCGCGCGTCTACCTCCAGAAGCGCGGCATTTCCGACGCCACGCGCCGCCGCTTCGGCTTCGGCTATGCGCCGGATGCTCGGGGTAAGCTGCGCACCGCCCTCAGCGACTTCGGCAACCACAAGCTGATCGAGGCGGGCCTGCTTATCCAGCCGGAGGGGGAGCGCGAGCCCTACGACCGCTTCCGAGGCCGCCTCACCTTTCCGATCAGGGACAGGCGCGGCCGAGTGATCGCCTTCAGCGCGCGGATCCTGGGCGCCGGTGAACCGAAATATCTCAACTCCCCCGACACGCCCCTCTTCGATAAGGGGCGTACCCTTTTCAACATCGACAAGGCGGCCGCGGCCTCCCGGGAAGCCAAACGGGTGATCGTCGTCGAGGGGCAGATGGACGCGATCGCCCTCGACCAGGCGGGGATCGCGGAGGCAGTCGCGCCGCTCGGCACCGCTCTCACGGAGACCCAGCTCGGACTCCTCTGGCGCCTCTCCCCCTCCCCCATCCTCTGCTTCGACGGGGATTTAGCCGGGCAGAAGGCGGCGGTGCGCGGGGCGCTGAGGGCGCTTCCCCATGTCGGCCCCGGCCGCTCGCTTGGCTTCGTGACGCTTCCCGAAGGCAAGGACCCGGACGACCTCATCCGCGACAAGGGCCGCGAAGCGATCGAGGCTCTGCTGGCCCAGCCCGAGCCGCTGGTCGACCGCCTCTGGCAACATGAAAAGGGCGCGGAGCCGCTCGACACGCCCGAGCAGCGGGCTGGTCTCAGGCGGCGGCTTCTCGACCACGTCTCCGCCATCCAGGATCCGGACGTCCGCGACCAGTATCGAACCGAGCTGATCGCCCGCTTCAATGCCCTGACGGCGCCCCCGCCCCGCGTGTGGAAGCCCGGCGCCCCGTTCAAGGGCCGCTCCCCGCCGCCTCGGCCCGTCTCGGAGCGGGCAAAGGCGGTCGCCACCGGCGGAATGGCCGGACGAGCCTTGCGCGCGGTCCTCCAGGGCCTCCTCCGCTACCCGGACATCATCGGCAACCACGGCGAAGCCGTCGCCGCCCTTCCCATCGCCGACAAAGCCGCGTCGCGGCTTCGCGACGCCCTACTCGACGGCGCCCTCGCTCACGGCGAGCTTGATCAGGAGCGGCTTCTTACCATATTGGCGGAAACCGGCGTCGCCTCTCTGGCCGAGAAGCTTCGTCTGGAACGCGGAATGGCCTTTTCCTTCACCCGCCGTGATGCCGACCCGGAACGCGCCCGTCGCGATCTCGTTCTGGTCATCGACACATTGGCGGCCCAGCCGGGACTCTATGCCGCGCTGGAGGCCGCCACCGCGCGGTTGAAGGAGCATGGGGACGAAGCCGCCTTCCAGGAGCAGCAAAGGCTCCGTGAGGCACGGGACGAGGCGGAGAGGCAGCTCGCGGCGCTAATGGAAGGCGAAGCGGGCTGATAGGATTGCAAGGCTTTTAAATGGCGAAAACGAACACGGCTCCCGAAACGGACGACACCAAGGACGGCGGAGACGCGCCGCTCATCGATCTCAACGAAGCCTCTTTGAAGAAGCTGGTCGCCCGCGCCAAGAAGCGCGGCTACCTCACGGTCGACGAGCTGAACGAAGCGGTGGGCGAGATGTCCACCGACCAGATCGAGGACGTCATGTCAGCCCTCTCCGAGATGGGGGTTAATGTCGTCGAGAATGAGGAGGCGGAGGAGGACGAGGAAGGCGCGGCCGCGGAGCCGGAGATCGACAGCTCGGCCGAGGATGCCGAGGGCACCGAGAACGAGCGCTTCATCGTCGAGAAGAAGAAGGAGACGATGGATCGCACCGACGATCCCGTCCGGATGTACCTTCGCGAGATGGGCGCGGTGGAGCTCCTCAGCCGCGAGGGCGAGATCGCCATCGCCAAGCGGATCGAGGCCGGCCGCGACATCATGATCTGGGGCCTTTGCGAAAGCCCGATCACCTTCAACGCCATCATCGGCTGGTCGAACGCCCTCAACAACGGCGACATGCAGCTTCGCGAGATACTCGACCTCGACGCCATGCTCTCGAAGGGCCCGACCCCCGAGCAGGTGGCGAGCGCCGAGGAAGGCGGCGAGGACGAGATCAGCGAGAAGACCGCCGGCCCTTCCTTCAAGGAAGAGGAAGAGCCCGAGGAAGCCCCCGCCGCCGAGGAGGATGACGAGGAGGACGGCCTCGTCGAGCGCCGAGCCCGCCCTAATTTCGTCGAGGACGAGGACGAGGACAACACCCTCTCCCTCGCCCAGATGGAGGAGACCCTGAAGCCGCAGGCGCTCGAGCGCTTCGCCCGGATCACCGACCTCTACAAGAAATTCTCGAAGATCCAGCAGGCCCGGATGGAGGCGATGAGCGCTGGCCAGGCCTTCGCCAAGGCCGAGGAGACCAAATACCAGAAGCTCTCCGAGCAGCTCACCGCCGAGGTCGAGAGCGTCCAGTTCCACGGCGCCAAGATCGAATATCTCGTCGACCAGCTCTACAGCTACAACCGCCGCCTCACGGCATTGGGCGGCCAGATGCTCCGCCTCGCCGAGCGCCACAAGGTGCCGCGCAAAGCCTTCCTCGAAAGCTACATGGGCCACGAGCTGGACGAAGGCTGGGCCGAGCGGGTCTGCGGAACCGACAAGAAATGGAACGCCTTCTGCACCCAGGAGCAGGACGCGATCGAGCGGATCCGCTCCGAGATCGCCGAGATCGCCACCGCGACCGGAATGTCCCTCGCCGAATTCCGCCGGATCGTGAACCAGGTCCAGAAGGGCGAGCGCGAGGCGCGGATCGCCAAGAAGGAGATGGTCGAGGCGAACCTGCGCCTCGTCATCTCGATCGCCAAGAAATACACCAACCGCGGCCTTCAGTTCCTGGACCTCATCCAGGAGGGCAATATCGGCCTGATGAAGGCGGTCGATAAGTTCGAATACCGCCGCGGCTACAAATTCTCGACCTACGCCACCTGGTGGATCCGCCAGGCGATCACCCGCTCGATCGCCGACCAGGCGCGCACCATCCGCATCCCGGTCCACATGATCGAGACGATCAACAAGCTGGTCCGCACCTCCCGCCAGATCCTCCACGAGATCGGCCGCGAGCCGACGCCCGAAGAGCTCGCCGAGCGCCTCTCCATGCCGCTGGAGAAGGTCCGCAAGGTGATGAAGATCGCCAAGGAGCCGATCTCTCTGGAAACGCCCATCGGCGACGAGGAAGACAGCCACCTCGGCGACTTCATCGAGGACAAGAACGCGGTCATCCCGGTGGATGCGGCGATCCAGGCGAACCTCAAGGAAACCGTGACCCGCGTGCTGGCATCCTTGACGCCGCGCGAGGAGCGCGTGCTCAGGATGCGCTTCGGGATCGGGATGAACACCGACCACACGCTCGAGGAGGTTGGGCAGCAATTCTCGGTGACCCGCGAGCGTATTCGGCAGATCGAGGCTAAGGCGCTTCGGAAGCTGAAGCATCCGAGCCGGTCGCGGAAGATGCGGAGCTTCCTGGATCAGTAGAGCGCATGTCCGAAGACCCTTGGTTCCGCCGCCATTTCGGGTTCGGCTTTCATCCAATCAGGTGGCAGGGCTGCGCGCTGACGGCGGCCCTCATAGCGGTCGAACTGCCGATCATGTGGCTGTCGCGGAACGCTCAGGTCGACTCGCTTCTCTGGTGGTTGAGTTCGGGGTCAGCCTTCGCGGTGTTCCTCCTGTTCTTTTGGATCGTTCTTTCGAAAACCGAAGATACGTGACCCTGGTGCAACTGAAGCCTTTGATCCGGTCATACTATCTGATGAGACCAATGCGGCCGTAATCCGGCACCCCGGGCGGCGCTTCCCGGGCGTTCTTATTCAAGGCGACACGCTCTACGTGTTATGTCACCAAGCCGACATGGCGTGTCGTGAGGCGTCCCGTGGGTCATCGGGTTTCGAGCACATCAACGAGCTTAGAAACCAGCTTTGGGGGCTTCTGAGTCACTACAAGCACGTACTCGGAGAACAGGACATCCCCTTCCTTTCTCGGAGCAGTAGTCGCAGAGGTCTGCAGGAGCGCGTCCCCACAGATCGAGGCGAAGACGCCGCGGAAGCTGAAGCGTTCTAGCCGGTCGCGGAAGATGCGGAGTTTCTTGGCTCAGTTACGTGGATGGCCCCAAATCCTCCGTGCTTCCCTATGCACCGGATGTGGTTGTCGTTGCTAAGGCAGCGGATGGGAGAGCTGGCCAACTGACGATCCCGGCACACCAGCTGCGCTGCAAGGTCGGCGACCAAATTCCCGCGATCGCGCGAGGTGTGTCGCTGTACCTCGACCAGAGCAGTTGCGCACATCTCGGGCGCTATTGAGGGCGCGGATCCATAGGTGGCGCAGTAGGCTTTCGGAGGCCAGGGAGCGGATCAGGCAGATCGAGGCAAAGGCGCTGCGGAATCTGAAACACCCTAGCCGGTCTCTAAAGAGCGGTTGTTCCTGTACCAGTAGGGCCTTCCCGCCTTCAGCTTGGGCTAAGGCCCACAGCATTGCAGCCCCCACACGACTGCGGCGGTGCTTGCGATCGGGACCGCGCCGGTGGCTGCATCCTTCGCGCAGCCGATCTCACCCGCGATCTCCGGATGAAGGTGATCGATCATATATTCCAGCGCGGAGTTGACCGCCTCCAGCGCCAGGACCAGTCCGATGGAGAGCGCCAATGCGGCAGCCCATGCCGGCGAAACTCCTGTCGCCGCAGAAACGGCCGCCGCGATGATTGCAAGGCGAGCCTGTGTGCGGGAGCTCTTCTCCCGCCGGTACACCAATCGAACCCCCCGTGGCGCAGAGCAGGCGCATGATAAAGCCTCGATTCTTGGTGGGATATGGTTGCGGCATCTGAACGGCCGATCTGAGGCAGGCCGGTGCAGACGCACACGTGCGAACGGTGACGATGTTGAGGAGATTCAATGCATGGGCTTTGGGATCGGGATGAATCCTGACCATACGCTCAAAAGAGGTCAGCAGCAGTGCTCGGTGACGAGGGAACACATCCGGCAGATCGAGGCCGAGGCGTTGCGGAAGCTGAAGCATCGCAGCGCGACGACGCCCTTGCATTTTATGGAGCCCGCGCGCGATAAGTTCCGTGCTAGCAGGAGCGGTCCCTCCACATGCTACATTCGTAACGGTCGTATTGGATGTGTGAGTAATGGGTACTGCTGAGGACCGCAAAGCTGGATTTCATGGTCTGGAGATCCCTCTGAGGTCTGTACCCGGCGCGAGAGCGACACGGGTCGTGCACGGGCATGGTCAGGTGATCGATCAGCATAAGCATGACTGGGCCTGCATCACCGTGCCGTTGCTCGGCCAAGCAATTGAAGCGTGGGATGGAGGGGAGGCCTGTATGGACGGGCCATGCGTCCTCGTGCATCCACCCGGGACTTACCATACTGACCACGTTGGGGATGGCGGCCTGGAAACTGTGTCTATTCAGTTCGATCCTCGATGGCTCTCGAGCTTCGGGTCCGGGATCAATCTGAAACAAACGGTTTGGCGAGCGCGGTCGATAGACGCGCGTCAGCTGATACGTCTCTGGTCGCAAGCTGACACCACGGACGCCGATTTAGCACGTTCGACGGCATCGTTCCTGCAAGAAACAGTCACCGACGAACCTGCGAAGGCGCCGGCATGGCTGAAGCACGTTCGAAGAAGCCTGCGCGACACGCCGAGGGTCGCCACTGCCAAACTGGCCGCGCAACTGGACCTCAATCCCGCATGGCTTGCTCGGGCCTACCGCGCCGTGGTCGGTGAAGGGATACAGGAAACTGCTCGGCGGCGGCGGATCGAGCATGCCGTGCCGCTCCTTCGGAGAACCGACGTTCCGCTTGCCGAGGTGGCAGTAGCTTCCGGCTTTTGCGACCAGAGTCACATGACGCGCGACTTCCGAATTCTTATCGCCCGTACACCGCTACAGGTGCGTTTGGAACGAACTCTCCTCTAGAGCCGCTGAGTACGCTTCGGCATTCAACCGGGGCGCGGTCGCTTGGCACCGTGCACCACCTCCTAAAGCGCGTCTTGCCCCGGTTAGCGGGGCCAGATGCATTCGACTAGCGGCCTAAGGCCGCTCGCGCGCGATATCACCTCTTGACCCTGTTACTTCCACGAAGGTCGCACCGCGTACGGCACCCTTTGTGCGCTCAAATCTCACGCGTAGAGGAGACGCGACCTCGCCAAGGCCGAAAAGATCTTTGGCAATTGGAATCAGTTCCCGCTCCATTCCGTCTGGACGCCGTAGAAAGAGCTTGCCTTCCCGTTGCATGACGGTGTGTCCTCCTTCGTACTGCCCCGTCAAATCCTGGAGACTGGCGGCCGTCAAAGTCGGGGGTGCCAACCTTGCCTTGAGGATCTGGGTCGTCCAAGCCATCCGGACGTGCTCGTCGGAAGTACCCTTCCTGAGCTCTTCAAGATACTCCCTGTCCAGCAATCCGGACGTTCGCAGCCAAGCCCGGCTTGCTTCCGCCACGTTATAAGGGAGTCCGGTGAAGACGTTTGTGAAGCTGTGATTTCCGAAGGGAAATATATGCGCGGAGTGATTGCGCTTCCCCGCCTTCTGAAGCTGACCGATGCGATCGATCGACTGCCGAACAGGGATCACCCCATCATAGAAGCCGAAGATCCAAAGCACCGGAATATCCAGCTTCTCCAGCACGGGGGCCGGATCGTAGCCTTTGGGACCGTCATAATCCATCGCCGCCGCATCCGCTCCGGTGACCTGCCGCAGCGTAGGGTTTCCCTCATCGCCCATCAGGTCGAGATAGCCGCTGTGAATCACTTCGATGCCTGCGGGCAGAGGCACGCCTTCGCCAATAATGACGAACTTAATCATCGGCTCCTGCGATGCAGCCAGGGGCATGATCCAGCCCGCCTGGCTGCCTCCCATCAGGCCGATGCGGCTACCGTCGATCCCCGGCTGCTTGGAGAGCCAGCGCGTGGCATGGATCATGTCCATCGCAAGTTGCTGAAAAATCTCTGGAGTCTTCTCGGTCTCCCATTCCATAAACTTGCCAGTCGAGTCCCCCGCACCTCTTTTGTCAAAAACCAGCGCCGCGAGCCCCGTGGAAAGGGCTGCGTTCGTCCAGAAGGTATTTTTGCGCGTGACCTTGCCCGACCCGTGCCCCACCACAACTGCCGGAAGATTTCCTTTGGCGCCGGCCGGACGATAGAGCGTCGCGGCGAGCACCGCATCGCCGGACGGTATGCGGACCTCTGTCTTCTGGGCATCGTCGACGGGTGCGGCCCGCAATGCCGAGCCCCCGAACAACAATGCAATGACAGCGCCAATGCCGCTGACCCAGGCGCGAAGCTTAATTTCTCGCTGTTTCACGGATATATGTCCTCCCTTCGTGCCACCTGAACCATAAAGCCCGTCACGTATTGCACGATTCGAAGGTCGCGGAGTCAGCATGGCAGCCGGTTGAGCGCCGGATGCGCAGTGGGATCGGATCGATGAAAGGGACGCAATTACCGGTTCGTCGCCTAACCCTCGTCCTGCTATCGGCCCTCGCCTGTTCGGTGGTGGGCGGCGCGGGGGCGGCGGCTCAGGCGCCCAGGATCGGCAAGCCGAAGCCGGCTCCGCCCGGGCCCTCGACCATGCCTCCGCTCCCGCCCGCCTCGATCGACGATGCGCTCGCGATCGGCGGCGATGACATCGGCGCGCGCAAGGTCGAGACTCGGCTTACCGTCGAAGTGCGGGTAAACGGCCGCGGCCCCTATCAATTCGTCGTCGACAGCGGCGCTGACACGTCCGCCATCGGGCTGCGCATCGCTCGCGACCTGCAGCTGCCGCTTGGAACGCCCGTCACCTTGAATAGCATGACGGACCGGAACGTTGTCGATCGGGTCCATGTCGAGGAGCTGATTCTCGGCCCGACCGTCGTTCGCGACCTCCAACTTCCCGCGTTGCGCGAGCAGGACCTGGGCGGGGCGGGCATGATCGGAATCGACGCGCTCGCCCGTCAGCGCCTGATGATGGATTTCGAGAAGCGGCTGATCAAGGTTGAGGACGCCTCGAAGCCGGTCAAGGCGCTGCCGGGCGAGATCGTCATCACGGCGCGCCGCCACCGCGGCCAGTTGATCCTCACGGAGGTCAAAGCCGAGGGGCTCTCGCTCGACGCGGTCATCGATACCGGATCGCAGATCACGATCGGCAATCTGGCGCTGCGCGACAAGCTCGTCCGCCGCGGGCGCGCAAGGCTGGAGACGGTCGCCGCCACCGGCGTGACTGGGAAGACGATTGAATTGCAGATCGCGTATATCAATGAGCTGCGGCTCGGTTCGGTGACCCTGCGCAACGTGCCGATGGCCTTTGGAGACGTTCCGCCCTTCAAGGTGTTCGGCCTGTCCGAGCATCCGGCCCTGTTTCTGGGTACGGACCTGCTGGAGGCATTCCGGCGGATCTCGCTCGATTTCCGGTCGCGCAAGGTCCGCTTCCAACTGCGGCGCTGCAGTCAGGCGGTTTCGCTCTCCACATCGACCGCCTCCGTCGTGACGCGCATGTCGACGGCGTCTCCCGAAGCCTGCGCACGATAGTTCGAGCGGTCCTGGGTTCGAAGCGTTGAAAAGGGATCAAGGAGAAGGCGATGGCCGGCGGCTGGTCGCGCGATGGCGCGGTTCAGGATCAGATCGACGACACGGTGAAGGACGCGGTCCTCGCGGCTCGGGCCCGGCTCGCGGCCGCGGAGGGCCAGGGCGAGACGCACTGCGTCGAATGCGGCGAGGAGATCCCGGAAGGCCGCCGCCGCGCCTTGCCGGGGGCGCGCACCTGCGTCTCCTGCCAGTCAGGGCGGGATGCGCGAAGCGTCACCGCCGGGATCAACCGGCGTGGGAGCAAGGACAGCCAGCTGCGCTAGGCGCCTGCAGGAGTTGGCGGTTTTCACTAAGTCTTGGGGCGGTGCCCAGCGCGGGCGGCCTGCCGGTCGAGCCAAGTACTTGAGCTGCAACACTTTCAGATTCTGGCACGGCTTATGCTGAAGGGAGGACATCGGGGCGGGTCGCCGCCCGCCTTCCAGAGGAAAATGCCGATGTCCGTCTCCCGCCCCTCCCCTTTCGCCCGCCCCGACACGATGCTCGGCATTTGCCAGGCGCTTGGCGACGATTTCGGGTTCAACCCGATCTTCCTCCGGATCGCGCTCGGGGTGCCGGTGATCTGGTTCCCGTGGCAGGCGATCGGCGCCTATCTGGCGCTGGGCGTCCTCGTCCTCGTCTCCCGCTTCGTATTCCCGAGCCCTCGCCCCGCAGCAGCCCCCGCCGAAGCGGAAAAGGTGGCGGCGGAGCCGGTGGAGGCGCGCGAGCCTGAGGCTCTCCCGATCGCCGCCTGACGCAGCGCTAACGGGTGCCGTAGGTCCGGTCGCCGGCGTCGCCGAGGCCGGGGACGAGGTAGCCGTGGTCGTTCAGCTCCCCGTCCATCGCTGCCGCCCAGATCGGAACGTCGGGATGGGCGGAGCGGACCGCCTCGGCTCCGGGGCGGGAGGCGAGCAGGCAGACGAAGCGCATGTCAGTGACGCCCGCTTCCTTCAGCCGGTCGATGGCGGCGATGGCAGTATGGCCCGTCGCCATCATCGGATCGACGATGATCACCAGCCGGTCGGCGCAATCGTCGGGAGTCTTGAAGTAATATTCGACGCACTGGAGCGACACCGGCTCCCGGTACAGGCCGATATGGGCCACGCGGGCCGAGGGAAGGAGATCGAGCATCCCCTCCGCCATGGCGAGGCCGGCCCGAAGGATCGGGGCGATCACCAGCTTCTTGCCGGCGAGCGCCGGCGAGCGGGTCGGCGCCACCGGAGTCTCGATCTCCTTGAGGTCCGTCGGCAGGTCTCGAGTCACTTCGTAGCAGAGCAGGGCCGCCGTCTCCCGAACCACCGCGCGGAAGAGCTGGATCGAGCTCGTCCGATCGCGAAGGATGGTGAGCTTGTGCTGCACCAGGGGGTGTGAAACGATCGTCAGTCCGTCCATGTCAGAACACCGTCCCGTCGCTGATGATTGAGAAAGGAGGCCCGCCGCCGGGGCGAAGCTCGGCCGCGATCCGGCGCCCGGCCGCCCAGCTCCCGCCCTCGAGCATCCGGGCGAGCGGGAAATCGGCTTCGGACACTGCAAGACGCTCGCGCACCAGAGGCGCCATCCGGTCGAGCAGGGCGACCGTCATCGAGCGCCAGGCGACGATGAGCGGATCGTAGACATGATGCTCGCGCCGCGCATCGTCGGGGTCGGCGAGGGTCAGCACGTCCGTGTCCACGAACAGGCCGCCGTTGCGATATTCGGCCAGGCCGGTGAGGCCGTCTATCTCGACCACTTCGATCCCCGCCTCCTGCAGCGGTTCGATCAGCGAGTAGCTCAGCCATTGGGAGAGCTTGTGGAGCGGGACGAGGCCGTCGGACGCATCCTCGCGGCGGATAGCGGGGTGGCGCCAGCAATCGCCGAGCGGCACGCCGTCCACCTCGAGCCGGTGGGCCCAGATCGGGCCAAGCGCTTCGAGCAACAGCTCAAGAATTGCGGTGGCGGGGAGCTGCCCCCCGTCCGCGCGGGCGGCGAGCACGTCGTAGAGGCCGCCGGGCCTGCCGCTGAAGAGGTCGGGCCGCGCCTGAACCTGCCGGCCGAGCCGCCGAAGCAGGTCGGCGCGGCCTTCGAGCCCGGCAAGCGGATTGTCCTCCGCGACCTGGAACCCCCGTGCCAGCGTCTCCGTGTCGAGGGACGTTAGATCGCCGAGCGCGCCGCTCTCGAACATGCGCTGGCTGGCGACGGCGAGGCCCTCGGAACGGGTGTAGGTCTCCCCTCCCCCGTCGCGATAGCGCCAGCCGGGGCCTGTGCCCGCGTCGAGCAGAACTGAAAGGATGACGAGGTCGAAGCTCGCCCGCGCCCGCTCCGCGGCATCGCCTGCGGGAAGCACGGGAGGGCCGGCGACGAAGTGACGCCAGCGGGCGTGGAAGGGGATTGCAAGGTCAGGATAGGCTTGGCGGGTGACGACTGCCGTTCGATCCGCGGCGTCGGAGAGCCTGCCAAGGTCGACTCGCCAGCCTTCGACCCGCCCCTCCAGCGCGAGCTCAAGCATCTCGTGCGCCCGCTCGCGCACGGCCGCCGCCGTCAGCAGGCTCCGGATCGGATCGGATTTCATCGAGCTCAGAACTTGCCGAGGTCGCGGCCGACTACGGAGCGCAGCTGGTCCTCGGTCGGGGCGCCGTCGGGCGTGTAATAGCCAGCCGCCTTCTTGGCCTCCATCTCGACGCTGGCGTCGGGCGGGATCAGCGCGTCCGGAATGGGCACGCGCTCCCCGATCTCGATCCCGCCGCCGGTCAGCGCGTCGTGCTTCATGTTCGACATGGAGACGAAGCGGTCGATCCGCTCGATCCCGAGCCAATGGATGACGTCCGGCATCAGCTGCTGGAAGCGCGCGTCCTGGACGCCGGCCACGCATTCCGTCCGCTCGAAATAGGTCGCCGCCTGGTCGCCGCCCGGCTGGCGCTTCCTCGCGTTGTAGACGAGGAACTTGGTCACTTCGCCGAGCGCGCGGCCTTCCTTGCGGTTGTAGACGATGAGGCCGACGCCGCCCTCCTGCGCCTGGCGGGTCGCTTCCTCGATGCCGTGGGTCAGATAGGGGCGGCAGGTGCAGATGTCGGAGCCGAACACGTCCGAGCCGTTGCACTCGTCGTGCACGCGGCAGGTCAGCGTCTTCGACGTGTCGCCGAGCGAAGCGGGATCGCCGAAGATGTAGAGCGTCATGCCGCCGATCGGCGGTAGGAAAACGGAGAGGTCGGGGCGGGTGACGAGCTCCGGGTACATGCCGCCCGTCTGCTCGAAGAGGCAGCGCCTGAGGCTCCCCTCAGCCACGCCGAAGCGTTCGGCGACGCCGGGGAGCCACCAGACCGGATCCACCGCAATCTTGGTCACCGAGACGTCGCCCGCCTCGTGGACGATCTCTCCGTCCACGTTCAGCCTGCGCGTCGCGATCGCCACCTGGATTTCGGGCAGGGTCAGGCGTGCCCTGGTGATCGCGATAGACGGCCGGATGTCGGCGCCTTGCTCGATGAGGTCCCCGAAGTCGTGGGCCACCCGGTGGCCCCAGGGATCGAGCGAGACGATCTTGCCGGGATCGCCCCATTGCGGATGCGGCCCGATCTCGCAGACCGGCGACGTATCGTGCAGGTCCGGCCGCGCCTGGGGGTCCATGGCGCCTGCCGAGATGGCAAGCGCGCGGTAGATGGAATAGGAGCCGCCATGGGCGCCGATCGCGTTCCGGTCCGACCCCGCGTTCACGGTCGCGACCACAGGCCCGCGCTCCGCGGCCGTCGCTGCGCCCCAGGTGAGGGGGAAGCGCACCGGCCCGCGTGAGCCGGGATGGGAGGTCAGCCGGATATGCCCGCTTTTCCCGCTGGTCGACGCTTCCATTCCTTGCCCTCTCGCTCACTATTCCGGCGGCGCCGGACAAAGGAAGCTAGGGCAGCGCGAAGGCGGGCGCTAGTCCGCTGTTCCGGGCCGCTGCCGAGGGAAGGCGAATAGCCTTTCCCCCGCCCTAACGCCGCGTAAACCGGCTTTTTACGGCATTGATATAGGTGAGGCTTCTAGAGCGGTGCCGAAGGTGTCGCGTTTGGAGGTTTTTCCGCTCATGGCTTTAGTGTCGATCAAGGCCGACGGCGGTCCTTCCTGCTCCGCCTTGCTGCTTGCCTCGCTAAGCCAGCATGGCAGCGCCTCCCATCCCTATTGCGGAAGCTCCGCTTTGCTCGCGGGTGCCACCTCCGGACGCGATCTCGCGGACCTCATCCATCATCTGTGCGTCCTCCACGGCCGCTATCCGGGCCTGCTGGATCATGCCGCGCTTCGGGTTGTGGACACCGAGGCACGGGCCTGGCTCATCAATGCCGGCTACGCCTTCGCGGGGGAGCGGGCCTTTCTTGCCCGGTTGTCGGTGGCGGCCGGGCCGGTTCCAAGCACGCCCGGAGCGGCGGGAAGCGACACGGCCGTCCTCGGTCAGCGCCAGGCGATGGAGACCCTCGCTCTGTCCGAGCGCAACGGCTGCGCCCTCGGCGCCGCAATGGCGCTGGTCCTCGACTGGTCGGCGATCCGCCATTGCCTCGATAGCGCGGCCCGGCGGCTCGGGATCGAGCGTCCCAATTTCCCGTCGGAGGGCAGCGGAGCCATCACCCGTCTCGCCGACAGCTTCGCGGCCGACGCGCCGGTGCAGCGTGCGCTCCTCTTCGGGGCCGAGCAGATACTTCTCCAGCACCGCGGGCTGTGGGACCTTCTGGAGACCCGCCGAGGCGCCCGCGCCGAGGGCTGAGCTTGCTCCTGCCAGGGGGCTCCTCTATCGGCGGCCCATGCGCTTTCAGGGTACTTCCAACTATGTCGCGACCGACGACCTGAAGGTCGCCGTGAACGCGGCAGTGACTCTCCGCCGCCCCCTCCTCGTCAAGGGTGAGCCCGGCACGGGCAAGACCGTGCTCGCGCACGAGATTGCCGCCGCCGCTGGAGCACCGCTGATCGAATGGCACGTCAAGTCGACAACGAAGGCGCACCAGGGCCTCTACGAGTATGACGCGGTGGCGCGGCTTCGCGACGGTCAGCTCGGCGACCCGCGCGTGCATGACATTTCCAACTACATCCGCCGGGGAAAGCTGTGGGAGGCATTCACTTCGCCTCAGCTCCCCGTCCTCCTGATCGACGAGATCGACAAGGCGGACATCGAATTTCCGAACGACCTCCTCCAGGAGCTCGATCGGATGGAGTTCCACGTCTACGAGACGAAGGAGACGGTGAAGGCTAAGGAGCGCCCGATCGTCGTCATCACCTCCAACAATGAGAAGGAGCTTCCGGACGCCTTCCTTCGCCGCTGCTTCTTCCACTACATCAAGTTCCCGGACCGGGAGACGATGCAGGCGATCGTCGACGTCCACTTCCCAGGCATCCAGAAGATGCTCGTCTCCAAAGCGATGGATATCTTCTACCAGGTCCGCGACGTGCCCGGCCTCAAAAAGAAGCCGTCGACGAGCGAGCTGATCGATTGGCTGAAGCTCCTCCTCCACGAGGACATGCCGCTCGAGGTCTTGCAGTCGCAGGACCCGAAAAAGGCGATCCCGCCCCTCCACGGCGCGCTGCTGAAGAACGAGCAGGACGTGATGCTGTTCGAGCGGCTCGCCTTCATGTCGCGGAGGCAGTGACATGGCGGTGAGCGGCGGGTGCCTCTGCCGCGGCGTCCGCTTCACCGTCGATGCAGAGCCGATGACCGCCCGCATGTGCTGGTGCCGGCTTTGCCAATATCTCGGCGGCGGAAGCGCCACCGTGAACCTCTGCTTCCCGGCCGAGGCGGTGCGCACTGAAGGCGAGGTTCGCTGGTATGAGAGCGTCGCCGACAGCGGGAATGCGATGCGGCGCGGCTTCTGCCCGAACTGCGGAACGCCGCTCTTCAGCATCGCGGAAGTGCGCCCGCACCTGGTCTTCATCCGCGCGGGCGCGCTCGACGATCCCAATCTGATGGCCCCGGAAGCGATCATCTGGACCAAGGAAGCGCCGAAGTGGGCCTCTCTCGACCCCGAGCTTCCGCAGCATCCCGCTCAAATTCCGCCGGTCGCCTAAATGTTCTTCTCCTTCGTCGATGAGCTTCGCGCCGCTGGAATTTCAGCTTCGCTGAAGGAGCACCTGACCTTGCTCGAGGCGCTCGACGCGGAGGTGATCCGAACGACGCCGGAGGAATTCTACTATCTCGCCCGGGCGACCTTCGTGAAGGACGAGGGGCTGCTCGACCGGTTTGACCAGGTTTTCGGGAAGGTCTTCAAGGGGCTGGAGACGGAGTACGGAACCGAGGCGGCGGCGATCCCTGAGGAGTGGCTGAGGAAGGTCGCCGAACTCTACCTGACGCCGGAGCAGATGGAGGAGATCGAGTCGCTCGGCTCGTGGGACGAGATCATGGAGACGCTGAAGAAAAGGCTCGAGGAGCAGAAGGAGCGGCACCAGGGCGGATCGAAGTGGATCGGGACCGGCGGCACCTCGCCCTTCGGCCATGGCGGCTACAATCCCGAAGGAATCCGGATCGGCGGCGAGGGCCGGCACGGGCGGGCGATCAAGGTGTGGGACAAGCGCGAGTTCAGGAACCTTGACAGCCAGGTCGAGCTCGGCACCCGCAACATCAAGGTGGCTTTACGGCGCCTCCGCCGCTTCGCCCGCGAAGGGGCCGCGGACGAGCTGGACCTCGACGAGACGATCGACGGCACGGCGCGCAAGGGCTGGCTCGACATCCGGATGCGGCCGGAGCGGCACAATGCGGTGAAGCTTCTGCTCTTCCTTGACGTCGGCGGATCGATGGACCCCCATATCCGCGTCTGCGGGGAATTGTTTTCGGCCGCCACGTCCGAGTTCAAGCATCTCGAATTCTTCTACTTCCACAACTGCCCCTATGAGAGCTTGTGGAAGGACAATCGCCGCCGCTTCAACGAGCTGACTCCGACCTGGGACGTGCTCCACAAGTTCGGCCACGACTACAAGCTCGTCTTCGTCGGCGACGCGGCGATGAGCCCTTATGAGGTCACCCATCCCGGCGGCTCGGTCGAGCATTTCAACGAGGAAGCGGGCGCCGTCTGGATGCAGCGGCTGACCAACACCTATCCCAGCGCGGTGTGGCTGAACCCGACGGCGGAGCAATATTGGGGCTACAGCCAGTCGACCCAGATCCTGCGCCAGCTGATGCAGGACCGGATGTACCCGCTGACGCTGCAGGGCCTCGACGACGCGATGCGCACGCTCAGCCGCAAGAGCTGAGACAGGCCGGAACCATCGCCAACTGCCTCGGTTGAGAGGCAAAACGCGAAGGGAGCCGCGCATGCTCGCGATGGATTACAGGGGCCCTTACCGGGTCCGTGTCGAAGAGAAGCCCATGCCCGCAATCGAGCATCCGCGCGACGCGGTCGTTCGCGTCACCCGCTCGTGCATCTGCGGGTCGGACCTCCACCTCTATCACGGCCTTGTCCCCGACACGCGGGTGGGAACGACGTTCGGCCACGAATTCTGCGGCATCGTCGAGGACGTCGGAGCCGAGGTCGAGAACCTGAAGGCCGGCGACCATGTGCTGGTGCCGTTCAACATCGCCTGCGGCCAGTGCCATTTCTGCAAGCAGGGCCTGTTCGGCAACTGTCACGAGTCCAACCCCGGGGCGACAGCGGTCGGAGCCATTTACGGCTATTCGCATACCGCCGGCGGCTATGACGGCGGCCAGGCGGAATATGTGCGGGTGCCCTATGCCGATTTTGGCCCTACGCTGATCCCCGATTGGATGGATCCCGACGACGCCGTGCTTCTCACCGACGTCGTTCCGACGGGCTATCAGGCGGCGGAGATGGGCGGGATCAAGCCGGGCGACACGGTCTGCGTGTTCGGCGCGGGGCCGGTGGGGCTGATGGCGGCGCGATGCGCGTGGCTGTTCGGAGCCGGGCGAGTGATCGTCATCGACCCTCTCGAATACCGGCTCGAATTCGCGCGCACCTACTGCCCGGCCGAGGTCTATAATTTCAGGGAGCTCGACGACGTCGTCCTGTTCATGAAGAAGACGACCGACGGCCTGGGCGCCGACGTCTGCATCGACGCGGTCGGCAACGACGCCGCCGGCAATGCGCTTCAGACCTTTTTCGGAAAGAAGCTGAAGCTCGAAGCCGGATCGGCGATCGCGCTCCACTGGGCGATCAACTCGGTGAAGAAAGGCGGGATCATCTCGATCGTCGGAGTCTACGGCCCCACCGGCAACATGATCCCGATCGGCAACGTCGTGAACAAGGGCCTGACGGTCCGCGCCAACCAGGCGTCCGTCAAACGGCTGCTCCCCAAGCTCATCGACCATGTGAAGGCGGGCCACCTGAACCCCAAGGGTATGATCACCCATCGGGTGCCGCTGGCCGATATTTCCGACGCCTATCACATCTTCTCGGCAAAGCTCGACGGCTGCATCAAGCCGGTGCTCGTCCCCAACGCCGCCTGACAGGAGCCCTGATCGATGGACGCCCTCACCACCGCCAAGGCGACGACGCCGGACCGCTCCGCCATCCCCGGCTGGGGCGTCGACGCGGACCCGAGCAACGACCCCACCTATCCCTATCGCGACCGGAGCCGGGACGACCATTCCGGCGAGTGGGCACGGCCGCCGGTTCAGAGCAGCGACGTAGAGATCCTGCAGTCGATCGAGCATAAAAGGCAGCCGGCGGTGTTCGGCACCTCGACTCCGCCGAGCGGCCTCAGCGGCATGATTCGCCGAGGCGCCTTCAAATATAGCGAATCCCACTGGGCGCACTGGCTGATGCTGATGGGCGCAGACCGGATCAACGTAGTGGAAGGCGTCCTCCAGGACCTGTCGCGCGGCAAGATCCCCAACATTCCCGCGGAAATGGGGATGCGCTCGGAATGGCAGCACAACCGGAAGGGCCTTGTGACGAAGGTCGGCGCGATGGTGGCCGTGTCCGGGCTCGCCTACCTGCTGTTGAGCCGGCGCAAGGACGACGCTGCCTAGATCGCTAGTCCATAGACATTCACCCCCTGTTCGATTACAAATGTAATCGGACGATATGTGGGGGTAGCCATGAAGCACCGTGGGACGTTCTTGATCGGGTTGCTTGCCAGCGCTGCGGTGGCGCCTGTGCAGGCCCAGCAGCCAGTCCCGCCGCAGCCATCGCAGCCTCAGGACAACCAGTCGCCGAAGGGCGAGGAGCAACGGCCGATCCTCAGGGGCCCGGACGGCAAGCCGCTGGTTCTGCCGCCAGGAGCGAAGATCACTGTCATCGGTCCGGATGGAAAGCCGGTGCCGGTCCCGATCGGCCCCGACGGGCGACCCCAGCTACCGGTACGGCCGCAAGGTTCGACGGCGGAAGCCGACGGCCGGGAGATCGTCGTACGCGGCCAGAAGCCGAGAGGCTCGGTAATCGGCGACATTCCTCCGGAGCGTGTTCTCACCCCGCTGGACATCCGTGCGCGCGGGGCGGGCACGCTCGCTGAATTGCTGCAGTCTCTGGAGCCGCAAACCCGAAGCAATCGGGGGCGCGGCGACAGCGGCCCGGTCGTGCTGGTGAACGGCAAGCGCGTGTCGAGCTTTCAGGAAATCGCGAACATCCCCCCGGAAGCCATCGAGAGGACGGAGATCTTCCCCGAAGAGCTTGCCCTCCAATATGGCTATCGCGCCGACCAGAAGGTGGTGAACGTGGTCACGTTCGAACGCTTTCGTTCGGCGATCGGGCAAGTGGGTTTCGGTTTCCCCACCGACGGCGGCCGAGAAAATTACTCCTTCAATGGCAATTACCTGCTGATCCAGGGAGACAGGCGGTTCAACTTCGACCTGGATTATCAGCGCGCGGGTTCCTTGCTCGAGAGCGAACGGGACATAGATCTTTCGGAGAACAACCCGTTCGACCTAACCGGAAACGTCGCGCCGGTCTCGACATTGGCCGGTGCCGAGGTCGATCCCCTGTTGAGCGCCTTGGCGGGACAAAAGGTCACCCGAGCGGCGGTCCCGGCCAATGCGGCGGCAGGGGCACCGTCGCTCGCGGCTTTCGCCGCGGGAGCGAACAGCCTCAACCAGACGGACACACGCATCTACCGGAGCCTGCTGCCGTCCACCGAGCGACTGAGCCTCAATGCAACCGTCAGCGACACGATCTTCGGCGATGTCGCAGCGAGCCTCAACGGGCGCTTCGAAGTGGGGGGTAGCGACAGCCGGCTCGGGCTCGCGGCGGCCCGGCTCGTCCTTCCGGAAGCGAACCCCTTCTCTCCCTTCTCGAAGGACGTAATCCTCAATCGCTACTTCGATCCTTCCCGCCCTTTGAGACGAGACACCGACACCCGGCTAGCGCATCTGGGCACCGCCCTAAACGGGAGGGCCGGCGAGTGGCTTTGGTCGTTCACGGGCAATGTTGACCGCCTCAGCACCAAGACGCTTACCGATGCGGGCATCGACGTAGCTGCCCTCCAGGCACGGCTCGACGCGGGGGACCCTAAGGTCAATCCGTTCGCCAACGACATTTCCCAGCACCGGCCGCGCGACGAGGCGCGGTCGGTGAGCACGCTTGCAAGCGGGCAGCTCGTATTCAGCGGCTCGCTTTTCGAATTGCCCGCGGGGCAGGTCTCGACGAGCCTTCGCGCCGGCTTCGACACCCAGGATTTCAGCAGCGAAACCCGGCGCCAGGGGTCGGAGCAGTCGGTCGATCTTTCGCGCGATCGGGGGAGTGTTCAGGCCAACCTCGCCTTGCCGATCGCCAGCCGCTCTGAAGATGCGCTTTCGGCGCTGGGCAGCCTTCACGCGAATTTCAGCGCCGAGCTCGAGCGGCTTTCCGATTTCGGGAGCCTGAAGACTCTTTCGGCGGGCCTCTACTGGTCGCCCGTCCCGGAGTTGAATCTGAATGCTTCGGTGACGGACGAGGACGGTGCGCCGACGGTTCAGCAGCTCGGCAATCCCCTTTTGGTTACGCCAGGGGTTCCCACCTTCGACTATGGCCGCGGGGAGACGGTCGATGCCATCAGGATCGATGGGGGCAATCCCGACCTCCGAGCGGACAATCGCCGCCTCATCAAGCTCGGGCTCTCGGCAAAGCCCTCCGCCAAGCACGACCTTCGCTTCAGCGTCGATTACCTACGCAGCCGGATCGAGGACCCGATCGCGGCTTTCCCGGCCGCAACTCCGCAAATCGAAGCGGCCTTTCCCGATCGCTTCACGCGCGACGGCGCAGGCCGGCTGCTTTCCATCGACAGTCGACCCCTCAATTTCGAGCGCAGGGATCAGCAGCAGGTAAGATGGGGCCTCAATTTCTCGCGCGCGCTCCGCAAGGTGCCTGGCGGAAGGGACGTGAGCATCCGCTTCAGAGAGGGTGCTCCGCCGCCGGGCCAGCTGCCGCCGGGCCTCCCGGAAGGCGCCGTCGTCATCAGAGCGGAAGCAGGGAGCGCCCTTGCGAGGCAGTTCGAAGGCTTCCTCAGCCGGATATTCGTCAACGCCTATCACACCTGGCACATCGAGGACGAGATCCTGATCCGCCCGGGCATCGCAGAGCTGGACCTGCTGAACGGCGATGCGCTCGGCAGTCGCGGAGGGCAGCCGAGGCACGAGCTGGATTTCCAGGCCGGCATTTTCCACTCCGGCCTTGGAGCGCAGCTCAACGCCAAATGGCGCAGCGGGACGAGCGTGGAAGGGCTGGGCCCGACGGGAGATCTCCGCTTCTCCGACTATGGAACGATGAACCTCAACCTGTTCGCCAACCTGCAGCAGCGAACGGGCGGGCCGAAAGCGCCCTGGTGGGCCCAGAACACCCGGATCAGCCTCGGCATCAACAACCTGCTCGATGGGCGGCCGAACGTCCGCAACGCTGTGGGCGCCGTGCCGTTCAGCTATCAGCCTGCGTTCCTGGAACCTCTCGGCCGATCGGTGAGCCTCAACATTCGCAAGCGCTTCTTCTGACGCGCCCGGCTAGGCTACCGGCCGCCGGGCCCTCAGCGCCTGGGCGAGGGTTCCTTCGTCGAGATAGTCGAGCTCTCCGCCGACCGGCAGGCCGTGGGCGAGCTGGGTGATGCGCACCGGATAGGTTTCGAGCCGCTCGGCGAGATAATGGGCGGTGGTCTGGCCCTCCAAGGTCGCGTTCATCGCAAGCACGACCTCGTCGATTCCACCCTGGGCGACGCGGCCGAGCAGCTTGTCGATGCTGAGGTCCTCCGGGCGAATACCTTCAAGCGCGGAGAGGCGGCCGCCGAGCACGTGGAAGCGGCCGGGGAAGAGGCGGGAGCGGTCCAGGGCCCAGAGGTCGGACACCTCCTCGACCACACAGAGAAGGCGGTCGTCGCGGCGGGCGTCCGAGCAGACGGCGCAGGGGTCGGCCGTATCGACATTGCCGCAGGTGGAGCAGACGGAGAGATTCTCGTTAACCCGCTCAAGCGCGCGCAGCAGCGGCGTAAGCGCCGTCTCCCTCTTCTTCATCAAATGGAGGACGGCGCGGCGGGCCGAGCGGGGGCCGAGGCCGGGAAGCCGGGCCAGAGCCTGGGTCAGTGCGTCGATCTCGGAAGAGGCCATGAGCGTCACTAGCGGCGGTGGAGGGGCGGAATCAAATCGTCTAAGCATCGCCTCATGCGCCTCGCCTTCATGGGAACGCCGGATTTCGCGGTGCCGACGCTCGACGCCTTGCTGGCGGCGGGGCACGAGGTCGCCGCCGTCTACAGCCAGCCGCCACGCCCGGCGGGGCGCGGCAAGGCGCTTCGCCCCTCCCCCATCCAGCAGCGCGCGGAAGCGGCGGGGATCGAGGTGCGAACTCCCCTGTCCCTGCGCGACCCGGAGGCGCAGCGGGCGTTCGCTGCGCTAAACCTCGATGTCGCGGTGGTGGCCGCCTACGGCCTGATCCTTCCGCAGCCGATCTTCGACGCGCCGAGGCACGGCTGCCTCAACGTCCACGCCTCGCTCCTTCCGCGCTGGCGCGGAGCGGCGCCGATCCAGCGGGCGATCCTCGCGGGGGACGAGAGGACCGGCGTCACCATCATGCAGATGGAACGCGGCCTCGACACCGGGCCGATGCTGGCGGTGCGGGAGACGGAGGTGGGGCGCAAGACGGCAGGCGAGCTGACGGCGGAGCTGGCGGGCATCGGCGGTGCGCTGATGGTGGAGGTGCTCGACCGGCTGGCCGAGATTGAGCCAATCCCACAGCCGGAGGATGGCGTCACCTACGCGCCGAAGATCGACAAGCATGAGGCGCGGCTCGATTTCAGCCTCACGGCGGTCGAGGTGGAACGTCGGGTGCGTGCCTTCAATCCGGTTCCGGGAGCCTTCTTCGAAGTCAGGGGTGAGCGGATCAAGCTGCTTGCGGCGGAGGTGGCCGGCGGCGGCGCCATTCCGGGTCTGGTGCTCGGGGACCGGCTGACCATCTCCTGCGGAGGCGGAGGGACGATCCTGCCGCGCCTCGTTCAACGCTCCGGCCGAGCGCCAATGTCGACGGAAGAGCTGCTGAGAGGCTTTGCCATCGCCGAGGGCGAGATCCTTAAGTGACCCGTTTTCGGCTGACGGTGGAATATGACGGCCGCCCCTTCATGGGCTGGCAGCGTCAGGCGCACGGCCCCTCGGTCCAGCAGGCGATCGAGGAGGCCGTGGAGGCGATCACCGGCGAGCAGGCGGCAGTCCACGCGGCGGGGCGGACCGATGCGGGAGTTCATGCTCTCGCGATGGCCGCCCACGTGGACATCGAAAAGCCGATAACTCCTTTTCGCCTGTCGGAAGCGCTGAACGCCCGCCTTCGCCCCTCCCCTGTCGCGATCCTCGAGGTGGGGCCGGTGGCGGAGGATTGGCATGCCCGCTTCTCCTGCATCGGCCGACGCTACATCTATCGCATCGCCAATCGGCGGGCGCCGCTGGCGCTGGACGCGGGGCGGGCGTGGCAGGTGGCAGTGCCGCTGGACGCGGAGGCGATGCACGAGGCGGCCCAGGCGCTTGTCGGGGGGCACAATTTCACCACCTTCCGCTCGGCCCATTGCCAGTCGGATAGCCCGATGAAGACTTTAGACCGGCTCGACGTTCGGCGGGAGCGCGACTCCATCGTCGTCGAAGCGGCGGCACGCTCCTTCCTCCACCATCAGGTCCGCTCGATGGTGGGGTGCCTGCAGCTTGTCGGGCGCGGGAAATGGAGCGCGGCGGATTTGCGAAGGGCGCTTGAGGCGCGCGACCGGGCGGCGCTTGGGCTCAATGCGCCGCCGGACGGGCTTTACTTCGCCGCGGCCGTGTACCCGGAGGACGCGCCAAGCCCGAACAGCCGCTGAAGCGAGCGGTCGAGCATCAGCAATTGCCAGAGCAGCCGGCCATGGTCGGCGCGGCCGGAGCGGTGGGCGGCGGCGAGGCGGCCGATGGCGGCGCCGTCGAACCAGCCGAGCTCCGTCAGCGCGGGGCTTCGGGCGATCGCCGCCGCTTCCTCCGCCAGCGGTCCTCGGAACCAGGCGCTCACCGGAGTGACGAAGCCCATCTTGGTGCGGTGGAGCACGTCGTCGGGGAGATGGCGGCGCAGGGCGCGCTTCATCAGCCATTTGCCCGAGCCGCCGCGCAGCCGAAGCCCGGCGGGAACGCGCGCGGCGAATTCCACCAGCCGGTGGTCTAGGAGCGGCTCGCGCGCCTCGAGGCTCACCGCCATGCTGGTCCGGTCGACCTTGGTGAGGATGTCGCCGGGCAGCCAGATCTTAAAGTCGGCATATTGGGCGCGCGACAGCGGGTCCGAGGCCGGAGCCCCATCCATCGCCTTCACATAGCGATCCTCGGCGACATGGCCGTAGAGAGAGCGTGCGAAGTCCGGCTTGTAAATGACTGATCTCGTGTGTCTCGGAGTCACTCCGACGGCGGCCGCATAAGCTTCGCCCGCCGAGCGGCCGAGCGCCTGGAGGGTCGTCTTGGCGCGCAGGAACCGGGGCGCCCAGTCGAGCTTCGGGTAAAGGTCTCCGGCACGTCCGAGCAGGCCCCGCGCCGCCCCGGGGAGGACGCTGCGCACCCGCTCCTCGGCGGCGAACATGCGGTAGCGGCGATAGCCTGCAAAAGCTTCGTCGGCGCCGTCGCCGGAAAGCGCGACCTTTACCTTCTCGCGCGCAAGCTCCGAAACCCGATAGGTGGCGAGGGCGGAGGCATCCGCGAACGGCTCGTCGAAGGCGTCGGCGAGGGTGTCGATAAGCTCGAAGTCTCCCGCCGCGACGATACGGCTGCGGTGGTTGGTCGCGAAGCGCTCCGCCACCCGCCGAGCCCATTCGCTTTCGTCGTGGCCCGCCTCGGTGAAGCCGATCGAGCAGGTCTCGACCGCCGAGCGGCTCGCCTCCGCCATCAGCGCCACCACGGCCGAGCTGTCGACTCCGCCCGAAAGGAAGGCGCCGAGCGGAACGTCCGCCACCATTCGCGAGCGGACCGCCTGCCTCAGCCGCTCGATCAGCTCCTCCTCAAGATCCTCCGCCGAGGCGTTGGAGGGGCTGGAGAAATCGACGTCCCACCAGCGCACCGGCTCCGGCACCGGCCGCCCCCGCCGCACGAGGAGGTAATGACCCGCCGCAAGCTTGCGAACGCCCTCCACCATGCAGGCATCGTCGGGGACGTAACCGAGGCCGAGGAAATCCTCGATCGCCCGAGCATCCGGCGTTCGGCGCAGGAGCGGATGGACGAGAAGCCCCTTCAGCTCCGACGCAAAGGCGAGGCAGCCGTCAGGAAGCAGGGCATAATGGAGCGGCTTAACCCCGAGGCGGTCTCGGGCGAGGAAGAGCGCGTCCTGGGAGGCGTCGTAAAGGGCGAAGGCGAACATGCCGTTGAAGCGCGACAGGCATTCCGCCCCCCATTGCCGCCAGGCGCCGAGGATCACCTCCGTGTCGCTCTCGGTCCTGAAGCCATGGCCGAGCCGCTCCAGCTCCGCCCTCACCTCGCGGAAATTGTAGATCTCGCCATTATAGCTGAGGGCCAAGGTGCCGTCGGCGGACAGCATCGGCTGATCGCCCGTCGCGAGGTCTATGATGGAGAGGCGCCGGTGCCCGAGCCCGACGCCGGGACCCGTCCAGACTCCGCTTCCGTCCGGGCCGCGGTGGGCGAGGACGTCCGCCATCGCCTTTACCCGCCGAGCCTCCACAGGCTTGGGCACGTCCGGATGGAACAGGCCGGCAATCCCGCACATCAGCGGGGTGCCCGCGCCTGGTCGGTTATCGACTCCACCGGTCCGAGATCGCGGAGGAAGGCGTCTATGGCAGGACGCGGGTTCAGCCCCTCTCCCGGCGCCTGTGAGGAAACGAGGACCGCGACCGCCCGCTGCGGGCCGCCCAGGAGGCGCACCTTCATCGTTTCCAGCTTCACCCCGGCCGAGCTCCCCGTGAGGATGTCGCCGACGCGGTAGAAGCTGACGACGTCGCGGGCCACCCCTTCCCCGGCGATCCGCTCGGCCTTTCCGCCGGCGGGCGCGGGCAGGTCCGCCGTCCAGGACCAGGCGCCGTCGGGGGGCGCGGCACCCTGGCCGTAGCCGACCAGCTCCCTGTTCTCGTCCTGGCGGGAGAAGAAGGCGATGGCGAGGTCGACCTCCTGCCCTGCCCCGTTGCGGTAGCGTGCGACCCGCATCAGGTCCGCGCCTGCGAAGCGCGGTGTCCAGGCACGGCCGCTCGTCGCGGGAATGCGGGTCCAGCCGGGCACATTGGGCAGGGTCAGCTGGCGGGGTGCCTCCACCCGTCCAGCCGCGGCCACACCTGCGGACCAGAGCGGCGGCAGCGCGGCGAGCGCCACCGCCGCCGCGGCGAGCTGCGCCGCTCGCGAGGGTACGCCCGGCTTGCCGCCCTGGAGCGCGGCGGGATCGAACCAGGGATTGCCCGGCTTGCGGTCGAAGAAGCGCCAAGCCCCGGCCATGATCGCCGCGATAACGAGCGCGAAGAAGACCCAGCCGTAGATGAGGTGATCGACTCCCACCGCCATCTGGTTGTCGGTGAGGTGCGCCACGTAGATCGTGCCCCAGGCCCGAACTCCGTTGGCGAGGATCGGAACCGCGATGGAGGCTACCATGAACAGCAGGCGCTTGGGCCACGTCCTGAAGCAGACGTTCGCCACCAAGGCGCCATAGGCGATCATCGCCACCAGGAAGCGGACGCCGGAACAGGCCTCCGCCACCCGAAAAAGACCGCTCGGGGTGGAGATGAAGATGCCTTCGATATGCGCGGGCAGGCTCACCAAAGCGAGCAGGGCCATGCTCATCTCGGCCGTCAGGGTCTGGAGCGGCGGGACGAGCTCCTCTCCGGCAGGGATCAGGAAGAAAGCGTAGAAGATGGGGAAGGCGAGGCCTCGGGAGACGGCCTTGCCAAGGCAGGCGATCGCCGCTCCCTGAAGCATCAGCACGAGGCCGGCATGGCGGAAAAGCGCGAGGCTTCCCGCCTCGCCGAGCAGCCAAGCGAGCCCTCCCGCCGCGATCACCACCAAGCCCGGCGCCCAGGCGGCTGGAGAAAGCTGCCGAAGCTCGGGGAGGCGCTGCCATACGAGCCAAAAGATGATCGGAAGGACGAGCAGGCAATGGTTGAACGTCGCGCTCGTCCACCAGATGCGGACCATGTCCGCCCCATCGCGGGCGAAGAGGAGGAGGATCGCCGCCCAGGCCGCTCCAAGCGCCACGAGGTGCGGCCGCCACCCGGCGACAGTGTCTGCCTTCGCGATAGGGAGGAGCGCCGTCATGCCGCCGCCTGACGCGGGCCGAGCCCAACGATCTCGTCCAGCGGCGCCAGCCGAGCGTCCCAGGCATAAGCTTCTTCCATGCGTCGCCGGGCGGAGCGGCCGAGCGCGGCGGCGCTAGCCGGATCTGCGAGGAGAGCGGCGATGGCTTCGGCCTGATCTTCAGAGGCGTCGGCGACGATCAGGTCCCGCCCCGGTTCCGCCTCGATGCCCTCGAAAGCGGCCGGCGAGGCGACCACCGGGCGGGCCATGGCCATGGCTTCGAGCACCTTGTTCTGGATGCCGCGGGCGATCCGGAGCGGCGCCACCACCACGTCCGCGGCGGCGAGCCAGCTCCGCACGTCCGGAACCTGCCCGGTGACGATCACCCGCTCCCTGGCCAGCCGCCGAACCGCTTCCGGCGGATTGCGGCCGACGATGGCGAAGCGGGCCTGCGGCACCCGTGGCAGCACCTGCTCGGCGAACCAGCGGACCGCGTCGGTATTGGGCGCGTAATCCATCTGCCCTGTGAAGACGAGGAGCGGCCCCGGCTCCGACAGCCGGTGAAATGCGACGGTCGGATCGAAAAAGGCGAGGTCGACTCCGTTTTGAAGCGGCCTTATGTCCGCCGCCGCGAGGCCGCTGCGCTTCCGGAAGAGCGCGGCCTCGGCCTCGCTGACGAAGAGGCTGACCTCAGCCCGAGCGGCCGTTTCGCGCTCGAACGAAGCGAGCTTCACGGCCTCGCGGGCGTGGATCGCCGCCATGGCGCCGCCGTCCGCCGCATAGGCCTCGAACTTGGCGGAATCGACGTCGCAGAAGTCCATGACGAAGCGGGCGTTCGTGTCCGCCGGGACGAACTGCGCCATCTGGCTGGAGAAAGCGAAGATCGCACCGATCCGCCCGCTCCCCAGAAGCCGCTCCACGAAGCCGCGAAGGGAGCGGCTCTCGAAGAGCGTCAGAGAGACGGGCTTCCTTTCCAGAAGCGCCCGAGCGCCCGCCGCTGCTTTGCCGGTGCGTCGCACCTCTACATGCGCCTCACCCAGCGCTCCGCCCAGAGCTTCACGAAGGCCCGTCAAGTGAGTGGCATCGGCTTCGTCGTCGGCGAAGCAGGCGAGGTGCACTTTGCCCAGGCGGGAAAGATGCTTCAGCTCGTGGAAGGACCGGATCTTGTCCCCCCGGTTCGGAGGGAACGGGATTCGGTGGGCGAGGAAGAGGATGTCCGTCATCAGCCCAGCCCCTTCGCGATCGGCGGGCCGAGCCGGTTGGCGAGCGGGAGCGGGAGCTTGCGCCAGAGCGCCGTCTGCAGCCGGTATTTCGGGCTGAGCGGGTTCACCTCGCGCGCTTCCCCGTGCACGGCGTAGGTCAGAGGCTCCGGCTCGAACCCCCAGTTCTTCTTGAAGGCGAAGGCGCCGGTGCCGAGCTTCGAGCGGCCGAAGTCGAAGCGGGTACAGCCACGGCGCGCCGCGTTGCGCATCAGCTCGTAATAGAGGAGGTCATTGGCGCGCCAGGAACGGGCCTCCGACGTGCCGCCGCCCCAGTAGGGGTAGACCGTCCCGCTCATGTAGAAGCTGAGCACCGAGGCGATCGGCCGTCCGGCGCGGGAGACGGTGAGGATGTCCGCTTCCTCTCCGAAGCTGTCCAGCATCGCCTCGAACAGCCGGCGCGGAAAGACCGGGGTGCCGAGGTTGCGGACGCTTTCGGAATAGACGCGATAGTGGTCTGCAAGGTCGCGGCGGTCGCGGCCGGTGCGCACTTCGAGATCGAAGCCGAGGGCTCGGCGGACTTCGGCGCGCTGCTTGCGCGGGATCGCCTTCAGGATGGCCTCGTCCTCTCCGGGGAGCGAACGGGCGAAATTGGCGTAGATGCCGGTCTTCGGCTGCCAGCCATGGGGAACCGTCCCGCCGCGCAGCTCGACGCTCTCACAGCCGGAGCGGCTCGCGAGCGCCACCGCCGCTTCGGCGAGCGGCTCCACGCACCCGCCCAGCACTCCGCCGCCGACCCCGAAGCCGGTCGAGACGAGGGCGGAGCCGAACAGAGGCGAGCGGATCTCGATAAGCGGGAGCAGGCCCGCTACGCCGCTTTCGTTCTCCGCAACGAGGATGTGCGCGCGCTGTCCGCACCCCCGCTCGATCGCCTCCAGCCATTCCAGGCGGTGAAAGGGCGTCGCGGCGGGATGCTCGGCGATGAATTCCGCCACGGCGGCGCGGTCACGGCTGTCCGCTACCCGGACGGCCAGTGCCGCCACGGGAGAAAAGGCGTTCACGACAGCCGCTCCCGCTCGCTCGCGACGACCTCGTCGGTGCGGCCCCACTGATGCTCCCTAAACAATTTCAGAAGCTTGGGGCGCATAGAAGAGAGTCGGCTGTAATGGCGCAGGCGCGACTTGAGGGGCGCGGCGCCGACCCGGGGCTGGCCCGGGTCGATCTCCCACGGGTGGAAGTAGAAGACGGCCGGCCGCCGCTCGGCGCGGTTGACTCGCGAGACGGCCCAGCTCGAGAAGCGATAGGGCAACAGCCGGAAGAAGCCCCCTCCCCCCGCCGCGAGCCGCCGGCCCGCAAGCTCGACCGTGGTCACGGGAAGCTCGATCAGGTCGGAATCCGGCAGCGGCCGGTGGGCGAAGCGCGGCGCTTCCCGCCAGCCATAATGGTCGTGGACGATAGGAGCGACGCTCGAGGAATAGACATAACCCTCCTCGGCGAGGACCGGGTGCGCCCAGGGCGTTCGGGCGTCGATCGAGAAGCTCGGAGCGCGGTAGCCGCGTGGCTCAATCCCCGCGGCGTTCGAAATGGCGACATGGGCTCGCCGCAGGTCGGCCCGGAACCCCTCCTCGCCGAGCGTGAACACGCGGGCATGGTCCCAACCGTGGCTGGCGATCTCGTGCCCTGACTCGACCACTCGCCGGATCAGAGTCGGATGGCGCTCGGCAACCCAGCCCAGAGTGAAGAAGGTCGCCTTCACCCCCGCCTCGGCGAAGAGCTCCAGCACCGCTTCCGCGTTACGCTCCACACGCGCCGGCAGCGTCTCCCACGAATCTCGCGCGATCACCTTTTCGAAGGCGCCGACCTGGAACCAATCCTCGACGTCGACGGAAAGGGCATTCAACATGAACGGACCCTCAGGCGGCGTTGCTGCGGCGAAGCTCGCTTCCGTTCTCGACCCAGTCGAGCAGCAGCGTCAAGACGCGCCGCACCGCCGCTTCCTGCTCCTCGAGCCGCGCTTCGATGGCGGCCACCCGCCGCTCGAGCGACAGATCGCGCACCGCTTCCGCCGGAGCCGAGGCCCGCAGCGGAAGAACCCGCTCCGTCCCAGCGGCTCGATCGGCGGCCATATCCGCCGCGACGGCCTCCACGGCGGCGCCATCAATGCTCTCCAGCCGCTCCACGCTCGAATAGAGGAAGAGCCGAGCCGCGAGCTGGTTGAGCTTGCGCGGCACTCCACCCGAATGACGGTGGAGGGCGGCAAAGGCGTCGGGCTTCAGCTCCGGCCGGCCCTGCCAACCCGCCACCGACAGACGGTGGACGAGGTAGGGCTCAACCTCATGGCCGTCCATGGCGTCGAGATGGTGGGTGGCGATCACCCGCTGGCGAAGCTGCTCCAGCCCGTCGTCGGCCGAAAGGCGGTCGCGGAACTCGGGCTGGCCGAGCAGGAAGATCTGGAGCAAAGCCCGGCCCTGGCTGGTGAAGTTGGAAAGCATCCTCAGCTCTTCGAGCGCGGAGGTCGGAAGGTTCTGCGCCTCGTCCACCACCAGCAAGGTGCGCTTGCCCCGGCCCGCCTCCTCGCGAAGCCGCTGCTCGATCCGGTCGAGGAGCTGCGCCTTGGCCGCGCCGCCCGTCTCCATTCCCAGGCCCTGGGCGACGAGGCGGAGCATGTCGTCGCCTTCGACCTGGGTCGAGACGAGGCTGATCGCGTTGAGCCGCTCACGGTCGATCGTCGCCATCAGGTGCGCGACGAGCGTCGACTTGCCCGCGCCGATCTCTCCGGTCACGACGATGAAGCCTTCGCCCTGGGCCAGACCGTAGCCGAGATAGGCCATCGCCTTCTTGTGCGTCCGGCTCTCGAACCAGTAGCGGGCGTCCGGCGTCAGCTGGAAGGGACGCTCGGTGAAGCCGTAGAAATCGGTGTACATCGACTGGTCCCTCAGAAGCTGAAGCGCAGGCCGAACAGGATCGAGCCGTAAGTGGCGTCGAACTCGCCCGCCTGGGTGGTGTAGAGGCCGGCGGAGATCTGCGCCTGGAGCCGCTCGTCGTAGATGTTGCGATAGTAGCGGCCGCCGACACCGGCTCCGAAGCTGGACTCCTCGGAGAGGCCGCTGTCGTACCAGGCGGCATAGGTGTTGAGGTCGTAGCCGGACGTGCGGGTCAGGCGCCGCCCCAGATTGGCATTGAGGTTGAAGCTCTGGTCCATCGTTCCGGCGAGCGGGAAGTCCGCGTCGCGCTTGGCGAGATAGCGGCGGTTCGCGTAGCCGCCGCCGACGCCCAGGTTCCAGGGACCGCGGGTGGTCGAATAGAGCACGTTCGCGCCGCGGTTGCGGAAGTTGAAGCCGGCGATCGACTGAAGCGCGTCGTTGAAGCAGGTGCCGGTTCCCGGATCCGTGCCGAACACGCAATTGCCGTTGCCGAAGCCGCCGCGCGGTATGTCGAACTTAGTCGGCACTCCGGAGAGGTCGGAGATAACGAGCCGCCCGAAGCTGCTCACGCTGTCGTAGATCGATGCGCTGAGGGCGGAGCGGCGGTTGAGCCGGTGCTCCAGCGAGCCGACGAAGGTCGTGCCGCCGTAGCGGTGGCCGCCCCGCGCCTGAAGCTCGGTGCGCGGGCTCGGACGCCAGATGATCCCGGCGTCCCACATCGTGCCGCTCTCCTCGTAGGTCTGGAGGCGCGGCCGCGAGGGATCGGCGACGAGATTGCCGCCCGGGCTCAGCACCGGACGCCCGCCAGCATCGCGAAGGAAATCCTGCTGCGAAGCTTCCATATCCTCGTAGCCGACGCCCGCAGTGACGGCGAGCGTCGGGCTCACCGGAACGACCACGTCCGCGCGGACGTAGCGGCCCTCGAACTCAGCATCGAGGCGGTTCTGGTCCTCGCGGACATAGCCGCCGCCGACCGTCCAGCCGAACGGTAGCCGCCCTGGAGCCATGCCGACGCTTGCGCTGGCATTGTGGACCGTGCTGCTGCTGTAGCGGTCGGACCGCGGAGCGCCCGCGGGAAGGCCTGCGAGGCTCTGGTCGTCGACATGGACGTAGCCGAGGCGATAGCTTGCGCCGACCGTCACCGGACCGGCGCGGGTCGAAAGCGTCGGCCCGGCATAAGCGCTATAGACTTCGGCAATGTTGGCATCGTCGATCGTCCGAGCCGTCGGCACCGGCAGGCGGATGTCGGCGTGAGTCCGTGCCGCCATGGCACCGGCATCGAGGCTCAGAACGCCCGGCACCGCCTCCACGTGGACGGCGGCAAGGCCGTTATGGACGTCGTGATCCTTGAGGTCGCCCTCCCAGGCGATCCGGCGCTGGTAATTGTAGCCGATCGTCGCCTGGACCCGGCGGGTGGCGATGGAGGCGTCCACCCCGGCGCCGAGGCCGGTATAGGTCAGCACGTCGCCGCCGGTGAAATCGGCGGTGAGGACCTGCTGCACCTCAAGATAGGGCGTGATCCGGCTGCGCGGCTCACCCTGAACCGCACCGCCGGCAAGCAGGCTGAGGCCAGCTGCAGCTGTGAGAGGCCCCCAGCTTCGCCTTGCAAAGCTTTGAAGAAGTGCCGTTTTCATTGGCTGTATCCGTAATAGGAGCCGAAGCGCCGGCCGGTCGCGGCGAAGCCGGCGCCGTTCAGGAGCAGGCTGGTCTGGCCGCAGCCGGAAAGGAGGCCGACCGCCTCCTTCAGATCCGCTTCGGTGGTGGTGTCGGCCCGAACGACCATCAGGAGCTGGCCGACATGGCTCGCCAGCACGCAGGCCGCGGAGGCCATGAGAGCGGGCGGGGAATCGAAGATGACGATTCGGTTCGGCTTCGCCTCGACCAGGCGGGCGAGCACTTCGCGGGTCCGCTCGGATGCGAGCAGCTCGGGAATGTCGTTCTCCTGCCGGCCCGACGGGAGCACGCACAAGCTTCCGGCATCGGTTCGGATGACAAGGGATTCGGGGTCGATGGAGGGGTCGGCAAGCGCATCGACCAGGCCGGCCTTACCCTCGATCCCTAGGATGGAGAGCACCTCCGGCTTGGGGAAATCGGCGTCGACGAGGAGCACCTCCATCTCCCGCTCTCCAGCAAGGGAAAGGGCGAGGTTGACGGCGCAGAAGGTCTTCCCTTCGTCGGGGAGCGCGGAGCAGACGAGGATGGTACGCCTCTTGTCGGCCTGGACGCTGCTCCCAGGACCGGTACCGAGCAGGAGCTGGCGCTTCACGATCCGGAACTCTTCGGCCAGCACTCCGGCCGGAGCGTCGGGCACGATGAAGCCCGCATCCGCGAGCTTCTGCCGGTCCACCACCGCGATTCCGGCGGGACGCGCCGGTGCGGGACGGGCGATCTCGAGCTCGACCGGCGGCGTCCGCGGCTCTGGAGCTGCTTCCAGAACAGGCAGAGGCGCCGCGGCCGGAGCGGTGAGGCCGAAGCCGTAAAGCTCCGCTGCTCGCTCGATGAGCGATCCGCTGGACCTGAGGGGGCTATGCTGGTTCATCTCATCTCCCTCAGGCCACCATGGCCCGCTGCCAGATCTCGACCGCGAGAAGCAGCGCCCAGGCGCCCGCCAAGGCGCTTGCTCCGCCGCCGAGCCAGATGAGGCGGCGGCGGTTCTTGGCACGCTCAGGCTCGGTGAAGACCTGGCTGATCGAGCCGAGCACCGGCAGGCCGGTCGTGTCGGCAAGACGGGTCTGGGTCGGGAAGGTCGTCTGGATCTGGCCCATGACGAAGGCGGCGCCGACGCCGACGCAAAGCGCCACTGCGAGGACGAGCGTCAGGAGCAGAGGCCGGTTCGGCGTCAGCGGCACGGTCGGGCGGCTCGGCGGGTCGATGACCCGGAACTTCACCGGCTCCGTCTTCGACTGGACGTCACCCCTCAGGCGTACCTGCTCGCGGTCCTCGAGTAATTTGTCATACTGGCGCTTCAGAACCTCATAGTCGCGGTTCAGCCGTTCCTGCTCAGCAGCCACACCGGGCTCGGAAGCCTGACGGGCGGACAGCTGGGCGAGGTCCGCCTGGAGCTGCGCCTTGCGGGCAGCAGCGGCCTGCACCTGCCCTTCCCGCTCGGCCACCAGGCCGCGCAGGGAGACGTAGGAGGGGTTCGGCATGGTGCCCGCTCCCGAGGGCTCCCGAGCGGCGAGCGGCCGAAGGCGCGCGATCTGTGACTTGAGGGCGATCATGTCGGGGTGGGAGTCGGTCCACCCCTTGGCGGCCGCGCCCGCGATCTGGCCTTCGAGAGCCGCGATCTGCCCGCGTACGCCGCCGCCGCTGTCGCCGGCGCCGTAGGCCGGCATTGTGGCGGGGGTGGAGCCGAGCTGGCCGCGAAGCGCCGCGAGCGAACTCTGCGCCTGCATCAGCTGCTGGTCGATGCCCGCAAGCTCGGCCCGCGCCGCGGTCATGCGCGAGGAGATGGAGCCTTCGCCGGGAAGCAGGCCGAGATAGCGTTGCTCGAACTCGACGCGGCGCTGCTCGGCCTGCTGGAGCTGCTGCTCGCGCATCTTCAACTGCTCGTCCAGGAAGACGAGGCCTTGGGTTGTCTCGTCGCCGTTGCCGGCAAGGTTTTGCTCGGAGAAGATGTCGATGAGGCCCTGCACGACCGCAGCGGAGAGCTTCGAATTCTGGGCGTTGGAGAAGCCGGAGACCTTTGCGGTCGCGCTGATCTCGAACATGTTGTCGGGCTGAGCCACGATCTTGATCGACTCGCGCAGGCTTGCCACCTCGCGCGCCAGGTCCCGCTCGCTGGCGACGATGGTGTTGAGCTCGGTGCGGCGGACGACCTTCTCCAGATTCTCGGCCGAGGTCAGGGTCTGCTTGACGCGGTTTAGGTCCCCTTCCCGCTCCTGCGCGGTAATCCCCACCTGGTTCGGAAGGATCGACTGGGTCTGCACGAAGACGCGCGCCCGCGACTCATAGGTGTTGGGGATGAGCGCGACCGCCAGCCAGCCGACGAGTGCCACGCCCCAGGCGACAGCCAAGGCCAGCCAGCGGCGGCGCCACACCTGGTGGATCGCGATCCGGAGCTGTTCGTAAAGTCCGTCCATCTAGGCTGGCATTCCTTGTCGGGAGGAGAAGGCGGAGCGGGGGCTCAGAAGAAGCTTTCGGGGATGATGATGACGTCGCCCGGCTCGAGCTTCACGTTCGCCCTTGTGTCCCCCTTCTTGAGGAGGCGGGCGATCTTGAGGTCGTATTGCGTCTGCTCACCGGTGGCGCGGTCGTGGCGGATGAGGCGCGCCTTGTCGCCGGCCGCATATTCGGAGAGGCCGCCGACCGCGATCATCGCGTCGAGCAGGGTCATGTTCGCCCGGTAGGGAAGCGAGGCCGGCTTCTCGGTGGCGCCTACGACCCGGATCTGCTGGCTGAACGTGCCCTGGAAGCTGTCGATCATCACCGAGACGCGCGGGTCGTCCACATATTTGGTGAGAGCGGTGCGGATGTCGTCGGCGAGCTGCGCCGGGGTCTTGCCCGCCGCTTCCATGTCCGTGATCAACGGGGTGGTGATCATCCCGTCGGGGCGCACCTGCACCTTCGCGCTGAGTTCCGGATTGCGCCAGACGAAGATGTTGAGCTGGTCGAGGGAACCGATCACATATTTTTCGGTCGCCTTCTCGTCCGAGGCCGTGAAGGTCGCCGGCGGAAGCGAATTGCCGGTCGAGCGGCCGGTCGCGCAGCCGGAGAGCGCAAGGCCGCCGGCGCCGAGGGCCAGGGCCAGTTTTGAGCTTGCGAGGTGACGCATCGAACTATCCTCTTCCCAGTCGGTCGCGATGCCGCCCGGCCGAAAGGCAGAGCGGTTTGGGCCGGCTATGGGCGGAAGAGGTAAAATTACCGTTAGGAACGACGGCCTTGGCTTGCCCGTCCCGCATCGGGACGGCGGCTCCGCCAGAGGTTAACCGCCGACGGCGATCTCGCGGGCGGGAGGGTGGCCGAGGAAGGCCTGCGGGCTCGCCGAGAGGCCGTAGGCGCCGGCGAGGAAGATTGCGACCAGGTCACCAACCTCGGCCCTCGGAAGGGCGACATCGTCGGCGAGCCGGTCGAGCGGCGTGCAGAGGCAGCCGACGATGCTGACCTCCTCCTCCGCCGGAGCGCCGAAACGGCCGGCGATGGCGACCGGGAAGTTGCGGCGGACGACCTGGCCGAAATTTCCCGAAGCGGCGAGCTGATGGTGCATCCCGCCGTCGGTGACGAGGAAGGTCTTGCCGTGGCTCACCTTCCGGTCGACGATCCGGGTGAGATAGACCCCCGCCTCCCCCACCAGCCAGCGGCCGAGCTCGATCGCGAAGGCGCTCCCGGCGAGGATTGGGGGCCGCTGGCGGAGCGTTTCCGTGAGAGCAGCGCCCACGGCTTCGATGTCGAGCGGCGCCTCTGTCGCGAAATACGGAATCCCGAAGCCGCCGCCCAGATTGACCAGCGGCGGCACCTCGCCGACCGCCTCCGCCAGCTCCGCGGCCAGCGCGACCGTCGCCCGCTGCGCCTCGATTAGCGCCTCGGCGGCAAGCGCCTGGGACGCGGCGAAGATATGGAAGCCGCGCCACTCGGCGCCGCCCTCGATCAGTCGCCGGACGAGAGCCGGCACGCGTTCGGCGTCCACTCCGAAAGGCTTTGCGCCGCCCCCCATCCGCATTCCGCTGCCCTTGATCTCGAAATCCGGGTTCACCCGCACCGCCACCCGAGCGCGGCGGCCGCGGGCGGCGGCAATAGCGAGCGCGCGCTCCGCCTCTCCCTCCGACTCGAGGTTGAGGGTGACTCCGGCGTCGATGGCGGCGGCAAGCTCCTCGTCGCGCTTCCCCGGGCCGGCGAAGCTGATCTCCGACGCGAGCGTGCGGGCGGCAAGCGCCGCCTGCATCTCCCCCGCCGAAGCCACGTCGAGGCCGTCCACCTGTTTCGCAATGTGGCTCAATAACGGCTCGTAAGCATTTGCTTTGATGGCATAGTGAAGGCCGACGCCGCCAAAAGCGGAGCGGAAGCGCCGGACCTGGGCGCTCACCCGGTCGAGGTCGTAAACGAAGATCGGGGTGCCGCCCGCTCGCTCGACGAGGACGTCCGCGCGCTGGCCGCCGATCCGAAGCATGCCCCGTTCGGCGCCGAAGCCCGCCGGTATGGCGCCCATTGGCTTGCTCATGCCGTCAGCTCCGCCTTGATCCGCTCGCGGTCGAGCTTGCCGTTCGGGCTGCGGGGAAGCTCGTCCCGCCACAATATGTGCGTCGGCTGCATGAAATTGGGCAGTTCGCGCCTGAGGAAGCCGCGAAGCTCCGCCTCGGCCTCCCGCCGCCCACGGACAACGAGAGCGATCGCCTCCCCCAGCCGGTCGTCGGGGACGCCCAGCGCCACCGCCTCGGTGGCGGCACCGCTTGCCACCGCCGCCTCCTCCACCTCGGTCGGGCTGACCCGGTTGCCGCTCGTCTTGATCATCGAATCCTCGCGCCCCACGAAATAGAAGAGCCCCTCCCCGTCCTGACGGACTCGGTCGCCGGACCACACGGCGGTTCCGCCGTAGCGGGCGCCCTGAGGCGCAGGCTTGAACCGCTGGGCGGTACGCTCCGGATCGTTCCAATAGCCTTTCGCCACCAGTGGCCCGGCATGGACCAGCTCGCCCTCCTCACCGGGCGCACAGAGGTTGCCGTCCGGACGTGACGTCATGACTTCAGCGAAAGGTATGGCGCTTCCGATCGAGTCCGGATGCTCGTCGAGCAATGCAGGCTCAAGGTAGGTGGAGCGGAACGCCTCGGTGAGGCCGTACATCAGGTAGATCTCCGCCGCGGGGAACATCTCCCTCATCCGCCGGACGATCGAGACCGGCAGCCGCCCGCCCGAATTGGTAAGCCGGCGCAGCGACAGGGCGGCGGCGGGAGGCCAGGCGGCTTCAACGAGCTGGACCCAGAGCGGCGGCACCCCGGCAAGGGTGGTGATGCCGTGCGCCTCCACCGAGCGGATGACGTCACGAGCCGTCAGATATTCGATCGGCACCACGCTTGCGCCCGCCGCCCAGCTCGAGAGGAGCTGGTTCTGGCCGTAGTCGAAGCTCAGTGGGAGCACGCCTAGGACCCGGTCCTGCGGAGTCAGGCGCAGGTAATGCGCAACGCTGGCCGCCCCCAGCCAAAGATTGGCGTGGCTCAGCATCACCCCTTTGGGGCGGCCGGTCGATCCGGAGGTGTAGAGGAGCGCCGCCAGCGAATCCGGCTCCGCCTGCGAGGGCGGCAGCCGTTCCTCCCCCGCGAGCATCGCTACCCCCTCTTCCTCCTCGACGGCCGCGCAGCCGGAGGGGAGCTGCCCTTCCTCCAGGGTTGCGAGGCGGGCCGCGCCGGAGATCAGCAAAGCGGCGCCGCTGTCGGCGAGGATATGAGCCACCTGAACGCGCTTCAGCAGCGGGTTGATCGGCACGTGGACCAATCCCGCGCGCGCGCAGGCGAGCGGGAGCAGGCTGGTCATGCGGGTCTTCGGGAGCCAGCTCGCGACGCGCACACCTTGTTCAAGACGAGCGCTCAGCGCGGCCGCCAGCGCTCCCACCGCTGCCTCAAGCCCGGCATAATCGAGCAGCCCCTCCCTCGTGAGGAGAGCCGGGGCGCTCTTGTCCCCCTTCCGAGTCAGGTGGTCGAGCGGGTACGGGGTGGGATCTGAGCTTTGCACCTGGGCTCCTGGCGTCAAGCTGGGGCGATAGCGGCTGCGCCCCCCAAGCGAAAGTTGCGCGAACCCTCGCCCCGTGCTTGTCCGGCGTCGGCTAAGCCGTTAGGCGACCCGCCAGACGGGGAGCGAGAATGGTTGCCGCCTTCAATGACAATCAGGAAGTCGACGCCACCTTGCGTGCGGTGCTCCGCGACGTGCTCGGCCTCCCGGAGGCGCAGGTCGCCGCCTTCGACGAATCCAGCCCTTTGTTCGGTGCGCTGCCGGAGTTCGATTCCATGGCGGTGGCGGGGCTTCTGACGGAGCTGGAGGAACGGCTTGGAATTCTCATCGAGGATGACGAGGTCGATGCCGACATGCTGGAGACCTACGGCTCGCTCCTCACCTTCGCCCGAGCCAAGGCCTTGCGGTGAACGGGGCGGCGGAGCCCCTTCCGATCCAATTCGCCCTCGAACGGCCGGACCCGGCGGAGCTTCAGCGGCTCTGGACCGGCCTGGAGCGGCGCGCCGACCTCAATTTCTATTTGTCCTGGTCCTGGATCGGCGCCTGGGTCGCCGAAGCGGGCCCGCCCGACCTCGTGCTGGTCGGCCGCTCTGGGCCGGAGGTCGTCTGCCTCGGGCTTCTGAAGCGGAGCGTTCAGCGCCGGCACGGCTTCGTCCGCAGCCGGACCCTCTTCCTTCATGAGACGGGAGATGAAGAGAAGGACGTCATCTTCATAGAATATAACGGTTTCCTCACCGACCGCCGTTTCGGGCGGGTGGAGCCGCAGGCAATCGACTTCCTGCGCTCGGTCGGGGGCTTCGACGAGGTCCAGATCGGCGGCATCGCCGAGGACGGGTACGAGGCCCTGCGCTCGTCAGGGCGTAAAGTGAGCGTCCACGCTCGGAAGAGCACCGCCTTCGTCGATCTGGATGCGGTCCGTGCCGGCGGCGGAGACTATCTGGCGACGATCAGCTCCAACACCCGTTACCAGATCCGCCGGGCGATCAAGATCTACGAGAGCCGCGGCCCGCTTCGGCTCGAGCCGGCGCGCGACGTGGAGGAGGCCCTCGCCTTCTTCGACGAGCTCGGACTGCTCCACGCCCGGGCGTGGGAGCTGCGCGGCGAGGGCGGCGGCGCCTGGCGCTTTCCCTTCCTCCTCGCCTTCCACCGGCGCCTGATCGAGACGAGCTTTCCGGAAGGTGGGATAGAGATCGTCCGGGTCTCCTGCGGCGACCGGGCGGTCGGCTACATCCACTGCCTGGTTCGAGACGGCTGGTACGGCAGCTATCTGAGCGGCTTCGCGTATGAGGCGGACAACAAGGTGAAGCCGGGGCTGGTCAGCTTCTACCTCTACATCGAAGAGCGGCTGAAGAGCGGTGCCAAAGTGCTTGATTTTCTTGCCGGCGATCATCGCTACAAGACGAGCCTCGGGCAGCCGGGGCCGGACATGTACTGGCTTCGAGTTCAGGAGCGGCGGACCCAGTTCCTCCTCGAGGACGCGCTTCGCCGCGTGAAGCAGCGGCTCGATAAGCTGCGCGGGAAGAAAGCCGCCTAAGCGGCGGCCGAGGCTTCGAACTCGGCTTCGGCCAGGAAGCGCTCGGCATCGAGCGCCGCCATGCAGCCGGTGCCGGCCGCGGTGACGGCCTGACGGTAGACCTTGTCCATGACGTCGCCGCAGGCGAACACGCCTTCGACGCTGGTTCGGGTGGTCCCCGTCTCCACCTCGATATAGCCGTCGTCGTCCAGCTTGAGCTTGCCCTTGAACAGCTCCGTCGCGGGCGAGTGGCCGATGGCGACGAAGCCGCCCTCGACGTCGAGCTTCGAGATTTCGCCCGTGCGGGTGTCGCGAAGCTCCAGCGCGACCAGCCCCTCCGGCTCTCCGCCGGCGACGAAGCGGTCCACCGCCTTGTTCCAGAGCACCTTGATCTTCGGGTTGGCGAACAGCCGGTCCTGGAGGATCTTCTCCGCGCGAAGGCTGTCGCGGCGGTGGATCAGGGTGACGTCATGGCTATGGTTGGTCATGTAGAGCGCTTCCTCGACCGCGGTGTTGCCGCCGCCGATCACCGCCACCTTCTTGCCTCGATAAAAGAAGCCGTCGCAGGTCGCGCAGGCCGAGACGCCCTTCCCCTTGAGATGCTCCTCGGACGGCAGCCCGAGCCACTTGGCCTGCGCCCCGGTCGCGATCACCAGAACGTCGCCCGTGTAGATCGTGCCGCCGTCGCCGATCAGCCGGAACGGCCGGCGGGAGAGATCGACCTCGACGATATGGTCCCAAACCATTCGGGTTCCGACATGCTCGGCCTGGGCCTGCATTTCCTCCATCAGCCAGGGCCCCTGGATGACGTCGCGGAAACCCGGATAATTCTCCACGTCCGTGGTGGTGGTGAGCTGCCCGCCTGGCTGGATCCCCTGAACGACGATCGGCGCGAGCCCCGCCCGAGCGCCGTAAATGGCCGCCGAGAGGCCGGCGGGGCCGGAGCCGAGGATGAGCATGCGGGTGGAATGGGTGGCGGCCATCGGCTTCTTTTTCGCGGGAGGAAGGAAGGGCCCCGAGATAGGGGCTGCGCCGGGATTCGCGCAACCCATTTGCCGCCTCCTGACGGCCTTGTTAGAGGCCGGACGAGCCCCCGAACGGAAAAGGTGAGACATGCCCCACGATAACCCGCTTGGCCTCGACGGCTTCGAGTTCGTCGAGTTCACCAGCCCGGATCCGGACGCGCTCGGCGACCTCTTCACCCGCCTCGACTTCGCCCATCGCGGAAACCACAAGACGAAGAGCGTTCGCCACTACCAGCAGGGAGACATCAACTTCCTCCTGAACATGGAGGCTTCGGGCCACGCTCTGGACTTCCGCGGAGCCCACGGCCCCTCCGCGAGCGCGATGGCGTTTCGAGTGAAGGACGCTCGACAAGCCCTTGAAATGGCTGTCGAGCGTGGAGCCACGGCGGTCCAAGGAGATTACGACCTGCCCGCGATCGAAGGCATTGGCGGCTCCTATCTCTATCTCGTGGACCTTTACGGCGCGGAGACGATCTACGACCGCGACTTCGAGCCTGTCCCCGGCGGCGGCACCGAAGGCGGCGGCCTGCATACGCTCGACCATCTCACTCACAATGTGAACCGCGGCCGGATGGATCATTGGGCGAAATTCTACGAGACGATCTTCAACTTCCGCCAGATCCGCTACTTCGACATCGAGGGGCAGCAGACCGCCCTCCTCTCCCGCGCCATGACGGCGCCGGACGACAAGATCCGCATCCCCTTGAACGAGAGCCAGGACGAGTTCAGCCAGATCGAGGAATTCCTTCGCGAATACAAAGGCGAAGGAATCCAGCATATTGCGCTTGCAACCGATGACATCTTCGCAACCGTCGACCGGCTCCGAGCCAACGGCATCCGCTTCCAGGACAGCCCCGACACCTATTACGACATGGTCGACGAGCGCATCCCGGGCCACGCCCACAATGTCGCCGAGATGAGGAAGCGCCGGATCCTCATCGACGGCTCGCCCGAGACGGGCGAAGGCCTGCTCCTCCAGATCTTCACCGAGAACATGGTCGGACCGATCTTCTTCGAGATCATCCAGAGGAAGGGAAACGAAGGCTTCGGCGAGGGCAATTTCAAGGCTCTGTTCGAATCGATCGAGCTCGACCAGATCCGCCGGGGGGTCATCCCCGCCGCGACCGAGCAGGCCTAGGCTTCCGAACGGCCCGCCGCCTTTTGGCCGATGACGACGGAACCTGCACCGCTTCCAATCTATTTTCCCGTCGACCATGAGGCCTGACGGGCCTCCAAACAGGGTATGCTTTTGTACTTCTTGTCTTGTTTCCGCCGCGTCGGCGGGGGGTTCTGGCTAGCGCTGGTCGTCTCCCTCATGGCCGTTTCGACTCCCGCCCGTGCGCAGAATTCCGGCTCCCTCGTCGAGCAGGCGCGACAGGCGGCGCAGCAGAACCGCAACCGTGAATCGGCGGATCTCTTCCAGCGCGCGCTCGAAGCTGAGCCGGCTGCGAGGGACAAGATCCTGCGCGAATATGCGGACCAGCTCACTTATTCGGACAGGGCCGCCGAGGCGGTTCCGCTCTACCGCGAGGTGCTCGCCCGCCCGGCCCCGACGGCCGAGGAGCGGCTGCGCGCGATGCGTGGCCTCGCCCTTTCTCTGGCCTGGAGCGGGCAGCACGCCGCCGCGGTGGAGGCCTATACTGCGGTGCTTCGGGAGAAGCCCGACGACGTGGACGCCCTCACCGGCCGCGGCCGAGTCCAGATCTGGCGCCGGCGCTACGGCGAAGCGGAAGCCGATTTCCGCCGCGCCCTCGCCGTCCAGCCGGGGCATGCGGAAGCGATACGGGGGCTCGCGGAGGCGCAAAGCTTCCGAGGCCACCAGCGGGAGGCCCTCGCAACGCTCGACCGTCTGGAGCCGGCGCAGAGGGACGCGGATGCGCTTCTGCTGCGCGCACGCACCGAAAACTGGGCGGGTCGCCCGGACCTCGCCGACTCGACCCTGCGGCAGGCCCTGGAGCTGAGGCCGCGGGACGAAGCCGGCGCGCGGCTCGCTCGGGAGCTGGAAATCGCCCGTTCGCCGCTCACCGAAGTCTCGGCGCAAGTTGCGACCCAGTCGGACGATACGGACTTCGCCCGCCTTTCCGCCGCCCAGACCTTCTTCCCCGGAAAGGGCGCCGCCTCCGTCTCGGCCGGCTACGACCTGTTCCTCTTCCGCTCGGAGAATGGGCCTGCGATCGACATTCACCGGCCCTTCGCGGCGGTCCGGCTCCGCCTCTCCGATTGGGCCGGAATAAACGCGCGGGCGGAGCTGACCCGCGAGGAGGAGCCGGGGCAGACCGACGAATTCCTCACATACAACGTTTTCGCCACGCTCGCTCCGAGCGACAGGCTGCGTTTCGACTTCGGCGTCGACCGCGCCACCCTCGACAATATCCGCTCGATGCTGCTCGACGTCAGGACGACGAGCTATAGCGGCTCGGTCGATTTCGGCTCCGACGCGGGGCTGAAGGCGAGCCTGCGCGGCAGCCTTTCCGACTTCTCCGACGGCAACCGGCGGCGCTGGGGCCAAATCGAGCTTCGCCAGCGCCTTGCCTGGAAGCCCAACGTCTTCGCAGGCCTTCGCTACACGACCTTCCGCTTCTCGAAGCTGCTCGACAACGGCTATTTCAACCCCCGCGACCTTCAGTCGCTGGAGGCGGTGGGGCAGGTCTGGGGCCGGTCCGGGCGCTTCTATTACAGCCTTCGAGGCTCGGTCGGCCGCGAGAATGCCGATCCAGGCCGCGCCCGATCTATCTATTCGGCGGAGGGGCGGCTCACCCGCCTCCTCACCGACCGGCTCGAGATCGAAGGGTTCGTCAACTCCTTCTCCTCGCGCGCGGGCGCCCCGGGCGGCTTCTCGCGAACGACGGCGGGGCTCGCGCTGAGGCTTAGGTGGTGAACAGCCCGGCGGCGGCAGGAACTCCCGCGGCCCCGGTCGGATCGATCCTTCTCCTCGAAGACGACCCCCTGCTCGCGGCGCTGATAAGCGGCCACCTGACTCGCGCCGGCTATGCCGTCATGCATGCGGAGGACGGGGCGGCGGGCCTGTCGATGCTGCAGAAGGTGCTGCCCGACCTCATCCTGTCGGACGTCATGATGCCCAACATGGACGGCCTCACCTTCCTCTCGAAGGTGAGGGCGGACAGGATGTACCGCGCGATCCCCGTCGTCCTGCTCACCACCAAGAACAAGGTGGAGGACATCGTCTCCGGCTTCCATGTCGGCGCCGACGATTATCTGGTGAAGCCCTTCAAGCCGGAGGAGCTGCTGGCGCGGGTGCAGGCGAAGATGGTCCGCCCGCCCGTCCCCGCGGAAGAGCTTCCGCGCGAGCGGCAGACAGGGCTGATGACCGAAGCGGCGTTTCGCGACGAGGCCTTGCGCGAATGGCACCGGGCGGATCGCGGCGGCTATCAGGGCGTCCTCGCCTGCCTCGCCTTCGAGGAGATGGAGCGGGTCCGGGCGCGGCTCGGCAGCACCGTCGACGCCACCCTGGGCTATCAGGTCGCCCGCATCCTCACCGGTGGCGGAGACCCCCTCGCCTCCTTCGGCCGCGCGCGGGACGGCACTTTCCTCATGCTCCTGCCGGGGGTGGAGCCGGACTTCGCCCGCGAGCGGCTGGCCCTGCTCGCCCAGCACATCGTCTCCACCCGCTTCGAAGCGGCGGGGGAGAAGCTGAGGCTTACCCCCTCCATCGGCTATGCCGCCTTCGCCGATGCACAAAGGCCGGAGGACCTGCTGGGGCTGGCGCGAGTCGCCACCGACCACGCCGTCGCGCATCTGGACCTTCAGCCCTCGCGCTTCGATCCGGCCATGGTCGCGGAAGCGGCGGAGCGGAAGAAAGCCGCTACGGGGCTCGGCCGGAGGCTGGAGAAGGTCCGGCTCCCCCTCCAGATCGTCGCCACCTTCGCCGCGGCGCTCCTCTTCCCGTTCACGCTCTACTGGCTGATGGGCAGCTGGGGCATGGATATCAGCTGGGGCGTCTATGTCGCGGTTGCCATCATGATCGTGCTGACTGCCCTGTTCATCTGGATCGAGGGAATACTCGCCATGCGGCGGATCGACCCGCCGGAAGCCGAGCATTACCCAGCTGCAAGCGCCATCATCGCCGCCTATCTCCCGAACGAGGCGGTGACTCTGGAATCCACCATCGAGGCGTTCCTGAAGGTCGATTATCCGGGACCGCTCCAGATCATCCTCGCCTACAACACGCCCAAGGACATGCCGTTCGAGCAGGTCCTCCGCGACATCTCCCGGCGGGACCCGCGCTTCGTGCCTCTCCGGGTCGTCGGCAGCACGTCCAAGGCCCAGAACGTCAATTCGGCACTGTCCCGTGTAAGCGGGGAGTTCGTCGGCGTCTTCGACGCGGACCATCAGCCGGACCCCGGCGCCTTTCGGCGGGCCTGGAACTGGCTGGCGAGCGGCTATGACGTCGTCCAGGGCCATTGCTTCATCAGGAACGGCGACGCGTCCTGGGTGGCGAGGATGGTCGCGATCGAGTTCGAGCAGATCTACGCCGTCTCCCATCCCGGACGCGCTCGGCTCCACCGCTTCGGGATCTTCGGCGGGAGCAACGGATATTGGAAGACGGAGCGGCTCCGCTCCATCCGGATGCATGGCTTCATGCTCACAGAGGATATCGACTCATCCCTCCGAGTCATTGAAAACGGCGGGAAAATTGCTTCGGACCCCCATCTGATCTCCCGAGAGCTCGCCCCCACCGACCTCAAGGCGCTGACCAACCAGAGGCTGCGCTGGGCGCAGGGCTGGTTCCAGGTCTCACTGAAGCGGATCGGCCCAATGCTGCGCTCGAAGAACCTGACCTTCCGAAACAAGCTAGGCGCCTTCCACCTGCTGATCTGGCGAGAGATATTCCCATGGGTCTCCCTGCAGGTCTTTCCGATCGTCGCTTACTGGGCGTGGCGGGCCGGAGGGCTCGACCGGCTCGACTGGTTCGTTCCCCTGCTCTTCGTCCTCACCGTGACGACCCTCGCCACTGGGCCGGGGCAGATCTTCTTCACCTATTTCCTCGCCGACCCGGAGCACCGCAAGAAGAAGGGCTGGTTCGCCTACTATCTGCTCGTCTCCTTCTTCTTCTACTCGGAATATAAGAACCTGCTCGCCCGCGTCGCGCAGTTGAAGGAGCTTATGGGGGAGCGGGCCTGGAAGGTGACTCCGCGGTCAGTGGCTCCGCCTGCTGCCTAGAGAGCAAGCAGTCGCTGGAGCTTGAGCGCGTCCTGCGCCGCGGCCGAGGAGGCGGTGTTGTCGAAGATACACCAGATGTCGCGCCCGGCGGCGCGGTCCGCCGCGATGGCGGCGGCATAGGCTTCGAGCCGGCCGTCGTCATAGCTCGAGCGGTACATGACGGGCGATCCGTGGAGGCGATAATAGCTGAGGCCGCGCCAGCCGCCGGGCACCGCCGCCGCCGGCACCTTCGCCGGATCGGCAGCCACGCCTGCCACCCGGTGCCGCTCCAGCAGCTCTTGCGCGTCCGGCTCGAACCAGCTGGCATGGCGAGGCTCGCAGGCAATGCTCCCACTCCAGCGGGTGCGCAGCTCCGTGAAGAACGCCTCCACCAGAGCCTCGTCAAAGGCCAGGCTGGGGGGAAGCTGAACCAGGATTACCTCAAGCTTCGGCCCGAGCCTCTCCATCTCCGCAGTCGCCGCGACGAGGCGCTCCGACGCGTCCTTGAGCTTCAGCTTGTGCGTGATCTCCTTTGACAGCTTGGCGGAGAAGCGGAAATCCTCCGGCACCGAGTCCCGCCAGCGCGTCCAGGTGGCTTCCCGATGGGAGCGATGGAAGGAGGAGTTGATCTCCGCGCACGGAAAGCGGGCGGAGTAGCGCTCGAGCCCGGCCCCTTCCGCCGGGAATTCGGCGGCGACCGTCGTCGGTATCGTCCATCCCGCCGTGCCGATTCGAAGAGTCATGGCCGACGACCCTCCAAGGGTGAAAGGGGTGAAAGGGGTGGTAGCGGAGGAGGGACTTGAACCCCCGACACGCGGATTATGATTCCGCTGCTCTAACCAGCTGAGCTACTCCGCCCCATCGGCAGCGCCCGCCGGAGGCGGGGCGCCCGGCGCTATAGGAAGGGCCGCGCGGCCGGTCAACCGGAGCCGGATCGAGCCGTCCCGATGCCCCGGCGGCTCCCCTTCGCCGCTGGAACTCCCCCGCCCCTCCTATCGTTAGCGGGCGGACTGGAGAGTGAAAATGGAACTGCTTACCCCTCTCGAAAGCCTCTGCAGGATCATCATCCGCGCACGCGAGAACGAGGCGCAGGTCCCCGCCCAGGATCCGGACGAGGACGCCGACAATGTCGACGATTTCGACGATGAGAGCGGCGCCGGCGCCCTTTCAACGCTTGAGGACGAGCTCAACACCGCTGTGGAGGAGGAGCTTCGGGCGATGCTTGACGACCTCGCCGACGACCAGCTCGCCGAGACGCTCGCCCTCGCCTGGGTCGGACGCGGCACGTTCGACGTCAGCGAGTGGGACGATGCCTGCGCCGAGGCCAATGAAGTGGACCCGGAGAGCGCCATCGACGAGCTGATGGACATGCCGCTCCTCGCCTCGCACCTCGAGGCCGGCCTCGCCGCCTTCGATTTCAGCTGCGACGGGGTCGGCCAGATCGATTGACCGCCCTCAGCCGCGGAAGGTGTGGCTTCTCACCGGCTCCCAGGGGCCGTCGAGATAGCGCCAGACCGCCAAGTCTTTGATCGAGAGGGGGCGACCGTCGAACCGGCCCTTAAGCTGGCTTTGAAGCCGCCTCGCGTCCCTCGGGTCCACCTTGTTCTGGATTGTGATGTGCGGACGCCACGCGCCCGAATCCTGCGGCGTCAGTAGGCCCTTCAGCGCCAGCATGAGGTCGTAGCGTATGTCCTCAAGCTCCTCGCTCAGGACACGAAGCGCCGTTCCAGCGCCTAAGTCCATCACGCTCGCAATCTGAGCGCGCGGCGGCGGCGCCGCAGCGTAGGCGGCAAGGCGGCCGTTAAGCTCCTGCTCCACACTGGGGGGGAGCTGACGGAACAGGGTGAGGTGCGCGGGGACCCGGTTGAGCTCGGGTGGGTAATGCGCCCGCCGAAGCTCCTGAAGCCAGCCATTGTCGCCGTCGCCGAACAGGGCCGTGACGATGAGCGGGGCAAGGGGCATGACGAGGTCCTTCCCGGACGGCGACAAAGCGGAAGAGCCCCGCTATAGGGCCGCCCGAAGAAACGCGAGAAGGAGTCTCAGATGCGCGTCGGCGTGCCCAAGGAAATCAAGAACCACGAATATCGCGTGGGCCTCACCCCCGGCTCGGTCGCTGAGCTGGTCGCCGCGGGGCACGACGTGATCGTCGAGACGAAGGCGGGCACGGGAATCGACTTCGACGACCAGGATTATGTGGACGCCGGCGCCCGCATCGCCGGAAGCGCCTCCGAGACGTTCGCCGCCGCCGACATGATCGTGAAGGTGAAGGAGCCGCAGGCGCAGGAGATCGCCCTTCTCGAACCGCGCCACCTCCTCTTCACCTACCTCCACCTCGCGCCCGATCCCGACCAGGCGCACGGCCTGATGAAGTCCGGCGCCACCTGCATCGCCTATGAGACGGTGACCGCCAACGACCGCTCGCTCCCCCTCCTCAAGCCGATGAGCGAGGTCGCTGGCCGGATGTCGATCCAGGTCGGAGCCCATTATCTGGAGAAGGAGCAGGGCGGCCGAGGCGTGCTCCTCGGCGGCGTTCCCGGGGTCGCTCCGGCCAAGGTCGCGATCCTCGGCGGCGGAGTCTCGGGCGTGAACGCCGCGCAGATGGCGGTCGGAATGCGCGCCGACGTCACCATCTACGACATCTCGAACGCCCGGTTGGCCGAGCTCGACATGTTCTTCGGAAGCCAGATCAAGACCGCCTATGCCTCGAAAGCGGCCATCGCCAAGGCCGTGACCAAGGCCGAGCTGGTGATCGGCGCGGTGCTGGTGCCGGGCGCCGCGGCGCCCAAGCTCGTCACCCGCGACATGCTGAAGACGATGAAGCGCGGCTCGGTGCTGGTCGACATCTCGATCGACCAGGGCGGCTGCTTCGAGACGTCGCGCGCCACCACCCACGACAACCCGGTTTACGAGATTGACGGCGTGATCCACTATTGCGTCGCCAACATGCCCGGCGCCGTCGCCCGCACCTCCGCCTTCGCGCTCAACAACGCGACTCTTCCGTTTGTTCTGAAGCTCGCGAGCCAAGGCGCTGAAAAGGCTATGAAAGCCGATCAGCACCTCGCCAACGGGCTCAATGTGTCCGGCGGCAAGATCCGCCATCAGGCCGTCGCCGAAGCGCTCAACCTGCCGTTCGAAGCGGCCTGAGCATTAGGAACAGAATCGGAACATCATCGTTGGTGGAGCAAGGCTTCACCGAAGGAAAGATCATGTCCGACCAGCAGAACGACCAGCCCACCCCGGAGAAGGACCCGGAGGATTGGGTCACCGGCGACGAGTCGATGACGGGGCCGCAGGCCTCTTATCTGAAGACCCTGAGCCAGGAAGCGGGGGAGGAATTCGATCCCGATCTTACCAAGGCCGAGGCTTCGAAGCGTATCGACGAGCTCCAGAAGGAAACGGGGCGGGGCGTCGACCACTGACACGACCGGCGGCACCGACGTCAGGGACGGGCGGCGCCTCGCGCCCTAGCCGCCTGGAGCAAGGCAAGCTGCTGCTCCAGCGGCGCCCGCCATTCGGCATTCGGCGGAGCCAGGGTGAGGGAGCGCCGGAGCACCGGCTCCGCCTCGTCGAAGCGGCCGCTCTGCGCCAGCGCGATCCCGTAGAAGAGCAGAGGCCCGGGGTGCTTCGGCGCCAGCATCATCGCGCGCCGGTAGGCGAGCTCGGCCGCCGGGCTGAGCCCGCCGCCATGGACGAGCAAGGCGTTCCCGTAGCCGGTCCATAGCACCGCATTGTTAGGCCGGCGGCGGAGTGCTGCCTTGATCGTGGCGGCCGCCTCGCTTGTATTGCCGCGGCGATGGAAGCTCTCCGAGATGATGAGCCAGTTATCCGCCGGGTCGAAGCTTCCGAAGATCCCGCGGCGCATCGCCTGGAACGCGGTCGGCGGGAGCGGTGGACGCTCGGCGGCGGCGCGGGGGCTTCCCTCCAGCCCGGGCCGCCCCTGCCAGACGTAGCCGGCCAGCGCGAGGAGGAGCACCGCGCCCAGCAGCTGCAGCCCGGTGCGGTCCAGCCGACCGAGCCGCCAGAGCGCGAGGAACGTCGCCGCCGCCAAGACAGCAAGGACGAGGAAGCCCATCAGCCCGCGCGCCTGCGGAAGCGGCCGCGGGCAAGCCACAGGCCGAGGCCGAGAAGCACGACCGGCGCCGCCCACAGCGGCCAGGTCAACGGCTCGACGGGCGGAGAATAGCTCACCCAGGCGCCGTAACGCTGGACCAGCCAGCGCCGTACCTCTTCCGGCTTCTCGCCGGCGCGGATCCGCTCACGCACCAGCGCCCGCATGTCGCCCGCCATATCGGCGTCGCTGTCGGCGATGGACTGGCCCTGGCAGACGAGGCAGCGCAGCGTCTCCATCAGAGCCTTGGCCTCGGCCTCCTGCCGCGGATCCTCGAGCTGCTTGTAGGCATATTCGGCGGGCGGAAGAGCCGACTGCGCCAGCGCGGGGGACGCGAGCACGAGGGCAGCCGAGGCGATGATGAGTCTCATCGCGCCGCCTCGTAGGCCTTGACGATCTCCGCCACATGCTCCGGCCGGATCTCGCCGATATGCTGGTGGCGGATGATGCCCTTGCCGTCGACGATGAAGGTCTCCGGCACCCCGGAGGAGCCGAACGCCATCTGGACCTGCAAATTGGGGTCGCTCCCGATCCGCTCGAACGGATCGCCATAACGGCCGAGGAAAGCGGCCACATCCTGGGGCCGGTCGCGGATGGCGATCGCGTCGATGGGGATGCCCCGGCGCTTCAGCTCGAGAAGCTGCGGCGACTCCGTCGCGCACGGTCCGCACCAGCTGGCGAAAACATTGAGCAGGCGCGGCTGACCGCGCTTCAGATCGGCCGAGCTCAAGCCGGGATGGTTCGGAACGATGGCCTCAAGCGCGAAGTCCGGCAGGGGCTTTCCGATCAGCTGCGAGCGCACGACCGTCTCGGGGGACCGCGACAGGCCGAAAGCCACCGCGAGCAGGAAAACCGCGAACAGGCCGAGCGGGAGCCAGAGGATCAGCCGCTTCATGCCCAGGCCTCCTTCGCCGCCGCCCGGCCCTCACGCCGAAGCCGCCCCGCCAGCGCGAGCAGCCCGCCGAGCGCCACCAGAGCCCCTCCGAGCCAGATCAGGGTGACGAACGGCTTCCACCAGAGCCGGAGCTGCCAGCGCCCCTCCCCGTCCGGCTTTCCGACCACCGTATAAAGCTGCCCGTCCAGCCGAGTGGCGATGGCGGCCTCGCTCGTGTCCATGGTCGGCGAGATGAAGGTCCGCGCCTGCGGCCGGAGCACGAACGCGCCGCCGCCGCGGGAAGCGGTGAGCTTCGCCTCGATCGCCGTCCAGTTCGGCCCCGCCACCGGCTCCACCCCGTCGAGCCGCACCCGGTACGGCCCAACCTCCACAGTCTCGCCGGTGCGGGCGGCGACAAGCTTCTCGCGGGTGAAGGCCGCTTCGCTGGCCATTCCGGCGAGGCTGACGGCAATTCCGAGATGGGAGACGACCATCCCCCAGATGAAAAGCGGGGTTCGACGAAGGTTGCGCTTCCATAGCGGCGCGAGGCTTCCGACCCCGACGCCGATCGCAAGCACCAGGCCGGTGAGCGGAAGAATACCCGCGCCGGGCGTCAGGATGAGGAGCGCGGCCAGCGCCACGACGGCGAGCAAGGCCGGCACAGCCATTCGCCTCGCCAGCGCCTGCAGCCGGTCTCGCCGCCAGCGAAGCAGCGGGCCCGCCGCCATGGCAACGACCAGAGCGAGCGCGAGCGGCCCGGCGGCGGCGTTGAAATAAGGCGGCCCGACCGAGAGCTTGGAACCGGTCGCCGCCTCCACGATCAGCGGATAGAGCGTTCCAACCAGCACGATGCCCAATATGGCCGAGAGCAGGAGGTTGTTGAGCACCAGCGCCCCCTCGCGGCTTACCGGCTCGAAGGTCGCGCCCTCCTTCACCGTCCCGACCCGAAGCCCGAACAAGGTCAGCGCTCCGCCGATATAGAGCGCCAGGAGGACGAGGATGAAGGCACCCCGCTGCGGATCGACCGCGAAGGAATGGACGGAGGTGAGGATGCCCGAGCGGACGAGGAAAGTGCCGACCATCGACATGGAGAAGGCGACCACCGCCAGCATCAAGGTCCAGGCGCGAAGCCCGTCGCGGGTCGCGAGCACGGTCACCGAATGGAGCAAGGCCGTCGCTGCGAGCCAGGGCATGAGCGAGGCATTCTCAACCGGGTCCCAGAACCACCAGCCGCCCCAGCCGAGCTCGTAATAGGCCCAATAGGAGCCGGCGGTGATCCCCAGCGTAAGAAACACCCAGGCGGCCAGCACCCACGGCCGCATCGCACGGGCGAAGCTCGGGCCCACGTTGCGGGTGACGATCGCCCCCACCGCGAATGAGAAAGCGACCGAGATCCCGACATAGCCGAAATAGAGGGTGGGCGGGTGGAAGGCGAGGCCGGGGTCCTGGAGCAAAGGGTTGAGCCCCCTCCCCTCCATCGGCGCCGGATCGAGCCTCTCGAATGGATTGGAGGCGAAGAGGAGAAAGGCGTAGAAGCCAAGCCCGATCGCCGCCTGCGCCGCCAGGGTCGCGATCAGGGTCCGCTCCTCCAGCCGACGCTCGAACAGGGCCACCGCCGCGCCCGCCAGCGCAAGCACCGTCACCCAGAGCAGCATGGAGCCTTCGTGATTCCCCCACGCCCCCGCGAACTTGTAGAGCATGGGCTTGAGCGAATGGCTGTTCGCCGCGACCAACGCCACCGAGAGGTCGGTCCTCAGGAACAGCTGGATTAGGAGGAGGAAGGAAAGGCCCACCAATGCCGCCTGAACCACCGCTACGGGCCGAATGGCGGCCGCCAGCCGCTCACCGCCGGGCCGCAACGCCGTCACCCCCAGGAACAGCTGCAGCAGCGAAAGCGCCGCCCCCAGCCACAGGGCGGCGAGCCCGGCCTCCGCGATCACTTCAGGCTCTCGCTCTTGTGCTTCTCACCCGCGAGCTTCGGCGGCATGTAATTCTCGTCATGCTTGGCGAGGATCTCGTCGGCGACGAACAGCCCGCCCGGCTGGAACCGCCCCTCCGCCACCACGCCGCTATTCTCCTTGAACAGGTCGGGAGCGATCCCGCGGAAGCGGACAGGAATGGTGTGCGGCGTCTCGTCCCTTACGACGAAGTCGATCGTCACTCCGTCGGCCGCCCGGCGGAGCGAGCCCTGCTGCACCATCCCGCCTATCCGGACCGCCCGGTCTGTGGGCGCGCCTTCGCGGGCAACGTCGCCGGGAGAATAGAAATAGGCCGCCTGGTCCTTCAGCGCCGACATCGCGAGCAGCACCGCCCCCAGCACGGCGGCGATGGCAAGGAGGAGGAGCGTCAGCCGCTGGTTCTTGCGCTTCACCGCTCGCCCTTCAGAGCCTCGGCCGCCCGCTCCGCCCGGCGCATGGCCGCATAGCTCCAGCCGGCGAGGCCGAGCGTTCCAAGCAGGGTGGCGGCATAGGCGCCGACGATGAACGGCCAGTGGTTCATGCCGCCATCCGCCTCATCCGGGCTTCCACCTTCTGCCGCGCCAGCATCGTGCGCATCCGCATCAGCACGACCGCTCCGAACAGAAGCGAGAAACCGAGGGCGGAGGCGAGCAAAGGCCAGAGCATGGAGCCATCGATGCTGGAGCGGCCGCCGGTGAAGCTGATGCTCTGCCCTTGATGCAGCGTGTTCCACCATTCCACCGAGAAGCGGATCACCGGAATGTTGATCGCCCCCACGAGGCCGAAGATGGCGGCAAGCCGCCCCTCCCCGCCCCGCTCCCGTTCCGCTTCGGCGAGCGCCACATAGCCGATGTAGAGGAAGAGGAGGACGAGCATCGACGTCATCCGCCCGTCCCATTCCCAATAGGTGCCCCAGGTCGGCCGCCCCCACAGCGAGCCGGTGACGAGGCAGATGGCGGTGAACACCGCGCCGGGGGCCGCGATTGCCCGAGCGGCGATTCCGGCGAGCGGGTGGCGCCAGACCAGCTGCATCAGGCTTGCGATCGCGATCCCGGTCCAGCCGCCCATTCCGAGCCAGGCGGCGGGCACATGGACGTACATGATGCGCACGCTCTCCCCCTGGAGATAATCGCGGGGGCTCGCGAACAGGCCCGCCCCGAGCCCGATGGCGAGCAGCAGCGCTCCGCCCCAGCCGAGCCAGGCGGTCAGCGGCCGTGCCAGCCGAAGAAAACGGGCGGGATTCGCGAATATGTGCATGTGCCGCGTCCCTCTAGCGGAGGGACGGCACGGCTCAAACCCGTAGCATCACCTAGTCTTGCCTTTTGGCCCCGCGGGCGCCCAAGGCGAGCGCTCAATGTCCTCCGACCGTCCCCAGCAGAACCGGCTCCTCGGCATCGGCCTCAGGATCGGCGCAACGACCTGCTTCGCCTTCATGGCGGCGACGATCAAGCTTGGCTACCAGGCGGGTGCCTCGACGGTGGAGCTCACCTTCTACCGCTTCGCCTTCGGCCTTCCGCCACTTCTGGTGTGGATCGGCTGGAGCCGCAATTCCGGCGTCTGGCGGACGGAGCGGCCGCTCGCCCACGTCTGGCGCGCCGCGGCCGGGCTCTCGACCATGTTCGTCGCCTTCAGCGCGCTCCAATATCTGCCGCTGGCGGAATCGACGACGATCGGCTTCGCCGCTCCCCTCTTCGCGGTCATCCTCTCGGCTCTGGTGCTCGGCGAGCGGGTCGGCCGCCACCGCTGGAGCGCCGTGGTGATCGGCTTTCTGGGCGTGCTGGTCGTGATGCGCCCCAGCGGAACGGAGGTCCCGATGACCGGCCTCATCCTGGCGGTCGCGGCGGCGTTCGGGGTCGGGGTCACCACCATCACCATCCGCCAGATCGGCAAGACGGAGGCGACCCAGACCACCGTCCTGTGGTTCTCGCTCCTCTCGATGATCGCGATCGCGCCTTTAATGCTGGTCTACGGCGCGGCACATGACGCGCGAACCTGGCTCATCCTGTTCGCGCTCGGAAGCTTCGGCGGGGTCGCCCAGCTGCTCCTCACCGCCTCGCTCCGCTACGCCCCGGTGCCGGTGGTGGTCCCGTTCGACTACACCCAATTGCTCTGGGCGGTCCTGCTCGGCTGGGTGATCTTCGGGGACCGGCCGCCGGGAAGCACCTGGATCGGCGCGGCCGTCATCATCCTCTCGGGCCTCTACACCCTCTACCGGGAGCACCGCCTCGGCCGCGACAAGCCGCGCGAGGCGCCGCCTCTCTAGCCCGGATTCAAGCGCGGCCGATCAGCCGCCTCGCCATGTCGTCCGCCACTTCGGCGGGGTTGCGGCCGGTCTCTCCGCTTTCCGACCAGATCTGCTCGAGCCGCTCCGGGATCTGCTCGATCCGGGAGCGGACCGTCTGCTGGTCCCCGTCCTTCAGATATTCGGTCGAGACGTTGATGATCCCGCCGGCATTGATCACGTAATCGGGCGCGTAGAGGATGCCGCGCTGGTGGATGCGCTGGCCGTCCTCGCGCGTGGCGAGTTGGTTGTTCGCACCGCCGGCGACGATCGGCACCCTCAGCGCCGCGATCGACTCCTCCGTCAGGATCGCTCCAAGCGCGTTGGGGCTGAGCACGTCCGCCTCGATCGTCATGATATCGCCCGGCTCGACCAGCTCGCCACCGACTTCGACGGCGAGGCCCTCGGCGCGGTTGCGGTCGATGTCGGTGACGGTGATCCGGGCGCCTTCACGAGCGGCAAGGCGGGCGAGTCCGCCCGCGACGCTCCCGGCGCCCTGGATGGCGATATGGACTCCGGCGAGGCTGTCCTTGCCGAGCGCGCGCCGCACGGCCGCCTTGACACCCAGGAACACGCCGTAGCTGGTATGCGGCCCGGGATCGCCCCCGACCACGCCTTCCGCCACGGGTAGGCCAGCGACGTAGCGCGTCTGCCGCGACAGCGCGACCATGTCGGAAACGCTCATCCCGACATCCTCGGCCGTCACGTAGCGCCCGCCGAGACCCTCCACGGCGCGGCCATAGGCTTCCAGCATCTCAGGCGTCTTGGTCCGGCCCTCGTCGGCTAGGATCACGGCCTTGCCCCCACCGAGAGGGAGGCCAGCCATCGCATTCTTGAAGCTCATGCCCCGCGACAGGCGCAGCGCGTCGCGAACGGCGTCTCCCGTCTGCGCATAGTTCCAGAAACGGACCCCGCCCGCCCCCGGCCCGAGCGTGGTGGAATGGACGGCGATCACCGCTCGAAGGCCCGTCTGCCGGTCGGTTACGAAGTGGACGATCTCATGATCGTCGAAGTCGGGATAGTCCCAGGGCGCGTCCATCGTGGATCCTGATCTTGGGAGGCGCAGGTGGGGCGATCGACGGGGCTTGAACCCGCGACCCCCGGTACCACAAACCGGTGCTCTAACCAACTGAGCTACGATCGCCACATGCGCCGGGAAGGTGCGGCGGGCACATAAGGGCGGCCCCGCCCCAGCGTCAAGGAATTGCTCGCCAATCCATGAGGCCGAGCCGCTCCCGCCGAATCCACCGCGCCAGCATCAGCACCGAGACGACGGCGAGGCCCGTGGCAAGGCCGATCCAGAGGCCCACGCCCTTCATCCCGAGCCCGAACGCCAGCCCGATCCCGGTCGCGAGCCCGACCACCCAATAGCCGAAGGCCGCGAAGACCATCGGCACCTTGGTGTCCTGCAGCCCTCTCAGCATCCCCGCCCCCACCACCTGCGCTCCGTCGAAGATCTGGAAGAAGGCGGCGACGGTGAGGAAGGAGATTGCAAGCGGGATCACCGCCGCGTTGGCGGGGTCCGCGGGATCGAGGAAGATGTGGATCAGAGGCCCCGGAATAGCGAGCATGACGAGTGCCATCGCCGCCATGAAGCCCACTCCGAGAGTGAAGGCGGTCCAGCCGGCGCGGGCGATCCCCTCGGGGTCCTGCCGTCCGTAGGCGAGGCCGACACGAACCGTCACCGCCTGCCCGAGGCCCATCGGCACCATGAAGGTGAGCGCGGCCACCTGAATGGCGATCGCATGGGCGGCGATCGAGGAGGCGCCGATCACGCCCATCAGGAACACCGCCGCGTTGAAGATGGTGATCTCGAGCGCGAGCGTCACCGCGATCGGAAGGCCGAGCCGCCACACCTCGCGGAACCGCTCCCAATCGGCGCCCCATAACCGCCCGAACAGCCGGTAGCGTCGGAATCGGGGGTGAAGCACCACCACCGCCGCCATGCCGAGGAACATGAAGAGGTTGGCGCTCGCGCTCCCGATCCCGGCGCCCATCAGGCCCAGCTTGGGAAGGCCGAGCTTTCCGAAGATGAGGCCGTAATTGATCACGCCGTTGTAGATCACCGCGAGGAGCCCGACGATCAGCGACCAGAGCGGCTTCTCCAGCGCGGAGATGAAGGAGCGCAGAACGAGGTACCCGAGATAGGGGAGAAACCCCCATTGCAGCGCCCTCACGAAGGATTGCGCGCCCTCCGCAAGCTCCGGCTGCTGCCCCATCGCGACGAGTATCGGGCCGCTATACCAGAGCACAGCCATGACCGGCACCGTCAGAGCCGCGGCCGCCCACATCGCCTGCCGCACCGTCCGGCGAACGTCGCGGACGCTGTGCCGCCGCTCACCCAATTCCTTGGCGATCATCGGCGCCGAGGCGGTGACGAGCCCGATCCCGAAGATGAGGAACGCGAAATAGATGTTCACGCCCAGCGTCCCGGCCGCAAGCGTCGAAGCTCCCGCCCAGCCGAGCAGAACGACGTCGGTGGCGTGGATCAGAGATTGGGCAACATTGGTGAGGATCAGCGGCCAAGCGAGCGCCAGCGTCGCGCGAGCCTCCTCGCGCCACAGGCGGCGATCTTCGGCTCGGTGCTGGAGCATAGACGCGCCCTAGCGCGCGTCGAGCTCCTTCACCAGTCGCCGCGGCGCCTGGGCGCGGTAGCTCTCCTCGATCCACTCCCTCATCTGCTCCACGCTTGGCATCTCGCCTGGTGCCGGAGTGAAGGTCACCCACCCCGATTTCCCGAGCCCGTAGCCGGTCGGCGCCGCGAAACTCAGCTCCAGCGCCACCTCGCTTGTATAGGGAAGCTTCACCGACAGGCTGAACGGCTCCCCCTCCGCCGGAAGATAGGCGAAGGTCTTGTCCTTCACCGCCAGATCGTCATGCCCCGGCCACGGCGCCTTCGAATGCGCCCCCGGAAAGCGGAGCCCGAAAGCCCGGAGCTCCCGAACCAAGCCCTGATGATCGGCCGCCATGCCTTTGCTCCTCCTAAGGGAACCGCCGCTCTCCCCGGTCGCTGTCTAGCACGAGGAAGGATGAAGGCGATGGACGACAAAGCCAAGATCAGCACCGGCCCCAACGAGCGGCCCCGCAACGAGACGATTGCCGGAACCGGCCCCGGCCTCCCGGACGACGCCCGTGCGCCCGGCGAGGAGCTTCCGGCGGCACCCAGCGACGAGGACGTGGCTCGGGCCGCGAAGGCGCTCGGCGCCCCGCCCCCGCGCAGTGAGGACGCCCCATCCGAAGATAAGTGAAAGGGGGGCGTGGTGGGCGCGGCAAGGATTGAACTTGCGACCCCTGCGGTGTGAACACAGTGCTCTACCACTGAGCTACGCGCCCACGCCCTGGATCACTCCCCTGTGGCAGGATGGGGAATGAAGGCGGCCCATTACCGGCCGTCCGTCAGACTGTCCAGCCGCCGGATCAGCGGCTGACCGAATCCTTCAGAACCTTGCCGGCCCGGAATTTGGGCTGGGTCGATTCCTTGATCTGCATAGGCTCGCCGGTACGCGGGTTGCGCCCCGTCGAGGCCTTGCGCTTCGAGCAGGAGAAGGTCCCGAAACCGACCAGCCGCACTTCGTCGCCCCGCTTCAGCGCGCTGGTGATCGCATCGAACACGCCTTCAACGGCTCTTGTGGCATCGCCCCTGCTGAGGCCGGTCGTGTCGGCGACCGTGCCGATAAGCTCCTGCTTGTTCATCTCTCCCGAACCCCTGTTTCCGTTTGAGTCGCGGCTGGCGCGAAGCGGCCATCTAACCTCACGTCGGAAGAACGAGTCAAAAGGAAAGCGCCGATTTCGAGAGAAACCGGCGCACTCCCCTCAATTAAAGCAAGTTCAGTGGCGAATAGAAGCTCCAGCGGCCTCGTCCGGCGCCGAGGCCAGCTCGGGCGCCGGCACGGCCGCAAGCTCGTCCGCCTCAGTCCAGTCGATCGGAACCACCGGAGTCGCGAGCGCGTGACCCAGTACCTCGTCGACATGGCTGACGGCAACGATCTCGAGCCCTCCGCGGATCGCGGCGGGGATTTCGACCAAATCCTTCTCGTTTTCGGCCGGGATCAGCACCTTCTTGATGCCTCCGCGAAGCGCCGCGAGCAATTTCTCCTTGAGGCCGCCGATCGGGAGCACTCGGCCGCGAAGGGTCACTTCGCCCGTCATCGCCACGTCGCGGCGCACGGGATTGCCGGTGAGGGTCGAAATGATCGCCGTCACCATGCCGATGCCCGCCGAGGGGCCGTCCTTGGGCACCGCGCCTTCGGGAAGGTGGACGTGGATGTCCTTCTTTCCGAACAGGCTCGGCTTCACGCCATAGCTCGGGCTTCGCGCCCTCACGAAGGAGAAGGCCGCCTGGACCGACTCCTGCATCACTTCGCCGAGCTTGCCGGTCGTCTTGATCTGGCCCTTGCCGGGGACGGTCACCGCCTCGATGGTCAGAAGCTCGCCGCCCACTTCGGTCCAGGCGAGGCCGGTGACGGCGCCGATCTGGTCCTCCTCTTCGCCCATTCCGTGGCGGAAGCGGCGGACGCCCGAAAAGTCCGCGACATTGTCCGGAGTCAGCTCGACCTTCTCGGCCTTGCCTTCCAGGATCTGGCGAAGCGCCTTTCGCGCGACCTTGGCGATCTCCCGCTCGAGCGTGCGCACGCCCGCCTCACGAGTATAATGGCGGATCAGCGCTCGAAGGCCCCCCTCGGTGAAGGTCAGCTCGCCGTCCTTCAGGCCGTGGCTCTCGATCTGCTTGGGGATGAGGTGGCGGGTCGCGATCTCGACCTTCTCATCCTCGGTATAGCCTTCGAGCCGGATAATCTCCATCCGGTCGAGCAGGGGCTGCGGCATGTCCATCGTGTTCGCCGTGGTGACGAACATAATGTCCGAGAGGTCGTAGTCGATCTCCAGATAATGGTCCTGGAACTTGGAATTCTGCTCGGGATCCAGCACCTCGAGCAGGGCCGAAGCGGGGTCGCCGCGGAAATCCTGGCCGAGCTTGTCGATCTCGTCGAGGAGGAAGAGCGGGTTGGAGGAGCCCGCCTTCTTGAGGTTCGAGACGATCTTGCCCGGAAGCGAGCCGATATAGGTGCGGCGGTGGCCGCGTATTTCGGCCTCGTCGCGAACGCCACCCAAGGATTGGCGCACGAACTCACGCCCCGTCGCCTTCGCGATCGAGCGGCCGAGCGAGGTCTTGCCGACGCCGGGCGGTCCGACGAGGCAGAGGATCGGGCCCTTCAGCTTGTTGGTGCGCGCCTGGACCGCGAGATATTCCACGATCCGGTCCTTCACCTTCTCGAGCCCGTAATGGTCCTCGTCGAGGATCGCCTGCGCTTCCGCGATGTCCTTCTTGACCTTCGACTTCTTGCCCCACGGCAGGCCGAGCAGCACGTCGAGATAATTGCGGCTGACCGTCGCTTCTGCCGACATCGGAGCCATCGCCTTGAGCTTCTTCAGCTCCTGCTCGGCCTTCGAGCGCGCTTCCTTGGAAAGCTTTGTCTTGGCGATCTTCTTGGCGAGCTCGGTGAGCTCGTCGCCCTCCCCCTCCTCGCCTTCATTGCCGAGCTCGCGCTGGATCGCCTTCAATTGCTCGTTGAGATAATATTCACGCTGCGTCTTCTCCATCTGGCGCTTGACGCGCGAGCGGATCCTCTTCTCGACCTGAAGCACGCCTAGCTCGCCCTCCATGAAGGCGAAGACCATCTCCAGCCGGCGGACCGGATTCAGCTCGGCGAGCAGGGCCTGCTTGTCCGAAACCTTGATGTTGATGTTGGCGGCGATCGAGTCCGCGAGCTTCGAAGCGTCCTCTATCTCGGCGAGCTGAACCGCCGTTTCCGCGGGAAGCTTGCGGTTGAGCTTCGAATAATTCTCGAACTGCTCGACAGCAGATCGCATCAAAGCGGCGACTTCGGGCCCTTCGCTTTCTCCGACGGCGACGCCTTCCACGTCCGCGACAAGATGCTGGCCCTCCGCCCGCATCGACAGAAGGGTTGCCCGCTCCTGCCCTTCGACAAGAACGCGCACGGTCCCGTCGGGAAGCTTGAGCAGCTGGAGGACGGTCGCGATGACGCCCATGTCGTAGAGGGCATCGCGGTCCGGATCGTCCTCGGCAGGATCGAGCTGCGAGACGAGGAAGATCTGCTTCCCCGCCGCCATCGCGCTCTCAAGCGCCGCCACCGATTTGTCGCGCCCGACGAACAGGGGCACGATCATCTGCGGGAAGACGACGATGTCGCGAAGCGGAAGGACGGGATAGGTCTGGGTCACGAAGAAACTCCACTCGGGCCTTGCGGCTCTCTTGGCTCCTATATGGACGCGGCGCCTTCCCTCATCAATGACCGCCGCCGCCTCAGCGGGCTCCGGCAAGGATGAAGAGGGCTCCAACGAGGTTCTGGAGGGCGTGGATGGCGACGACGAGTCCGCAGGCGGTCGCCAGCCCGCGGGGCCGCCAAGTGAGGAAGGCGATGGACATGACGAGGAAGGGCCACCAGACCACGAGGCCCCAGCCCGCGGCCTGAAGGCTGTGCCCGATGGCCCACAAAGCCGCGCTTACGAGCACCGCGGGACCTGGGCCGAGCAGACGCGTGACAAGCAGCAGCACCGGCGCCATGATGAGCGTCTCGACCACCGGCGATACCACCACCAGCAGTAGGAACAGCACCGGAAAGCCGATCTCCTCCACCGGGAAGTCCGGCCGCGGCAGGTCGGGCAGGATCAGGGCGAGGAGCGCGCTCAAGGCGAAGCTCGGCACCAGCATCAGCGCCCAGGCCTTCAGGATGTAGCGGAGTGCGCCATCGGCCGAGCTAAAAAGAAAGGCCGGCAGCCAGGCCAGATAGGCCGGCCGCTCGGCGGTTGGCAGATTTTGGCTCACGTGGGTTCAGCGCCGCGCCCGCTCAGGCCGCGCTCTCGCCCTTCTTCTCGGCGTAGACCCGAACCGGCTCCTTACGGCCTTCGACCACGTCCTTGTCGATCATCACCTCGTCGACCCCGTCCATCGAGGGTAGGTCGAACATGGTGTCAAGCAGGATGTTCTCGAGGATCGAGCGGAGGCCGCGGGCGCCGGTCTTGCGCTCGATCGCCTTCTTGGCGACCGCAACCATCGCTTCGTCGGTGAAGCTCAGCTTCACGTCCTCCATGTCGAACAGCTTGGCGTATTGCTTCACCAAGGCGTTCTTCGGCTCGCGAAGAATCTTGACCAAAGCGGTCTCGTCGAGATCCTCCAGAGTCGCGATCACCGGCAGACGGCCGACGAATTCTGGGATGAGGCCGAACTTCAACAGGTCGTCCGGCTCGCCCTGGCGGAGGATCTCGCCGGTGCGGCGCTCCTCGGGCGCGGCGACATAGGCGCCGAAGCCGATCGACTTGCCCTGCAGGCGGTCGGCGATGATTTTCTCGAGGCCCGCGAAGGCGCCGCCGCAGATGAACAGGATGTTGGTCGTGTCGACCTGAAGGAATTCCTGCTGCGGATGCTTGCGCCCGCCCTGGGGCGGGACGGAGGCTGTGGTGCCTTCCATCAGCTTCAGAAGCGCCTGCTGGACGCCCTCGCCCGACACGTCGCGGGTGATGGACGGATTGTCCGACTTGCGGCTGATCTTGTCGATCTCGTCGATATAGACGATGCCGCGCTGCGCCCGCTCGACATTATAGTCGCTGGCCTGAAGCAGCTTCAGGATGATGTTCTCGACGTCCTCGCCGACATAGCCGGCTTCGGTGAGCGTCGTGGCGTCCGCCATGGTGAACGGCACGTCGAGCAGCCGCGCCAGGGTCTGCGCGAGCAGGGTCTTCCCGCAGCCGGTCGGCCCGACGAGCAGGATGTTCGACTTGGAAAGCTCGACCTCGCCGGTCTTCGATCCGTGCGCCAGCCGCTTGTAATGGTTGTGCACCGCCACCGAGAGCACGCGCTTCGCGTGGCTCTGGCCGATCACATAATCGTCGAGGTGGTTGCAGATTTCGAGCGGCGTCGGAACCCCGTCGCGGGTCTTCACCAGCGAGGACTTGGTCTCCTCGCGGATGATGTCGTTGCACAGTTCAACGCACTCGTCGCAGATGAACACGGTCGGCCCGGCGATGAGCTTCCTCACCTCGTGCTGCGACTTCCCGCAGAAGGAGCAATAGAGGGTGCTCTTGGAGTCGCTGCCGCTAAGCTTCGTCATTCTCTCGCCTTATGGGCACCACAAAGGGCCCTTTTGCCTAAGCCATCCTAGACCGCACTATCGCACGATCACAATGGCATAATCCTTAACGCCGGGGAGAGCACGACACCCCCCCGCCCGAGGCGGAGGAGCGAGCCGGCGCGACGAAAGCTCCGCACCGCCGGCACTGGAGTGCCCGCCGTCGGAGCCAATGTGGCCGCCCGTCCGCTCGAACACAAGCCCACGGACACGCGAAAGAGCTGAAAGAAAAGGAAAACCTTGAGCCGCCGTGATGGCTGCGACTAGGCCGCCTCCGCCTGGTGCGTGCTGTCCCCGTCACCCGGGGCGGGACGCTTCTCGAACACCTCGTCCACCAAGCCGAACGCCTTGGCCTCGTCGGCGCCGAAGAACTTGTCGCGCTCCACCGCGGTCTCGATCGCCTCGAGCGTCTGGCCGGTATATTTGGCCATCAGCTCGTTCATCCGGTGCCGGATTCGAAGGATCTCCTTCGCCTGGATTTCGATGTCGGTGGCTTGCCCCTGCGCGCCGCCGGAGGGCTGGTGGACCATGATCCGGGCGTTGGTGAGCGCAACCCGCATCCCGGGCTCGCCGGCCGCGAGAAGGAAGGCGCCCATCGACGCCGCCTGCCCCATGCACACCGTCCCGACCCGCGGGCGAATATATTGCATGGTGTCGTGGATCGCCATTCCCGCCGTGACCACGCCGCCCGGCGAGTTGATGTACATGAAGATGTCCTTCTTCGGATTCTCGCTCTCGAGGTAGAGGAGCTGGGCGGTGATGAGCGTCGCCATATGGTCCTCGACCTGCCCGGTCACGAACACGATCCGCTCGCGAAGCAGCCGCGAATAGATGTCGAAGCTGCGCTCCCCCCGGTTCGACTGCTCGATGACGATCGGGACGAGGGCGTTCAGAATGTCGGCGTGGTCGCGCATGAAGGATCCTGTCGGGCAAGGTGTGACCGCCTTCACATCGGGCGTTTCGAGGCTCCGTTCAAGCCCCTGTCGCAACGGTCTTGCCATGCCAGCCCCTGCCGTGAATATTGGCGGCAGGGGGAGAAATCGTGGAACATTACCGCGTCAACAAGCTGAGCAAGGCCGGGGGCGAGGTGGTCAAGACCAAGGACACCCTCGCCCGACGACAAGCAGGCGGTCGAGCACGCGCGCAACGACGGGGATTGCCCGGTCTGTGACGTGTGGCGGGCGGGCAAGAAAGTCGGTTCAATCACCTGACGTCTGACGCACGGGATCGATTCAGCGCGGCCCGCTGTTCTACGCGGGAGAAGGAAATCGACATCCCGAACGAACGTTTCAGAAGGCGCGAGCGCCAGGCCCAGGAATTCGAGCGCAACCAGCAGGACCTTCGAACCAGCATCGCCGAGAGCAAGCGGCTGGTGGACGAAGCCGACGCCATGATCCGCCGCCACCGCGACGAATACGACGCCGCCGACAGCGCTTAATAGCCGCGCTCGAACCTCGAATAGAAAGGGCGGCCCGCAAGGACCGCCCTTCCTTAGGCTCTTCGATGCGGACGCGCGTCAGTTCGGCCCGTCATTGCCGTCCGATTTGTCCTTCACGTCGATGTCGGGATTGCCCTTCTTGTTGACGCCGACGTCCACGTCCGGAAGATCGACGTCGGGAAGGTCGACGTCCGGTCCGTCAATGTCGATCCCGCGCTCGTTGATCCGGACCCGCGTCCCGCCCGGATCGACCCGATAGCGGACTCCGTTCTCGACCACGATCCGGCTGTCCCGATCGCTCAGCCTTACCCGAGTGCCGTCCGCATCGATCCGGTAGGTGACTCCGCCCTCCTCGATGATCCGCGCGCCCTTGGGGAAGGCGCCGGTGTTCGCGGCCGCGCTTTCGGCCGCTCCGCCCGATGCGCTCGCCGAGCCGTTCGCGCCGTCGGCCTCCATCTCGGTGCCCATTTCATTGGCGCCGGCCGCATTGGCGTCGGCCTCATTCCTCTCACCGCCGCCGCAGGCGGCAAGGCCGAGCGAAAGCGCGCCGAGAGCGGCGGTCAAAGCGATTTTCTTCATATGTTCCTCCAGGCAGGCTATCCTGCGGCAGGTTTAATGCAGTGCCGAGCATTCCGGTTCCGAATCGGACGTGCCCCGCGCCGCGCGCCCTGCTAGGCAGGCGTCCGATGATCGACCGCCATTTGATGAAGCTTCGCGCCCGCGACGACATCTCCGCCGAGGAGGAAGCGGCGATCCGCGGAGTCGTCGCGGAGGTGAAGGACGTCCCCGCCGACACCCGTATCGTCCGCGCCCACGAGCCGCTCGAAGTCTCGATCCTGCTGCTGAACGGAATCGCCTGCCGCCACAAGGATCTGAAGGACGGAAGCCGGCAGATCACAGAGCTCCACGTCGGCGGCGACTTTCTCGATCTCCACGCCTTCACCCTGAAGCGGCTGGACCACGACGTCCTCGCCCTCACGCCCTGCACCATCGCCGCCGTTCCGCATGCGCGCCTTAGGGAGATCACCGAGCGCCTCCCGCATCTGACCCGGGTCTATTGGTTCGCGACCAACCTCGACGCCGCGATCCACCGCGAATGGGCGCTCTCACTCGGCCGCCGGACCGCCTACGCCCGTGTCGCCCACCTCTTTTGCGAGCTTCACGTCCGCCTCGCCCTCGTCGGCCTGGCGCAGGCGGACGGCTATGATTTCGCGCTTACCCAGACCGATCTCGCCGAATGCCTCGGTCTCACCAGCGTCCACGTAAACCGGACCCTGAAGGAGCTTCGCGAGAACGGCCTCCTCGAGTTCCGAGGCGGCCGCGCCCGGATCCTCGACCGCTTTGGCCTCGAAGCCGCCGCCGAATTCGACCCCACCTACCTCTATCTGGAACGCCGCGAGCGCTGAGCGCCGCTAGAGCTGCCGGATCCGAGGCGCCGCCCGCGGACCTTCGAACAACTCGGTCATCGCCCACACCATCGTGTGCGCCCGGTCGGGCGAGCCGACGGCCCCTCAAAGCCCGATAAGTCAGGGCGCACAATTCGTCCTCCAGCTCGGGAAAGCCGCCCGCAAGCTTCGCCCGCCCCTGCTCGAAGCGAAGCGCGATCGGCTCCGCCCCGCTGACCAGCTTGTAACGCCGTCGCGCCGGATCCCGAAAGGCAGCGCAAGCGAGAGTCGGATCGGGCACTTATCTGTAAAAAATAACGGATAAACTAATGTGAACTGATGCTAAGTTCTCAAGATATTTTTGTCATCTTTCTAGACGACATAAGTGATCTGGATGAAAAATGAAGAGATCGCAGCCACCAGAAAGTGTACGTCACCCCTATGGTTATATGAGGTCTGCAATCCATTTATTATCGATAGCGCAAGTTTTATAAGCACGGTCGCCATTGACTTCTGCACGAGGCGGTTTCAAGCGTCGACCTGCTTCTCCGCGCGATTCGGCGGGTCGGCCCTTTCGCGGAGAAGCACATCATGGCAATCCTGTTCGTCGGCCCCGGCGATTATTCCACAATTCAAGAAGCGGTGAGTGCCTCCGCCGACGGCGACACAATCGTCATCGCAGCGGGAACCTACGTCGAGCAGGTAATCCTTCTCGATCGTGACAATCTGACCCTGAAGGCCGCCGAGGGCGCGCAGGTGACCATCCAGGCGCCTGCGAACCTAGCCGAGACGGCACGTTCGAGCGGCGACCGCGAGATACATGGGGTCGTAACGGTCCTCAACAGCCTCAACGTCACGATCGATAATATCGACATCGATGGCCACGGTTCCGGCAACACGGTCGATGAGGGCGGAGGCGCCGGCATCGCCAATTTCTACGGCGTATATTATCGCAATTCCTCCGGCACCCTGCTTGGCGTCGACATCACTGCGGTGCGCGATCCCTATCCCGGCGGCACGACCGCTGGCGGCCATCCGCTCGTCGACGGGGTCCAGCGTGGCGTCGGCCTGGTCGTCGACAACGACGCGATCCTCGCCTTCACCATGACGGGCGGCTCGATCACCGACTTCCAGAAGCAGGGCGCCACCTTCGTTCGCGCCGACATCGAGATCACAGGAGTTACGATCACCGGCGGAGGCGCGCAGAGTGTGATCGCTCAGAACGGCATCTCCATCAATCGCTCGACCGGCACCATCTCGGGCAACACGATCAGCCAGATCGGCTATGCGGGCCCCGCGGGCGCCTATTCGGGCCTCATCCTCGCCTCGAGCAACACCGACCTCGCCATCACCGGCAACACCCTCACGGGCACGAATGCGGAAAACGTCGCCTCCAAGGTTGTCGGAATCTGGGTCTACCAGAACGGCCCGGTGGTCAGCGGCGGTGAGGTCACCGGCAACACCGTGGGCTGGACCGACGTCGGCGTCTACCTGAACGACAGCGTCATGCCGAACCCGATCCTGATCGAGAACAATTCCGTGCCGGATGTAGATACCACCGATGCGAATGCCGCCGGCGTGAAGCTGGACCAGAACATCGCCGTCACAACCGTCTTCGACACGGACGGGTCGCAGATCGCCGACCTGCTGAGGGGCGCGGCCGGGAACGATACCCTATCGGGGCTGGAGGGCAACGACATCCTGATCGGCAATGCCGGCGACGATCATCTCGACGGCGGGGCAGGCAACGACACGATGAGCGGCGGTGCGGGCAACGATATCTACATGGTGGACAGCAGCGACGACACGGTCACGGAAAATTCCGGCGAGGGCACTGCGGACGAGGTTCGAACCAACCTTTCGACTTATGTGCTGCCCACCAATGTGGAGATACTCACCTATACCGGCACCCCGACGGGTGGGGATCTCCGGGGGAACTCTTCCAGCAACGCCGCGACGGGCGGCAGCGGCAACGACTTCTTCCAGCTTCAGGACGGCGGCGACGACTCTGCGTCGGGTGGTTCGGGCAGCGACGGTTTCTATTTCGGCGGGGCTCTGACGAGTGCGGACAGCCCGGACGGCGGAGCGGATCGCGACTATGTGACGCTGGCCGGCCATTATTCGGCGCTGACGCTGGGCTCGGGCTTCGTGAACATTGAGCTGATCACTCTGCTTTCGGGCTCCGACACTCAGTTCGGCCTGCTGGGCGGGCAGCTGTTCGATTATCACATCGTCACGGACGACGCGAACGCGACGGCTGCGGGCGGAGTCGTGGTGGTGGATGCGGGCCAGCTGCTGGCGGACGAGGACTTCACCTTCGACGCTTCGGCGGAGAAGGACGGAAG
>DASWOC010000025.1:0-9887 GCA_036398895.1 Allosphingosinicella sp. | reverse complement strand
CCGATCGAGCGCGCGTGGATCTTGTCGTCCACGAGGTGGTGGAGCTTCAGCATGTAGATGTAGCCCACGGTCACCTTGCGGTCGAACGCCTCGCCGGTACGGCCGTCGAAGAGCGTCACCTGACCCGAGGGGTCGAGGCCCGCTTTCTCGAGCATCGCCGAAACGTCCGCCTCGCGGGCGCCGTCGAACACCGGGGTGCCCATCGGAAGGCCGCCGACGAGGTTGGAGGCGAGCTCCATAATATCCTCGTCGCTGCGCCCGTTCAGCTCCGCCGCATAGGCATCGCCGTACATGTCGCCGAGCTTGGCGCGCACGTCCTTGACGTCCTTGCCCTGGAAGCCTTCGCCGCGATCGCGAATGCCTTCGAGCATCTCCGAAACCTGCTTGCCGAGGCCGCGCGCGGCCCAGCCGAGGTGGGTCTCGAAAATCTGCCCCACGTTCATGCGCGACGGCACGCCGAGCGGGTTGAGCACGATGTCGACCGGGGTCCCGTCCTCGAGGAACGGCATGTCCTCGTTGGGCAGGATCCGGCTGATGACGCCCTTGTTTCCGTGGCGGCCGGCCATCTTGTCGCCCGGCTGAAGCTTGCGCTTCACCGCGACGAACACCTTTACCATCTTCAAGACGCCCGGCGGCAGCTCGTCGCCGCGCTCGAGCTTCTCGATCCGGTCCTCGAGCCGGCGGCGGATCACCGCCTCGGCCTCGTCATATTGGCCCTTCACGGCTTCGAGGTTCGACTGAACCGCGTCGTCCTTCACCGAGAACTTCCACCATTCGTGCCGCTCGACGCTCTCGAGCGTCTCGAGGTCGATGGTCGCGCCCTTCTTGACGCCCTTGGGCGCCGCGGTGGCGGTCTGGCCGACCAGCATCTCGCGAAGGCGCGAGTAGGTGGCGCGCTTCAGGATGGTGCGCTCGTCGTCGGCGTCCTTCCGGAGGCGGTCCTTCTCCTCGGCCTGGATGGCGCGGGTACGGTCGTCGATGTCGATTCCGTGGCGGTTGAACACCCGGACCTCGACCACCGTGCCGGAAACGCCCGGGGGCAGGCGAAGCGAAGTGTCGCGAACGTCGGAGGCCTTTTCGCCGAAGATTGCCCGGAGGAGCTTCTCTTCCGGAGTCATCGGGCTCTCTCCCTTCGGCGTGATCTTGCCGACCAGAATGTCGCCCGGCTCGACCTCGGCGCCGATATAGACGATGCCCGCCTCGTCGAGGTTGCGGAGCGCTTCCTCGCCGACGTTCGGGATGTCGCGGGTGATGTCCTCAGGCCCGAGCTTGGTGTCGCGGGCCATCACCTCGAACTCTTCGATGTGGATCGAGGTGAAGACGTCGTCCTTCACGATCCGCTCGGAGATGAGGATGGAATCCTCGAAATTGTAGCCGTTCCAGGGCATGAACGCGACGAGCACGTTCCGCCCCAGCGCCAGCTCCCCCATCTCGGTCGAGGGCCCGTCCGCGATGACGTCGCCGGCATTCACCACATCGCCCACCTTCACCAGCGGACGCTGGTTGATGCAGGTGTTCTGGTTCGAACGCTGGAACTTCATCAACGTGTAGATGTCGACGCCCGACTTGCCGGCATCGACCTCGCCCGTGGCGCGGATGACGATTCGGCTGGCATCGACCTGGTCGACGATGCCCGAGCGGCGGGCCGAGATGGCGGCGCCGGAATCCCGCGCCACCGTCTCTTCCATGCCGGTTCCGACGAGCGGCGCTTCGGCGCGGATGAGCGGCACCGCCTGGCGCTGCATGTTCGAGCCCATCAGAGCGCGGTTGGCGTCGTCATTCTCGAGGAACGGAATGAGCGAGGCGGCCACGGAAACGAGCTGCTTGGGCGACACGTCCATCAGGGTGATCTGGTCGCGCGGCGCCATCAGGAAGTCGCCGGCGCGGCGGGCCGAGACAAGCTCCTCGCCGAAGCTCTTGTCTTCGAGCAGCTCGGCGTTCGCCTGAGCGATCGTGTGCTTCGCCTCTTCCATGGCGGAGAGATAGACGACGTCGTCGGTGACCTTGTTGTCGACGACCCGGCGGTACGGAGTCTCGATGAAGCCGTACTTGTTCACCCGGCTGAAGCTGGCGAGCGAGTTGATGAGGCCGATATTCGGCCCTTCGGGAGTCTCGATCGGGCAGATGCGGCCGTAATGGGTCGGGTGAACGTCGCGGACTTCGAAGCCCGCGCGCTCACGGGTGAGACCGCCCGGCCCGAGCGCTGAGACGCGGCGCTTGTGCGTCACTTCGGAGAGCGGGTTCGTCTGGTCCATGAACTGCGAGAGCTGCGAGGAGCCGAAGAACTCGCGCACCGCGGCCACCGCGGGCTTGGCGTTGATGAGGTCGTTCGGCATCACCGTCGACACGTCGACGCTGGACATACGCTCCTTCACGGCGCGCTCCATTCGGAGCAGGCCGACGCGATACTGGTTCTCCAGCAGCTCGCCCACCGAGCGGACGCGGCGGTTGCCGAGATTGTCGATGTCGTCGATCTCGCCCTTGCCGTCCTTGAGGCCGACGAGGGTCTTCACGACCGCGATGATGTCCTCCTTGCGGAGAGTCGTCACCGTGTCCTCGACGTCTAGGTCGAGGCGCATGTTGAGCTTCACTCGGCCGACGGCGGAGAGGTCGTAGCGCTCCGGATCGAAGAACAGGCCGGCGAACAAAGCCTCGGCCGTTTCCTTGGTCGGCGGCTCGCCGGGGCGCATGACGCGGTAGATGTCGGAAAGGGCGCTGTCGCGATCCTCCGACTTGTCCGCCTTCAGGGTGTTGCGCATCCAGGCGCCGGTCGAGACGTGGTCGATGTCGAGCAGCTCGATCCGGTCGATCCCGGCCTTGTCCAGCTTCTCGAGATTCTCCGCACTGATCTCGTCACCCGCCTCGACGTAGATCTCGCCGGTCTTCTCGTTGATGAGGTCGTACGCGCTGTAGCGGCCGAAAATCTCTTCGGTCGGGATGACGAGGTTCTTCAGCCCATCCTTGGCCGCCTTGGTGGCGGCGCGCGGAGTGATCTTGGCTCCGGACGCGAACACGACCTCGCCCGTGTCGCCGTCGACGACGTCGTACATCGGCTTCTGGCCGCGCCAATTCTCGGCCACGTAGGGGATCGCCCAGCCGTTCTTGCCACGGACGAAGGTCACCCGGTCGTAGAAGGTGTTGAGGATCTCCTCGCTCGACATGTCGAGCGCGTGGAGGAGCGCCGTCACCGGCAGCTTGCGCTTGCGGTCGATGCGGACGTTGACGATGTCCTTGGCGTCGAATTCGAAGTCGAGCCAGGAGCCGCGATACGGGATCACCCGCGCGGCGAAGAGATACTTGCCCGACGCATGGGTCTTGCCGCGGTCGTGGTCGAACAGGACGCCCGGGCTACGGTGCATCTGCGAGACGATCACACGCTCGGTGCCGTTGACGATGAACGTGCCGTTCTTCGTCATCAGCGGCATGTCGCCCATGTAGACGTCCTGCTCCTTGATATCCAGGACGGAGCGGGTCTCGGTATCGGGATCGACCTCGAACACGATGAGGCGGAGCGTCACGCGCATCGGCGCCGCATAGGTCATCCCGCGCTGGCGGCACTCGTCCGTGTCGTATTTGGGCTCTTCCAGCTCGTAATGAACGAAGTCCAATTCGGCGGTGCCAGCGAAGTCGCGGATCGGGAACACCGAGCGGAGCGTCTTCTCGAGCCCCGAGACATAGCCGTCCTGCGGCCGCGAGCGGAGGAACTGCTCGTAGCTCTCGCGCTGAACCTCGATGAGGTTCGGCATTTCAGAGACTTCGTGGATGTTGCCGAAGATCTTGCGGATGCGCTTTGAAGCCATCGAGCGGTTTTCGCTGGCCGGAGCTGCCTTGGTCGCCATGGAGGTTGTTTGCCTTCTTCGCCTGGAATGGCGCGCAAAGACGCAAAAAGCCGCGAGTCTCCACCTTGGAAACCGCAGCTTCAGCGTCTTGAAAACCCCGCCCGATCAATGCGTTGAACGCGCTGCGCGACGGCGCGTCCTGTTCCGATGCGAATGGGGTGTGGCGGCTATCTAGGGCCTGAGGCCTCCGGGGTCAAGGCCGCGCCGCCCGCGCGAGGGCACCGCTTCGCTCATCGTCCGTTCAGCCTCGGCCGCTATCTTGAGCGGCGCTCAACCCGCTCGACAGGAGCCAATGATGAGAAAAGCTCTTCTGGCCCTCGCCGCCGCCGCGATTGCCGCCGTCCCCGCTCAGGCGGAGACCTACACAGCCTCCAAAGGCGAGGCGAAGCTCGCGCGCGCCCTCGAGGGCCGGGTCGCAGGCGAGCCGGTCGACTGCATAGACCTTCGCCGGATCCGCTCCAGCCGTATCATCGACGGGACGGCGATCGTCTACGACACCGGCCGCACCCTCTATGTGAACCGGCCGGAATCGGGCGCCGAGGCGCTGGACGATTGGGACGTGATGGTCGTAAAGCCCTTCAGCTCGCGCCTGTGCAGCATCGACACCGTCCGCCTTCACGATAGCGGGTCGCGTTTCATGAACGGCATCGTCTTCCTCGGCGAATTCGTGCCCTATGACCGCGTTCGGACCGCCGGCCGCCGCTAGGGGAGAGGTCGGAGCCGCGCTTGACAGCCGGAGCCGCTGCCTCGATATGCGCGCCCTCCGCGCTCAGGCCCCTTCGTCTAGCGGTCTAGGACGTCGCCCTCTCACGGCGAAAACACGGGTTCGAGTCCCGTAGGGGTCACCAAGCGTTCCTGAAATCGTGGTGAAGGCCGAGATCTCGCCCGTCACAGTGGCTGAGCCCACCGCTTCATCCGACCTGCGGCGAGGGCGAACGCCGGCAGCATGAGCAGGGCCGCGACCATGAAGGTGAGCCGAGTGGCAGCCGCGACTGCATCCGGAGACGCCTCCGCAATGGCCGCCGTTCCCGCTCCGCCTGCGAAGACCGCTCCCATGGCCGAGACGCCCGTCACCAGGCCCAGGTTGCGCGAGAGGTTGAGGAGGCCGGAGACGACCCCGCGCTGATCCGCGCCCGCCGCCGCCATGACGGCCACGTTGTTCGCGGTCTGGAACAGGGCGTAGCCGAAGGTCAGTACCGCTATCGCAGGGATATAGCCGAAAAGGCCGAACTCTACCGGCAGCAGGCCCAGCAGAACGCATCCGGCGGCTATTCCTGCAAGGCCGAGCACCGTCACGACCCCGGGACCGAGCCTGTCCGCCGCTCGCCCTGCGGGTACGCCCGTCAGTGCCGCCACCACAGGGCCCACGGAAAGAACCGCTCCGGCGGCAGGCGCGGCCAGCGCGAGAGCCTGGGTCAGGTAGAAGGGGCCAACCACGAGGGTCGCCATCAAAACGGTGGAGACCAGGAAGCTCATCCAAAGCGCGGCCGCGACGCCGGGGCGGAGCAGGATGGAGAGCTGTACGAGCGGCGCCCTCGCGTGGGTTTGCCAGGAAAAGAAGAGGAGCAGACCCACGGCGGCGGTTCCCAGCAGGATGAGGTTCAGGGGGCCGAAACCGGCCCGGCCGATCGTCATGGACAAAGCGAATGCACCCACGGCCGCACCGAGGAGGATCATGCCGAGCGTGTCGAAACTCGCCCCTTCCTTGCCGGTCGTGGTGCAGGTCTCCGGCAGGTGTACCCGCGAAAGGGCGAACGCAATCCCTCCAATCGGAACGAGAACCAGAAAGGTCGACCGCCACCCCGACCCCCCGATGAGCAGCCCGCCGAGAGAGGGGCCCAAGGCGGTGCCGATCGCCGACATGGCTCCGAGCACGCCCATGGCCCTGCCCCGGCGCTCGGCCGGCACGGCCTCGCCCGCTAGAGCCATCGCCAACGCCAACATGATGGCGGCGGCCAGGCCCTGGAGAGCCCGCGCAGCCACGAGCAGCGATAGCGTCGGCGCAAGACCGGAGAGGAGGGCCGCGCCGGTGAAGAGCAGGATACCTCTCGCCAGCAGACGCTTGCGGCCTACGACGTCGCCTAGGCGGCCAACGCCGACCACGGCAACGGTCACGGAGAGCAGATAGGCGAGGACTACCCACTGTACCTGCTGGAAGCTGGCATCGAACGCCTCAGCCAGTGTCGGCAGAGCAACATTGGCAATGCTGGTGCCGAGCGACGACATCAGCATGCACAGCGACAAGGCGGCCAGCGCCGGTGTGCCGGACCAGCCGTTTCTGCCCTTCCGAGCCGGGATCGCCGAAATCGATTCCATCTTTTTTCCCGCTTGTCCTTTCCGAGTCGCGGGGGCACTCTGCCACTTCAAGTCCACTTGAGGTCAAGAGGGTGCGGGCATTCGACATTGCAGAGGTGGCCGAGCGCTCCGGGCTGCCGGCCTCGGCGCTGCGTTATTACGAAGAGAAGGGGCTGATTCAGTCGATCGGGAGGCGGGGCCTGCGACGCCTGTTCGAACCGCAGGTGTTGGAGCGCCTGGCCCTGATCGGAGCCGGGCGGACCGCCGGCTTCTCGCTGGAAGAGCTGGCACGGATGTTCGGGTCTACGGAGGGTCGGCCATCCGTAGACCGGCAGATGCTCGCCACCAAAGCCGACGAGTTGGACGTCACGATCCGCAAGCTCGAAGCCGTCCGCGACGGCTTGCGGCACGCGGCCGCCTGTCCTGCGTCGAGCCACATGGAATGCCCCAAATTCCGCCGGATCGTGAGGGCCGCTACATCGGCGGCACCGCTCCGGCGACGCCTCCGCCGGAGCCTGTGATTACGGCGATCGACGAATATCACGCCGGCGCTTCGACCTTCCAGCCGGCACGAGCGACCTCCTCGAAACCGCCCAGGTTGAAAGCTCGGGCATGGCCGCCGTCGAGAAGCCCCTTCCCGGCCAAAGCCGACCGTATCCCTGCCGCGCAGTAAAGGACGAGCGGTCGATCGATCGGGAAGGCGGAGCCGCCAGCCAGTATCTGCCCGAGCGGAAGGTGGAGCGCGCCGGCAAGCTTTCCCGTCCGCTCCAGCTCCGCCGCCTCGCGGACGTCGATCAGCAGGGCGCCCTCCTCCGCGATCAGCCGCTTTGCCTCCTTCGGCGAGACCCTCGGCACCGCCGCAACCGCCTCAGCCACCTCTTCCCCCGTCATCCTGCTCCCTTCCGCGCCGCTCGAAGCGGCGGCTCTTGTATAGTCCGGCGCCTTTCTGGCAGCGAGAGGCGACATAGCAGCAGAGGGGAACCGGCCGGATGGATTTCGACCTTACGGAAAGGCAGGCTTTCTACCGCGACCGCGTGCGCGACTTCATCGTGACTCGGATTTGGCCGAGGAACAGGGATTACAAGACGCAGCTCAACACCGGCGACCGGTGGCAGCCGGTCGAGGTGATCGAGGAGCTGAAGCCTCAGGCACGAGCGGCGGGCCTGTGGAACCTGTTCATGCCGCCCGGCCAGGCGCTCCGTCACGTCGACGAGAGCTTCCGGTTCGAAGGCACGCAGCTCACCAACCTCGAATATGCTCTCTGCGCCGAGGAGATGGGCCGCATCGGCTGGGCAAGTGAAGTGTTCAACTGCTCGGCGCCCGACACCGGCAACATGGAAGTCCTCCACCGCTACGGCACGCTTGAGCAGAAGGAGCAGTGGCTTCGGCCGCTGATGAACGGCGAGATCCGCTCCGCCTTCCTGATGACGGAGCCGGCCGTCGCTTCCTCCGACGCGACCAACATCGAGTGCGACATTCGCCGTGAAGGCGACGAATATGTGCTGAACGGCCGCAAATGGTGGTCGTCCGGCGCCGGCGACCCGCGCTGCAAGGTCGCCATCGTCATGGGCAAGACCGACAAGGGCGCGGACCGCCACCGCCAGCAGTCGATGGTCCTCGTCCCGCTCGACGCGCCGGGCATCACCGTGGAGCGCGCGCTGACCGTCTACGGCTATGACGACGCGCCGCACGGGCACATGGAGATCGAGCTGAAGGACGTCCGGATCCCCGCGTCCAACATGCTGCTCGGTGAAGGGCGCGGCTTCGAGATCGCGCAGGGGCGCCTCGGCCCCGGGCGAATCCACCATTGCATGCGCACGATCGGCGCTGCGGAGGAGGCGCTGAAGGCGATGGTGAAGCGCCTCCAGTCGCGCGTCGCCTTCGGCAAGCGACTGATGGAGCATTCGATCTGGGAGCAGCGCGTCGCCGCCGCTCGCATCGACATCGACATGGCGCGCCTCCTCTGCCTCAAGGCGGCCGACATGATGGACAAGGCCGGCAACAAGGCGGCCGCCGCCGAGATCGCTATGATCAAGGTCTTCGCGCCCAATATGGCGCTGCGCATCATCGACGATGCGGTCCAGGCGCATGGCGGCGCGGGCGTCAGTCAGGATTTCGAGCTCGCGAAGAGCTGGGCCGGAATCCGCACCCTTCGCCTCGCCGACGGGCCGGACGAGGTCCACAATCGCGCCATCGCCCGCATCGAATTCTCGAAGCATGCGCCTGAGGGAGGGGCCCGATGAACCTGTTCGACCTCACCGGCAAAGTGGCCGTCATCACCGGCTCCTCTCGCGGGATCGGCCGGGCGATCGCCGAGGCGATGGCGGATCAGGGCGCAAAGGTCGTGATCTCCAGCCGAAAGGCGGAGGCCTGCCAGGACGTCGCCGACTCGATCAACGCCAAGCATCCGGCCGCCGCCATCGTCGTCCCCGCCAGCATCTCGTCCAAGGAGGCGCTTCAGAATCTGGTGGACGAGACCCGCCGCCAGCTCGGCCGGATCGACGTCCTCGTCTGCAACGCCGCGTCCAACCCCTATTACGGCCCGATGGGCGGGATCACCGACGACCAGTTCCGGAAGATCCTCGAGAACAACGTCATCGCCAACCACTGGCTGATCCAGATGGTCGCTCCCGAGATGATCGAGCGCAAGGAAGGCTCGATCATCATCGTAAGCTCGATCGGCGGGCTGAAGGCGTCGGCGGTGATCGGCGCCTACAACATCTCCAAGGCGGCCGACTTCCAGCTCGCCCGCAACCTCGCCGCCGAGTTCGGGCCGCACCAGGTGCGCGTCAACTGCATCGCCCCCGGCCTCATCCGAACCGACTTCGCCCGAGCATTGTGGGAGAACCCCGACACGCTGAAGGCCGTCACCGCCCACACCCCCCTCCAGCGTATCGGCGAGCCGCACGAGATCGCCGGCGCCGCGGTCTTCCTCGCCTCCCCCGCCTCGACCTTCGTCACCGGCCAGGCGATCGTCGTCGACGGCGGCAGCACCACGGGCGTGGGGCTATGAGCCCGCACCAAAGCCGTCACCCCGGACTTGATCCGGGGTCCACGTTCTTCTTCCCGGCATCTCCGTCTCAAAGAAGGTGGATGCAGGATCAAGTCCGGCATGACGGTGAGGGAGCGCACCAATGAGACTTGCCGACAAGGTCGCCATAGTCACAGGCGCCGGCTCCGGAATCGGCCGCGCATCCGCCGTCCGCTTCGCCCAGGAAGGCGCCCAGGTGATCTGCGCCGACATCACCGGAGCCCAGGAAACCGCCGCCGCGATCGGCAGCGCCGCCTTCGGCATCGAAGCGGACGCGGGACGCGAGGAGGACGTGATCGGCCTCGTCGAGGCGGCCCGCACCCGCTTCGGCGGCCTCGACATCTTCTTCGCGAACGCGGGCATATCGGGCGGCCTCGCCTCCCTCTTCGAACAGAGCGTCGCCGACTGGCAGGAGATCCTCCGCGTCAACCTCATCGGCCCCGCACTCGCCGTAAAGCACGCCGCCCCCGCCATGCGCGATCGCGGCAAGGGCTCGATCATCATCGTCAGCTCGATCGGCGGCCTCAAGGCTTCCGCCGTGATCGGCGCCTACAACGTCTCCAAGGCCGCCGACTTCCAGCTCGCCCGCAACCTCGCCGCCGAATTCGGCCCCCACCAGGTCCGGGTCAACTGCATCGCTCCCGGCCTCGTCCGCACCGATTTCGCCAGGGCCCTGTGGGAAAACCCCGACACCCTGAAGGCGGTGACCGCCCACACCCCCC
>DASWOC010000024.1:0-162524 GCA_036398895.1 Allosphingosinicella sp. | reverse complement strand
CATGGCGCCGTGAATCTCGGGCAGGGCTTCCCGGATTTCGGCTGGCCCGACGACGTCGTCGCCAAAGCGGCCGAGGCGTTGATCTCCGGCTCCAACCAATATGCGCCGATGCCCGGCCTGCCGGAGCTTCGCCGGGCCGTGGCGGAGCATTATGCGCTGCATCAGGGGGTGGAGACGGAGCCGGACGGGATCGTGGTCACCTCGGGCGCGACCGAGGCTCTGGCGGCCTCGCTGATGGCGCTGATCGAGCCGGGGGACGAGGTCCTGCTCTTCCAGCCGCTCTACGACGCCTATCTTCCGCTCGTGCTGCGCGCCGGCGGGGTACCGCGCTTCGTGCGCCTGGCGCCGCCGGAGTGGCGCATCACGGAGGAAGCGCTCGCCGCCGCCTTCACGCCTCGGACGAAGCTTGTTGTCTTCAACAACCCTCACAATCCCGCCGGCCGCGTCTTTACGCAGGAGGAGCTCGCTCTTCTCGCCGACGCCTGCGTACGCCACGATGCCGTCGCGCTGTCGGACGAAGTGTGGGAGCATCTCGTCTTCGACGGCTGCAGTCATATCCCGCTCGCGGCGCTTCCCGGGATGGCGGAGCGGACGGTGAAGGTCGGCTCGGCCGGCAAGATCTTCTCCGTTACAGGCTGGAAGGTCGGATGGACGGTCGCGCCGCCGGATCTCGCCGGTCCGATCTCGAAGGCGCATCAGTTCCTCACCTTCGCGACCGCGCCGAACTTGCAGGTCGCCGCCGCTTACGGACTCGGCAAGGAACAGGACTATTTCGACGAGATGCGGGCTGGCTTCGCTGCCGCCCGCGACGAGCTCGTCGCCGGCCTTCGCGAGGCCGGCTTCGAGACTCTGCCCGCGGAAGGCACCTATTTCGTCTGCGTCGACCTCGCCGCCTCGGAAATAGCGGTCGACGACGTCACCTTCTGCGAGCGGGCGGTGCGCGAGGCGGGGGTGGCGGCGATCCCGGTCTCCTCCTTCTATGCCCAGGAGCCGGCGACGAACGTCATTCGCCTCTGCTTCGCGAAGAAGCCCGAAACCCTCACCACCGGGATCGAGCGTTTGCAGGCTGCAAAAGAGCTGATCAGCCGCTAGAGCGCGCGCCATGAATTTCGATTCCGTAACAGAGGCGCGCGAGCTGTTCGGCCGCCTGGGCGTGGCGCTGCCGTCCGGCGACCGGGAAAGCCGCTCCCCCATCGACGGTGCCGTCATAGGCTCCGTCCGCTCGGGCTCGGCCGCGGACGTGAGTGCGGCGGTGGAACGAGCCCACGCGGCTTTCCTCGCCTGGCGCACAGTGCCGCCTCCCCGCAGGGGCGAGCTCGTCCGCCTGTTCGGAGAGGTTCTTCGCGAGGAAAAGGAGACTTTGGGCCGCCTCGTCAGCCTCGAATGCGGCAAGATCCTGCAGGAAGGCCTTGGCGAGGTGCAGGAGATGATCGACATCTGCGATTTCGCGGTCGGCCTCTCCCGTCAGCTTTACGGCCTCACCATCGCGACCGAGCGCCCAGGGCACCGGATGATGGAGACCTGGCACCCGCTCGGCGTCGTCGGCGTGATCTCCGCCTTCAACTTCCCGGTGGCGGTCTGGGCCTGGAACGCCTGCCTCGCGTTCGTCTGTGGCGATCCGGTGGTGTGGAAGCCCTCGGAGAAGACTCCGCTCGTCGCCGTCGCCGTGCAGGCCTTGTTCGAGCGGGCGGCGGAGCGGTTCGGCGACGCGCCGCCGCACCTCAGCCAGGTGGTTCAGGGCGCCCGCGAGACGGGCGAGGCACTGGTCGACGATCCCCGGGTGGCGCTCGTTTCCGCCACCGGTTCGACACGAATGGGCCGCGAGGTCGCCCCCCGGGTGGCGGCCCGCTTCGGCCGGACGTTGCTGGAGCTTGGTGGAAATAACGGCATGGTCGTCACGCCGAGCGCGGACCTTGCCCTGGCGGAGCGCGCCATCGCCTTTTCCGCCGTCGGCACGGCGGGGCAGCGCTGCACCACCTTGCGGCGCCTGTTCGTCCACGAGGAGATTTACGGCCGGCTGGTGCCTCGGCTGAAACAGATCTGGTCCACAATTCCTGTCGGCAATCCGCTGGAAGAGGGGAGGCTGGTCGGGCCGCTGATCGACGGCTGCGCCTTTGAGGCGATGCAGTCGGCGCTCAGCGCCGCGACCGAGCAGGGCGGGAAGGTCCAGGGCGGCGAACGGCTCCCGAGCGCCGAGGACGCCTTCTATGCGCGCCCGGCGATTGTCGAAATGCCGGGGCAGACCGAGATCACGCTTCGAGAGACCTTCGCCCCCATCCTCTACGTCATGCGCTATTCGGCGCTGGACGAGGCGATCGAAGCCCACAACGCGGCGCCGCAGGGCCTGGCTTCCTCGATCTTCACCAGCGACCTCCGGGAGGCGGAGACCTTCCTCTCCGCCGCCGGCTCCGACTGCGGGATCGTCAACGTCAATATCGGGCCGTCCGGGGCGGAGATCGGCGGAGCGTTCGGCGGGGAAAAGGAGACGGGCGGCGGCCGCGAGAGCGGCTCGGACGCGTGGCGCAACTACATGCGGCGCGCGACCAACACGATCAACTACAGCCGCGACCTGCCGCTCGCGCAGGGCATCAACTTCAACATGCCGTGAGCGGCCGGGTCTGCATCCTCACGCCCGACCCGGGGAGCGAGGGCTACCTCACCCGCTGGCGCGACGTTCTTCGCACCAACGCCGCTCCGCTGGAGGCCGCCGGGCTGGAGGTCGAGCATCGAAGCTGGGCGGGGGCGGAAGACCTCACCGGCTTCGACCTCGTCCTGCCGCTCCTCGTTTGGGGTTATCCGTTCGCGCCCGAGCAATGGGCGGCGGCGGTCGAGCGGTGGGAGACGGAGGGCGTCCGCCTCCACAACCCGGCCTCGGTGCTTCGCTGGAATGCCGACAAGCACTATCTCTCGACGCTCGAAAGCCGCGGAGCGCCCATCGTCCCGACCATCTACGCCGACCGGCTCGACGAACGGGCGATGCGAGAGGCGGCGGAGCGGCTCGGCTCGGGCCGGCTGGTGGCCAAGCCGCGCATCTCGTCCACCGCCTGGCGGACGATCCGCTGGTCGCCGGGCGAGCCGCTGGAGGGCGGCCCGGAAGGGGAGGCGATGATCCAGCCCTATCTGCCCGAGATCGAGCGGACGGGGGAAGTGTCGATGATCTTCTTCGGCGGCGCCTTCAGCCACGCCATCGCCAAGCGGCCGCAGCCGGGAGACTTCCGTGTGCAGCCGGAATTCGACGGCATCATCCGCGCCCATCTGCCCGCCGAGGAGGAGCATGACGCCGCCGCCCGCATTCTCGCAGCGGTAGAGGAGGATCTGCTCTACGCGCGCGTGGATCTGGTGCGGGGGATGTACGGATCGCCCCTGCTCATCGAGCTAGAGCTGATCGAGCCCGACCTTTACCTAGGTTATCATGCTGAGGCGCCTCAAAGATTTGCCGCCGCGGCCAAGGAACTGATCGCTCACTGAGCCGCTTCAGGGCCGCATGGGCCATGTCGTTCTCCTCGGCGATTCGATCTTCGACAACGCCGCTTATGTGCGCGGAGGGCCGGACGTGGTGCGCCAGCTTCGCGAGAAGCTTCCGTTCCAATGGCAGGCCAGCCTTCTCGCCGTGGACGGCGCCGTCACTCGCGGCGTCCTCTCCCAGCTCAACCGGCTTCCGAAGGACGCGACCCACTTGGTGGTGAGCGCCGGCGGCAACGATGCGCTCGGAGCCTCCTTCCTGCTCGGCCAGTCCGTCGCCAATGTGGGCGAAGCCGTCTCGCTGCTCGAAAACGCCCAAAGCGCCTTCGCCCGCGATTATGAGGAGATGGCCGAGGCGGCGACAGCGACGGGGCTCCCGACCGCCTTCTGCACGATCTACGACACTCCGCCCTCGGGCGCCGATTACCGGATCGTCCGAACCGCGCTTGCGGTGTTCAACGACATGATCAGCCGCGCCGCCTTCCGCCGAGGAGCGCCGCTCATCGACCTCCGCCTGATCTGCGACGAGGATGAGGATTACGCCAATCCGATCGAGCCCTCCGTTCAAGGCGGCGAGAAGATGAGCGCGGCCATCGCGGCCTGGGTCTCGGGCAATCTTGCCGGCCAGCGCGGGGCCGCCGTGATCGCGGGAATGACGTAGCGGAACCGTGCTGGTTACGGCGCCGTTATCAGAGTATGCATTTGTTAGAGTTCGCGTAAAATTTGAAAACAACAGGGAGTCGGATTCATGAATACGCGTACCATGGCCATGATCTTTGGCATCGTTTTCCTCGTCATCGGGGCGGGCGGCTTCATCCCCGGCATCAACGATATGAACCATAGCGGACACGCCTCCGATGCGGATGTGACGCTCCGCAGCTTCTTCGGATACGAGCTGGGCATGTTCCCGGTGAACGTGCTCCACAACATCGTCCATCTTCTGTTCGGAATCTGGGGCCTCATGGCCTCTCGCAGCTATGGCGGCGCTCGCGGCTATTTCCGCGCAGTGGCGATCATCTACGCCGTCCTGACGGTGATGGGCCTCGTGCCCGGCCTGAACACCACCTTCGGCCTTATCCCGCTTTACGGCGCGGACGTGGCCCTTCACGCCGTTCTGGCCGCCGTCGCGGCCTATTTCGGCTGGATGAACCGCGACACGGCCGGCGACCGCAGCTGAGGCTGGCCTGACGAGATGAATCGGCCCGGCGTTGAGCCGGGCCGATTTTCTTTTTCCTTTCCGGCGTTTGGCTGGGCTTGCCGCTCCGTTCAGCCACCTTTAATAGCGATTCCTGTGGATAGGCGCGGCCGCTTCTGCCCGGCGCCGTCTTCAGGGGATTGACCATGTTCAGCCGCTCTGTCTTCGCTCTACTCGCGGCGGGAGCCGCCTTGCCGGCTCTGGCGCAGACCGGGGGAACCGCCCCGGCCGCTGCGCCGGCGACGACGCAGCCGGCGCCGGTCAAGCCCGCACCCGCCCCGCTCCGCGCCGAATGGTCGCGAGACGACGCGCGCGAGCTTCTGAAGTTCATCGACGGCATCGGCTCCGAAGGCCTCGACGCGGCCGATTACGATCGCGCCGCTCTCCGGGCGGCGATCGAGGACAAGAGCGATGCGCTCGGCGAAATCGCCACTCCTCTCTTCATGAAGGTCGCGAACGACCTGATGTTCGGCCACGTCCGCGGCGCCGCCCGCGTGGATTGGTACGTCAAGGACGACGATTGGAGCGTCTACGACCAGCAGGCCCTGCTCGACCGCGCCACCAAGGGGGACGTTGCCGAGACGCTCCACTCGCTGCTTCCGACGCATCCGCAATACGCGGCCTTGAAGTCGTTGCTCACGACCGCGCAGGACAGCGCGACGAAAGATAGGATCAAGATCAACCTCGACCGCTGGCGGTGGCTGCCGCGCGACCTCGGCTCGAAGTACGTCATCGTCAATGTTCCCGCCTATACCGTCTCTCTGGTTGAGAACGGCCAGACGCTGAACCGCCGCCGCGCGGTGGCGGGCGCGCTCAAGACCCCGACCCCCCAGCTCAGCGCCGTCATCACCGGCGCGATCTTCAACCCCTGGTGGGAGGTCCCAAAGAGCATCGAACCCGAAGTGCGCGGCAAGAAGGGTTATGTCGCCGTGAAGGACGACAGCGGCAAGATCATCCGCTGGCGCCAGCCCCCGGGCCCGGCCAACGCCCTTGGGCGAGTGAAGCTCGTGATGGGCAACCCGCACGCCATCTACCTCCACGACACCAATGCCAAGAATCTGTTCAATCGACAGGCGCGGGCGTTCAGCCACGGCTGCATCCGGACCGAGGATGCGGTCGGCTTCGCGGCGACCCTGCTCGAGGGCACCGAGTGGAGCCGCGCCAAGATCGACCAGTCGCTGGCGGGCGGCAAGGCTACGCAGGCGAACTTGGCAGCGCCCGTGCCGGTCTACATCGTCTATTTCACGGTGGCCGCTACCAGCGACGGCCCGCCGATGAGCTATGCCGACATGTACAGCCGCGACGGCAAGGTGCTTGCGGCGCTCAACGCGCGGCCGGGCGGCGCTACACTCGCCTCGAAGTAGAGCTTCGCGCCGGCCGGGGTTGTGGAGCGAAGGCCCCGCCTTAGCAGAAGCCGCGTGTTCTCTGCCCAACGAGGACGGCGCGGACCCTAGAGGAATTTGCGGCGTTGCCCTGAGGTGACCGGATTTCCTCGATGACAACCCCCCAGATCCTCGCCTTCGCGGTGCTCGCGGGGATGATGCTGCTCTTCATCTGGGGCCGCATCCGCTACGACATGGTGGCGATCCTCGCACTGCTTGCGGCGGTGACGCTTGGGATCGTGAAGCCGGACGACGCCTTTTCCGGCTTCGCGGACGACATCGTCATCATCGTCGCTTCTGCGCTGGTCATTTCGGCCGCCATCGAAAGGTCGGGCGTCGTCGAGGCGGCGATCGCGCGGCTCACCGCCCGGATGACGCGGATGGGCTCCCAGCTGATCGTGATCGTCGGCTCCGTCACCTTCCTCTCGGCCATGGTGAAGAATATCGGAGCGCTCGCCATGCTGATGCCGGCGGCCTTTCAGATGGCGAAGCGGTCCCGTTCCTCCCCCTCCTGCTTCCTGATGCCGATGGCGTTCGGATCGCTCTTGGGCGGGCTCATGACCCTGGTCGGCACCTCCCCCAACATCATCGTCAGCCGCGTTCGCGAGGAGATGACGGGGGAGCCCTTCTCGATGTTCGATTACACACCCGTCGGCCTCGGCCTGGCTCTGTCGGGCCTCCTCTTCCTCCGCTTCGGCTACCGCCTCCTTCCGACCAACCGCCGGGCCGCTCCCACCATGGGGGAGGCGCTCGACATCGAGGATTATGCGACCGAGGCCGAAGTGCCGCCCCACAGCAATATCGAGGGCAAGACGATCACCGAATTCCGAGCCATGGCGGATGGCGAGGTAGAGGTGACCGGGATCCATCGCGGCACCCGCAGGGCCTCGGTTCCGCTTCCCGACGCCGTGATCTGCGCTCACGACGTGCTCATCCTGAAGGGCGAGCCGGAGGCTCTGGAGCGGGCGATCGCGGCGGCGGGGCTGAAGCTCGAGGGCCAGCACCGCGAGGGGGTGTCCGCTAATTCCGCCACGAATGTCGGGGTGATCGAGGCGGTAATCGGCCGCGACTCCCTGCTCTCGGGCGCAGCGGCCGGCCGGCTGGAGCTGCACGAGCGGCACGGCGTCAACCTCATCGCGGTGTCGAGGCGGGGAGAGCGGATCACGGCCCGGCTTCGCGATATCGTGCTCTGCCCCGGGGATGTGGTAGTTCTGCAGGGGCCGCTGGAGACATTGCCCGAGCGGCTTCGCGAGCTCGGCTGCCTTCCCTTGGCGGAGCGGCAGCTCCGGCTGGGAAGCGCGCGCAAGGGGCTGGTGCCGCTGGCGATCCTCGGCGCGGCCATGGCGCTCACCGCTGTCGGCTGGGTGCCGGTTGCTATCGCCTTCTTCGGGGCCGCCGCCCTCATCATGCTGACCGGGGCGCTTCCGGCGCGGGAGGCTTATGCGCGGATCGAATGGCCGATCCTGGTCATGATCGCCGCTCTCATTCCCGTATCGGACAGTCTGCGCACGACGGGCGCGACCGACGTCATCGCCGCGTGGCTCTCGGCAACGGCTTCGACCCTGCCGCCGTGGGGAGCCGTGGCGCTGATCCTGGTGGCGGCGATGGCGGTGACGCCTTTTCTCAACAACGCCGCGACCGTGCTCGTCATGGCTCCGATCGCCGCCACCTTCGCGACGGAGCTCGGCTATCGCCCCGAAGCCTTTTTAATGGCGGTGGCGGTCGGCGCCGGCTGCGACTTCCTCACCCCGATCGGCCACCAGTGCAACACGTTGGTCATGGGTCCCGGCGGCTACCGGTTCGGCGATTATGCCCGGCTCGGCGCTCCGCTTAGCCTCATGGTCGTGCTCGTCGGAGTGCCGCTGATCCTCACCTTCTGGCCCGTCCGCTAGCGGCCGCTGCGGTCGAGCAGCTCGATCAGCTCACCGATCTTCTTCCTCTGCTCCTCGGGGTCGGTGCCGGTAAGGGCGCCGTGGACGCAGTGGTGAAGGTGCTCCCGAAGAAGCTCCGCTTCGACCTTCCCCAAGGCGGCGCGAGCGGCCTGGAGCTGAGTCAATATGTCGATGCAATAGCGGTCCTCCTCGACCATCCGGCCGATACCGCGCACCTGTCCCTCCAGCCGCTTCAGCCGGTTGAGGAGCTTTGGCTTGTCCGAGCGCTCAACCATCCCCGCTTCACCTCTTGTGATATGCCCTATGGGGGTATATCTGCATACCCCTAAAAGGTATATGGATGAAGGAGCGCAGGAATGGAAGCCGGGCACGTTCACAAGGATCACAGCTGCCACTCGGAGCAGGGAGCACACGTTGCGCACGGCCATCATGGCGGCGGCGCCTGGGGCACCGCGTTCCAGGCGACTCTCCACTGTCTCACCGGCTGCGTCATCGGCGAGGTGGCGGGCCTCGCCATCGGTGTCACGCTAGGGCTCGCCGCCTGGCAGACGATCGTGCTCGCAACGACCCTCGCTTATCTGTCCGGCCTCACGCTCGGCCTGGTGCCCGTGATGCGCAGGCAGCGGGTGGGCTTCATGAAGGCGCTCCGGATCATCTGGATCGGCGAGGTGATCTCGATCGGCGTGATGGAGCTGGTGATGAACTGGGTCGACTACAACATGGGCGGGATGGCGGCGCCGTCGATCGCCAGCTGGATGTTCTGGCGCGGGATCCTGTTAGCGGTGCCTGCCGGCTTCCTCGCCGCGTGGCCCGTCAATTACTGGCTGCTGAAGCGGGAGCTGAAGGCCTGCCACTGACAAGCAGGGGTTAGCGCCGCCCGCCCATCCTCTTGCCTATCCGCATTTGCTGCTGCTTGCCGTAGCGGGTCTTGCGGGTGCCCGGCTTGCCTTCGGTGGAATTGCCGAGGAGCGGAGCGCGCTTCTCGTGATCGGGGATGCCGAGCTCGTCCGCCTCCAAGCGGCGGATCTCGTCGCGAAGCCGCCCCGCCTCCTCGAACTCGAGGTCGGCGGCGGCTTTGCGCATCCGCTGCTCGAGGTCGGCGATATAGGCCTTGAGGTTGTGGCCCACGAGGTGGGGGCGCTCCTCGTCGCCGGTGTCTACGAGCACGCCGTCGCGCTGGGATACGTCGGAGAGGATGTCCTGGATGTTGCGCTTGATCGTGGTCGGCGTGATGCCGTGCGCCTCGTTATAGGCCACCTGCTTCTCACGGCGTCGCGACGTTTCGTTGAGCGCGCGCTCCATCGAGCCGGTGATCCGGTCCGCGTAGAGGATGACCCGACCCTCCACGTTCCGGGCGGCGCGGCCGATCGTCTGGATCAGCGAGGTTTCGGAGCGAAGGAAGCCCTCCTTGTCCGCGTCGAGGATAGCGACCAGGCCGCATTCGGGGATGTCGAGACCTTCACGCAGCAGGTTGATCCCGACGAGGACGTCATAGACCCCGAGGCGAAGGTCGCGGATCAGCTCGATCCGCTCGAGCGTCTCGACGTCGGAGTGCATGTAGCGGACCCGAAGGCCGGCCTCGTGCATGAACTCGGTAAGGTCCTCGGCCATGCGCTTGGTGAGCGTGGTGACGAGGGTGCGATAGCCTTTCTTCGCGGTGATCCGCGCCTCGTTGATGAGGTCGTCAACCTGGTCCTCCACCGGCTTGATCTCGACCGGCGGATCGATGAGGCCGGTCGGGCGGATGACCTGCTCTGCGAACACTCCTCCGGTCTGCTCGAGCTCCCACGGGCCCGGGGTCGCGGAGACCGCGACCGTCTGCGGGCGCATCGCGTCCCATTCGTTGAAGCGCAGCGGCCGGTTGTCGATGCAGGAGGGCAGGCGGAAGCCGTATTCGGCAAGCGTGATCTTCCGCCGGTGGTCGCCGCGCGCCATGGCGCCGATCTGCGGCACCGTCTGATGGCTCTCGTCGACGAACAGGAGCGCGTTCTCCGGAAGATATTCGAAGAGCGTCGGCGGCGGCTCGCCCGGAAGGCGGCCGGTGAGGAAGCGGCTGTAATTCTCGATGCCCGCGCACGAGCCGGTGGCGGCGATCATCTCGAGGTCGAAATTGGTGCGCTGCTCGAGCCGCTGGGCCTCGAGCAGCTTGCCCTCGGCGTGGAGCTCCTTGAGGCGCTCGGATAGTTCGTGCTTGATCGCCTCCATGGCCTGCTTGAGCGTCGGCCCAGGGGTGACGTAGTGGGAGTTGGCGTAGACCTTCACGGAGTCGAGGCTCGCCACCTTCTTGCCGGTCAGCGGGTCGAATTCGACAATCTCCTCGATCTCGTCGCCGAAGAAGTTCACCCGCCAGGCGGTGTCCTCATAGTGGGAGGGGAAGATTTCCAGATTGTCGCCGCGCACCCGGAAATTACCGCGAGCAAAGGCCTGATCGTTGCGCTTGTACTGGAGCGCGACGAGCTTCCGGATGATCTCGCGCTGGTCGACCGTCTCGCCTTTCTTCAGGCTGAAGGTCATCGCGCTGTAGGTCTCGACCGATCCGATGCCATAGAGGCAGGACACGGAGGCGACGATGATCACGTCGTCGCGCTCGAGCAGCGACCGGGTCGCCGAGTGGCGCATCCGGTCAATCGCCTCATTCACGCTCGACTCCTTCTCGATGTAGGTGTCGGAGCGCGGCACATAGGCCTCGGGCTGGTAGTAATCGTAGTAGCTGACGAAATATTCGACGGCGTTATCGGGGAAGAAGCTCTTGAACTCCCCGTAGAGCTGGGCCGCGAGGATCTTATTCGGGGCGAGGACGAGGGCTGGGCGCTGAAGCTCCTCGATCACCTTCGCCATGGTGAAAGTCTTGCCCGAGCCGGTGACTCCGAGGAGGACCTGCGTCTGCTCCCCCTGAAGCGCAGCCCCCGTCAGCTCAGCGATCGCCGCCGGCTGGTCGCCCGCCGGGGAGTAATCGGAGACGATCCTGAATTTGCGCCCGCCTTCCGCCTTTTCCGGGCGCTGCGGGCGATGGGGGACGAAGTCACGTCCCGTTTCCGGCTCCTCAAGGCCGGTCCTGATCGCAATCGCCATGGCTCGCATATGGCCATTGCCGCGGCTCCGCGCTAGCTTCGCCGGATTGGAAGAGGGGGATTCAGATGAAAGCATTATTCGCACTGGGCGCCTTGTGCCTGCTGGCCGCCTGCTCGGGCGCCGAGGAAACGCCCAAGGAGCAGGAAGCGGCGGCGAGCCTGGAGGCGGGCCTGTGGGAGGCAAGCTCCGAGATCATCGCCTTCCGCTCCACGGACAAGACGACGCCGGTGGTGAAGGCGGCGGTCGGCGACAAGAGCGCGATCCAGGCCTGCGTCACCGAAGCGGACAAGGCGAAGCCGGCGCCGGCCCTGTTCAGCGGCGAGGATCATGAGTGCGAATACAAGTCGAGCTACATGCGGGCCGGGCGGATCAACAACAGCCTGGAGTGTACGCGCAAGGGCGTGACCGGCTCGATCCCGATGCAGATCGAGGGGAGCTTCAACGCCACCGACTTCGAAGCGACGGTGACGACTCAGACCTACCTGCCCGGCAGCGGCGATTTCGCGATGACCCAGAAGGTCACCGGCCGCCGGGTCATGCCGAGCTGCCCGCCCGATCCCGACGCAGACGTTGAAAAGGGCAAGGCCAAGGCCTGATGCCCCTCATCCCCTGCCAGCGCGACCTCTTCGACATCCCCGAAGAGGTCGCCTATTTCGACTGCGCCAAGATGTCGCCGCTCCTCAAGACGGCGGTAGAGGCAGGCCGGCGGGGGCTTGAGCGCAAGTCGCGCCCCTGGGAGGTGAAGGCCGAGCATTTCTTCGACGAGTCGGAGCGGGTGCGGGGCGGATTCGCCAGGCTGATCGGCGCGACCGCCGCCGACGTCGCGATCGTCCCGTCCGTCAGCTACGCCATGGCGACGGTGATGACGAACGTGCGGGTCGCAGCCGGCCAGGAGATCGTCACCCTTGGCGAGGATTTCCCGTCGGGCATCCTCGCTTGCCGCGCGCTCGCTAGGCGGGCCGAGGCGAAGCTGGTGCGGGTGGACCACCCCGACGGGGGCGATTGGACGGCAGCGGTGCTGGAGGCGATCAGCGGCCGCACGGCGCTCGTTTCGATGCCGCATACCCACTGGACCTACGGCACCCTGTTGGACGTGGAGGCGGTGGCCCGGCGCTGCCGGTCGGTGGGGGCGAACCTTGTGCTCGACACCACCCAGTCCACCGGCGCGCTGCCGCTCGATCTCGCCGCTGTGGATCCGGACTATCTCATCGTCACCGCCTACAAGTGGCTGCTCGGTCCCTACAGCCTCGGCTTCCTCTACGTGGCCCCCAGGCATCAGCAGGGGCGGCCGCTGGAGGAAGCCTGGATGGTCCGGCGCAATGCCGAGGATTTCCGCCGGTTGACGGCCTATGAGGACGCTTTCGCGGACGGCGCCCGACGCTTCGATATGGGGGAGCGGGCGAACTTCGCGCTTCTTCCCGTGGCGGGTGCGGCGATCGAGCAGCTGATCGAATGGGGTCCCGGCAATATCGCCGAGACTCTTGGGTCCATGAATGTGGGCATCGAGGCTCGGCTTCGGGAGTGTGGGATCAACGCGGGGGAGGGGCGGGCGCCGCACTTCCTCTCCGTGCGCTTCCCCGGCGGGCTTCCAGAGGGGATCGAGGCGCGGCTGGCGGCGGCGGGCGTCCATGTCAGCCTTCGCGGGGAGCGGATGCGGATCACCCCGCACCTCTACAACAATGAGGCGGACATCGAGCGGCTGATCGCGCAATTGAGCTAGTGACGCCGCCCTGACGGCTCGGTTAGAATAAGCCAGCATCAAGAAGGATAGTTCATGCGTTTCAACATGCTGCTGCTTGCCGCATCGTTCATGGCCGCCCCTGCCGCGGCCGCCGATTTCTCCGGCGCGATCAAAGGCGATTACGACAAGCGTCTCTCGGCACTGTTCGTCGATTTCCACAAGAACCCGGAGCTCAGCTTCAAGGAAGGCCGGACCGCGAAGATCATCGCCAAGGAGCTGCGCGCCGCCGGTGCCACCGTGACCGAAGGCGTCGGCGGCACCGGCGTCGTCGGTGTGATGCGGAACGGCGACGGACCCACGGTGCTGCTCCGTGCCGATATGGACGGCCTGCCCGTCGAGGAGAAGAGCGGCCTTCCCTACGCTTCCAAGGCTCGCCAGGTGGGCGTGGACGGGGTCGAGATGCCCGTCATGCACGCTTGCGGCCACGACGTTCACATCACCTCGCTGGTTGGAACCGCCAGGCAGCTGGCAGCCCTGAAGGACCGCTGGCGCGGCACCGTCGTTTTCGTGGCCCAGCCTGCCGAGGAAAGGGTGGGCGGTGCGAAGGCGATGATCGCCGACGGCCTCTACACGCGCTTCCCAAAGCCCGATTACGCGCTCGGCTTCCACGTCAATTCGGGGATGGCGACCGGGACGGTCAGCGGAGCGGACCAGCTCATGTACAGCTCGGCGGATAGCGTGGACATCCGCATCCACGGGGTCGGCGCCCACGGGGCAGCGCCACACACCGGCAAGGATCCCGTTTATATCGGCGCGCAGATCGTGACGGCGCTCCAGTCGATCGTCAGCCGCGAAATGCGTCCGCTCTCGCCTGCGGTGGTCACGGTCGGATCGTTTCACGCGGGGACGAAGCACAACATCATCTCCGACCGGGCCGACCTCCAGGTCACCGTTCGGGCGAATGACGAAGCGACGCGCAAGCAGTTGCTGGCGGCGATCGACCGAATCGCGAAGGGTATCGCCCGCGCCCACGGGATGCCCGAGGACAAGCTGCCCGAGGTGAGGGTTTCGGAGGGGACGCCCACGACGAACAATACCCCGGCCCTCGCTCGGCGAGTGCGCGCCGCTCTGGAGCGCGATCTCGCCCCCGGCACCGTGCGACCGTTTGGCCAGGAGAGCATGGGGGCGGAGGATTTCGCTTATTACGTGCTTCCGGAGCACGGGGTGCAGGGCTTCTTCTTTCAGGTCGGCGGAACGCCGCAGGCGGCGTTCGAGGCGGCTCGGGCAGGCGGGCCGCCGGTGCCTTCACACCATTCGCCTTTGTTCAAGATCGATCCGGAGCCGTCCATCAGGCTCGGGACGGAGGCGATGATCGTGGCGGTGCTGGACCTGTTGAAGCCGGGGGCTCAAACCGCAGACTGAACCAGAAGCAGGGGGGACTTGGGATGAGGCAAGTGATCATGGCGGCCATGCTGGCCGCGACGGCCGCATGCGGCGGCGGCGGGGAGAGCAGCGGCTCCGGGAACGAGGCGGCCTCGAACGAGAGCGCCGCCGAGCCGGCTTCGAACGAGAGCACGGCAGGCTCGGCCGCAGCCCCGGCGGCCGGAGGAGCGGAGCTCAAACTGCAGCCGGGCGAATATGAAATCACCACCGAGGTCATGGGCCAGAAGAACGTCAACCGCGACTGCTTGACCGAGGAGGAGCTCAAGAAGGCGAACGGTGCCCCGGTCGGATCCGACGAGTCGAAGAACTGCACCTATAAGGACGTCAGCATGTCCGGTGGCCGGATCGCCGGGACGATGAGCTGCGCCGAGGGAGGGCGAAGCGTGACGATGAGGATGGACGGCACCCACACACGCACCGGCTACGACATGAACCTCAAGGCCGAGATGGCCGGCATGTCGATCACCACCAAGATCAGCGGCAAAAGGGTCGGCGAGTGCAGCGCCGAAACGGCGGGAGGCTGAGCGGATGATCGGCTATGTGACGGTCGGAACCAACGACCTCGATCGTGCCCGCGCCTTCTACGATGCGCTTCTCGGAGAGATCGGCGCTCGGCGGGTGATGCAGTTCGACGAGAATGGCTTCACCCTCTATGGCACCGGCTCACGCTCGCCCGGCCTGGCGGTGACGAAGCCCTATAACGGCGAGCCGGCGCAGCCGGGGAACGGCACCATGCCCGCCCTCGCGCTCGACGCCCGGGAGAAGGTCGACCGGCTGCATGCAAAGGCGCTGGAGCTAGGCGGGAGCGACGAGGGCGCTCCCGGCCTGCGCACTCCGGAAGGCGACCGGGCCTTTTACGGCGCCTATTTCCGGGATCTTGACGGCAACAAGCTCTGCGCTTTCTGCATCGGGCCGGCGCGCTAGGGCACTCGGAAGCTTCTACCGACTTCGGTGGCGACGAACTTGTCGGGCGCGATCCCCCGAGTCTGGCGGAGCTTGGCCAGCTGCCGGGGCGGATCGCCGATAGCTTCGAAGGTGAGCTGGAACGTGCCCCAGTGGATACCCAGCGCTCGCGCGGGCTTGAGCGCTTCGAAGATGGCGACCGCCTCCGCGGGGTCGATATGGTTGCTCTTCATGAAGTCGCGCGGCTCGTAGGCGCCGATGGGGATGATGGCGAGGCGGTAAGGGCCGCGGGCCGCCGCCTCGCGCACCCATCCCCCGTCCCCCCAGGCCGTGTCGCCGGCGAAGAATATCCGGCCGCCGGCCGTGTCGATCGAGAAGCCGGACCATAAGGCGCGGTTGCGGTCCCGGCCCCAGCGGGACGACCAATGGTGGTTGCGGTCCACCCGCACGGCTAACCCTGGCGCCAGCGGCCGAGACTGACCCCAGTCGAGGGCCACGGACGGGATGCCCCTGCCGCGCAGGATGGCGTCGTTGCCGAGGCTGGTGACGATCGCCGGCCGGTCGCGCTTCCACAGCCGCTCAAGCGTCGGCAGGTCCATATGGTCGTAATGGTTGTGGCTAATCACGACGAGGTCGATCTTAGGCAGATCGTCGAAGCGGACGCCCGGAGCCCGCACCCGGCGCGGGCCGATGGGAGGGAAGGGCGACACCACATCGCTCCATACGGGGTCGGTTAGGATGTTGAGGCCGCCGGTCTGGACCAGCACCGTCGCATGGCCGACCCAGGTGACGAGCATCTCCCGGCCCTCCGCCCGGGGCGGCGGTGTGGTTGGGCTTACAGGAACATGATCCGGCCACGTCTGCCGACGGTCGCCCGTCACCCAGCGGTTGAAGAAGCGCGCCGGACCGTGATTACCCGGCGGGAGCGGCTCGGCACCGGGATTTAGAAAGCGTTCCCCGTCGAAATGGCTGCTCCGCGGCCCCTCGTAGTAAATGCGGTCGAGGAACGGCGGTACCAACGCCGGTGCGAAGCAGAGGCCGACCGCGACGAAGAGGAGGGACGCCCCGAGGCGCCGCAGCAGCTTGCTCATGCCGCTCCTTAGCGGGAGCGGTGGCGGGCGCAATCGTCAGCGGGCGGCGATGGTAAAGCCCGCGGCGGCGCGGGTCTCGGCAAACTCTTCCTGGTAGAGGTCCAAGTTCAGGACCGCCTTGCCCGGAGCGGCCGAGCCGCAGTCGAGCGGGTAGAGCTGGAGGACGGAGCCGTAGGGGCCGACGTCTCCCGCCCTAGGGGCGCCGACCTGCGGGGTCGATCCGTCGGAGCAGCGCAGGCGCCCGAGATAGGCCCGGGCGCCTTCGGGGCCGCCTACCCGCACCGGGTTTGCGAGGCTGCCGAGCGGGTGGGCGGCGACCGAGGCGGCGACTGCCTGCACTTCGGCGGCGGGATCGGCCGGGTTGATCTCGCCCGCAATGTCTGCCGGCCGGGTGGAGAGGCTTTCGAGCTTCTGAGCGGGCGCGGCGGCCGGCACGCAGGCGAAGAGCGCGAGGGCGATGGACAACGTTTTCAGCATTCGCCCTGCCTAAGGCGCTGGAGCGAAAAAGAAAAGGGAGCGGGGGAGGTAAGAGCCCCCACCCGACCTCATTGCAGCTCGAATGACACCGAGAGGCTTACGGCCAGCGTCTGCTCGCCCGGATCGATGTCGGTGGACGTCAAAGCAGCCGATTCGCCTCTCATGCGCATCATCGGCTGCGGCGCGTAATTGGCGCCTCCCTCGCTGATCGAAAGGATCCGGCCGACCCTCTTCCCAAGGGCACGGGCGTAAAGCTCCGCTCGGGCGCGTGCGGCGGTGAGCGCGCGCGTCCGGGCTTCGTCGAGAGCGCTCTCTGGCTTGTCGATGCCCAGCATGGGGCCGTGGATCTGGTTCGCTCCCTGAGCCACCAGAGCGTCGATGATCTTTCCGGCATTGGCGATGTCGCGGAAGCGAACGCTGAGGTCGTTCGAGGCGCGATAGCCGATCAGCTGCGGGTTGCCGCCGGTCGGGTCGTGGCGATAGTCGGGGTGGAGGTTGATCGAGCTGGTCTGGATGTCGCGATCGGCAATGCCGGCCTGGCGCAGCCCGGCGCGGACGGCCGCCATCCGGCGGGCGTTTTCCTGGAGGGCTGCGGTGGCGGTCGGCGCCGTGGTGACGACTCCGGTGCTGATCCGGGCAACGTCCGGAACGCGGGTCACTTCGCCGGTGGCGACGATGTCGAGGCGGGTGCCATCGATCATCTGGACCGGCATGGCGGTCGTCTGGGCAGCGGCCGGAGCGGCGGTCATCGCGGCGGCGGCGAGCAGGGTGGCAAGGATCAACTGACGCATTATTTTACTCCCGGAATTTGGCTGCCGTTACGGCTCCGGTCCTTTCAACGCCGGAGCGGCTGCACCGTTGCTGAACGGGCGCGCGAGAAGGGACGGCAGGCAAGAATCTGCTTGACCCGTAGGAATTTAGCTGGGAGTTGAGCCGTCCGATGATCGACCGCGCGACCCTTTCCGGACACAGCCTTGCCCTCGCGGCGAGCGCTTTCGCGCATAGCTGGCTTTGGTGGCGGGACCTTCCCTCCGCGGCGGCGCGCGTCCATCGATGGTGACCCGGACCTTCTAAGTCCGAACGTCTCCCAGAAGGCCCGCCCCACCCGGCGGGCCTTTTCTTTTGTGCTTTTCCAGGAACCAGATCATGTCCCTCAACGTCAATGTCGCCGTCGCCCTTCCCGAAATCGACGCCTCCGAAGCCGCCCTCGCAAGCCTCTATGCCGGCCAGTCGCTCAGCGAGGCGGAAGCGGAAGCTTTGTTTACCGACCTAGTCGCCGGGCGCCTTCCGGAAGTCGCGATCGCCGGAATGCTGATCGCGCTCCGACTGAAGGGCGAGACGGCCGCCGAGCTCACCGGCGCCGCCCGCGCCCTTCGAGCCGCGGACGAATATTTCCCGCGCCCCGATTATCTGTTCGCCGACAGCTGCGGAACCGGGGGCGACGGTTCGGCCTCGATCAACGTGTCCACCGCAGTGGCCTTCGTCGCCGCGGCCGCGGGGCTGCCGGTTGCGAAGCACGGCAACCGCTCGGTCACCTCCCGCTGCGGCTCGGCCGACGTGCTGGAGCAGCTCGGCGCGAAGCTTGACGTCAGCGCGGAGGCTTCCCGCCGGGTGCTGGACGAAACCGGCGTCTGCTTCCTGTTCGCTCCGCTTTACCACCCCGGCCTTCGCCATGCCGGTCCGGTGCGGCGGATGCTGAAGGTACGCACGATCATGAACATGCTGGGGCCGTGCGTGAACCCGGCTGAGCCTTCGGTTCAGCTTCTGGGCGTGGCGGACCCCTCGCTGATCGAGCCGGTGGCGCGCACTCTGGCGGCGCTCGGAGTGGCAAGGGCACTCGTCGTTCACGGCTCGGGTCTGGATGAGATCGCGCTCCACGGCCAGACGCGGGCGATCCGCGTCGAAGCAGGAGCTCTCGAAGGCCTCGTCATCCGCCCGGAAGATGCGGGCCTGGAGCGGCGGCCGGTGCAGGTCCTCCGCGGCGGCGGCCCCGAAGAGAACGCGCAGCGGCTCAAGGCGCTTCTGATGGGCTATGGCCTCGACGCGGAAACCGACGTGGTGGCGCTGAACGCGGGTGCTCTGCTGGCGACCGCCGGGCGCGCTTCGGACCTCACCGAAGGCGTCGGTATGGCGCTCGAGGCGATCCGCTCCGGCTCCGCCTACCGGCGGCTCGAACGCTTCATCGAGGCCACCAATGGCTGAGGCAGGCGGAATTTTGGCCGAGATCGTCTCGCGTAAACGCATCGACGTAGCGTCGCGGCTGACCAGCGTTTGCGTCGAGGCGGCGGAGCCGACCCGGCGGAGCCTGAAGGCGGCGCTGGCGAGGCCCGGCGCGCGGTTCATCATGGAAGTGAAGCGCCACTCTCCGGCCCGAGGGGCGCTTCGCTCCGGTGCCGATGCGGGGGCGCTCGCCCGCGCCTATCGCGGCGCGGCGGACGCGATCAGCGTCCTCACCGACGCGCCCTATTTCGGCGGGTCATTGGAGGACCTGCGGGCGGTGCGGCGGGAGTTCCTCGGGCCCATCCTCGCCAAGGACTTCATCGTCGATCCCCGGCAGGTGGCTGAGGCACGCCTGCACGGCGCGGACGCGGTGCTGGTCATCCTCTCCGTCCTCGCGGATTCCGAAGCGGCGGCGGTGATGGCGGAGGCTCGTCGGCTCGGCATGGACCTCCTCGTCGAGGCGCATGACGCCGAGGAAGTGCGTCGGGCGGTTCTGCTCGGGGCGGACATCATCGGCATCAACAACCGCAATCTCAAGACGATGGAGATAGACCTAGGGACGACGGAGCGGCTCGCCGGGCTCGTCCCGGAAGGGACGTTGGTCGTCTCCGAATCCGGTATCGGCGGCCGCTCGGACGTGGAGCGGCTCGCGCCCTATGCGGACGCCTTCCTCGTGGGCTCCTCCCTGATGGGTGCCGACAATCCGGCGCAGGCGGCGCGGGCGCTCGCCTTCGGGCGAGTGAAGGTTTGCGGGATCACCGACGCACACGACGCCGAGATGGCGACGGATCACGGCGCCGCCTATGCAGGGGTGGTGATGGTCCCGAACACCCCGCGCGCCGTCAGCTGCCGTGAGGCTGAGGCGATCGCCGAGGGGGCCGGGGTGCCGATGGTCGGCGTCTTTCGCAACGAAAAACCGATGCAGGTGGCGCTCAACGCTCGCACGCTGGGGCTGAAGGCGGTCCAGCTCCACGGCGACGAGGATGCGCTCTATATTCGGGGGCTTCGGACGCTGCTGCCGGAAGAGACGGAGATCTGGGCGGCGGCGGCGGTAGGCCGGGACGTGCCCTCCCCCCGTCTCGGCTCCGACCGAACCTTGTTCGACACGAAGGTCCAGGGCCGCTCCGGCGGGACCGGGGTCCCGTTCGACTGGTCGCGGCTCAACGGCCGCAAGGATCTGTCGCGGGCGGTGCTGGCAGGCGGCTTGAAGCCCGCCAATGCCCGCGCCGCCGCCCGCGTCGGAGCTTATGCGCTAGACGTCGGCTCCGGCGTGGAGATGGCGCCGGGCCGCAAGGACGCGGGCAAGCTGAACGCCTTTTTCGAGGCGCTGCGACTGCCGGTCCGGGGGGGAACCCGCCCTTGCTGACCGACGGCCGCTTCGGCGCCTATGGCGGCGCCTATGTCCCCGAAATCCTCGTGCCTGCGATCGAGCACCTCGAAGCGGCGTTCATGGCCGCGCGTGAGGACGAGAGCTTCAAGGCGGAGCTGGACGAGCTGCTCGCCAAGTTCGCGGGGCGTCCAACGCCGCTCACCCGCTGCCGCAACCTAGGGTCGGAGCGAGCTCGAATCTACCTCAAGCGCGAGGACCTGCTTCACGGCGGAGCGCACAAGACCAACCAGGTGCTCGGCCAGGCTTTGCTGGCGAAACGCATGGGCAAGACACGGCTGATCGCGGAGACGGGCGCCGGGCAGCACGGGGTTGCCACGGCCTTGGCGGGGGCTTTGTTCGGCCTCGAGACGCGAATCTATATGGGCGCCCACGACGTCGAGCGGCAGAAGCTCAACGTCTTCCGGATGGAGCTGATGGGCGCCGAAGTGGTGCCCGTCGAAAGCGGCAGCCGCACTTTGAAGGACGCAATCAACGAGGCGCTGCGCGACTGGGCGGCGAGCTTCGCCGACACCCACTATTTGCTCGGCACCGTGGCGGGGCCGCACCCCTTCCCGCTGATGGTCCGCGAGTTCCAGCGCGTGATCGGCAAGGAGGCGCGGGCGCAGATCATCGAGGAGGAGGGGCGGCTGCCGGACGCCGCCATCGCGGCCGTCGGCGGGGGCTCGAACGCCATCGGCCTCTTCGCCGACTTCATCGCCGACGAGGGCGTCGCACTAGTGGGCGTGGAGGCCGCGGGAAGGGGCCTTAACGGCCGCGAGCACGGAGCCACCCTCCTCCGCGGCCGTCCGGGCATCCTCCACGGCTGCGAAACCTATGTGCTGCAGGACGAGGACGGGCAGATTTCGGAAAGCTGGTCGGTGTCGGCCGGGCTCGATTATCCCGCCGTCGGGCCTGAGCACGCCTATCTCAAGGACAGCGGCCGCGCCGATTATGTCGGAGTGACCGACCAGGAGGCGCTCGACGCCTTCGCTCTCCTCGCGCGGTCGGAAGGCATCATCTGCGCCTTCGAATCCGCCCACGCTCTCGCTTATGCCCTCCGCCTCAGCGACGCGGCGGAAGCGGAAGCCCGGGAGACAGTATTGGTGGTCAACATCTCCGGCCGCGGCGACAAGGACATGGAGCAGGCGCGCCGGCTGCTGGGGGCTACCGGATGAGCCGCTACGACGCCATGTTCGACCGCCTCGCAGAGAGGGGTGAATGCGCGTTCGGCGCCTTCGCGATGCTCGGCGACCCGGACCTGGAGGCGAGCGCCGCCATTCTCGACGCGCTGGTCGAAGGCGGGGCGGACATGCTCGAGGTGGGCATTCCCTTCTCGGACCCCGTAGCCGACGGCCCGGTGATCCAGGCGGCGGCGGTACGGGCGCTGCGCGGCGGCACCCGCACCGCGGACTGCTTCCGGATACTGGGCGAGTTCAGGAGGCGCCATCCGCAGGTGCCGGTCGGGATCCTCACCTACGCTAATCTGGTGGTGGCGCGGGGGCGCGAGGCCTTTTACCGGGCAGCGGCCGAGGCGGGTGTGGACAGCGTGCTCGTCGCGGACGTTCCGATGACAGAGGCCGAGCCTTTCCTCTCGGCCGCGCGGGAGGCGGGAGTGGCGCCGGTGCTGATCGCCGCGCCCAATACGCCACCCTCAACGCTTGAGCGGATCGCGCGGGCGGGCGAGGGCTATACCTATTGCGTTGCCCGCTCCGGAGTGACGGGCGCGGACCGGGAGGTGAAGTTCGAGGCGGAGGTGATCGCCGCCCTCCGAGCCCTCGGAGCGCCGCCGTGCGTCCTCGGCTTCGGGATTGCGCGGCCGGAGCATGTGCGGCTGGCCTGCCGGGCTGGGGCCGCGGGCGTCATCTCGGGATCGGCGATCGTCAGCCTGATCGCGTCAAACCCCGGAGGCGGGGCGGCCGCGGTCCGCGACTTTGTGCGCGAGATGAAAGCCGCGACCCGCGCCTAGCGGCGACCCCGGGCGATCAGACGGTAGATGAACAGGATGATGATCGCGCCCAGAACGGCGCCGATGAAACCCGCGCCCTGATTGCCGCCGTACCAGCCGAGCTGGGTTCCGACGAAGCCGGCCAAGGCCGCTCCGGCTACGCCCAGCAGGATAGTCACGATGCAGCCTCCAGGATCGCGCCCGGGCATGATGAATTTGGCAAGCGCTCCGGCGAGAGCGCCGATCACGATCCAGGCGAGAAAGCCATAATCCGCCAGCAGGTTCATTCGTCTCTCCTTGCCTCCCGCAGACTTTGCGTCGGCCAGCCGTTTCCAAGTGGCAAAGCCCCAACAAAATATGTACAGCGCGGGTTCCGTGCGGGGGCGTGCGGTAGATTTGGCTTGAGGCAAGTGGCTTATCCGGCTAACACAGTAGCCGATGCAGCACGTGCGCCGTCGCGGTGGGGTTTATGGTTATGAACGTCGATACCTTCAAATGGCGCCGCGGGGGCGCTGACAGCGAGTTGGTCGTCGTCGACGACGCCACGGCCGCGCGCCGCCGCAGGAACCTCATCATCGGCATCGTTGTGGCGGTCCTGGCGCTCGTGCTCGCCGCTTTGCTGTTCGCCCGCGGATCGGGTGACGCGGGAAGCGAGACCAAGGTCGCAGTCAACGCAAAAGGCAAAGGCGGCGGCCGCGGGGCCCCTTCCGTCACCGTGGTGGTGCCGGGTCGTCAGCAGGTGGCCAAGGTCATCTCAGCCACGGGTACGCTCGCCGCGCGCCGCGACATGCCCGTCGGTGTGGCCGGCGAAGGCGGAATGGTCGTCCGGGTGCTCGCGGAGCCGGGCCAGTGGGTCGGCGCGGGTCAGACCCTGGCCGTCATCGAACGCTCGGTTCAGTCCCAGCAAGCCCAGCAGCTTGCGGCCCAGATCGAGGTCGCCCGCGCGGACGCCCGCCTGACGCAGTCGGAGCTGGACCGCGCTCTCAGCCTCGTGTCGCGCGGGTTCGTCTCCAAGGCGGACGTCGAGCGCAAGCGGGCGGCTCGCGATGCCGCCAATGCCCGGGTGAGGGTCGCCCAAGCCCAGCTCGGCGAGACTCGCGCCCGTATCGGCCGCCTGGACATTCGCGCCCCTGCCGCCGGGCTTGTCCTCGATCGGAACCTCGAGCCGGGCCAGGTGGTCGGCGGCGGCTCCGGCGCTCTCTTCCGGATCGCCATGGGAGGGCAGCTCGAGCTGCTCGCCCGTCTCGCTCAGCAGGATCTGGAGCAGATTTCCGTCGGCGTTCCCGTCAGCGTGACTCCGGTCGGATCCTCCCGCAGCTTCCAGGGCTCCATCTGGCAGATCTCGCCGATCATCGACCCTGCGACTCGCCAGGGCGAAGCCCGGATCGCCATTCCGTACGACCCGGCGTTGCGGCCGGGCGGCTTCGCCAGCGCCCAGATCAAGGCCGGCGCCGTGGATGCTCCGCTGCTTCCGCAGAGTGCGGTGATGAGCGACGAGAAGGGCAATTACGTTTACGTCGTGAACGGCCGCAACGAGATCGAACGGCGTGACGTGCAAGTCGGCAGCGTCAGCAGCCAGGGCGTCACCGTCGCTGCCGGCCTAAGCGGGCAGGAGCGGATCGTGCTGTCCGCAGGCGCCTTCCTCAACCCGGGCCAGAAGGTCACTCCGCGCCGGGCCACCCGTTAAGCAGGATCGGTTCTCATGAACTTCCGCAACATCTCGTCCTGGGCGATCCGCAACCCGGTTCCGCCGCTGGTGCTCTTCGCCGTCCTGCTGCTGGCCGGCGTCGTCTCGTTCATGCGGATGGACGTTAACGACAGCCCGGACGTGGAATTCCCGTTCGTGGCCGTGTCCGTTTCCCAGCCGGGGGCGGCGCCTTCTGAGCTCGAGACGCAGGTGACCCAGCGCGTCGAGGCCGCGGTCCGGGGCATTGACGGCGTGGAGGAGATCAACAGCTCCGTCCGCGAGGGCAATTCGAACACCCTCGTCATGTTTGCCATCGGCACGCCGGTCGACAGGGCCACCACGGACGTCCGCGACGCCGTAAGTCAGATACGCAGCGATCTACCCGAGGGCATCCTCGAGCCGCAGGTCGTGAGGGCCGAGGGCGGCAGTCAGATCGCGATCTTCGCCGTCGAGACCAGCGACATGACGCTGGAGCAGCTCTCCTGGTACGTCGACAACAATGTCTCCAAGCGGCTGCTCGGCCTGCCCGGCATGTCGAGCGTGGATCGCTTTGGCGGCGTAAATCGGGAGATCCGGGTAACTCTCAACCCGGCCGCTCTCCAGGCGCAGGGGGCGACCGCGGCTCAGGTCAACCAGCAGCTTCGGCAGATCAACGTCGATTCGGCCGGTGGCCGTGCTGAAATCGCGGGCTCCGAGCAATCGGTACGCGTGCTTGGGAACGCGGAAAGCGCTTCCGATTTGGCGGAGACACAGATCTCCCTACCAGGGCGCCGGACGGTCCGACTGGGCGACATCGCTACCGTGACGGACGGGAACAGCGAGCAGAGGTCCATATCGAAGCTCGGAGGGCGTCAGATACTCAGCTTCGGCCTCACCCGTGCCAAGGGAGCGTCCGATGTCAGCACGTACCAGGCCGCCGAGGCGGAGCTTCGCAAGATCGAGGAGGAATCGAACGGGCGGGTGAAATTCAACCGTATCTATACCGAAGTCGATTCGACCATCGAGCAATACGAATCCTCCATGCACATGTTGTGGGAAGGCGCGCTTCTCGCAGTCATCGTGGTCTTCCTGTTCCTTCGCGACTGGCGGGCGACTTTGATCTCCGCCGTCGCCATCCCGCTTTCGGCCATTCCGACCTTCTGGTTCCTCGACCTTCTCGGCTTCACTCTGAACTTCCTGAGCCTCCTCGCTCTCAGCCTCGTCGCGGGCGTTCTGGTCGATGACGCGATCGTTGAGATCGAGAACATCGTCCGGCACATGCGCATGGGCAAATCGGCCTACCAGGCCTCGATCGACGCGGCCGACGAGATCGGCCTTGCAGTGCTCGCCACCACGATGGCGATCGTGGCGGTGTTCATGCCGGTTGGCCTGATGCCGGGCATATCCGGACAGTTCTTCAAGAATTTCGGCTTCACGGTCGTCGCGGCGGTGATGATGAGCCTCTTCGTGGCGCGCCTCATCACCCCCTTGATGGCCGCCTATTTGCTTAAGTCGCATGGGCCGGAGCCGCATGGCGATAATGCGGTGATGCGCTGGTATCTCTCGGCGCTGCGCTTCACGTTGCGGCACCGCTGGACCACGGTCGTGGCGGGCATCCTGACGCTCGTGCTGACGGGGGTGCTTTTTGCGCAGCTCTCCTTCACCTTCATGCCCGCGCAGGATCGCGACTATAGTACGGTGCGAGTCTTCTTGCCGCCGGGCTCGACGCGCGCCCAGGCCGAAGCCGCTTCGACCAAGGCACGCGAAATCGTCGAAAGCGCCCCCGAGGTGCTGCAGGTCGTGGAGCGCGTGAATGTCGGAAACGCCACGCTCAACCTCACCTTGAGCGAAGACCGCAAGCGCACCAGCACGGAGATAGAGCGGAGCCTCGCTCCGAAGCTGACCGCGATCCCGGACGCCCGGGTGAACTTCCAGTCACAGTCGGGGGGCGGCCCGGAAGGCGGTGGCGGCGGCGGGCGCGATATCACGCTCCACCTCGGCAGCGAGGATCCGGAGCTCCTGTTCGCCACTGCCAACAAGATTGCCGACGAGATGGAGCGTTTGCCGCAGGTCCGCGCGCCGCGGGTCCAGGGCGACCTCGTCCGCCCAGAAGTCATCATCCGGCCGCGCCTGGACCTAGCTGCCGACCTGGGCGTCACCACCCAGGCTCTCGGTCAGACGATCCGCCTCGCGACCCTGGGCGATATCGACCAGAACAGCGCCCGCTTCTCGCTTAACGACCGACAGGTCCCCATCCGCGTCTTGCTGCCGGAGTCCGCGCGCCGGGATCTCGGGACGCTGGAAAACCTGCCCGTCCCCACTCAATCGGGCGGTTCCGTGCCGCTGAAGTCGGTAGCCGAGATAAAGTTCGGCGCCGGACCGACGACGGTGCAGCGGACTAACCAGGTGCGCCGTACGGCCGTCGGCGCCGATCTCGCGCCGGGCCTGGTCTCGGGGGACGCTTGGCAGGCGATCGAGCAGCTTCCGACGATGAAAAATCTGCCCCAAGGCGTGACCCGGCTGAAGCTTGGCGAGCAGAAGTGGCAGGGTGAGCTGATCAGCAACTTCATTAGCGCTGTGGTGGCGGGCATTCTGCTGGTCTTCGCCGTGCTGGTCCTGCTCTACAGGCGCGTCCTCGTGCCGTTCGTGAACATGGGTTCGCTTCTGCTCGCCCCGCTGGGCGCCGCGATCGCGCTCAACATCACGGGCGACCCTGTTTCACTCCCCGTGTTCATCGGCCTGCTGATGCTGCTCGGAATCGTCGCCAAGAACTCGATCCTGCTCGTCGACTTCGCGATCGAGGAGATCGACCGTGGGGTGGACAAGGATGAGGCGATCCTGGAGGCGGGCCACAAGCGCGCGCAGCCGATCGTGATGACTACCGTCGCCATGGTCGCGGGCATGGTCCCGGTCGCGCTCTCGCTGACCGGGGAAGGCTCCTTCCGTGGGCCGATGGGCGTAACGGTGATCGGGGGCCTCATCTTCTCGACGGTGCTCACTCTGCTGATCGTTCCTGGAAGCTTCAGCCTGGCCCTGGATGTCGAACGGTGGATCGGCAAGCGGCTCTCGCCGCTGTTCAGCGGCAGCAAGAAGGGCACTCCGCCGCTCGCACCGCAACCGGCGGAGTGAACCATCGGTTCGCTGGGCCATTTCAGCGATATGGGTCCAGCTTCCGGTGCCGCACGACCGCTCACGCCCCAGAACGTGCGGGAGATGCGGCTCCTCGCAACCGGCATGCTGGTCGCGATGGCGGCGATCTTCCTTGCTGCCAACGCCTATGACGAAACCTATCCGAACCTAGGCTTCATCAAGGCGTTCGCCGAAGCGGCAATGGTCGGTGGTCTCGCCGACTGGTTCGCCGTCACGGCCCTCTTTCGTCACCCGCTCGGTCTGCCAATCCCGCACACGGCCATCATTCCGCGCAATAAGGACCGGATCGGCGACACGCTTGCCTCGTTCCTGCGCGACAATTTCCTCACGCCGTCGGTCGTCGCTCGACGGATGCGCAACGTGGACATAGCGGGAGGCATCGGCCGCTTCCTCGCTAATCCACCGCCCGAGGGGCGGTTGCGGCAGGGCGGATCTCGGCTGATTGCCGACCTCCTCGAGGCGCTCGACCAGGAGCGCCTCGGCGGCATGGTGAAGACCGCCGTCGCCAACCGCATCCGAAGCCTTCAGGTCGCGCCGCTTCTCGGCCAGGCGCTGGACGGCGCGATTACCGAAGACCGGCACGTGCCGATACTCGACGGCATCGTCACCTGGGCCGGCCGGACGCTCGACGCCAACGAGGACCTGATCCGCAACATGGTCCACCAGCGCGCCGGCTGGGTGATGAAGCTCGCCGGGCTCGACGCGAAGCTTGCTGACGCCATCATGGACGGCTTCAGGCGCCTCACCATCGACATGGCGGTGGACCCCGAGCACCCGCTGCGCGCCAAGGCGGAGGAGGGGCTCGCCCAGCTCGCCTGGGACATGCAGCACGACCCCGAGATGCGGGAGAAGGTCGAGGACTGGAAGGCGCAGATCATCGCCAATCCGGCGGTGACGGACTGGCTGGGAAGCCTGTGGGAGACGAGCCGGGCGAGCCTGCTCAAGGCAGCGCGGGATCCGGACGCGGCGCTTGCCGGCCGCTTTGGAGAGGCGCTGAAGCAGCTCGGGGAGACGCTTCAGCAGGATGCGCGGCTCAAGAAGGCGATCAACCAGTTCGCCCGCCGGGTCGTGATCGGAACCGTCGCCACTTATGGCGGCCAGATCGTCACCCTGGTCTCGGAGACAGTTCGGGGCTGGGACGCTAGGACCATCACGGGGCGGCTCGAGAATGCGGTCGGCCGCGACCTTCAATATATCCGGATCAACGGCACTCTGGTCGGGGGCCTCGTCGGCCTGATCATCCACTCGGTGGAGGTGCTGGCCTAGCTCAGCCTGCGCTGACCCGCTCGACGTCCGCGCCCACCGCCTGAAGCTTCTCCTCCAGCCGCTCGTAGCCACGGTCGAGATGGTAGACGCGGTGAACCTCCGTCTCTCCCCCTGCGGCCAGCCCTGCGAGCACGAGGCCCATGGAGGCGCGGAGGTCGGTCGCCATGACGGGCGCTCCGACGAGGCTATCGACCCCCCGTACCACCGCCGAGCGGCCGCGGACCTCGATCTCCGCGCCCATGCGGTTGAGCTCGGGGACATGCATGTAGCGGTTCTCGAAGATGGTCTCGGTGAGCAGGCTCGTGCCTTCGGCCAGCGTGAGCATCGCCATGAACTGCGCCTGCATGTCGGTCGGGAAGGCGGGATAGGGCGCGGTCGAGAGGGAGAGGGGCTTCAATCCGCCGTCGGCCGCGACCCGAATTCCGTCCTTCGTGTCCTCGACGATGAGGCCCGCTTCGGAGAGGCCGGAGAGGATGGATGGCATAGTTTCCCGCCGTGCCCCGAGCAACTCGAGCGATCCACCGGTGATCCCCGCGGCGCAGGCGTAGCTCCCAGCCTCGATCCGGTCCGGCATGACGGAATAGGTGGCGCCGTGGAGCCGGTCCTTGCCGCGGATGACGAGCGTGTCGGTCCTAAGGCCCGAAATGTCGGCGCCCATCGCCATCAGGCATTGGGCGAGATCGGTGATCTCCGGCTCGCGAGCCGCGTTCTCGATGATCGTCTCGCCCTTGGCTAGCACGGCCGCCATCAGGGCGTTCTCGGTCGCGCCGACGGAGACGAAGGGGAAGCTGATCGTGCCGCCCTGGAGACCGCCCGGCGGAGCCTTCGCCTTCACGTAGCCGGCCGCGATCTCGATCTCCGCTCCAAGCGCCTCGAGCGCTTTCAGGTGAAGATCGACGGGGCGCATGCCGATCGCGCAGCCGCCGGGAAGCGAGACGGTGGCCTCCCCGGCTCGGGCGACGAGCGGGCCGAGCACGAGGATGGAGGCCCGCATCTTGCGGACGATGTCGTAGGGGGCGACGGTGGAGGCGATGTTGGAGGCGCGCAGCGTCATCACCCGGCCGAACTCGTCCGCCCGGGCGCCCTCTACGGTGGTCGAGACTCCGAGCTGGTTCAGCAGGTGGCCAAAGCTGTCGACGTCGGCGAGGCGGGGGAGGTTGCGGAGAGTAAGCGGCTCGTCGGTGAGGAGAGCGCAGGGGAGGAGCGTCAGCGCCGCATTCTTAGCGCCGGAGATGGGGATCCGGCCTTCGAGGCGCTTGCCGCCGCGGATGATGATGCGGTCCATCGCCGGGCTCTTAGGGCTTTGCGCGGGGGGCGCAAGGGACGGGGCGGCTCACGCCTTTTCCAGAGTGCACTGGAGCGGGTGCTGGTTCTGGCGGGCGTAGTCGATGACTTGGGAGACCTTGGTCTCGGCCACCTCGTAGCTGAAGATGCCGCACACCCCGACGCCGCGCTGGTGGACGGCGAGCATGACCCGCGTCGCCTCCTCGATGTTCATCTTAAAGAAGCGCTGGAGCACTTCGACGACGAACTCCATCGGCGTGTAATCGTCGTTCAGCATCAGCACCTTGTAGGGCGAGGGCGTCTTGGTGCGGGTGCGGGTGCGAGTGGCGACGCCCAGGCCGGTGCCGTCCTCGTCCCCCTTGCGGTCCCCCGCCGCCCAAATCGCTGAATCGTCCCGGCTCATCACGGCTCCAGATATGGCAAGCGGCGGCGGAGCGGCAAGGGCTTCGAAGGGGTCTTGCACGGGAGGCGAACGAAAGAAGGGCGGCGCTCCCGGTGGGGAGGCCGCCCTTCCTGTCGGTCCGTCAGATGCCTTAGGCGGCGACGGCGTTCTTCACGCGCTCGGCGGCCGCGGAGTAGCGGCTGGCGACCGGCTGGGCGACGTCGCCGGCCAGCTTGATCATCGTCTCGGAAAGACGCGAGGTCTCGCCGACGAGGCTGTCGAACTGGCTGCGGGCGAACTCGCTCTGCAGGCGGAAGAAGTCGGTCGGCGACTTCACTTCGACCATGCTCTTGAGCGCCGAGGAGGCGTCCTCGAAGCTGCGGCGGCCGAACTCGGCGACTTCCTGGCCGACCGTCTCGATGCCGCGGGCCGCGATCTTGGTGGAGGCGACGATCGCCTCGACATTGCCCTTGGAGAGCTCGGTGAGCTCCTCGGCGAAGCGGGTGTTGCGCTCCATCGCGCTCTGGGCGCGCTGGTTGACGTCGCCGAACACGGCCTGGACGCTGTCGGCGACCTTCTTGGTTTCGTTCTTCATCTTGCGGGTTCCTTCATTCAGATTGTCGTTGATCTTGTTGACGCTGCGGGTGGCGGCGGCCTTCTGAGGGGCAGCCTTCTGGGCGGCGGTGCGACGGGCCGCGGCCTTGCGCGGAGCCTTGGCGGGCTTGGACGCGCGCGGCTTGCGAGCGGCCGGCTTGGCGGCCTTGGCGACGGTCGCCGAAGCGGCGGTCGCGGCCTTGGCCGGAGCCTCGGAAGCCTTCGAAGCAGCCTGGGCGGCGGCCGGAGCGGCTTCGCTGGCCTTCGGCGCGTCGGCCTTGTGGGTCTCGGTCTTGTGATCGGCCATTGCGGTGTTCCTTTGCTTCTATGCTGCAATGCAACATAGTGCGTGGCGCGAGCGGTTCAAGAGATTTTTGTGCGCTGCAGCAGAAAGCGTCGTTCACGGTGGACACTCCCGTAACGGCATCCTTCGCTACTGTTCAGGAGAGCATTCCTGCATGCGCTCACGTCCCAAGGCAAATCATGCGTTGGAGCCGGAGGCCTTGCGGACAAAGTGCCCGCCCGAAATCCCCCGGAGCAGCGCCAGTCGGTAGTTATCCACTGCGGTGCGGTTTCTCGGATCGGCCTGGGGCCAATTGTCGACCAACCGACGCAGCTTATCCGAATCTAATGCTTCAACCGCCTCGGAGCATGCGAGGATGCGATCCAGCTCTGAAGCTACGTCCCCTTTCGCCGCAGAGAGTGTCTCGAACCAATCGGCCGCCTGGTAGCCTTTGCGCCTCTCCGAAGTGACTTCGGCCGGGAGCCGATCTGTGAAAGCCGTTCTCGCCAGGAAGCGCGTCGTGCCGTTCCGTAGATATTGATCCAGGGGAACGCGCAGGCAAAACTCGATCAAATGCCGGTCTGAAGTCGGATCCCGGACATCGACGCCCCACCCGCCAAGCCAGCCCTGTCGGTAATTGCCGAGATCGACCCGGCTAAGCATCCACAACCTAGCCTCCAAAGCGTCGCGCCGCGGACGGTAGGTCGTGTCGAGGGCACGCTGCGCGGCGCGTTCCTTCACACGCTCCGACGTCGCCCCGTTTAGGGCAGTGTAGCTCGTCAGGCTTCGCGATCGTCCTCGTGCACGAGCGATAGCCCGCCACATTGGCCGTGGAACGAACGGCCCTACGGTCTGAGCCGCGATCGTTCCAAGCCGAGTGCCGTGCCTGAACAGCTGCCAAGCCTCGCGGCCGAGGCTGAGGAGATGCCCCCGCATCATGAGCTGCGTGAGCAATGGCATTCCATCGAAGCTGAAGCTCGTATTTCCTCTCATTCCGGTAAGAAGGACGCCGATACCGCGCTTCTTTACGTCATCTAGGATTGTGTCGTTCCAGACTGTGTTACAAAGATTCAGTACGGGGCGTTCGTAGAGGAAGAAGTTTCGATCCAGGCAGGCCAGGGGAGATCGTCCATCCGGCCTGATGAGCACGTGCTCCATGTTGGCGTGGAGCTCTGCAACCTTCGCGGCGATGGGCCCCTCATCCTCCAAGCTGTCGCTCGACTGGCCGCCGTAATTCGGACTCGGGACCGATGTGTAGGCGACAACCTTGCCGCCGGAAGAGCGCAGGTTCCTAGCCGCAGTCGCCGCGACTGTGCTGCTGTCGAGACCGGCGCTCAGATGCGCGGCCACCACTCCCCCGGCGCCTCGAAGCTGGGCGGCAACCCCGCGATTCATGTGCTGGCGAAGGGCGTCGGCGTAATCCTCGCTGCGCTTGAACCGCAAAGGCTCCAATGCAGGCTGCCAATAGCGACCGGAAGTGAGCCTGCCTTCGGCGCTGATCCGAAGGACCTCCCCCGGCCTTACCCGCTTGATGTTCTCGAAGTAACTTTCGGGGCCCGTCTCCGGCATCAATGCGAGAAAGTCAGCCGCCGCTATCCGGTCGGCCGCGGGTGGGAATTCCGGAAGAGAATGAAGTCCCTTGGGCATGGATGAAAACGCTATGAGGCCCCTGCTCAAGGCGTAGTGCAGGGGCCTTCCCCCCATGAAGTCGCGGGCAAGGATCAGCTCCCGCTGCCGACCCCGCCAAAATGCGAAGGCAAAGGGCCCCGAAACGCGTTGCAAGGCCGAGTCTCCCCAGCGCTCCAAAGCCTTCAGCAGAAGCAGGGCGTCAGAACATTCCCGCGCCTCCGCCGCGCTCATCCCGAGCCCTTCGCAAAGCTCTTCACGGTTGTCGAGCCGCACGTCGGCCGCAAGCGCCGATGTGCCGCCTTCCCCGGTAATCAAGCCGAGCTGGAATCTGTCCTCGGGCAGCAGGGCGAAAAGCCGCCGGCCTATGGCGATCCCATTGTCGGACCAAGTCGAAGGTGCTGTTGATCCGTAGATGGCCTGTGCCTGCAACATCCGCTCACAGGCTCGCCGTTCAGAGGTAGAATGATCATATCTCCATAAACCCGCTATCGCAGTCATGATCTCACATCGATGTGCTGCAGGGAGCTTCGCCGCTTCATCAGGGCCCCGACGGGATGACGGCAGGTCGGCTCAAGCGCGTTGCTACGTATCCTCACGACAGAGCCAGATATTCACCGCGAAGCGGTAATCCGCGAATTCGCCGCTGGGACACGCTACCCTTTTCACCTCGTGGCGAGTCCACGAAGAAAATGCGGCGAGGCTATTTTGGGTGGGATGAATCTCGACAAAGCCGAGGTCTCCCCGAGGATCGCCATGCCGGTAGAGGCAAAGGCTTCCGCCCGAGAAGCGCTTCGGCTCGCGGTGGAAGTAGTAAACCGCACTTACCAGGCGTGAGTGTCGCCCGCTGCCATCCCCACCTGCCACCCTACGATTTGGACCGATCGGCAAATCGGTGTGAGTCGCGAAGAAGGCGCCATCGCCATGCGCGGCAAGCTCGATCTCCAAGAAGTCCGGCGAGAAGGGCTTGATACCGATGCCCCTGAAGATGTCGGGTAGCCGGTCCGACAGCCGCCTCTCCAAAACGGCCTTGTGCGGGCCCAGGTCACCAAGCTTTGTCGCAACGCGTCTGGTGGGGTCCAGAATTCCGCCGGTGAGCTTGGCGGGCTTAAATCGACCCTCGTTCGACAATGACCATTCAAGCAGCCCCAGGCGCTCCTCTTCCGAGAGGAATCCCTCGTACTGGCAACTGCGCGGAAGAGGGCCGGCGCCCGTGAGCATCATCCCGTGCGCCCGTTCCAACGAGTCCTGCCTGGATGAGACTTCGCTGATCGCCGCTAGGATGGGTTAGTGCTGTTGTCGGTAGCCGACCCGCTGCTGTCCTCTGCTGAACCCGCCACGACCAGGATCACTCGAGGCTCTACCCACGGCCGAAGAGACCTCACCGCCGGATCTCGCCGAAAGGACTTCAGCTCTGAAACTTCATCGCTCAATGCGCTTCTCCGATCGACTTAAGGTGCGCATACCTCAGACGCTCACACCCCAAGTTGCAAGCTTAAACTCGACCATCGCCATTCCTACCGGTATCGAACCCGCCCCGATGTCCTCACCGTCAGCTCCGGCATTCCCGATCGAGGCGGCTGATTTCCCAACAATCTAAGTGCGCACCAAAGCGCGCCAAGAGTCGGCCTGGAGTCAACGCGCGCGGCTGCTCAGCTCGAGGTGACGGATCCATCGCTCCCGTTCCCACATACGGACGACTTGATCGGCCTTTCGCCTGAGACGGCTATTCGACGATAATCGCTGATATAGCCCTCGGCTCGTCTGCCGGCCGGCCTCTTCGTAGAGCACCTCTCCGGTATGCAGACGAAACACAGTTCGTCGTCTTCCTGCTTCGACCATCGCGATCTCCGCGGGGCGGTTTAAATCGGCCGTATGCTGGAAGATTGCTCCACCGGCTCGCGGCGGCGGAATTTCCGCGCCGGCAGCGTGTAGAAGCAATTCTCGGATGTCTGAAAGTCCGACCGGGCGCGGAATGGCGAGATTTTTGCGGTTTGTGATAAATGGAATGCGGGTTTGAAGATCATTCAAGCGTTGACCGTGGCCTACATACTTGTTCTCGAAAAGCTCTTCTCCGTGGTCAGCGACTATCAGGAGAACCCCTTCCTCTAGCGCGCCGACCCGTTTTAGCTGAGCTACAAGTCGGCCAATTATCCAGTCTCCGTAGGCAACCGAATTCCAGTATGTGCGTCGTGTCCATACACGGTTTTCAAAGCGAATCTCGGTTCGGGGCACTGGCCGGCCCGGGAGGAGTTGGGGCGTTCCTGGGTATTGGTAAGGGTAATGGGAGGCTTGTATGTTTACGTAAAGAAACGTCGGTTGGGCCCATCTTTCTCGATCACCGAAGTGCCTTGCTAACTCACGGATCAAGACCCTCCCATCCAGGTTGCGCGTAATGTCGGTCGTACCGACTTTCCAACTTTCTTGCCTCACGGTATTTGCATCAATAAATACATCGGCATTTGATCGCATACCCGTGTCTTTGGCAATGTCGCCGAAATCCTCAGCTTGGGCCGACAGCACCCCGACCCGATAGCCGGCCTGCCGGAACTCACTGAATAAAGACTTGCCTGGAGTGAGCGGATCTAATCGGCCTGTCAGCAGCGTCTTCAGGGAAGGTCGAGTGTATCCGACATGACTGTAAGCTTCTTCTGAATGGACACCCGCTGATGCCAAACCAACGAGGTGAGGCGCCACCAATCGGCCTCTCCATCGCGCGCCGAGTACATCGGCTCGCGTGCTTTCCATAACGATGAGGATCACGTGTCGCCGCTCAGCGCCAAAGTTTAGGGCCGAAGAGAACTCCCCGCCCGCCCGATGAAGATAGTCCCCCGCCAGCCCATCCTCGTCTATCCCATTCCCCGGCCGGTCGAGAGCGAACGGGTGCTGCTCCGCATCGAACGGTTGCCAGTCCCGGTGCAGAGAAAAAAGGCTATACCCGTCGCGGTCGAAGTCGGTCGCGAACTCGAGCAGGGCGTAGGCCAGCCAGGGAGCCGCAAAGCGGTCCAAGGCGACACGCACGTCTTTGTTGCCGCCGGCGGCGAAGAGAAGAGCCGGCACCGAGAGCGCGGTGATCCATCTCCTTATGTGGCGCCTCGGCGTTCTTTCTACGCGTTCGTCGGAGATCTGGCTGCCCCGCAGCCGCATGACCTGCCTGGCGGCCAGATAGAAAATCCCACAGCCGCAAGCGATCCATACCGCGAAACCAGCGTCGCCGAGTGAGTAAACAAGTGCCGCGAGGAGATCGCCGCCCCCAAGGCCCCGAATGAGTTGTAACGAGAGAGCGTCACCCAGAATGGAGGTCAACTTGGCTCGCGCTGCCAATGAGATCAAAAAGGCTGTTCCAAACAAAAAGTAAAAATCGAGCATGATCAAAGGCCGGCGGCGATTAGGAAGAAACTGTTTAAAAAGGTAGAACGATAACGCTACAATTAGCGCGTGGGCACCTATCACAGTAGCAAAAAATATGCAGTACTCACCGGCAGTGTCGATTATATCGAATCTTGTGCCAGAACTCTTATATATGGTATGCTGCTTAATACCCAGGGCGAGTTCAGCTGCCAAAGTTGCAGCAGCTATCAACGCCAGCTCCGGAAATGCGTGGGAGCGCGCCCGAGTACCTACGCGGAGCCTGTCCAATCGGAGCATTGGGTATCTGCGCAGATCAGCCTGCCTTACGCAATGCGGTGCGGAAGCGGCGCCCCGGAGCGGGCGCCGATCACCGGCGGCAGGGCTGACTCAGGCCTTCTCCCGTTCCACGCACCCACAAAGCACCTTGAATAGGAGCTATGTAGGGCCGTACCTACCGGGTGATGCAGATCGAGGGCAGCTACCACGAGGATGGCTATGCACATCTGATCGGTCTCATAGGACGATCTTCAACTCGAAGCTTTCTCTACAGGCTGGCGAAAGACCTGGGGCGGACGGCCATACCTATGTCGGGAAAGGAGAGCTGGCCGGGGGCGTTGCGACGTCCGGTTCTGCAGGTGCACGGCGCAGGCTATCCACCGTTGCAATTCTTTCATTGGGGTCTGACGCCGCTTCTAAGCCACATAGTGGGTCGGGAGCTCCTTCCCACTTACGGCTTGTTCCGGGTCTACAAAGCCGGCGACATATGTCGTGTACATTCCGACAGAGAGGCGTGTGAGCATAGCCTTTCCCTTACACTTGATTACAGCGACGGCACATCCTGGCCCCTCCTCATCGGTAAGCGGCCACTACCGGGTCGGCAAAAACGTGTGTCCGAGGATTTTGAGGGGGAGAGCCACGCCACCGTTCTAATGCAGCCGGGGGACGGGGTTCTCTATCCCGGCATTTTTCGGCGACACGGTCGAACCGAACCTAATCCAAATAGGTGGTCGGCCCATCTTTTTCTACATTGGGTGGAGCGTGACGGCATCTACAGCGAAGAGGCCGCCGCCGAAGCGGATGTTGGTACGCGCGTCGATTTTGGGTGAAAGAACACGGCCGGCGTGGCTCGGCCGACGAACATCAATGCGCAGGCGACCCAAGTCCTGATCTGATCATCCTCGGCGGCGTCGGGATCGCGCTCGTGGCGGAGCAGGTGGTCGATAGCTGGCGCCGGCGCACCTCGTCGCCGAAGAGCAAGCCGCTCGACCAGGAGGCCGGCGTCCAGCACCCGCTTCCGCCCTTCGCGGACGCGACCGGCGCTGCTAGGCTGCCGGGCGGAAGAGGGGGAAGGCGATGGCGATAAAGCTGCCGAGGCCGCGGGACGGCTGGCGAGTCTTCGCGGGGGAAGTCGGGGTGATCGTGCTCGGGGTGCTCATCGCCCTTTTCGCCGAACAGCTCGTCAGCGAGGTAAACTGGAACCGCGACGTCGGCGAGTTCCGGAGAGCGGCCAATGAGGAGATCGCGACCAACCTCCACGCCTACCGGCTTCGGGTGCGGCAGAGCGGGTGCGTCCGGCGCCGGATCGCCGAGCTGGAACGATGGCGGGACGGCGCCCTCGCTAGAGGCGGCGCGACCGAGCCCCTGCAGGGGGAAATAGGACGTCCGGCGATCTACTCGATCCGCCATGCCACCTGGGACAGCCGGGGAGACACGGCCGCCCACATGCCGCTCGAGGACCGGCTGAACTATGCCGAGGTCTATGCCGTCATCTCCGCCAACTATCAGCAGATGCTCGAGGAGCGGGAGGCGTGGCGATCCCTCGCCGCATTCAACGGACTTCGGCAGCTCGACACCGCCGGCGCGATGCGCCTCAACGAACTGCTCTTCCGCGCCAAATCGATCGACACCATCGTGAGCGGCAATTTGCGGCAGGCTGTGGACTTCGGGGCGAGGCTCGGCGTGAAGCCGGAGCCCGGGCGGCGCGGAGCCTATTTCCTGCCGCCCGATCCGGCGTTGTGCCGTTCGCTGCTGGCGGCTCGAACGACCTGACGATCCCGTCCGTGGAGGCCGCCTATCGCGCCTTCACATAGCTCCCTGGCGCATCTTCCAGGGCTTTGAGCTTGCCCTTGCCCGGAACGCGGGCGCCCTTGGCGGGGACCTTCCTGTCGTTGAGGGCGCCGATCCAGCTCACCCAGTCCGGCCACCAGCTGCCCTTGTGCTCGGTGGCGCCTTCGACGAACTGCTCCAGCGTCTCCGCCTTCGCCTCGTTGGTCCAATATTGATATTTCTGGGCTTCGGGCGGGTTGACGACGCCAGCTATGTGGCCGGAACCGGCGAGGACGAACTTGAGCGGGCCCTGGAAGTGTTTCGTGATCTTCCAGACGCTGTGGGCGGGGGCGATATGGTCCTCGCGGCCGGCCTGGACGTAGGTGGGGGTCTTCACCCGGCGAAGGTCGATGGGGGTGCCGTCGACATTGATCCCGCCCGGCTGGACGAGCTTGTTGTCCTTGTAGAAGTCGCGCAGGTACGCCTGGTGCCACTTGCCGGGCAGGTTGGTCGTGTCGCCGTTCCAGTGGAGCAGGTCGAAGGGCGGGTAGTCCTCCCCCATCAGGTAATTGTTGGTGACGTAGTTCCAGATGAGGTCGCGGCCGCGCAGCATGTTGAAGGTCGCGGCCATGTAGCGGCCGTCCATATAGCCCTTCTCGGCCGACATCTGCTCGATGAGCTGGAGCGTCTCGTCGGCGACGAAGAGGTTGAGGTCGCCTGCTTCGGAGAAATCGACCTGGGCGGTGAAGAAGGTGGCGCTTGCGACCTTGTCCGCCTCCCCGCGCGCGTCGAGCAAGGCGAGGGTGGCGGCGAGCGTGGTCCCGGCGACGCAATAGCCGATGGCGTGGACGCTCTCCACGCCGAGCAGGTCGCGAACCGTGTCGATGGCGTCGATCTGGCCGCGAAGCACGTAATCGTCGAGGGTCGCGTCCTTCAGGCTCTCGTCCGCCGACTTCCAGGAGACGACGAAGACGGTGAGGCCCTGCTCGACCGCCCAGCGGATCAGGCTCTTCTTGGGGTTGAGGTCGAGGATGTAGAAGCGGTTGATCCAGGGCGGGAAGATGATGAGCGGGGTCTCGTACACCTGCTCGGTGGCGGGGCTGTACTGGACGAGCTCGTAGAGCGGGGTGCGCTTCACGACCTTGCCGGGCGTGACGGCGATGTTTCGGCCGACCTCAAAGGCTTCCGGGTTGGTGTGGGTGAGCTGGCCCTTCTGCAGGTCGCGGAGCATGTTCTCCAGGCCCTTCAGCAGGCTCTCGCCCTTCGTCTCCATGGCGCGCTCGAGGACCAGGGGGTTGGTAAGGGCGAAGTTGGAAGGCGCCATGGCGTCGACGAAGCTCTTTGTGAGGAAGCGCAATTTCTCGCGCTGCTTGTCGTCCACGCCCTCGATCGCGTCGACCGACCCTAGAAGCCGCTCGGAGACGAGCAGATAGGATTGGCGAATCATGTCGAAGAGCGGGTTGTCGCGCCATTGGGGGGCGTTGAAGCGCTTGTCCTTGTCGGCCTTGTCCTCGATGCCGGTGCGCGGCGCCTCGACCCCGAGCGCCTTCTGCCAGATTGCCAGACCCTGGGACCAGAGGTCGCTCTGCTGCTGGGCGAGCTTGGCCGGGTCTCCGAACATGTTCAGCCACGGGAAGGCGGCGGCATTCGGCTCCGGGGGCTTGGCCTCGCCGACCGACTTGGCGACATGCTCCAGCATCATCTGCTGCGCGCGCCCCATCACCCAGGTCCAGTGCTGCATCTCCTCGAGCGTCGGGAGGGGCGGGGCCGCGCTTCCGGGACGGGTGTCGGTTTCTTGCTCGGCCATCTCACTTCCTCTCGTCGCGCCCGCGGCTATCTAGGGAACGCGCGCGGGCGGGAAAAGGCTCGTGCCCTTTCTCGGCCCCGCGTTCTCGACTTTGGTTGGGGGCTCGCTTATCGCCGCCCGCGAATTCAACCGGAGGATGAGCCCCAACATGACCAGCGCAAGCCAAGTTCTCGACCGCGTGCTCGTGCTGGAGATGGTGAGGGTGACGGAAGCGGCGGCGGTCGCGGCGTCGAAGCTGATCGGCCGCGGCGACGAGAAGGCCGCCGACCATGCGGCGGTCGAAGCGATGCGCGAGGCGCTGAACCAGCTTCCGATGGACGGGACGGTGGTGATCGGCGAGGGCGAGCGCGACGAGGCGCCGATGCTCTTCATCGGCGAGAAGGTGGGCTCGGCGCAGGGAAGCGGGCCGAAGATCGACATCGCGCTCGACCCGCTGGAAGGCACGACCATCACCGCCAAGGCGGGGCCGAACGCTCTGGCGGTGCTCGCCATCGCCGAGGAGGGGCACCTCCTCAATGCGCCCGACGTCTATATGGACAAGCTTGCGGTGGGGCCGGGCTATGCGGAGGGGGTGATCGACCTCGACCGCTCGCCCAGCGACAATATCCGCTCGATCGCCGCGGCGAAGGGGGTGGAGCCCTCCGACATCATCGCCTGCGTGCTCGACCGGCCACGGCACGCCGATCTGATCGCGGAGCTGAGGGCGCTCGGCTGCGGGATCCAGCTGATCCCGGACGGGGACGTGGCGGGGGTGATTGCCGTCACCAATCCGGACACGACCATCGATGTCTATATGGGCTCGGGCGGAGCTCCCGAGGGCGTGCTCGCGGCGGCGGCGCTTCGCTGCGTGGGCGGCCAGTTCCAGGGCAGGCTCCTCTTCCGCAACGATGACGAGCGGGCGCGGGCTGAGAAATGGGGGGTTACCGACCTCGACCGGATCTACAAGCTCGAGGACCTCGCCCAGGGCGACGTGATCTTTGCCGCGACGGGGGTGACCGACGGCTCGCTGCTCGAGGGGGTCAAGCAGCGCGGCGATTGCACCACCACCGAGAGCGTGGTGATGCGCGCCTCGACCGGCACAGTGCGCTGGGTGCGCGGCGAGCACCGGCAGGAGCCGGGCGCCCACTGCGACTAGGGCGCGGCGGCTCCAGGCTTTTCCACAGCTTTTCGGCGGGGTGGATTCACGCGGGACTCTGGATAGGCTAGGCGTGGGGCGATGCTCACCACCGCCCATGTCTGCGGAGTCTCCCGCTCCATCCTTGGCCAGCCCTGGCGCTGGCGGGGGACGGCTTCGGACGCGCTGGATGCGGGATTTCCGACGGACGGGCTGATCGACCAGCTTCTCCTGGCGCGCGGCGTCGCCCGGGAGGAGTTGGGCCGGCACCGGGAGCCGACCCTGCGCGGCTTCATGCCCGACCCTTCCATCTTCCGAGACATGGACCAGGCGGCCGAGCGGCTGGCGGATGCGATCGAAGCGGGCGAAGCGGTCACGGTCTTCGGCGATTACGACGTGGACGGAGCGACCTCGGCGGCCTTGCTGGTGCGCCTGATGCGGTCGCTCGGGCGCGATGCCAGGGCCTATATCCCCGACCGGCTGATGGAGGGCTACGGCCCCTCGGGCGAGGCGCTCGTGCGGCTCGCGAAGGAGGGGGCGAGCCTGATTGTGACCGTCGATTGCGGCGCCCAGGCGTTCGAGGCGCTCGACATGGCGCGGGAGGCAGGGGTCGATGTGATCGTCGTCGATCACCACAAATGCGCGAGTGCGCTCCCGAAGGCACATTCTTTGGTCAATCCGAACCGGCTGGACGAAGCGGACGAGGCGGCGGCTCACGGGCATCTCGCCGCGGTGGGGGTCTGCTTCCTTCTGGCGGCGGCGACGGTACGCGTCCTTCGCGGGCGCGGCTTCTTCGCGGGGCGCGACGAGCCGCGACTCCTCGACCTTCTGGACCTGGTGGCGCTCGGCACCGTGGCGGACGTCGCGCAGCTGCGCGGCCTCAACCGCGCCTTCGTGACCCAAGGGCTGAAGGTGATGGCGCAGCGGCGGAACGTGGGGCTGGCCGCCCTTGCCGACGCGGCGCGGCTGTCGAGGGCTCCGACCTGCACCGACCTCGGCTTCGCATTGGGCCCGCGCATCAATGCGGGCGGTCGTGTTGGGAAGTCTGACCTCGGAGTGCGGCTGCTGACGACGGAAGACCCTGCGGAGGCGCAGGCTATATCCGCCGAGCTCGACCGGCTGAACGAGGAGCGGCGGGCGATCGAGACGATGGTCTGCGAGGCGGCGGAGCTTCTGTGCGGGAGCCAGGGCAACCGCTCCGTGCTGGTGGCGGCCAAGGAGGGATGGCATCCCGGCGTGATCGGGATCGTCGCGGGGCGGCTCAAGGAGAAACTGGGACGGCCGGCGATCGTCGTCGCGATCGGCGAGGACGGGATCGGCAAGGGCTCCGGGCGCTCGGTCTCCGGCGTGGATCTCGGCGCCGCCATCCTCGCCGCGAAGGATTCGGGGCTGCTTGTGGCGGGCGGGGGCCATGCCATGGCGGCCGGCCTGACGGTGGAGAGTGACAAGCTGGAGGCGCTCGCCGATTATCTGGAGGAACGGCTCGCGGTGGACGTAGCGAGGAGCCGCGACGACCGTTCGATGCTGCTCGACGCGGTCCTCGCGCCCGGCGGAGTCTGCCCCCACCTTTGCCACGCGCTGGACGGTGGCGGCCCCTACGGCGCGGGGTGGCCCGCCCCGCGCATCGCCGCCGGCCCGGTACGGGTAATCAAGGCGGACGTGGTGGGGAGCGGTCATCTCCGGGTCATCCTCGCCGGGGACGACGGGCGGCGGATCAAGGCGATCGCCTTCCGGATGGCGGAAAGCGAGCTCGGCCAGGCGCTTCTCGCCGCACCCCCGCACCGCAAGCTCTGGGTGGCGGGCCGGATCAAACGCGACGAGTGGGGCGACCGGATCGCAGCCGAGCTCCACCTCGAGGACGCTGCCTGGGCGGACTGAGGTTGACCGCTCCGGCGGGCTTACGTAAGTGCCCGGCGTTGCTCGAGCGGCCCCTTCGTCTAGCGGTTAGGACGCGGCCCTTTCACGGCTGAAACACGGGTTCGATTCCCGTAGGGGTCACCAAAGCTTGATCGGCTGCACGCTTCGGCCCACATCGGGGCCATGCTGATCCAGACCGAAACCACCCCAAATCCCTCGACCCTGAAGTTCCTGCCCGGCCAGCGGGTGATGGAGGCGGGGACGCGCGATTTCGCCAGCCCCGAGGATGCGGAAGCTTCGCCGCTGGCGGAGGCGATCTTTTCGACGGGCGATGTCGAGGGCGTCTTCTTCGGGCGCGACTTCATCTCCGTGACCGCCGGCCCGGGAGTCGAGTGGCGCGACCTCAAGCCGCAGGTGCTGGGCGTGATGCTCGACCATTTCTCGAGCGGCGCGCCTTTGTTCAAAGCGGCGACCGCACAAGGCATCCATGTCGAGGGGGAGGCGGATTTCGGCGACGACCCGCAGGATGCGGAGCTGGTCGCCGAGATACGCGAGCTGATCGACACCCGCGTCCGCCCCGCGGTCGCTCAGGATGGAGGTGACATCGTCTATCGCGGCTTCCGGGGCGGCACAGTCTACCTTGCGCTTCAGGGCGCCTGCTCGGGCTGCCCCTCCTCCACCATGACGCTCAAGCAGGGGATCGAGAGCCTGCTCAAGCATTACGTGCCCGAGGTCGAGGCCGTCGAGGCGGTCTGAGCGGCGAATGCTGCTCGTCATCCACAGCGCCAGCCCCGCCTGCTCGGTCGCCTTGATCGAGGGGGACGCACTCCTCAACGAGCGGCACGAGCTGGTCGGGCGCGGCCATGCCGAGCGGCTGGTGCCGATGATCCAGGAGCTGCTCGTGGGGCGGAGGCCGGAGGCCGTGATGGTCGACTGTGGGCCCGGAAGCTTCACCGGAGTTAGGGTCGGGCTGGCGGCCGCCCAGGGCCTCAGGATCGGTTGGGGCGTGCCGCTCTCGGGCTTTTCCTCGATGGCGCTGGTCGCCGGGGCGGCGGGCGGCGAGATTGCCGTTGCGCTCCATGGTGGACACGGGCAGCTTTTCGTTCAGACCTTTGCCGATGGACCCTTGCGCCCCCTTGACGAGCTTCGCTCCCTCACCCCCGAAGAGGCCGGCCGGGTGATCCGCTCGCCCTGCGTCGCCGGATCGGGAGCGGCCGCCCTGGTGGAGGCACGCGGCCATGGCGAGCCGCTCGACTTCGTCCCACGCGCCGCCGATGCTCGCCTTCTCCCTGCTTCCCTGCGTTCGCTGCCGCCCCAGCCGCTCTACGGCCGGGCGCCGGACGCCAGGCCGGCAGCGTGAACGCGCGGATTTCAGTCGAGGCGGGCGGTCCGGCGGACCTCGAACCCGTGATGCGGGTGATGGAGGACAGCTTCGACCCTTCCTACGGGGAGGCGTGGACGCGCCCGCAATGCGCCGGGCTTCTGCCGATGAGCGGCGTCTGGCTCATTCTGGCTCGGGAGGGAGATGAGGTCGTCGGCTTTGCCCTCGGCCGGGTGGTTGCGCAGGAAGCCGAGTTGCTCCTCCTGGCCGTGAGCCGCCGCGACCAGCATCGCGGTGTCGGGCAGCTTCTACTCGATCGCTTTGCGGCGGACGCGGCCAGTAGAGGGGCAGAACAACTCCACCTGGAGGTGCGGGACGGTAACCCCGCTATTCGCCTGTACGGCCGAAACGGCTACCGCGAAGTCGGGCGACGGCGAAATTACTACACCGGCAGCGACGGGCAGCTTTTCGATGCACTAACGCTTGCAAGAACTGCCTGAAGATCCGTCGCTTTTATCTTGCGCGAGATTATTCTTGTAAAATCCGCCGAAACGGACCATTCCGCGAGGCGGGGGCACTAGTTTCAAACTTGTGGTTGAAAGATTGACAGGCGCAGCATGGCTGAAACCAACGAACTCAACGAGACGCTGATCACCCTCACCGCGGACATCGTGTCGGCGCACGTCAGCAACAACAGCGTGGCGGTCAACGACCTGCCGCAGCTGATCCAGAATGTTCACAGCGCCCTGAACGGCCTCGGCGTGAAGACTGAGGAACCGCCGGCGCGTCCGGAACCGAAGGTCTCGATCCGCTCTTCGATCAAGCCCGATTACATCGTCTGCCTCGAGGACGGAAAGAAGCTGAAGATGCTGAAGCGGCATCTGATGACCCATTACCAGATGACGCCCGACGAATATCGCACCAAGTGGGGCCTCAACGGCGATTATCCGATGGTCGCTCCCAATTATGCGGAGCAGCGTCGTTCGCTGGCCAAGAAGATCGGTCTCGGCACGAAGCGCAAGCGGACGGCTCGCGGCAAGTAAGGGAGGCCGGGGCGGTGCTCCGGCCACTTTACCCTCAGGCCGTTTCGGCTAAAGCTGGACGGCAATGACCGGGCGAAAAATCGACATCGAGGCTTTGTGCGCTGAAAAAGGGCTGCGCATTACCGAGCAGCGCCGGATCATCGCCCGAGTCCTCTCCGAAGCCGAAGACCATCCTGACGTGGAGGCGCTGCACGAGCGCGCCTCCGCGATCGACAGCGGAATCTCGATCGCGACGGTCTATCGCACCGTCCGCCTCTTCGAGGAGGCGGGGATCCTCGAGCGCCACGATTTCGGAGACGGGCGGGCGCGCTACGAAGCCGCCGATGCGACCCACCACGACCATCTCATCGATGTGGAGACCGGGCGGGTGATCGAGTTCGTCGACGACGAGCTGGAGGCGCTTCAGCGGCGCATCGCGGAGAAGCTCGGCTTCCGCCTCGTCGATCACCGGATGGAGCTTTACGGCGTCGCCCTCAGCCGAAAGAGCTGAAGCATGCGGCTGATCCTGCGCGTCGCGGCCATGGTCGCGCTGCTCATCCTGTGCCTGCCGCTCCATTATCTCTGGAAGCTTGTGGGTGCCCGCTCCTCGTGGCCGCGCCGGTTCCTGGCGGGTGTCGGCCGGGCGGCGGGCATGCGGGTCTACGTCGAGGGGATTCCGCTGCCCTCCCACGTGCTGTTCCTCGCCAATCATCTGAGTTGGCTCGACATATTGCTTCTGGCGGGGGCGAGCGGCACCGCCTTCGTTTCCAAGGCGGAAGTGGCAGGTTATCCGGTCGTCGGCTGGCTGGCGAAGCTCAACAACACGATCTTCATCGCCCGGAGCGACCGCACGGGCGTTCGGGGGCAGGCGGACCAGCTTCGCTCGGCGCTTGCCACGGGGCAGCCGGTGGCCTTGTTCCCGGAGGGGACGACAGACGGCGGAACGGAGGTCCTGCCGTTCCGGGCCAGCCTCCTCGCCTCGCTCTTCCCGCCGATAGAAGGGCTCCAAGTGCAGCCGGTGGCGCTGGATTACGGCGCGGCGGGGCCGGAGCTTGCCTGGATTGGCAAGGAGCCGGCGCTCACGAACGCCAAGCGTATGCTCAGCCGCAAAGGCAGCACGGAGGTGACCATCCGGTTCCTCCAGCCGCTGGACCCGGCGGCCGCCGGGGACCGTAAGGTGCTGGCGGAGCGAAGCCGTTCGGCCATCGTCGCCGCGCTCGGGCCTTTCGGCGGGCGGGCGGATCGCTTATAGGCGCGCGATGGCGACCTCCTCCCCGAAAACATTCCAGATCAAGTCGTTCGGCTGCCAGATGAACGTCTATGACGGCGAGCGCATGGCCGAGCTTCTCGAGGGGCAGGGCATGGCCGCGGCGGAAGGCGCCGAGGCGGATCTCGTCGTGCTCAACACCTGCCATATCCGTGAAAAAGCGGCGGAGAAAGTCTATTCCGAGATCGGCCGGCTGAAGCGCGAGGACGGCTCCCGGCCGATGATCGCTGTCGCCGGCTGCGTGGCGCAGGCGGAAGGGGCGGAGATTCCTCGTCGGGCTCCGAGCGTCGACATCGTGGTCGGCCCGCAAGCCTATCACCGCCTGCCCGAACTGGTCGCCGAGGCACAGGCGGGGCGCCGGGGATTGGACACCGACATGCCGCTTCTGTCCAAGTTCGGAGCGCTGCCGAAGCGGCGCAAGCAGGGGCCGAGCGCTTTCCTGACGGTTCAGGAGGGGTGCGACAAATTCTGCACCTATTGCGTCGTGCCTTACACGCGCGGCGCCGAGGTTTCGCGGCCGTGGGACGCGGTGATGGAGGAGGCGCGGGCGCTGGTCGACGGCGGTGCGAGGGAGATCACCCTGCTCGGGCAGAATGTGAATGCCTGGCGCGATCCGGATGGTCGCGGGCTGGAGCATCTCGTTCGGGCGCTGGACCGGCTGCAGGGGCTGGAGCGGATCCGCTACACGACGAGCCACCCCAACGACATGAGCGACGGCCTCGTCGCCGCGCATGGCGAGGTCGGCAAGCTGATGCCCTCTCTGCACTTGCCGGTGCAGTCGGGGAGCAACCGGGTCCTCAAGGCGATGAACCGCAGCCACGATGTGGACAGCTATTTGCGACTGCTCGAGCGCTTCCGCGCCGCCCGGCCGGACATCGCGCTCTCGAGCGACTTCATCGTCGGCTTCCCCGGTGAGACGGAGGCGGAGTTCGAGGAGACGCTCGAAATCGTGAGGGCGGTGAACTACGCGCAGGCTTACTCGTTCAAATATTCTCCGCGGCCAGGCACCCCCGCCGCCGCGATGGACGGGCAGGTGCCGCGGGAGATCATGGACGAGAGATTGCAAAGGCTGCAGGCCGTCATCGGAGAGCGGCAGCTCGCCTTCAACCGCGCAAGCGTTGGGACGCGGACAAATGTTCTTCTGGAGCGCCCCGGGCGGAAGCCGGGACAGCTCGTCGGCAAGTCGCCCTGGCTTCAGTCGGTCCATGTCGAGACGGGGGCCAGGATCGGAGACCTGGTCGAGGTAGAAATCGTATCCGCGGGGCCGAACAGTCTGGCCGGAGCCGAGCTGATGCGGAACGCCGCCTGATGGCTCAGAAGAAAGCGGAGACGCCGGCCGCTCCCCGGGCGCGGCTCGAGCTGGAGTTCGAGCAGCCGCATCTGCTCGGACCCTTGTTCGGCGAGTTCGACCGCAACCTGGTGGCGATCGAAGACCGGCTCGGAGTCTATATCGCCGCCCGTGGCGCCAAGGTGCAGATCGAGGGCGAGCCAGAGGACGCTGCCCGGGCGCGCGACGTTCTGCTCGGCCTCTACAACCGGCTCGACGAAGGCCAGGACATAGACGCCGGAATGGTCGAGGCGGTGATCGCCATGGCGGGGCAGCCGACGCTGGAGGGTATCATCACTCCGGACGTTGCCGAGCCGCCCAAGGTGATGATCCGAACGCGCAAGAAGACGATCGTCCCACGTTCGAAGATGCAGGCCGTCTACATGGAGGCGCTCGGCCGCGACGACATGATCTTCGCGCTCGGCCCCGCGGGCACGGGCAAAACCTATCTGGCGGTCGCGCAGGCCGTGCAGCAGCTGATCGGCGGCTCGGTAGACCGGCTGATCCTGTCGCGCCCCGCGGTCGAGGCCGGCGAGCGGCTCGGCTTCTTGCCCGGCGACATGAAGGACAAGGTCGACCCTTACCTACGTCCGCTCTACGACGCGCTCTACGACATGCTTCCGGCCGAGCAGGTCGAGCGGCGGATCGCGAGCGGAGAGATCGAGATCGCGCCGATCGCCTTCATGCGCGGCAGGACGCTCTCGGACGCGGTCATCATCCTCGACGAGGCGCAGAACACCACGCCCGCCCAGATGAAGATGTTCCTCACCCGCTTCGGGATGAGGAGCCGAATGGTGATCTGCGGCGACCCGCTTCAGGTCGACCTTCCCGACCCTTCGAAATCGGGGCTCGCCGACGCCGTAGCGCGGCTGGAAGGGGTGCAGGGCATCGCCACGGTGCGCTTCGGAGCGGGCGACGTCGTTCGCCATCCGCTCGTCGGGCGGATCGTGGAAGCCTATGAGGGCAAGCAGGGATGATCCTGGTCGAAGCCGACGTTTCGGAAGAGTGGGACAGTAAAACCGACTGGGGCCAGCTGGCGGACTCGGCGGTTCGCGCTGCAGTTGCCCAGAGCGAGGCTCGGGCGCTTCTGGAAAGCTCGGCGGGGGTTGAGATCTCGGTTCGCTTCACCGGCGACGAGGAGGTGCGCTCCTTGAATGCCTCCTGGCGGGGCAAGGACAAGCCGACCAACGTTCTGTCCTTCCCGATGATCGAGCCGGAGCTGGTGCGCGGCCTCGAGAGCGTGGAGGGCGGCGAGGTGCTGCTCGGCGACATCGCGCTTGCGCAGGGCGTCTGCGCCGCCGAGGCCGCCGAGAAGGGGATCGCCGTCTCCACCCATGCGGCGCATCTCATCGTTCACGGGACGCTCCATCTGCTGGGCTACGACCATGAAGAGGGAGAAGCCGAGGCCGAGGCGATGGAGGCGCTGGAGCGCCGGGCCCTGGCTCGGCTGGGTATCGCCGACCCCTATGCGGTGCACGGCTGATGGCTTCTGATGCGGGCAGTTCAGGCGAGTCGCGAAGCTTCTGGCGCGGGGTGAGGAGCCTCCTCCTCGGCGAGGAAAGCGAAGCGACGCTCCGCAAGGAAATCGAGGAGGCGATCGAGAGCCACGAGGGCGAGGTGCCCGTGGTGGGAGACTTGTCGCCGATCGAGCGGCAGATGCTTCGCAACCTGCTCGATTTCGGGGAGAGCACGGTAGCCGATATCGCGGTGCCGCGCGGGGACATCATCGCCGTCCCGTCGAAGATCAGCTTCGAGGGGCTGGTCGCGGCCTTCGCCGAGGCCGGCCACAGCCGCCTGCCCGTTTTCGAGGAGAGTCTCGATAGCGTCATCGGCATGGTCCACATCAAGGACGTCTTCACGGTCGAAGTCTCCGGAGCGGAGCCTCCGGAGGAGGTCGCGAGCCTGCTCCGCAAGCCGCTCTACGTCCCGGAATCGATGGGCGTCCTCGACCTCCTCGCCCGGATGCGCGCGGAGCGGGTCCACCTCGCCATCGTCGTCGACGAGTTCGGCGGGACGGAGGGGCTCGTCACGATCGAGGATGTCGTCGAAGAGATCGTGGGGGAGATCGAGGACGAGCATGACGAGGAAGCCCCCGGAATGCTGATCGCGCTGGAGGACGGCATCTGGGATGCCGACGCCCGAGCCGAGCTGGAGGACGTGGCGGAGACGATCGACGCGCGCCTCGGAACGGTGGAGGAGGACGTCGATACGTTGGGCGGCCTCGCCACCGTGCTCGCAGGCCACGTGCCTCAGCCGGGGGAGATATTGGAGCATCCCTCCGGCTGGCGGCTCGAAATCACCGACAGCGACGCCCGGCGGGTCACGCGTCTCCGCCTCCACGCGCCGGAGGAAACGGCGCTTACGGAGTAGGAAGTATGCGCCGCAGGGGGGTGGTGATTGCGATCGGGTTGGTGACGGCGGCCGCTGGAGCCGCGGCGCTGACGACCTGCGGCGAGTTCGCGCAGGTTGATTTGGCGAAGGGCTACGGCCCGGATCCGCAGCTTCCAAAGCCGGTGAAGACCGCGATTCCCACCATCAACATTGCTAAGGCGACCGGCTGGCCCGCGGGTGCGATGCCGATGCCCGCGGCCGGCCTCGCCGTCACCGAATATGCAGGCGGCCTCGATCACCCGCGCTGGCTGCACGTGCTTCCGAATGGCGACGTGCTGGTGGCGGAGAGCAACAAGCCGCCCGCGCGCAAGAAGGGCGGGATCAAGGCCTGGGTGACGAAGAAGGTGATGGAGCGGGCGGGTGCCGGCGGGGCAAGCGCGAACCGGATCACCCTGCTCCGCGACGCCGACGGAGACGGGCGCGCGGAGGTGAGGACGCCTTTCCTCACCGGCCTTTCCTCGCCCTTCGGAATGGCGCTGGTCGGCTCCACCCTCTACGTCGCCAATGCGGATGCGCTCGTCGCCTTTCCCTATTCGGAAGGCGCCACTCGGATCGACGCTCCGCCGCGCAAGATCGCCGACCTGCCGGCGGGGCGGAACCACCATTGGACCAAGAGCCTGGTCGCGAGCCGCGACGGCCGCCGCCTCTATGTGGGCGTCGGATCGAACAGCAATGTGGCCGAGCACGGGCTGGACGAGGAGCGCAACCGCGCCGCGATCCTCGAGATCGACCCGGCGACGGGCGCCACCCGCCTCTTCGCCTCGGGCCTTCGCAATCCGGTCGGGATGGACTGGGAGCCCGGCAGCGGATCGCTGTGGGTGGCGGTGAACGAACGCGACGAGATCGGAAGCGACCTCGTACCCGATTACATGACCAAAGTCCGCCCCGGTGGCTTCTACGGCTGGCCGTGGAGCTATTATGGCGGCAAGGTTGACGCTCGCGTGAAGCCGGCGCGGCCGGACATGGTCTCTCGCGCGATCAAGCCTGACTATGCGCTCGGGCCGCACACCGCCTCGCTCGGCCTCGCCTTTTCGGACGGCGCCCGGCTCGGCCCGCGCTTCGCCAGCGGCGTATTCATCGGCCAGCACGGCTCCTGGAACCGCAAGCCGAGGAGCGGCTACAAGGTCGTCTTCATACCCTTTGCGGGAGGCAAGCCTTCCGGGCCGCCGGTAGACGTTCTGACGGGCTTCCTCCACGGCGACGAAGCCAGGGGGCGGCCGGTGGGCGTGGAGATTGCGCGGGACGGGTCGCTGCTCGTGGCGGACGACGCGGGAAACAAGGTCTGGCGGGTGAGCCTGCGCTGAAGGGGGCAAGGATGAGCTACGAACATGTACGGCTGGAGCAGAGCCCGGCGGCGGTGGCGACTCTCACCATCGCACGCCCCGATAAGCTCAACGCTTTGTCTGGCCAGACGGTGGATGAGCTTCGGGCGGCGGTGGAGGAAGCGGGGCGGTCGGACGCCCGCTGCCTGCTCCTCACCGGCGAGGGCCGCGGCTTTTCCAGCGGAGCGGATCTGGCGAGCGGCGGCGGCCTGCCCGAAGACGCGGGCGCGGCGCTTGAGAAGCATTTTAACCCGCTGGTCGAGGCGATCTTTGCTTTGCCCATCCCGGTCCTCGCGGCGGTAAACGGGCCTTGCGCGGGCGCGGGCTGCTCGCTCGCTCTGGCCGCCGACATCGTGATCGCCGGCCGTTCCGCTTATTTCCTGCAGGCTTTCGTCAATATCGGCCTCATCCCCGATGCGGGCGCCACCTGGCTTCTGCCCCGCCTGGTCGGGCGGGCGCGCGCCGTCGAGATGATGATGCTGGGCGAGCGCATCCCGGCCGAGAAGGCGCTCGAATGGGGAATGATCTCGCGGGTGGTGGAGGACGAGCATCTCGAGTCCGAAGGCGTACGCCTCGCGACCCAATTGGCGCAGGGGCCGACGGTGGCGCTCGGCCTCATCCGCAGGCTTGCGCGGGATTCGGAGCAGCTCCCGCTGAGCGACGCGCTCGCGGCCGAACGCGCGGCTCAGCGTGAAGCGGGGCGGACGGAGGATTTCCGGAGCGCCGTCATGGCCTTCCTTCAGAAGCGGCAGCCGAGCTTCGAGGGGCGGTGATTGCCTCGCCGCCAGCCCCGTCCTAAGGGGTTGCGCCATGGCCACGATGATCGACGAGCTTGAGGCGAGGCGCCGGGCGGCGCAGCTGGGCGGGGGCGAAGCGCGGATCGAGGCGCAGCACAAAAAGGGCCGGCTGACCGCACGGGAGCGGCTCACCGTCCTGCTCGATCAAGGCAGCTTCGAAGAATATGACATGTTCGTGGAGCATAATTGCTCCGACTTCGGGATGGAGACTCAGAAGTTTCCCGGCGACGGCGTCGTCACCGGCTCCGGCACGATCAACGGTCGCCTCGTCTACGTCTTCGCTCAGGATTTCACCGTGTTCGGCGGGTCGCTCTCCGAGCGGCACGCGCAGAAGATCTGCAAGATCATGGACATGGCGATGAAGGTCGGAGCACCCGTCATCGGCCTCAACGACAGCGGCGGAGCGCGAATCCAGGAAGGCGTCGCAAGCCTCGCCGGCTATGCCGAGGTGTTCCAGAGGAACGTGCTTGCTTCGGGCGTGGTGCCGCAGATCAGCCTCATCATGGGGCCGTGCGCGGGCGGCGCGGTGTACAGCCCGGCGATGACCGACTTCATCTTCATGGTGAAGGATTCGAGCTACATGTTCGTCACCGGCCCCGACGTGGTGAAGACGGTGACGAACGAAGTGGTAACGCAGGAGGAGCTTGGCGGCGCCGTCACCCACACGACCAAGAGCGGAGTCGCGGACGTCGCTTTCGAGAACGACATCGACGCGCTTCTGGCGACGCGCGACTTCTTTGACTTCCTGCCGCTGTCAAACCGGCACGACCTTCCGGAGCGGCCGTGCACCGATCCCTGGGACCGGATCGAGGATAGCCTCGACACGCTGATCCCCGACAGCGCGTCCAAGCCCTACGACATGCACGAGCTCATCCGGAAAACGGTGGACGAAGGCGACTTCTTCGAGATCCAGCCGAACCATGCGGCGAACATCATTTGCGGCTTCGGCCGGATCGAGGGGCGGACGATCGGGATCGTCGCTAACCAGCCGATGGTGCTTGCCGGCGTGCTCGACATCGCAAGCTCGAAGAAGGCGGGGCGTTTCGTCCGCTTCTGCGACGCCTTCGACATTCCGATCGTCACCTTCGTCGACGTCCCCGGCTTTCTCCCTGGCGTCGCTCAGGAGCATAACGGGATCATCAAGAACGGCGCCAAGCTGCTCTTCGCTTATGCCGAAGCGACGGTGCCCAAGATCACCGTCATCACCCGCAAGGCCTATGGCGGCGCCTACGACGTGATGGCGTCGAAGCATCTGCGCGGCGACCTCAACTATGCCTGGCCGACCGCCGAGATCGCCGTGATGGGCGCCAAGGGCGCGGTGGAGATCATCTTCAGGAAGGACATCGGCGACCCCGAAAAGATCGCCGAGCGAACGCGCGAATATGAGACGCGCTTCGCAAACCCCTTCGTGGCGGCGTCGAAGGGATTCATCGACGAAGTGATCATGCCGCACTCGACGCGAAAGAGAATTGCGCTGGGCCTGCGCAAGCTGCGCGACAAGCAGCTCGAAAATCCCTGGAAGAAGCATGACAACATCCCGCTCTGATCCTGTCATCCCGGCGGAAGCCGGGATCTGGTGGAGACCCGCCGTGGCTTCTCCACCCGAGACCCCGGCTTCCGCCGGGGTGACGGAAAAGGCATGACGCGTTCCGAAGACCTGTTCGTCGGGATGATCGCGGTGGCCCTGCTCCCGATGATCGCGTGGCGGATCGGGCGGGGGCTGAAGGAAGGGCGGCTGCCGATCTACCGCACCTATCTCAGCCGCAGCGAGAACGCTTCCAAGTTCGGCTTCCTGCTCGCAGTCCATGTTGCGAGCTTCCTGATCGTCGCGGCCATCGCGGCCGACCTGCTCTTCCAGCTCGGGTTCAGGCAAGCGCTATGAGCGGAGGTCAGCGCGCGTCCGTACCTTGGGCGTTTGACACCGTCATCCTAGCGGCTCTCCTGGCCGGTTGTAGCCAGGCGCCGCGGCGGGATGACCGCATCTGCAATACGCCACCGCCACTTCGAAAGGAGGCGGCTGCAACTTCGCGAGAGCAGCTCGAAGTCACGAAAGAGTGCATCCATCGATGGGCTTATCGTCTTAGCAAGGCTCCAGGCGGCAACGGAGAGATTGCAGATGCAGTTATCGGCGCATGTCGGGAGGCGCTGGACCAGGTTTTTAGTCTTAGTGTGAAGGAAGAGGCTCCCGAGGGTTTTGCGGACTCTATTTGGCAGCAATACCAACGGGAGCTTCGTGAGCACGCATTCTTTCGAACTGTGCAAGCGCGTGCCGGCCAGTGCGACATCATTTAGTGAGGCAGATATGAAGCTCGGGCGCCTCAACCATGTCGGAGTGGCGACTCCGTCGATCGAGAGGTCGATCGCCCATTATCGCGACGTGATGGGGGCGGAGGTGATCCGGGAGCCGTTCGATCTTCCAGCGCAGGGGGTGAAGGTGTGCTTCATCGATACGCCCAACACGCAGATCGAGCTGATCGAGCCGGTGGGGGAGGCGAGCCCCATCCATGGCTTCCTGGCGAAGAACCCGGCGGGGGGGCAGCATCACCTCTGCTTCGAGGTGCCGGACATTCAAGAGGCCAAGGCCTGGTTCGAGGCGAAGGGCGCGAAGGTGCTCGGCGAGCCGCGGATCGGGGCTCACGGGACTCCCATCTTCTTCGTGCACCCGAAAGACATGGGCGGCGTTCTCACCGAAATCATGGAGAGCCCCAAGGGTGAGCACTGACAAACCGGGCCCCGCCGACTGGGAAGCCGCCGCCGCGAAGGAGGTGAAGGGGAAGGACCTCACCTGGCGCACGGTGGAAGGAATCGACGTTCGGCCGCTCTACACGACGGAAGACATCGCGGAGCTCGATCCGGGATTGCCGGGCTTCGCGCCGTTCACGCGCGGGCCCTATGCGTCGATGTACGCGGGCCGGCCCTGGACGATCCGGCAATATGCGGGCTTTTCGACCGCCGAGGATTCCAACGCTTTCTACCGGCGCAATCTCGCCGCCGGGCAGAAGGGCCTCTCCGTCGCCTTCGATCTCGCCACCCACCGGGGCTATGACAGCGACCATCCCCGGGTGACGGGCGACGTCGGCAAGGCGGGAGTGGCCATCGACACGCTCGAGGACATGAAGATCCTGTTCGACGGAATACCGCTCGACGAGATGTCGGTGTCGATGACGATGAACGGGGCGGTCCTGCCCGTCATGGCCTTCTACATCGTCGCGGCGGAGGAGCAGGGGGTCGCGCAGGACCGGCTCTCCGGCACGATCCAGAACGACATCCTGAAAGAGTTTGCGGTCCGGAACACCTACATCTACCCGCCCGAGCCTTCGATGCGGATCGTGGCGGACATCATCGCATACACCTCGCAGCACATGCCGCGGTTCAACTCGATCTCGATCAGCGGCTACCACATGCAGGAAGCCGGGGCGACGGCGGTTCAGGAGCTCGCCTTCACCCTCGCCGACGGGATGGAATATGTCCGCGCCGCGATGGCCAAGGGGCTGGATGTGGACGCCTTCGCGGGGCGGCTCAGCTTCTTCTTCGGGATCGGAATGAACTTCTTCATGGAGATCGCGAAGCTTCGAGCAGCGCGGCTCCTGTGGCACCGGATCATGACGGATTTCGGGGCGAAGAAGCCGAAGTCGCTGATGCTGAGGACCCACTGCCAGACGTCAGGCGTGTCGCTGACCGAGCAGGACCCGTACAACAACGTCATCCGGACCACGATCGAGGCGATGGCGGCGGTGCTCGGCGGCACCCAGTCGCTCCACACCAACAGCTTCGACGAGGCGATCGCGCTTCCGACCGACTTCTCGGCGCGGATCGCGCGCAACACGCAGCTGGTGATCGCCGAGGAGACGGGGATCCCCAACGTCGCCGATCCGCTTGGCGGAAGCTATTATGTCGAGGCTCTGACCAAGGAGCTGGCCGACAAGGCCTGGGCCCTGATCAAGGAGGTCGAGGCGCTCGGCGGAATGACGCGGGCCGTGGATGAAGGCATGCCCAAGCGCCGGATCGAGGAAGCGTCAGCGGCGCGGGCGGCGGCGGTGGACCGGGGGGAGACGGTGATCGTCGGTGTGAACCGCTACCGGCTGGAGGAAGAGCGGCCGATCGACATCCTCCAAGTGGACAATGCGAGGGTGCGGGCGGGGCAGATCGAGCGGCTGGCGCGGACGAGGGCGGAGCGCGACGCAGCCGCTGCGCAGGCCGCGCTCGATGCGCTCCGCGAGGGCGCTCGCGGTGGCGATAACCTGCTTGCGCTCGCGGTCGAAGCGGCTCGGGCGCGTTGCACGCTGGGCGAGATCAGCGCCGCGCTCGAGGACGTGTTCGGCCGCTACGAGACTGCGCCGACGCCCGTCTCCGGAATCTACGGAGGCGCTTATTCGGGCGACCCGCGCTGGGGCCGGGCGGAGGAGGGCGTGGAAGCGGTCGAGCGTCGGCTTGGCCGCAAGCCGCGGATCCTGGTCGCCAAGATGGGCCAGGACGGCCACGACCGCGGCGCCAACCTCGTCTCCTCCGCGTTCGCCGACCTCGGCTTCGAGGTGGTGGCAGGCCCGCTTTTCCAGACGCCCGAGGAGAGCGCCCGGCTGGCGCTCGAGAAGGAGGTCGACGTGGTCGGCGCCTCAAGCCTTGCGGCGGGGCACAAGACGCTTGTGCCGGAGCTGATCGGCCACCTGCGCGACATGGGCCGGCCGGACATCAAGGTTGTCGTGGGCGGAGTCATTCCCGCCCAGGATTACGAGATGCTGCGCGAGGCGGGCGTGCAGGCCATCTTCGGCCCCGGCACAAACCTGGTCGACGCGGCGGGCGAGGTCCTCAAGCTCCTCGGCCACAACATGCCGCCGCTGGAGGAGGCCGCCGAATGACGGATGAGGACGACAAGCTGCCCGCGCCGCCGGCCGAGCATGACGGCGACCTGCTGCTCTACGATTTCTTCAAGCACCTGACAGGGCTGGTCCTGCTCACGCTGGGCGGGCTGCTTATCGTCATCAAGGATTTCGATCCCAAGGACGTGAAGCCGTTCAACGTCATCGCTGCGATAATCCTGATCAGCGCCAGCGGAGTCCTGTCCTACGGCGGCTCCAGCGAGATCGTGCGCGCGCGCTACACCCGCACGGCCACCAGGCGCTCGCTTCAGTTCGCGCGGATCGTCGCGCCGGCGCTGCTTTCCTTCGGCCTCGGCCTGTTCCTGGCCATGTTCATCGACAGCCTGAACTGATGCGGCCCGCAATGGCTTCCCGCAATCGCCGCGACGCGGGGAAGACGGCTTCTTCCTTTCCCGTCGCTTCCCGCATAGTCAAAGCCGCTGCACTGGATCCCCGCGTCCGCGGGGATGACGGAAGAGGGTGATGTTCTCCAAGATCCTGATCGCTAACCGTGGCGAGATCGCCTGCCGGGTCATACGCACCGCGCGTAAGATGGGTATCAAGACGGTGGCGGTTTATTCCGACGCTGACGCTCGCGCGCCGCATGTGCGGATGGCGGACGAGAGCGTGCGTCTCGGCCCGCCGCCGGCGAGCGAGAGCTACCTCAACGCCGAGCTGATCATCATGGCGTGCAAGGAGACCGGCGCGGAGGCGGTTCACCCCGGCTACGGATTCCTCTCTGAGCGGGAGAGCTTCGCTCGGGCGCTGGAGGAGGCGGGGATCGCGTTCATCGGTCCTCCGCCGGGAGCGATCGCGGCGATGGGGGACAAGATCGAGTCCAAGAAGATCGCCAAGGAAGCTGGGGTGAACGTCGTTCCCGGCTTTCTCGGCGACATCGCGACGACCGAGGACGCGGTCCGGATCGCGGGCGAGGTCGGCTATCCGGTGATGATGAAGGCTTCGGCCGGCGGCGGCGGCAAGGGCATGCGGCTCGCCTGGTCCGAGAAGGACGTGCGCGAGGGCTTCGAGGCGACCAAGCGCGAGGGGCTGGCGAGCTTCGGCGACGACCGGGTCTTTATCGAGAAGTTCATCGAGAGCCCGCGCCACATCGAGATCCAGCTGATCGGCGACAAGCACGGCAACATTTTGTACCTCGGCGAGCGCGAATGCTCGATCCAGCGGCGCCACCAGAAGGTGGTCGAGGAGGCGCCCTCGCCGTTCGTCACGCCCGAGATGCGCCGCGCGATGGGGGAGCAGGCGGTCGCGCTTGCGCGGGCGGTCGGCTATTACAGCGCCGGCACCGTCGAGCTGATCGTCAGCGGCGCGGACCCCACCGGCAAGAGCTTCTACTTCCTCGAGATGAACACCCGGCTCCAGGTCGAGCACCCCGTGACCGAGGAGGTGACCGGCCTCGACCTCGTCGAGCTGATGATCCGGGTCGCGGCGGGCGAGAAGCTGCCCTTCGGCCAGGAGGACGTTCAGCTGAAGGGCTGGTCCGTCGAGAACCGCGTCTATGCCGAGGATCCGTATCGCGGCTTCCTTCCCTCGACGGGACGGCTGGTCCGCTACCGGCCGCCGGCCGAGAAGGAGGGGGTGCGGGTCGATGACGGCGTCTTCGAAGGCGGCGAAGTGTCGATGTTCTACGATCCGATGATCGCCAAGCTCGTCACCTATGGCGACACCCGAGAGCAGGCGATCGACCTCCAGGTGGAGGCGCTCGACAGCTTCGAGATCGACGGCATCGGCCACAATGTCGATTTCCTCTCCGCGCTGATGCAGCATCCGCGCTTTCGCGAAGGGCGGCTCACCACGGGCTTCATTGCGGAGGAGTATCCGGAAGGCTTTGCCGGAGCTCCGGCCGACGATGCCCTGCTCGAGGACCTCGCGGTGCTCGCGGCGTTCGTGGCGATGGAGACGGACCAGCGCGCCTGCGAGGTATCGGACCAGCTCGGCGCCGCCGCGCCCACTCCGCCGGAGCGGGCGGTGCGGATCGGCGGGCGCGATGTCCACATCCGGTTCGACGGTTTCGAAGGCGGCCTCATCGCTTATGTCGACGAAGGCGAGGGGCGAGAGCTGATCGGCGCCTGGCGCCCCGGGCAGGACCTCATCAAGGCGGTTATCGACGGCCGGGGCCGAATCGTCCGGATCGCCCGCAAAGGCCGCCGCTGGCGGCTCACCACGCGCGGCGCTTCGTACATGGTCGACGTCTTCCCGCCGCATGTGGCCGAGCTCAGCCGCTACATGATCGAGAAGGTGCCGCCGGACCTTTCCAAGTTCCTGCTTTGCCCGATGCCCGGCCTGCTCACCGCTCTGAATGTCGGTGAGGGAGACCGCGTCGAGGCCGGCCAGCCGCTCGCGGTCGTGGAAGCAATGAAGATGGAGAATATCCTGCGCGCGGAGAAATCCGGGACGGTGAAGAAGGTGAACGCCGCGCCTGGAGAGAGCCTCGCTGTGGACGCGGTCATTCTCGAGTTCGAATAGACGGAAGAACGATCTCGAACAGGGCGCCCCGCTCGGCGGGGCGGCTGTCGATCGTCCCGCCGCAGGAGGCGAGTAGCGACCTCGCGATCGACAGGCCCAGCCCGGACCCGCCTTCGCTTCGGCGGCTGGTGTGGAACGGGTCGAAGACCCGCTCCAGGTCCGCCGGTGGGATTCCAGGGCCGTCGTCGCTGACGAGGAGATGCACCTTGCCGGACGCTGCTCGTCCCCCGAGCGTGACGCGGTGGGCGCCGGCCTGGCGGCTGTTCTCGACCAGGGTCTCCAGCACCGCTTCCAGAAGTTCGGCCGGCGCGGCCACGGGAGGGAGGGCGTCGAGCTTCGCTTCTACAGCGAAGGTGTCGGTCCGGTGGGCGTCGGCGACCTTGAGAGCGGCGTGGGAGACATCCGCCTCCGAATCCTCGGGAAAAGCGGCCATGTCCGCCCGCGCGAGGTCGAGCAGTCGGCGGAGCAGGTGGGAGAGGCGGTCGGCGTCCGCGCCCGCATTGGCGAGGAAGCGGCGGCGGTCCTCCTCGCCCATTCTGGGATGCTCGGCGAGCAGCTCCAGCACGCCCTTTATGCCTGTGATCGGGGTCTTGAGCTCGTGGCTGACGGCGGCGGCGAAGTCCTTGAGGTAGCGCGAGCGGCGCTCGATCCGGTCGGCCATGGCCGCGAAGTTGACGTAGAGGGTGCGGATCTCGACCGCGGCCGTGGAGGGCGGCTCCGGCACGGAGACGGGGCCGCGCGCCACATCCTGAGTCGCCTCGCTCAACGCTTCGATGGGCCGCGCGATTCCCCGCGAGAGGAGCCCTGCCAGGAAGAGGAGGGTGAGCAGGATGAGGCCGACGCCGAGCGCGATCTTTCCCCGGTCCTGGTAGATGCCGAGGAAGAGGCCGCGGGGCGAGCGGGACGACATCAGCACGCCGATCACTTCCCCGCCCGCGAGGATCGGCCGGACATGGTGGACTCGGATGGCCGAGGCTCGGCTCAGCCATTCGAGCGCGTAGCGCGGCTGATAATCGCCGCGTCGCCGGAGCACGGTGCGGGTCTTGCCGGCGAGGGCCGAGGCGACTTCCGGAAGGTGGGCGTAGCTCCTGCCGACATCGTCGCGGCCGAGAACTACGCGACCGTTCGGGTCGAGCAACCGGATCGAGGCGAGGGTGGTGCGGCCCGTGTCGAGAACCACCGGATACAGAGCGGCCGCGGCCTGGACTGAGCGCGCGTCCGGGCCGCGTCTCGGCGGCACCGCGTCCGGCTGCTCGGGCAGGATCGGCATGGAGCGAAGGTCGATCGTAGGCCGCTCCGGCTTCAGAACCGGCGGCGGATCGGTGAAGGGCTCCGGCCAGGCTGCCCGGTAGGCGCCCGCAAGCGCCGCGTTCTGGGCGATCAGCTCGGCTTCGGTCTGCTGGACGAGCGTGTTCTCGTAAACCCGGAGGAAGACGGCGCCGATGCCGGGGAGGGCGGCGACGAACAGCAGGGTGAGGAACAGGATCGTCCGAAGGCGAAGCTTCGGCCAGCGGCGCTTGGCGGCTTCCTTAAGGTTTCGGATCAAGCCGCCTCGCCGAGGCAGCGGCCGATCCGGTAGCCGACCCCCGGTCGGGTCTCGATCAGGTCGGTCCCGCCCGCCGCCGCGAACTTGGCGCGCAGGTTGCGGATGTGGCTGTCGATGGTCCGGTCGGTGATCGCGAAGCCGGGGCCGTGGAGGCGGTCGATGATCGCGTCCCTGGTGAACACCTTGGAGGGAAGGCTGGCGAGCAGGAGGAGAAGCTGGAATTCGGTGACGGTGATCGGCACGTCCACTCCGTCCCACTGCGCTTCCCATGCTTCGGGGTCGAGCCGCAGCTTGTTGTGGGAGACCGCGCCTTTCGGCCCCGCTTCGGCCAGGGCGCGGCCGCCGCGTTTCAGGATCGCGCTCACCCGCGCCACGACTTCGCGGGGGGAGAAGGGCTTCACCACATAATCGTCGCCGCCGAGCTCGAGGCCGAGAACCCGGTCGATCTCGTCGTCTCGCGAGGAGAGGAAAAGGATCGGGAGGTCTCCCTCGGCGCGAAGGCGTCGGCAGACCTCGAGGCCGTCCATGCGGGGCATGTTGATGTCGAGGACGATCAGGTCCGGCCGGTCGCGCTCCACCTCCCGGAGCGCCGCTTCGCCGTCGGCGGCCTCGCTCGTCTTCATCCCGGCCTTGCCGAGGGCGAAAGCGAGCACCTGCCGGATATGGGCGTCGTCGTCGACGAGGAGGATCCTGTGGCTCATCGCGTACATGTCTGTCACCGCCCCGGCGCTGCTGTCAAAGCGTAGCCGTCGCAGGAACGGCGGCCCGCCGCATGACGGGGGAGGCGCCGCTCGGCCACGAGCCGGTGCGCCGCGGTGAGGTGGCGGTGCCCGCGCAATGTCCAGCCGTGCCAGTCGGCCTGTGCGGGCTCGAGCCGGTCCATGGCGAGGTTGCGGGCCCAAGCCACCCGGTCCCGAACGGCGGGGTCGCGCAGGCGGCTCTCCAACTCGATGAGGGGCAGCAGCGCCGACGGGCCGAGCTGGGTGAGATAGCAGAGGTCGAGCGAAGCCCCGTGGCCGCCCGCGTCCCTTGAATGGCGCACGTTCCAGGAGGCCGCGGCGGCGCCGAGGTCGATGAAGGCGCAGGCGGCAAGGACGAGGCCAGCGCAAGCCAGGTTCGCGTTGATCAGCCACGCACCGCTCTTCCCGCGCCAGAAGCGGTAGCAGATGAGCAGGAGGCCCAGAGCCACCAGGCCCATCCAGATCAAGGCGGCGATGCGGAGGCGGGTGAGGGAGTAAGCCTCGATATAGTCGGCGGTGCGAAGCATGGTGGAGGCGACCAGGAGCACGTTCTGGGCGATCCAAAGATAAACGAGGCGCCGGATGAGCGGGCTCGCCGCCGTCGCCGAGCCGGGGCGGAGGGTCACCAGGACGAAGAGGCCGGCCAGCAAAGCCGTAGCGATCAAAGGATAGGCGCCGCGGTGGGCATATTCGGCCATGGTCACGCCTTCAGGGAACGGGGCGCCGCTCCACAGGAAGGCGAGGTCGAGGCCGTTCTGAAGGGCGAAAACGAGGTTGAACGCGAGGAGGGAGAGAGCGACCGACGCGGGGGTAACTCCGGGCAAGGTACTGTGATCGGCGCCCGGCACTGCGGGCATCAGGCGGACGCGCGCGGGGCGGAGCGCCGACCAGACAAGGACCGTCACAAGCAGCCAGAAGAGCAGGCGCCAGAGGGAGAGGCCGCCGAACAGCAGGAACACGTCGACCCGGCCGAAGGCGTCGCCGATCAGCGGGTTGGCGGCGGAGAACAGGGCCAGGAAGAGGATCGTGCCGAGGAGCGGCAGGACGAGGTGCGGCAGGGCGCGGGAGACGCCGAGCGGGCCCCGCCGCCCCCGCGAGGCCCGGAGCCGCGCCCAATCCCGCGCAGGCCCCGCGGGGGAGGTGAGCACGTGGAGGAGCAGGCGCTTCGTCCATCGCCAGCCGTCGTCGAACCTGTTGCGCGGCAGGAGCGCCGCGAGGCTGAGCGCCACCCAAAACAGGGCGGCGGCGAGAAGCGACGGATCGTCGGCGAGAGTCGCGGCGAAGAGGAGAGCCGCTGCCGCCGCGGCCAGCGCGGGCTTGCTCCGCCCGATCGCCGGTCGGGTCAGAAGGACTGAGACGAGCAAAGCGGCAGCGTAGAGGCCGAGCGTGGATCCCCAGCGCTGGAAGAAGAACAGGCTGTCCGCCAGCGCCACCAGCAAGGCGGCGAGCACGAGCTTCTGAAGGAAGCTGAAGCGGCGGAGGCGGGCTGCGCCGGGGGCTGTGAGTTCCATCGGACTCCCTCTCTTGGAGGGAAAGCGATGGACCGCCGGCGTCCACCGCCAATGCCGTCGGGTTCAGCTTTGCGCGCGCAATTCGTGCAGATACGGTGGAGGCAGGCTATTTGCCCGTCAGTACCCCGTCGAGACCGTGGATGACGCCGTTCGACGCCATATGGTCGGACTGGACGACCCGCGCCTGCCCTCCGGCACCGTTGGACACTGTGATCGCATCGCCCGACTGACTGAAGGTGAGGTTGGTGCCGCCGACCGTGGCCAGCTGGGCCTTGCCTTTGCCCCGTTCGATCGCCCGGCCAAGGTCCTTCGCGGTCACCACGCCCGGCACGATATGGCCGGTGAGGAGGGCGACCAGCTGTCCCTTCGCCTCGGGTGCCAGAAGACCATTGGCGGAGCCGGCCGGAAGCTTCTGGAAGGCCGCTTCGGTGGGCGCGAATAAGGTGTAAGGCTGCGCGCCGGACAAGGTTTCGGTCAACCCCGCCGCCTGAACGGCGTTGGCCAGTGTCTTGTGATCCGCGGATTGGCCGAGCGCCTCGAGGAGGTGCGCCTTTCCGGCCTCCTTCTTGGCCGCGTTCCCGGTCTTTGCCTCTACGTTCTGGGTCGCGCCGGCCGAGCCGTTGCCGCCGCTCTCCTGCGCCTGGCAGCCGGCGGCGAGAAGGGCGGCGGCGGCGATAAGACCTCTCTTCATGATGGACCTCCTAAACGAGCATCTCCACGATCGCCTGGACCAGCATCGTCTCCGGATCGACCTGGAAGATGTTGCCGTCGGCGTAGCGGTAGAGGGACTCGTCCGTGTCGTAATATTGGTCGCGATAGTCGAGCGGCACGTTGTAGGCGTCGTAGCCCGACGGGAGCGACTGGCCCACCGCGACATCGCCGGTGAGCAACGCCACCACGCTCTCAATTAGGCCCGTCCCGGCGTCCACGCGGTAGATGGCGTTGTCCCCGTAGCGGTAGTTGTCATTGCCATTGTCGGCATAGACGTCGCGATACTGGATGGGGACGTTGTAGATGTCGTAGCCGGCCGGGAGCGGCTGGCCGACGGCGAATCCGCCGCCGAGCAGCGGGATGATCGCGTCGATCAGGTTCGAGCCGCTCGAGACCCGGTAGATGTAGCCGTTGTCGTCGTAGCGGTAATAATAATCGTCCGAGTCCGGGTAGAAATCGGTGTAGGCGGCGGGGAGCCGATAGCCGTCGAACCAGGATTGCTGGACCCGGGTGCCGAGCCCAAGCTTCTTCGCCTGCCCCGGAGGCATGCAGGCGGGGCTCTTCTTCGCCAGGCCCGGAGGGCAGCTCGCGCCGCTCGAGTCCACGAACTGGGGATTATTGCGGTCGATCAGCACACGACGATCGTCGAATCCGTCGCGAGCGAGCCGGTCCTGACGCTTCACCTCTTCGCGCATCGCCTGGCGTTCCGCTTTCATGGGCCGGTCGTCGCGGAGGATCTGACGTTCCGCTTTGGGCGCCTTGGAGACTCGCCCGGCCTGCCGCTCCACCTTTTGAGGCTTGGCGGCGTGAACCGCTTGGCGCTCCGCCTTCTGGGGTTTGGCGGCGGGTCCGCCCTGGGGCTTGCCGCCACCGCCGTGGTGGACGTGCGCGGCATCGCCGCCGCCCTTGCCGCCGCCGCCGCCTTTTCCGCCTTTCTCGGCCATGGCCGGCATTGCAATGGAGAGCGCGGCGGCGCCCGTGAGCAGAAGAAGCTTACGCATAACAAATTTCCTTCCAAATCCAGATCAAGAACGGATGGGCAGGCCTACACGTTCCGGAGTCCGGGACACGCCTCGTCGCCGACGCCGCCTCCGCCCGTCCCGCCAAGCTGAACGTCCGCTGTCGGGCGCTGAACGCCCGGTTAAGGCGACGTGATCAGCGTCACTCAACGCGGAACTCGGTGACGATAAGGCGGGCACGGCCGGTGGCGAAGACGCCGTGACCGTAACCGTCCCCACCCCCGAGGACGAAGCCGACCTGGTTCGCATCGGCGAGGGCGCTCCGGAAGGCGGCCGGATTGGTGCGGGCGCTGGAGGTCTCCACCGCCGTCCAGGGGCCATTGAGAGGCGCCACCATCACATGGTCACCGGCGGTGATCGGCGACTGCGTGGCGAAGGTGGCGTACCAGCGATAGGCCTCATACCGGCCCCGGCCGCTCCAATTGTCGCCCGAGCGCTGGAAATAGAGGGTGATCATTCCGTGGCCTTGTGGCGCGCTAGGCGGCGCGATCCTGACGCCCCGGTCCAGCTCGACCCGGTAGCGCATGACGATCCGGCTCTTCCCGCCGAGCGAGCCGTGCGGGAAGGTCACGTAGTGGACGCTGCCCGGCGGGCGCGGGATGTCGATATGCCATCCGCCGGTGCGGCGAGGCGTGGGATGGAGCGGCATTCCTTGCGAATAGTTGCGCCCGCGGATGACTGGACCGATGACCCACTGGCTTGCGTCCGGGATGCGGGCAGCGGCCTCCGCGGTCGCCTGCGCCCGCTCCCCGCAAGCGCCGAGCACGGCGAGGGTCACCAGGATTGCGGCACGGATGAGCATGGTCGGTTCCTCCGGAAGGCTTGCTGCGCCCACATACTTGAGTTCCGCCTTCTGGAGCCTGAACCGAGGAACATTCCCGAAATGGCGCCAGCTCCCGTTGCCAACAGGTTCAGCATGTGTAGGATCAGTCAGGCATCATACGGGGGACAAGAAGATGCTGAGGATCATCATTGCGATCGTTCTGGGCCTGATCATCGGCGGGGCGATCGTGAGCAGCGGTTCCGGCCAGCCGGGAGCCCAGGCGATGACGGGGACCGGACATTACATCGCGGCCGGAATCGCGATCCTGATAGGGCTTTATCTGTTCAGCAAGAATAACAGCCTGGCCAATTTCATGGCCTTCCTGCTGATCGCAACGGGAGCGACGATCTTCCTCGGGCCGCTCGTCGCGCCTAATCCCTACCAGCCGCAGCCGCCGGCGATGCCGCCGAGCTGATCCTCAGAGGCGCGCCGCGAAGGCGGCCGCCGCGCCGTAGAGACCGGGTTGGGGGTGGGTGAGGAGCTTCACGGGAAGCGACTCCATCAGGCCTCTGAAGCGGCCCTTTTCGACGAAACGGGAGGCGAAGCCGGAAGCGGGGAGGCGACTTGCTAGTCGGAGACCCAGGCCGCCGCCGATCACGACCGCCTTCGCCCCCTGCGCCAGCGCGATGTCGCCCGCCGCGGAGCCCAGGATCAGGCAAAATCGATCGAGCGCGGCCGCGGCGTTAGGATCGGCCCCGGAAAGCGCGGCTTCCCAAAGCGCGCGGTCGTCTTCGTAGCGGCCGCCGCCCATCGCTTCGTGGAGGTCGGCAAGTCCCGGCCCTGACGCGAGTCTTTCCACCGAAACCCGGCCGAAGCGGGCGCGCAGGCGGGCGAGGAGGGCGTCCTCTACCGGATCGAGGGGCGCAAAGCCGATGTGGCTGCCCTCGGTCTCGACCACATGGCGACGCCCGCCCGAGCGCAGGAGCAGCGCGACGCCGAGGCCGGTGCCGGGGCCGATGACGCTGGTGACGCCCTCTTCAGGGAGGGGCACGTCCGGGCCGCAGAGGTGGGCGAACCAGCGCGGCTCAAGCTCCGCGACGGCGTGGGCGACGGCGCCGAAATCGTTGACGATCTCAACCCGCTCCAGCCCCAGAGCGGCGGGCAGGCGCGCGGGTTCGATCTCCCAGCCGTTGTTGGTGAGCCGGAGGCGCTCGCCTGCGACCGGCCCGGCGACGGCGATCGCGGCCGCAGTCGGCAGCGGGCGGCCGGCGGCCTGCGCGAAGGCGCGCCAGGCGCTTTCGAAACCGGCGTGGTTGGCCGCTTCCAGAGTGACGGCTTCGCCGAGCTGCGCCACCCTCCTGTCCTCGATCCGGGCGACGGCGAAGCGGGCGTGGGTCCCTCCCAAATCGACGGCGACGATCTCGGTCACACTAATCCTTGCTCCGGCCGGTTCGGCACCTTGCTAGACGAGGCGGTGCGGCCTTAACAGGCTCAGCCGGCGCGAAAGGTTCCGGTGAGCGAGGTGTGGATGGAGCCGGTCAGCGTCTGGAACATCGCCGCGCAGCTGGGCGAGGGCCCGGTGTGGGACGCGCGGGACTCCGCTTTGTGGTTCACGGACATCAAGCGGCAGAAGGTCTATCGCTATGACCCTGCAAGGGGCGACAAACGAAGCTGGGACTCGCCCGAGCAGACCGGATTCGTGCTGCCGGCACGAAGCGGCGGCTTCATCGCGGGGCTGAAGAGCGGCCTGTTTCGCTTCGACCCGGTGAGCGGCGGCTTCGATCCGCTCGCCGAGGTGGAGCCGGAGCTTCCCACCAACCGGATCAACGACGGCGTGGTCGATCCGGCGGGACGGCTGTGGTTCGGGACAATGGACGACGGGGAGCGGGGGCCGACGGGGAGCTTCTACCGCTTCGAAGGCGGTGAGGTGCGGCCGAGCGGGCTAGGCGGCATTTCGATCACCAATGGGCCCGCCGTGTCGCCCGCGGGGGACATCCTCTATTTCGTCGACACGCTCGCCCGCACGATCGGCGCGTGCGACATCCTCCCCGACGGCTCGCTCGGGCCACGGCGCCCGTTCGCCGAGATCGAGCGCGGAGAGGGCAATCCCGACGGGCCCGCGGTGGACAGCGAGGGCTGCGTCTGGGTCGGCCTCTACGGCGGCTGGGAAGCCCGGCGCTACGCGCCTTCGGGCGAGCTGCTGGAGCGGGTGCGCTTCCCCGTCTCCAACATCACCAAGATCGCCTTCGGCGGCCCGGACCTCCGGACCGTCTACGCGACGACCGCGCGGCACCTGCTCAAGCCCGAGGCGCTGGAGCGGCAGCCGCAGGCGGGGGACCTGTTCGAGTTCCGTGTGGATGCGCCGGGGCTGCCTTGCCCCTTGGTCGACTCTTAGTCGAGGAAAGGCTCGACCGTTTCGCGAGCGCCCACCAGCAGGGCGTCGGCGACGATCCGGAGCGGCTCGCGGTCCACCTCGCTCCGGCCGCTCCCGATCAGCTCGGCGAAGCGGCGGTAGAGGGAGGGATATTCGCCGAGCGGCGAAACCGGCTGAAGGCGCCCGTCCAGGCGGAGCTCCGCGCCGCCGGAGTCGAGCTCCACAATCGTGCCCGCCTCCGTCTCGACCCGGATCGACCAGCGCTCGCCTTCCGAATGGCGCCAGTCCATCTTGGCCCGGAGCGCGCCCGCTTCGCCCGCCAAATCGAGCCGGGCGGCGATCGGCGCCTGGCGGTTCTCCGGGTAGGAGAGCAAAGCCTCGCGCACGAACAGCGGCACCGGCAGGATCCGCGTGAGGATGGAGAGTGCGTTGATACCGGGATCGAAGACGCCGAAGCCGCCTGGCGCCCAAATCCAGGCCTGGCCGGGGTGCCATTTGCGCACATCCTCGAACCATTCCACCTTCAAGCGGCGCACCGTCTGCCCCGCCAGCGCTCGGGCCGCGGCCTCCACCCCGGCGGCGTGCTGCGAATGCCACGCGGCGAAGAGGGTGAGCCCCGCCTCCCGCGCGCGCCGCTCAAGATCTTCGATCTCGCCCAAGGTCGCCGCGGGAGGCTTTTCGAGGAGGACGTGGAGGCCGGCGGCGAGCGCCTCGGCGGCGATCGCGTGGCGGACGCCCGGCGGAGTGGCGAGCGCTACCGCATCCACTTCACCTGCCATCGTTTCGAACAGCTCGCGATGGTCGCGAAAGCCGCGGGCGGGGCTGTCGGGGCCGAGCCGGGGGCTGGAGACGGCAACGAGCTCCAGAGCCGGATCGGCAGCGATGGCGGGCACATGCTGGTCCCGCGCGATCTTCCCGAAGCCCACAATGGCGATACGGATCGGCATGAGCAGCTCCAAGCGCGCGGCGATGCGCCGTGCATAGGGGCAGCCTACCCAACTCCGCCGGCGCGCTCCCTGCCCTGCGGGAATTTACGGAGAATTTCTAGTTTCGGAGCTCCGACGCATTCGGCTCTCGCAGATCCCCGGCCAACCGACGGCCGGCAGGGTTAACGCCTCTGAAACCATCTTCTGAAAGAAGCGGCAGACCTAATAGGTTGAACCCGCATGGATCTGTCACATTCGCACCACAGGAGTGCACCCCGCGTCAGGCGCCTGCTGCCTTTTGCCGTTGTGGGGCTGACGTTGTTCCTTCTGGCGGTTCAGATAGGCGGTTTCTGGATCACAAGCGCGAACCAGCACGCGGTGATCGAGACGCGCAACCAGACCCGCGATGCGCGGGTTGCCCAGCAGGCGCTCTCCGACGCGCAGGCTAGCATCGAGCGTTACGAGTTCTCCCGCTCCGCCGCCGCGCTCGAGGAACATGGTCTCGCGCTTCAGGGGGTGCTCCAGTCTCGAGATACTTTCCTCATCATAGAACGGCATCAGCAAGCCCGCCGGGACCTCCCTCTTCGGGCGTCCATTCTCCCCCTGGTGGATGAAGCGGTCCGGGAATGGCGTTCGAAACTCAAAGCTAGCGTGGTCCGGCAGGGGAGCGCGCCGGCTCCGGCCAACACAGAGGGAGCGCAGCAGGAGCGACTACGGATGATCCGGGGCGCCGTCGGAGCGTATCTGGCCGACCAGAATGCGCGAAGCTCCGAGCTGGAAGCGGCAATCGCCGGGGGGCGCAACTGGGTGCTTGTGCTGCAGCTGCTGGGCGGCCTGTCCGCTACGCTGGCGCTGATCTTCGCGCTGAGAGCGTCTGACGTAGAGGCGAGAAGGCGCGAAGCGGCCGTGTCTGAGGCGCTGACCGCTCAGAACCACACCCAAGCTCTTTTCGAAATGGCCGATCTCTTGCAGAGCGCCCACGGATACACCGACGCGAACGCCGTGCTCGAAGCCACTGCGGGGCGATTGTTGCCGGGCTTCGGAGGCACGCTTTACGTATTCAACAACTCCCGAGACCGCCTGGATAAGGCAGCCGTGTGGAACCACGCCGAGCCTCAAGCGCTGCCGGACGCCGTTGCCCCGCAAACCTGCTGGGCAATCAAGCGCGGAAAGTGGCAACTCAACAGCCGCAATGCCGGCGCACTGCACTGCGAACACTACACCGGCTCTCGTGCGGTCCTGGAAATGCCGATGATGGCCCGCGGCGAGCTGTACGGGCTCCTGAGCTTCTCCTATGTCGGCGCGGATGCACGCGACCAGCTACTCGCTGTCCGCCCAATCGCCGCAGCGCTGGCGGACGCCATGTCGCTCGCATTGGCTAACATCGCGCTTCGGGAGAAACTGAAGAACCAGGCGCTTAGGGACCAGCTGACCGGCCTCTACAACAGGCGGTACATGGAAGACATGCTGGATCGGCTTGCACGTCTCTCCGAGCGAACTCACCGGCCCCTATCCGCGATCATGATCGATTTGGACCACTTCAAGCGCCTGAACGACGAGTACGGACACGCCGCTGGCGACATGGCCCTGCGACTTGCTGCGGAGGCGCTGGTGTCGGGTCTGCGCGAGACAGATGTCGCATGTCGTTATGGAGGCGAAGAGCTCGTCGTGCTGCTCCCCGACTGCAGTCTCGAGGATGCACGGATAAAAGCTGAAGAACTGCGGGTTCGAATAGCGAACTCATCGCGGGACGGCATCTCGGTCACCGCCTCCCTGGGCGTATCATCGATGCCCGAAACCTCCGGATCTGCAACCAGCCTGCTGGCCATGGCCGATGCAGCGCTTTACGAAGCCAAGCGGCAAGGGCGGAACCTAGTCGCAGTATCGCAGCCATTCCCGACGAGCCACAGCGAACAAGTCGCGATGGCTGCAGAATAACTTCGGGAGAGTGGCCGCTCAGTCCAAGGCCGTATGGAACCTGAACCGCGTGGTGCCGGGTGTCGGACTCGAACCGACGACCTACCGCTTACAAGGCGGTTGCTCTACCAGCTGAGCTAACCCGGCCCGAGCGTCACATGGTTCAAAGCACGCCGAAGGTCCACCCCTCGGTGCGGGCGATCTCCGGGGTCAGCCCCTGCGGAGCGAAGGCGCGGCTTTCGGCCGCCAGGGCGCGCATTCCGGCCGCAGTGACCAAGGCGTCGGTCTGGTGGTCGTTCGGCTCGAAGCGCAGCCGCGCGGGCGCGCTGCCGAGGGCCTTCAGCGCCGCATTCAGCTCGGCTCTCGATCTAAGCTTCGTCCCGGGCAGACCGGCGCGGCGAAGGTAAATCCGGGTATAGATTTCGACCACGGCGCTTTCGTGCGCGGGCAGCGGGTCCATCGGCCAGATCGCGACCTTGCCGTCGAGGCGGTGAAGCAGCCGCATCCCTGAAAAGCTCGCTTTGGCGACTTGGGCGGCGCCGATCGCATCGTAGGCGCTGGCCGTTTTTCGTCCGCCTTGGGCGTTCAGGCTCGCGTCGCAGCGGCGGAAGTGCATGAAATGGGCTTTTAGCCCGTCGGCGATGCCGAAATAGAAATGGCGGCGGTGCGACCGCTCGAGAAAGCTCGCTGCGCCGAGGTCTTCATCGTCGCAATGGCGCTCGACATAGGCCCAGAATTCGCGCGCGGTCGAAGGGACGTTCGGCTCCCCTGGGAGATACTCGCCCCGCTCCACGATGGGCGGGGAGAAGCTGAAGTCGAAGCCGTAGAGGGTCGGCGCCTCGTCCGCTGTCGCGAGGATCCAGTGGAGCACCTCAGTTCGAGACCAGGGCTTCGCCCGCTCCACAAGGCGGGGCGCCGCCGCCCCTGCCTCGCAGAGGGCGACGGCGATTCCCTTGTGCCTTTTCCCCTTTGCGCCGGACCAGTCGATCGCGGCGAAGCGGGAGAATGAGCTCACACGAGCGGCGGCTGGTCGTCGCCGCCGGTGCCGCCGGGAGCGGTCGGAGCCTTCGGTGCGCGAGGCCGCGCGGGCGGGGCCGGCGGTTGGTTGGCTTCGGTCCAGCGCTCGAGCAGCTTGTGCGCGGTCGGACGGCCGCCAAGGCCGAAGGCGAGGGCGCAGGCGATCGCCGCCGAGCCGATGATCGACGCGAAGGCGATGATCACGATCTCGTTGGCGAGGCCCATGAATCGAAGGCCCATGGCGACGGCGAGGGCGATGATCGACCAGTTGAGGATGGTCGGAAGCCAGCCCTCGCTTCCCGCGCCGCTCACCAGGTTGGAGACGATCCGAGTGATCGCGACCCCGCCCAGGATGATCACCGCACCGAACATGACACGGCTGCCGAGCTCGAGGATCTGGGCGAGCATCGCGGCGATGATCGGCGACTGGAGGAGCTCCGCCGCCTTGATCGCGAAGAAGATCAGGATCGCGACCATCACCACCGTTCCGACGGTGCGAGACGCGGTGCCTTCGCCGGTCGAGATGCCGAGGCCGCCCACCGCCCGGTCGAAGCCCATGGAGGGGAGAAGCTGCTCGATCGCCTGCTTGGCGAGCTTGCCGACGAAATAGCCGATGGCGAGCAGGATGAGGGCGCCGAGCACGTTCGGGATCGAGTCCAGGATCGTGCGGAGCATCTCGGTCGCGGGACCGGAGATCGCCTCGATGCGAAGCGCTTCAAGGGCGGAGATCGTGACCGGGATCATGATCAGGAAGAAGACGACCATGCCTACCGAGCGGCTGATCGAGGTGCGCGTGGTCGGGCTTACCGGAGCGCCAGGGGCGGTGGCGGGCGTGGTCCCGGCGCTCTCCGACAAGCCTGTCTTTCGGAGCCAGCCATCCGCATTCGCGGCGAGGAGAGCCCCCTCGACCAGCCGCCGCACGATACGCGCGACGATCAGGCCGATGAAGAAGATGAGGCCGGCCCCGACCACATTGGGAATGAAGGAAAAGGCGTTGGTGGTGAGTTGCCGAACCGGGTCGAGCACTCCGCCCAGGCGCAGCGGCTGGAGGGCGATCATGATTCCGAGGAGGAGGATCAGCCAGAAGGCGATGTCGCCGATCAGGCTTCCGAGCGTCTTGCCCGGCTCCGCCTCATAATGTTTGCGAAGCGCCGGGACGCGGTCCACGACCTTGGCGATTGCCCATTTGGCGGCGCGGGCGAGAAGCCATGCGATGACGAGTATCGCGATGGCGCCGATGATCCTCGGCGCCCAAATCATCAGCTCGGTCTGCCAGTAGCTGGCGTCCCCGTCGGTGCGGTACATGCTTTGCTCCCACTGTTCGTAAGGCGGGCAGAGCCGCCCGCTGGACAATGTGCGGGGAGGCGCGCGGGTTCCGAGGTGAAAAGCGGCCGCCGAGGGGGCTCCCGCTGGACCGGAAGCGCGGAAAAGGTTAAGAAGCGGCGGGCAAAGGACTTTCCGCCAGACATGTCACATTTACGTCGGAGCCTTCGGGCCGCCGCCATTCCTCTCGCCGCCCTTGCGGGCCTCGGGTCGGCCGCCGCCGCTCAGGAGGCGACGAACACCGTCGGCTCGCCCGTGCTGAAGGACTTCCAACTCCCCGGCCGGCGCACGACGCCGCCCGCTGAGACTCCTCCCGCATCCACGACTCCGCCTGAGCGCACCGCGCCAACGGTCGAGAGGCCCACTCCCGCGGCGCGGCCGACGCAAGCCCCGGCCGCGACTGCTCCGGCCGCTCGGACCGAGACTCCCCGGCTGACGCCGGCGCCGGCGCCGGTTCAGCCGCGCGAGGAAGCCGCACCCGCCGCCGAGCTTCCGTCCACCGCCGTGGCGCCCGCTCCCCAGCTTCCGGCGGAGGTAGTGCCGCCGGCCGCCGGCCTCGCCCCCGTGCAGCGCCCGCCGCAGGCGGAGGCCCCCGCCCCCGCCCCTGCCCCTGCACCAGCCGAAAAGGAGGAGCAGGGCTCGTCCTGGCTTCCAGCGCTTGCGGCGGGCCTCGTCGGGCTCCTGCTCGGCGCGTGGCTCTTCGTCCGGCTTCGCCGCCGGAAGGAGGAGGCGGAGGTCGAGGAACGCCGCGACGCCGCGCGCGAGGAGCTTGGCAACGTGCTGTTCGCGGAGAAGCCTGCCGCGCAGCCCGAATGGCAGCGGGCCGCCAAACCGGTCAAACCGGCTCCGCCCACCGTCCAGCCGACGCCCGAACCGGAGGTGGCCGCGGCCGCCGCGGCCGCCGCCGCGCGCGAGCAGCACCGCGCGTGGCTGGAGATCGACATCGACACGCAGACGGCTGCCGCCACCGATACGGAAGCGACGATCCATTACGCCCTCCACTTGCGCAACCGCGGCGCGGATGTCGCCCATAACATCCGGATCGTCCCCCGCCTGTTCAATGCCGCGGCCGAAGCGGAGGTCGCTGCCTTCCTTGATGGTCCGATCCACGAGCAGAGCGGCTCGCCCCAGGTGACGATCGCTCAGGAGGGGCGGCTGACCCTCAAGGGGCAAGTTTCGATGCCGAAGTCGGACATGCGCGAGATCGAGGTGCAGGGCGTGCGCATCTTCGTCCCCATGGTGGCGATCAACGTCGCCTACGATTGGGGAACGGACGGCGCCGGCCGGACCTCCCGCTCCTGGCTGGTCGGCCGTGAGCCGGAGAATGCGTCCCAGAAGATGGGCGCCTTCCGCCTCGACCTCGGCCCCCGCATCTACCGCTCGGTGACCAAGCGGGATGCCAAGCGGGTCATGGTCTAGGCGGCTGGCCTCAGGGCCCGGGTCATCGACTGAAGCTCCTCCTCGGCCAGCCAACGACCGTCGAGCACGAGTCCGACGCGCCGTTCGGCGTTGCCGACGTTCATGAGGGGGTCCGCCGAGAGCAGGAGAAGGTCCGCCCGCCTGCCGACCGCCACGCTACCCTGTTCCCGCTCCAGACCCAGCATGCGGGCCGGGTTGAGGGTTGCCGCCATGAGTGCATCGCGTGGTGAAAGACCCGCCGCGACGAAGTTCGCGAGCTCCAGGTGAACGGAAGCGCCCATCGCCACGAATGGATTAGGTGTATCGGAGCCCACCGCCAGCAGCACTCCCGCCTTGTGAAAAGCGGAGATGACTGCGAGCCGGTTGAGGCGGGCGCGTTCCACCAGAGCCCAGTCGTCAGCGTCCATTCGAGCCTGGAAGCGCTCCAGCTGGCCGCGCCAGGCGGCGAGGAAATCTGGCGGGATATGGCGGATCGAGGGCTCTGCAAGCCACCGGTTCATCGCCTCAGACGGCGCAAGCTCACGATCTTTTTGAACGGAGGTGGGGATGACCCACACACGAGCGGCGGCCAGCGACGTCGCTAGCGCCTCGAGGCGCGCGGGATCGATCGGCGCCCCAAGGAATCGGCGAATCCACCCCGGAACGGTGGCTCCGTCGACGGAGATGGAGGCCGCGAAGTCGCCGAGATGCTCGATTGACCACTGGCCCTGTACCGCTTGGGCAAGCGAAACGCCGCGCGGGACGTGACCCGCCACACGAAGGCCGCGCCGCCGGGCTTCGTCGACCGCCGCCTCATAAGCTTCGGGTGAAAGGTTTAAGTAGAGCTTGATGAAATCATATCCTGCGCCACCCTGCTCCGCGACCGCAGCCCGGGCGGCGGCGGGATCGGCAACGGCGAGGTTGTCCGGACGAGCGGGCGGAGACCCGTCGATGATCGGACCCGCCGTCACGATTCTCGGTCCGACCAAAGCCCCGGTCCGCACCCGCTCGCGCCAGTCGAGCAGATAAGGCCGCCCGTCCATGCTGCGAACGGTGGTGACGCCGTTGGCGACGAACAGCTTCAGCAGGTTGGGGTCTTCCGAATATTCCAGATGAACGTGCGCGTCGGTGAGAGCCGGCATCAGGAAGCGTCCACGCCCGTCGATGATCCGCGCACCAGCGGGTGGCTTGACGCGCGCCGTGGGGCCGATCGCCTGGATGCGGCCGTCGCGGATGATCACGGTGCGGCCTGGAAGCGAGTCCTGCTTGCCGCTCATGGGAATTACGGTGACGCCGACGATCGCCAGCTGCGGCCTGGCCGAAACCGGCGAGGGGGCGGGGGCTGGTCGGGTAGCGCAGCCGAAGAGCAGCAGGCCGGCGGCGAACATCAGATAGATTCTGGGCACGACACGCTCCTTCAGTCAGGAGCCAGTATTGGAAGCCAGGTCTTCCCCTCGTCTTGAAGATTTCCGACATGGCCTCGCTCGGCGAGGAAGGCGGTGATCGAGGTTCCGGCGAAGTGCCGGAACTCGCGGGCCATGTGGGCCTGGTCAGAATAGCCAAGCTCCACCGCCAGATCGGCCAAGCTCTCGCCGCCGCCTTGCAGGCGCTCGTACAGCCGGCGGAAGCGGTAAAGGCGGTGAAGATGGATCGCCGTCGCTCCGAACCGTTCCCGGCACACGCGCTGAAGCCGCCGCGAATTCCGGCCCATCAGGGTGGGAAGATCGTGGGGAGGCGTGCCTGCCGACAAGGCCGAAGCGAGGCGCTCGCTCTCGCCGACTTCCTCGGGATCCGGCTTCAGGCGATCCAGTTCATCTGTAAGCCAGGCGCTCAGCGCCTCGCTTCGGTCTATGGAACGCTCCATCGCCGCGAGGCGCTCGTAAAGTGTGCCGGGGACCTGCCACTCCAGTTCCGTCATCGGCACAACGCGGTCGGTCAGCCCATCCAGCGGCCGCCGGAGGAAGAACCAGGCCATGCCCGGGCGAAAGCGAATGGCGGAGCGGTCCACGTCGCCCCGCAACGTCACCACGATCGGTGCCAGCTGTGTTCCGATGACGTAACGCGGCGGCCAGGGCGTCGGAGCGAATTCCAGGATGATGTCGGTGCAGGCGTCCGCGACCACGCGCACCTTCTTCTCCTGCGCGAAGTGGCCGCTTCGGTGCCAATAGCCTTCGATGAAGGGCTCCAGCGACGGAGGGGGGAGGTGGAACTCGCTCACTCAAGCTCAGCTTAGAAACACATCAGTGTCCACCGCATAGAGCAGCTCCGCGCCGGCCGTCGCCTGAGCGGCGAGTCCCACGGCTTCGGGCACCGCCTGCTCAAGATAGTAGCGGGCGGAGGCGCGTTTCATCGAGGCGAAGGGGCTGCTACCCGCTTCGTCCAGAGCGGCGAGCTGGCGGTGGAAGAGCCAGCCGCAAACGGCCGTGCTCAGCATCGTGAGGAAGGGGTAGGAGCCGGCGAGGCGGTCCTCCATCGTCATGCGCGTGAGCCGTTCCACGGTGGCCTCCACAGCGGATGTCAGGTCCGCGAGAGGTCCCTCCCGCGTGTCGGCGCGGATGTCGGCGAGCAGCCGCCGGAGCGTCTCGCCGCCTTCAAGGCCGAGCTTCCGGCCGACGAGATCGGCGGCCTGGATGCCGTTCGTGCCTTCGTAGATGGGGGCGATGCGGATGTCGCGGTAATGCTGGGCGGCGCCGGTTTCCTCTACGTAGCCCATTCCGCCGTGGACCTGGACTCCGAGGCTGGCCACCTCGACGCCGACATCGGTGCCGTAAGCCTTGACCAAAGGGGTCAGCAGGTCGGCGCGAAGCTGCGCCGCGCGGTCGCCGAGGCTGCCCCGGTCGGTCTGGCCCGCGGCGTAGTAGCAGAGGGCCCGGGCGGCCTGGGTGAGCGACTTCATGCGCAGGAGCATCCGGCGAACGTCGGGATGATCCGCGATGGGCGCGGGGCGGCCTTCGCGTACGCCCTGTACGCGCTGCATCGCGTAGGCGACCGCCGCCTGAGTTGCCCGTTCGGCGATCGAGACGCCCTGAAGGCCGACGTTGAGACGCGCATTGTTCATCATCGTAAACATGGCGCGCATGCCGGCCATCTCGTCGCCTATCAGCCAACCGGTGGCGCCGCCCTCGTCGCCGAAGCTCATCACGCAGGTGGGGGAGGCGTGGATGCCGAGCTTGTGCTCGATCGAGACGCAGCGAAGGTCGTTGCGGGTGCCGTCCGGCAGCACCTTGGGCACCAGGAAGAGCGAGATGCCCTTCGTTCCCGCAGGGGCGTTCGGGGTTCGGGCGAGGACTAGATGGACGATGTTGTCCGTCAGGTCGTGCTCGCCGAAGGTGATGAAGATCTTTTGGCCCGTCACTCGCCAGCTGCCGTCGGCTGCCGGTTCGGCGCGGGTCTTGAGGGCGCCGACGTCGGAGCCCGCCTGCGGCTCGGTGAGGTTCATCGTGCCGGACCATTCGCCGGTGATGAGCTTGGGAAGCCACTGGCCTTTGAGCGCGTCCGAGCCATGGTGCTTCAGAGCCTCGACCGCTCCGGGCGTCAGCATCATGATCAGCGAGAAGCCCATATTGGCCGAGCCGAGATCCTCCATCACGACCGTGGCCAGGGTCAGCGGAAGGCCCTGGCCGCCATGTTCCGGCGGCCCGGCGAGCGTGCCCCAGCCGGCATCGACATAGGCGCGATAGGCCTCGCGGAAACCGGGCGGCATCGTCACTCCGTCCGGCGTCCATTTGGCGCCGATCTCGTCACCCACCCGGTTGAGCGGAGCGAACTCGCCCGCCGCGAACTGGCCGGCGCCCTCGAGGATTGCGTCCACCACATCCGGGGCCGCTTCGGAGAAGGCATCGTGCCCCGCCATCTCGTCGATGCGCACGATATGCTTCAGGAGGAAGCGCTGGTCGTCGACCGGGGGCGTGTAGGTCATGGCGGCGTCCGTGTTGCGCGAGGAGGGCCTGCGCTATAGCGCGCCGCCGTGGAGCCGCAAAACCAACCCTTTCCCATCGAAATCCGCGCAGCGGACGAGGCGGGCATAGCCGAAGCGGTCCGGCTGATCCTGGCGGGAGAGCCGGTGGCGGTGCCGACGGAGACGGTCTACGGCCTCGCCGCCGATGCGACCGACGCCGCGGCCGTCGCGCGCATCTACGAGGCGAAGGGGCGGCCGTCCTTCAACCCGCTGATCGTCCATGTCCGGGATTTGGACCAGGCGGAGCGGCTCGTGACGGTCGATCCGGCGGCTCGGCGGATCGCCGAGGCCTTTTGGCCGGGGCCGATCACGATGGTTCTTCCCTCGCGGGAGGGCAGCGGGATCGCCCCTGAAGTGAGCGCCGGCCTTCCCACCCTCGCCGTCCGTTGCCCCGCCCATCCGGCGATGCGGGCGCTGCTCGCGGCGGGCGGGAAGCCGCTTGCGGCCCCTTCGGCCAATGCCAGCGGTGGGATAAGCCCGACGCGGGCGGAGCACGTCCTGAAGACGCTGAGTGGGCGGATAAGGTTGATCCTCGACGGCGGTGCGACGGAGAGCGGCCTCGAATCTACGATCGTCGCGGTGGAGGAGGATCGGGTGAGGCTGCTTCGGCCTGGGCCGATTTCGATTGAGGCAATCGCGGCTGTCGCGGGCCTGGACGCAGCGGGCCGGGACGGCGGGCAGATTGAAGCGCCGGGACAGCTCCTGAGCCATTACGCGCCGACTAAGCCCCTTCGGCTCGATGCACAGGAAGCTGAGGCCGACGAATGGCTGATTGGCTTCGGGGCAGTTTCAGGCGACGAAAGCCTCAGCGAAGCCGGCGACCTGCGCGAAGCGGCGGCGCGGCTGTTCGCCGCCCTCCACCGGGCCGACGCCGAGCCGCATCCGCGCATCGCGGTCGCGCCGATTCCGGAGGAGGGCGTGGGGGGGGCGATCAATGACCGCCTCCGCCGCGCCGCGCACCGCTAAACGGCGGCTTCGCTCTTCACGCGGTTCGCGAAGCTCTTCCTCAGCTTGCGAAGCTTCGGCGGGATGACGGCGAGGCAGTAGGGGTTACGCTGCCCTTCGCCCGCCCAATAGTCCTGGTGGTAGTCCTCGGCCGGCCACCATTGGGAAAGCGGCTCAATGGTGGTGACGATGGGGGCAGGCCAATCGGCTCGGGCGCGCTCGATGGCTCGCCGGGCGGCCTCCTCCTGCTCGGGCGAATGGGGGAAGATGGCGGAGCGGTATTGGGTGCCGACGTCGTTCCCCTGGCGGTTAAGCTGGGTCGGATCGTGGGTGGCGAGGAACAGGTCGAGGATATCGTCATAGGAGATGATCCCCGTGTCGAAGGTGACGCGGATCGCCTCGGCATGGCCGGTGTCGCCGCCGCAGACCTGCTTGTAGGTCGGATTATCGACATGGCCGCCGATATAGCCGCTTTCGACGCGGGTGACGCCGATCACATCCTTGAACACCGCCTCGGTGCACCAGAAGCACCCGCCGGCCAGAATCGCCTGCTCTTCGGTCATGAAATTCTCCTTTAGGAGGAGATAGGCCGCCTCAGCCGCGCGGCAAGTCCGGGAGGCGCTGGCGCAGCTGGAGCATCTCGGCCCAGGGGTCGGAGCGTTGGCGGGCGAGCTTCGCCGGGACCGTCTCCACCGTATAGTCGCAGGGGTCGAGGTCCGGCCCCAACTGGTCCCAGCGCAAAGGCATCGCGACTGGAGCGCCCTTGCGGGAGCGGGTGGAATAAGGGGCGACGGCGGTGGAGGTGGGGTCGTTGCGCAGATAGTCGATGAAGATCCGGCCCTCCCGCTCGGCCTTGGAGATCTTGGTGAGGTATTTTTCAGGCGCGTCGGCGGCCATTTCGGCCGAGACGCCGCGGGCGAAGCTCTTCACCTCGCGCCAGGCGGAGGTGGCTTCCACCGGCACGACGACGTGGAGCCCCTTGCCGCCGGTCGTCTTCACGAAGCTCTGAAGGCCAAGCGCCTTCAGCCGCTCGCGGACCTCCCGTGCGGCGGCGATCACCGCTTCGAAGCCGAGCCCTTCGGCAGGGTCGAGGTCGAAGACGACCCGATCGGCGCAATCCGGCCGCTCGACGCGCACGCCCCACGGGTGGATCTCGAGCACGCCCATCTGAACCATGGCGACGAGGCCGGCGACGTCCTCGATGTAGAGGTAGGGCTCCTCGAAGCCGGGGATCGTCACTTCCTTGAGCTGCTTGGGGACGCCGGAGCCGGCATGGCGCTGGTAGAAGCATTTGGTCTCCTGCCCCATCGGGCAGCGAACCATGGTGATCGGTCGGAAGGCGACGTGCGGGAGCATCCGGTCCGCCACCGCCACGTAGTAATCGGCGAGCTGGCCTTTGGTGATCCCCTGCTCCGGGTAGAGCACCTTGTCGGGGTTGCTGAGCCGTACCCCCTCGACGATCCGCTCCGGCTTCACCTCTTCTTCTCCAGAGTGGCGGCGAGCGCGTCCGCCCGCGCCTCGGGCTGGAGCTGCTCCATCGTGCACTGATGCGGCGCCTTGTCGGGGCGCCAGCGAAGAAACTTCGTGCCGTGGCGGAAGCGGCGGCCGGTGACATGGTCGTAGCGGACCTCGACCACCAGCTCGGGCCGAAGCGGCTCCCACTCGCCGGTTCGCTCGGTCGACCAGCGGCTGGGGCCGCCCGGCGCGTCCCCGGTGAAGCCGGGCGCCTCAACTAAAGCTTCAAGCCGCTTCGTCAGCTCGGCGCGATCTTCCATGGCGATGGTGGAGGTGAAGCCGACATGGTGGAGCTTCCCCTCCTCGTCATGGAGGCCGAGGAGGAGCGAGCCGACGTCCTCGCTGTTGGTGCCGTAGCGGAAGCCGCCGACGACGCAGTCCGCGCTTCGCATGGACTTGATCTTGAACATCGCCCGCTCGCCGGATTCGTAGGGACCGTCGCGGCGCTTGGCGACGACTCCGTCGAGCCTTTCCCCCACCTCGTCCAGCCAGCGCTGCGCCGCGCTTCGATCCAGGGTGCAGGGGGAGAGGAGGATATCCTCCCGTTCCTCCGCGCTGTGGAGAAGCTCGAGCGAGTGGCGGCGAAGCTCGAGCGGCGCCTGGAGGTAGCTCGTCTCGCGGTAGAAGAGCAGATCGAACAGCATGAGCTGGGCGGGCGTCTCGGCGGCGAGCTTCTTCACCCGGCTCTCCGCCGGATGGAGCCGGAGCTGCAGCGCGTCGAACGAGAGGGAGCCGCCGACGGGAATGACGAGCTCCCCATCCAGCACGAAGCGGTCTGCCTCCATGGCGAGGATGGTATCCACCACCTCGGGGAAGTAGCGGCCGAGCGGCTTTCCCGACTTAGATTGAAGGTGGACGTCCGGCCCGTCCCGGAAGACGAGGCAGCGAAAGCCGTCCCATTTGGGCTCGTACTGCCAGCCCTCGCCGTCGGGCAAAGCGTCGACCAGCTTCGCCTCCATCGGCGCGAGACCAGGCTTCACGGAAAGGCGTTCGAACTCGGCCATAGCAGGGAGAGAGACGCACCCGCAGCCCGGCGGGTTCCCGCCACGCTTCGCCGCCCTCGTTACGTTTCGGTAACCACGGTTCCCGAAGATTGCGGCGAAACGCAGCCACAACGCGGCGAGTCGGACGGCAGTTCACTGCAATGCAAGGGTAATTGGTATAGCTAGGTGACGAGACGGAGGGGACATCCTTGATCTACTCGCGCAGGCAAATGCTTGGGGCCGGAGCTGCGGCCGGACTTCTCGCCACGGCGGCGAAGGGCCAGACTCTGGCCGAGATCGTCGCCGGCCTTAAGGATCCGCAGGCAGCGCCGCTGCCGCCGCTTCAGAGCGCGGTCGTGCCTGCCCAGCCGCGAGTGATGGTGGACGGAGTGATCGATCCGCGCCTCCTCGCCCGCGCCCGCGCCGCCTTCGAGAAGCATCGCTGGCGGGTGCGGAACACCACCGTCGTAGGCATCACGGATTTCAGCCGCCCCTCGAGGGAAGCGCGCTTCTTCCTGCTCGACACGAATACCGGCCGAGTGACCAGCCATCTGGTCGCCCACGGCCGCGGCTCCGATCCGGGGCATAGCGGCTATGTCGAGCAATTCTCCAACCGCATCGGATCGGAAGCCACCTCACACGGCAGCTACGTGACCGGCAACTTCTACCACGGCAAATACGGCCGTTCGATGAAGCTCGCGGGCCTCGATCCGACCAACAACAATGCCGAGGCGAGGGCGATCGTCGTCCACAGCGCCTGGTACGCGGAGCCCGAGCAGGTGGAGCAGCACGGCAAGCTGGGCCGAAGCGAAGGCTGCTTCGCCTTCAGCTACAGCAGCCTTCAGCAAGTGCTGGCGCGCCTCGGGCCGGGGCATTTCCTTTACGCCGACAAGCTCGTCTAAGCCCCTGTTCAGCGGCCGCTTCCAGGTTTAGGCTGCCCTTCTGTCGGGCGGGGGCTTGGGGAATGGCTGAGAGAGACGCGACTTTGTTCGCGCAGCCCGTGACGAGCGGTCCCAAACCTTATGAGCTGATCGTCGAGAGTATGACGGAAGGCGTCAGCCTCTCCGCGGAAAACGGCACGATCGTCTATACCAATGCCGCCGAGGATCGGATGTTCGGCTATGCCCGAGGTGAGCTGGTCGGCCTGCACGTGTCGGTGCAAAATGCTTATCCGCCCGAGGAGAATCGGCGCCGGGTGGACGAGGTGATCGCGACTCTGAAGACCGCCGGCGTCTGGGAAGGCGAGTGGCACAATCGCCGCAAGGACGGCTCCGGCTTCTTCACCGCCTCCCGAATCACCGCCGTCGAGCTGGAGGGCGCGACCCACTGGCTCTGCGTCCAGCGCGACGTCACCGCGGAGCGGGCGGCCGCGGCGGCCCACCGGGAGGTGGAAGAACGCCTTCAGCTGGCGATCGAGGGCACCGGCGTCGGCATCTACGATCTTGACCTTGCGACCGGCGAAGGCTTCTGGTCCGACAGCGCCTTCGACATGCTCGGCTATCCCGCCACCCCCGACGGCCGCGCCACCTTCGCCATGTGGGCCGAGCGCCTCCACCCCGACGATGCCGCCGCGGTCCTTACCGAACATGCGAGGGTCGAAGCCGAGGGTGGCGACCTCCGCATGGACTTCCGGATCGTCTGTCCGGACGGGGAGGTGCGCTGGCTCTCCGCCTTCGGCCGGATCCTCCGCACCGGCGCAGGCACCCGATCGATCGGCACCGTCGTCGACGTCACCGGCCGAAGGAAGACGGAGGAGGCGCTCCGCGAGAATGAGGCGCGGCTGCGGGTTGCCCTGGAGGCGGGCCGGCTTGGGAGCTGGTGGTTCGACGTCGAGCGGGGCGGCGGCCGCTTCTCCAGCGTATCGGCCGAGATGCTGGGGCTGCCGCCGCGCGAATGCGAGGCAAGCTATGAGCAATGGCGGGGCCTGCTTCATGCCGACGATGTCGCCGCCGCAGAAGCAGCCTTTGCCGCGGCGCTGGCTGGCGAGACCCCGGGCTACGAAACCGAATATCGGGTGGTCCATCCGCACGGAAAGGTGCGCCGCCTCGAAGTGCTTGGCGCCGTCGAACGTGGTGCGTCCGGGGAGGCGCTTCGCGTCGTCGGCACCTTCCGCGATGTGACGGAATTGCGGGCAGCGGAGGAGGCGCTTCGGGAAAGCGCGGCGCGGCTCGACCTTGCCGTCACCGCCCATGAAATCGGCATCTTCGATTGGCACATCCAGAGCGGCCGGGTCTATTGGACGGAGCAGGAAGAGGCGCTGTTCGGCCTGGACCAAGGGAGCTTCGGCGGCGACATCTCCGAATGGGCGGCGAGGGTCCACCCGGACGACCTCGAGCCGATGAACCAGGCCATGGCCGCGGCAATGGCGGAGCGGCGGGAGCGGATGGATTTCGCCTTCCGGATCATCCGGCCGGACGGCGAGACCCGCTGGATCGAAGGTGCGGGCCGCTTCCTCTACGCCGAAGACGGAACGCCGCTGCGGATGGTCGGCACCAACAAGGACGTCACCGAACGCCGAAGCGCCGAGACCCGGCAACGCCTGCTGGTCAACGAGCTCAACCATCGGGTGAAGAACACGCTGGCGATCATCCAGGGCATCGCGCAGCAGTCGTTCAAGGGCGCGGCGGTCCCGCCGGACGTGCGCAGCGCCTTCGAGGCGCGGCTGGCCGCTTTGTCAGCCGCTCATAACCTGCTCACCCGCGAGAATTGGGAGACAGCCTCGATCCGGCAGATCGTGGGCGACGCCGTGCGGCCCTACGGTGCGTCGCGGGTGTCGCTTGAGGGAGAGGATCTGCGGCTCACGCCCAAGACCGCTGTATCGCTGGCGCTGGCGGTCCACGAGCTCGGCACCAACGCTTCGAAATACGGCGCTCTTTCGAATTCGGAGGGGCGAGTGGAGGTCAGCTGGGCGGGGGAAGCGGGGCAGCTCAGCTTCGTCTGGCGCGAGACCGGCGGGCCGCCCGTCGCTCCGCCCGCCACCCGCGGCTTCGGCACCCGGATGATCGAGCGGTCGCTCGCGGCGGAGTTCGGCGGCCGGGCGCGGATCGACTTCCGGCCCGAAGGTGTGGTCTGCACCGTGGAGGCGGCGCTTCCGGCCGCCTGAGCCCCCCTAGCCAGCGGCGACGGATCGCCTATGTGAGCGGCCATGGCGGCTCCCGTTCTCGCGTATGAAAATCTCGGCCTCGTCCAAGGCAGCGGCTGGCTGTTCCGTGGGATCGACCTGTTCGTCGGCGCCCGCGACCGGCTGGCGCTGATCGGCCGCAACGGGGCGGGCAAGACGACCCTGCTCAAATGCATTGCCGGCCTGATCGAGACGGACGAGGGGCGGCGCACCATTCAGCCCGGCACCAAGGTGGTGCTGCTCGAGCAGGACCCGCCGGTCGCGCGGTTCGAGACCTTGCGCGACTTCGCCCTTCACGGGAGCGACGCTCCGCCCGCGCACGAGGTGGATTCGATCGCGGACCAGCTCGGGATCGATCTCGACCGCCCGGCCGCCACGACTTCGGGCGGCGAGCGGCGGCGCGCGGCGATCGCCCGGGCGCTGGCGCAGGATCCAGACGTGCTTATGCTCGACGAGCCGACCAACCATCTCGACCTCGCCGCGATCGAATGGATGGAGGATTGGCTCGGCCGCTACACGGGCGCCTTCATCGCGATCAGCCACGACCGGACTTTCCTAAAGCGCCTCACCCGCTCCTCGCTGTGGCTGGAGCGCGGCAGCCTCCGCCGCGCCGAGATCGGCTTCGGCGGCTTCGATGCCTGGACCGAAGCCGTCTACGCCGAGGAGGCACGGGCTGCCGAGAAGCTCGACGCGAAGCTGAAGCTGGAGCTGCACTGGCTCGAGCGTGGAGTGACCGCCCGCCGCAAGCGCAACCAGGGCCGACTAGCCAAGCTCCACGAGATGCGGGCCGCGCGCGCGGCGATGCTGGGGCCGGCGGGGACTGCCAAGCTCGGCCTCCAGAACGACGACGTGAAGACCAAGATGGTCATCGACGCGGAGAAGGTGACGAAGCGCTTCGGCGAGCGGGTGATCATACGCGACTTCACCTTGCGCGTGCAGCGCGGGGACCGGATCGGCGTCGTCGGCGCCAATGGCACCGGCAAGACGACGCTGTTGAAGCTTCTGACTGGCGAGCTTGAGCCCGACGAAGGCAGCATCCGCCGCGCCAAGACACTCGAAGGAATCATGATCGACCAGCAGCGGCGCCTTCTCGATCCCGACAAGCGCGTTCGAGACATACTCGCCGACGGCGGGGACTGGGTCGAGGTGCGCGGGAACAAGAAGCACGTCCGGGGCTATCTGAAGGAATTCCTGTTCGACCCGAACCTGGTGGAGGCGAAGATCGGGACGCTGTCGGGCGGCGAGCGCTCCCGCCTGCTCCTCGCCCGCGAATTCGCCCGGCGGTCGAACCTGCTGGTGCTGGACGAGCCGACCAACGATCTCGACCTCGAGACTCTCGACCTCCTCCAGGAAGTGATCGCCGACTATGACGGCACCGTCCTCATCGTCAGCCACGACCGCGACTTCCTCGACCGGACGGTGACGATCACCCTCGGCCTCGACGGCTCGGGTAAGGTCGACATCGTCGTCGGCGGCTACGAGGACTGGCAGAAGCGGCGGCAGCCGAAGGACACGATCAACAAAGCCTCGGCACCCAAGGCCCAAGCTCCGTCGCCCAAGCCGCAGATCAAGCTCACCTACAAGGACCAGCGCGACTACGATCTGCTCCCCCAGCGGATCGAGGAGCTGGAAGCGCAGATCGCACGGGACGAGAAGGCGCTCTCAGACCCGGACCTTTACACCCGCGATCCCGCCCGCTTCGCAGCCCTCACCGCGGCAATCGAGAAGGCGCGGGCTGAGCGCGAGGCGGCCGAGGTGCGCTGGCTGGAGCTCGCCGAGCGGGTGGAAGCGCTCGCCGGCTAGGGCTGGCAGCTGCTCGCCGCGCCCTCGTCGAGATCGAGGCAGCGGCCGTCGATCGTTCCGGCGGGGATGGCGAGGCCAATCTGGGCGGCGAGCGTCGGCAGGATGTCGGCGGTTTCCACCGCGAGCGGCTGCTCGAACGGCCGCATGCCCTTGCGCCAGAAGAGGATCGGGACGCGCCGGTCGTAATCCCAAGGGCTGCCGTGGGTGGAGACATAGCCGCGGCTGGTGTCGAAGATCGGGGTGACCCGCGGCTTCAGCATCACGACGAAATCGCCGGAGCGCTCCGGGTCGAAGCTCGCTTTGGCGCGCTGGAGGAGCGACCAGGTGTCCGGGCTCCCGCTCGGCGGCGCGGCGGCGATCAGGTCGGCCTTTGTGAAGACGGCGGCGACCTGCGCGTGGCGGCGGTAGGCGGCGACGGCCTCGCGGAGCACCCGCGCGCGCTGGCCGGCGGAAAGCTTGCGGTCGATGTACATGTCGCCGAAGGCGCCGTCGCCGAACAGGACCTGGCCCTTCAGCTTGAGCTTCTGAGCGAGCGCCTTGGCCATCTCGCCCGCGTTCAGAGCGTTGTCCACGCGGCTCGCGTCCGGGGCGGCATGGTCGCGGTGCCGCTCGGGTATGTCGTGACCGCCATGGTCGGCGGTGAGCATGACGAGATAGTCGATGCCGGTCGCGTCGAGGCCCCGGAAGAACTCGCCCAGCGCCTCGTCGAGCGCCATCAGCTGGATGCACATCTCGCTGCCCTGCGTGCCGTAGGAGTGGCCGACATAGTCGGTTGCCGAAAGGCCGAGGATGAGCAGGTCGGTCGCCGCGCCTTCGCCCAGCTTCATGTCGCGCCGAAGCGCCTCGCCGAGGTCGAGCGTGATCCGATCGAAGTCGGGCGAGGCCCGGAAGCCGCTTTTGTCGTTTGCTTCGCGGGCGAAGCGGCCGGCGCCGACGGGCTTGCCTCCGCCCATAACCGGCACCGCCCGGCTGTGCGCCTCGCACACCTTCGGCAGGTCGCGGGCGGAGCGGGGACGGGCAAGGGCCTCCTTCACGCCGTCGTTGATCGATTCGACCGGCCGGGGCTTGTCGGACGCTCCCGGGCTGACGAACGCCTTCGCATCGTGATCCCACCACCAGCGCTGGTCGGGCCGGTAGCCGCCCATCATGATCGCCGCCCGGTCCTTGCCGGAGACGACCGCGACGCGGCTTGCTTGGTCCGCGCGCTTCATGTGGTCGCCGAGCGCCGGGACCCGCAGATGGTAGGAGGAGACGGTATATTGACCGCCTTTGGAGCTGCTTCCCGGGACCCGCGGATCCTCTGAGCAATAGACGCCCTTGTCCTCGCGAGTGAGGCCGAGGTTGAACCAATTGTTGGCGATGATGCCGGTGCGTGCCGGCCTTGAGCCGGTAAGGATGGTCGAGTGGCCGGGGCAGGTCTCGGTGGCGTTGTGGCCCTGGTAGCCGGAGGGGAAGACGACGCCTTCGGAAAGCCGCTTTAGGCCGCCGTCGAAACGCTGCCGATATTGGGCGAAGAGGTCGGCGGAGAATTGATCGACGGAGATTGCGACGATCAGCTTGGGCTTAGTCTGGGCTGAGGCGGGCGCCGCGGCGGCGGCCAAAGCGAGCGCCGGGAGGGCGGCGAGGCGGGCGAGTTTCACGGGCAGTCCCCCTTTTGTCTGTCTCCCTACCGCATCTACAGCAGCGATGCGCCCCGGCAAGGCCCATCAAGCGGCTCGACTTGCTCCGCAAAATTTGCGAGCCGGACAGGCGAAAGGCGGGCTTTTCGACCCATGGATTCTACTGACGCTGCGGATCTCATCGCGGAGATCCACGAGGAGAGGGCGGAGAACGAAGCCGCCGAGACGTTCCGCAACCGCGCGGCGCTGCTGATCGCGGTGCTGGCGGCGGTGCTCGCGATCGGCGGGCTGGGCGGCGGCAACGCCACCGACGATATGATCGAGACCAACATCAAGGCGAGCGATACCTGGGCCTTCTACCAGGCGAAGAACGTGCGCCAGACGATGTACAAGCTTCAGGCGGAGGCGCTGGAGGCGCAGCTCGCCACCGGCGCGGTCGCCCCGGCGCAGCGCGCTTCGGCGGAGAAGAGGCTGAGCGACTATAAGGCGACCATCGCCCGCTACGACAGTGAGCCGGATCCGGAGGCGCCGAACGACCCCACGAAAGGCGAGGGCAAGAAGGAGCTGAGCGCCAAGGCGAAGGGCTATGAAGCGGCCTTCGAGGAGGCGGCGCAGCGGGACAATAATTTCGACTTCGCCGAAGTGCTGCTCCAACTCGCGCTTGTGCTCGGCTCGGTGGCGATCCTCGCGGTCAACCGCTGGATCCTGATCATCTCGGCTGCGATGGGAGCCTTCGGAGCCCTGCTGACGCTGAACGGCTTCCTGCTGCTGGTCTGAGATCAGCCGGCGCGGGCTCGGGCGAGGCGGGCGCGTATCTCCACGTCCGTCGGCGCGCCCTGCACGGCCCGCTCGAGCAGGGCGAGGCCCTGCACCCGGTCCTCGCCGCTCTTGAAGAGGACCCAGCCGAGCGTGTCGGCGGTCGCCGCATTGTTCGGGTCCAGCTCCCAGGCACGGCGGGCGAGGGGTACGGCGCGGTCGTAGTCCCCAGTCTCCAGATAGGCCCAGGCGAGGTTGTTCAGCAAAGCCGCGTCGCCATTGCCGATGCGGCGGCGGACCCGCTCGTACAGCGCGATGGCCTGCTCCCACTGCCGCGCCTGGAGGTGGGCGTTCGCCGAGAGGAGCAAGGCCGGGACGTTCTGAGGGTTCTGCTGAAGGAAGAGGCCAAGCACTTGCGCCGCGCCCTTGGCGTCGCCTGAATCGCGCAGCGCCTCGATGAGGCGGAGCGCCACCGGCTCCTCGAAGGCGAGGTTCGCGGCTTGGCGGAAGGCGGCGGCCGCTCCCCGATGATCGCCCTGAAGCGCCAGCGCGTCGCCGACGAGGATATGCGCGTCCGGTGCGCCGCGATTGGAGGATTGCAGCCGGCGCGCCCGGGCGAGCGCTTCGCCGCTCGCGCCTCGGCTGAGCAGGCCCCGGATCAGGGTAACCTGAGCGGCGGCGTCCGCGGGACGGGCGGCGGCGGTGCGCCGAAGCGCCTCGATCTCGGCGGGGCTCTCGTAACTCGAGAAGACCGTTCCCGCCGCGGGCGCCGGCGCGGCGGCTCGAGCGAGATAGCGGCTCGCGCCCTCCGTATCGCCGAGCCTGGCGAGCGAACGGCCCATCAGGGTGAGCGCATAAGGATCGGCGTCCGTGCGGTCGGCGAGAGGCTTGAGGATCGCGACCGCGCCGGCCGGGTCGTCGCTCTTCAGCAACGCTGCGCCGAGCAGCCGCCTCGCCTTGAGGTTCGCTGGCTGGGCTTCGAGCAATTGCCGAAGCCGCTTCGCCGCCTGGACGGCGCTGCCCGTCTGAAGCTCGATCGTTCCGGCGAGGAGCATCGCGGCCGGCCGTCCCTCGAATGCGCCTTTGGTGCGCTCATAGAGGCGGCGGGCGAGATCGAAGTTGCGGCCGCGCGCCGCGAGCACGGCCTGAAGATAGAAAGCGGCCGGGTGGCCGGGAACGATCGCGTGGATCCGGCGGGTGTCCGCCAGCATGTCGCGGGTGCGGCCGAGGTCGCCGAGCGTCGCCGCTCGTTCGATCAGGGCGGGCACATGCTCGGGGTCGATCTCCAGCGCCTGGTCGAACCAGGGGAGGCCGGCGGCGAGGCCGTACTGGCTGCGGGTGAGCTCTCCGCGCAGCGTCAGCGCCTCCACATTTTGAGCGTCCAGCGCGACCGCCCGATCGGCGGCCTCGATCGCGCCCGCCGTTTCTCCGGTGGACCGGCGGAAGCGGCCTATGTCGCTCCACAGGGCACTATCGTTAGGCGTGAGGGCCAGCGCCTGATCGAACGCCGCCGCGGCGCGGGCGGTGTCGCCCAGCGCCTGGAAGGCGCGGCCGAGCATCCGCGCGGCATAGGGCTCGTGGGCGGGGCCCGCCTTGCCTGCCGCGTCCACCGCATTCCGCGCCTGCCCCTGGAGCAGGAGCGCATGAGCCATGAGGTGGCCGGTTTCCGTCTCCGGCACGCCGAGCGCGTTGGCGCGCTTCAGCTCCGCTTCCGCCGCCACTCCGTCGGCTAGCCGAAGGTAGACGCGGGCCTGGGTAAGGCGGAGCTTGGGATCGTTGGGAGCGGCCTTGATGGCGTTGAGGAGCTCGATCCGAGCCGTCTTCGGCTCGCCCGCTTCGAGGGCCTCCAGCCCGCGCCGGTAAAGGTCCTCGGGAGTCGCTCCGCGAGCGTCGGAGCAGGCGGCCGCGGCCAGGGACAGCAGCGAGACGAGCGCCGCGCGCTTCACGGCTGAAGCCCATATTGCTTGAGGAGGTCGTAGAGCGTGGGACGGCTGATCCCGAGCAGCTTGGCGGCGGACGAGATATTGCCTTCGCTTCGGGCCAACGCCTTTCGGATTGCCTGCCGGTCGGCGCCTTCGCGAGCCGCCTTGAGATTAACGAGGAGCGCCTCCTCCTCGCGCTCGCCGAGGTCCAGGTCCTCGGGGGCGATCAGCTTGCCGTCGGCCATGATCACGGCGCGCTTCATCCGGTTCTCGAGCTCGCGGACGTTGCCGGGCCAGGGCCATTGATCGATCGCGGCGAGCGCGGCGGGGGTGAAGCCCTTCACCTGCGGGTTCATCTCCCGAGCGAAACGGTAGAGGAAATGCTTGGCGAGAAGCACGGCGTCGCCGTGGCGTTCGGCGAGGCCAGGGATCCGGACCACGATCTCCGCGAGGCGGTAATAGAGGTCCTCGCGGAAGCTTCCGGCCTTGATCATCTCGGGCAGGTCCTGGTGGGTCGCGCAGACGATCCGGGTGTCGACGGCGATCGGCTTCCGCCCGCCGATCCGCTCGATCACCCGCTCCTGGAGGAAACGGAGCAGCTTGACTTGGAGGGGGAGGGGGATGTCGCCGACTTCGTCGAGGAAGAGGGTGCCGCCATGGGCGAGCTCGATCTTGCCTTCCGTCGCCTTGATCGCGCCGGTGAAGGCGCCCTTCTCGTAGCCGAACAGCTCGGCTTCGAGCAGGTTTTCAGGGATGGCGGCGCAGTTGATGGCGACGAAGGCTCCGCCCGCGCGGTTGCTGGCGCTGTGGAGGCCGCGGGCGAGCAATTCCTTGCCGGTGCCGCTCGCGCCGAGAAGCATCACCGAGACGCCCGTATTCGCGACCCGCTCGATGGTGCGGGCGACCTTCATCATCTCGGGCGCCGCGGTGATCATGGTGCCGAGCACGGTTCGGTCCGCCCCCGCCCGAACCTCGAGCCGGCGGTTCTCGTTCTCGATGCCGTGAAGCTGGAAGGCCCGGCGGACGATGAGGCCGAGCTGGTCGATGTCGACCGGCTTCTGGTAGAAATCGTAGGCGCCCGACGCGATCGCCCGGAGAGCGCTTTCCCGGGCCTCGTGGCCGGACGCGACGATCACCTTCGTCTCGGGCTTCAAGGAAAGGATGCTCTCCAGCGTCGCGAAGCCTTCGCTGACTCCGTTCGGGTCCGGCGGAAGGCCCAGGTCGAGAGTCACCACCGGCGGTTCTTCCGCGCGGAGCAGGTCGAGCGCGGCGCCGCGGTCGGAGGCGACCAGAACCTCGTAATCGTCATAGGCCCAGCGAAGCTGCCGCTGCAGGCCCTCGTCGTCCTCGACGATCAGTAATTTCGCCTTGGCCTCGACCGTCATGCGCAGATCCGTTGGGGTTCGAGGACGCTATCGGCGCCGAGCGGTAAAAGGACGGTGAAGCGCGTGCCTTCGCCTTCGCGGCTGTCCACCTCGATCCGGCCGCCCAGCGCCGTGACGAGGCTCCGCGCCTCGAAGGCGCCGACTCCGAAGCCGCCCTCCTTGGTGGAGGCGAAAGGCTGGAACAGGCGGGTGCGGATGAAATCGGCCGACATGCCCTCGCCGCGATCGACGATCTCGATCGCCGCTTCCCCGCCCCGCGTGCCGCAGCGGATGAGCACCGGAACGCCCGGCGGACTGGCGTCGATGGCGTTCTGGACGAGGTGGCCAAGCGCCTGTTCGAGGCGGGCGGGATCGGTGAGGGCCGCGAGCGCGCGCTCCCCCTCCACCTCGACCGGGTGGACCCGGCGCTTCGTCTGGGCGATCCGAGCCACCGTCTGCCAGACGCGGAAGGCGCGCGCCGGCTCCGCCTCGACGTTGGTGGCGCCGCGGTGAAGCCGAGCCAGAAGGTCGTTCATCTTTTTGACCGAACTTTCCAGAGTCGCGATCATGTCGTCGCGGAACTCAGGCTTGTGCGCATGGCGCTCGGCGTTGCGGATGATCAGGCTGAGCTGGCTCACCAAATTCTTGATGTCGTGGATGATGAAGGCGAAGCGGCGGTTGAACTCGTCGAACCGCCGCGCGTCGGCCAGCGCGTCCTGAGTGCGCGCTTCCGCGAGGTAGCTGGCTGCCTGGATTCCCACGGTGCGGAAGAGATCGAAATCCTCCCAGTCGAGCGGGCGGCGGACGCGCGGATATTCCAGGATCACCAAACCTACGAGCTGGTCACTGTGGATCAGCGGGATGCCGGCCCAGGCGTTCGGGAGATGGCGCAGGGACTCGGGAATCCGCACCTGCAGGCCTTGGTCGGCGACGCGCCGTTCGGAGCTCGAAAGATCGAGGACGTGTGAGGTGCGTTCAAGGAAGGGCAGAAGCTCGGCGTCCTCCGGATCGCCCAGCGGGAGTGACCCTTGCCAGTTCCAGCGGGCGGCGACGGCGAGCCGGCCGCCGTCCTGCGGCACGAGGAGCAGGCCGGCCGGCGAATCGGCGATGTCGGCGATGGCCTTGATGATGCGTTCGCCGAGGGGCGCCTCGGCCTCTCCCACCAGCGCGACGGCGCGGGTGAAGCGGAGCCATTCCTCGCGGTAGTCGTAGCGGTGCTCGAAGAAATGCTTGGCGAGGACGACCCGCGACCATGCCCTGACGCGTCCGGAGGGGAGCAGAATCATGGCGGCGAGGGTCGCTGCGAAGACGAGGCCGACCTGCCCGATCCGCACCCAGTCCGCGCCGGCGATCTCGATCACCCGGTTCGCGCTCATCATCAGGATCAGGTAAGCGAAGATCGCCATCAGCGAGAGTGACTGGAAGGTCGCTGCGCGCGACAGCTGCATGCGCCATTGCGAGGATCGACGGCTGGCAAGCGCCAGCATCGGCACGGCGATGACCAGCACTGCGCCGCGAAGGGCGAGCAGGTCCTCGACGGGCGCTCGGCTCAGCCAGGCGACGGTGTAGAGGTGAAGGTCGTAGATCCACATCGCCCCAAGCGCGATCATCGGCAGGCGTATCCCCCAGCGGCTTTCGTGCGACGCTTGGCCGTAGAGGTTGTGGACGAGGATGAGCGATCCGGCCGCGACGGTGAGGCCGAGTATCTGGGCGGTCGATTCCAACGCTTCCCGGACGAGCGGCTTGTCGATCAGACCCGGAGTGATTGCGGCCACGGTGAGCTGCAGGCCGATAACGGCGCCGAGCACCGTATAGACGAGCTTCACCGGCCGCTGGTCCCGCCCTTCCGAAGCGGAGATAAGGATCGAGTACATGAAGCTGAGGTAAGCGAAGTTGCGCGCGCTCTCGGCAAGGCCGGCGCCGAGGCTTTGGGGGCCGCCGAGCGCGGTGAAGCCCGCCCACAAGGCGGTGATCGCGAAGGCGGCTGCGAGCCCGCGATGGCTCGCCTCGCCCTTCGACTGCCTCAGCTGCCAGAGGGCTAGGGCGCCGTAGAGCAAGGCGGCGAGCGCGTGCGTCCAGAAGCCGAGCAGTGTGATCATCGGGCGCCCTCGGGGAAGAGCACCACCCGCACCGTCTGGAGAAGGATGAGAAGGTCCAGGAAGGGCGTGTAATTCTTCGCGTAATAGAGGTCGAACTCAAGCTTCTGGCGGGCGTCTTCCACGGAGGCGCCGTAGGGGAAGTTGATCTGCGCCCAGCCGGTGATGCCGGGCTTCACCACGTGCCGCTCGGCATAATATGGGAGGCGCGCCTCGAGGTCTGAGACGAATTGCGGGCGCTCCGGGCGGGGGCCGACGAGGCTCATCTCGCCCTTGAGTACGGTCCAGGCTTGCGGAAGCTCGTCGATCCGGAGCTTGCGGATGATGGAGCCTACGCGGGTGACGCGCGGATCGTCCTTCTGCGCCCAGACGGCCTTGCCGCCCACTTCGGCGTCCTCGCGCATCGAGCGGATCTTCACCAGCTCGAACGACTGTCCGTAGAGGCCGACGCGGCGCTGGCGGAAAAATGCCGGGCCTCGGCTCTCGAGCTTCACCAGCAAAGCGGTGAGGAGGATGAGCGGCGCGAAAAGCACCAGAATGGTGGCGCTGACGACGATGTCGAACAGTCTTTTGGCCGCCGCGGAGATCCGGCGCCCGGAGGAGAAGCCGTCGGAGAAGATCAGCCAGGAAGGGTTGACGCTGTCGAGGTCAACCCGGCCCGTCTCCCGTTCGAGAAAGGAGGAGAAGTCCCGGACCTGCACGCCGGTCGTCTTGATTCTGAGGAGGTCGCCGAGCGGAAGGGCGTTCCGCCGCTCCTCGAGCGCGAGCACCACCTCCGTCGCCCGCAGGCGCACGACATAGTCGGTGAGGTTGGCGATATCGGCGCGGTTCACCGCCTGAACGACGTTCGGTCCCTCGTTCATCCCGACGAAGCCCGCGACGAGGAAGCCGGAGCCCTCCCGGTGCGCCACTTCCTGAAGGCGCGCCGCGCGTGGGCCGGCGCCGAGGACGAGGATCCGGCGCTTAAAGGATTCGCTACCGAGGGCGCGGCCGAAGACCAGCCGCGCCGCGAACAAAGCGGGCAGGGCGATCAGCATCGCGTAGAAGAGGTTGGATCTCCAGAACGTGACTGCAGGCATCAGGAAGAAGATCAGCGAGAGGAGGAGGACGCCGAGCGAAATGGCGGCGATCAGCCGGGCGACGGCGATCCGCATCGAGCGTAGCGCGTCCATCCCGTAGGCGCCGACGCCCACCATCGCGATCTGCAGCGTGACGGCAAAGGTCAGCAGGTGCGGCAGTCGGGCGGCATCGGGGTCCGCGTCCCTCTGGATCTGCCAGAGGCGCAGGAGCCAGCCGGTCTCTCCCGCGGCCAGGAGCAGCACGAAGTCGATCGCGCCGATGATCAGCACGCTGTGTGGCACATAATGTTTGAACAGCCTGATCAACCCGGCGGAGCCTTTTGTGTAAATTCTGCCGACACGATGACCCCTGTCGGCCAAATTGACAAAAATTCGGTGAAAATGCCGGATTAACCCAAAAGTCGGAGCGAGCGGCTATGGGAGGGGCATGAGCGGCACGGCACGGATCATCCCCGTCATCCTCTCCGGAGGCTCCGGAACGCGGCTATGGCCACTTTCGCGGAGCGATCGGCCCAAGCAGTTCCTGGCGCTCGGCGGGAACACGAGCCTGCTCGCCCAGACGGCGGCCCGGGCGAGCCTTTGGGGAGACCCGTGGGTGGTGATGGGGGCGGGGCAGGCGGATGCGGTTGCCGCGGAGCTTCCGCACGCGCGGCTGATCGTTGAGCCGTACCCGCGCAACACCGCCGCCGCCATCGCGCTTGCAGCGCTTGCGGCGGAGCCGGGCGACCTGCTACTCGTGATGCCCAGCGATCATCTTATCGAGGATGAGGAGGCTTTCCGGAGCGCCGTCGAGGTGGCGCGGCCGCTGGCGGAAGGCGGCTGGCTGGTCACTTTCGGAATCACCCCGGATCGGCCAGAGACCGGCTACGGCTACATCGAGTCGGGTGAGGCACTGGGCGCGGTGGGGTATCGCGCTGAACGGTTCGCAGAGAAGCCCGACGCCGAGACAGCGGCGCAATGGCTGCGCGAAGGCGGGTGGCACTGGAACGCCGGGATATTCCTCTTCGAGAGGGAGGCGCTGATAGACGCGCTCGATAAATATTCGCCGCAGACATTGGCGGCGGCGGCGGAGCCGTCCCGGTTCGAGGCGGCACCCTCAGTCTCCATCGATAAGGCGGTGATGGAGAAAGCGGAGCGGGTGGCGGTCGTGCCGGTGGAGATGGGCTGGTCGGACATCGGCAGCTGGGAAGCGCTCCATGCCCTCGGCCCGCTGGACCCGAACGGCAACCTGCTCACCGGCGACGTGGTGGCTCCGGACAGCCACAACTGCCTCGTGCGCTCCGACGGGCCGGTGGTGGTGGCGCTCGGAGTCAGCGGCCTTGTGGTGGTGGCGACGGAGCGGGCGGTGCTGATCGTGCCGCGGGGACAGAGCCAGCGGGTGAAGGAAGCGATCGACGCGCTGGAGGCCCGGCGCAGCAAGCCCGAAGCCGCCTCCGACTGAGCCGACTCGACACAAACCGAGAAGCAAGGCAGAAAAGCCCCGACGACCGTCCCTTCACGCTCGATGCCTGCGCGCCTTTGACCACGGGAGCCGCGTGGGAGCCCCTTCGGGCGGCGAAGGGTCCGGACCAATTCCATGCCCCACATGGCGGTCCGGACCTTCGGAGACTCCAGTTACCCTACTGACCTTCGATAAGAGGCGGTCGTCACCCTTAGTCGCGGCCTCGCAGGTTTCCTGTCGCTCTTTTTTTCGGCTAGCGCGATTTCCATGACGCTTCACCGCTATCTCCGCCCGACCGCCTTTGTGGATGCGCCCTTCGATCTCGACGGCAAGGTGGTGCGGCTGGCCGGCGGGCTCCTCTGGTTCGGGGCGGTCGAGGTGTCCGCAATGGAAGGGGCACGGCGCGAGTCCCTCGACCTGGTGCCCGTGGAGCGGATCGAAGAGGCGCTGGACCGCTTCGGCGACGGCGCCTGGCAGACCTGGCGGCGGCTCACCTCGCCGCGAGCCCCGCTCAAGCTCGGCGAGCGCGTGGTCCGGCTGGACCAGCCGCAGACGTTTGGGATCCTCAATGTCACGCCCGACAGCTTCTCCGACGCCGGCCGCTATGCCGATCCGCAGGCGGCCATCGAAGCGGGCTTCGCCATGGCTTCGGCCGGCGCGGCGGCGATAGACGTCGGCGGGGAATCCACCCGGCCCGGGGCGAAGCCGGTATGGGAAGGCGACGAGATCGAGCGGGTGCTCCCGGTCGTGCAGGGTCTTGCCGGGGCCGGAGTCGCGGTCTCGATAGACACCCGGAAGGCCGCTGTCATGGAGGCGGTGCTCGGCGCCGGCGCGGCGATGATCAACGACGTTTCCGCACTCACCTGGGACGACCGCTCGGTGGCGGTCGTTGCAGCGTCGGGATGCCCGGTGGTGCTCATGCACCATCAGGGAACGCCGGAGACTATGCAGGCGGCGCCAAGCTATGAGAAGTCGGTGATCTTCGCTGTTTACGACTGGCTAGAGGAGCGGATCGCCGCCGCCGAGGCCGCCGGCATCCCGCGGGACAGGATCATCGTCGATCCGGGCATCGGCTTCGGCAAGACGGTGCAGCACAATCTCCAGCTGCTGAACGGGCTTGCGCTGCTTCACGGCCTCGGCTGCGCGATCATGCTCGGGGCGAGCCGCAAGCGGATGATCGGGGCGCTTTCGGGCGAGGCGCCGGTCGATCAAAGGCTGCCGGGCTCGCTAGCGCTCGCGCTGAAGGGCGCGGAGCAGGGCGTGCAGCTGCTCCGCGTTCACGACGTCCCGGAAACCATTCAGGCGCTGAGGGTTTGGCGCGGGATGAGGGACGCGGCGCTGACGGCCCTGTGAACAAGGAGAATGAGGTGGCGCAGAGCGTCAAGAACAACCGCTCCGAAAGCCAGTACGAGCTTGAGGTGGAGGGGCATAAGGCGCTCGCCGCCTACCGGCTGAACGGCGATCGGATCAGCTTCTACCACACCGAGGTGCCCGAGGCGCTCGAGGGGCAGGGAGTTGGAAGCGCGTTGGTGAAAGGGGCCCTCGCGGACGTCCGCGAGCAGGGCCTGAAGGTGGTGCCGCTCTGCTCCTTCGTGCGCCACTACATCGAGACTCACCCGGAGGCGCAGGACCTTCTCGCCGAAGGATCAGAAAGCGGAGCGGACTCCTAGGACGAGGCCTTTTGTCTCGGGGTCTTCGCCCGCTTCGCGCTCCCATCGAGCGGTTCGGCCGAGGCTTCGCTCCCAGCTGAGGCCGACATAGGGGGCGAAGGCTTCCTTGATCTCGTAGCGGAGGCGCAGCCCGGCTTCGGCATAATAGAAGCCGCGGCCGATGCCGAGCTCGGGCACGTCCACGCCGGAAAGATCAACCTCGAAAGTCGGCTGCAGGAAGAGCGCTTTCGTGACCCCAAGATTATGGAGCGCGGCGAGGCGGGCGCCGAGCTCCCCCTTGTGCGACAAATAGGTGAAGGCGCCGATCCAGAGCTTGTCGTCGTCATACTGGCCGCCGGCGGTGGCATAGGCGCGGCCCGGGCTCACCGGATCCCAGCGGAGGCCAAGGTTGAGGTCCGTGTCGCTCCCGACATAGCGGCTGTAGAGGGCGTGAAGCTCAAGATAGCCCGGAGCGGACCAGGCGGAGCCTTCGCCGACGCTCGCCAGCCAGAGGCGGTCGCGCTCGCCGCCGAGCAAAGCCGACAGATCCCAGGAATAGCCGTCTTGCCCTCGCTGCGCGGCATATTCGAAGCGGTCGAGGAGGCCCCATCGGAGGAGCTTGCGGCGCTTGGAGCCTGCGCCCGACGCTTCCGGAGCGGTGGGTGCGCTATCGCCCTCCACCGGGCGGTAGGCAAGCCGGGCACCGCCGGCGAGCTCGTCAGCAACCACCGGCCGGTAGGGAAGGCGCTGCGCCGCTGCGGGCGTTACTAGTGCGAGACTGGCAAGCAGGATGGGAGCGAAGGCAAGGGAACGCATGCCGGCGGGCTACGGCAGGAGCGGTTAAAGCGGCCTTATTGGTTTCGGAAGACGGCGACGAGCGGTCCCAGATTAGGATAGGCGTCCTGGCGCTCGGCCGGAGCGTCCCAGAGGCTCGACACGCTCCCGTCCAGGAACAACGCGTCGCGGCAGCCGAGCTCGTCCCGGAAGAAGCGGGCGAAGCGGCCGAAGGAGACGCCCTCCTCGCTGATCGCGAACCAGGCGCCGCCGGAGCCGTCTGCGCCCACTCCGTTGCGCAGGAGCCGCGACGGGCCGTCGGAATCGAAGCGGGGGTGGAGCTTGCCGGAGACCAACAGCATCGGCCCCGACTGGGTGGCCCAGCGGGCGCTTCCGGGCTTGAACCGCTCGCTGGCGATCACCGAGGCGCGGCCTGCGCGATCGACGGCGAAGACTCCGTTGGGCTTCAGGTGGAAATTGCCGGGGCCGTCGCGCAGGTTGACGGGCTTTCGCTGCTTTCCGTCCTCGACATAGAGGCCGATCGGTTTGCCCGCTTCGTCATACATGCCGGCGTTCATTGCGAAGAGCAGCTTCGAGGCGCGGGGGCCGAGATGGGTTTCGAGCGCCGCGAAGCTGCGCAGCGGCGCGCCAGCCGGGTCCAGCACGAGTTCGAGACGGTGGCGGTGGGGATCGTAGCGGCAGGCGGTGAAGGCGCTTCCTTCGAAGCGGCGGGTCTCGCAGGCCGAGACGGAGACGCGGCTCTCCGAAGCCGGCGCACCGGCAGGCGCCTCCTCAGCTCGGCAGCTGCCGAGGCTTGCCGCGGCGAGGATGAGGAGGAGGCTAGAGCGAATAGCCGCCGTCGCTGACGAGGCAGGCGCCGTTCATGAAGGCCGCCTCGTCCGACAGGAGAAAGGCGATCTGGGCGGCGATCTCGTCCGCCTTGGCGAAACGGCCGAGCGGAGTTGCGGTCGAAGCCATGGCGGCGAAGGCGGCTTCCTCGCCTTGCGCCTGCACCATATCGGTGAAGCCGGGGACTCCGTGCCAGATCGAAGTCTCGACCCCGCCGGGCGCGATCGAGTTGACCCGGATGCCGGCCGCCGCGCCTTCCTTGGCGGCGACTCGGGCGAGCTGGATGACGGCGGCCTTGGACGCGGCATAAGCGGCGATTCCCGGCTCCGCCTTCACCCCCGCGACTGAGGCGGTGAGGACGATCGAGCCGCCGGAGCCCTGCATCGCCTTCATTGCCGCCTGGAGCGTCAGGAAGGCTCCGTCGAGGTTTATCGAGAGGATCCGGCGCCACTCCTCGAAGGAGAGGTCTGCGATCGCTCCACCCGCGCCGACGCCTGCGTTGACCACGGCGTGGGTGAGGCCGGTCAGGTCCTCCCGCTCCCATAACTGCACGTCGGCGACGTCGCCGATCTTGATCTGCCGCTCGCAGGGGAGGGTGAAGGCGAAGTCGCGGAGGCGATCCTCGTCGCGGTCCATGAGGATGAGTTTGCGCGCGCCTTCAGCGGCGATGCGGGTGGCAGTCGCCGCGCCGATGCCGGAAGCGGCGCCGGTGATGAGGACGATGGCGTTCTGGAAACGAGACATTGGCGGGAGACTAGCGGCTGTCTGCCGCTACGTCACCCGTCAGGCGGCGTCGCCGATTCCGAGCTCGCCGAGCTTCCTATAGAGAGTGGAGCGGCCGATGCCGAGGCGTCGGGCGACTTCCGTCATCCGGCCGCGATAATGGCCGATGGCGAGGCGGATTACGTCGGCTTCGATGGCCTCGAGCGGGCGCATGTTGCCGTCCGGATCGTAGAGCGTGACGCCCGAGCCGTTCTGATAGGCAGCCGCCGCCGAGGCGCCGCTGAAGCTCCGCCCATGATGGTCGCTGGACCGGCGCGAGAGGGAGGACTCCTGCTGGATCTGCGGGAAGTCGGCGGCCGTCAGCGCATTGCCGTCGCAAAGGACGGCGGCGCGGAAGAGGGCGTTCTGGAGCTGGCGGACGTTGCCCGGCCAGCCGTAGCGCATGAGGACCGCAAGGCCGTCGTCGGTGATCGAAAGGTGGCGCATGCCCGGCTGCTCGGCGATGCGGGCGAGGAGGTGGCGGGCAAGCGCCGGAATGTCCGACGCGCGCTCCCTCAGCGGCGGGAGGGGCACGTGGACGACGTTCAGGCGGTAATAGAGGTCCTCGCGGAAGCGGCCCTTGGCGACTTCTTCGGCGAGGCGGCGATTGGTGGCCGCGATGATGCGCACGTCCACGGTCTGAACGGTCCGCCCGCCGATGCGCTGGATCTCGCCGGTCTCCAGGGCGCGGAGCAGCTTCACCTGCGTGTCGAGGGGGAGCTCGCCGATCTCGTCGAGGAACAGGGTTGAGCCGTCGGCATCCTCGAAGCGGCCGATATGGCGGTCGAAGGCGCCGGTGAAGGCACCCTTTTCATGGCCGAACAGAACCGATTCGACGAGGTTCGCCGGGATCGCCCCACAATTGACGGTGATCATCGGCTTCTTGCCGCGTGGCGAGGCGGTGTGGATCGCCTGGGCGATCACTTCCTTACCCGAGCCGCTCTCGCCCTCGACGAGGACGGAGACCCGCGCGCGGGCGGCCTTGGCGGCGACGGCCATGGCGGACCGGAAGGGCGGGGCCGAGCCGACGATCTCGTCGAAGGCAAGCGGCTTCATCGAGATCTTCTCGGACAGCGGGCGAAGCTCTCCGCCGCTGCGCTGGCGCCGGTCGGTCGCGGCGTTGAGGGCGGCGAGCAGGCTGTCGGGCGCGATCGGCTTGACCAGGAAATCGTGGGCGCCGGCGCGCATCGCCTCCACCGCGACCGCGACGGAAGTCTGGGCGGTCATGACAAGGAGAGGGAGGTCCGGGCACAGCTCGCGTATCTGGGCGATGACCCGGTTGCCTTCGTCGCCCGGCAGCCAATGGTCGAGCAGGATCGCGTCGACGGGCGGGGCTTCAGGATCGATGAGCATGGCCGCGGCGGCATCGACATCGGGAGCTCCCCGAACCCACCAGCCGGCGCGGGCGCCGATGGCCGTCACCAGCCGGCGCTGGGCGGGCTCGTCGTCGATCAGCAGCAGGCAGCGGGTCGGGTCCGGCCGCATAGTCTCTCCCTTGGCTTGCGCAACGCTGTAGCGGCCGGGGGTAAAGTTCGGCTTAATTGGGGCTTGGAGCGCGCGCCGCTCCGGCGCTAGAAGGGCGCCGCAACCGGAACAGCGACGAGGAAGACATGGCCGCGGATCTCGATCTCGAGAAGGAAACCGTCACCCACCATCGCGGCTATGAGGGCTTCCTGGCGATGATGAAGTGGGGCGCGATCCTGAGCTTCATCACCGCGATGGTCGTCGTCTTCCTGATCGCCGACTAAGCGAGTGAAGCTCGCCATCCTCAAGGAGACGGCGGAGGGCGAGCGCAGGGTTGCGGCCACTCCGGAGACGGTGAAGAAGTTCGTAGCGCTCGGCGCCAGCGTCGCCGTCGAAGCGGGCGCCGGGCTTTCGGCTTCGGTCGCCGACGCGGATTACGAGACGGCCGGAGCGGGGGTTGCGGCGCGCGAAGAGGTGCTGCGCGACGCCGACGCGGTGCTCGGCGTGCAGGGGCCGGAGGCGGGAGCGCTGCAAGGCGCCAAGGCGGGGGCGCTGGTCGTCGCCATTCTCGACCCTTTTCGGCAGCGCGAGCGGGTGGACGGCTACGCTTCGGCCGGGTTCGAAGCTTTGGCGATGGAGTTCATGCCGCGCATCACGCGCGCCCAGTCGATGGACGTGCTTTCGAGCCAGGCGAACCTTTCCGGCTATAAAGCGGTGCTGGACGCGGCGGCGGAATATGGACGCGCCTTTCCGATGATGATGACGGCGGCGGGCACGATCCCGGCGGCTCGCGTATTCGTGATGGGCGTGGGCGTGGCGGGGCTGCAGGCGATCGCGACCGCCCGGCGGCTTGGAGCCATCGTCTCGGCCACCGACGTCCGGGCGGCAACCAAGGAGCAGATCGAGAGCCTCGGCGCCAAGGCGATCTTCGTCGAGAAGGTGAAGGGGATAGAGGGCGAGGGCGCGGGCGGATACGCGACCGAGATGTCCGAGGAGTACAAGGCGGCGCAGGCGGAGCTGGTCTCCGCCCACATCGCGAAGCAGGACATCGTCATCACCACGGCTCTGATCCCCGGGCGGCCGGCGCCGCGGCTGATCTCCGATGCACAGCTTGCGTCGATGCGGCCGGGCAGTGTCGTGATCGATCTGGCGGTGGAGCAGGGCGGAAACGCCGAAGGCGCGGTGGCGGGGGCCATCGTCGAGCGGCACGGGGTGAGGATCGTCGGCCACCGCAACGTACCCAGCCGCCTCGCGGCCGATGCCTCAGCCCTCTACGCGCGAAACCTCTACAACTTCCTTTCCGCCTTCTGGGACAAGGAAGCGGGGTGGGTGGCCCTTCCCGACGAGGACGAGATCGTGAAGGGTGTGCGGCTGACGCAGGGTGGCAAGGTCGTCAACGAACGCCTGCTTGCGTGAAAGCGGCTGCACCGGCGCTGCTCCTCCTACTCGGCGCGTGTGACATAGCCGGCGACTGCCTACCCGCCGCCCTTTCTCCCCAACGGGAAAGGTTCCGCCAACAGCTTGGCGAGATCGTCTACGTCTCCCAATGCCCCGGGCCACTCGCTCCGCGGGCGCTGGCGCGTCAGGAGCAGGATTATCTTGCGCGCAAGCAGCAATTCCTCGCGCGTGCCGCCCGCTCCAGGCTCGCCTCGGACCTTGCGGAGGCGAGGCGCAAGTTCCAGGAATACACCCGCAACGCCTTCGAAGCCGAATGTGCGCTTCTTGTGGACGATTACGGATCACAGCCTGAGGACCTCAAGGAATTCGCCGCTCAGCTCGAGGCCAAGGAGGCCAAGCCGCTTCACTCCGGGAGCCGGCAGAGGTCGACCCAATCTTTCCCCACCAGTTCGAATAGCCGTTGCGGCGTCACCTCTACCGAGCTATTGAGCGAGCCTGCCGCCGGGTAGACGCGGTCGAATTCGCGGAGCGAGAGGTCGAGGTAGATCGGAAGCGGGGTCGGTAGGCCAAACGGGCAGACGCCGCCGACGGGGTGGCTGGTGAGCGCGAGCGTCTCCTCGGGTCCGAGCATTCGCGGCCTTCCGCACAAGGCCGCCTTGGTCTTCTGGTTGTCCAGGCGCGCGTCGCCTCGGGTGACGAGAAGGAAGACCTCGTTGCCGACTCGGACGGCGAGGGTCTTTGCGATTCGGGCGGGCTCGACTCCGAGCGCGGCGGCGGCTTCGAGGACGGTGGCGGTGCTCTCCTTCGTCTCGATGATCGGCAGGTCGGGCGCGTGCTCGGCAAGCCAGAGGCGGACGCTTTCGAGGCTCATCTATTCGCCGATCAGGTGGAGGGCGAGCGTGCGCCGGTGCGGGCGGCGGCGGTGCTCGAAGAGGTAGATGCCCTGCCAGGTGCCGAGAGCCAGGCGGCCGGCGATCAGCGGGATGGTGAGCTGCGTGCTCGTGAGGGCGGTGCGCAGGTGGGCGGGCATATCGTCGGGTCCCTCCTCACCATGCTCGTAGCGGGAAGGGTCCTCCGGCGCGATGCGCCCGAAATAGGCTTCCAGGTCGCGGCGGGCGGCGGGGGCGGCATTCTCCTGGATGAGCAAAGAGGCGGAGGTGTGGCGGCAGAAGAGGGTGAGGAGGCCTTCGCGCAGGCCTTGCGCCTCCGTCCAGCCGACGATCTGCCCCGTCACGTCGAGGAGGCCCTGGCGCGGGGTCTGGAAGTCGAGGGTAGCGGTCGCCTGGCGCATGGGCGCGGCTTAGCGGCTCGTTGGGCGACGAACCAGCCGCGCAGCCGCTTTTGCGCCTCGACATCCCCCGGCTCCGCCGCCAAGGTGCCGCCGTCCGCACAGGGGTGAACGCATGGACTTCGTCGCCATCCTCTCGATCTTCGTGCTCGCCTGCTTCGTCGGCTATTATGTCGTCTGGTCGGTGACTCCGGCGCTCCACACGCCGCTGATGGCGGTGACCAACGCCATCTCCTCCGTGATCATCGTCGGTGCGCTCATCGCGGCGGCGGCTGCCGCAGTGCCCGCCGCCAAGTGGCTGGGGCTCGCGGCGGTGGTGCTCGCAAGCGTCAACATCTTCGGCGGCTTCGCGGTGACGGAGCGAATGCTCGCCATGTACAAGAAGAAGGAGCGGCGCTGATGGAGCATGGCGCCGCCGGCACGCCCGCCTGGGTGATGCTCGCCTATCTCGTTGCAGGCATCTGCTTCATCGTCGCGCTTCGCGGCCTTTCCAGCCCGGAAAGCTCGCGCCGGGGCAACAGGGCCGGCATCCTGGGCATGGCGATCGCCGTCGGGACCACCCTGGTGACGCACGAGGTTGCGGCGCTGTGGGAGATCGCCGTCGCGATCGTGGCCGGCGGGGTGATCGGCCTCGTCACCGCGCGACGGATAGCAATGACGGCGATGCCGCAGCTGGTGGCGGCCTTCCACTCGCTGGTCGGCCTTGCGGCGGTGCTGGTCGCGGCTGCCGCCTATCTCAACCCGGAGGCTTTCGGAATCGCCGTCGACGGCATCATCCATCCCGTCAGTCGGGTGGAGATGAGCCTCGGCGCCGCCATCGGCGCCATCACTTTCTCCGGGTCGGTGATCGCCTTCCTCAAGCTCAACGGCAACATGTCTGGCAAGCCGATCCTGCTTCCGATGCGGCACGTGATCAATCTCGGCACGCTCGCGCTGATTGTCGGGCTGATCGCCTATTTCACGACCGACCAGGATCCGTGGGTCTTCTGGACGGTGACGGCGCTGTCCTTCCTGATCGGCTTCCTGCTCATCATCCCGATCGGCGGGGCGGACATGCCGGTCGTGGTGTCGATGCTGAACAGCTATTCGGGCTGGGCGGCGGCGGCGATGGGCTTCACGCTCCAGAACAGCGCGATGATCATCACCGGGGCTCTGGTCGGAAGCTCGGGCGCGATCCTCAGCTACATCATGTGCCGGGCGATGAACCGAAGCTTCATCTCGGTCATCGCGGGCGGCTTCGGCGGCGACGCGGCGGCCGGGGGCGGGGACGCGATGATCGACCGGCCGTACAAGCGCGGCTCGGCCGAGGATGCCGCCTTCCTGATGAGCCAGGCCGAGCAAGTGATCATTGTCCCGGGCTACGGAATGGCGGTGGCCCAGGCGCAGCATGCGGTGCGCGAGCTGGCCGACCTCCTCAAGAAGGAAGGGGTGAGCGTCAAATATGCGATCCACCCTGTCGCCGGGCGCATGCCGGGGCATATGAACGTGCTGCTGGCGGAAGCGAACGTCCCCTATGACGAGGTGTTCGAGTTGGAGGACATCAACTCGGAGTTCGCTCGGACCGACATCGCCTTCGTGATCGGCGCCAACGACGTGACCAACCCGGCCGCCAAGACCGACAAGAGCTCGCCCATCTACGGAATGCCGGTGCTCGACGTGGAAAAGGCGAAGACCGTCCTGTTCGTGAAACGCTCAATGGGGGGCGCGGGTTATGCGGGGGTCGATAACGAGCTCTTCTACCGCGACAATACCATGATGCTGCTGGCGGACGCCAAGAAGATGACCGAGGAAATCGTCAAGTCGATCGGGTAAGCGGCGCCGGTCGCGGGCGCGAAGGTGAGTGACAGCGAGTATGCGTAAGCTGGGAATGATCGGCGGGGTGAGCTGGGTCTCGACCGCCATGTATTACGAGCAGATCAACAAGGGCGTGGCGAGGCGCGTCGGCGGAGCGGCCTCGGCGCCGCTGCTGATGGAGAGTCTCGACTTCGCAATCGTCAGCGAGCTTCAGCATAGCGGGCAGTGGGAGCGGCTGGGCGAGCTGCTCGCCGACTGCGGGCGGCGGCTGGAGGCTGCGGGAGCGGAGGGGCTGATCCTCTGCTCGAACACGCTCCATAAGCTGTACGACCGGCTGACCAAGGCTCTGTCCATCCCGATCTTGCATATCGGGGACGTGACTGCGGATCGCCTGGTGAACGACGGGGTGAAGCGGGCCGGGCTGATCGGCACCCGCTTCACCATGGGCGAGCCTTTCTACCGCGAGCGGATGGAGGCGCGGGGGATCACGATCGCCCTTCCCGATGCGGCGACGGCTCAGGAGATCGACCGCATCATCTTCGAGGAGCTGGCGCGCGGGCAGGTAATGCGCAACTCGCAGCGTCGGCTGAAGACCTGCCTCACCGAGATGGGTCAGGCGCGGCAGCAGGCGGTGATCCTCGGCTGCACGGAGCTGGTGCTGCTCGTGGATCCGCTGGCGAACGTCCTTCCGGTCTACGACACGACCGCGCTTCACGCCGCAGCGGCGGTCGAATGGATCGTCGGGGAAGAAGCGGCTCCATAAGGGAGCTTTTCGCGCGACAGGTTTTTGACGCGCGGGAGACTAAGCACCGATTCAGCCAGGTAAGTCGCTGCACGGAGTCGTCCGTGAGGCGAGTGCCAGGGTGCTGGAGATTCAGTCGGTTGGCAGGACGAAAGGGTGTCGAGGCAAGCGGATGAAGCGGCATTTCCATCCGTTGCGGACAAAGCCGCCCATTCGCTTCCTCCAGAACGGCGGCAATCTGGTGTCGGGGGAGAGAATGCCGTGAGGACCAGCCATCACTACCGCGCGGGCCATGCGCCGCTCGGCGAGATCGAATATCGTGGGAACCCTTCGGTTCTGATCATCGCCGATCCGCCGGCTGCGCAGGATTGGCGGTCGGCGGCGGAGCTGGCCGGCTGCCGGGTGATCGACTCGGTGCCCGTGGCGGGCGGGCTGGAGCGGCTCGAGCAGCAGGTTGCGGCGGACGCCGTGCTCCTCGAGGCGGGTGAGGAGACCGGTTTCGATTCCATGCTCGAGCGGGTCGTTGCGGGGGCGGAGACCGGGCGCTTCGGGGCTGCCATCGCGACACCGATCGAATTGGTCGACTGGGTGGCAGCGCGGACGCTTCTCACGGAAGTCCAGCAGCTGTGCGAGCCGACCGAGGCGGAGACGCTGAGGGCGATCCGCTTCGCCTCGACTCGGCGGCCGCCCCGGCTCAGCGATGCCGGCAAGAGCAAGGTTCGGCTTCAGCAGCTGACCGAGGAAGTGAAGCAGATCGCCAATGCCCTCGCCGCTCTGTCGGAGGATGAAAAGGCGGCAGCGGCGGTCGCGGGCGTTCGCTCGGGGGAGGGGGAGCGATCGGGCCTTGAGCCGGGGCATATCCGAGCGATCATCCGCGCCCGCCGGCTTCGGGACCAGTTCTTCGACAAGGATCTGTTCGCCGATCCGGCCTGGGACATGCTGCTCGACCTGATGGCGGCGAGGCTGGAGAGGCGGCGGGTCGCGGTGTCGAGCCTCTGCATCGCCGCGGCTGTGCCTCCGACGACGGCGCTACGCTGGATCAAGACCCTGTGTGACCAGCAGCTGCTGGTTCGGGTGGCGGACCCAGAGGACGGGCGGCGGGTGTTCATCGAGCTTGCGGACGAGACGGCGGCGGCGCTTGAGGCGTATCTGAAGTCCGCGGCACGGATCGCAGCCTTGATCGTCTGACGCGGCGGTGGCAGGGCGGCGCGCGAGGGCGCTTAGCTCAGTTGGTAGAGCGCTTCCTTTACACGGAAGATGTCGGCGGTTCGAGCCCGTCAGCGCCCACCACTAATCCCTAAACCAGCCATCCCATCAGCCAGAGCAGGATAAGGGTACCGAGCGCGGTGAGCAGAAGCGAGCCGGCACAGCCCATGCGGTTCGAGAAGAATAGGAACATGGCCGGCCAAAGCGCCGGGCGGCTCAGAGGTTCCGGATGAGGCGGGTCGCCATCGCTATCCAGGGCGGATCGGCGACGACGAGCTGGCGTTGGCCGGAGCCGAGCGGGAGGAGGTGGAGCTTGCCTTCCTCGCGGCCGATCAGCCGGCCGAACAGGAAACGGCCGGCGGGGCGGGGGACGAGCACGTCGCGGTTAAGCGCGCGGCCGAACTCCTCGGGCGCAAGACGGCGGCCCCAGATTTCGTCGCCGCTTCGATAGTCGCCGACGCTTCCGCGCACGAGCAAAGCAACCGCCCCGGCCTCAGGCTTGGGGGGAACGACCATGGCTTCGCGTCGCGGGGCGTGGGCGCCGTCATGGTCGAGGAGTGCGGCGACCGGCACGTCCTCCCGCTCCGGGAGCTGCACCAGATCGGAGGGTTCGACGTCGAGCGCCGCGGCGATGCGGGCGAGCCAGCCCATCGAGACGGTGCGGGTGCCCGTCTCAAGCCGGCCGATCGTCTGCGGCGTGGTAGGCGGCTTGCAGCGGTCCGCCACATCCTGAAGGGTCAGCTTGCGAGCGCGACGTACTTCCCGGATCCGAGTGATCACTGGCGGCCCCTGATAACCGATGTGGTTATTCCACTTTCCTACAGCCTAGCCGGAATGGCAATAGTCATTCGGCGATTCGGGTGGGGAGACTGACGTGGGCGTGGAGAAGAAGAAACGAAACCGGCTGCTGGCGGAGCGGCCGCTTCCAAGTGACGGGCGGGAGCGGACGACGAAGGGCCGGCTTTCGAGAGCCGTTCGATCGGTGACCGTTAACCTTGCGGAGGCGCCGCTCGGCTGGCTGCGCTCGCGCGGCCATATCAGCGAGCGACAGTTCGCCGCGGGCGAGAAGCTTCGGGAGGATTGGGAGCTGGCGCAGCTCTCGCCGCGGGTGACGATGCGCTGGGACGCCTCGCCTCCCGGCTCCCGCCGTTCGGGCGCCGCGATCGCGGACAAGAGCGATCGAAAGATCGCCGCGCAGCGCCGGTTCGAAGCCGCGGCCGACGAGGTCGGCCCCGGCCTCAAGGACATACTCTGGCGGATCGTTTGCGCGGGCGAGGGGATGCGGGACGCGGAAACGGCGCTCGGCTGGCCGGCGCGGTCGGGCAAGCTGGTGCTGGCGATGGCGCTCGACCGGCTGGCGGACCATTACCGGCTGCGGTGAGGACGGGCGCCCGCGCGCCCGTCCCCCTTCGGCTTGCGTTTCAGTTGGTACCCAGCCGCCGGCGTACGGCCTCTGGCAGCTCGCTCCCGGGGCGGCCGCGCCGGCCCTCTTTGATGAAGGCATCGAAGCTGGTCTGCTCTACCTGGAGATCGATCTCCAGAAGCTCAACCATGTTGGAGAGGTCGAGGCCCATCGGGAGCGGGACGGTGACCGAGTCGTCGCCGAGGCCGCGGCTGCCATTGTTGAAGTTGAGCTTGACCGTGGCCCGATTACCCGACTGGTCGACCACGGTGGCGTTGGCCGTCGACAGCTTCGGCCCGGTGCTGGCGAGGGTGAAGTTCCAGCCATTCGCCGTCTTCTGGAAGGAGGCGTTCACCCCTCCCATGATGTTGATCGAGGAAGCGGCCGAGACCGCAACAATGGCGAAGGAGAAGGCGCGGGTGAGCGTGTCCTCCGTGCTGGTGGCGATCGGATTGAAGTTGATCGTCCCGCCGATGAAGTCCTGAAGGTCGGCCGTTTCGGTGCTGAAGCCGTTGTTCGGATCGATCGTCACCGTGCTCGAGAGGATGGTCGGCGAGGTCCCCTGCATGTTCTGCTTGAGGTAAAGCAGGTTCACCGGAGTGGCCGGGTCAGTGTTGACCGCATAAACCTGGCCATTCTGCTGAGACCAAGCGATAGTACCCATATAATAAGGGCCTTGATCATCTCGCTCTTGTCCGTCATCCCCCAACAATCCGGCAATTTCGGACGCTACATCTACGACGGATCCCGCTATACTAAGCCAATCTGACCAGCCCATCATCATCCTCCTTGTTTAAGAACCGGGCCGCGACTCGGCTCGACTCGTGAACAAGATCGAGTTTTGTTCGTAGCGAGTCCATGAGTTACATTCATAATGACTCGATCAATCCGGGTAGCAAGCGCACCCAGCCACAAAGAAAGGGCTTTCCGCCGTTTCCACTGCCTCCGAAACGGAGTGAGGGGACCGCAAACCGACCGATGAGGGCGAAGCCATGGCTCGACGGCGCGGCGCCGGGTCAACGTGTGGAGCTGGTGGCCCGGCTCCCTTGGGAGCTGACGGCGCTAGCGAAGCGCCTCGCGCAGGATCCGGGCGATGGATTCGACAGAGTAGGGCTTGTGGAGGAGCGGGAGGCCGTGGGGCGCGCCGGCGGCGAGGACGTGGCTGTAGCCGCTGGTCAACACCACGGGCATGTCCGGCCATCTTTGCTTCACCGCTGCGGCGAAATCGACCCCGCTCATCCCGGGCATGACGACGTCCGTGAAGACGACGTCGAACTTCGCCTCCTCGCTTTCCAATATCTCGAGCGCCTGCTGCGCGTCGGGGGCGAAGCGGGTCTCGAAGCCGAGATCTGAGAGGAGTTGAGTGGCGAACTCGCCGACCTGTGCGTTGTCCTCGACGACGAGGATGCGGCCCTTTCCTTCCGGGCGCTCGGGCCTCTCCTCCTGCTTCTCCGCAGGGCGCGCGATGGGGTCCGCCTTGGGCAGGAGCAGGGTGAAAGCGGTTCCGCGGCCGACTTCGCTTTCCACCAGAATGTCGCCGCCCGACTGCTTGACGAATCCGTAGACTTGGCTGAGGCCGAGGCCGGTGCCCTTGCCGACGTCCTTGGTCGTGTAGAAAGGCTCGAAGACCCGGTCGAGCTGGTCGGCCGCAATGCCGTGGCCGGTGTCGGCGACCTCCACCGCGACATAATCGCCCGGCGGAAGGTCCCCCGCGGTCTGAGCCAGCTCGCGCTTCTCGATCCTGATCCGGAGCTCGCCTTCGCCGTCCATGGCGTCACGCGAATTGACCGACATGTTGACGAGCGCCGTCTCGAACTGGCCGGCATCCGCTTCGACGAAGCAGTCTGGGCAGCCGACGTCGATGTCGAGGCGGATGCGCGACCCAAGCACGGTGCGCAGCATGTCGGTGATGCCCGCGACCCGGTCCGCGGCGTCGAACACTTCCGGCTTCAGGGCCTGGCGGCGCGCGAAGGCGAGTAGCTGGCCGGTCAGCTTCGCCGCTCGGTCCGCGGTGTCCGATATGGCGTCGACATAGCGGCGGCGCTTCTCCTCGCTGAGGTCGCGGGTGCGAAGCAGGTCGGCCGAGCCGCGGATCACGGTGAGCAGGTTGTTGAAATCGTGAGCGATGCCGCCGGTGAGTTGGCCGATCGCCTCCATCTTCTGCGCCTGGCGGAGCGCTTCGTGAGCCTCTTGGAGCTCTTTCGTGCGCTCAACGACCCTTTGCTCGAGGCGCTGCTTGGCGCGCTGAGCGGCTTCGAACAACCGGGCATTGTCGATTCCGATCGCCGCCTGGGCGGCCAGGCCCACCATGAGCTTTTCCGAGCGCTCGGTGAACACGTCCGGCTCCGGGTGGCCGAAGAACAGGCCGCCGATCACTTCGCCGGAGCGGGAGACGACCGGGACGGCCAGGTAGGAACAGACCGGAAGATGTCCCTTGGGCATTCCGCGGTGGGGCTCGAACAGGCCGTAGCGGGGGTCCTTTGTAATGTCGCCGGACCGAACGATACCTTCGTTGTGGAAGGTCGGGGCAAAAACTCCGGTTGGCCGAGGCATTCCGAAATGCTCGAACGCGGACTTGTCGGCCCCGGACAGGCTGTAGAGCGTCAGCCACTCTCCCGCCTCGTCCTCCACATTGTAGAAGAAGGCGCCGAAGGCGGCTCCGGTGAGGTCGACGCCCGCGTCGACCACCCGCTGCACCAAAGCGGCGGTGTCGAGCTCCGCCGCGATGCTGGCGCCGGTCTCGTTCAGCGTTTCGAGAGCCCGGCTTTCCTCAGCAAGGTCGTCGCGGCTCTCGCGAAGCGCAAGCTCAGCTTCCTTTCGGTCGGTCGCATCGATGGTGACGCAGATGGTGCCGACCGCCGCCCCGGACTGGTCGGTGATGGCGGTGACGCTGTTATGGACCCAGACGGAGGAGCCGTCGGGGCGCAGGTATCGCTTCTCTATGTCGAACGAGCCGCCGGTTTCGAGGGCGCGGGTAAAGAGCGGTATGTTGCCGGTCAGATCCTCCGGGTGGGTGATCTCCTGCATGGTGAGTTCGAGCAACTCCTCCGGCGTGCGGCCCGTAATCTCGCAGAAGCGCGGGTTCACCCGAAGGAACCGACCCGACATGTCCGTCTGGGTGACGCCGGTGGCGGTCTGGTTGAAGAAGGCATCGAGCCGGGCCTGAGTCTCGCGTTGCGCCTGCTCCGCCTCGACGGGCGGCGTGACGTCGATCCCTTCGGCGAAGATGCCCGTGACCTTGCGGGAATCGTCGAAGATGGGCTGGTAGATGAAGCTGATGTAGCGCTTCACCTTTTCGGTCGGGCTCACATCGTAGAGGACCGGGACGCGGTCGGCGCGGTACGGCTTGCCGGAGGCGAAGACCTCGTCGAGGAGCTTGATGTATCCCTGATCGGCGAGCTCCGGCATCGCGTCGCGGACGCTCTTGCCCAGCAGGTCACCCTTCCCGACCAGATCGCGATAGGCGGCGTTGGTGACTTCGAAGACGTGATCGGGACCGCGCACGACGGCTATGTAGCCCGGCGCGTTCTCGAAGAGCTGAGCGAGATCAACGGGATCGGGCATGTACGACGGTCATGGGATGGGTGGCCTCTGAGGGCAAGCGCTTTTCAGAGCGAGACCAAAGCGAGGGTCAGCGGCGGGATTCGCGAGCGAGGCGGCTCATCAGGAGCGCTGCCCGCTTAGCCTGTCGGGCTATGCTTGGGAGATCGACCGTTTCGCCAGCGGCATGCTCGCGCTGTCCCGCCGCGCCCAGACCGATGAGACCCGGCAGGAGATGACCCACGAAGCCGATATCGCCCGCTCCCCGCTTCAGCGGGTCGAGCTCCCCCATTAGCGGGAGACCCGCATCCCGGTTCACAATGTTCAGGCGCTGGAGCAGCGCGCGGCTCTGCTCAGTGGGGGCCATCGGCGGATAGGGGCCGTCCTCGAATTCGATTTGCGCCTGCGCCCCCGGCAAATGGCGGCCTACGATGTCGCGCATCTTCGACATGACCCGGTCCTGCTGTTCGAGCGACAGCGCCCGCATGTCTCCCCGCGCGATCGCGACGGCCGGGATGATGTTCGTCTTTCCGGTCGCGCTGCCGCGTATCTTGTCCCGGTCGAGCTCGGCCGTCGTGCCGCCGACGATCAACCCAACGTTGAAGGTGAGGTTCGGCTCGGGAAGCTCCGAACGGAAGGCGGCGAGGATCCGGGCGAGCTCGTAGACGGCGCCGTTTCCGGCGGCCTCGCTGAAGATGCGGCTCGAATGACCCGTCTGGCCTCGTGCGGTGACCTTCCAGGAAGCGACGCCGCGACGGGCAATGGATCCCATATCCTGTCCCTCCTCCTGCGCCAGACCCTCGAACTCGAGGGCGACGTCCGCGCGCCCGGCGGCGGCGATGAGGTCCCTGCGAGCGATAGCGATCGGCTCACCCGCATCCTCTTCGTCACCGGTGAGAACGATCTGGATATCGGCATCCTTCAGCGTACCGGCAGCGTGCATGGCGCGGAGCGCCGCCACCATGACGACCATCCCTCCCTTGTCGTCGGAAACGCCCGGGCCTTCCGCCGCGGCATCCTTCAGAGTGAAGCGCTGGAAAGGCGAATCGAGCTCGAACACCGTGTCGAGATGCGCGATCAGCAGCATGCGCTTTCCCCGACCGTTGCCGCGATGAGTCGCGATCAGATGGCCGGCGCGGCCGGTCTCCGCCATCGACACCCATTTCACGTCAAAGCCGAGCGGCTCCAGCTCGGTGCGCATCATCCGGCCCACCGCCTCTACGCCCGCGCGATTGAGTGAGCCGCTATTCTGGTTCACCAGCCGCTCGAGGAGGGCGATCGTTCGGCCCTGCTCCTGATCGACGGTTCGGACCATCTTCTTCTCGGCGGAGTTGAGCTTCGCCTCCGCGGCGGTGGGGGCGAAAGCGAGGGCGAAGGCGAGGAGTGGGAGAAGAGGCTTCATGAGAGGTTTTCCATCAAAGGAGGTCCGCCGACGATTAGAACGGCCTTGCGGTTTTCGCCAGCTTCCAGAGCGGCTCGCGAGCATGTATGCAGGCGGAATGCGGGGGCTTCTCATCTTTCTCGGCGCAGCGCTCCTCGCGGGGCCCGTCGCCGCCCAGGACTGGCGCATGGCGCCGGAATATGACGTTCAGCTCAGCAGCTATGACATCCAGCCGTCCGAGATGCGGCTGAAGGCCGGGGAGCCGGTTCGGCTTCGCTTCGTCAACAATTCGAACAAGGGCCTCAGCTTCTCGGCCAAGGACTTCTTCAAAGCCTCGCAGTTGCGCAGGCGCGACGGGGAGACGATCGAGGACGGGACGATCGAGGTGCCGCCGCTTTCGACCCGGACCGTGGTGCTGGTTCCCAAAGCCGGGCGTTACAAGGTGAGCGGAGGGAATTTCCTCCACCGGCTGCTCGGGATGAGCGGCAGGATCATCGTCGAATAGGAGGCCTGAAAATGGCGAAGGGCGAAGGCAAGGCCAAAGGCGGCGGCAAGGACAAGAGCAAAAGCGGCAAGGCCAAGGTCAAGGTCCCCAAGAAGGTCGCAGGCGTGAAGGTCGAGAAGGGCTTTCGAAAGGCGGGCAACAAGGCGCTGAAGCTCGCCTCGCAGCCGGTGGTGAGCGAAGCGGTGGCGGCGGCGATGCTCGCGGCGGCGGCGGCTCTGCGCGATCCCCCCGCGACCAAGAGGGCCGCCGGCGCCGCGGCCGATGCTGCGAGCGAGGCCGGGCAGGAGGCGCTTCGGCTCAGCGACACGCTCCGCACCATGGCGATCGACATCGCCCGACGCACGCTCGACGCGTGGGAAAAAGCGGACAATCGCGGCGGCGGGAAGACCGACCGGGGCAATTGATCGAAGTTAAGACTTACCCCCGTTATCCTCGTTTTCCACAGGCTCCCGTCTCTTCCCCGACTCGGGAATCGCTGACAGTTTAAGGACGTGGCCGACGAGGCGGCGGACCGGAGACGGGACGCAGGATTGAAGGCCACGACGCCGAAGCCGAAAGGCCGTCGCTCCCCCAAGGGGCGCGGCTTGGAAGCGGAAGCAGCAGGGTGGAAGCTCTTCGGAGCCTGAAGCTCTGCAAAAGCCGGTGAAGGTGAGGGAGTTCGCCCCAAGCTGAATCCGGAAGGGGAAGCGGGGCTTCGGCCCCGCGGACCCACAGGGAAGCGGCGGTGGGCTTTTAGCTTCACGCGGCGTCCCGAAGGGGGCGAGAGGCCGCGAGGCTTCTCCCGCCCAACGGGGGCCGAACGGAGCTGGGATGCTCCGCTCCGGTTTCCGAGGAACCCGAAAGAGGCCTTTGGTTTCGACGGGATCCGATGGCCCAGCGAGGGACGGCCTCGCCACCCAGCGACGGCAGTCAAGGCTGGGACAAGTGGGGGCTGGTGGCGACACCGGCCCCCATTCATTTTCAGCTCGAAGTGGTACTTCGAGCTGGGAACGAAAGCGCTGCCGCGAGAGCGTAATCGCTTGAACATCGTTACGGTTGTGCGATGATGCGCCCGGGAGGAGCGGGGATGTTCAAGGGCATGAAGGCGGCCGCGGGTGCGGCGAAGGGCGCAGCGACGATATCGTTCATAGGATCCGAAGCGAGCGTGACTGGCGACGTCTTGACGAGCGGCGAGCTTCGCCTCGACGGCAAGGTGACCGGCGACGTTCGCTGCGGCTCCCTGACGCTGGGCGAGAGCGGCGAGGTTCGGGGGAATATCCAGGCGGGCGAGGCGCGGCTGGCGGGGCTGGTCGACGGCGCGGTCGAGGCCGGCACGCTGGCGCTTGAGGCGAGCGCGCGGATCACCGGCGACATTCTCTACGAAAGCCTCAGCATCGCTTCGGGCGCGGAAGTGGAAGGGCGGTTCAAGCGGCGCAAGGGCGTCGGCGACGGATCGTCGGGGATCAAGCTGACCGGCGCCATGAAGCCGCTCCGCCCGGTGCCTGCCCCGGCGCCTCTGTTCGGAAGCGAAGAGGAGACGGCGGAGGCCGCCGAGTAGGAACCCCGCCCATCGGGGCTCGTTGCCTTTTCAACTTTTCGAGGAGGAACGAGATGGCTGAAGAACCCAGAGACGGTGGCACCGCCGGCACCGGAGAGCCCGAAGCATCGGCGAGCGGCGGGAACGCCCAAGGCGGTCAAGGCGAAGATCAAGCAAATACGCTCGGCGGCGGCGAGGGGAAGGGCGCGGGGATGACCGGCGCGGGCTCCGAAACCGGCGATGCAAGCGAGATGCGCAGCGAAGGCGGCGGCTCGGCCGGTGGAGCGGGCCTGGGCGGAGTCGATGCCGGCACTCCGGGAGGCATGGGCGGAGCAGGCGCCTCAGGCGCGACCGGCACGGGGCGGCCGCCGGGCGGAGTCAGCCCGGTGCAGGCGGAGCGAGACACCGACGGCTGAGGCCTTGATGGTGGACGCCGCGTAAACCTTTGCAGGCAACCAACCGCTAAGCGCCGCCTGCTTATCCTCCGCCTATGGCGGGGGATCGAAAGCCATTGGGAAGAGGCAGGCGCGCTGCAGCGGCGGCGGCGCTTGCGCTTGTGGCGCCGCTCCTGATCGGAAGCACCGGTCGCCTCACCAGCCTCGACGAGCGCCTGCTCGCGGCGCACAACCGCGAGCGGACGGCCGCCGGGATCGGCAAGCTTCAATGGGACGAGGAGCTCGCCGCCGACGCCGAGGCGTGGGGCGAGACTCTCGCCGCGAGCGGCGAGTTCGAGCATGAGGAAGGCGATCCTGACGATCCCGATCCGCAGGGCGAGAACCTCTGGGCCGGAACGGTGGGGGCCTATTCTCCCGAGGAGATGGTCGGGATGTGGATCGAGGAGAAGAAGCTGTTCCGCCCAGGCCGCTTCCCCGACAACAGCGTCACCGGCAATTATGCCGACGTCGGCCACTACACGCAGCTGATGTGGCGCGAGACCGGGCTCGTCGGCTGCGCCCTCGCGGAAAGCGAGGAGGAGGAAGTGCTCGTCTGCCGATACCGCCAGGCCGGCAATGTCGAGGGCGAGCGGCCCTTCTAAGCCTTACTTCGCGAGCAGGCGTTCGGCGGCGCCCGCGAGGCGGTCGGGCTCGGTCCTGTCGATGGCGGCGACAACGCTGTCGGCCTTGGCGAGCTTCTCCTGAACCTCTCCGGGAGGCGCGGCCTCAGTCTCCAGCGAGGCCAGGAGGATCTTGAGGTCGGCCGGGTCTGGCTGAGGCTCGGCCTCCGAGGCGCAGGCGGAGAGGCCCGAGGCGGCGAGGGCAAGCAACGGAATTGAAAACGCTTTTACCATGAGCCCTGAACGCGCGGGGCGCCGAAATGGATGCTTGAGTTCGTCAGCGGCTGTTCATCGGGCGGGGGCTCAGCCATCATGCGTGTTGGGGCGTGGCAGTCGCGAAGGGGGCGGCGATGGCGGACAGCAGGGACAAGATTGCCGTGGTGATGGTCCACGGAATGGGCGAGCAGAAGCCGATGGAGACGCTTCGCGGCTTCGTCGAGCCGGTGTGGGTGCACGATCCGGCGATCTGCGGGGAGAAGAAAGGCGAGGTCTTCTCAAAGCCCGACGACGTCAGCGGAAGCTTCGAGCTGAGGCGGATCACGACGCGCCATTCGGAAGCGGTCAAAGGGCGCTGCGACTTCTACGAATATTATTGGGCGCACCAGATGACCGGCACCAAAGGGGGGGCGGTGTTCGGATGGCTGAGGCGGCTGCTGGTGCGAAGGGGCGAGACAGTGCCGAAGCGGCTTCGGCCGCACTGGCGGTTCGGGATCGGCGCGATGCTCGTCGCCATCCTTTGGGCGGGGGCGACGATCCTGTGCCTTCTGGCCGTGCTGGGGATCCTGTTCTCGGGCGCTCTGATCCTGGACCCGGAGACGGCGGAGCGGCGGCTGCTTCTTTGGGGTGGAGGCTTCGCTCTGCTCGCGGCGATCGGAGTCGCCTTTCGACTATTCCTCCCAACTCTGGTGCGCTTCGTGGGGGATGCGGCGCGCTACTTCTCGCCGCTGCCGGACAACATCGCCGCCCGCCACGCGATTCGGCAGGGCGGGGTGGAGCTGATCGGGAGGCTGCACGAGCGCGGCTACAAGAGGATCGTCGTCGCGTCGCACAGCCTCGGGACCGTCGTCGCCTACGACATCCTCTCCCACGCCTGGGCACAGATCGGGTCCGGGAGGATGATCGCGGCGCATCCGAAGGGTGGCGAGGCCGAGGCTCGGCTGAAGGCGCTCGAAGCCGCCGCGGGAGCGCTGGAGACGTCAGAGCCGGAGGAGATGCCGACGCTTCGGCGCGCTTATCGCGAGGCGCAGAGGCTTTATTGCGAGGCGCTGGCAAGTGCGCCTTCGGGGCCGGAGGAGGAGAAGCCGCTGTGGCGGGTCACCGACTTCGTGACGATGGGGTCGCCGCTCAGCAAAGCGGACGTGCTGCTTGGCTACCTGGACAGCGAATGGCGCGAGCTGAAGAGCCGCCGCGAGGCGCCCGCCTGCCCTCCCGTGCGCGACAGGAAGGGATCGCCCGCTTTCTCCTATCGGCCGCCGAGCGGGCGGGAGCGGATCCCGCATCATGCGGCGGTGTTCGGGCCGACGGTGTGGACCAACATCTTCTTCGAGAATGAGGATGTCTACAAAGGCGATGTGGTGGCGGGCGAGGTGGCGCCTCGGATCGGGCGGGGGGTGATCGACATCGCGATCCGGCGAGGGCGCCCCACCATCCGTCACACCCATTATTGGTCGAAGCCGGACGAGCGGCCGGCGCCCGCCTGGATCCGCGCGCTCCGGGCCGCGGTGAACCTCACCGGCGCGTCGGAGGCCAAGCTCTGGCAGGGAGCGGACGAGGGGCGGGTGATTCGCGCCGAAGCCCTGAAGGAGCGTCGCGCGGCGCCGAATCCCGGCTCGGAGGAGGCGCACGAGCCCGATTGAGCGGGCGAGATTCTCGGCCGGCGCCTTTCCTCAATTCCAACAAGGTTTGCCGCAAACCGGCGGGTGAGGCCGCTTCTTTGCGTCTCTTGTAGGAATTATCCAAGCTGGTAAAAAACACTTGACAGCGTCACGCTGTTATGGCACATTTATCCCACACTGCAGAAATGTAGCTGATGAGGATCGGACAGCCGGCGCGGGAGACCGCGGCCGGCTTTTTTGTTGCCGCCGCGGCGGGCTCTTCGGTGCAGCGACACCGGTGAAGCCCATTCGTTCAATGCCGGGCGGCCGCGGCCGTCGCGTCTTCGGGCGCGGCGGCCGTTTCTTTTGCGGGAGGGGAGGTTTGCATGGCGAAGAAGATCGTGCGCGGTAACAAGCGGCTGCAGGTGCAGAAGCAGCGCAAGGGCACCTGGACCACGAGGAAGCGCGAGGCGGTCTGCTCGAGGCTTGCGGAGACCTGCAACGTCACCGCGGCCTGCCGCGCAGTGCGGATGTCGACGCAAGGCTTTCACCGGCTGGTGAAGCGCGACCCGGAATTCCGCGCCCAGTGATGAGGCGATCGCCGCCGTCCATTTCGAGCTTCGGCTGATGCTTCTGAAGCGTCAGCGGGACGGGGTGAAGAAGCCTGTCTTCCACGCCGGCAAGCGGATCGGCACCATCACCCAATATTCGGACCGAGTGGCGCTCGCCCTGCTCAAGGTGCATGAGGAAAAGGCGCAGCGGGGCGCGCACGCCGACAAGCTCATGGCTCAGGAGGAGGAGCTGGCGAGGCTTCGGCTGGAGGCCAAGCTCAGCGAAATGAACCGCCGGATGGGCGGCAACGGGTGATCGAGATCGGACCCGACGCCTCGGAGGCGGAGAAGGTCGCCGCACTAGACCCGCCCGAACGGACGGCAGCGATGGACCAGCTTTGGGAGGCGCACGGCAACGCGCTTCCGACGCTCTGGAGCTGGTGGGCGAGGCCATCGCAGCTTCCGCCGGCCCGCGAGTGGCGCGCTGGCTGGTGATGGCCGGGCGCGGCTTCGGCAAGACCCGAGCGGGCGCCGAATGGGTGCGCGCTGTGGCGGAAAGCAACGGTTCGGCCAGGATCGGCATCGTCGGTTCGACCATGGCCGAGGCGCGGGCGGTGATGGTGGAAGGGGAGAGCGGCATTCTAGCGGTCTGCCCGGAAGGCCGGCGGCCGCTGTGGGAGCCGTCACTTGGGCGGCTGCGCTGGCCGAACGGCGCTCAGGCTTCGGTCTATTCGGCGGCCGAGCCCGAGAGCCTCCGCGGGCCGCAGCACCATGCCGCCTGGGCGGACGAGATCGCCAAATGGAGCGCAGGCGAAGCCGTGTGGGACAATCTGATGCTGGGCCTGCGGATGGGCAACCTGCCGCAGGTGATGGCCACGACGACGCCGCGGCCAGTGCCGCTGGTGCGGCGGCTCCTCAAGGAAGATGGGCTGGCGCTGACGCAGGGAAAGACGGGGGACAACCGGCCGCATCTGGCGCCCGGCTTCATCCCGGCGATGCTGGAGAGATTCGGCGGCACCCGGCTCGGACGGCAGGAGCTGGACGGGGAGATGATCGAGGATGCGGAGGGGAGCTTGTGGCCGCGGGCGCTGATTGAATCCAATCGAAGTGGTACTTCGACTGGGGGATTGAGGTGAATCGTCGTTGGCGTGGATCCTCCTGCTTCGGTGGGCGGCGATGCGTGCGGCATCGTGGTGTGTGGCCTTGGCGAGGACGAGATCGGCTATGTGCTGGCCGATGCGAGCGTCTCCGGCGCCCGGCCCGAGGGCTGGGCGCGTGCCGTGGCGTCGGCGGCCGAGGCCTGGAGCGCTTCACTTTGTCAAGTCGTCGAAAGGCTATTGGGAGTTCGGTGACTCAGCCGAGCTAATAGGCCCGTCCGATGACGCTCTAAGCCAAGAGCCAATTTTCAAATTCGCCGGGAAGAACATGGAAGCCCATGGTTGAGTCGCCACCTAGGGTAACAACGATAATGATCGCCGATGAGATTCGTCAGGAATCCAACGGGAAACGGTTTATTATCGGATATTATACAGATGTCAGACTTGAAGCGAGGCCGCCTGAAAAGTCGCTGTTTGTACATGCAGCTATTACTGAACTGTCTGAAGGTGAGCATGAAGCGTCGGTAACGCTGAGAAACATGACCAAAAAGAAGACGCTAAAGCTAGAACCCGATAGGTTTCGAAGTTCCGGTCCGGACGACATATTTTTGCTCATTACCGAGCTGCAGGGATTTACGTTTCCTTCACCAGGGACGTATCGCGTCGAGATCAACGTCGATGGGGTGAAACGCGGCCAGACCTATGTGAGTCTTAGGTTCCCTGAAGAGGAGGTCCAAGAGGAGGAAGCCGGGGAAGCTACAGGCTAGGCTGTCAAGCCAACTGGACGCAGGAAGCCTCTGCAGCCCGACGCAGTCCGCGGCCGGCTCCGCTGATGCGGCGGCTGGTTGCCGGCCGGGACGTGGCTCTGACGAACGGGCGGACCGCGGACAACGTGCTTCTGGCGGAGAGCTTCGTGGGGCATGTGACCAGCCTTTACGGCGGCACCCGGCTCGGGCGGCAGGAGCTGGACGGGGAGATGATCGGGGATGTCGAGGGGAGCTTGTGGCCCCGGGCGCTGATCGAGGCGGCGCGAGCTCGGGTCCCCCTCCACCCTGCTTCGCAGGGTCCCCCTCCCCGTCCCGGGGAGGAATGGCGGCGCGTCGTGATTGGGGTGGATCCTCCGGCTTCGGTCGGCGGTGACGCGTGCGGGATCGTGGTGTGCGCGCTGGGCGAGGATGAGATCGGCTATGTGCTGGCCGATGCGAGCGTCTCCGGCGCCCGGCCGGCTGATGCTGGGGAAGGGAAGGGCGGAGCCGCGGATCAGGTTGTTGTGAGTTTACGGGCGCTGTGACCCCTCACCCTACCCTCTCCCCAGGGAGAGGGTTTTTCGTCGTGCGGTGGAGGCTCATGCCGAGCTGCTCCCTCTCCCGTGGGGAGAGGGTAGGGGAGAGGGGTTCAGCGGCCGGTGGCCAGGCGCAGCGATTGAGCGATTACTTCAAGGACGCCATCGGTGTTCTGGAGGACGTCGTGATTCCAAAAGCGTAAAACGTGATAGCCGGTCGCCTCTATCGTTGCCGTTCGGACGGCGTCGGCAGGGCTCTCGGAGTGCTGGCCGCCGTCGAGCTCGATGATCAAGCGTGCCTCTTCGCACGCGAAATCGGCCACGACGTGAGGACCGATCGGATGTTGGCGGCGGAATTTGTAGCCGTGGAGACGGCGCCCGCGGAGGTGGTGCCATAGGTGCGTTTCCGCGTCGGTAGAGGCGCGGCGGAGTTTTCGGGCGACCGGGGTAAGGCGTTTCGATTTCATAGGCCGGAACCCCTCACCCCCACCCTCTCCCCAGGGAGAGGGGGTTCAGTGGAGATCATAGATGAAATTCTGGTTCGGCAGGAAGGCCGGGCGCGGTGGCGCTCGGCCTTTGCTTTTTCGTGCGTGGCAAGGTGCCCCTTCGGTGGGGGATTGGCCGCGTAGCTATGAGGGGCAGGTTCGGGAGGTCTACCTCTCCAATCCGGTGGCTCAGCGGGCGGTGCGGCTGGTGGCGGAGAGCGTTGCCTGGGCGTCGGTTTACGCGCGGGATGGGGAGAAGGGCTCCAAAGCCTCGGCTCGGGCTCTGGGGCTGGTGACTCCAGGGCTTCTCGATTCGGTGGCGGGGCAGTTGCTGCTCCACGGCAATGCGTTCGTGCAGATCCTGCTCGACGCGGAGGCGGAGCCGGCGGAGCTGTTCGCGCTTCGGCCCGAGCGGGTGAGCGTGGAGGCGGATTCCGGAGGCTGGCCGGCGGCCTATCTCTACAAGGCGGGCGAGGCGAAGACCCGGCTGGCGGCTCGAGACGGGCTGGGACGGCCTTCGGTGGTGCATTTGAAGGCGCACCATCCGCTCGACGATCATTACGGCCTTGGTTGCCTGGGCGCGGCGGCGGGGGCGGTTTCGATCCACAATGCGGCGACGCGCTGGAACAAGGCACTGCTCGACAATGCGGCTCGGCCGTCGGGGGCACTGACGATGGAGGGCGGGGCGGACGGCGCGCTCTCGGGCGAGCAGTTCGACCGGCTTCGCGAGGAGATGGAGCGTCATTTCGCTGGAGCGGCCAATGCCGGGCGGCCGATGCTGCTCGAGGGTGGGCTCAAATGGCAGGCGATGAGCCTGACGCCCGCGGACATGGACTTCGTCGGGCTGAAGGCCGCGGCGGCGCGGGAGATCGCGCTCGCATTCGGAGTGCCGCCGATGCTGATCGGGCTCCCGGGAGACTCGACCTACGCCAATTACCGCGAGGCGAACCGGGCCTTGTGGCGGCTGACCGTGCTTCCGCTGGCGGAGAGGATTTTGGGCGGGATCGGGGCTGCGCTCGGGGCGTGGTGGCCGGGGGTGAAGCTGGCCCTCGACATCGACCAGGTGACGGCGCTCGCCGAGGACCGCGAGCGGCTGTGGCGGCAGGTGAGCGCGGCCGATTTCCTAAGCCGCGAGGAGAAACGCGAGATGCTGGGCTTCGCGCGCGAGGGAGACAAGGGATGAGGGAACAGAGCAATTCGATGCTCGCGCTGCTGGTGGCGCAGGCGGAAGGGCAGGGGGCGGACCTCGTCACCCTTCGCGGGCTGATCGAGGAAGCGAGCGAGATCGGCGCCGACCGGGCACTCGGCGCCCTCGGCCTTCGCGACGAAAAGGCGCGGCGGGACATGGACGAGCTGAGGGAGCTTCTCCAGGCGTGGCGCGACGCGAAGAAGAGCGCCTGGGGCGCGGTGGTCGCCTGGGCGGTGCGGATATTCCTCGCTGTGCTGGTGCTGGGGATGAGCGTGCGCCTCGGCGTCTTCGAGATGCTGAAATGAGGTTCGCGGGCTATGCGGCGATCTTCGACAGGGCCGACCGGGGCGGTGACGTGGTTCGAAGCGGTGCGTTCGCGAGGACGCTGGCGCGGGGCGCGGGGAGCGTCCCGTTGCTCTGGCAGCACGACGCGGGGCGGCCGGTGGGGTGGATCGAATATCTGAAGGAGGATAAACGCGGGCTTCGGGTGATCGCCCGGCTTTCGGGCGGAGCGGCCGGGCGCGAGGCGGCGGCGTTGCTGAAGGAGGATGCCGTGGCGGGGCTGAGCTTCGGCTACCGAGTTCGGGAGGCCCGTGGGGAGGCGCCGCGGGAGCTTACCGACCTGGACTTGGTGGAGGTGAGCCTGGTGACGCTGCCGATGCAGCCCAGGGCGCGGGTGCATGCGGTGGAGGATCAGACTCCGAGCCACTCCAGGCCGCCTGGCAGTTTGTCGGCGCTGTAGAGAAGTTGCAGGACCCGGCGACGCGCCGGGCTTTCCGCTCGGGCGGAGGCGTGGAGGATGGGAGTCGCATAGGCCCAGAGGTCACCCGCTTTGGCGAGGCAGGCGTGGATACCGCAGCGACTGACAACAGTGGCTATGTCGCTTTCCCGGAGCGTCCCGAGGCGGTGTGAGCCGGGGGCGATCAGGAGCGGGGCATTGTCAGCCCCCGCGGCGTCGAGGTGAATGCGCAGAGTCAGCATGCGCTCCAGCAGCTCAAAGGGCGGGACGCAGTGGTGGATGCCGGACTTCACCGTCCACTGGCAGAAGCCGGGCACCTCGCGGCGCTCGCGGACCGGAATGGTACGGTCCTGGTGCCAGCCGAGGGACCAGTTCCGGTGAGCGCTTTTGTCGAAGAACTTCGCGCCCACGGCACGAGCTTCGGAGCTGAGGAACCGGCCGGCAATGCGGTCGGCAGGGGCAAGGAAGGCGCTTAGGCCGTAGCCGGCGGCGAGGCGGGCGCTTCCCGCCCGGTCGGAGAGGATCTCCAGGATCGCTGAGACCTCGGATGAGGCCAGGGCGCCGGGGAAGTGTTCAGCGCCGTCGCGGCCGAGCTGCATCGGCCCAGGATAGCGACAGAAGAAGCCAAGGAAAACGTCCCTTCCTGCACGCGGGAAGGGGTGCGTCGTCATGCGTGCGGACAATGAGCGGGAGAAACGGGACATGTTGGAAGTGAAGGCGGATGCGCTGGAGGCGTCGTTCGAGGCGCTGGAGCGGGAGGATGAAGATATCGCGCAGCTCAAGCAGGAGATGGCGCAGCTGAAGGGGCGGATGGATGCGCAGGCGGTGGCGGCGGCTCGGCCGGCGCTCTCCGGGGCGAAGGCTGCGGCGGGGTCGCCGTTCGTCGAGAGCTACCTCAGGAAGGGGCTCGAGAGCGGAGTCGAGCTGAAGGCGCTTTCAGGGGTGACGGATGCGGCCGGCGGTTACGCGGTGCCCGAGGAGATCGATGCGGAGATCGGGCGGCTGCTGACGTCGATCTCGCCGATCCGGGCGATCGCTAATGTGGTTAAGGTGGGATCGGCGGGGTACCGCAAGCTGGTCACGTCGGGCGGGACCCCGTCGGGCTGGGTGAGCGAGACGGCGGGGCGGCCGGAGACGGCGAGCCCGAGCTTCGTCGAGATCGCTCCGCCCTTCGGCGAGCTCTACGCCAATCCGGCGGCCAGCCAGGCGATGCTCGACGACGCGGCCTTCGACATCGAGGCGTGGCTCGCGAGCGAGATCGCCCACGAGTTCGCCCGGGCGGAAGGCGCGGCGTTCGTTTCGGGATCGGGCGTCAGTCGGCCCAAGGGCTTCCTGGCGGCGCCGACCTCGATGTCGCTCGACAGCGTGCGGCCGTTCGGGACGCTTCAATATGTGACGTCGGGCGCGGCGGGGGCTTTCGTCCAGAACGCTCCGCAGGACCGGCTGATCGACCTCGTCCAGGCGCTCCGGCCGGCTTATCGGCAGGGCGCCGTGTTCGTGATGAACTCGGCGACGGCGAGCGTGATCCGCAAGTTCAAGACTTCGGACGGGGCGTTCCTGTGGCAGCCGGGGCTGGTGGCGGGGCAGCCCGACACTCTGCTCGGCTATCCGGTGGTCGAGGCCGAGGACATGCCCGACATCGCGGCCGACAGCCTCTCGATCGCCTTCGGCAATTTCAAGGCGGGCTATCTGATCGCGGAGCGGACGGAGACGCAGATCCTGCGCGACCCGTTCACCAACAAGCCGTTCGTCCACTTCTACGCGACCAAGCGCGTGGGCGGGCAGGTCTCCAATTCGGAAGCCATCAAGCTGATGAAGTTCAGCGTCTGATCCACCCCCTGACCCCCTCCCGGATGCGGGAGGGGGATCTTCCAGAAGGAGGCTGAAATGGCCGATCAATATTCGGGCGTCGTCGACAGCGTGACGGCGCCGGCGCGGCGGGCGGCGGCGGTGGTTCCGCACGATGCGAACGCGCTTGCGGCGGTGCCCAAGGCTTTGTTCGTCGGCACGGGCGGAAACATCACCATGCGAGGCGCGGGCGATACCGCGGACCAGGTGTGGAAGAACGTTCCGGACGGGACGGTGCTTCCGTTCCGCCCGGAATATATCCGCGCGACCGGGACGAGCGCGGCGGACATGCTGGCGCTCTACTGATGCCGACCATCGTCAACGCGGCGAATTGCGCCGTCGCGACGGGTTCGGGCGGAGTGAGACTGATCACCAAGACGGGCGGAGTCGCCGGAGCGGCCGATGCGAGCGCGGTCTCGCTCGAAGCGCTTTCCGGCGACTTCCTTCTTCGGGTTCGGCTGCTGGGCGAAGGCACGGCCTATGCCGGAGTTACCGCCGATCCGGCGGTCGGGAACGACCATGTCGGGATTCAGCGGGCGCTACAGCTCGGCTCGGTGAGCGCACGGCCGTGCGAAAGCGGAGCCTTGCGGCAGCCGATCTTCTCGATCGTGGGCTTTGCCTGGATCCGGCGGGTGGGGGCGACGCTCGATTATGCGACCGGCGCGGACCCGTCCGCGCTGTCGGTGAAGCGGACGGTGGCGGGCGTGACGGGGCCGCTCAAGTTCGACTGCTCGATCCTCACTCCGGGCGTTCCGCTGGAGATCAAGTTCGACGTTCCGGCGGCGTTCGTCCAGCCGAAGCGAAGGCGCCAATGCCTGTCGCTCGGCGTATCCATCTGAGGCGGGAGAAAGACCATGACGGAGGGAGAGGCGCTCGCTCTGCCGGCCGAGGCGGCGGAGGCCGCGAAGGGCTATTTGCGGGCGGAGGGCGCGGGCGAGGACGGCCTGATCGCCGGCCTGGTGCTGAGCGCGGCGGAGCTGTGCGAGGGGTTCACCGGACAGACTTTGATCGCTCGTACCTTCACCCAGCCGCTTGAAACCACCGGCGGCTGGCAGCGGCTGGGCTGCACTCCGGTACGGGCGATCGTGAAGGTCGAGGATGGAGAGACGGGCGCGACGCTCGCGCTCGCCGATTATGCCGTCGACATCGATGCGAACGGCGACGGGTGGGTACGCGTCGGCGGAGGCGCCCCGAAGCGGATCCGTGTCAGCTTCGAAGCGGGCCTTTCGGCCCAGTGGGCGGACCTGCCTGCGGCGTTGAGGCAGGGTATCGTCCGCCTAGCATCGCATTTCTACGCGCACCGAGCGGCGGAACCTTCGCGGGCGCAGGAGCCGCCCGCGGCGGTGACGGCCTTGTGGCGGGGCTTCCGCCGGATGCGCCTGCGCTGAAGGAGCGACACATGTTCGAACGGCTGATGATGGGCGCTGCGGCCATGGCCGAGCGCAGGGCGGCGGCGCGGCGGGCCCGGCTCGCCGGAAGCCTGCGCGGCGAGGTCCCTCGAGGCGTTAGCGCCGAAGAGGCAGGCGAAGCAGTGGTGCTTGCCGGGCGTGGGCTGAAGCGACGCTTCGCGCTCGATCCGGCGCTTCGCTGGTTTCTGTCGGGAGGCGAGAGATGAGCGGTGCGGGTGCGGCGCTGAGGGCGGCGGCCATAGCCGCGCTGCAGGGGATCGCGGGCATCGGCAAGGTCTTTGCCGGGCCGCCGATCCAGGCCGCTTTGCCTCATGCCGTGGTGGAATGCGGGCCGGAGGCCAACTGGAGCCACAAGAGCGGCACTGGCCGCAAGCTGCGTCTCGCAGTGACTCTGCGCGCAGGCGGCGAAAGCCTGGCGCGGGCGGAGGCGCTTACGGCCGCGGTGGAAGCGACGATCGCACAAGGTCTAGCGCCTGCCGGCTGGCAGCTCGTCAGCCTCCACTTCCTGCGCAGCCGGTGCTTCGCCCAAGAAGCTGGGGGCCAGCCGGGCTGGGCGGTGCTGCACGAGTATCGCGCCAGGATGCTGGCGGCGGAAGGCTGAGGCCAGAGTTACTTCGGCGGGCGCGGTTCCATGTGGACCTTGTACGTCTCCACGATGTTCTCGCGGATGTAGCCGACCTCTTCCTCGGCGTTCTTTTCGGCGGTGGCTCGAGCGATCTTCGCGGCCACGTCGCTGGCGACGGACGCCGCGCGGAACGCGGCTTCCTCCGCCTTGCACTCGCCGACGACCTTCGTCTCGAACGCCGAGGGTTCAACCCCCGCTTTGGCGTCGGCCGTCAGCACCTTGCTGAGACATTTGCTGTAGTTCGTCCGCGCCTGCGCGACGTTGCCTTGGGCGCTGGCCAACAGGGCCACCAGAAGCACTTGTGAAATCATCCCGAATTCCAGTGCGATCCGTTTTAGAGAGAGGGAGACTATCGATGGGTGCGGAAAAGGGAAGTGCCTTTCTGCTGAAGGTCGGGAACGGCGGGGAACCCCCGGTTTTCGCGACCGTGGCCGGCATGCGGACGACACAGATGTCGGTGAACGGCGAGGCTGTAAATGTCACCAGCAAGGATTCGGGCGGCTGGCGCGAATTGCTTTCCGGAGCCGGGGTGCGCTCGGTCTCCGTCGGTGCAAGCGGGATATTCACCGGATCGGCGGCGGAGCTGCGGGTGAAATCGAACGCGCTTTCCGGTGCGGTCGACGATTACGAGCTTAGCTTCGAAAGCGGAGAGCGGCTTCGCGGGCGGTTCCTAGTGACGCGGCTCGATTATTCCGGGGACTATAATGGCGAGCGCAACTACGCGCTGAACCTCGAAAGCTCCGGCGCGGTGTCAAGCTTGTGAGCGGGGCCAATCGTGCGCGCGGCGAGGCGGGGATCAGCATCGGCGGCGAGATGCTGGTGCTCCGGCCGAGCTTTGAGGCGCTGGTCGCGGCGGAGGAGGAGCTTGGGCCGCTTTTCGCTTTGGTGGAGCGGGCGGCTCAGGGGTCGCTTCGGCTCACCGAGATCGCGGCCCTGTTCTGGCATTGCCTGGCGCAGCGGCCGGAAGGGCTGACCCGCGAGCGCCTTGGAGCGGCGGTGGTGGAGCGGGGGCTCGTGAACGCGACTCCGCTGCTCAAGGGGCTTCTGGGTCAGATATTGCAGGGCCGTGGCGCGGTTTAGCGAGGCCGCCGCGAAGCTGGCGGGGCTTGCCGGGGCTTTGCTCGGCTGGCGGCCGGACGAGTTCTGGAAGGCGACTCCCGCGGAGCTCGCCGCGGTGCTGGAGGCGATGTTCGGATCCGCAGAGGCGGGCGCCTCGCGGTCGGACCTCGAAAGACTGATGGAGCGGTTTCCGGACTAGAAATTTCGATGGGGAGGGCCCCTCCACCGCGCTTCGCGCGGTCCCCCTCCCCTAGCAAGCTCAGGGAGGATCTATGGACGAGGAAATTGAGCGGCTGCTCGTCAGCGTGCGCGCCGATACGGGCGCCTTCGCGCGCGACATGGCGGACATGCGCGGGCAGATCGAAGGGCCGCTCGCGCAAGGGCTGGAGAAAGCGGGGCGGGTGCTGGAAAGCGCTTTGCTTCGGGCGGTGCGGACCGGCAAGATCGGCTTCGAGGATCTGAAGCAGGTGGCGGTCGCGGCGATGGCGGAGATCGCGCAGGCCGCAATCCGGGCCGGCATCGGAGCGATCGGCGGAAGCGGCAAAGGCGGCGGTGGCACCGCAGGCCTGGTCTCGGCGGCGTCGCAGGTGCTGGCGGGGCTATTCGGAGCGCCCGGGCGGGCGACGGGCGGGCCGGTTTCGTCGGACCGGCCCTATCTCGTGGGCGAGCGTGGGCCGGAGCTATTCGTGCCGACGGCGGCGGGGCGGGTCGAATCGGGACGGAGCGGCGGGCGCGACATCCGGATCAGCCTGACAGTGAACGCGGCGGCGGGAACGGAGCCGCAGGCGCTGGCGCGCTCCAGCCGCCAGGTGGCGCGGGCGGTGCGGCAGGCACTTATGCGGGTGGAGGATTGAAATGGGCTATCGTCTCGCCGCGCCGGGGGCGGCGAAGCAGACCAGCCACGTGAAACGGTTGGACCGCGATACTGGTCCGTCAACTTCCCGCGGCCGATGATGGCGAGCGCTGTCACGACCGGGCCGAATGCGCTGCGGATCGACTGCGTCTTCTATAAGGGGGACGATCTGGCGGGGCTGATCTGGGAGGCGGAGGACCGGTTCGACCATCCACTGCTCGCCTATGAGACGAGCCGGGATTTCCGGACCTGCCAGCTGAGCTTCCGGTGGCGGAGCGGCGGGCTGAAGCCGCTCGAGGCCGTGGACGGGCCGACGCTGACGATCGAGGGGCGGGACCAAGGCGGCGCGGCGCGGAGCTGGTACGTTCGGCTGTGGAATTATGCGGACGGAGCGCCGGAGGATGCGCTCGTGTCGCTCGATTTCGGCAATCTTAGCGGCGGGTGGAGCGGCGAGGATCCAGTGTGGGCGGACGACGTCGACCGGATGTTCATCTCGATGGTGCCGCCGGGCTACAGCAAGGCGGACGAGCCGCTCGCCGCGCCGGCGGAAGGATGGGCGGAGCTCAGCGAAATCAGGTGCGACGGCTCGGGGTCGGTGCTCGCGATCGGGGACACCCTGGTGCCGGAGCATGGGCTGCGGATCGCGACGGGATATGACGACCTTTATCATTTGACGCCCGAGCGGGTGCTGAGGAATTGCCTGCAGCTCGGCTATCGCAAAGCCATCAATCATTATGTCGGGATGAGTCATTATTTCCGGCTCGAGGCGAACGGAGGCGGGTTCTACGCGAGCCTGGCCGGAGGGGCGTTGAACGGGCCCTGCGCCGCGTGGCACGAGGATCTCGCGGCTCGGGCGAAGGCGCTCGGCTACGAGATCATCCTATCCCTTTCCTATGAGCTGCTCGACCAGCATTGCTGGGGCGACTGGAAGCAGCGGGCGGCGAACGGCGAGGCGGCGCTGACCGGCTGGTCCCCGCCTTCAGCCCTTCTGTCGCCGGCCCATTCGGGGGCGATGAACTATCTAGCGGAGGTAACGAAGGCGTTTGCAGGCGTCGCCGCAACGGCTGGCCAGCGGGTGCAGCTGCAGATCGGCGAGCCCTGGTGGTGGGTGATGGGGGACGGGCGCATCTGCCTCTATGACGCGGCGGCGGTCTCCGCCTTCGCGCCCGTCCCGATCGGAGACGTCAGGGCCGCGCTTAGCGATGCGCAGCGGGCAACGCTGGATGCCGCCGGGGCGGTACTTGCCGCCTCGACGGCGTCCATCGTCGCGGCGGTGAAGGCGCAGCATCCGGAGATGGAGAGCCTGCTGCTCGTCTATCTACCGACGGTGATGGACGGAGCGGAGGTGAAGCGGGCGAACCTTCCGCTCGGCTGGGCGGCGCCGGCTTTCGACGTTCTCCAGCTCGAGGATTATGACTGGGTGACCGGCGGCAAAGGCGGGGCCACTCAGGACGCCGTGGCCGGGGCCGAAGCGCGGCTCGGTTATCCGGTGGAAGAGCAGCATTATTTCGCGGGCTTCGTGCTTCGCCCGGAGGACAAGGCGCAGTGGCGGCCGATCACGGCGGCGGTCGAGGCGGCTCGGGCGCGCGGGACAGGCGAGGTGTTCGCCTGGGCGCTGCCGCAGGTGCTTCGCGACGGATTCACATGGTTTGGCCTGGGGGAGGAAGAAATGGAGGCATTCGAGGACGTGCGCTTTCCGATCGCCTTGGGGCAGGAGGCGAGCGTGGAGCCGGCTTTCTCTACCGCGATCGTGACGACGGCCGCGGGCGTGGAGCAGAGGAACAGCGACTGGGCCGACGCACGGCTGCGCTTCGATGCGGGGCCGGGTGTCAGGGGCGAAGAGGAGCTCAAGGTTCTGATCGCCTTTTTCCGGGCGCGGCGCGGGGCGGCGATCGGCTTCCGGCTCGAGGATCCGTTCGACCATAGCTCGAACGGGATGACGGGCGAGGTCGGGGCGGCCGACCAGCTGCTGGGCATAGGCGACGGCGCCCGGACCGAGTTCCCGCTGGTGAAGAGCTACGGGAGCCAAAGGCGACGGATCACTCGGCCGCAGGCGGGAAGCGTGCGGGTGTCGGTGAGCGGCACAGAGTGGCTGAGCGGTTGGACGCTAGAGTCCCTCGGATTGGTGCGGCTCGACGTGGCGCCTGCCGAAGGCGCAGAGGTTAAAGCAGGGTTCCGGTTCGACGTGCCGGTGCGGTTCGCGGAGGACCGGCTGAGCGTCAGCCGGGCGACCTACGAAGCTGGCGAGGCGCCGTCGGTGCCGCTGATCGAGGTGAGGGAGGGCACGGAGTGACGATCCTTTCGGGCGAGCTCACGACCCTTGCCTTCTGCTGGCGGGTGGAGCGGCGCGACGGCATCTGCCTCGGCTTCACCAGCCATGACCGGGACCTTGAGCGAGGCGGGCTGATCTATCGAGCCGCGCCGGGGATGCTGCCTTCGGCGATATCGCAATCGGCGGGGTTCGATGCCGCGGCGCTGGACGTGGCGGGAGCCCTGAGCAGCGACGCGATCACGGAAGCCGACCTGGAGGCCGGTCGATGGGATCGGGCGACGGTGAGCCTGTTTCTCGTCGATTGGGAGGATCCGGAAGGGGAGAGCGTGAAGCTGGCGCGGGGCGAGCTCGGCGACGTGACGGTGAAGGCGAAGGGCTTCGAGGCTGAGCTGAGGGGGCCGGCGGCGCTGCTCGAGCGGCCGGTCGCGGAGCAGACTTCGCCCGAGTGCCGGGCGCAGCTTGGCGACAAGAGGTGCCGGGTCGACATGGCGGGGCGGACGCGGCTGTCTCGGGTCACGGCGGTGCTAGAGGACGATCTGGTGGAGGTGGCGGAGGTGTCGGGCTCGGCCAACGCCCATGGTTACGGCCGGTTGAGGTGGATCGAGGGCGTGAACAGCGGGCTTGAATGCGCGATCCTTTCTTCTGAAGGGCCGAGGCTGATTCTTCGGGAGCCGCCCTGTCGCCCGCCGCAGGTTGGGGACCTGGTCGAGCTCATAGAGGGTTGCGACAAGCGCTTCGCCACCTGCTCGAGCCGGTTCGGCAATAGCGAGAATTTCCGGGGCGAGCCGCATCTGCCCGGAATGGACCTGCTAACCCGATATCCGGGAGCCTGATCATGAATTCGGGAGAGATCGTCGCCCGTGCGCGGGCGCTCGTCGGCGTGCGCTTCAGGCCTCAGGGGCGGGATCCGGCCTATGGGCTGGACTGTGTCGGGGTCGTGGCCATTGCCGTCGCCGTCGACCCGAGACGGGTCCGGAGCGACTATGGCCTGCGGGGACAGCATCTCATGGAGATCGAAAATGGGCTCCGCCGGCTCGGCTTCCAGTCCGTGACGGAGGAGGAGGCGCGGGGGGGGCAACGCGATCGTCGTCCGGGCGGGGCCGGCCCAGTTCCACCTTCTCCTCTGTACCGGCCCAGGCTTCATCCATGCCGATGCGGGGCTGCGGAGGGTTGTGGAGCGGCCGGGGCACTTTCCCTGGCCGGTGGCGAGCGTCTGGCGACCCACCTCGGGAGACGAATGATGGCAACATTGGTGCTCACCGCCGTCGGAACCGCCGTAGGGGGACCGATCGGAGGGGCGGTCGGGGCGATCCTCGGCCAGCAGATCGACCACCGGCTGTTCGCGCCCAAGGCCCGGCAAGGGCCGCGGCTGGGGGAGCTTGCAGTTCAGACGTCGAGCTATGGGAGCCAGATACCCAAGCTGTTCGGAATGCTTCGGGTGGCGGGAACGGTGATCTGGGCGACCGACCTTCGTGAGGAGCGTTCGAGCAGCGGCGGCGGCAAGGGGCGGCCGAGCAATGTCAACTACAGCTACTCGGCGAACTTCGCCGTCGCGCTCTCGGGGCGGCGTATTCGTGAGGTCCGACGCATCTGGGCGGACGGGAAGCTGCTCCGGGGAGCGGCTGGGGACTTCAAGACCGCGACGACTTTCCGGTTACACGTCGGGGCGGAGGACCAATCGGTCGACCCGCTAATCGCGTCGATCGAGGGTTCGGGAGAGGCAGTGGCCTATCGGGGACTCGCTTATGCGGTCTTCGAGAACTTCCAGCTCGCGGAGTACGCCAACAGGATCCCCTCGTTGACCTTCGAGGTCGAAGCCGATGAAGGGCCTGTGACAGCAGGCTGGATCGCCCATGAGCTGAGCAGCGGCGAAGTGGGCGAGGGCGAGACGGTCAGCCTCAGCGGCTACGCAGCTATGGGAGAGAGCCTGCGCGGAGCCGTCGAAAGCCTCTCGGACCTCGTGCCTCTCCGGCTCGTCGACGATGGGCAAGGCCTGGTGCTGACCCGCGCCGGGGCGGGCGACGCAGTGACGGTCGAGGCTTCCGAAGCCGGAGCCGCAACGGCCGGCGCCAGCGGACGAAGCGAATGGCAGAGGCTGAGCGGAGATGCGGTGCCCTCGGAAGCCAGTCTCGTCTATCACGACCCGGAGCGGGATTTCCAAACCGGTCTCCAGCGGGCGGTCCGGCCGGGCGGCGGCGGACGTGCGGACCGTCGAGCAGTGGCTGCCGCCCTGGCGGCTGAGCAAGCGAAGACATTGTCGGAGCACAGGCTGGAAGCCTTGTGGGCCGCTCGGCGGACAGCCAAGCTGCACCTGGGGTGGCGCAGGGCTGACCTGCGTCCCGGAAGGAAGCTGCGAATCGCCGAGGTGGCAGGGAGCTGGTCCGTGGAGCGGGTGACGCTCGACCGGATGATCGTCAGTCTCGACCTCGTGGGCCTCCCCGAACGCGAGCCGCGTTCGGCAGGCGAAAGCAGCCCGGGGCGAGCTGTCGCTAGCCCCGACCTCGTAGTTGGACAAACCAAGCTTCTGCTTCTCGACCTCCCTTTGTTCGGCGAAGACAAGCCCGCGACCCCGAGGCTTTTCGCGGCAGCGGCCGGCGCTTCCGCCGGTTGGCGGCGGGCGGAGCTCCTGGCCAGTTGGGACGAGGGGGCGAGCTGGGCGCCTGTGGCCGGCACGGCGGGCCTTTCGACAATCGGAGCGGCCTTGGGTGCGCTCGCCGGAGCGGGCTCCGAATTGCTGGACACGCATAACAGCGTAGAGGTCGAGCTGCTCAGCACGGCCATGTGGCTGGAAAGCCGGAGCGATTCCGCGCTTTGCGCCGGGGCTAACCTGGCCGTCCTGGGGGACGAGCTGTTCCAGTTCGGGGCTGCGGAACCGGTCGGAGAAAGGCGGTTCCGGCTCTCGCGGTTGTTAAGAGGACGTCGCGGGACCGAATGGGCAGCTCATGGCCATCAGACAGGGGAGGCGTTCGCCCTCGTCGAGGCTGAGAACCTTACGATGCTGGCGCCGCCACTGTCGTCCCTCGGCCGGGTCGTGCAGATCCAGGCTCTTGGCCTTGACGATGCCGAGGAAGTGATCGTCGGTCGAACCCTCACCGGCGAGGTCCTGCGCCCCCCATCCCCGGTGCACCTCCGGGCGCGCCGTCTCGCCAACGGTAACGTCGAGATTCATTGGATGCGGCGAAGCCGCATAGGGTGGGTCTGGATGAGCGGCGCGGACGCTCCCCTCGGCGAAGAGAGCGAAACCTATCGGCTCTCGATCGCTTCGGCGGGAGCGAGCCGCGAAGTAACGATCCACGAGCCGACCTACCTCTACACGGACGCCGAGCAGATGCTCGATGCAGCCGCCGGTCCGCTCGCGCTCAGCGTGGTGCAGATCGGAACCCTGCTTCCGTCGCGCCCGAAGGCCATCATCTTTGAGTGAGGATACCGAAATGGCAGACACGACCGCGCGCTTCGACCTTCCGTTCATTCTGCCGGGCAAGCCCAGAAGGAGATGTTCCACAACGAGTCGCTGGTCGCCATCGACGCCGCGCTCCACCCCGTGGTGGAGGAGGGCCCCCTCTCCACGCCGCCCCCGGGGCCGGCGGCAGGGCAAAGCTGGATCGTCGGCCCATTCCCGACGGGGGCTTGGGCGGGTCATGGCGGTGAGATCGCCTGCTGGAATGAAAACGGATGGCGTTTCATCGCTCCAAAGGCCGGCATGAGCGTCTGGAACCTGACCGCCGGCGTGCCGCTCCTGTTCGCGGGGGGAGCGTGGGGGACGGGAGAGCTGATCTGTTCCGGTGTGCGAGTGGGGCGCGCAAAGGTGCTTGGAGAGCGGCAGCCCGCGGTGCCAAACCCTTCTGGCGGAACGACAATCGATGCGGAAGCCAGGCTCGCCATCGCCGCACTCACTGCGGCATTAATGTCACATGGTTTGATCGAGTGACCAGATTTGCCGCTGGGCGGCAACCAAGCATAGAGACACTCGTTGGGCGGCCGTTGCTTGAGGCGCAGCAGCTTTCGTTAAGGAACTCGCTGCGGCATTTTTGCAACAACTGTGGGGATAAGCGTGCTTGCGCGGAAACTCCGCTTACCGTATTGAGTTCAAGGTCGTTCCCGTAGGAACGCTAAAGAAAGGGGATAATTTATGCGGAAGCTCGCCATCGCTGTGGCGCTTTCATCCACCCTGCTCGCCACTCCGGCCTTTGCGCGCGATGGCGCCTGGTACGTCGGTGGCGAATTTGGACGGATGATCGTCGAAGACACTGACATTGACGTCGGCACTCGCACCGACGCGATCACTCTCGATCATGAACATGGCTACGATGGTGGCCTGTTTGTAGGCTATGATCTTGGCGGATTCCGGATCGAGGCAGAAGCGGCTTACAAGAAGGCGGATCTTGAGTCGTATTCGACAACGATTGTCCTTCCGGGTGAAGGTAACAATTTCGCCGCGACCCGCGCTTTCGCCGGCGGCAGCACGAGCGTGATGAGCTTCATGCTCAATGGCATGCTCGACTTCGGCGACGATGACGGCGTTTCCGGCTTCGTCGGCGGCGGTATCGGCATGGCCCGCGTGAAGGCGAACAACCAGCGGGTGTTCGCGAACACCGCGCCGTTCCTCGACGACAGCGACTCGAAGCTTGCATGGCAGGTGATCGCCGGCGTTCGTCAGGCGATCAGCGACAATATTGACGTGACGGTGAAGTACCGCTTCTTCAACGTCGATGACGTGCGTATGAATGCCAACACGGGCAATCCGACCTTGCCGCTCGGCTCGCGGGATTCCGAGATGCGCTTCCGGTCGCACAGCCTCCTCGGCGGCTTCACGTTCAACTTCGGTGGCGCGGCTCCCCCTCCCCCTCCGCCTCCTCCGCCTCCGCCTCCGCCTCCGCCTCCGCCGCCTCCCCCGCCGCCTCCGCCTCCGCCGCCTCCGGCAGCGTGCGTTGCCGGTCCGTTCATGGTCTTCTTCGACTGGGATCGCGACGAGATCACTCCGCAGGCTGCGGCGATCCTCGACAACGCGGCTTCCGCTTACCAGACCTGCGGCCAAGCCCAGGTGATGATTGCGGGCCACGCCGATCGCTCGGGTTCGGACCAGTACAACGTCGGCCTTTCGCAGCGTCGCGCCGCGAACGTCCGTTCGTACCTGGCCGGCCGCGGCATCCCCGACGGTGTCATGACCACCGAAGCGTTCGGCGAGAGCCGTCCGCTGGTTGAGACCGCCGATGGGGTTCGCGAGCCGCAGAACCGGCGTGTGGAAATCACCTTCGGCCCCGGCTCCGGCTGGTAAGAAGGATGATCGCCGCTCCGGCGGTGATCACATAGAAAAAGGAAGGAGTCGGTTCAGGCCGGCTCCTTCTTTTTTTTGCCCGTTTACCGGGCGTTGAAGCCGCTATGGGACAAGCGGCCGCACCCTCGGCCGCGAGCGGCTGGACAAGACTGAGGTTCAAGATGCGCATTGTAATGATTGGCACCGGCTATGTCGGCCTTGTCTCGGGCGCGTGCTTTTCGGATTTCGGGCACGACGTCATCTGCGTCGACAAGGACTCGACGAAGATTGAGGCGCTCCGACAGGGGATCATGCCGATCTTCGAGCCTGGCCTCGAGGATCTGGTTACCCGCAACGTCCGGGACGGCCGCCTTGCGTTCACCACCGAACTCACCCACGCAGTCGGCGAGGCGGACGCCGTCTTCATCGCCGTCGGAACGCCATCTCGTCGAGGTGACGGGCACGCTGATCTGTCCTTCGTCTATCAAGCGGCAGAGGAGATAGCGGGCGCGTTGCGGCGCCCCTGCGTGATCGTCACGAAATCGACCGTGCCGGTGGGTACGGGAGATGAGGTGGAGCGGATCATCCGGGAGACAGCTCCGCGGGCAGAGGCCCAAGTAGTGTCCAACCCGGAATTTCTTCGTGAAGGCGCGGCCATCGAGGATTTCAAGCGGCCGGACAGGATCGTCGTCGGCATCGAGGATGAAGATGCAGCCGAGGCCATGAAGGAAATCTACCGCCCGCTATACCTTAACCGCGCGCCGCTAATCTTTACGAGCCGCCGAACCGCGGAGCTGATCAAATACGCGGCAAATGCTTTCCTCGCGACGAAGATCACCTTCATCAACGAGATAGCAGATCTGTGCGAAGCCGTCGGTGCCGAGGTGAAGGACGTGTCACGCGGCATCGGTCTCGACAACAGAATCGGTTCCAAGTTCCTACACGCAGGCCCCGGCTATGGCGGATCGTGCTTCCCGAAGGACACTTTGGCGTTGCTGAAGACGGCGGAAGATTTCCAAACGCCCCTCAGGATCGTCGAGTCCGTTGCCAAGGTGAACGACGCCCGAAAGCGGGCCATGGGCCGAAAGGTGGTGCAGGCGCTTGGTGGAGACGCGCGGGGTAAGACGGTGGCGCTGCTCGGTCTCACGTTCAAGCCGAACACCGACGACATGCGGGATGCACCCTCGCTCAGCATAGTACAGGCACTGCAAGACGCGGGCGCAAAAGTACGCGGCTTCGATCCGGAAGGGATGGAAGCGGCCCGGGGGCTGATGCCGGGCGTGGAGTTCTGCGAGAGTCCCTATCTTGCCGCTAAGGGCGCGGACGCAGTGGTGCTGGTAACGGAATGGAACGTGCTGCGCGCGCTTGACCTGAAGCGCCTGGCCGCGACGATGGCTCAGCCGATCTTCGTAGACCTGCGCAGCGTATATCGACCTGAGGATGTCGAGGAGGCTGGCTTGCTGTGGTTCGGCGTGGGACGAGCCCCTCGCAGCGCCGCATTGCTCACCGCAACCGTTCCAGTCCCGGCTCGTTCACCTTCCGCCACTTAGGAGAAGGGTGATGAGGAAAAGCGGCTTGCTTGCGCTCTGCTACGCGACCGTCTGCGTGTCAGGTTGTGCCACCCGGAATGAAAGTGTGGACCTCGACGAGGCAGCCCCATCGCCGCCGAATGCGCTAGACGCGGAGCTTCACGATCCCACCGGGCGCACCCTAGGCCGAGCGCTTGTCGAGCAGGCGGGCGACAGCGTCCGAGTTCGGGTGGAGGCGGTCGCAATGGGGGCGGGCGCATATGGCGCTCACATCCATATGACGGGCCGTTGCGAAGCTCCCGATTTCGAAAGTGCAGGCGCCCACTGGAACCCGACGCGCGTTCAGCACGGAAAGGATAATCCGGGAGGAATGCACAAGGGCGATCTCCCCAACCTGCTGGTAGGAACCGACGGCCGCGGCAGCTTCGAATATACGATCCCGAACGCGACGATTTCCGGCCGAGGGCCAAATCTGCTCCTCGATGCCGATGGCGCCGCAGTGGTTGTTCACGCCCGTCCGGACGATTTCCGGACCGACCCGTCCGGAAATTCAGGCACGCGGATCGCGTGCGGGGTCCTGCGCTAGACCGGCTCGCCCTCCGCCCGCGCCCGTTCCACTTTGGTCGCCTCAAGCTCCTGGATGCGCCGGGACGCGAGCCACAGCCCGAGCAAAGTGAAGGGCGGCACGACGTATAAGGCAAAGATGCCGGTGGCGAGGCTACCGGAGAGCACGGATATCTTCCCCGCAAAATAAGGTCCGAGAGCAAGCCCGACCATCGTTGTCCCGAGGATGTAGGTGGCGCCAGCTGTGGCCCGCATCCGCGGCAGCACGAGGTCCTGCAGCGTCGCCACGGCAGCGCCCACCCAGGCGGACGCGAGCATGTGGGCGAGCGGATTGATCCAGTAGAAGGCGGAGAGACTCTCGGTGGTGAGCATGAAGGCCACCAGCGGAATGGGAAGCACCGCGGAGAGCATGTTGACAAACAGACGCCCGCGCGGGTCATGTTGCCGCCAACGATCTGAAATGTAGCCGCCCATGATCACGCCGGCCGCCGCCGATGCGGCGGCGGACCAGCCGAGGATCAAACCGATCTCTTCCTTCGCGGTCATTCCGCCGACGAACTGCGCAGGGCGCAATGGGCCGCCGTAGAAATGCTCCTCAACATAGTGAGGCATCCAGAAGCTGGTGGCGTAGGTGACGAAAGAGATGCTTCCGAATGCGACCGCCAAGATCACTACGGCCGGTGTTCCCCAGATGAGCCGGTAGGCCGGTGCGTCCCGGTGCTTCAGCGACTGGACCCAAGAAAAAATGGCGTAAACGCCGAGGCCGTATGCGGCCCATTGGGGGCCGTCGCCGGTAAGCCTGTAGAGCCCGTAGCCGAGGCCCCCGATCAGGCCGAGGGCGACAAGGTTGCGGCTCAGGGCCCCAGGGATGCGGCTGACGTTGAGCAACGTCAGCGGGGGGAGGATTGCGACCAGCTCGCGGCCGAAGTCACGCCAGGCATTGGGCCGCACCACCGGCTGGGGCAGACCGTCGGACGCGCCGCGCTGCGGCTCCCGAAGGGTGAGCACCCAGAGCGCAAGCAGAAGGCCTGGGAGGCCGACCGCCAGGAACGCGGCCTGCCAGCCTGCCAGTCCCAAGGGGGCCGCGGCGGGATCCGGATAGGCGGCCGTCCAGCGGGTAACCACCAAGCCGCCGATCGGAAGGCTAAGCGCGCCGCCGATATATAGGCCGCTCGAATAGATAGAGAGGGCGGTGGCACGGCGCTCCTTCGGGAAACGATCCGAGATCATGGAGTAGGCCGCGGGCGAAGCGCTGGCTTCACCAATGCCGACGCCGATGCGGGCAGCGGCGAGCATGCCGAAGTTGTTGGCGAAGCCCGACAGAGCGGTCATCGACGACCAAAGCGCAAGGCCCATCGCCATCAACCTGCCGCGGTACCAGCTGTCCGCCAAGCGCCCCAATGGGATACCGAACAGGGCATAGAAGACGGCGAAGGCCGTGCCGTATAGGAAGCCGATTTGCGCGTCCGAGACTCCGAGGTCCCGCTTTATGTCACCGACCAGGATCGAGAGGATCTGGCGGTCTATGAAATTGACGATGTAGACAAGGACTAGGACGAAGAGGGCGTACCAGGCATAGGCGCCGACACGGGCGGGGCGCTCCCCGGTCGAAGGGTTTGCGGCTGCTTCGGTCGCCATGGTCCCTCTCATTGTGCTTTGCTTTCCCTCTGGCTAGCAGACGCGGACGCTTTGGCAACACGGCAGGTCCATGACGGCATCGGTGCTCTTCGTCTGCCTTGGCAACATTTGCCGCTCACCGCTCGCGGAGGCCGCGTTCCGGCGTGAGGCGGAGCGTCTGGGGCTCGCCGTTGAGATCGACAGCGCCGGAACCGGCGACTGGCATGTCGGCTATCCTCCGGACCCGCGCGCGGCGGCTGTGGCCGCACGCAACGGCATCGACATCGGTCATCTTCGGGCACGCCAAGTGGTGCCGGAGGACTTCGTCCGGTTCGACCATATCGTCGCGCTGGATGCCAAGAACCTCAAGGATTTGAACCGGATGAAGCCGCCGGGGGCCAGGGCGCGCATTTCGCTTCTCCTCGATCATGTCGAAGGCCGGGAGGGGCAGGCGGTCGCCGACCCTTATTATGGCGAGGCCGAGCATTTCGACCTTGCGTGGAGCGATGCCGCCGAAGGCGCCGCGGCGCTTGCGCGGAAAATAGCGGCCACTCGATGAGCGCCTTCGCCCAGCGCGTGGCGGAGCTGGCGGGAGCCCCGGAGGATCGACTCGAGCGGCTCTCGGGCGGCGATCTCTCCGAAGTTCTTGTGGTGAAGCGGCCGGACGGACGGCTTTCGGTAGCGAAGCGGGATGTGAGCCGCGGCTCTGAAGCAGCGATGCTTCGGGCAATCGCCGGCGCGGGCGTGCCGGCTCCCCTGGTGGAAGGAGAGCATGAGGGCGTTCTTCTCATCGAGCATATCGAAAATGACCGCGTCTTCAGCCCCACCGCCTGGGCGGCCATCGGATCGGCGGTCCGGAGGCTGCACGGGCACAGAGGCGACCTCTACGGCTGGCCAACCGATTATGAGATTGGCACCGTCGCCCTGGACAACCGCCAAGGCGGGGACTGGCCGCGCTTCTGGGGCGAGCAGCGGTTGCTCGCCACCGCCAGTGTCCTGGACCGCCCGTGGCGGGAGCGGGTGGAGCGGCTGGCTCCCCGCCTCGATGAATTGCTGCCTTTGGCGCCCGAGGGTGCGCTTCTCCACGGCGATCTTTGGAGCGGAAACATCCTCGTTGCCGAGGGGCGCCTCGCCGCGCTGATCGACCCGGCCTGCTATCATGGACATGCCGAGGTCGATCTGGCGATGCTGACCTTGTTCGACACGCCTAGCGACAGCTTCTGGGAAGCTTACGGGCCCCTCGAGCCCGGCTTTCTTGAGCGGCGGCCGATCTACCAACTCTTTCCAGCTCTTCTTCACGTGCGTCTGTTCGGAGCGGCCTATGCCGGAATGGTTGATCGGCTTTTGAGCAGCGTCGGCGCGTGAGGAATGCCTGCGGGCCAGGATGAGCCGCTCAGTCTAGCGTGTAGCGTTCGATCAGCGAGTGGATCGCGCCGTTGGAAGTCAATCGGCTCTCGTAGAGACGGAACTCTTCGACCGCGAAGGGCTCGCTCGTGACGCCCCCCCAGCGCTGCAAGAGCGGCCCGATCGGACCGCCGCCGCGCGCCAGGCGGGCGAGGGTGATGTGTGGCGCATAGGTCCGCCGCTCCGGCTCCAGCCCGGTGCGAACGAGGGCCTGATCGACCTTCTTGTGGAGCGCCTTCAACGGCCCATGAGGCGAGACTCCCGCCCAGAGCGTCTTTGCCTGCCCGCGCCGGTCAAACGAGCCGAGGCCGTTCAGGCTCAGCTCGAAGGCGGGGTGGCGGATCGCGGAGAGGGCGGCGTCGACGTCGCGGGCGAGGTGCCGGTCGACCTCGCCGATGAACTGGACGGTGAGGTGGAGCTGGTCCTCGTCCTGCCAGCGAGCCCCGGCGATCGCCTCCATCAGATCGAGCAACTGATCCCTTATCGCAGCGGGCGGGCGAATGGCGACGAACAGGCGGTGCATGGCGGCTCGTCCCTTAGCGGCACGCGGGCTCCGCGCGCACCGGTTTTCCTTGAATGTGCGGGGGATCGGAACGATATTATGGGCAGCGGCGAACCGTTCGCCGCCAAAGGAGAGTTCGAGAAATGGCTAACGGATTTGACCCGCGCGCGACCTCAGCGCCGCACACGGCCACCATGGCCGGCCGCGAAGGCGTCGCCTTCGACGCGGGCCTGCGGTCCCACATGCTGTCCGTCTATAACTACATGGCTTCGGGCGTTCTGCTTACCGGCATCGTCGCCTACGCCGCGGCCGCCACCGGCATCGCCCAGCAGATATTCTTCGAATCGGGCATTCTTAAATATGTGGTGCTGTTCGCGCCGCTGATCATGATCTTCGTGCTCGCAGCGCGCGCCAACCGGATGTCGACCGGCGGCCTCCAGGCCTTCTACTGGACGTTCGCAGCCCTGATGGGGCTTTCCATGTCGCTCATTCCGCTTCTCTACAGCGGCACCTCGATCGCGGCGACGTTCTTCGCGACATCGGCTGCATTCGTCTCGCTGAGCCTCTGGGGCTATACGACGAAAAAGGACCTTTCGGGCTTCGGCACGTTCCTGCTGATGGGCGTGGTGGGCCTGATCATCGCGTCGGTCGTGAACCTGTTCCTGCGCTCGGACGCGATGAGCCTCGCCATCAGCGCCATCGGCGTCCTGCTGTTCGCCGGCCTCACCGCCTACGACACGCAGAAGATCAAGAGCATCTACTTCCAGGTGGCCGGCACCGATTTCATCGGCAAGGCGGCGATCCTGGGCGCGCTGACGCTCTATCTCGACTTTATCAACATGTTCCAGTTCCTGCTGAGCTTCCTCGGCAATCGCGAATAGGCTCAGCGAGCTAGACAAAGGGAAGGCCCGGCCGCAACGCCGGGCCTTTTCTTTTGCCTAGGAGAGATGCTCTCCGAAGAAAGCGAGCGTCTGCTCCCACGCCCGGCGCGCCGCCTGGGCGTTGTAGCGCTCTGCCGATGTGTCGTTGTGGAAGGCGTGGTTCACGCCCTCGTGCATCGTCACCCGATGGCGAGGCGACGCGGCGTTGAGCGCTTCGCCCCAGGGGATGCCGGTGCGGTTCACCCGTTCGTCCAGGCTGGCGAGGTGGACGAGCATTGCCGCATTCACCTTTGGCGCCTCGGCGGGATCCGGGGCCGCGCCGTAGAAGGAAACGCCTGCCTCAAGCGCCTCGCCGGCGGCGACCGCGACGCGGTTCACCATGGCGCCGCCCCAGCAGAAACCCACCGCACCCGCTTTTCCGTTGGAGCCGGGAAGCAGGCTGAGAAGCCGCAAGGTCGCAATCGCGTCCGCGGCTGTCTGAGCGAGGTCCAGCTTGCCGATCGCGTCCCGGGCAGCGTCCTGATCCGAAGGCGTTCCACCGACTGGTGAGAGGAAATCGGGTGCCACGGCCCTATAGCCGGCGGTCGCGAGGCGCCGCGCGACGTCCTCAATGTGAGCGTTGAGGCCGCGATTCTCGTGGATGACGAGCACCGACCGCAGAAGTCCGGATTGCGCCACCGGCTCCGCCTGATACCCCTGCATCATCCGCCCCGCGCCGGCCGGCCAGCGCATGCGCCGACCCCGGATACGGACGTCATCGGCGGGGACGATCGCTGCCGCGGCGGGATCGGCTGCGATGGTCGCGAGCAGGGCCGAGGCGGCCGCCGCGCTGCCGGAGATGCGGGTGAGCTCCGCCATGAAGGTGCGGCGGTCCATCCCTTCGTGCGTGAAGCGATCGTAAAGCGCGATCGCGGCGGCTTTCGTGTCGCCGCTCACTGCGCCTGCGCTTTCTGCTCGGCGATCAGCAGATCGTCGATTTGCACCGCCCGCTTGGCAGCGGGGCGGTCGGTGACTCGCGCGACATAGTCGCTGAACGCCGGCCGCGGCTCCACCATTCCGAACTGCATGCTGAAGCCCAGCTGGGAGCCGACATAGAGGTCGGCGGCGGTGAACTGGTCCCCGCAAAGATAGGGTCCGCGCGCTACCGCTTGCTCCAGCGCGCCCAGCGTTTCCTCGTAGCTGCCGTAGCCGGCCATCGCCTTCTTGTCCGGCGGAGCGAGGAGGCCGAGGGCTTTCCCGGTAACAATGGCTTCCACCGGTCCAGCCGCGAAGAACAGCCAGCGATAATAAGGGCCCCGCCGCGGATTGCCTGGCGGCGGCGCGAGCCCGGCGTCGGGGAAGGCGTCGGCGAGGTAGGCGCAGATGGCTGCGGCCTCGGTCACGACGGTGTCCCCGTGCTTGATCGCCGGCACTTTCCCCATCGGGTTAATCGCGAGATATTCGGCGCCCTTCATGGTGCTGGCATAGTCGAGCAGCACCGTCTCGTAGGAGCAGCCGACCTCCTCCAGCATCCAGCGCGCGATCCGGCCGCGGGACATGGGATTGGTGTAGAGGGTGAGGCTCTCCGACATTGGGCACTCCTTGTTTGGACCGCCCCCGTCTTAGCTCAAAAAAAGAAGCCCCTCCACCGGGTGGAGAGGCCTCTTCATTGAGCTTCAATTCCGCGGTCAGGCCTGCTCTTCGGCTGGCCCTTGCTCTCCTTCGGGTTCGGCTTTTTTGCCTTTCTTCTTGCTCGCCTTCGGGGGTGCGGAGACGATCTCGAAGACCGGAGCATTCTCCCGGATCGTGACCTTCACCTCGCCGCCGTGGATGAGCTTGCCGAAGAGCAGCTCCTCAGCGAGCGGCTGCTTGATCTTCTCCTGCACGAGCCGGCCCATCGGGCGCGCGCCGTAGAGCTTGTCGTAGCCGCGCGCGGTGAGCCACTTGCGCGCCTCCTCGTCGAGCTCAATGTGCACGTTCCGATCCGCCAGCTGAAGCTCGAGCTGCAGGATGAACTTGTCCACCACCCGCGCCACGACCTCGGTCGGCAAATAGCCGAAGGGCACGATCGCATCGAGGCGGTTGCGGAATTCCGGCGTGAACATCCGCTTGATCGCTTCCTCGTCCTCGCCCTCGCGCGTGTTGTTGCCGAAGCCGAGACCCTCTCGCGCCATGTCGCTGGCGCCCGCATTGGTGGTCATGATCAGGATGACGTTGCGAAAATCGACCGTTTTGCCGTGGTGGTCGGTCAACCGCCCGTTATCCATGATCTGGAGGAGGATGTTGAACAGGTCCGGATGCGCCTTCTCGATCTCGTCGAGGAGGAGCACGCAGTGCGGATGCTGGTCGATCGCGTCGGTCAGCAGGCCGCCCTGATCGTAGCCGACATAGCCCGGAGGCGCGCCGATGAGGCGGCTGACCGAGTGGCGCTCCATATATTCCGACATGTCAAAGCGCTGGAGCGGGATGCCCATGATCGAAGCGAGCTGGCGCGCCACCTCCGTCTTCCCGACGCCGGTGGGGCCGGAGAAGAGGTAGTTGCCGATCGGCTTCTCCGGATCGCGGAGGCCGGCGCGGGACAGCTTGATCGCCGAGGAAAGGACGCGGATCGCCTCGTCCTGGCCGAAGACGACCCGCTTCAGGTCGCGCTCGAGATGCTCAAGCGTCTTCTTGTCGTCCGATGAGACGCTCTTCGCCGGGATCCGAGCCATGGTGGAGATGACGCTCTCGATCTCCTTGGTCGTGATGGTCTTCTTCCGCTTCGACGGGGGCACCAGCATCTGCATCGCGCCGACCTCGTCGATCACGTCGATCGCCTTGTCCGGCAGCTTGCGGTCGTTGATGTAGCGCGCCGAGAGCTCGACCGCGGCCTTGATCGCGTCGGGCGTGTACTTGACATGGTGGTGCTCCTCGAAGGCGGACCGGAGGCCCGACAGGATCTTCACCGTGTCCTCGACCGTCGGCTCGTTGACGTCGATCTTCTGGAAGCGACGGAGCAGGGCCCGGTCCTTCTCGAAATGGTTGCGGAACTCCTTGTAGGTGGTCGATCCGATGCAGCGGATCGTCCCCCCGGAGAGAGCCGGCTTGAGCAGGTTCGAGGCGTCCATCGCTCCGCCGGACGTGGCTCCCGCGCCGATCACCGTGTGGATCTCGTCGATGAAGAGGATGGCGTCCGGAAGCTTCTCGAGCTCCGTCACCACGGCCTTCAGCCGCTCCTCGAAATCGCCTCGATAGCGGGTGCCGGCAAGAAGCGCGCCCATGTCGAGCGAGTAGATCACGGCCGGCTTCAGCACCTCGGGAACGTCGCCCTCGACGATCTTGCGCGCCAGGCCCTCGGCGATGGCGGTTTTGCCGACGCCCGGATCGCCCACGTAGAGCGGGTTGTTCTTGGACCGGCGGCAGAGAATCTGCACCGTGCGGTCGACCTCCGGACCGCGGCCGATCAGCGGATCGACGCGGCCCGAAAGCGCCTTCTCGTTGAGGTTGACCGTGAATTGCTTGAGGGCGCTCTCGTTCTTCTTCTTGCCTTCCTCGGTCTTGGTTTCCTCGGCGCCTTTCACCTCCTGCGGCTCCGACGCGGTCTCCCCCTTGCCGACGCCGTGGCTGATATAGCTGACGGCATCCAGGCGGCTCATATCCTGCTGCTGAAGGAAGTAGACGGCGTAGCTCTCGCGCTCCGAGAAGAGCGCGACCAGCACGTTGGCGCCCGTCACTTCGTCGCGGCCGGACGACTGGACGTGGAGGATGGCGCGCTGGACGACCCGCTGGAAGCCGCTGGTCGGCGACGGATCGGTCTGCCCGTCCACCTTCAGCGCCTCGAGCTCATTGTCGAGATAGGCCTTCACGGCTTCGCGAAGGTCGGTGAGGTCGACGCCGCAGGCGCTCATCACCTTGGACGCATGGGAATCTTCGGTCAGCGCGAGCAGTAGATGCTCGAGCGTTGCATATTCGTGCCGCCGGCCGCTGGCTTCCGCCAGGGCGGTGTGCAGAGTCTGTTCAAGTTCGCGGGCGAAAGACGGCAATTGAGCTACTCCTCGTGCGCCCGCGAGTGAGTCACGGACTGCTTGGCCTCAATGTCGGGCTTCGCACCCCCGGCATCAAGCAGACCTCTAAAAAAGCTGGGGAAAAGGCCGATTGTTCCCCGACCTGCTTCATTTCTTGAATAAAGCTTCGGCGCTTGCCCGGTGGTTAACCGCGGCGTCTATCTTCGAGCGCACGCGGGCTATTTCGCCCTCGAGGATCGCGATACGGGCATGGAGCTCATCCACCGAGAGCGGGTCGAGGTCCTGCCGCGTCAAAAGCGTCAGCGGGTCTTCAGGCTTCCCAGGGAAGAGCTCGTCCAGGTCCATGGCGAGAAAATCCCTGTCCGGCTCCCATCTGTCAAGCTAGCCTCTTACGATGATGACCTTGCCCCGATCGATGCTGGCGATCGACCTCGCCTCCCCCGGCGGCCCCGAGGTGCTGCGGCCGGTGGAGCGGCCGGTGCCCGTACCAAGTCCCGGTGAGGTCCTGATCCGGGTCGAGGCCGCGGGCGTGAACCGGCCGGACGTGATGCAGCGCCTCGGCCTCTACCCGCCGCCGCCCGGGGCTCCGTCCATTCCGGGCCTGGAGGTGGCCGGAACCATCGTGGCGGGCGAGGGGCGGGTCGGACAGGCGGTCTGCGCGTTGGTCGCGGGCGGCGGATATGCGGAGTATTGCGTCGCTCCGGCCGGTCAGTGCCTGCCGGTGCCGGCCGGTCTGTCCAAGGTCGAAGCCGCCTCGCTTCCGGAGACCTTTTTCACCGTCTGGACCAACCTTTTCGACCGCGGCGGCGCGAAATCCGGGGACACGGTGCTCGTCCATGGCGGCACGAGCGGCATCGGAACGACCGCCATCCTGCTCGGTAAGCTGTTCGGCCTCACCGTCATCGTCACTGCCGGAAACCCCGAAAAATGCCAAAGGGCGCTGGAGATCGGCGCCGCCCACGCCCTCGACTATCGCTCGCAGGACTTCGTCGAGGAGGTGAAGCGAATCACGGGCGGCCGCGGGGTCGCCGTGGTTCTGGACATGGTCGGTGGCGACTATCTACCCAGGAACCTCGCCTGCCTTGCGGAGGAGGGACGGCACGTCTCCATCGCCGTCCAGCGCGGCGCGATGGCCGAGGTCCCGATCTGGACGGTGATGGCAAAGCGCCTGGTCGTCACCGGCTCGACCCTTCGTGCCCGCCCGCCCGAGTTCAAGGCCGGGACTGCGAAGGCGCTTGAGCTTGAGGTGTGGCCTCACCTGGGAGCCGGCGGAATCCGGCCGGTCATCGACTCGGTCTTCCCGCTCGCGCAGGCCGCGGAGGCCCACCGGCGAATGGAAAGCGGCGAGCATGTCGGAAAGATCGTGCTCCAGGTGGAACGATAGCTTCCCTTCCGTCTTGCCCCCGGGCGGCGGCTGGACTAGATCGGCGCCAACGCATCGGCCGCTCCGGGAAGGGGCGGCCCTTCTTGTTTTTGGAGACTAAAGTGGTTCAGCCGCTCATGCCCCACGCGACCGCTTCCTGGCTGGTCGACAACACTTCGCTCACCTTCGAGCAGATCGCGGAATTCTGCGGGCTGCACATCCTCGAGGTCCAAGCGATCGCCGACGACACAGCGGCGACGAAGCTTACCGGCCGAGATCCGATCCGCGCCGGCGAGCTCAATCAGGAAGAGATCGAGCGCGGGCAGGACGATCCAAGCTACCGCCTCCAGATCCAGAAGGAGCCGGACCAGACCCGCCGCACCAAGGGGCCGCGCTACACGCCGGTGTCGAAGCGCCAGGACAAGCCGGACGGGATCGCCTGGATCATCCGCAACCATCCCGAAGTGACTGACGGCCAGATCGGCAAGCTGATCGGCACCACTCGCACGACGATCGCTGCGATCCGCGACCGCAGCCACTGGAACATCGCGAATATCCAGCCCAAGGACCCGGTGACCCTGGGCCTCTGCTCGCAGCGGGAGCTGGACGCGCTGGTCGCCAAGGCCGCCAAGGCCGCCGGCATCGAGCCGGTGCAGCAGGATGCGACGCTCGCGGGCGACCGCGAGGCGCTGATCGAGGAGCTGCGTAAGGAGCGCGAGACCGCGGCCCGCGATGCAGAGGCGGCCCACGCCGCCGAAGCGGCCGAGACGGGCCAGACCGGCACATCCGAAATTGACGCCCTCTTCAAGAGCTGAGCCTGCCGCTCCCGACGTTTCGCTGGCGGACGCGGGCGAGGCTTACAGCCACAAGGGCCTGACCTACCCGCTCGGCCGCCGCGTGCCGGGCGAGGGCGAGCTTATCGCACTCGCCGAGGGCATCGGGTGGGCTCGGCTTCCGGTGCCGGGCTCGCTCAAGCACATCAATATTTGGCTGCTAGAGGACGGTGACGGCGTGGCGATCGTCGACACCGGCCTCGACATCGCGCCCTGCCGGGACGCGTGGGAAAAGCTTTTCGCGGGGCCGCTGGCGGGGCGGCAGGTGACCCGAGTCATCGTCACCCATTTCCATCCCGACCATCTCGGCCTTGCCGGCTGGCTTTGCGGCCGCTTCGGAGCGCCGCTCTGGATGACCCGCGGAGAGTGGCTGTTCGGGCGGATGCTCTCCACCGACGTCCGCGACGCGCCTCCCGCCGAAGCTCTCCACCATTGGCGCTCGGCCGGCTGGGAGGAGGCCCGGATCGAGGTGGAGGCGCAGAAGGGGTGGGGCCGCTTTGCCTCGGTGGTGAGCCCCATTCCCGTCAGCTACGTCCGGATGGAGGATGGGCAGACGATCCGCATCGGCGATAGGGACTGGCGAGTCGTCGTCGGCAGCGGCCACTGCCCCGAACATGCCTGCCTGGTGAACGACGCTGCGGGCGTGATGATCGCGGGAGACCAGGTGCTTCCGAGGATCACTTCCAACGTCTCCCTCAGCCTCAGCGAGCCCGAGGCCGACCCGCTCGGCGAATGGCTCGACTCGATCGAGAGACTGAAGGCGCTCTCCCCGGACTTGCTCGTCCTCCCTTCGCACGGCGAGCCGTTCGAAGGGCTCCATGCCCGGCTCGATTCGCTCGCCCACGGCCATCACGACCGGCTGGACGCGCTTGCCGCCAAGCTTGTCGAGCCTCGACGGGCGGTCGACTGCTTCGGCACGTTGTTCGCGCGCAAGATCGAAGACGGGATGTACGGCCTCGCCACCGGCGAGGCGATGGCCCACCTGCGGCACCTCGAGGTGGAGGGGCGAGCGGTTCGGGAGGTGCGGGACGGCGTCCACTGGTACAAAGCGGCCTGAGGCACGGCCTTGACCCTCGTTTCCGCCGCGCCCAATGCTGCCCCGATGCCGGACCAGCCCGAAGCCATTTCCGAGCTTTCGTTTGAAGCCGCGCTTAAGCGGCTCGAGGAGATCGTCCGCCGCCTTGAAAGCGGCGAGGCGTCGCTCGATGAATCCATCGAGCTTTACGGAGAGGGCGATCGCCTTCGCCAGCAATGCGAGGCGCGCCTTCAGGCGGCGCAGGCGAGGATCGAGAAGATCCAGTTCGGCCGCGACGGGCAGCCGAGCGGCACTGTCCCCTTCGACGGCGAGTAGCGGAGCCGTGGCGGATGATCCGCTCGGCCTGGGGCCTGCATTCGACCAGATCAGGGCGGAGATCGACGCCTTTTTCGAGGAGCTTCTGGCCCTCCCTCCCGATCCGCGCGCTCGGCTCTATGAGGCGATGCGCTATGCCGCGATCGGCGGCGGCAAGCGGCTCCGCCCCTTGCTCGTGGTAGCCAGCTGCGGCCTCTTCTTCACCTCCCGCCAGCGCGCGGTGCGGGTGGGCGCCGCCGCGGAATGCGTGCACGTTTATTCGCTGATCCACGACGACCTCCCGAGCATGGACGACGACGAGCTTCGCCGTGGGAAGCCGACCGTCCACCGAGCGTGGGACGAAGCGACCGCGATCCTGGCGGGCGATTCCCTCCACGCCCTTGCGTTCGAGATCCTCGCCGACGAAGCCACTCACGAGGACCCCTTCGTCCGCGCCGAGCTGGTGGCCGAGCTCGCCCGAGCGGCGGGCCCGGCCGGAATGGCGGGCGGTCAGATGATGGATCTCGCCGCCGCCGACGAGATGCTCGACCTTCCCGCCGTCACCCGCCTCCAGCAGCTCAAGACCGGAGCTCTGATCGGCTTTTGCCTGGAGGCCGGGGCGATTATGGGGCGCGTGCCCCCAGAAGGGAGGACCAAGCTTCGCGGCTATGCCCGCGACGTCGGCCTCGCTTTCCAGATCGCCGACGACCTGCTCGACGAAGAGGGGCTTGAGGAGAAGACCGGCAAAAAAGTCGGCAAGGACCGCGCGAAGGGCAAGGAGACGTTCGTCACCCTGCTGGGGCGGGACCGAGCTCGGCAGCAGGCGGAGATACTCGTCGAGCAGGCGAACGACTATCTGAAGAGCTATGGAGGGGAGGCCGACCTGCTCCGGGCGATCGCCCGTTTCGCGATCGAGCGCGACCATTGAGGGGGAGAAGATGAGGACAGGCGTCTATCCAGGGACCTTCGATCCCATCACGCTCGGCCATATGGACATCATCCGGCGGGGCACGAAGCTCGTCGACCGGCTGGTGATCGGAGTCACCACCAACCCTTCCAAGTCGCCCATGTTCTCCCTCGACGAGCGGATGGAGATGGTCCGCCGCGAAGTCGCCGGGGTGGAAGGGGACGTTGCGGTCGTCGCCTTCGATTCGCTGCTGATGGACTTCGCTGAGCGCGAAGGCGCCTCGCTCATCGTCCGCGGCCTCAGGGCGGTCGCTGATTTCGAATATGAGTATCAGATGGCCGGCATGAACCAGCAGCTCAACGACCGGGTGGAGACGGTCTTCCTGATGGCGGACGTGTCGCTCCAGCCGATCGCCTCCCGTCTGGTGAAGGAGATCGCGCTCTACGGCGGAGACATCCGCAAGTTCGTGCCGCCCACGGTCGCCGCCGACGTTCGGGCGCGGGTGGAGGAAGTCGGCCGCAAAGGCACTTGATCCCAAAGCCCGGGACGCGCAATATCCCGGGGACAGCGGGATTTTCCGGGGAAATCAAGAACATGCGTTTGAAAAGCCTCTTCGGCCTCCTCGCGGGGCTCCTTTTCGCGGGCGCCGCTCCCGCTCAGACTCCCGCGCCGCCGGCCGCCGATCCGGAGAACATTCTCCTGCTCGACCTCAGCAGCGGCGGACGAGTGACGATCCAGCTCCGCCCCGACGTTGCACCCAAGCATGTCGAGCGGATCAAGACGCTCACCCGGCAAGGCTTCTACAACGGCCTTACGTTCCACCGGGTCATCGAGGGCTTCATGGCCCAGGGCGGCGACCCGAAGGGCGACGGCACCGGCGGGTCGGAGCTTCCGGACGTGCCGAGCGAGTTCAACGCCTTGCCGCACCTGCGCGGCAGCGTCGCGGCTGCGCGCGCGGAGGATCCGAACAGCGCCAACAGCCAATTCTACATCATGCTGGCTCCGCGCTTCAGCCTGGACGGGAAATATACGGTCTTCGGCCGAGTGACCGGCGGGATGAACTTCGTCGACGCTCTCGAGCAGGGCGAGCCGCCCGCTAATCCGAGCCGGATCGTGCGCGCCTTGATCGCGGCCGACAACGTGCCGCCTCCGGCCGCGGCGGCGCCCGCTCCGGCCGTTCAAGGCGCTCCGACCCCTCAATAGGCGTGCGGGTCGACCTTTTCGATTTCGAGCTTCCGCCCGAGCGGATCGCACTGAGGCCGGCAAGCCCGCGCGAAAGCGCTCGCCTCCTTCGGGTGGGGCCGGATGGCCTCTCCGACCATATCGTGCGGGACTTGCCGAGCCTCCTCAGGGCCGGCGACGTCCTGGTCTTCAACGACACGCGGGTCATCCCCGCCCAGCTGGAGGGGCGGAGAGGAGAGGCGACGATCGGGGCGACGCTCCACAAGCGGGAAGGGCCGCGCGAGTGGCGCGCCTTCTTACGCAACGCCAAGAGGGTCCGTGAAGGTGACCTCATCGACTTCGGCTCCGGCGTCGAGGCCACTGCCTCCGGCAGGGCCGAGGACGGCAGCATGCGCCTCACCTTCGCGGGCGAGGAGCCGGTGGAGCTGCTCCTGGAGCGCGCCGGCCGTATGCCGCTTCCGCCTTACATAGCGGGAAAGCGGGAACCGGACGCCGCCGACCTGGAAGACTATCAAACGGTCTTCGCGCGCGATAAAGGCGCCGTGGCCGCGCCGACGGCCGCGCTCCACTTCACAAACCCGCAGATCGCCGCGCTGACGAGCGCGGGGCTGCGCGTCGAAACCCTCACTTTGCACGTCGGTGCGGGCACATTCCTGCCGGTCAAGGCGGAGGACACCGAGCAGCACAAGATGCACAGCGAGTGGGGCCGGATAGACCCAGCCACCGCCGCGCGGCTGAACGAAGCGCGCGAGAGAGGCGGGCGAATCATCGCAATCGGCACCACCTCGCTCCGGCTCTTAGAAACGGCCGCGGACGAAGAGGGCCGGGTCCGCCCCTTCGAGGGCGACACCGCCATCTTCATCACCCCCGGCTACCGCTTTCGCGCGGTGGAGGGGCTGATGACCAACTTCCACCTGCCCCGCTCGACGCTGTTCATGTTGGTCTCCGCGCTGATGGGTCGCGAGCGGATGCTGGAGGCTTACCGCCACGCTATCGACCAGGGCTACCGCTTCTACAGCTACGGCGACGCGAGCTTGCTTCTGCCCCGCTAGCGGCTAGGAGCCGCGCCGTGACCGAGCGCCCCCGCTTTTCCTTTTCCGTCTCCGCCACCGACGGCGCTGCTCGCGCCGGCGTGATCTCCATGCTTCGGGGCGAGATCCGAACGCCTGCCTTCATGCCGGTCGGCACGGCCGCGACGGTGAAGGCGGTGAAGCCGGCGGACGTTCGGGCGTCGGGCGCGGACATCATCCTCGGCAATACCTATCATCTGATGCTCCGCCCCGGAGCGGAGCGGGTGGCTCGACTTGGCGGGCTCCACCGCTTCATGGGGTGGGAGCGGCCGATCCTCACCGACAGCGGCGGCTACCAGGTGATGAGCCTTTCCGAGCTTACCAAGGTCACGGAAGAGGGGGTGACCTTCAAGAGCCACCTCGACGGCTCCAAGCACATGCTCTCGCCGGAGCGATCGATCGAGATCCAGCGGCTGCTCGGCTCCGATATCGTCATGGCGTTCGACCAGCTCGTACCCACCACCTCAGCCTCCGAGGAGCAGGCGGCGGCGATGGACCGCTCGATGGGCTGGGCGAAGCGCTCGCGCGATGCCTTCGATGGCGGCGGCGAGCATGCGGCCCGCGCTGCGCTTTTCGGCATCCAGCAGGGCGCGCTCGACGAAGGTCTGCGTCGAGCCTCCGCCGACGCGCTGCTCGAGATCGGCTTCGACGGCTATGCGGTCGGCGGCCTGGCAGTCGGAGAGGGGCAGGCGGAGACGTTCCGGGTGCTCGATTTCTCGGCGCCGATGCTTCCGGCGGAGAAGCCGCGCTACCTGATGGGCGTCGGCAAGCCCGACGACATCGTCGGCGCGGTCGAGCGGGGGATCGACATGTTCGACTGCGTCCTCCCCACCCGCTCCGGCCGAACCGGCCAAGCCTTCACCCGCTCCGGCCCGATCAACCTGCGCAACGCCCGCTTCGGCGAAGACGAGGGACCGCTCGACCCGGACTGCGCTTGCCCCGTCTGCGGCACCTGGTCCCGCGCCTATATCCACCATCTGGTGAGGGCTCAGGAGATATTGGGATCGATGCTGATGACGGAGCACAATCTTTATTTCTATCAAGCGCTTATGGCAGACCTGAGGGTGGCAATCTCCGAGCGTCGGTTGATGGCCTTTGCCGACGATTTCCGCCTCCGCTACGCCGGCGCCCCGGCGGGCTGAACCTTGATAATTTGAGGTTCAGGGCCATTTGCGCTATAGAGCGGGCGCGTGGAATCAGGATCTTCGGCGCAGGGGGGCACCGCCTTAGCGGCCTTCAGCTTGCCAGGGATCAGCGGCCGCACTAGTGCGCCCGTCCTTTTCGGAGTCATTGATGCTGTCGAAGCTGGCCGAGTTGCGTCCGTCTATTCCCCCACTGCCGGAAGCCCGGCACTGGGTGACGTCGCTCGTCCTCGCCACGACGTTCGCGCTCTATGCGATCGCCGGCCTCAGCGTCACTTCGCTCACCCCGGTGAACGGCACCGCCAATGCCCGAGTGGCGGCCGGGCTTCCAACCGTGTCTGGCCTCGGCACCCCTCCCGCCGCCGAACCGCTACGCTTCCGTGAGATCGCCCCGCAGGACGCGCTGGCGATCAACGCCTCCGTTCCGGTCTCTAATCTCCCGAACCCGGCGGCGCGGCCGTTCAGGGCCAGCTTCGCAAGCCCGGTGGACCGGCTGCGTGCGCTCGAATGCCTTACCGCCGCCGTCTATTACGAGGCAGCGATCGAGCCGCTGGAGGGGCAGCGCGCGGTCGCCCAGGTGGTTCTGAACCGGGTCCGCCACCCCGCCTATCCGAAGACGGTCTGCGGAGTCGTCTTCCAGGGGCATGAGCGCTCCACGGGCTGCCAGTTCACCTTCACCTGCGACGGCGGCATCCGCCGGACGCCCGCCGCCTCGCTGTGGGCCCGCGCCCGCCAGATCGCCGAACAGGCGCTGGCCGGCAGCGTCTACGCCCCGGTTGGCTGGGCGACCCACTATCACACCAATTGGGTCGTCCCTTACTGGAGCTCGAGCCTCACCAAGCTCGCCAATGTCGGCACGCACATCTTCTATCGCTGGGAAGGCGGCTGGGGACGGCCCCAAGCCTTCCGGTTCAACGCCGCCGGCTCGGAGCCGCAAATGGCCCTAATGCGTCATTTGACGTCGGACCCTTCGTCGCTGGCGCAAGCCGAGGTTCTCCTGCCGGAGACGATCGACGCAGCCGCCGCTGCGGCGGCGGCTGCAGCCGGGGCTCCGGCGCCCGGTCAGCCGGGCGCCCCCACCGGGGCGATCGACAGCTTCCAGCGGGCGGTGCTGCGCCGCTACGAGCCGATGACCAAGGAAGCCGCGACGGCCGCCGCCGAAGCGCGCTCGGACAAGCCGGTGACGGCGAGCACCCACTGGGCGCTTTCGGGCCTCCCGCAGAAAGCCTCCGCTCCTCTGGGCAAGAAGGCCGAGGCCGCGCCCGCGACCGCAGAGGCGAAGCCGGCCCCGCCGCCGTGCCTCGATGGGGTAAGGCGGGCGCTGAAGGGCGTTCAGGGACCCGCGGACAAGCAGGCCGGCTGCTGAGCCTCAGCCCCGAAGCACGTAACGCTGAAGCTTGCCGGTGGCCGTCTTCGGCAGAGTCTCGACGAACTCCACGTCGCGGGGATATTTATAGGGCGCGATCGCTGCCTTGACGTGATCCTGAAGCGCTCGGGCGAGCTCCGGCCCGGCCTCGTGTCCCGGAGCGGGCACTATGAAGGCCTTCACCCGCTGCCCGCGCTCCTCGCAGGGAACGCCTATCACGGCGCACTCCTGGACGGCGGAGTGGGCGTAGAGCGCATTCTCCACCTCCGGGCCCGCGATGTTGTAGCCCGCTGAGATGATCATGTCGTCGGAGCGGGCGACGTACCAGAAATAGCCCTCCTCATCCGCCCGGTAGGTGTCGCCGGTGACGTTCCAGCCGTTCACGACATACCGGGCTTGCCGCTCGTCGTCGAAATAGCGGCAGCCCGTCGGCCCCTTCACCGCCAGCTTTCCCGTTCCGTACGGCAGCGGCCGGTGGCGCTCGTCAAGGACGCAGGCCCGGTAGCCGGGGACCGCCTTGCCCGTCGCGCCCGGGCGGATGTCCTCGCCCGAGGCGGAGATGAAGATGTGCATCATCTCCGTCGCTCCGATCCCGTCCACGATCTTCAGCCCCGTCGCTTCGTGCCAGGCATGCCACGTCGCCGCGGGGAGGTGCTCGCCCGCGGAGACGCAGGTGCGGAGCGAGGAGATGTCGTGGTCGCGAACGCAGGCGAGCATCGCCTTATACGCGGTCGGAGCAGTCGCGAGGTTGGTCACTCCATGCTTCTCCACCGCTTCGAGGAGCGGCTTCGGCCCGGGCTGCTCGAGGGTCACCGCGGTTCCGCCGAAGCGGAAGGGGAAGGTGAGCAGCATTCCGAGCCCGAAAGTGAAGGCGATCGGCGCCGAGCAGGCCCAGCGGCTCCCCGGCTCCGGCTTCAGCACGTAGCGGGCGAAGCTGTCGGCCGAGGCGAGCACGTCGCGGTGATAGTGGACGCAGCCCTTGGGCTTGCCGGTCGTGCCCGAGGTGAAGGCGATCAGGGTAACGTCGTCACCGAGCGTCTCGACCGGCACGAAGCCGGGCTCCACCGTCTCAAGCCGCCGCTCCAGCTCTCCGCCGCCCGCATCGCCCGCATAGGTGATCAGGGAGCGGACGAGGCCGGTGCTTGCGGCGGCCGCGGCGAAATCCTCAAGGAAGCGCTGGTCCACGATGGCGTGATTCACCTGCGCGCGCTCTAGGACGGTGGCGATCTCGCCCGAGCGTAGGATCGGCATGGTCGCGACCACGATTCCTCCCGCCTTCAGCACGCCCAGCCACGCGGCGAACATCATCGCGCCGTTAGGCCCGCGCAGAAGCACGCGGTTGCCGGGCACCAGCCCCTCTTCCTGGACCAGCAGTCGAGCGATCCGGCCGGAGAGATCGTCCATCTCGCCATAGGTCCAGCGGCCCGCCTCGTTGAGGACGGCGAGCGCCTCGGGCGGCTGGCGCATCAGCTCGACGGCGGCGTTGAGCTTTTCGGGGTAGTGAAGCTCCGGAAGCTCGAACAGGAATTCCGGCTGCCGTTCCGGCGGCGGCAGGCGGTCCCGGACGAACGTGTCCAGGTGCGCCGTCATTCGGGCACCACCGCGATGGTCTCGATCTCCATCTTCGCCGCCGGCTCGACCAGCGCGGGGACGGCGACGACGGCCATGGCCGGGTAATGCGCCCCCATGTGCGTCCGCCACAAGGCGCCGATCTCCCTCAGCTCGGCGAGATATTCGTCCCGGTCCGTCACATACCAGGTCATCCGGACGACATGCTCCGGGCCCGCTCTGCCCTCGCGCAGGATCGCCAAAGTGTTCTTCAATATCTGCTCGAACTGGCCGGCCAGAGTGTCGGACACGATCCGCTCCGCCTCGTCCCAGCCGATCACTCCGGCGGTGAAGATCATCCGGCCCGTCGCCGCGACGCCGTTCGAATAGCCCTTCGGCCGCGGCCATCCCGGTGGAAGGAGAATCCTCATCGCCGATGCTCCGCGAGATGGGCTCGGGCGATCACCACCTTCTGCACTTCGGACGCGCCTTCGTAGATTCTAAGCGCCCTGATCTCACGGTAGAGCCGCTCCACCGCCACCCCTCGGGTGACCCCAAGGCCGCCGAAAATCTGCACCGCCTTGTCGATGACGCTTTGTGCACTGTCCGTGGCGTGGAGCTTGGCGAGGGCGGCCTCGCGGCTGTTCCTCTGTCCCCGGACGTCGCGAAGCCAGGCGGCACGGTATATGAGGAGTGCAGACGTCTCGATGTCGAGCACCATCTCGGCGAGCTTCGACTGGGTGATCGGGTTGTCGGCAAGCGTACCCGTTCCAAGCCGCCGCGTCAGCGCCCGCTCCGTCGCCTCCTCCAGCGCACGGCGGGCGAAGCCAAGCGCCGCCGCTCCGACTGTGGTTCGGAAGACGTCGAGCGTCGCCATCGCCTGAGCAAAGCCCCGGCCGCGCTCGCCCAGCAGAGCGGAGGCGGGAAGCCGCATGTCCGTGAAGCGCAAGGTCGCGAGCGGGTGAGGCGCGATCACCTCGATCCGCTCGCTGTCGTCGAGCCCAGGCGTGCCGCGGTTGACGATGAAGGCGGAGATTCCCTTCGCCCCCGGCGCTTCGCCCGTCCGCGCGAACAGGACGTAATAATCCGCAATTCCGCCGTTGGAGATGTAGGTCTTGGCGCCGTTCACCACCCAGCCGCCCTCCTGCTCGCGGGCGCTCGTTTCCATCGAGGCGACATCGGAGCCAGATTCCGACTCGGTGAGCGCGAAGGCGGCGATCTTCTCCCCCCCCGCCACCGCCGGCAGGTATTCGGCCCTCTGCGCCTCGCTTCCGAACAGGCTGATGGTGCCGGAGCCGAGCCCCTGCATCGCAAAGGCGAAGTCGGCGAGGCCGCTATGGCGGGCGAGCGTTTCGCGGATCAGGCACAGCGAGCGGACGTCGAGGCGCCCGTTCTCGTCCGGCACGCAATGGCGGAGCCAGCCCGCCTCGCCGAGTTGGCGCACGAGCGTCCGGCAGGCTTCGTCCAGGTCGGCGGGCTCATCGTCGCCGAGGCTTGAGGCGCACCATTCCTCCAGCCGCCCGGCAAGCTCTCGATGGCCGGCTTCGAAGAAGGGCCAGTCGAGAAAGTCAGTCACCCTTGAACTCCGGGGTGCGCTTAGCGACGAAGGCTTCGAAGGCTCGGCGGAAATCGTTGGTGGCCATGCAGATGGCCTGGGCCTGAGCCTCCATCTCGATCGCGGTCTCGAGGCTAACGTTCCATTCCTGGTTGAGCTGCGTCTTGGTGATGCCGTGAGCGAAGGTGGGGCCCTCCGCGAGGGAGCGGGCGAGGGCCTGGGCTTCCTGGAGCAGGGCCTCGCGCGGGACAAGGCGGTTGTGGAAGCCCCAGCGTTCGCCTTCCTCCGCGCTCATCGACCGGCCGGTGTAGAGCAGTTCCGCCGCCCTGCCCTGGCCGATGATCCGCGGCAGGATAGCGCACGCACCCATGTCGCAGCCGGCAAGGCCGACGCGGGTGAAGAGGAAGGCCGTCTTCGCTTCGGGCGTGGCGAGGCGAAGGTCGGAAGCCATCGCCATGATCGCGCCCGCGCCGACGCAGACGCCGTCGATGGCGGCCACGATCGGCTGCGGGCAGGCGCGCATCGCCTTGACGAGATCGCCCGTCATCCGCGTGAAGTCGAGAAGCGTCGGCATCTCCATCTTCGTCAGCGGCCCGATGATCTCGTGCACGTCGCCGCCGGAGCTGAAATTCCCGCCCGCGCCGGCCACCACCACCGCCTTCACTTCCCTGGCATAGACGAGTTCGCGGAACGTATCGCGGAGCTCGGCATAGGATTCGAAGGTGAGCGGGTTCTTCCGTTCCGGCCGGTTCAGCGTC
>DASWOC010000023.1:0-69035 GCA_036398895.1 Allosphingosinicella sp. | reverse complement strand
CCCAACAGCCGGATCCTGATCGACGGCCAGATGGAGATGCTGTCGAAGGGCGGCACCTTCGTCGGCCAGCACGTCTACACTCCGCTCCAGGGCGTCGCGGTGCATATCAACGCCTTCAACTTTCCGGTGTGGGGCATGCTCGAGAAGCTCGGGCCGACGCTGCTCGCGGGTGTGCCGGCGATCGTGAAGCCGGCCTCGGCGACGGGGTATCTTACGGAAGCGGCGTTCCGGATCATGATCGAGGCGGACATCCTGCCGCCGGGATCGCTGCAGCTCATCATGGGCGGGGTCGGCGACCTGTTCGATCACCTGACGCTGCAGGACGTGGTGAGCTTCACCGGTTCGGCGCAGACGGCGATGAAGCTCCAGTCCCACCCCGTGATGGCGCGGGAGAGCGTGCGCTTCATCGCCGAGCGCGACAGCCTCAACGCCTCGGTGCTGGGGCCGGACGCGGGGCCGGGGACGCCGGAGTTCGACCTGTTCGTCAAGGAGATCGCGCGCGAGATGACGGTGAAGGCGGGGCAGAAATGCACCGCCATCCGCAGGGCCATGGCGCCCGCCCAGCATCTGGACGCGGTCGAGGAGGCGCTGAGCCAGCGCCTTTCGAAGGTGCGGATCGGCAATCCGCGAGAGGAAGGCGTGAGCATGGGAGCGCTGGCGAGCCAGGCGCAGCTCCGCTCGGTGCGCGAAGCGGTGGCGGAGCTGGCGAAGTCCGCCCGGATCGTCGCCGGGGACCCGAACGCTCCGCCGGTGGAGGGCAACGGCGCCTTCATATCGCCGATCCTGCTGCGCTCGGACGACCCTTGGGGTTCCCCCGCAATCCACGACGTCGAGCCGTTCGGGCCGGTTTCCACCATCATGCCCTATCGCGACATGGAAGATGCGGTAGCGCTCGCGAACCGCGGTATGGGCAGCCTTGCGCTGTCGCTCTTCACCAATGACCCGTCAGTGGCGGAGGAGTTCGTGCTCGGCTCCGGCGCCTATCACGGGCGAATGCTGATCCTCGACCGCACCAGTGCCAAGGAATCGACCGGCCACGGTTCGCCCCTCCCCGTACTTGTCCACGGAGGCCCCGGCCGGGCGGGCGGAGGCGAGGAGATGGGGGGCGTTCGCGGAGTGACGCACTACATGCAGCGGACGGCGCTTCAGGGCTCCCCGGCCCTGCTCTCGAGCATCGTGAAGCAATGGCTGCCCGGCGCGGCCAAGCCCGAGGGCAATGTTCACCCCTTCCGCAAGCGGATCGCGGAGCTGGAGATCGGCTACACGCTGAAAACGGCAAGCCGCACCGTCACGCTGGAAGATATCGAGCATTTCGCCCATTTCACCGGCGACACCTTCTACGCCCACATGGACGAGGAAGCCGCTAAGGCGAGCCCCATCTTCGAGGGGCGGGTCGCGCACGGCTATCTGATCCTCAGCTTCGCCGCGGGGCTGTTCGTCGAGCCCGCACCGGGGCCGGTGCTCGCCAACACCGGCCTCGAGAATTTGCGGTTCATGACGCCGCTCTACCCGGGGGACTCGATGCGCGTGGAGCTCACCGTTAAGACGAAAAGCGTGAGGGATGAGGAGAAGGGCGAAGTGCGCTGGGCCGTCTACGTCTTCAACCAGAAGGACGAGGTGGTCGCCACCTACGACCTCCTCACCATGAACAGGCCTTGAGGCTGAGATGAAGAACTTCCTCCCGCTCATGCTCGTGACGACTGTCGGCTGCACGGCTGCCGCCGAGGGCGCCGAGGCCCCGGTGTACGGCTTCAAGGTGGTGAAGGCCTATCCCCACGACCCCATGGCCTTCACCCAAGGGCTGCTCTTCCTCGACGGCCGGCTCTACGAGAGCACCGGCCAGCACCGTCAATCGACGGTGCGGGAGGTCAATCTGGAGGACGGACGGGTGCTCCGCTCCGTCTCCATTCCCGATCAGTATTTCGGAGAGGGGCTGGTCAATTGGGGCAATGACCTGCTGAGCCTCACCTGGCAGGACGGGATCGGTTTCCGCTGGGACCGAAAGACCTTCCGCCCGGTGGGCCAGTTTCGCTACCCCGGCGAAGGCTGGGGCCTGACCCAGAATGGCAAGCAGATCATCATGAGCGACGGCACCGCGGAGCTACGCTTCCTGGAGCCGGCCTCGCTGCGTGAGACGAAACGCGTCACAGTGACCGACAAGGGGCGGCCGGTGCAGCGCCTCAACGAGCTAGAATGGGTGAAGGGCGAGATTTTCGCCAACGTTTGGATGTCCACCCGTATCGCCCGCATCGACCCCAGGAGCGGCAAGGTGAAGGGCTGGATCGACCTCGCGCCGCTGGTGGCCGAGGCGAGCCCGGGGGATCCGGACAGCGTGCTGAACGGCATCGCCTATGACGCAGCCAAGGACCGATTGTTCGTCACCGGGAAGAATTGGGGCGCGCTCTACGAGATCGACCTCGTCCCGCCTTCCACGCGCAAGTAGGAGCGAAGATGGCCGCCGAAGACCAACGCCCGATCGGCTCCGGCTCCGGCTTCGGCCACCGCACCACCGCCGCCGACATCGTCGAGGGGATGGACCTCTCGGGGCGCAACTACATCGTCACCGGCGGCTATTCGGGGATCGGGATCGAGACGGTGCGGGCCTTGGTCGGCGCGGGCGCGGCGGTCACGGTGCCGGCGCGCTCCCTGGAAAAGGCGCGGGAAGCGCTGGCCGAGCTTCCGCAGGTCGAGATCGCCGAGATGGACCTTGCGGACCTGGCGAGCGTCCGCCGCTTCGCGAGCGAGTGGCTCGCGAGCGGGCGGCCTCTGCACGGGCTGGCCAACAATGCCGGCGTCATGGCGTCGCCGCTGATGCGCGTCGGGCCGGGCTGGGAGTCGCAATTCGCCATCTGCCACCTCGGCCATTTCGAGCTGACCCGAGCGTTGGAGCCAAGCCTCAAGGCGGCGGGCGGAGCGCGGGTGGTGGCGCTGAGCTCCACCGCGCACATCATGAGCGACGTCCATTGGGACGATCCGCACTTCCTCTCCCACGATTACGACAAGTGGCAGGCCTACGGGCAGGCGAAGACGGCGGACGCCTTGTTCGCCCTCGGCCTCGACCGGCGATGGGCGGGCGATGGGGTACGAGCCTTTTCCGTCCATCCCGGCGGCATCTTCACGCCGCTCCAGCGCCACCTCGCCGATGAGGAGATGGTGGCGCTCGGCTGGAAGAATCCGGACGGAAGCATGCCTGAACGGGTCGCGGCCTTGTTCAAGACTCCGGAGCAGGGCGCCTCGACCACCCTCTGGGCACTGCTCAGCCCGCAGCTGGACGGGAAAGGCGGCGTCTATTGCGAGGATTGCGATGTGGCGAGGCTCGCCGACGAGAACAGTCAGAGGTGGGAGCATGTCCGCCCCTGGGCCTGCGACGATGAGAAAGCGGAGCGGCTCTGGGCCATGAGCGAACGGATGATCGCCGAAGCGTGATCGCCAAGCGCCGGAAACGGCGCGCGAGCGGAACGGGCGGGTTCGGGGGCTGTTCTAGGGGTGAACCCCGAAAAGGAGCGCCGCCATGAAAATCGCCGAATGCATGAGCACGGACCTGCAAATCGCCAAGCCCGACCAGCCGATCCAGGAGGCCGCGCAGTTCATGCTCCGCGCCGACGCCGGCTCGCTCCCCGTCTGCGACGGCGACCGGCTGGTGGGAATGATCACCGACCGTGACATCGCCGTGCGCGCTGTCGCCGAAGGCCGCGGCCCCGAGACGATGGTCCAGGAGGCGATGACCGATCATGTCGATTATTGCTACGATGACGACGCGGTCGAGGACGTGGCGGTGAGGATGAGCGACCTTCAGGTGCGCCGCTTCCCGGTGATCAGCCGCCAGGACAACAAGCTCGTCGGAATGGTGTCCCTCGGCGACATCAGCCGCTCCGACCAAAGCGAAGCCGCCTCCGTCGCGCTGGACGGCATCACCGACCCCGGCGGTCAACATAACCAGAGCGAAGAAGCCTGAGCTTCCACACCCTGCCGCCGCTCACTTGAGCGCCGAATAGATCAACGTCTTGAGCTGGCGGCGGATCGGGTAGGTGGACGAGGGCATGAGCTGCGTCATGAAGATCATGTGCAGCCGCTCGACCGGATCGATGAAGAAAGCGGTCGAGAACATCCCGCCCCAGTAGAACTCGCCCTTCGAGCCGGGCAGCATCGTTTTGGCGGGATCAAGGTTGACAGCGAAGCCGAGGCCGAAGCCCTGCCCGGCATTCACCGCCTCGCTGAAGAGGGAGCGGCTCATCTGCGTCAGGTCCTGTCCGCCGGGTAGGTGATTGGCGGTGATGAGGTCCATGGTCTTGCGGCTGACGATTCGGTCGCCCTCAAGCTCGCCGCCGTTCAGAAGCATCGTGCAGAAACGGTGATAGTCGGCGGTGGTGGAGACCAGACCCGCGCCTCCGGCGATCAGCTTCGGCGGCCGCGACCAGCCGCTCTTCTCGCCTTTGTCGTAGAGGACGGTGCCCTGGCCGGGCTTGAACGCCCAGACGTCGCCAAGGCGATCGACTTTCTCCGGCGGCACCCAGAAGGCGGTGTCCACCATGCCGAGCGGGGCGAATATCCGCTCCTGGAGGAAGCGGTCGAGCGGAATGCCCGAAACGCGCTGTACCACGAGGCCGAGCACGTCGGTCGACACTGAATAATTCCAGGCGGTTCCGGGCGAGAATTCGAGCGGGATGTCGGCAAGGCCGGCGACGAAGCCGTCAAGATCCAGCTCCCCGTGCCACCCCTCCAGCTTCCGCTCCCGATAGGCGGCGTCGATGTTCGTCCGCTGCTGGAAGGAGTAAGTGAGGCCGGAGGTGTGGCGAAGCAGGTCAATCATCTGCATCGGCCGCTCCGGCGGCCTGGTGAGGAAGGGCACGCCGGCGCCACCGCCATTGTAGACGCCGATCCCCTTCCATTCGGGAATGACGCTCGCGACCTCCTGGTCGAGAGTCACCTTCCCTTCCTCCAGCAGCATCATGAAGGCGATGGACGTTACCGGCTTGGTCATCGACGCGATGCGGAACAGGGCGTCCTCGCCCATCGGTTCCCCCGTCGCGCGCGCCTTGCCGGTGGTGGAGAAGTGGACGACCTTGCCTTCGCGGGCGATCAGAAGCTGCGCGCCCGAGAGCAGCTCCGGAGCGAAGTAGCGCTCGTCGAGAAAGCGGTCGATCCGCGCCAGCCGCTCCGGATCGAACCCCGCCTGCGCCGCCTCAACCCGTTCCATCTCGCCTCCTCGCATCATGGAGGAAGGCGTAGCGCTTGAGCCGAGGCCGGATCAACAATAGCCTCGCTCGAAAAGGAGAGGCGGGTGATCGAAGGCTTGGAGCTTCCCGAAGGCTGGCCGCGGATGAGCCTCGAAGAGGTGAAAGCCATCCTCTGTGCCCCCGGCGCGCGCTTCGAGATTGACGAGGTGGCCATAAGGGGCGTCCGCACCCGCGTTTGGAAGAACGCGCCCTCCTCCCTCCCTCTCCTCGTCCGGGCCTCCCGAGCACACGGGGAGCGGACCTTCACCGTCTTCGAGGACGAGCGCGTCAGCTTCGAGGCTTCCTACCGCGCCACCGCTACGCTGGCGTCCGAGCTGCGGCGGCTCGGCATCGGAAACGGCGACCGGGTGGCGATCGCCATGGCGAACCTGCCGGAATGGCCGGTCGCCTTCTTCGCCGCCGTGACGGTCGGCGCGGTCGCCGTGCCCCTCAACGTCTGGTGGACCGGAGGCGAGCTCGAATATGGGATCGCCGATTCCGGGGCGAGGCTGCTCATCTGCGACGGCTCGCGCCACAAGGTGATCGCTCCGCACCTCGGCGCCTGCCCGCAGGTGGAGCATGTCCTTGTCGCGCGGGGCGGAGGCGGTAGCCCGCTCGAAGATGTCATCGGGCCGCCAACTTCCTGGGCGTCTCTTCCCGCCGCTGACCTGCCGGAGGCGGAGATCGCCCCCGACGACGAGGCGGCGATCCTCTACACGAGCGGCACCACCGGGAAACCCAAGGGCGCGCTCATCACCCATCGCAATTTCGCGACCAACATCCTGTCCGTCGGCTACGGAAACGCACGCGCCGCGCTTCGCCGAGGGGAGGCTCCGCCGGAGCCCGAGCCCAAGACGATGCTCGTCGTCATCCCCCTGTTCCACGCGACCGCTCTCAGTGCCATCCTCATGGGAACGATGGTGGCGGGCCACAGCCTCGTCTTCATGCGAAAGTGGGATCCCGTCGAAGCGATGGGGATCATCGAGCGAGAGCGGGTGCAGGCGACCGGTGGAGTGCCGACCGTCGCGTGGCAGATCCTGGAGCATCCCGAGCGGCACCGCTTCGACCTGTCGAGCCTGGAGACGATCAGCTACGGCGGCGCCCCGGCCGCCCCCGAGCTTGCGAAGCGGATCTTCGAGGAGTTCGGGGCTCTGCCGGGCAACGGCTGGGGGATGACGGAGACGACGGCGACCGTGACCAGCCACGTCGGCGAGGATTATCTCAACCGTCCCGCCAGCTGCGGCCCGCCGGTGCCGGTCTCCGAGCTCCGGATCATGTCTCCCGACGGCGAGCGCGAGATGCCCGTCGGTGAGGTGGGCGAGCTCTGGGCCAAGGGGCCGCAGATCGTCAAAGGCTATTGGAACAAGCCGGAGGCCACGGCGGCCACCTTCATCGATGGCTGGGTGCGCACCGGAGACCTCGCGCGCCTCGACGAGGAAGGCTTCTGCTACATCGTCGACCGCGCCAAGGACATGATCATCCGCGGCGGCGAGAACATCTATTGCGTGGAGGTGGAGAACGTCCTCTTCGACCATCCGGCCGTCACGGATGCGGCGCTGATCGGGATCCCGCACAGGACGCTGGGCGAGGAGCCGGCGGCGGTCGTCCACTTAGCGCCCGGCACGCAGGCGACGGAGGAAGAGCTGAAAGCGTGGGTGCGCGAGCGGCTCGCCGTGTTCAAGACGCCGGTGAAGGTGCTGTTCCTGCCGGAGCCCCTCCCCCGCAACGCGAACGGCAAGATCCTGAAGGCGGAGCTGAAGACGCTCTTCGCCTAACTCCCCTCCCGCTTGCGGGAGGGGCGGGGGAGGGCCTGTAACTCGCGACGGCGACAACCCCTCCCCTCAATCCCCTCCCGCAGGCGGGAGGGGAGGCATCATTCCGCCGGCCAGCTCTCCAGCAGTTCGACGAAGCGGGTGAGCCAGGCGTTGGTCTGGTGGCCGTCGACGACCCGATGGTCGATGGTGAGAGAAACGAAGGCCATCGGACGGATCTGGATGGTGTCCACGCCGTCCACCTCGCGCACCACGACGCGCTTCTCCAGCTTGCCGACCCCGAGGATCGCCGACTGAGGCTGGGCGATGATGATGGGTGCGGCGAAGAGAGAGCCGGAGACGCCGTGGTTCGAGATGGTGAAGGTCCCGCCGGACACGTCCCGGCCGGTAAGCTGCTCGCGCCGAGCCTTTTCGATCAGCTCCTCGAGGCCTGCGGCGATGCCTTTGAGGCTCAGCGCCTGCACGTTGCGAAGCACAGGAACGATCAGGCCCTTCTCGCCGAGCGCGGTGCCGACTCCAATGTTGATGTCGTCGAATATCTCCAGTCGGTCCTCGTGCCAGCGGCTGTTGATCGCGGGTGCGACTTTCATGGCTTCGGCCGCGGCCGCCACGATGTAGGCGGTGTAGGTGAGCTTCACCCCCTTGGCCGCCCAGGCGGCCTTGTGGCGCTCGCGATGGCGCCTGATGGCGGTGAAGTCCGCCTCAAACACGGCGGTGACGTGCGGCGCCTGGGTGACCGAGGCGAGCATGTTCTCGGCGATCTTCAGCCGCATACGGTCGTGCGGTATGCTGTGGGAGCGGATCGACGAGTCGGAAGGCTCGGCCACTTTGGGCTGCGCGGTGGTGCGCGGCCCTTCCTGAACCTTCGTCGCGGCTTCCACGGCCCGGTCCACATCCGCGCGAGTGATCCGTCCGTCGCGGCCGGTGCCCTCGATTTTGGAGGGGTCGATGTCGTGCTGGAGGAGCGCGCGCTTCACGGCGGGCGAAAGGCGCAGCTCCGGGTCGTGACGCTTTGCAGGCTCGGGCTCGGCCGCGGCGACCCGTATTTGTGGCTCGTGCCCGACCACCTCCGCCACCGGGGCAATCCGCCCGAGCACGGCGCCCGGCACGGCGTCCGCGTCCGTATCGAGCAGGATCTCCCGCAGCACGCCCGCAGCCGGGGCCGGCACCTCCATTGCGACCTTGTCCGTCTCCAGCTCGACGAGCGGATCGTTCAACTCCACGCGGTCGCCGACCTTTTTGAGCCACGAGCGCACTACTGCCTTGGTGCCTTCCTGCTCGACGGGAACGAGAACGTCGATCATCGTCAGAACCCCACCAGCTCGTCGATCTTCGCGCGGATCCGCTCCACGCTCGGAACCGCCCAGTTGAGAAGCACGGGATTATGCGGGCTCGGAATGTCTGGCATGGTTACCCGGGCGACCGGCGCGTCGAGGTCGAGGAAGGCTTCGTCGGCCACCACGGCCGCGATCTCCGCACCGAAGCCGCCGGTGCGAAGATCCTCGTGGACGATCAGACAGCGCCGGGTGCGGCGGACGCTCTCCAGAACCATCTCCTTGTCCCAGGGCATGAGGGTCCGAAGGTCGATGACGTCCGCCGAGACGCCTTCCGCCGCATCCTCGCAGCGCGGAACCATCGCTCCCCAGGTGACGATGGTGATCTCGTCCCCCTGGCGCGTCTTCTTCGCCCGCCCGAACGGAAGCACATAGTTGTCGCCGGGATAGGGCCGCCGCGCCCAGGCGTCGTCCAGCATCGCCCGGTGCTCGAAGAACACGACCGGGTCGTTGCCCCGCAGCGCGGAGCGAAGCAGGCCCACCGCATCCTCGCTGTTCGACGGCACCGCCACCTGCCAGCCGGGATTGTGGACGAACTGAACCTCGTTGGTCTGGCTGTGCCAGGGGTCGCCCACTTTGAAGAAGCCGCCGGGGATCCGAAGCACCATCGGAGCGGCGAAGCGGTTGTTCGTCCGCCAGCGCATCGTCCCGCAATCGTTGATCTGCTCGGTCGCCGGCTCGGCATATTTGCGGAACTGGATTTCGGGCACCGGCATCAGTCCGGCCAGCGCCATTCCGACGGCTCGGCCGACGATGCCCTCCTCATTGAGGCTGGTGTCGAAGACACGCTCGACACCGTATTTCTCCTGAAGCCCCAGCGTCACCGCATGGACTCCGCCCTTCGGCCCGATATCCTCGCCGAACAGAAGCACGCGCGGGTTGATCTCCAGCTCGTGGTCGAGGGTTCGGCGGATGGCGGTCACCATGTTGATCCGCTGCCCCTCGGGCTTCGGCTCATCGTCGCTCGGGGGCGCGCGGTAGCCGTGGGTCCACTGCCCACCCAGCTTCTGCATCTCGCCCTCGTAGAAGACGTGGGCGAGCACGCGCTCCGGATCGGAGATGCCCCTCGACTCCGCTTCGGCGCGGGCCTGTTCGACCGCCGCCTGTGCCTCGCTTTCGATCGAGTCCCACTCCTCCTCGTCCAGCAAGGAGCCGACGAGGTAGGACTTCAGCTTCGGAAGCGGGTCGCGCGCCCATTCCTCCCGAACCGTCTCTTCGGACTTGTAGGTCTGAGTGTCCTGGAAGCTGTGCCCCTGGAGGCGCGGGACCCGCAGGTGGAGGAGCGCCGGGCCCTTACGGCGGCGGACATGCTCCACTGCGCGCGAGATGAGCCGTGCCGCCTCGGCGGGCTCCGTCCCGTCGCCGGCGAAGATGGCGATGTTGCCGAAGCTGGCGAGGTTCTTCGAAATATCCGCCCCGGGGGTCTGGTAGGTGCAGGGGACGGAGATGCCGTACTGGTTGTCCTCGACGTAGAAGAGCATCGGCAGCTTCTGGGTGGTGGCGATCGTCAGGGCCGACCAGAAGCCCCCGGTCGCGCAGGAGGCGTCGCCGCCGAGCACCACCGCCATCGCCTCATCATAGCTTCGGTCACCGAGAACGGTGCGGTAATATTCGATCGCCTGCGCCCAACCGGCCGTGGGCGTGTACTGCGCACCTACCCCGCCGGACATGGGAAGCGCGGGCGCCCCGTGCGGGTTCGGGTAGTTGAACACCACCCCGATGTCGCGGCCGTCCGAATAGCCGCCCTCGCGCCCCATTCCGGAGGCGAGCGCGTCCTCGATCGGAACGCCTAGCGAGAGGAGCAGGGGCCGGGAGCGGTAATAGCCGCAGGTCGCATCCCGTGCGTTGGTGACCCGGGTGCCGAGCATCACCTGCGCTAGGTCGTGGCCGCGAGCGCTGAACTGGTAGAGGATCTTGCGCTCGAGGACGAGCCTTTCCTCCTCGAGCTTGTCCATCGCCCGGCTGACCTGAACGAGATAGGCGATCCGCCGCCAGTCGTAGGCGGGATCGGGCGCGTTGATCCGGGGGCGTGTGGCGAGCGCTTCCTCAGCCATCCATCTTCTCCACCACCGCGGCTGCGAACCGCTCGACATTGTCGTCCGAGAGCCCGACCACGTTGAAGCGGCCGCTATTCGCCAGATAAATGCCCTTCTCCTCGCGGAGCTCGAGAACCTGGTCCTGCGAAAGCGGCAGGATCGAGAACATGCCGTTCTGAGCGTCGATATAGGCGAGCCGCTCGTCATAGGCGGCGAGGCGGGCGCGGAGCGATCGGATGCGCGCGCACATCTCGACGAGCTCGGCATTCCAGTCGGCTCGAAGCTCCGGCTCCTCCAGGACGAGGTGGACGATTGCCGCGCCATGGTCGGGCGGCATCGACCACATGGTACGCGAAAGCTGCATCAGATTGCCGAAGACGATCCTGGCGGAGCGGGGGCTCGCCGCCTTCACGAAGAGGTTGCCGACGCGTTCGCGATAGACTCCGAAATTCTTGTCGCAGCTCTGGGCAACGATCGCCTGCTCGGCAGCCTCGACCACGAGGCGCGTGCCGGCGGCGTCCGGATCAAGGCCCCGGCCGAGACCCTGATAGGCAAGATCGACGAAGGGGATCAGCCCGCCAGCCGCGACCAGCTCCGCCACCTCCCGCCATTGCTCGAGCGACAGGTCGGCACCGGTCGGATTGTGGCAGCAACCGTGGAGGAGGACGAGATCGCCCGCTTCCGCTCTTCCGAGCGCGTCCATCATCCGATCGAACAGGATCCGTCGGCTGGGCGGATCGTAATAAGGATGGGCCACCATCTCGACGCCGGCACATTCGATCAGCGGCCCGTGATTGGGCCAGGTGGGCTGGCCGACATGAATTCGCGCCTTTGAATTGGCCTTGGACACAAGGTCCCCGGCGAGTCGTAGCGCGCCGCAGCCCCCCGGCGTCTGAAGACCGACGATGCGCTCGTCCTTGGCCCCCGCCTCGCCGAAGACGATCGGACGCACCAGCTCGGTGAACCGCCCGTCGCCCTGGCTACCGAGATAGGATTTGGTCTCCTGCCGCTCCCAGAGCAGCCGCTCGGCTTTCTTGACGGCCCGCAGGATCGGAGTGCCGCCTCCAGCGTCGCGATAGACCCCGACCCCGACATCGATCTTGTCCGGCCGCTTGTCGGCATCGCAAAGCGCGATCAGCTGGAGAAGGCTGTCCGACTTCTGCTCTTCGAGCCGTTCGAAGAGCGGGGTTTCCGAGCTTGCAAAGCCGTCTGCCAATCGCCCCTCCTGTTCGTCTGCCAGGCGCGTTCAACGCCCGAGCCTCAATATCGCACCGCCGCGTCGATTGCATATCAGTTTGGGGACAGGCGGCCGCTGGAAATGGAGCGTCCTTTCATCTATGGTAGGTTTCGTGAACGAAACTGATCAGCTTGACCGCATCGACCGCAACATCGTCCGCGAATTGCAGCGCGATGCGGCGCTTAGTCACGCAGCGCTGGCGGAAAAGGTCGGCGCCTCCCCCGCCTCCGTCTGGAGACGCGTCCGAAGCCTCGAGAAAGCGGGCGTGCTCGGACGGACGGTACGGCTCGCCAGCGCGGAAGCACTGGGACGGTCGGTGAACGTGCTCTGTCAGGTCCGGATGACCCGCCAGACGGTCGAGACCCGGGCCGAGTTCGAGGACTTCATCCGCTCCCGGGAAGAGATCGTCGAATGCTACGCCATGTCCGGCGAGTGGGATTATCTACTGCGCATCGCGGTCAAGGACGTCGCCGACTACGACCGCTTCATCATGCGCGGCGTCCTCGCCCACCCCAGCGTAGCCAACGCCGCGAGCAACTTCGCGCTTCGGCAGGTGAAGTACACGACTGAGATTCCCGTCTGACCGGAACCCCCTCCTCTCCCGCGGATTGAATCGGAAACGAATCGATTTTCTGGAGCAGGCAAGCATGGCCGCGCGCGCTTATTGGAAGGGACAGATCAGGCTCGCCTTGGTCTCTATCCCCGTCGAAATCTTCTCCGCCACCAAGAGCGGCGCGACCATCGCCTTCAACCAGATCCACGAGCCGACCGGCAAGCGCATCAAATATGAGAAGGTGGTGCCAGGCGTCGGGCCTGTCGACCCGGAGGAGATCGTCAAAGGCTTTCAGTACGAGAAGGGCTCGTACGTGCTCCTCAACGACGAGGAGCTGGAGGGCGTCAAGCTTGAGAGCAAGAAGACGCTCGAGCTCACCCAGTTCGTCGATTACGACGACATCGACGTCCTCTATTACGAAAAGCCCTATTTCGTCGTTCCGGCGGACGATCTGGCCGAGGAGGCGTTCATCGTCCTTCGTGAGGCCTTGCGACGGACTAAGAAAGTGGGGCTCGGCCAGCTGGCGCTTCGAGGCCGAGAATATCTCGTCAGCCTGAAGCCGTGCGGGCGGGGGATCGTGCTTGAAACGCTCCGCTATGCCGACGAAGTCAACAAGGCGCAGAACTATTTCCGCGACATCGCCGAGGCGAAGCCGGACGAGGAGCTGCTCGACCTCGCCGAGGCGCTGATCGAGCGGAAGACCGCGAAGTTCGATCCGTCCAAGTTCCACGACCGCTACATCGAGGCGCTGGAGGAGCTGATCGAGCAGAAGCGCAAGGGCAAGACCATCCAGACCGACGACGAGCCCGCTCCGGCGAAGGGCTCCAACGTCATCGACCTGATGGCGGCGCTCAAGCGGTCGATCGAGAGGCCCGGTGAGGCGGGCGGAGGCGGCGCGAAGAAGACCGCCTCCAAGCCCGCGGCCGCCCGCAAGGCCGCTCCGAAAAAGGCTCCCGCAAAACCGGCTCCGGCGCGCAAACGGGCCTGACAAATGGCCCGCAAAGCGGCCGACCCGCTCGCCACCTACAACCAGAAGCGAGACTTCGCGAAGACGGCGGAGCCGCCGGGGCACGTCGAACAAGGCGGCGAGTTCCCTGCCCTCTTCATGGTTCAGAAGCATGATGCGACGCGCCTGCATTTCGACCTGCGGCTGGCGCTGGACGGAGTGCTGAAGAGTTGGGCGGTGCCGAACGGGCCCAGCCTAAACCCGTCGGACAAAAGGCTGGCGGTGCGCACCGAAGACCATCCGATGGGCTATGCCACGTTCGAGGGGACGATCCCAAAGGGCGAATATGGCGGCGGCACGGTGATGTTGTGGGACTGGGGCAGCTGGACTCCGGACCCGCGCAAGGACCCGAGGAAGACGCTCGAGGAGGGCCATCTCCACTTCAGCGTCGATGGCCACCGCATGAAGGGGGAGTGGGTGATGTTCCGGCTGAAGCCCAAGGCCGGCAGCCGAAGCCGCGCCGAGAATTGGATGCTCAAGAAGGTGACGGACGAGCATGCCGGCGGCACGATGGGCCTTACGGAGAAATACCTCACCTCGATCAAGACCGGCCGAACGATGCAGGAAATCGCCGCGGGCAAGAAGGCTAAGGAGCTGAAAGGCTGGAAAGATCCTCCCCGGGACGGGGAGGGGGACCGCGCCGCGAAGCGGCGGGGTGAAGGGGGTCCTGAGACTCACGCTGAGCCCCCTCCACCGCGCTCCGCGCGGTCCCCCTCCCCGTCCCGGGGAGGATCTAAGCTCCCCGCTTTTCGCGAGCCGCAGAAGGCAACTCTGGTCGACCACGTGCCCTCCGGGTCCGGATGGATTCACGAGATGAAATATGACGGCTATCGCTGCCTACTGGCGATCGGGGGCGGCAAAGCGAAGGTCTATACGCGCTCTGGCCTCGATTGGTCGGACAAGTTCCCGGAGATCGCCGCCGCGGCGGCGGAGCTGGAGGTTGGCTCGGCTTTGCTCGACGGCGAGATCGTCAGCCTCAGCGAGGAGGGGAATACCAGCTTCTCCGCCCTCCAGCAGGCAATCAGCGAAGGAGGGCGCGGCCTTGCCCTCTTCCTCTTCGACGCCCTGGAGATCGACGGTGAGGATCTGACGGGGCTTGGGACGCTGGAGCGCAAGGCCCGCTTGGCCTCACTCGTCGGCGAGGGGAAGCCGCCCACCATCCTCTACGCCGAGCATATCGTGGGGCATGGCGAGAAGCTGTTCGACGCCATGTGCGAGGCGGGGCAGGAAGGGATCATCTCGAAGCGCGCCGACGCGCCTTACCGGAGCGGCCGCACGAAGAGCTGGCTCAAGATCAAATGCACCTATCGGCAGGAATTCGTCATCGTCGGCTGGTCGGAGAGCGACAAGAAGGGTCGCGGCTTCCGGGCTTTGCTGCTGGCGGTGAACGAAGGCGGCAAGCTTCGCTATGCGGGAAAGGTGGGAACCGGTTTTTCCAACCAGGTCCAGCACGATCTGCGCGAGCGCTTCGAGCGAATCGCGGCCGACAAGGCGGCGGTGGCCGTCCCGAGGGCCGAGGCGCGCGGCGCCCATTGGGTGAAGCCCAAGCTGGTGGCGGAGGTCGCCTTCGCCGAGTTCACCGCGGAAGGCGTCGTTCGCCACGCTAGTTTCCTCGGCCTGCGTACCGACAAGAAAGCCGCCGAGGTCATCGAGGAGAAGCCGCAGCCGGTCGAACGCGCCGAGCGCCCGGTGGACGACGTCAAGGTCAGCAACCCGGAGCGGCTGCTGTGGCCGGAGGCCGGAGTCACCAAAGGCGAGCTCGTCGACTATTACCGCACGCTGGGGCCTCTGATGGCGGTCTGGGCCGCCGAGCGGCCGCTCAGCCTGGTCCGCTGCCCGCAGGGACGGGCGAAGAAATGCTTCTTTCAGAAGCACAATACCGGAAGCTTCGGCCCCCACGTCCACCAGATCCCGATCGAGGAGAAGAAGGGGCAGATCGAGGACTACGTCTATATCGAGGCTCCGGCCGGGATCATCGCCTGCACCCAGATGGGAACGATCGAGTTCCACGGCTGGGGCTCTTCCGTGGCTAAAATCGAGAAGCCCGACAGGCTCGTCTTCGACATCGACCCGGACGAGGGGCTGAGCTTCGACGAGGTGAAGCGTACCGCCCGCGATCTCCACCGCTACCTCGCCGACATGGGCCTCCAGAGCTTCCCGATGGTGACGGGCGGAAAGGGGCTCCACGTCGTCGTGCCGCTCATCCCCGAAGCCGAATGGCCTGAGGTGAAGGATTTCGCCCAGCGCTTCGCGATCGCGCTCGCCACCGCCGAGCCGGACCGCTTCACCGCCAATCTCGCCAAGGTGAAGCGCAAGGGCCGCATCTTCCTCGACTATCTCCGCAACCAGCGGGGCGCGACGGCCATCCTGCCTTATTCGGCCCGTGCGCGCGAAGGCGCTCCGGTAGCCGCGCCGATCGGCTGGGACGAGCTGGACGAGCTTCAGTCCGGCGCCCGCTTCACCGTCCGCGACTCCGAGCTTCTCCTCGAACGCGCTTCCTCCCGCGCCCTCCAGGGCTGGGGCGAGGCCAACCAGAAGCTGCCGGACCTGTGAGCGAGCCCCTCGACCTCAACCGGGCCACCAAGGAGGAGCTCGACTCGATCGGCGAGCTTCGGGGCCACGGGCACGAGATCGTCCGCTACCGGGAAGAGCGCGGCGGCTTCACCTCGCTTCGCGAGCTGGACGAGGTGCCGGGCCTCGCCGGCAAGGCCGGCGAGGAGACGCGCAGGCGCCTGCGGGTGTGATTATTCCTCGCCGCTGTCGTCGACGGCGCGGTAGATGTAATAGGCACCCACCGCCGCGGCGACGAGCACGGCGATCGTGACCACCGATCCGACAGGGCCGAGGTTGCGCTTCTTTGCTTGCTCGCCGGTCACCGGCTGGCCCGCAATGTAGAAGGTCGGCTTCCCGGCGCCTACCAGCCGCAGGTCGAAACTGTCCGCCTGGACCACCCGCGCCGTCTGCGCGCCTGCGTGGCGATAGTCGTGGACCATCGACAGGCGCAGCCCCGCCGCCGGCTTCTTCGCGCGCGGCCCGCCCAGGGGCACCTTGAAATAGGCTCCGGCGACGGCCCCGCTGCGGCGAGCACCCGACTGGTCGAAGTTCGGCAGCTCGGCCGCCATGACGGGGCTTGCGACCAAAGTCGTCGCCGCGAGGGCGGCGGTCAGCTTCTGGAACATGCTTACTCTCCCTGTTCGCCGCCACACATGCGGCTCGCCTCGAAATGCCATGATCGCCCCGTGTCCGGCAAGGCATGGCGGAGGAATGGGTGTGTGAGATAAATAACACACTTTCCCCTTGCGCTCGGGGCATCCCCTGCCCCATTTAGCCGGGGAAAAGGCGCGGAGGAGCGACAATGGCGACGCAGACGCAGACCGAGACGGCGACGGCTCTCAAGCTGGATCCCCCCCAGCCGCTGCAGACGGTCGAGCCGGCACAGGCGGCCGGGCTCGTTCCCGTCGAGGAGTCGGTGAAGTCGAAGCTCGACGGAGTGGTCGACAAGTTCGTCGACGAGCTGGTCTCGGCCGACCCGAACAGCCCCGAATTCGGCAAGAAGGTCGACGAGCTCACCAACATGGGCCGCAAGCAGATCTCCGAAGCGGCGGGCGCGTCCAACCGTTTCCTGGATCGGCCGGTCAAGGCGATCAGCTCCGATTCCGGAATCGGGGCCGATCTCAGCGAGCTGCGCCGGACCGTAGAGGACCTCGATCCGGGCCGTCAGGGCAATCTCTCCACCCCGCGCAAGATCCTCGGCTTCCTTCCTTTCGGCAACAAGATGACGAATTACTTCCAAAAGTATCAGTCGTCGCAGACCCACATCTCGAAGATCCTCGGAAGCCTCGCCTCCGGCAAGGACGAGCTGCTGATGGACAATGCGGCCATCGACACCGAGCGGGCGGGCCTGTGGAAGACGATGGGCCAGCTCGAGCAGATGATCCACATCTCCAAGGCGCTCGACGCGAAGCTTGAGGAAAAGGCGAACGAGCTCGACGCCACGGAGCCGGCAAAGGCGAAGGCGATCCGCGAAACCGCACTATTCTACACCCGTCAGCGCACCACCGACCTGCTCACCCAGATGGCGGTGACGGTGCAGGGCTATCTCGCCCTCGACCTCGTCAAGAAGAACAATGTCGAGCTGATCAAAGGCGTCGACCGCGCGTCCACCACCACCGTCTCTGCGCTGCGTACGGCGGTGACCGTGGCGCAGGCGCTCACCAACCAGAAGCTGGTGCTCGACCAGATCACCGCCCTCAACACGACGACGGCGGGCGTGATCGATTCCACCGGCAACATGCTTCGCAACCAGACCGGCCAGATCCACCAGCAGGCGGCGTCCTCCACCATCCCGCTGGAGACGCTTCAGCGCGCCTTTCAGAACATCTACGACACGATGGACACGATCGACCGGTTCAAGGTCGAGGCGCTGTCCAGCATGAAGCAGACGGTGACCACCCTCTCCAGCGAGGTGGAGAAGAGCCGCGGCTACATTGCGCGGGCCGAGGGCGTGGAGCAGAACCGTCTCTCCGGCGGCTCGGTGACGCAGTCGCTGCTGGCGCCGGTCGAGCGCTGAGCCCATGGCCCGCCGCCCCCGAAACGTGGACGAGGTGCTGGCGCGGTTCGACGAATATTCGGCGCGTCTCGACGGCCATACGCCTTCGCCCATGGCACAGCGGGTCCGGCGCGGCGCCGGCACCGCGACGCGACGGCTGGCCGGTGCGGCGGCGGCCGTCTTCGTGCTGTTCACGGGCATTTTCCTCTTCAGCCAGCTCATAGTCCCGATCGGCGCGATGGGCTTTCTCGGCGCCGTGGTCTTCGCCGCCATAGTGGCCGGAATGATCCTGCTCCGCCCCGCGCGCGAGCCGAAGCGGGTCGAATATCGCGAAGATCTTCCCACGGGCACGGTTCTGAAGCAGCTCGAGAGCCTGCTCTCCAGGCGTCGGGACGCGCTTCCCGCCCCGGCGGCGCGGAGAGCGGACGCGATCGCCGCGCAGGTGCCGCTGCTTGAATCGCGCCTCTCCGAGCTCGACCCGCTGGATCCGCTGGCGCAGGACGCCCGGCGGCTCATGGGCAAGCATCTCCCGGAGCTGATCGACCGCTACGAGAAGGTGCCCGCCGCCTATCGCGGCGAGCGGGACGGCGACGGCCTTACCGTCGATGAAAGGCTGGTAGCGAGCCTCGACGCCGCCAACCAGGCGCTCGGCGACATCGGCTCACGCCTGGCGAAGAGCGACCGCGACGCCTTCGAGACGCAAGGGCGCTTCATCGAAAGCCGCTACAAGGACAGCGGCAAGCTGCAGGGCGAATGATCCGGATCGACATCGGCGGCGCCTGGGCGGCGGCGTCCGATTTCCTTCGGCGCCACAGCAAATCCAGGGCGGTAAGGGCGGCCGAGAAACGGCGCGAGGAACGGCGCAAGCACCAGACGGCGGAGCAGGCCAAGCGCGTCGGGGCGGTCGCGGGAGTCTCGGCCGCCGGCACTTTTGGCTACGCGCTCACGGTGGCGCCGATCGCGAGCGCGGCCGTGGCGGGAGGCGCCGCGGCGGTGGCCGCGCTCGCTCTCATGCAGCTGTGGCGCTCGCGCAAGCGCCCGGGCGAAGGTTTTTCCAGGGAGGAGCTCACCGCCCTTCCCGGCGAGGCCGAGGAATGGCTGCTCGACCACCGCCACCTCCTCCCCGCCGCGGCCGGACCGAGCGTCGATTCCGTCCTCACCCACCTCGGCGACCTTCCCCGTCACCTCGCCCGGCTCGATCCCAATTCCACCATGGCCTGGGAAGCGCGCCGCCTGGTGGGGGACCATCTTCCCACCTTGGTCGGCGCCTGGTGCGGGCTTCCCGCGATCAGCCGCCAGGACGACATCGACGCCCGGCAGCGGCTGCTGAAGGGCCTTCAGACCATTGCCGAGGAGCTCGGGCATCTCTGCCGGGAGCTTAGCTACGACGACAGGTTTACCCTTGAGACGCGGGAGCGCTTCCTCGACAGCCGCTATCGCGACTCCGCCTGGCGCGGCTGAGGCCCACGCTTCACCCTTGGGTCCCGCTAGGCAAATTCCTCTCTTTCCACCCATTTTGGCCGCCAGGCGCTTCACCGGCCCGCCCGCATCGGCTAGAGCTTCGGCAAAATGGACGCCGAGACCAGCCCCCCCGCCCGCTTCACCGTCTACCGCGACGCCGGCGGCCGTTTCTTCGCCTCGGTGCGCCGCGCCTGGGGGAAGCGCTGGGTGCGGATCCTGGCCCTGCTCGCCTCAATCCCGATCATCCTCTACGTCCTCCTCTGGCTGCTCTTCGCCCGCGGCCTGCCGTCGGCCGAATCGCTCCTCACCTACCAGCCGCCGCTTCCCACCAACGTGCGCGCCATTGACGGCGAGCCCGTCCAGACCTTTGCCCGCGAGCGCCGCGTGGAGCTTGCCTTCGAGGAATATCCCCAGCGCCTGATCGACGCCTTCACCTCGGCGGAGGACAAGACCTTCTTCACCCATGGCGGGCTCGACTATCCCGGCTTCGTCAAGGCGGTGCTCAACTACACTTTGAGCCTCGGCAGCGGCGAGCGGGTGGCCGGCGGCTCGACCATCACCCAGCAGGTGGCGAAGAACCTCCTCCTCGGCGACGAATATTCCGTCACCCGCAAGATCAAGGAAGCCTTCCTCGCCCGCCGGATCGAGAACGTTCTCACCAAGCCCCAGATCATGGAGCTCTACCTCAACCAGATCTTCCTGGGCCGGAACGCCTATGGCGTCCAGGCGGCGTCCCGCGCCTATTTCGACAAGGACGTCGAGCAGCTCGAGCTCCACGAGGCGGCCTATCTCGCCACCCTCCCCAAGGCGCCGAGCAACTACGATCCGGACCGGCGGGCGAAGCGGGCGGTCGAGCGGCGCAACTGGATCCTCTCGGAGATGGAGCGCAACGGCAAGATCACGGCCTCACAGCGCGCCGCCGCCCAGGCCATGCCGCTCGGCACCGTCCGCGGCCCTTCCAACAGCGTCCGAAACATCGGCGGCTATTTCATGGAGGAAGTGCGCCGCCAGCTGATGGAGCGCTACGGCGAGCAGACGGAAAAGGGGCCCAACGGGGTCTATACGGGCGGCCTGTGGGTCCGGACCTCGGTCGACCTCGTCAAGCAAAAGGCGGCCGAGACCGCACTTCGTGACGGTCTCATGCGCTACGACCGCGGCCGAGGATGGCGCGATCCCGGCCTTTCGGTGAGCGTCGACGGCGACTGGCAAGGCGAGCTTGCCCGGGCGCCCTTCGGCGTCGGCTACGACGACTGGCGCGCGGCCGCGGTCCTCTCCAAGCAGGGGCAGAGCGCGACGATCGGCTTTGCCGACGGCTCGACGGGCACCCTCCCCTCCTACGCCGCCGCGATGCCCAAGCGCGGGACCGGCACCGCCGCCTTCAACTTCCTTCGCCCCGGAATGGTCGTCGCGGTGAAGCGCGAAGGCGCCGGCTGGGTGCTCCGCTCCGTCCCTGAGATTCGAGGCGCGATGGTCGTCGAGGAAGTGGCGACGGGCCGGGTGCTCGCCATGCACGGCGGCTGGGACGCGCGGGGCGACGATTTCAACCGCGCCACACAGGCGCTTCGCCAGCCCGGCTCGACCTTCAAGCCGATCGTCTATTCCGCGGCACTCGACAACGGGATGACTCCCGCCTCGATCATCGTCGACGGCTCCTTCTGCGTCTGGCAGGGCGCCGGCCTCGGCAACAAATGCTTCCGCAACTTCTCGGGCGGCAATGCCGGGCCTCAGACGATGCGCTGGGGCATCGAGCAGTCGCGCAACCTGATGACGGTCCGAGCCGCCAATCAGACCGGAATGGAAAAGGTGACCAAGCTCGCTGCCCGCCTCGGCCTCACCCAGCCGGACGGAAAGCCCTATCCCAGCTACCTCTCCATCTCGCTGGGCGCGGGCGACACGACGGCGCTCAAGATGACCAACGCCTTCGCCATCCTCGCCAATCAGGGCCGGCAGGTGAAGCCGACGGTGATCGACTATATCCAGGACCGCAACGGCAAGGTGATCTTCCGCGCCGACACCCGCCCCTGCCAGGGCTGCAACGCCCCCGACTGGGACGGCAAGCCGATGCCGCGCCCGCCGCTTCGAACCAAGCAGCTGATGGACCCCCTCACCGCCTACCAGATGGTTCACATCCTCGAAGGAGTCGTCCAGCGCGGCACCGCCCAGGTTCTTCGCGACTTGAAGCGCCCCCTCTTCGGCAAGACCGGCACAACTTCGGGCCCCACCAACGTCTGGTTCGTCGGTGGCTCGGCCGATATCGTGGCGGGCGTCTATATGGGCTATGACAAGCCGCGCTCGATGGGCGGCTACGCACAGGGCGGCACGCTCGCCGCCCCGATCTTCAAGCAATTCGCCCAGGTCGCTTTCAAGGACGTGCCGCCAATGCCTTTCCGAGCCCCCGCCGGCATTCGGATGGTGCGGATCGACCGCCGCTCCGGCCGAAAGGTTTACGGCGCCTGGCCGACGGACGACCCCAAAGCCGGGGTCATCTGGGAAGCCTTCAAGCCGGAGAGCGAGCCTCGCCGCTCGATCCGCCGCGACGAGATGGCGCAGCAGCGGCTCGCCCAAGCGGCACCTAAGAAGGCCGCGACGGCCAGAGCTCGCCCCAAGCGGGCGGAGGCGCCGCAAGACAGCGACTTCTTGCAAAACGAGGGCGGGATTTACTAACCCGCCGCTTCACTCTCGAAGGGAAGACGATGCGCGCGGAAGCGCAATCCTATGTCGATCAGGTCCGGTCGGCGCTCGGCCTGCTCCGCCGGTTCCTCGATTGGGACCGCGCGCTCGCCCGGCTGGACGAGCTCAACGCGCGCGTCGAGGACCAGTCGCTCTGGAACGACCCGAAGCAGGCGCAGGAGGTGATGCGGGAGCGCCGCCGGCTGGAGGAAGCGATCGGCGCCACCCGCGCCATCGAAAGCGAGCTGCAGGACATCGTCGAGCTCAGCGAGATGGCCGAGGCAGAGGGCGACGACGCTCTGGTGGACGACGCCGTCGCCTCCCTCGCCTCGCTCGCGGAGCGCGCCGAGCAGGACAAGGTGAAGGCCCTCCTCGCTGGAGAAGCAGACGCCAACGACACCTATGTCGAGATTAACTCCGGCGCCGGCGGGACGGAGAGCAACGACTGGGCGGGCATGCTCCAGCGCATGTACACGCGCTGGGCCGAACGCCGGGGGATGAAGGTCGAGCTGGTCGACTTCCACGCCGGTGAGCAGGCGGGCATCAAGTCCGCCACTCTGCTCCTCAAGGGCGAGAATGCCTATGGCTATGCCAAGACCGAGAGCGGCGTTCACCGCCTGGTGCGCATCAGCCCCTATGACAGCTCCGCCCGCCGCCACACGAGCTTCGCCTCCGTCTGGGTCTATCCGGTGATCGACGAGAATATCGACATCGAGGTGAACGAGAGCGAGCTGCGGATCGACACCTACCGCGCTTCCGGCGCCGGCGGGCAGCACATCAACACGACCGACTCCGCGGTCCGCATCACCCACCTCCCGACCGGAATCGTCGTCCAGTGTCAGAACCAGCGCTCGCAGCACAAGAACAAGGCCGAGGCCTTCAACCAGCTTCGCGCCAAGCTCTATGAGGCCGAGCTCCAGAAGCGCGAAGCCGAAGCCAACGCCACCGCCGCGAGCAAGACGGATATCGGCTGGGGCCACCAGATCCGATCCTACGTCCTCCAGCCCTATCAGCTGGTGAAGGACCTTCGGACCGGGATCACCTCCACCGCGCCTTCCGACGTTCTGGACGGCGACCTCGACCGCTTCATGGCGGCGGCGCTATCCCAGCGCGTCACGGGCGAAAAGGTCGAGGTCGAAGATGTCGACTAGGCTCGGCTTTTCCGCCGCCGTCCTTCTGCTCGCCGCCTGCGAGAAGGCGGAGGAGGAATCCCCTTTCCCAAAGCCGCAGCGGCCGGTCTCGCCGATCGTCTCCGCCCGCTATTCGAACGAGGATTCGCGCGACAGTGTCGGCGAGGCGGAAACGGTGATGAAGCTCGCCGACGTACGGCCCGGAATGTACGTCGCCGACATCGGCGCGGGGGAAGGCTATTACACCGTCCGCCTCTCCCCGCTAGTCGGGCGAACGGGCCGCGTCCTCGCGCAGGACATCGTACCGGAGACCCGGGACAACCTCGCACGGCGGGTCAATCGCGAGGATCTGCACAATATCGCGGTGAAGCTGGGCAAGCCGAACGACCCGCTCCTCCCAGACCGGTCGTTCGACCGCATCTTCATGATCCACATGTATCACGAGATCGAACGGCCCAGCGAGTTCCTGTGGAACCTGAGGGCGGACTTGAAGCCGCGCGGCCGCGTCGTCGTGGTGGACGCGGACCGGCCCACGGACCGGCACGGAACGCCGCCCAAGCTCCTCATCTGCGAATTCTCGGCCGTCGGCTACCAGCTCACCCGCTTCGAGCGGCTCGCCGATTCCGAATCCTATTTCGCGCAGTTCGAAGGCATGGGCCCGCGCCCGGAACCCAAAGACATACCCATCTGCCCCGCTTGAGCTAGAGCAGCTTCAGCTCGCGAAGGCTCACGCACTCGTCCCCCGCGAAGATCAGATGGTCGTGAAGCCTGATCCCGAGCGGCGCAGCTGCCTCCGCCAGGCGCCGTGTCCCGCGAAGGTCCTCCTGGCTTGGCGAAGCATTCCCGCTGGGATGGTTGTGCGCCAGGATCAGGGCCTGCGAACCGATCCGCAGCGCGCGGCCGAGGAGGGTCGCCACCGGCAGGTCGGCGCCGTCCCGCGCTCCCGGTAGCTCCACCGTCAGCGCGAGGAAGGAAAGGTCGGCATCCAGGTGGATGGCCGCGACGACCTCTACTTCGCTCCCGTCATAGACGGGGGCAAGCAGCCGCGCCGCATCCAGAGCCGTGCCGATCCGCATCCGCGCCCTTTGCCACCGACGCGCCTTCGGAGCTGGAGGAGACCTCACCGTCCCGGAGAGACTTTTCTCCGATCCGGATATTTTCCGCTCCACCTCGGCGCGGGCAGCCGCCATAGATGGGCCATGCAGCCCTATCTCCAGCTCCTCTCCCGAATCCTCGAGGAGGGCGTTCCTCAAGAAGACCGTACTGGGGTGGGGACGCTGTCGGTCTTCGGCCACCAGATGCGGTTCGACCTGTCGAAGGGCTTCCCTCTGGTCACCACCAAGAAGCTCCACCTGCGCTCGATCATCATCGAATTGCTCTGGTTCCTGAGGGGCGAGACGAACGTGCGCTGGCTGCAGGAGAACAGAGTCAGCATCTGGGACGAGTGGGCGGACGAGGCGGGCGAGCTCGGCCCCGTCTACGGTAAGCAGTGGCGGGACTGGGAAGGGCCTGAGGGCGTCCATATCGACCAGGTCGCGCGCCTGATAGACATGATCAACTCGAACCCCGCCTCACGCCGCCAGATCGTCTCCGCCTGGAACCCAGCGGACGTGCCCAAAATGGCGCTGCCGCCCTGCCACCTGTTGTTCCAAACCCATGTGGCGAACGGCAGGCTCAGCCTGCAGCTCTACCAGAGGAGCTGCGACGTCTTCCTCGGAGTCCCCTTCAACATCGCGAGCTACGCGCTTCTGACACATATCCTCGCCCAGCAATGCGGGCTTGAGCCCGGCGACTTCGTCTGGACCGGCGGCGACTGCCACCTCTACTCCAACCATCTGGAGCAGGCGCGGCTGCAACTCAGCCGCGCTCCCAGGCCGCTGCCGAAGCTTGAGATCAAGCGGCGGCCGGACGCGATCGACCGATATGAATATGAGGATTTCGAGATCCGCGGCTATGATCCTCATCCTCACATCCCTGCTCCCGTCGCTGTCTAATGAAGACTGCGGGACCACCATCTCGTCCTAAAACTGAAAGATCGTTGCGGCGTGGATACCGCTAGATTGCAGGCTTCGTATGAGCCCGCTATACTTCCCCAAGCGCTATGTGGTGCGTAATCCCCGGAGGGGCACCCTGATCTGGTGAAGGGCTTGGATCATGACTGACGAAACCCATGAGGTGACGGATCAAACTACGGCGGAAAACCAGTCTCTTGAGCGCCGGCGCGCGGTGCTGAAGCTCGGCCTGTACGCCGCCTACACAGCGCCCTTGCTGATGGGAATGGCCACGGCCGCACAGGCGCAGACTTGCGACTCTCAGGGAATTTGTACGATTCCCGGTACGGCCTGATCAACGATGATGTTGTGAATATGATTGCTTGAGACCGGAACCAGCGTCCGCCGGACGAACCCCTAGAAGGGCTTCGTCCCACACTGAGACATCATTGAACAAGGTCCCCTCGTGCCCTGTCGGCGAGCCGCTCGCTGAAGTTACGTCGGTCGTCTTCGATGGCCATCTCGTGCTTTTGGACGAGCGAACGGGGCGCGTCCTTCTGTATAGCCCCACCGGATCACTGATCTGGCATGCGCTTGCGGCCGGAGCATCCCCTGCAAAGGCGGCCATCGATCTCGCACGCGTCTTCGGCGTTCCTGCGCGCCGGATCGAAGAGGATATCAAACACTTCATCGAAGATTGCGAGCACCGGCTCCGCGAGGCGGCGGAGACATGTTCTTCACAAACTGAAAGCATAGAATCGATCGGCTGGGAAGCCGGAGCGACAGGGAACGCCTCTCCGCTGCAATGGCGCGTCACGCTGGGCGCCATTACCTTCGATCTCTCCTTCGAACGGCCCGAATGGGCCGCGGCACTGCACTTCCCCCTTTGCCGTTTTGCCTCGCCGACTACCGCTCCAGATGTGCGAATCGAAGTCCGTGAGACCGCTGAAGGCGGCGTTAGCGTCATTGAGAATGGAAAGGAGACAATCAGCTCGATCGAACCCGAGGCGGCGTTTTCGCTGGTCCGCCGAAGGCTGGTCGAGAACCTCCATCCAGAGCTGGACTGGCTGGCAATGCTCCACGCGGGCGTCGTGGCAACCGACGGAGCGGCGATCCTTATTCCGGGGCGGTCCGGAAGCGGCAAAAGCACTTTGGTTGCGACGCTTGCCGCGAACGACTTTTACTATTTTGGAGACGATTTCGCTGCACTGGCAGTGCCGGGAGAAGCGATACCTTGGCCAGTTCCCTTGAGCGTCAAGGAGGCCAGTTGGCGCCTCGTAGGGGAACACTATCCCGTCCTTAGCCAGACAGTCGCCTTTCGCAGTCGGGGGCGTCTCGCCAAGCAGCTCCATTTAGGAGCGGCGAGCTGGAACATTCCGCCTCAGCCGGTGAAAGCGATCCTCTTCCCCTCTTATTCGCCGGCAGAAGAAACGGCCATCAATAGTATCACCCCAGCGGACGCGCTCGCGAGGCTATTGGAGGACCGGATATGGCTGGGCTTCCCCGTCACCCGAGAGAAGGTGGTGGCATTCCTGGAGTGGCTGGAGAGGGTTCCCGCGTACGAAATGCGATACAGGGATGTGAATGAGGCTGCTCTTCGGGTGCCGCAATTATTAAAGGCTAGCTGAGGATCACCGCCACATCCGGCGAGCTAGGAGGATGTGAGTGGAACTCGAGAGTTGTCACACGGGTGGTCGGCCGGAGCCTTTGCGTCTGCCGCTTCCCAACTAATTCCGACGAGCTTTTGAAGCCGCCGGTTCGGCTCCTCGAAGAATTTCTGTAACTCCATCCGGATCCACTCTTCCATAGGAGGATAGTCTCGGGAATTCCGTGGCCGAAGGTCCGCAAACTGGAACGGCGGGAGCTCCAGAAAATCAAGCACGCGGCTTAGAACCTGCCTGGGGTTGGCGAACATGTCCTCTGAGCGGATGAAGAGGAAGCTTTCCCTCGGAAAATGCTCGAACCAGCGCTCGATCTGGCTCGCATAAAGGCTCTTCCAGACGTAGGAAAAGTTCGCGTGGTCAGGAACATGGTCAACCTCTCCCCTCATGAGTAATCGCTCGGTGCCCTTCACCCTCTCGGCTTCGGCATTCAGAGCCTCTTCGAACGAGAGGGGCTCATCTGCGCGATCGCGACTATGTTGGTAATGGGAATAGGCGCGATCCGCAGGCTCCCTCAGAAGCACGATCAGCTTAGCCTGGGGCAAGAGCCGTCGGGCGCGGAGCGGTGCAAGAGGATGAACAAGATAGTAAGGCGAAGCCTCGAGCAAAACTGTATGGCGGCGGCGGGGCCGAAAATTGGCCCGATACCATTTCTCTCCCCTTCGATGATAGAAATTGAAGTAGTGCAGCTCCTTCTGCCTCGCACCGCAAACATTTGGATGCTGAACGAGATATTCGAAAAGGCTGGTGGTGCCTGCTTTCATCGCGCCGATAATAAGTGCGTTGGGCAGAGCCCCCATCCCGAGCGCGGCTCTCAACCTCAGGCGAAAGTGGGTGAATTTCAGCCGCATCGATGAGCCGAAGCGCATTCCTCTCCCCTCCTCCCGGCCTGGCCCTTGACAGCGCCGCCGCGCCACCCTCTTTCTCGATCGTCGATGGACCGCTGGAAAGCCTTTTCTTGGCTGTGCGAGGCTCTCGCTCCCACCATTTATGGAAGGCGGCCCGAAGGTCTGGAGCCGCCCCCATCCTGGCCGCTCGTCGTTGAGGCGGCGAGCTACCATCTCGTCACGCCGGCTTTGGCTTGGCGGCTGGAGAGAGAAGAAGGACTAGCGGGAGAGGCGGCCAGCTATTTCGAGGCAATCCTCGAGCTCTTCCGCGCCCGCAATCGAGAAATGGCAGGTGCCATTCGAGCCGCTGCGATGCAATTGGCCCGCGCTGGTATTTCCGCAATCGCATTGAAGGGCGGCGCTTCCTTGATCGAGGAGCTTTTTCCAGATCCGGGTATCCGTCCGCTCACCGACATCGACCTTCTGGTACCGGAGGCACAGGTCGCCATCGCCGCGGCCGTCCTCCGGGACAATGGGTGGTTCGCCACCACCCCCGACAAGCCCGGCCACCACCATCTCGCGCCTCTTCGGCACAAGGACTGGCCGTGCACTCTGGAGCTGCATCGACGGGTGCTCAACAAGCGCTTCGGTGGGATGCTTGTAGCGGAGGAATGTTTCCGCAATATACGTCCTTTGGACCGAGGGGACGTCAAGGCCCTGCTGCCCAGTCCCACGCACCGCGTGGTGCACAACATCGTCCACAGCGAGTTGGTGAACCGGCGGTCGGTGACCCGTGTTCCTGAGCTTCGCCAGCTGCTGGAGCTTTGCCTGTTGCGCGAGCGCTACGAGGCCGTGATCGATTGGGAGGACGTCGCGCTGCGCTTCCGCCAGGCGGGGCAGCTACCTGCCCTCCAGCACAATCTATCTTGCGCTCGCAGCCTTTTCGGATATCCGCCCCCCTCCTTCCTTTCGCCGGCGTCCGGATGCACGACCGAGACCTTGAGGGAGGCCGTGGAGCGGCAAAAAGGGCTCCGAAGGGCGAAGGCGCGGAAAATTGCGAGGCTAGTATACCGCGAGCTTAGCTTCAGCCGTGGCCGACTGCTGCTTCACAAGGGGGGTCGAGCGCAGCTGAGGATCAACGCGGCTCGTATATGGCAGGGAACCGGATGGTGAGCGCCGTCAGCCGGGACTCGACCCTGACGGCCTATCCTCCGGGGCCACGGGTGCTGGACTGGCGGCAGGTCGAACGAGCCGGATTTGTTTCAGCTTGTCGTCAAGCGCTTCGCACCGGCGTTCCAACACGCAGCCGAGGAACAGCCGCAGCACCTCTCGAGTCATTTGGATGCTGTACAATCCGGTGAGTGCCGGTTGCTGGGGCGGTTGTTGAGTCGCAAAATGGTCGGATAGCCACTGGAGGTCGGCAAAGGTACTATGATGTGAGCCCCGGACGGAAATCACCCTTGCCGCAGGCATATAGGTGCCGGTCTCGTCCCGCTTCTCGCTGTTCAGCACGAGCAATGGAACGTCGGCTGTAACAGGCACCGCGTACCGGTTCATCACCAAGCCATCGAGATTCACCGCACCTTTGATGCGGCTATCGACCCTCGCTGCATGCACAGCCGCCAGGCCGCCGTAGGAATGGCCGAAATAGACGACTCGATCGAGGTCCATGCGAGTACGAATCGTTCGCGGCAGCTGCGCTACTTCCCCCCCTACGATCCGTTCAAGCGCCCTGCTCATGTCTTCCGCCCAAAAACGGGAATGTTCGATCATGGCGCGTTGGAAATATCCAGGATCCCCCGAAGCGCCGAAACGGTTGCTGTCCCGCTTAACGGAGCTTCCATCGGGGAAATAAGTGAGAGACGGCCCATGCGTGTGGTCCGCCGCGATGACGATATTGCCGTGGCTCACCAGATCTTCAATGATCGAGAGGTAGGAAAGATGGGTATTTCCCAGACCGTGGGAGAAGAGGATCACGGGATAGCGCGCTTTGTCCGCGGCGATGCGGGTGCCGACGCAGTGATGCGCGAGCACCGATTGCTCGAAACCGCTCCTCAAGCCGAAGCTCGCGGAATAAGCGGCGCCCAGTTCCGGGGGGAAATAGGCGTGCGGAGCGCAGCCTCCGGCGGCGGAAGGATAGTAGACCCAGACCGGAAAACGACGTGTGTCGGAGGGATCGGGAGTGAAGATTTCCCGGCGGACGGGATCATCGACGGTGAAGCCGATCCTGCCGATCCCGTGCGGTCCCGTCGGTGCCGGCAAGGCGACTTGGCTGCCCGGGGGCTGTGCGTGAGCGGATGGGGACGAAAGGATTGTCGCCAAAAAGATGGCCAGGTGCCGCAGAATCCTCATCCTCAACCTCGCGTCTTCCAAGCCTATTCGCGTCGCCTGCCCTGACTGGCGCGGTGTGAGTATATCTTTGTCAGCATAGCGGCAATACGAGGCCGGGCCGTGAGCAGGAGGGGCGCCCCCGCTCTTTCGATAATCCGCGGCAGGCAAGAGGGTATCCGCGAAGTGGTTCCAACAAGGGCGGCAGCCAGCTATGGGGAAGGCACTTCGTCTCGCTCCTGCTGGCAGTATTCGGATCATCACCAAGGTTTCAGACGGGCAATTGAAGAGGGCAGGCGAACCGCCCCAGATCGTCCTTGTCGTCGCTCGCGCCGAAAACGGAGTCATCGGCAAGGAAGGCGCGCTTCCATGGCATTTGCCTGCCGATCTGCGTCACTTCAAGCAGCTCACCAGCGGCGCCCCAATGATCATGGGCCGAAAGACATTTGAGAGCCTGCCCGGCCTGCTTCCGGGGCGGCGGCACATCGTGCTCACGCGCGGCACGGAGTGGACCGCGGCGGGCGCCGAGGTCGCCCACACAGTCGAGGAGTCGCTCCGCCTGGCAGCGGCGCCACGCGTATCGGTCGTGGGCGGAGCGGAGATCTTCGCGCTGTTCCTTCCAATCGCAACGCGGTTCGAAGTCACCGAAGTCCATTTCGAGGCGGAGGGCGACACGAAGATGCCCGCTCCCGACCCGGAACAATGGAGGGAGATCGCACGCGAGGCACATCCAGCGGAGGATGGACGCCCCGCCTTCAGCTTCGTGACTCTGGAGCGGAGACAGCCTCGATCCTGATGCGTTGTCGGCGGCGCGGGCGTTTCCTATAGGGCGCGCATGGAGCGGCTGGACGGCGGCTCGGCGGTTCCGGAGCGGCTTCGCGGGGGCATCGTCGCGCTCGGCAATTTCGACGGGTTTCACAAGGGGCACCAGGCGGTGGTCGGCCGCGCGGTGGAGCGGGCCCGCGCCGAAGGTCGGCCCGTCCTCGTCGCCACCTTCGATCCCCATCCCGTCCGCTTCTTCCGTCCCGACACGCCGCCCTTCCGGCTGACGAGCCTCGACCAGCGGCAGCGCCTGTTCGCCTCGGCGGGGGCGGATGCGATGATCGTCTTCAATTTCGACGCCGTGCTGGCCGCGACGCTCGCACACGAATTCATCGCCGAACGCCTGCTCGGCCTGATCGGCGCGGCCGGCGTGGTGACGGGCGAGGACTTCACCTTCGGCCGCGGACGCGGCGGCAATATCGCGGTGCTGAAGGAGGCGGGCGAGCGGCTGGGCTTCTCCGTCGATGCCTTGGGCCCAGTCTCGGATGAGGAAGGCCCGATCTCCTCGAGCCGGATCCGCTCCGCCCTCCAGGCGGGCGACTGCGAGAGTGCCGCCCGCCTCCTCACCCGCCCCTTCGCCATTGAGGGTGTGGTGGAGCATGGCGACAAGAGGGGCCGCGAGATCGGCTATCCGACCGCCAACCTCTCCCTCGGCAATTATCTGCGCCCGCGCTTCGGCATCTATGCCGTGCGGGGGCGGCTGCCGGACGATCAAGTGGTGGACGGGGCGGCGAACCTCGGAATCCGCCCCACCTTTGAGCCCCCCAAAGAGCTGCTCGAGCCTTATTTCTTCGGCTTCGCCGGTAATCTTTACGGCCAGTGGATCGAGGTCGAGCTCGTCTCCTTTCTCCGCCCCGAAGAGAGATTCACGGACCTGGAAAGACTGAAGGCGCAAATGGAAATCGATTGTGTCGAGGCGCGGAGGAGACTTTCCGCGCTTGTAATGTAGGAATTAATCTGGTTCGTTTGCCTTATGATATTTAACCAGATTCACACTCTACTCCGTTTTTTCAGCAGCCTGCTTACGCCGGAGCGGGCGCGTATCGGCGGGAAGCCCCCCGTAATTCCATGTGACTCTCGCGCCAGTCGTGCCACTTGTGACCTTACGCGCCGCCGCCGCGCGGCTCCGGGTGTTCCCTTGAGCGTCCATCCCGGCTAACCCGCCCCCGACATGTCCGAAAAACCCGATTACCGAGACACGGTCTTCCTTCCGAAGACCGACTTTCCGATGAAGGCCGGCCTCGCGCAGAAGGAGCCGGCCATCCTCGCCCGCTGGGCGGAGACGGACCTCTACGGCAAGATCCGCGAGGCCCGGGCGGGGCGGGAGCGCTTCATCCTCCACGACGGCCCGCCGTACGCGAACGGCGACATCCACATCGGCCACGCGATGATGAAGACGATCAAGGACTTCATCATCCGCTCGCAGTCCCTGATGGGCAAGGACGCGCCCTTCATCCCCGGCTGGGACTGCCACGGCCTCCCCATCGAGTGGAAGGTCGAGGAGCAGTACAGGAAGAAGAAGCTCGACAAGGACCAGGTGCCGGCGCGGGAGTTCCGGGCGGAGTGCCGCGCCTATGCCGAAAGCTGGATCCAGGTGCAGCGCGAGCAATTCAAGCGGCTCGGAATCACCGGCGACTGGGACGATCCCTACCGAACGATGGACTTCACCGCCGAAGCCAAGATCTGCGAGGAGCTCCTGCGCTTCGCCGAAGCCGGCAAGCTCTACCGCGGCGCCAAGCCGGTCATGTGGAGCCCGGTGGAGAAGACGGCCCTGGCCGAGGCCGAGGTCGAGTATGAGGACATCATTTCGACCCAAATCGACGTGGCGTTCGAGATCGTCGAAAGCCCGATCCCGGAGCTGGTCGGCGCCCACGCGGTGATCTGGACGACGACGCCCTGGACGATCCCGGTGAACCAGGCGATCGCCTATGGGCCGGACATTGAATACCGCCTTCTCGCGGTGGAGTGGGACTTTCCCCTTTTAAACACACCCCAGTGGGAGGAGGTGAGGCGCCGTGTCGAGGCAGCCGGTATACCGACTTCGGTTTACCGGTTGCTGGTCGCTGCCCCTCTGGAAGATGCTCTGTGGAGCCGGATCAAGAAAATCCTGGACAGTGTAGACGTGAGCGACCTTAGCGAGCAGCCGCTGACGGTTTACTTCTACACGCCGGCCGATCTCCCCGACGGGTATACAATTCGAGGTTCAGAGCTGGCCGGCACTGTCGCTCGCCATCCCATGCACCATCTCGGGGGCTTCTTCACCAAGCCCCGCCCCTTCCTTCCCGGCGATTTCGTCACCACCGACGCCGGCACCGGCCTCGTCCACATGTCGCCCGACCATGGCGAGGACGATTTCCTGCTCTGCAAGGCGCACGGGATCGACCCGGTTTTCGCGGTCAACGGCGACGGCAAGTATCGGGAAGACTGGGAGTGGCTCGGCGGGCAGGGCAGCGTCATCAACGCCAAGTTCAACGCGCCGGACGGGCCGATCTGCTCCGACCTGCGCGAGGCGGGCGCACTCCTCGCCGCGTCGGCGGACTTCCAGCATAGCTACCCGCACAGCTGGCGATCCAAGGCCAAGATCATCTTCCGCTGCACCCCCCAATGGTTCATCCCGATGGACCAGGCAGCAAAGCCCTCTCCCGCGAGCGGGAGAGGGTTGGGTGAGGGTCTTCTTCCTTCTGCTGAACCGAGGGGCGCCGAAGCCTCGCTGCGCTCGGCCCCTCACCCCGACCCTCTCCCGCAAGCGGGAGAGGGGGCGTCGCTGCGCCAAACCGCCCTCCAGGCCATCGAGGAAACCCGCTGGGTTCCCGAAAAGGCGAAGAACCGCATCCGCGCCATGGTGGAGGGCCGCCCCGACTGGGTGATCAGCCGTCAGCGGGCCTGGGGCGTCCCGATCGCGCTCTACGTGAACCGGAAGACCGGCGAGTATCTGAAGGACCCGGCGGTCAACTCACGCATCCTCCGCGCCTTCCACGAGGGCGGCGCCGACGCCTGGTTCGGGGCAGACCACCAGGCCCTGCTAGGCAACGGATATCGGCTGGACGATTATGAGCCGGTCAACGACATCCTCGACGTCTGGTTCGACAGCGGCTCCACCCACGCCTTCGTGGTCGAGGCGCGATACGGCCAGGACACCCGCGCCGACCTCTATTGCGAAGGCTCGGACCAGCATCGCGGCTGGTTCCAGTCCTCTCTGCTCGAAAGCTGCGGCACGCGCGGACGGGCGCCCTACAAGGCCGTCCTGACCCACGGCTTCACGCTCGACCAGAACGGGCGCAAGATGTCGAAGTCGGTCGGAAACGTCGTCGATCCGATCGCCATCATCCGCGACAACGGCGCGGACATCCTCCGCCTCTGGGTCGCCTCGACCGACTACTTCGAGGACGTTCGGATCGGCAAGGAGATCCTCGCCGGCACGTCCGACGCCTATCGCAAGCTGCGCAACACCTTCCGCTACCTGCTCGGCGCGCTCGCGGACTTCAGCGACGCAGAGCGGGTGCCGGCGGCCGAGATGCCGGAGCTTGAGCGCTGGGTGCTCCACCGCCTCGCCACGCTCGACCGCGAGCTTCGCGAAGCGGCGGAAGGCTTCGACTTCAACCGCTACACCAGGCTTCTGACCGCCTTCGCGAACGAGGATCTGTCCGCCTTCTTCTTCGATATCCGCAAGGACAGCCTCTATTGCGACGCGCCCGCCTCGCCGAAGCGGCGGGCCTACCGCACCGTGCTCGACACCGTCTTCCACGCTTTGGTGCGCTGGATGTCGCCAATCCTATGCTTCACCACCGAGGAAGTGTGGCAGACCCGTTTTCCGGACGGCGGCTCCGTCCACCTGCTCGAATGGCCCGAGATCGACTCCGCCTGGCGCGACGAGGCGCTGGAGACGAAATGGGCGATCGTCCGGGCCACCCGCGAGCGGGTGACGGAGCGGATCGAGCCGCTTCGGCGCGAGAAGATAATCGGCTCCAGCCTCGAGGCGAGGATCCTCGTCCCCGCCGCCGAGGCGGACTTCATCGACAAGGATCTGACGGAGCTCGCCGAAATCTACATCGTCTCCGAAGTCCTCCCCGGCGAGACGGACGCGGTGGAGGTGACCCGATCGGATCACAGCAAGTGCGGCCGCTGCTGGCGGCTGCTTCCCGAGGTCGAGGAGGATGGCGATCTATGCGCCCGGTGCGACGAGGTGGTGAATGGCTGAGGCACTGACCCTTCAGGAGCAGGCGCGGGTGCGAAAGAACCGGGTGCTGGGCCTGACCGTCGCCTTCATCGTGCTGGCGCTCGACCAGCTCACCAAATGGGTGGTGGCCAATCCGCTCCAGCTGCAGATGCGCCGCGAGGTCGACCTTCTCCCCTTCTTCACCCTTCGCTGGGTGGAGAATAGGGGCGTCTCGATGGGCCTTCTGACCGCCGACAGCGAGACGGGACGCTGGCTTCTGGTCGGCCTTACGGTCGCCATCTCGATCTTCGTCGCCGCATGGCTGTGGCGCGAGAAGAGGCGGGACGACGCGCTCGCTTTGTCGCTCGTGCTCGGCGGAGCGCTCGGGAATATCATCGATCGGATCCGCTTCGGCTATGTCGTCGACTTCGCTGATCTGCATTTCGGGGACATCCATCCCTTTTTGGTCTTCAATGTCGGCGACGCAGCCATTACCATCGGCGTATTGCTGTTGCTGGTGCGGGCGCTGCTGACGCGCGACCGCAAGGCGCCCGAGGAAGGATAATTTGAACATGCGTAGTGTAAAGCTCGGCCTCGCTGCCACGGCCGCTTCCCTGCTGCTGGCCGGCTGCGGCACTGGCGGCGTCCTCGGCCGCGACCGGCCCGACGAATTCGCCGTCACTCGCAACGCCCCGCTGGTGATCCCGCCGGATTATGCGCTGACTCCGCCCCGCCCGGGTGAGCCCGCTCCCGCGGCCGACGCTCGTGGCCAGGCGCTCGAGGCCCTGTTCGGCGGCCCCGCGCCCCGCAGCGAGAGCGAGCGCAGCATGCTGAACGCCGCCGGCGGCGACCGGGTTGCGCTCGGCGCACGCTCGGTGGCGGGCGATCCGAACACGCTGGTGATCGACAAGGGCACGGTGACTCAGGCGATCCTCGCTGCGCCCGCCGGGCCCGGCCGCGAAGCGACGGCCTCCACGCCGCAATAAGGCCGCGGTGTCCCTCCGAGGGGAACGCCAGAAACCTTTCCTTAGCGCTCGACCGCTAGTCCGGGGGCATGACCCAGCCCCAGGCGCCTTTCTATGCCCCCGGCATCGCCGACGCCGGCGCACAGATCGCCCAGCTCCACCAGGTGCTGGCGCTGGTGGAAGAGATTGCCGGGCGGACTGCCTCTCCCGGCGACGGAGCGATGGACGAGGCGGCTCGGACGAGCGCGGCCTATGCCGCCGCGGCGCCCATCGACCAGAAGCGCTTCGACAGCCTCGCCGCCGAGACCGCCCGCTGGGCTGCCGCTGGAGTCGATGCTCTGGTAAGGCTGGAGGAAGCCGGTCTTCCGGTCGCGGCCGCCGCCGGGCGGCTCGGCGAGGAGCTGGAGCGGGCGCTCGTCAGCCTTGCTCAGCGCCTTCCGGCCTGATCGGCGCGGGCGGCGGCGCGGGCCAGTCCTTGATATGGATATCGCGCTGCGGGAAGGGCAGCGAGACATTGTTCTCCTTGAACAGCTCCCACACCCGGTTCAGTATCTCGGACTGGACGTTGCCGACTCCGCCTTCGGGATCGCTGATCCACACCAATATCTCATGGTCCACGCTGCTCTCCCCGAAGGCGCGGAGCCAGACCCGCGGCTCCGGGCTCTGGAGGACCCGGCGGGAGGCCTTCGCCGCCTCGATCATCAGCTTCTGAGCGAGCGGCAGGTCGCAATCATAGGCAATGCCGACGGGGATATGCACGCGCACGTCTCGGCTGGAATAAGACCAGTTCTCGACCTCCTGGGTCATGAGATTCTCGTTCGGGATCAGATGCTCCTTGCCGTCGCGAGTGACGATCGAGACGGCCCGGACCCCAATCTTGGTGACGTGGCCGAAGCTCTCGCCGACGACGATGACGTCACCCGGCTTTATCGAGCGGTCCATCAGCAGGATGATCCCCGCGATGAGGTTGCCGAACGTCTTCTGAAGCCCGAACCCGACTGCGAGTCCGAAGGCTCCGGAGAAGACCGCAAGGGCGGTCAGGTCGATCCCGACGAGGTCGATTCCGATGAAGAAGGCGGCGACGAGCAGCGCGACGCCCGCCAGCTTCTGGGCGAGAAGCTGCTGGGTCGGGTCCAGCCCTGACGCCCGACGGATGGAATGGCCGATGATCCGGTTCAGCAGCTTCACCACCCCGTAGAGGACGGCCAATGTCAGCACGACCTGAAGGATGCTGAGGAGCGAGATGCGGTGCTCGCCGGCATTGAAGCCCACCGCGTTCAGAGTATCGGTGATCGGCTTCAGCCCTCCCGCGGCGCGCGCGAGCAAGGCGACGAAGGTCACTCCGGCGAGGAGCGCTGCGATCCAGCGCGGCATCTGCAGGCCCCGGGCGAGGCCGGAGACCAGAAACGCGGTGAAGAGAGCGAGGCCGAAGCCGAGCACGATCGCGCCGAGGGGCCGCCAGGAGTCCGCATGCAGGATGAGCGCAAGGAGCAAAGCGACCACGGCATAGCGGGTGAGGTCGCACATCCGGTGAGCCAGCCCCTCCCCGCGGCCGCCGGCGCGATGTTCCCAGTGACGGGCGAGGACGGGGCCGAGCTTCCGCCCCGCCAGCCAGCCCACACCCCAGGCGGCGCCGGCGATGGCGAGCGCGAGCAGGGCCACCACCCAGTCCGAATAGGTCGGCCAGGTGACGCCCAAGCCTTCGGCGAAGCTCCTCAAGCGGCCGCTCCGTAGCCAGCAAGGGCCTGGCCCAGATCCTCGATCAAGTCCTCTACGTCCTCCAGCCCGATATGGAGCCGCACCAGCGGCCCTTCGGCCTCCCAACGCGTGGCAGTGCGGAGGCGCTCCGGATCGACCGGCACGACGAGGCTCTCGAATCCGCCCCAGCTATAGCCGATGCCGAACAGCTCGAGCGCCTCGATGAAGCGGGTCCGCTCCGGATCGCCGCCGCCCTGGAGCACGAACGAGAATAGGCCGCTCGAGCCGCGGAAGTCCCGTGCCCAATGCTCGTGCCCCGGACACTCTGGTAGGGCCGGGTGGAGCACTCGGGCCACTTGCGGCTGCTCCTTCAGCCAACGGGCGACCTTCAGGGCATTCTCTTCGTGGCGGCGCAGGCGGAGTGCCATGGTCCTGAGGCCCCGGGAGGCGAGCCAGGCGTCGTCGGGGCTCACTGAGTGGCCGAGGTCCCAGCTGGTCCGCTCGAGCTTCGGGTACCAGTCGGGTCCTGCGGTGACGCAGCCGAGCATGACGTCCGCGTGGCCGCCGATATATTTCGTTCCGGCCAGGATGGTCAGGTCCACGCCGGCCTGGAGGGCGGGGAAGAAGAGCGGCGTGGCCCAGGTGTTGTCGAGCAGGGTCGCGACACCGCGCGCCCTCGCGGCGGCGCAAATGGCGGGCAGGTCCTGCACCTCCATCGTGTTGGAGCCTGGGCTTTCGACCAAGATGGCGCGGGTCCGATCCCCGATGAGCTCGGCGATCCCTGCCCCGACCAGCGGGTCGTAATAACGGGTGGTGATTCCGTAGCGGCTGAGGAGAGCGTCGCAGAAGCGGCGCGTGGGGCCATAGACGCTGTCGGTGACAAGAAGATCGTCGCCGGCCGAAAGGACGGTGAGGAGCGACGCCGTAATGGCGGCGAGGCCGTTGGGGTAGAGGAACGTGCCGGCCGCGCCAGGCTCTAGCTCGGTCACAGCCTCCGCCAGCGCCCAATGGGTCGGAGTGCCGTGCAGCGAGTAATAAGGCTTTCCGAAGGCGGGGGCGGCGGCGCGCATCTCGGCTACGCTGTTGAAGAGGATCGTCGACCCTCGATGGACCGGCGGATTGACCAGCCGCCCGCACCAGTCCTTGCGCCGGCCGCCGTGGACCAGCCCGGTGTCCGGCCTCTTGCCCTTCACGCTTTTCCCTTCGCCTTCGGCGTGTCCGGATCCGCGCCCCATTCGGACCAGCTGCCGTCGTACAGCTTCAGATCGTCCTTACCGAGCAGATGCGCCCCGAACAGGAGCACGCAGGCGGCGATCCCGGAGCCGCAGGTGGTCACCAGCGGCTTCGAAAGGTCGACACCGGCTTCGTCGAAGGCCGCCTGAAGCGCCTCCCCCCGCTTCCAGCTATTGTCGGGGTTAAACAGCTTGCCCTGCGGCAGGTTCTTCGAGCCCGGTATGTGGCCGGAGGCGAGCCCCGCCCGCGGCTCCGCCTCCTCCCCGCTGAAGCGCGTAGCCGAGCGGGCATCGACGATCTCGTGAGTGCCGGCGCCGATCAGCGACAGCATCTCGCCTTTGTCAGCCACAGCGCCCGGATCAAGGATGGGAGAAAAATGACCGGGACGAACCTCCGGACGCCCGCTCTCCGTCGGCCGCCCCTCGGCCTTCCATTTCGGGAGGCCGCCGTCGAGGATCGCCACATGACGGGCGCCGAAGCTCCTCAGCATCCACCAGGCGCGGGCGGAGGTATGGAGCAGGCTGTTATCGTAGACGACGAAGCGTTGCCCGTCGCCCAGGCCCAGCGAGGCCATTCGGCTCGCCATCTTGTGCTCAGGCGGGAACATGTGGGGCGCGGGGTGATCGCTGTCCGCCACTTCGTCAATGTCGAAGAAGACGGCGCCCGGTATGTGCTCCGCCTCATATTCCGAGCGCGGGTCGCGGTTATCTGAGGGAAGGAAGAAGCTGGCGTCGATGACCCGGAGATCCGCGGCGCCGAGCTCCTTCTCCAGCCATTCGGTCGAGACGAGCGACTCCATCACTTCCCCGCCCGCTCCACCACTCCAAGCCGCTCCAGCGTCGCCAGATAGGCCGCGACCTCCTCCACCGGCGCGGGAGCGACCGTGGCCGCGAGCCGGTCGCGGATCTGCTGCACCGTCCGCTTGCCGTCCACCAGGTTCAGCGTCTCGTACCCGAAGCTCGGGCCGTCCCCCACCGGCTGCCGGGAGAGCAAGGCCGGCCGCTCCAGCCCCGCCTTCTTGAGATGGTCGTCGAGCCAGGAATAGCCGAAGCCATTCATCGGCCCCTTCAGCTTCGGATTGCGGCGGTAGATAGGGCCGTCGCTGGGCCCTGTTGCCTCGACAGCCGGCGAAACCAGCGAAGCCGAGTCCGTCCACCGGTTGAGATTTGCCAAGTACCAGGCCGAGGCGGCGGCGATGTAGATCCCCCGCTTCATCTTGGTAGAATCGAGATTGCCTGGCACGTCCTTGTTGGTGTGGATGTAAATGTCGGGCCAGTCAGCCAGATAGATGACGGGTATACGCCAGCTCCCCTCGGCCCACACCTGATGGTCCGAGCCTTCCGAAAAGCCGCCGATCTGAGCGCGCAGCGGAAGCTTGGTGCCGTCCGCCTCGAGCAGCGGCATCGCGGCCGTACCCGTGTTGGCGTAGCGCAGCGACTGGTCGTCCACCCAGCGAGCGATTGCGAAGCCGATGTCGGAGACGAAGCTCGGAAGGCTTGGCGGCGAGCCCTCGACCTTCAGCGTCCCCTTGGTCACCTCGGTATTGCCGCCGATCATGTCGAGGTGAACGGTCGCCAGCGTCCGCTTCCCGAATTCCGGCCGGGCATTAAGAAGCGCGATCGTGCATTCGATCTCGCACGGCCAGATGAAGCGCAGCGTCCGCTCGGGCTGCGGAAGGCGCTTCTCGGCGACGAGCCGGTTCAGGGAGCGCGCGATCTCGAGGATTCCCGAGCAGCCGCTGGCATTGTCGTTCGCGCCGGGCGAGGGATGGTCGAGATGGCAGGAGAAGACGATCTCGTTCAACCGATTCTTGCCGGGGATCACTGCAGTGGGGATTAGATAGGCGCCGGGGCTCCGCCCCGCCTTCACCTCCGCCCGGAGCCGCACCGCCTCCCCCCGCGCCAGCCGCGCCTGCCAGGCCCGCGCCTGAGCGGGGGAGACCATGAAGGCGAAGGTCGGGTCTTCCCAGGTGCTGAGATGACCCCAGCGGATCAGGCTCTCGTCCTCGCCCCACCAGGCGGAACGCTGATTTTGCGCCCAGGAGACGATGCCTGCGGCGCCGCGCTGCGTCACCGCGAGCCGTGCAACCGCTTCCGGCTGGGATGAGGTGAGGACGAGCTTCCCCCGCACATCCCTGCCGGCATAATCGGCCTCGGACGTACCCGCACCAACATCCACCAAATCAGCTTGTGCCCGCCCGGTGACGCTGTCCTGCGCAAGCGTTATCGGCTGCTCCGCCCAGGAGGCGATCCGCACCGAGTCCCGTCCGTCCTTCTGCTCCCAAAGCTCGGCGAACTCCGCGTTCCACGCCGGCCGCGAACGCTGAGTTCCGTAGAAGATCTTTCCGTCCGCAGGCAGCGAGAGGATCTCGACTTCTTTCAGGCCTTAGCCCCGAAGCCGGTCGCGGATCAGCTCCGCGGCGGCGCGATAGCCTTCCGAGCCGCGCATCCGATGGTGGAGCGAGAGCGCCTGCACCGTCCGCTTGGCCTGAGTGCCCGACACTTCGGCGGCGATCGCCTCCGCCTCCCCCGGCTCCAGCAGCGGCGGCGAATCGCCCGGCCCGGCAGCGGCCGTCAGCAGGAGGAGCAGTGGAGCGACCCGGCGAAGCAGGCGCCTAGTCCTTCGCAAACCGGCGGAAGAAGCTCGTGCCCTTCCACTGCGGCCGTTCGGGCGCGTTCGCCACCCGGAGCGCCAGCTCGCCGACGAAATCGTGCAGCCGCACCGCGTCCTGCTTGAAAACCGGCTGCGACAGATCGTCGGAGGGCGCATGGTAACGGGTGGAGCGCCATGCCCGCTCCACCTCCGCATCGTGCGTGTCCTTGGCGAAGCCGAACTTGAAGGCGAGCGCCGGTATCCCCTCGCGGATGAAGCTGTACTGGTCCGACCGCACGAAGCTGTTCCGGTCCGGGAATGGATCGGGGACGAGCGGCAGGCCCATCGACTCTCCGACCGCCCGGGCCGTGTCGCCGAGGCTGCTCTCCTCCGCGCCCAGAGCCGTCACGCTGCGCAGCGGGAAGATCGGGAGGGCCATGTCGAAGTTCATATTGGCGACGATGGAGCGCCTCGGCACCGTCGGCCGCAAAGTGAAGTAGCGCGAGCCGAGCAGCCCCTTCTCCTCGGCCGTGACGAACACGAACAGCATCGACCGCTTCGGCTTAACAGGCCGCGCCTTGTAGCTGCGGGCGATGTCTAGCAGCCCCGACACACCCGCCGCATTGTCCATCGCGCCGTTGTAGAGCCCGTCGCCGTTGATCGGCGTGCTCACCCCCAGATGGTCGAGGTGCGCCGTGAAGACGACATGCTCCGCCTTCAGCTTCGGGTCGCTTCCCGGAAGCAGAGCGACGATATTGGGGGAGCTCAGCCGGCGATGGCGAGTGGCTATGTTGGCGCGTAACGACTGCTTGAGGTCGAGCTTGGGCAGCGGCTTCGAAGCGTCCGCCAACGCCGCCACTTCAGCGAAGCTGCGGCCGGAGCGGGCGAACAGTTTCTCGCTCGTTTCGCTGTTGAAGCTCGCGTCCAGGAAGGGCGTGTGAACGTCTTGAAGCGCCGGATCGGCGAGATACATTCCCGACTGACCCGCCTGCGCGACGGCGCGGGACCAGGGGATCTCCACCGCCTTCGGCGTCGTCAGCGAAACCATTCCGACAGCCCCGCGCTCCGCCAGCAGTCGCGCCCGGTCACGCCGCGCGTGGGACTTGAGCGGTCCCGAAATGTCGGCCGGGCCGCCGCCGACGAATACCGCGATCTTTCCCTTGAGATCGACATCCGCAAAGTCGTCATGCCGGGCGTCCGGAATGTGAAGGCCGTAGCCGACGAAGACGAGCGGGGCCTCCATCTCGGCGGGACGCGGACCGAGGCCGCGCCCGAAGATGAGGTCCCCCGGCACGTCGAGCCGGACCGTCTGCCCACCTCCGGTCAGGGCCGCGCTTGACTGGGCCGAATCGACGAATTGCTCTTCGAACTCGACCGGCTGGAAGTAGCCGTCTGTCCCGGCGGGGCGCAGGCCTAGCCGTCGAAGCTCGGCCACGACGTAATCGGCGGCGCGAAGATAACCGGGCGTGCCGGTGAGGCGCCCCTCCATCTTCTCGTCTGCGAGGGCCGAGACGTCGGTCCACCACCGCTCCGCCCGCTCCTCGGGGCTCGGCGGCTGCACGGTCGCGCAGGCGGCAAGGAAAAGCGGAAGAAGCAGAAATGGTCGCACAGCATGTCTCCAGGCCGGAGGATCGTGGAACCAGGCTGCTCAAGCACGTCCGGGGCGAGGATTCCAGCCGGAAGTGAGAACGAGCGCTTGCACACAGGCGCGGGAAGGATATCGTCCCCCACGCGCGGCCGGGCCGCGGAATCGGGAGCTCCTTCATGCGTCGTGCCATTCTGTCGTTCGCTTCGATCTGCCTTTGTGCCTTCGGGAGCCTTGCCGCGGCTCAGACCGCTCCGGCGGTAGGTGGAGGCTATATGGCGCCGCCCGCTCCCATCTCTCAGATCCTGGACACCGCGCCTCCACCGACTCCGCTGGTGAGCCCGGGCCGCGACCGGCTCGCTCTTCTCGGCCGCTCAAGCCTGCCGCCGATCGCCGAGCTGGCCGAACCGGACCTGAAGCTCGCCGGCTATCGCATTAACCCCCGCAACAGCGGCCCTGCGAACAGCCGCCTCTCCTGGCTGAACGCCCTCTCCTTCCAGCCGGTCGGTTCCGGAGCCGCGAAGTCGGTGCCCCTCCCCGCCGGGACCCGCTTCATCCTGCCGAGCTGGTCCCCGGACGGAAGCAAGGTCGCCTTTTTGGTGGGCGCCGATCGAGGCCTTGAGTTGTGGATAGCCGACGCCGCGACCGCCCGTGCCCGCCGCCTCGCCACTTCCTTGGTCAACGCCACGTTCGGCTCTGGTTACGAATGGATGCCCGACAGCTCGGGCCTTCTCGTCCGCCTTGTCCCAGCCGGGCGTAAGGCGGCGCCCCAGGCCGCCACCGTTCCGGGCGGGCCTGTCGTGCAGGAGAATGCCGGACGCACGGCTCCCGTCCGCACCTACCAGGACCTGCTTCGAAGCCCCGGCGACGAGGCCTTGTTCGAGCATTATTTCACCTCGCAGCTCGCCATTGTGCCAGTGAGCGGCGCCGCGGCTCGGCCTATCGGGAGCCCCGGCCTCTATTGGGGCTCAAGCGTCTCGCCAGACGGCCGCTTCCTGCTCCTCACCCGCGCCAAACGGCCCTTCAGCTACGTGGTCCCGGCGGCGCTGTTCCCGACGGAGATCACCGTCACCGACCTGTCCGGCCGGGTCGTCCGGCGGCTGGCCGACCTCCCGCTTCGCGACGACGTGCCGCCCCAATTCGACGCGGTTGCGCCGGGGCCGCGCTCCGCCCAATGGCGCTCCGACCGCCCCGCCACGCTGGTTTGGGTAGAGGCACAGGACGGCGGCGATGCTCGCCGGGAAGCCGCCGTGCGCGACCGGGTCTTCATGCTTGACGCGCCCTTCACCGGTTCTCCGGTGAAGCTGGTCGACCTCAAGGAGCGCTACGCCGGTGTGCGGTGGGGACGTTCGGACTATGCATTGGTCTATTCGCAATGGTGGAACACCCGTCACGAAATGCGCGTCGCGGTGGACCCTTCCCAGCCGGGTGAGGGCCGCGTGATTCTCGAGCGCAATTACCAGGATCGCTACAACGATCCCGGCGATCCGCTGATGCGCCTCAACGCGCAGGGCCGATCGGTGATGCACTTCACCCCCGACGGTCGCGGGGTATTCATGAGCGCGCCCGGAGCCTCGCGGGAAGGCGAATTCCCCTTCCTCGCCCGGATGGACCTCGCCAGCGGCGCCACTCAGCGTCTCTGGCAGTCGAAGGCGCCTTATTACGAGACGATTGTCGGCCTTCTCGACGACAGCGGAAGCCGCTTGCTGACCCGGCGCGAAAGCCGGCTCGAGCCGCCGAACCTGTACGTCCGCAACGTGGCCGGCGGAGAGCCGGTGCGGCTGACCAACTTCCCGGATCCTGCGCCGCAGCTTGCCGGGGTCACCCAGCAGCTCGTCACCTACAAACGCGCCGACGGAGTGGACCTGAGCGGTACGCTCTACCTCCCGGCCGGCTACAACAAGGAAAAGGACGGGCCGCTGCCGCTGGTCATGTGGGCTTATCCGACCGAGTTCACCGACCCGACGGTGGCGGGACAGGTGGTGGACACTCAGAACCGCTTCACCCGGCCAGCGGGGATCAGCCACCTGTTCCTTCTGACGCAAGGCTATGCGGTGCTGGACGACCCAAAGATGCCGATCGTCGGCGCCAACGGGGCGGAGCCCAACGACACCTACATCCAGCAGCTCGTTGCAAGCGCTCAGGCGGCCGCGGACGCGGTGGTGAAGCTCGGCGTGGCCGATCCGAAACGCCTCGCCGTCGGCGGACACAGCTACGGCGCGTTCATGACGGCCAATTTGCTCGCCCACAGCGACATCTTCCGCACCGGCATCGCCCGATCGGGAGCCTATAACCGGACCCTGACCCCGTTCGGCTTCCAGGCGGAGCAGCGCACCTATTGGGAGGCGGTGGACACCTACACGCAGATGAGCCCCTTCACCCACGCCAACAAGATCAAGGAGCCGATCCTGCTCATTCACGGCGAGGCGGACGACAATAGCGGTACCTTCCCGGTTCAGAGCGAGCGTTTCTACGCGGCTCTCAAGGGTCAGGGCGCAACGGTGCGTTACGTCGTGCTCCCGCTGGAGGCGCACGGATATCGGGCGCGGGAATCGGTCGGCCACACTCTCTGGGAGATGACCCGCTGGCTCGACCGCTACGTGAAGAACGCTCCGGCGGCCGCTCCGGCGAAGAGCGGCGCCGGCCAGTAAGGCCGGCGCTCAGCGCCTGCGGATGAACTCGCGTATGTCGCGGCTGAGGGCCGAGCGGTCCTCGTCGCGTACGTACATCATGTGGCCGGAGCCGTAGTAGCGATAGTCGATGCGGTCCTGCGGGATGCCGGTGCGGCTCAGCGCATATTCGGCCCCGAAGAAGGGCGTTGCGAAATCGAAATAGCCTTGGCCGACGAAAACCCGAAGCCCGCTATTCTCGCGCATCGCCCTGCCCAGATAAGGCGCGACGTTCTTGTAATATTTTGAGTCGCCGCCGCCGATGTTCCAGTCCCAGTCCCCGACGGACGAGATGGTGCCGTAGTGCCGGTCGGTGCTGAACTTGAGCCCGTCCCGCACCCAGGCGTTGAGCGCCGCGGTGTAGCCGGCGTCGATTCCGTAGAAGCTGGGATCATTATCCGGCCGCTCGCCCGCATTGTCGTAGTCGCGGCCGGTATAGCGGGCATCCAGCCTCCCCACCGTCAGGCCGCGGTCGCGAAGCAGCTCCTTGTAGAAGCGGTCGTCGGTGACCCGCAGGTCCGCCTCCTCAAGGAAGCGTTCGGTCAGGCCGGTGAAGCGGGCAAGGCGGCGGCGGATCGAAGCTCTTTCCTCCCCCTGCAGCTTCTGCCCCTTGAGCAGCGCGACGGCATAGTCGCCGGCCGCGAACTGGCGCGCCTCTTCCACGAAAGCCTCCAGCGGCCCCGCGTCGGGCGGCGCCTTGCCGTGGAAATGCGCCGCGGCGGCCATGGAGGGGAGGAAGAGGACGTAGGGCATCTCGTTGCCCGGCACGTTCGCCTGAGCGCCAAAGTCGAGGATGGTGGAGATGAGCAGGATGCCGTTGAGCGAAACGTCGTTGAACGCGCCCTCGAGCTCATTGACCACGGCCGCGGACCGGGTGGTGCCGTAGCTCTCGCCGCCCAGATACTTGGGCGAGTTCCAGCGGCCGTTCTCATTCAGCCACATGCGGATGAACTGCGCGACCGACTTGGCGTCCGTCGTCACGCCCCAATATTCCTTGGGGTCGGTCTTCCCCAGCGCATGGCTGAAGCCCGTGCCGACCGGGTCGATGAAGACGATGTCGGTGACGTCAAGCAGGCTGTCCGGATTGTCGTGGATCGGGAAAGGCGGCGCGCCGTCGTCGCGCGCGTCCGAGGGGATCGCCACCCGCTTCGGGCCGAAGGCGCCCATGTGGAGCCAGAGCGAGCCTGAGCCGGGACCGCCGTTAAACAGGAAGGTGATCGGCCGGTTCGGGTCCCGCGGCTCCTTCACGTAGGCGACCGAAAAGAGGCTCGCCTTGGGCATGCCGTCCTCCGCCCTGAGATAGGTCTCCCGCGCCGTGGCGCTGTAGGCGATCCGCTGACCGCCGAAGACGCCGCTGTGCCGAGTGACGGAGACGGTCGGCTCGGGAACGGGCTTCTCCGCCTCCTTGTCCTTAGCGCCCGGTGCCGGTGCCGTCTGCGCCGCGAGCGGCGTCGAAAGGAGGAGAGCGGACAGCAGGATCTTCTTCATCAGCCAAGCCTATCCCACGCCTCCCGATGAGGCAAAGCGCTTCACGGAAGGTGTCGCCTCCCCTAGAGGAGCCTCATGGACGTCACCCATCTCGGCCGCGCTTCAACACTCCCCGCCTGCCCGGAGGAAGCGAAGCTGGATTATGTCCCGAACCCGCGGCCGGGGCGCCCGTACCTCGTCCGCTTTACCGCGCCCGAATTCACTTCCCTCTGCCCGGTCACGGGGCAGCCGGACTTCGCGCACCTCATGATAGATTATGCGCCGGGCGAGACGATCGTCGAATCCAAGTCGCTGAAGCTGTTTCTCGGCGCCTTCCGCAACCATTGCGGCTTCCACGAGGACGTGACCGTAGGCATCGGCGAGCGGCTCGTCGGGGAAATGAAGCCGCTGTGGCTGAGGATCGGCGGCTACTGGTATCCGCGCGGCGGGATGCCGATCGACGTCTTCTGGCAGACGGGAGAGCCGCCCGAGGGGCTGTGGGTCCCGGACCAGGGCGTCCCTTCCTACCGCGGCCGTGGCTGAGCTTCGGGTCGCAATCCTTGGGGCCGGGTCGGTCGGCTGCTTCATCGGGGGCGCCTGGGCGGCCAGGGGCATTCCCGTCACCTTCATCGGGCGGGGGCGGATCGCCGGTGACGTCGAGGCGCACGGCCTGACGCTCACCGACTATTCCGGCTGGCTATCGCGGCTGGACGCGGTCGAGTTCACCACCAAGCCGGCGGCCCTCAAGAAGGCCGACCTCATCGCCCTCTGCGTCAAGAGCACCGGCACCGCGGCGGCGGTGAAGGAGATCGCCCGCCACGCGAAGAAAGGCGCGCTCGTCGTCAGCTTCCAGAACGGGGTCAGCAACCTCGACATCCTCACGGAGGCGCTGAAGGGCCGCTTCGAGGCGGTGCAGGGGATGGTGCCGTTCAATGTCGCCTATCTCGGCCACGGCCGCTTCCACAAAGGCGTGGCGGGCGAGCTGGCCGCCCAGGACGCGGCCCTCACCCGCGCTCTCGCGGCAGCGGTGGGCGACGGTCCGGCGAAGCTCCGCCTCGAAGGCGACATGGCCGCTCTCGCCTGGGGCAAGCTGCTCATCAACCTCAACAATGCAGTGAACGCTCTGTCCGGCCGCACCCTGCTAGAACAGCTGAAGGAGCGCGACTATCGCCGGGTCGTGGCGGCCTCGATCGTCGAGGCGCTGGAGCTTCTGGAGGCCGCGGGGATCGAGCCGGCGAAGATCGGGCCGGTTCCGCCCAAGCTCCTCCCCCACGTCATCGCTTCGCCGGACATGCTGTTCAACAAGGTCTTCCTCAAGGTCCAGAAGATCGATTCCAAGGCCCGCTCCTCCATGGCGGACGATCTCGCGGCGGGGCGGCCGACGGAGATCGACTATCTCAACGGCGAGGTGGTGAAGCTCGCCCGCCGCCTCCGCCGCTCCGCTCCGGTGAACGAGGCGATCGTCTCCCTCGTCCGGCAGGCGGAGGCCGGCGTCGAGCATCTCTGGGAGCCCCGGCAACTCCGCGCCCACGTGCTGGAGAACCGCAAGGTCGCCCCTCTCTTCGGCTACTGATTTGACAAGGATTTGGCCTTCCCGCACTGCACCCGCGCCCCCTATCGCGGAGTCCTTCATGCGCTTGCTCGCCACCGCCTCCCTCCTCGCCCTCGCCGCCTGCTCCCACACTGTTCGGGAGACGCAGCCCTCGAGCGCCGCTCCCGCCGCCGCGGCCCAAGGCGGCCGGGAGGTCACGACCCAGCTGCCCCGCAACGTGCGCCCGCTCCAATATGCGATCACCGCCACCCCCGACGCTCAGAACCTCCGCTTTTCCGGCTCCACCCTGATCGACATCGAGGTTCTCGAGCCGACCGACGAGATTACGCTCAACGCCGCCGATCTCGACCTGCGCTCCGCCTCGCTCACCGCCATCGCCGGCGGCCAGGCCCGCACCGCCCGGATTTCCACCGACGAAAAGGCGCAGACGGCGACCTTCCGCTTCGAGGACCGGCTCGCTCCCGGCCAATACCGCCTGTTGATCGACTATGCCGGCAAGATCTACACCCAGGCCGCAGGTCTGTTCGCGCTCGACTACGATACGCCGCAGGGGAAGAAGCGCGCCCTCTACACTCAGTTTCAGGCGCCGGACGCTCGCCGCTTCTTCCCGGGCTGGGACGAACCGCAATTCCGCACGCCCTACAATCTCAGCGTCATCGTTCCACAGGCCGACGACGTGATCAGCAACATGCCCCAGGCAGGGGTCGAGAACCGCGCGGACGGCACCAAGCTGGTGAGATTCCAGAAGACCCCCGCAATGTCCTCCTACCTCCTGTTCCTCGGCGTCGGCGATTTCGACCGGATCACCACCACCGCCGCGGGCACCGAGATCGGGGTCGTCACCAAGGCTGGAGACGCGGAGAAGGGTCGGTGGGCACTCGAAGGCTCGGCCCAGGTCGTACCCTGGTACAACGAATATTTCGGAGCCCCCTACCCGCTGCCGAAGCTCGACAACGTCGCGGGGCCGGGCAGCAGCCAGTTCTTCGGCGCGATGGAGAATTGGGGCGCCATCTTCTCCTTCGAATCCATCCTTCTGGTGGATCCCGCGATTACCACGGAAGCAACCAAGCAACGCATCTTCGAGGTCGCCGCGCACGAAATCGCCCACCAATGGTTCGGCAACCTCGTCACCATGGCCTGGTGGGACGACCTCTGGCTCAACGAAGGCTTCGCCTCCTGGATGGCCACGAAGGCAACCAATGCGCTCCATCCCGAATGGGAGATCGATATTAGCCAGGTCTCGGGACGCGAGGGAGCGATGACGCTCGACTCGGTCTCGACGACCCACCCCGTCGTGCAGAGGCTGACCACCGTCGAACAGATCAGCCAGGCCTTCGATACGATCACCTACCAAAAGGGGGAGGCGGTGATCACGATGCTCGAAGACTATGTCGGCGAAGACGCCTGGCGGCGCGGCGTACAGGATTACATCCGCACCTACCGTCTCAAGAACACTCAGACGGACGATCTCTGGCGCAAGATCGAGACGGCGGCCGGGAAGCCGGTGAGCGCAATCGCGCATGATTTCACGCTTCAGCCGGGCGTTCCGCTGATCCGGGTCGAAAGCGCCGCCTGCCGTGGGGGCAAGACCGCCGTTTCGCTGCGCCAGGCGGAGTTCACCCGCGATCGGCCGCAGAAGACTCCGGCCTCATGGCGAGTGCCGGTCATTGCCGCCACGGTGGGCGGGAAGGAAGTCCGCGGGTTGGTTACGGGCGGCTCGGCTAGCCTGTCGGTTCCCGGCTGCGGCGCACTCGTCATGAACAGCGGCCAGAGCGGCTATTACCGCACGCTCTATGCCCCGGCCCTTCTCGACAAGCTCACGAGCGGCTTCTCGTCGCTGAAGCCGATCGACCAGGTGGGGCTCCTCGCGGACCAGTGGGCGCTCGGGCTTTCAGGCCATCAGTCCCCCGCCGAGGCGCTCGATCTCGTCGATGCGGTACCGGCGAATGCCAATCCTGCGGTCTTCACCGGCGTAGCGTCCATTCTCTCCCGGATCTATTCGATGTACGCCGGCGACCCGGCGAGGCAGGCGATGGTTGCCCGATACGCGACGGCCAAGCTCGGCCCGACACTGAGCCGAATCGGCTGGGCGCCGAAGGCAGGAGAGGCGGCGACCATCCCAGTCCTTCGCACGACCCTTCTCGGCACGCTCGGCTATATGGGTGACCCGGCCGTCGTCGCGGAGGCGACGCGGCGTTACACGACCAACGATCCGAGCGCGGCGGCCGGACCGTTGCGCAGCACCATCCTTGCCGTGGTCTCGCGCAACCTCGACCAGGCAGGATGGGACCGCCTGCGGGCGCAGGCGCGCGCGGAAACGAACCCGCTCGTAAAAGCGCAGCTCTATCGCCTGTTGGGCGCGAACCGGGATCCGGTGCTCGCCCAGCGCGCGCTCGATCTCGCTCTGACGGATGAACCCGGCGCGACGACCAGCGCCGGGATCATCAGCACCGTCTCCGGCCAGCACCCGGACCTGGTGTTCGACTGGTCGCTCAGGAACCGGGAGAAGGTGGAAGGGCTGGTCGATATCTCGTCACGCTCGCGCTACTTCCCGGGCCTGGCATCCGGTTCCTCCGACGCGGCAATGGTCGCCAAGCTCGAGGATTATGCGACCCGCTACCTGACGCCCGAGTCGCGGCGCCCCGCAGACACGGCGATCGCCTCGATCCAGGATCGTGTGCGGGTGCGCCAGACACGGCTTCCCGACATCACCCGCTGGCTGGACTCGAAGCGGATCTGAGGGCTCAGCGGCCCCGGAAGAGGCCGCCGAGCACCCCTCGCAGGATAGAGCCGGCGATCTTGTTGGCTACCTGACGCTGCATCGAACGGCCGACCTGGCGCGCAAGCTCCTCGTGGATCGGCGGGTTCTTGCGCCGCTCGCGTTCGATCCGCGCCTCTTCCTTCTGGCGCTCAGCTGCCTCTTTGGCGGCCTCGGTCTCGACCTTCTTCCGCGCCGCCTCCTCGGCGGCCCGTTCCGCGCGTGCCTTCAATATTTCCCCGGCGCTTTCCCGATCGACGGCCTCGTCATATTTTCCTTCGACCGGTGAAGTTGAGCGGAAGATCGCCCGTTCCTGCGGCGTCAGCGGGCCCAGCCGCGAGCTAGGCGGGGCGATCAGCGTCCGCTCGACCGGCGACGGCGATCCGTCAGGCTGCAGAAGCGAGACCAAAGCTTCGCCCACCTTCAGCTCGGTTATCGCGGACGCAACGTCGACGGAGGGGTTCGGCCGGAACGTCTCGGCCGCAGCCTTCACCGCTTTCTGGTCTTTGGGCGTGAAGGCCCGCAATGCATGCTGCACTCGGTTGCCGAGCTGGCCCGCCACCGCTTCCGGAATGTCGAGCGGGTTCTGAGTGACGAAATAGACGCCGACGCCCTTCGAGCGGATCAGGCGCACGACCTGCTCGACCTTCTCCAGCAAGGCCGGCGGTGCATCCTCGAACAGCAGATGCGCCTCGTCGAAGAAGAAGACGAGCTTCGGCTTGTCCGGGTCGCCGACCTCCGGAAGCTCCTCGAACAGCTCCGACAGCAGCCAGAGGAGGAAGGTTGCGTAGAGGCGCGGGCTCGCCATCAGCTTGTCGGCCGCCAGCACGTTCACAAAGCCGCGGCCCTGGTCGTCAACCGTCATAAAGTGGGAGATGTCAAGCGCCGGCTCCCCGAAGAAGCGGCCGCCGCCCTGCGAGTCGAGCTGGAGGAGTTGGCGCTGGATGGCCCCGACGCTCGGCTTCGTCACATTGCCGTAGCGTGCGGTGAGGTCGGCGGCGTTCTGCGCGCAGTAGGTGAGGAGCGCCTGAAGGTCTTCGAGGTTGAGGAGGAGCAGGCCCTCCTCGTCGGCGGCCCGGAAGGCGATGCTCAGCACGCCCTCCTGAATCTCGTTCAGCCCCATCAGCCGGGCCAGGAGCAAAGGCCCCATTTCCGAAACGGTGGTGCGGATGGGGTGCCCCTGCTCCCCGAACAGGTCCCAGAAGATCACCGGGTTGTCAGAGTAGCTGTAGCCCTCGAGACCGATCTCGGCCGCTCGGGCGGTGAGCGCCTCATGCGCCTTCGAGGTCGCCGAGCCGGCCATCGCCATCCCGGCCAGATCGCCCTTCACGTCGGCGACGAAGACGGGGACCCCGGCGGCGGAGAAGCCTTCCGCGAGCCGCTGAAGAGTGACGGTCTTGCCGGTGCCGGTGGCGCCCGCGATCAGGCCGTGGCGGTTCGCCCGCCGAAGGCTCAGGTTCTGCGGCCGCCCCTCGGCGGCTCCCACCATGATGTCCTTGCGATCCTCCACTTTCATCCCTTCCTGCCGGCCTGCCGCCCCTATTCCCCAAGCCGGGCGGAGCGGCAAGCCGTCAGCAGGAACGGATCAGCGCCTGATCAGGTCGACGCCGATCAGGATGGGCCGGCTGTTGCCGCGCCGCACGAGCACCAGCACGGATTCACGTCGGGCCGTGCGGGCAGTGTCCACGGCGGCGGCAAGCTCTTCGGGCGTGCGAGTTTGGCGCCCGTTGATCGAGAGGATGATGTCTCCCGGCTGCAGCTTCGCCGCGGCATCGCTGGAGGGATTGATCGAGGCGACGACCACGCCGCGCACGTTAGTCTCCGTAAGACGCAGCGCGCGGGCGATCTCCGGCGTCAGCGTCTGCACGGTCACGCCCAGGCTTTCCCTTGCGGAGCGCTGGCCCGTCGACTGTTCCGACTCCCTCGGCTCGGCCACCGGAGTCTCGGTCTCTTCGCCAGTCAGCCGCGCGACTTCTTCCTCGCTCGGCCTCTGTCCGACAACAGCGGTAAGCGTCCGCCGCTGACCGTCACGGATCACCTCGATCGGTACCCGGGAGCCGACTTGGAGTCCTTCCACGATGATGGAGAGCGATTCATCCGGAGTGACGGGACGGTTGTTGATCGTGATCACCACGTCGCCCTGCTGGATCCCAGCCCGGGCGGCCGGCCCGCCGGGAGTCACCGCCTGCACGAGCTCGCCGCGGTTGCGCGGAATGCCGAGGGCATTGGCAACGCTCTCGCTGAGGCCGGACACGGTGACACCGAGATAGCCGCGCTGCGGCCTCTGGCCCTTCTGGAGCGCTTCGATGACCGGCCGCGCCTGCTCGGCGGGGATGGCGAAACCGATGCCGACGTTGCCGCCAGTCGGCGAGATGAGCGCGGTATTAATGCCGATCACATTGCCCTGAAGATCGAACATCGGGCCGCCGCTATTGCCCATGTTGATGGACGCGTCCGTCTGGATGTAGCGGTCGAATTGGCCACCCCCAGGCAAGCTGCGGTGCAGGGCGGAGACGATGCCCGCCGTCACCGTGCCGCCGAGGCCGAACGGGTTGCCGATCGCGACGACCCAGTCCCCGACGCGGACCTGCTCGGACTGGCCGAAGCGGACGAACGGCAGGTTCGCGCCTCGGATCTTGAGGACTGCGAGGTCAGAGGCGGTGTCGCGGCCCACGAGCTCGGCCTCGAACTCGCGGCGGTCGGAGAGGGTGACGGTGATCTGGTCCACGGTCACGCCCGAGCGGCTTGGGGAGACCACGTGGTTGTTCGTCACGATGTAGCCGTCGGCCGAGATGATGAACCCGGAGCCGAGCGAGCTGCCCCGCTGCGTGATCGGAGCGTCACCGCCTTCGGGTACCGGCGCGCCGAACTGGCGGAAGAACTCCTCGAAGCCCGGCGGAAGCTGCCGGCCGCGGCTGACCTGCACAGTCTGCTTCGTCGAAATGTTGACCACTGCGGGCTGCAGCCGGGCGGCAAGGTCCGCGAAGCTCATCGGCGCGCCCGCCCGCGGTGCGGTGGCGGCTATGGCGCCGGGCTCGTTCTGGGCGGTCTGAGCGCCGACCGGACCGACCGTCAGGGTCGCGGCGGCGCCGCCCAGCAGCAAAGCGGCGGAAAGGCCATAAACGTAACGCACGATCGATATCCTCCTAATTCATGACGCCAGGGGGCATGCCCCGGCACCGGCACTCGCTTCATCAAGCTATCTGGTGCCTCTGAACCGGAATTGAATAGCCGGTCAGCGGCGGCCCCTGAATTCCTCGAGATACTTGTTGTCGGGCGACAGGATGATGCTGGACCGGCCTTGATTCTCGCCCGGGGTGAACGTCGTCTCGTAGGACTGCATCGCCCGGTAGAATTGGTAGAAATCCGGGTCCTTGCCGAAAGCTTCCGCATAGGTGCGAGCGGCTTCGGCGTCTGCGTCGGCCTTGATGATCTGCGCCTGCTTGTAGCCTTGCGCCCGGATGGAGCCCGCTTCCTGCTGACGCGCGGTGCGCATGCGCTGATAGGCGGAATCGAGCGGCGTGCCTTCCGGAAGGTCGGCCCGCTTGATGCGCACGTCCACGATCTCCGCGCCATACTGACGGGCAACCCGGTTGAGGGCGTTCTTGATATTGGCCATCATCTGCCCGCGCTCCGGGCTGAGCAGGGCCGCAAAAGGCCGTTTGCCGAGCTCATTCCGCATGGCGGAGCCCAGGATCGGCTTCAGCTGGTCGCTGACCCGCTCCTCGGTCCGGGCCGAGATGTACATCTGGAGCGGATTGACGATCCGGTAGCGGGCGAAAGCGTCGACCTGGAGGCGGAGCTGCTCGGCCGAGAGAACCTGCTGGCGGTCCATCTTCACGCTGAGTATCCTTTTGTCGATCCAGACGATCTGCTCCATGAAGGGATAGCGGGCGATGAGACCCGCACCCGTGCGGCCGAACTCCTCGCCCGGCTTGTAGGCGTTGATCACCCGCTCGGGATTGCCGAAGCGGACCACGACCGCCTGCTTCGTCTCGGGCACCACGGCGAAGGTGGCGCCCGCGATGATCAGGAGCGCGATCGCCAGGAACGCGATCACGATCGGGTTTCGAAGGGAAAGGCTCATCGGGCCGCTCCTTCCGCCGGGGCTTGTGCCTGCGGCTGCGCCCGTCGCTGTATCTCGGGAAGCGGAAGGTAGGGCGTCACCCCCGGAGTCTCCACGATGGTCTTATCGACCTTCGAGAGCACGCGCTCCATCGTCTCGTAATACATGCGCCGGCGGGTCACTTCGGGCGCCAGCTTGTACTGGGCGTAGACCTTGTCGAAGGCCGCCGCTTCGCCCTGTGCCCGGGCGGTGACCTGCTGGGCATAAGCGCGGGCCTGGTTGATGTAGGACTGGGCCTCCTGCTGCGCCGCCGACACTTCCTTGAAAGCGTTGTTCACGGCCGCGGGGGGATCGGACTGCTTAATGGCGACGCCTTCCACGCGGACGCCGGCGCCGTAGCGGTCGAGCACCTGCTGCATGACGATCGCGACCCGGCTTTCGATGTCGCTGCGCCCTGCGCCGATCGCGTCGTCCAGCGAAATGGTCGCCACGACCGCCCTCATGGCGCTCTCCGCCACTTCGCGGATCGTGGCTTCGGGATCCTCGATCTGGAAGAGGTAGAGCTGCGGGTCGCGGATGGTCCAGCGGACGGAATAGGCCAGGTCGATGATGTTCTGGTCCCCGGTGAGGATCAAATTCTCGCTGCTATTGTCCGTGGAGCCCACGTCGGTGGTCCGAATCTGGCTCACGTCCACCTTCTCCACTTTCTCCACCGGCATGGGCAGGGAGAAGTTGATTCCCGAATTCATCGTCCGGCTATATTCGCCGAAGAAGGTCACGACGCCCCGCTCCTGCGGCCCAATTAGGTGGAAGCTCGTGAAGAGCAGCCACAGGGCGACGAACACCCCGAGGCCGTAGAGCCAGTAAGGCCGCCCCTCCTGGTGGGGGAAGCGGCCGCCGAAGCGCTCCTTGCTCTTCTTCAGGAACTCGTCGAGCGAGGTGACATTGCCGCCGCTGCCGGGCGTGCGCCGGCGCTTGGGTGGCTGACCCCATGGGTTGCGTGGCCCGTCGCCGCCGCCGTCTCCGCCCGATCCGCCACCCGACGGTCCCCAGGGGCCGCCGCGATTGTCACTGAACACGGCGCCGGAACGCGCGCCCCACCCGAAAAATCTTGCCATATTGCCTTTATAGGAACGGCCCCGGGGGAAAAATAGTGGCAAGCCGCGACGAGGCCCCTATCTGCGGCCCATGAGCGACCCCAGCGCCTCCCTCGCCGCCGCCCTGTCGGCACTTCCCGGCACGCAGGGACGAGTCACTTCAGCACGGGTGAAAGACGGCGTCGTGACCGTCATCCTGGAGGTCGGAGGCCTTTCGGCGGAGAAACGCGCTGCCCTGGAGCAGCAGGTCCGGGAGGCCGCATCGGAGGCGGCCGGTGTGAGCGAAGTGCGCGTTGCAATGACGCAGGACAGGATCGGCCGGACGATCGTCGCGGTTGGCAGCGGCAAGGGTGGGGTCGGCAAGTCGACCGTCGCCGCCAATCTCGCCGTCGCCCTCGCGCGTTCCGGCCTGGAGGTGGGGCTGGTCGACGCCGACATCTACGGCCCCTCGCAGCCGCGGATCATGGGCAGTTCGGAGCGGCCGGACATGATCGACAAGCAGATCGTGCCGGTCGAGGCGTGGGGCGTTCGAATGCTGTCGATCGGCCAGCTGGTCGAGGCCGGGAGCGCGCTCGCCTGGCGAGGGCCGATGGCTGCCTCGGCCCTCGGGCAACTCGTGGAGGGGGATTGGGGCGACACGGAGGTCATGGTCGTGGACCTCCCGCCCGGAACCGGCGACGTGCAGCTCTCGCTGATTCAGAAATGGAAGCCCGCGGGCGCCGTCATCGTCTCCACGCCGCAGGACCTTGCGTTGATCGACGCCACCCGCGCCATTGACCTGTTCCGAAAGATGGACGTCCCGATCCTCGGGCTCGTCGAAAACATGTCGGGCTATGTCTGCCCTTCTTGCGGCGAGACTTCGGACCCGTTCGGGTCGGGCGGCGCTGAAGCGGCGGCCGGAGTGATGTCCATCCCGTTCCTTGGGAAGATCCCCCTCACCCTCTCAATACGGCAGGCGTCAGACGAGGGGCGCCCCCCCGCCGCGGGCGACGGCGCGGAGGCGGAGGCTTTCGCCGGCATCGCGTCCCGCCTCGCCGAGGCTCTGAACCTAAGCCGCGCCTGACGGTTCTCACGGGCGGAGGAACAGCCATGCCCCTCACCCGCGACGAAGACATTGCCGGTCTGCTGAGGAACACCCGCACTATCGCGCTGGTTGGAGCCTCCAACCGCCCGGACCGCCCAAGCTACGGAGTCATGAAGTTCCTCCAGGACTGGGGCTATCGCGTTATCCCGGTGAATCCGCAGATCACAGGCGAGCATGTCCACGGCGAATATGTCTGGCGCGAGCTTTCGCAGATCGGCGAGCCCATCGACATGGTCGATATCTTTCGTCGCCCTCAAGCTGCCGGAGAGGCCGTGGACGAAGCGATCTCAGCCGGCGCCAAGTCCGTCTGGATGCAGATCGGTGTTGTCAACGAAGAGGCGGCCACGCGCGCCGAAGCGGCGGGGCTCAAGGTGGTGATGAACCGCTGCCCGAAGATCGACTTACCTCGGCTTAGGGTGCCGCGCCTCTCCTAGTCGGCGGCGGCGAAGGTCGTCCCCCGCCGTTCCGACCGGCCGGGCGGAAGCAGCTTCACCCTTCGATTGGCGAAATCCACCGAGACCCGCTCGAACAACCGAAGCGCATCCATTCCGAGCAGGATCGCCGGCCGGTCCATCAGCTCGAGCTTTCGGAAGGGGTGCACGTCCGCAAAGGCGATCGGCATGTCCGTCACTTCCACCGTGCCCAGCCGGATACGGCTTATCACGCTATGGTCCGCCATGGCCTTGCCGCCCGTGACGCTCGTCATCTCGATCGGGACGACGTTCCGAAGCTTGCGCCGGCTCTCGAGCTTGCGACGGAGCGCCAGATTGCCGACGGACGTCTGGGCGCCGGTGTCGAGGATCACCCACACCTTCTGCCCTTCGACAGCGGCATCGACGAGGACGAGGTGGCCGTAGCGGCTGCGGGCGGTCACAACGATCGTGTTGCCGTCCCACCTTTCCTCACGCTTCTTCGAGGGCACTACCGTCATTTCCTGCCGCTTAAAGTCGAAGGACACGCGGTGCGACTGGAGCGAATCGACGCCCAATATGCCTTCCGCTCCGATGTGGCGCCGCTGGAGCGCCGGCGCGTGAATTCGGGGGACGCTTTTTCCTGCCACCTCGAGCGCGGAAATGATCACGGTGTCGACGCGGCTCACCTCAGTCATGCTGTGCAGGCGAGCCCTGGTTCCCGGTCCCAGCTGTAGGTCGCGCGCCAGTTCCTTGGCAATGGCGGTCCGCTCGGCCCCGGTATCGACCACGAACGCGTAGGGGCCGCGGCCGTCGATGCTCACCGGCACCGTCATCCGCTGCCACCGGTCCTCGTCGTAGCCGAGCACTTCGCCCGTCTCGTCAGCCGGGGCCGGATCCTGCGCGAGCGACGTTCCGGTCGCCAGAAGCGACGTAGCCGAAAGGATCGAAAGCCAAAGCTTCATCGTGGATCTCCCAAGCGCCGACCTTAGCAGCCGCGCGTGGGCGAGTCGAAGCCTGAGGTCAGGCGCCTGCGATCGTCATCCCGTCAACCCTAAGAGTCGGAACGTTGGTCGAGCGGCGGAACTCGAGATCGCTTGCCGGAGTAAGGGTCCGGAACATGTCCAGCAGGTTGCCTGCGATTGTGATCTCCGCCACCGCCGGGCCCAGCTTTCCATTCTCGATGATGAAGCCCGAGGCGCCGCGGCTATAGTCGCCTGTCACCGGATTGACGCCCTGGCCGATCAATTCGGTCACATAGACGCCCCGCTCAACCTCGCCGATCAGCGCTTCGGCGCTAAGCCTGCCCGGCTCCATATGGACATTTGTCGCTCCAACGCTGGGAGCCCCCGAGGCGCCGCGGGTCGCATGGCCAGTCGGCTCGCGCCCCAGCTGACGCGCCGATGCGGTCTCGAGAAGCCAGCCGGTGATCCGCCCCTCCGCCACCAGGTCGGACGGCCGCGTCGGCAGCCCTTCACCGTCGAAGGGCTTCGAACCCAGTCCTCGCGAACGGTGCGGATCGTCGCGGATGGTGATGGAAGGGCCGAATATCGCCTCCCCCTCCTTCTCGAGCAGGAAGCTCGTTCGCCGGGTGATGGACGGTCCGCTCACCGCGCCGATCAGATGCGTAATGAGGGATGATCCCACCCGCGGATCGTAAACGACAGGCATAGCGCCGCTCGGAACCTTGGCTGGCCGCAGCCGCGCCAGTGTGCGCTCGGCGGCGAGGCGCCCGAGCGTCTCCGGATCGTCCAGATCGGAATAATGGCGGGTGCTGTGGTGCGCATAGTCACGCTGCATCTCGCCCCCCTCGCCCGCGATGACCGCAACCGAGGCGGAATAGCCGCTCGTCGAATAGCCGCGGCAGAAACCGTGGCTGGTCGCCAGCGCGATGATGGTGCGGCCCGCGCTCACCCCGGCGCCTTCGCTGTTGGTGATTCCGGCAACGCTTCGCGCCGCATCCTCGACGGCGAGAGCCCGCGCCTTGATCTCCGTCGGCGTCGGATCCTGGCCGTCGTCGCCATCGACGTCCACGGGGTCGCCGCGCATCAGCCGGTCCTCCGGGGCGAGGCCGGAATAAGGATCCTCGGGCGCTTCGCGCGCCATCGCCACCGCCCGCTCCACCAGAGCGGAAAGCGCCTCGTCGGAAAGGTCGGAAGAGGAGACGCTGGCGGAGCGGGCGCCGACAAAGACCCTCAGCCCCACCTCCTCGCCTTCGGAGCGGGAGACGTCCTCGATCTCGCCCAGGCGCACCTGGAGCCCGGTCGAGGCTTCCCCGAAATAAAGGGCATCGGCGGCATCGGCGCCAGCTCGCTTGGCGCGATCGATCAGCGCTCCCGCCCGCGCTTCGGCTTGGGAGATGTTCAACATCCCTGTGAACTAGGGAGTGGGGAGGGCAAAAGCTAGGAGGTGCCCACCACCAGGCAAGCGAGGAACATCAGCAGCCCCGCGAAGCGATTGGAGCGGAATTTGGCGAGCGCGTCGGCACCGTCGTCCGGCTTCAACGCCGCTACCTGCCAGAGAAGATGGCCCGCCATGGGCGCGAGCGCGACCAAGGTAAGACCGTCCGCCCGCACCCGCCAGAGCGCCGCCGCCCACAGCAGCAGGGCGAGAAGGTAGAAGACGGCCACGCCAAGCCGCGCATGTCGCCCCAGCGCGAGCGCGGAGGATCTCACGCCCACCAGAGCGTCGTCCTCCCGATCCTGAAGCGCGTAGACCGTGTCGTAGCCGATCACCCAGAAGACTGAGCCGGCCCAGAGCAGGACGGCTGCGGACTCAAGCCGCCCGGTGACCGCCGCCCACCCGACCAGCGCCCCCCATGAGAAGACGAGGCCGAGCCACGCCTGGGGCCACCAGGTGATCCGCTTCATGAAGGGATAGGCGGCGACCAGCGCCAAGCTCGCCAGCGCGATGACCTGAGCCGTCCCTCCGAGCTGAAGGAGGACGAGGAGCCCCACGAGACTGAGCGCCACGAGCAGCGCCCAGGCACCTCCCAAAGATGCCCGGCCGCTGGCGAGCGGCCTTAGCCGTGTCCGCTCCACCCTCGCGTCGAGGTCCCGGTCGACGATATCGTTGTAGACGCACCCCGCGCTTCGCATCGCGAAGGCGCCGAGGGCGAGCCAGGCGATCAGCCCGAAGCCCCGGCTCCCGATGCCGGCAAGCGCCACGCTCCATGCGCAGGGCCAGAAGAGGAGCCAGGCGCCGATCGGCCGGTCCAGCCGCATCAGCGAGGCATAGGGCCTGAGCGGCCCTGGCAAGGCGCCGATCAGCCCCCGCCGCTCGCTGTCGGGTACAATCTGCTCATCCGCCTCGGTGGCCATCGTCGCGACCTTGGCTTAGGGGAAGCCATGCCCGCAACCCCCGCCTGGCCGCCGGCGAGCCTGCCACGATTGTTCGTCGAACAGCCGCTCTCGCAGGACCCGCTCCTCACGCTCGACGCGGCGCCAGCCAACTACCTAGGCAATGTCCTGCGCCTTTCGGCGGGAGCGCAGGTCAAGCTGTTCGACGATCGTACGGGCGAATGGCTGGCCGAGATCGCCGAGACCGGCAAGAAGCGCGTCACGCTCCGCCTGCTGCGGAAGCTGCGGGAGCGGGAGGAGGTGCCGGACCTCTGGCTGCTCTTCGCTCCCATCAAGCGTGGCCGGGTCGATTGGCTCGTGGAAAAGGCCACCGAGCTCGGCGTGGCGCGGCTTGTCCCGGTCGTCACCCAGCGCACGATCGTCGACCGGCTGAACCTCGACCGGCTGCGCGCCCACACGGTCGAGGCGGCGGAGCAATGTGAGCGCACCGCCCTTCCCGAGCTTGCCGAGCCGGCGAAGCTCGCCGCCCTCCTCCGGAGCTGGCCGGCCGAGCGAACCCTCTTCTTCGCGGATGAGCAAGGCGGCGAGCCGCTGCGTCCGCAGCCCGGGCCCGCCGCCCTGTTGATCGGCCCGGAGGGCGGCTTCACCGAGGAGGAGCGCTCCGCCATCCGCGCCCTTCCCCAGGCGCGGCCCGTCAACCTCGGCCCGCGGATCCTCCGCGCCGAGACCGCAGCGCTTGCCGCAATCTCGCTCTGGATGGCGAGCGCCGGCGACTGGGGCGAAGCGTAGCGCGTTGAAACCGGCTGGCGAGGCCGTGCGACGGCCGCTAGACGAGCGGCCATGACCACCCGGACCGAGAGCGGCAAGGCGGATCCGCCGATCGAGACCCGCGACGACCTGCTCCGCCCGTTCGCGCGCGGCGAGAAGCCGAAGCTGGATTGGCGCATCGGCACCGAGCACGAAAAGTTCGTCTATCGCCGCGAGGACCACCGGGCGCCCTCTTATGACGAACCCGGCGGCATTCGCGACCTGTTGATGGCCCTCACCGAGTTCGCGTGGAAGCCCGTCGAAGAAGGCGGGAAGGTCATCGCCCTCGCGGGCCCCGACGGCACCGTGAGCCTCGAGCCAGCCGGCCAGCTCGAGCTGTCCGGTGCCCCTCTCGAGCATCTCCACGAAACCTGCGCGGAGGCCGGACGGCACCTCAATCAGGTGAAGGCGGTGGGGGACCGGCTCGGCCTCGGCTTCCTTGGCCTCGGCATGTGGCCGGACAAGAGGCGCGACGAGCTCCCGGTGATGCCGAAGGGCCGCTACGCCATCATGCTCAATCACATGCCGCGCGTCGGCAGCCTCGGCCTCGACATGATGCTCCGCACCTGCACCATCCAGGTGAACCTCGACTATAGCTCCGAGGCGGATATGGCGCGGAAGTTCCGAGTCGGCCTAGCGCTGCAGCCGCTCGCCACGGCCCTTTTCGCCAATTCCCCGTTCACGGAAGGAAGCCCGAACGGCTTCCTTTCCTATCGAAGCCACATCTGGTCCGACACCGATCCCCACCGGACCGGGATGCTTCCCTTCGTCTTCGAGGACGGGTTCGGCTACGAGCGTTATCTGGACTATGCGCTGGATGTGCCGATGTACTTCGTCTTCCGCGAAGGCCGCTACATCGACGCCGCCGGCCTCTCCTTCCGCGACTTTCTGGAAGGCCGCCTCTCCGTTCTCCCGGGCGAGAAGCCGAAGCTGTCCGACTGGGTGGACCACCTCTCCACCGCCTTCCCCGAAGTGCGCCTCAAGAGCTTCCTCGAGATGCGCGGCGCGGACGGCGGCCGCTGGAACCGGATCTGCGCTCTCCCTGCTTTCTGGGTCGGCCTCCTCTATGATCAAGGCGCTCTCGATGCCGCCTGGGACGAGGTGAAAGGCTGGTCGCTGGATGAGCGGCAACGTCTGCGGGACGAAGTGCCCAAGCTCGGCCTCGCCGCAATGACCCCCGACGGGGAGCCGCTCCGCGACCTTGCCGAGCGCGTGCTTGGGATCGCCGAGTCCGGCCTGCGCGCCCGCGCCTATCTAAACGGCGCCGGGGACAATGAATCCGGCTTCCTCGACCCGCTTCGGGAGATCGTCGCTCGGGGCACAACGCCCGCCGAGGTCCTGCTCGAACGCTATCGCGGCGAGTGGGGCGGCGACGTCTCGCGCATCTACGAGGAAATGAGCTTCTGACGCCCTGATCGCTCAGCGGCCGGGGCGGTAGGTCCGTCCGACATGGCCCTTGAGCTCGTCGGCATGGAAATAGACCGGCCGAAGGTTGCCCGTGGCGTAGCGTTCCGCCTGGTCGTTGAAGTGTGGGGACTTCGGGTCGCCGCTCTCCCCGCCCGCCGTGACGGCGAGCGCCCGAACCCGGTCCCCGAATTCGACCACGGCGACGAAGCTGTTGCCGGCGGTCCCGTACCAGCGCTTCGAGCCGTTGCGCGGCGCCGCACCGAACGAGGCGAGCGAGCCCCAGCGGGCGGATGAGAAGCCGACCGGAATGCTCGGGCCGGCGTCGGAGAAAGGATGGACGATGTCCGCAGTCAGCCGCTGGAAGCGGTTGACCTCGCCCCACGGAACGGCCCAGCGGCCGAAATCCCGCTCGAGACGGTCGACTGCGGCGGCGAGCGCCTCCAGCTTGCGGGCGGCGGGCGCCTTGTCGATGCGATCGTAATTGGATTCGGGCTCCTCCCAGTCGTTGCCGAGAACCCACCGCCACATCTCGTCGCCCCAGAAATTGGCGAGGGTGTTCGGCACCGAGTCGGTGCTCCAGCGATGATCCCAGGCGCGCAGCGCGGCGACCGGTCCGGCGAGCTTCGCCTTCATCGGACCGGACGCACCCTCCCATGCGCGGACGAGGCTCGGGATCAGCCGGGCGAAGGCCGGCTGATGGCTGTCATAGGCGGCGGCACGGAGGGTCTCGAGCGTGAAGTCCTTGCGCGCGCCAAGCACCTGGATCGCATGCACTCCCCGCGGATTCTCGCCGAATGTGTCCATGTAGCGCGGGAAGTCGCTCGGTCTCGGACTGTCCGCACCCGCTGCGGAATAGGGCCAGTTGTTGGTGTTCTGAATCCAGCCGTTGCGAGGGTTCAGAACGCGCGGTGCGTCGGCGAGCGCATGAACGCCGCGCCAGTCGGTGCGCGGATCGCTGCCGTCCACTGGCTGCGTATAATCGAAGCGGTCGTCCCGCACGGGAATGAAGTGCGGGTGGTGATAGGCGACGTTGCCCTTCGAATCGGCGAAGATGGTGTTGTTCGAGGAATTCGCCTTCAGCTCCGCCACCTTCGCGAAGCCGTCATGGTCCCGCACCTTGGTGCGCAGGAAGCTCTGCTGAAGCGCCTCGACCGGCTTGTGCATCATCGCGAAGGCAACCCACTTGCCTCCGGCCTCGCGAACGATCGGCCCGTGGTGGGTCCGGTACGTCTCGAACGTGCGGCTCGCCATCGATCCGTCGGCGGCGCGGTAAGGCACGACTACGGTCTTCGTGACGATCGGCCGAAGCTCGTTGCCGTAGCGGTAGAAGAGGCCTCCTTCTTTCTGCTCCACCGTCTCCAGAAACTCGTCGACGGAGTCGACTCCGCTGGTCGTGTGCATCCAGCCGGCATTCTGGTTGAAGCCCTGGTAGATGAAGAACTGGCCCCACGTCGCCGCCCCGTACGCGTTGAGCCCCTCGTCGCTGGTCACCTGAAGCTCCGAGCGGAAGAAGAAGCTGGTATGCGGGTTGATGAGGAGCAGCGCCTTGCCGGTCGCGCTGTTCGAAGGCGCGATTGCGAAACCGTTGGACCCCCGCGGCTCGGGATCGGCAGGCGCCGCCGAAGCGAGTGCCTTGCCGCGCTTCGAATAGAAGGCCTCGAGCGCCTTGAGGTCGATCCGCTCGATGTCGCCCCCGATGCTTCCCTCAGTAAAGGACAGCGCCATCCACGGCTCGAAGCGGGATATCGCCCGCGGCCGCACCTCGGGATGGGTGGCGAGATAGTAATTGAGCCCGTCCGCCCACGCGTTCATCAGCCGCTTCAGCCATTCCGGGCTGCGGTCATATTGCGCCCTCAGCTCGGCGGGATCCATGTAGAGCTTCGCCCGAAGATCGCCCCAGATCGCCTTTTCCCCCTCGGCCTCGGCGGTGCGGCCGAGGGCGGTGAGGTAGTTGTTCTCCACCCGGTTGAAGTCGTCCTCGGCCTGAGCATAGATCATCCCGAACACCGCGTCGGCGTCCGTCCGACCGCGCACATGGGCGATGCCCCAATCGTCGCGGGTGATCGTCACACGCTCCGCCTGCCGCTCCCAGCGGGCGAGCTCCACATTCTCAGGCGCCAGCGATGTGCAGCCTGCTGCAAGAAGGGCGAGGAGCGGGAGCAGGAAGCGCATGACGATCAATCCTCCAGCCGAACCCAGGTCGGCGCGTGGTCCGAGGCTTTCTCGCGGCCCCTGTAGCTGCGGTCCACCCCCGCATCTAGCATCCGGTCCGCCGCCTGCGGGCTGAGGAGCAGATGGTCGATTCGGAAGCCCGCGTCGCGCTGCCAGCAGCCGGCCGTATAGTCCCAGAAGGTGTAGACCGCGCCGTCCGGATGACGAGCGCGGATCGCGTCGGTCCACCCCTGGTGGAGGATGCGGCGGAAGGCGGCGCGGCTTTCGGGCTGCATCAGCGCGTCGTGCGCCATCGCCCTTGCCGAGAAAACGTCGTCCGTATCGTCGGTGGGGATGACGTTCCAGTCGCCCGCCAGAACCACCGGCCGCTCCTCGGCGAGCAACGTCAGGGCATGCTCCCGAAGCCGCTCCATCCACGCCAGCTTGTAGGCGAATTTCTCGGTTCCTACCGGATTCCCATTGGGCAGGTAGATCGAGCCGACCACCACGTCGCCCACTTCCGCCTCGATGTACCGGCTGTGGCTGTCGTCGGGGTCGCCGGGAAGGCCGGTCATCCGGAGCTTCGGCGGCGAAGCCAGCGGGGTCAGGATCGCAACGCCGTTGAAGCCCTTCTGCCCGTGCCAGACGCCGTCATAGCCGGCTGCGCGCACCTCCTCGAGCGGAAGGCTCTCGTCGGCGCACTTGATCTCCTGGAGGCAGACCGCGTCCGGCTTCTCCTCCTGCAGATACTCGACGAGGCGCGGCAGCCGCGCCCGGATGCCGTTGAGATTGTAGGTGACGATCTTCATGCCGCGGGCTTAGCGGCGGGGGGTCAGATCGAAAAGCTCGATCCGCAGCCGCAGCCGGAGGCGGCGTTCGGATTCCTGACCTGGAAAGCAGCCCCGCCGAGCGACTCAACGTAATCGACCGCTCCGCCCTTCACGAGTTCGTGGGTCATCTCGTCCACTACGAGAGTGACTCCGCTCTTGGTCGCGGCGAGATCCTCTGCTTCCACCTCATCCGCGAGGCCGAACTTGTAGCTGAAGCCGGCGCAGCCGCCGCCCTCGACGCTGAGCCTCAGAATGGGCGCCTTGCCCTGACGGGCGGCGATCGCGGCGACGCGTGCCGCCGCGGCGGGAGTGATGGCGATTTCCGACGGCTGGTTCATGCCTCCCAAAGATAGGTCCGATCGGGCGGCGCCACAACCGCTACGGCCTTGTGCCGCCGCCCGCTTTGGCGGCATAGGCGCGCCATCAGGAGCGACCCAATGAAGACCCGCGTCTACGTCACCTTGAAGAACGGCGTTCTCGATCCTCAGGGCAAGGCCATCCACCACGCCCTGGAAGGGCTCGGCTTCTCCGGCATCAACGATGTGCGCGCCGGCAAGCTCATCGAGCTGGACCTCGAAGAGAACATCGGTGACGAGCAGGTGGAAGCGATGTGCCGCAAGCTGCTCGCCAATACCGTGATCGAGAATTTCCGGATAGAGCGGGAGGCGGCCGCTTGAAGAGCGCGGTCATCGTCTTCCCCGGCTCCAATTGCGACCGCGACATGGCGGTGGCGCTTGAGCAGGTGACGGGGGGCGCTCCCGACATGGTCTGGCACCGCGAGACCGAATTACCCGAGGGCGTTGACCTAATCGCCATTCCTGGCGGCTTTTCCTACGGCGATTATCTCCGCTCCGGGGCCATGGCGGCCCGATCGCCGATCATGCGGGCGGTGACGGAAGCGGCGGAGCGCGGAGTGCCGGTGCTCGGAGTCTGCAACGGCTTCCAGATCCTGACCGAGGCCGGGCTGCTCCCAGGAGCGCTGATGCGCAATGCCGGGCTCCACTTCGTCTGCCGCGACGTCGCCCTGAAGGTCGAGAACGACCGGAGCGCCTTCACGTCCAGCTACCGGGCGGGCGAGGAGATAGTGATCCCGGTGGCCCATCATGACGGCAATTATCAGGCCGACGGGGAGACATTGGACCGCCTCGAGGGCGAGGGCCGAGTGGCGTTCCGCTATGCCGGCGAGTGCAACGGCTCGGCACGCGACATCGCGGGGATCCTCAACGAGCGCGGCAATGTGCTCGGGATGATGCCCCACCCCGAGAGGGCGGTCGAAGAAGCCCACGGCCGGAGCGACGGGCGCCGGCTGTTCGAGGGGCTGCTGGAGACGGTTGCCTAGGCGTCCCTCGGAAGGTCGCTGCCCCTCCCTAAAGCTTCAGCAGCCGCGTGTAGCGCGCAAGCAGGAACAGAGCCGACGGCCAGAAGCAGGTATTCCACACGTCGTGCCAATTGCGCTCCCACACGATCGTGCGGCCCGCTTCCCAGGTCTCGACCGCGTCCCACGCCTCGCCCGCAAGTGCCGTCGCGAGGACGGCGCAAATCGGCAGCCACGAGCGGAGCGGCTTGCGGAACAAGGCGGCCGTCAGGAGGAACACCGCCAAGCCTACATAGATGTGCAGCGCGTCCTTGGGCAGCCCCGTCCAGGCGGCAAGCGCGACCTTCGCCTGCTGAAAGGCGCTCACCTCACAACTGCGCCCGGAAGGGGGTGAAGTCCGTCCCCTCGTCGAAGACGTCCACGCTTTCGCGCCGCTTGAGGAAACCCACGACTGCATAGGTGACCGGAGTCAGAAGCACCTCCCAACCCACCTTCAGGGCAAACTGACTCGCCATCACCATCAGCATCGCCTCCACCGGCCACCCCGGGGCTCCGTAGAAAGCCAGAGGATAGAAGATCAGGCTGTCTATCCCCTGCCCAATGAAGGTCGAGCCGATCGTGCGCGTCCAAAGATGCCGCCCCCGGGTCAGAACCTTCATCCGAGCAAGCACATAGGAATTGGCGAACTCGCCGGCCCAGAAGGCGATCACCGACGCAAGGACGATCCGCGGCACCTGGCCGAACACCGATTCGTAGGCCGCCTGCCCCGGCCAGTCCGCCGCTGGCGGCAGGGCGACGACCACCCAGCTCATCAAAGCCATGAACAGGGTCGCGACGAACCCCGCCCAGATGCAGCGCCGCGCACGCGCGTAGCCGTAGACCTCGGTCAGCACGTCGCCGATCACATAGGCGAGAGGAAAGAAGAGGATGCCCGCCCCGAACGGCCAGAGCCCGATCAGCGGCAGCTCGATCTCCGCCCGCTTCCCCGCGCCCAGCACGTTGGAGAGCAAAAGGATGGTGACGAACGCCGCCATCACCAGGTCGAAATAGCGGAACTGCGCGCCCTTCAGCGCGGCGCCCTCGATTGGTTTCGGCTCCTCGGTGTTCATGGCCGCAGCGCCTAGCGCTGTTCCGCTCGCGCGCAAAGCAGGCTAGATGCTTCTCCCACGCGCCCGTAGCTCAGTCGGATAGAGCACGAGCCTTCTAAGCTTGGGGTCGCAGGTTCGAATCCTGCCGGGCGCGCCAATAAGTCCCCGCTCATGTCGCTCAGGCGCAGCAGGGCGGGCACAGGACGCATCGGG
>DASWOC010000022.1:0-139667 GCA_036398895.1 Allosphingosinicella sp. | reverse complement strand
AGCGGTTGGGGCTTGCCTGGCGTTCGGTGGTCCCGGGCGTGAAGCGGGTGCTGATCGGAGTCGGCGCCGGAGCCCCGCGCACCGCCGCTGAAATGCCGTCCATGCCGGTCGAGGAAGCGCCCGCAGCCGAGGACAAGGGCGGCCTCTATGCCGTGGCGCTTGAGCCGCGTTACCGGTTCGAGAATTTCGAAGTCGGCAAAGCCAATGAAGACGCCTTCAACGCGGCGCGCACGCTTGCCACCGCCGACAACGTGGTCTTCAACCCGCTCTTTCTCCACGGCGGCACGGGTCGCGGCAAGACTCACCTCCTCCACGCCATCGGCCATGAATTCCACCGGCTGCGCCCGCGGGCGCGGATCATCTACATGTCGGCCGAAAAGTTCATGGTCGAGTTCGTCGCCGCGCTTCGCGCCAACGAGACGATCCAGTTCAAGCAGCAGCTGCGTTCTGCCGACCTGCTGATGATCGACGACGTTCAGTTCATCGCCGGCAAGGAATCGACCCAGGAAGAATTCTTCCACACGATGAACGAGATCATCTCGGCCGGCCGCCGCCTGGTGATCAGCTCCGATCGCGCACCTCAGGACCTGGACGGAATCGAGCCCCGGATCCTCTCGCGCCTCTCCTGGGGCCTGGTCGCCGACATCAACCAGGCGGACCTCGAGCTGCGGCTCAACATCATCCTCAAGAAGCTCGAGGCGCTGCCCGACGTCGACGTCCCCGAGGACGTCGTCATGTTCCTCGCCAAGCGGATCAGCTCGAACGTCCGCGAGCTCGAAGGCGCCCTCAATCGGATCGCCGCCTACGCCGCGATGCAGAACCGGCCGATCGACCTCGAATTCGTCTCCGAAGTGCTCGCCAACACGTTGCGGGCTAACCAGCGCCGGATCTCGATCGACGAGATCCAGACGCGGGTGTCCGACCATTATCGAATCCGCAAGGCCGAGATGACCTCGGCCCGCCGAGCCCGCGAGGTCGCAAGGCCCCGCCAGGTCGCCATGTACCTCTCGAAGCAGCTGACCCCCCGCAGCCTGCCCGAGATCGGCCGCCGCTTCGGCGGGCGCGACCACACGACGGTGATCCATGCCGTCCGCCAGATCGAGAAATTGCGCGCGCAGGATCCGGAGCTCGACTCCGACATCCGCCTGCTCACCCGCCAGCTCGAGAGCTGAGGCTGGGCGGGCTCTAGGCGAGGTTCAGGCCCGCTACTTCCATTCCGGCCCCAGGACGTCGTAGCCGGCCGCCTCCAGGCTATCGAGAATGCCCCCCTTCTCGGCAAGGCTGCGCAGGCCCAGCACTGCGACCGTTACCCTTTTTTCGCTGAGCAGCTGCCGCATCTGGGCGACAAGGTCCTCGCGCGAGGGACCGAGGCCCGCGCCGTGCGGCCAGCAACTGTTGTGGAATCCCTCGACCGGTGAGGCGAGCACCTCCTTCACCCGCCGAGCGGCCCACGCATCGGAGCGCGCCTGCACCGCTGCTGGCCCGGCTTCGGCGGCTGCAATTGAATCGATGAGGCATGGCACATGCTCGCTCGGCGAAGAGGCGAACAAGTCCTTCACCACCGGCTTCGCCTTTCCCTTGGCGATCGGATCGACCGTCACCGGCAGCTTGTACCTCTTTACCGCCCGCGCCACATATTCTGCAGCGTTGCGGCTGTAGTCGATCTCGCCTTTGGCCCGATCCTGCAGGTCCTGAGCGAGATGAAGCGGGTGGCGGCTTTCATAGCCGTCCTTGGCCAAGCCGCGAGCTTCCAGCGCTGCCAGCCTGCGCATGTGATCCGGGGCGACGAACTGACCCAGATTCTGGTTCTTGGGCAGGCTCCCCATCTTCTTCCATTTGATCAGCCAGCCGATGGCGTTGAAAGGCGAGGCGGTCAGCGCCATGGATTGCGGGAACATCACGCGGTCGGCACGTCGTAGCGCCTCCATCAGGGCTTCGGGATCCCACTTTGTCGTCCTGGAGACGCCGTTAATGCCGCCTACGAGGATGATCGTGGTCTCCGGGCCGGTCACTCGCCACATCGGGGCGCCGCTGCGTCGGCCGACGACGAGTATCTCCTCTGCCTGCTGGACCTCCGCGTTGGCCCTCTGAGGCTCCGCTGCCGGCACCGCCGCAGGCACGAGCATAATCGCCGCCACGACCGTGGCGCGCATCATCCATTTGGTCATCTTCCCTCCCTCTGCTCCCCTGCCGGGGGTGAGACCTCGGGGCCGGCGACTGAACGCCTGTTGAACGAAAGAGGGAGAGCCGGTTGCCCGGCTCTCCCTCCTTCGTCTGCCCGGCTGAAAGGCGCGCGTTCAGCCGAAGGCCTTTAGCGCCGCTCGTTGCGGTCCGGCGCCACCGTGATCTTCACCACTTCGCCGGAATTTCCCGGGAAGCCGGTGAACATCGCCTCGACCAGGTTCGGGACGAGAACCCTGAGGTCGTCGGTGCGCGAGCGCGCCTTGGCGGTGCCTTCGAACACCGACTGGCCGTCGGAGGCTCGCTTGATGTCCATGTCCACGAAGCTGTTATAGACCGTGTAGGCGCTGATCTCCTCGCCGAACGGCGAGTACCAATAGGGGTCGTCCCACCCGTAATAGAAGGGCGAGCGGTAGCGGCCATAATAGCCGAAGCGCGACCAGTAAGGGCGGTAGCCGATGCCGCGATAGTAGCCATAGGGGCCGAAGCGCGGGCGGAGCGACGGGCGGGTAACGACCTCCTGACGCCCTTCATCGACTCCATAGTCGAGCGAGACGAGAAGCGTCGCACCTTGGGGCGAGCTCGCCTCGCTATAGCCCTGAGCCGTCAGGTGACGGCGCACTAGGTCGGCGTAGCGGGAGAATTCGAGGCCCCCCCGATCGTCGGGGTCCGCGGCCTGAATCGCGAAGGTCTGGCCCTGTGGGGCCGGCATCGCCTGATAGCGGGAGACCTGCGCCGGGAAGCCGGTCGCGCAGCCGCCTAGGGCGAGCAGAGCGGCCGGTGCGGCAAGAGTCAGCAACTTCTTGGCAAGAGACATGATAAGCATCCTCTTAGGAACGGGGCCGTTCCGATAAAACTATGGGAAACAGTCGCTTTTTACAACCGACGGCTGAACCGAGAGTGAAGGGAATCAGCCCGCCTTCTTGCGCCGCATCAGGATGAGGAGGTCGTCGCGGTTCATGGCGCCGATCGTCCAGGCGACGGCGAAATAGACGATCCCGCCGGTGCCGACGAGGGCGGCGACGCCCAGCAGTCGCCGCCCTGCGGAGCCCGCAAAGAACGGCTCCAGCTGCTCACGCACGAGGTAGAGGGCGAGTGCCATGGCGGCGGCGGCAACGAGCTGCCGGATGAGGCGGCTCCACAGCCAGCCTTCGATCCGGAAATGGCCGCGGGCTCGCAGGAATATGTAGAGGGCCAGCGCGTTGATCCAGGCGGAGAGGGCGGTGGTCAGGGCCAGCGCCGCGATGCCCAGGACAGGGATCAGCACGAAGTTGAGTGCGACTCCGATCCCGAGGCTGGTCGCGGCGATGATCACCGGCATCTTCATGTCCTTGCGGGCATAGAAGCCGGGCGTGAGCACCTTGATGAGGACATAGGCGGGAAGCCCCGCCACGATGATCGAGAGGACGAGGGCGGTGGTCGCGGCATCCTCGGCTGTGAACTTGCCGCCCTGGAAGAGGGCAGCGACGATCGGCCCGGCCGTCACCGCCAGCGCCACTGCGGCCGGGAGGGTGAGCAGCATCGCAAGCTCCATCGCCTGGCCCTGCACCCGGGCGGCGCCCGCGCCGTCGCCCGAGCCGACGTGACGGCTGATCGTCGGAAGGATCGCGGTTCCGAGCGCGGAACCGATGATGGCGAGCGGAAGCTGGTTCAGCCGGTCGGAGAAGCCGAGATAGACAAGCGACCCTTCGGGCAAGCGCGTCGCGAAATAGGCGTAGAAGAGCTGCGAGATGTAGTAGATGCCGCCGCCCAGGGTCGCCGGCAGGATGAGGATGAGCAGCTCCTTCACCCGCGGAGTCATCTTCGGCGCCTTGAGCGCGAGCTTGACGCCGGCGCGGCGCATGGCGACCCAGCAGAGCACGAATTGCAGCACTCCGCCGACGAGCACTCCAAAGGCCATCGCCCGCGCCGTCACCGGCCCGCCGGTGGGCACGAGGACGAGCGCTCCGATCAGGGCCGCATTGAGCAGAGCCGGGGCGAAAGCCGCGGCGGTGAAGCGGGTCAGCGAATTCAGCACGCCCGAGAAGAGCGACACCATGCAGATCAGCAGCATGTAGGGAAAGGTGATCCGCGAAAGCTCGATCGCGAAGGCGAACTTGTCGGGCTCGTCGCGCCAGCCGGAGCCAATCACGCCCACGAAAGCAGGCATCAGGATAACGAAGACCAATGTCACCGCCATCAGCATCGGCAGGAAGACCGCCTGCACCTCTTCGGCGAAGCGGCGCGCCTCCTCCATCCCACCTTCGCCGTGGAGGCGCTGGCTGAACAGCGGCACGAAGCCCTGGCTGAACGCCCCCTCTCCGAACAGGCGGCGGAAGAGGTTTGGGATCTGGAAGGCGAGCGCGAAGGCGTCGGCCGCCATGCCGGCGCCCATCACCCGGGCGAAGATCATCTCGCGCGCGAAGCCGAGGATGCGGCTCACCATGGTGAGCCCGCCGATCGTCCCGGTCGCCTTCCAGAGGTTCATCGCCGCGCTCCGCGCAGGCTCAGGCCTGGCCGATCTCGCCCTGCTGAGTCTCCTCGCCGCCGCCCTCGGCCTGCGCCGCGCGCTGGAGGTAGAGGGCGTGGAAGTCGATCGGATCGAGCAGCAGCGGCGGGAAGCCGCCTTCCTGAACGGTCTGTGAGATGATCTGGCGAGCGAAGGGGAAGAGGATCCGGGGCGCCTCGGCCAGCAGGAAGGGCTGAGCGTCGGCTTCGGTTACGTTCCGCATCCCGATCAGGCCTCCGTAGAGCAGGTCGACCGCAAAGGCGGTCTGACCGTCGGCCTCTGCGCGGATCTCGACCCGGAGCACGACCTCGTAAATGTCGTCGTTGAGCTTGGACGATCCGATGTTGAAATCGACGGAGATTTGCGGCTGAGCCTGCCACTGATAGACGGCCGGCGCGTTCGGGTTCTCGAAGGAAAGGTCCTTCACATATTGGGAGATGACCCCGACCTGCGGTGCGGTGTCGCTTCCGTTCGCCTGCTGCCCGGCGCCATTGCCCTGTTCTTCGGCCATTTTCTTCACTTTCGTGCGGGAGTTTGGAGGAAGCGCGCTTGAGCGCTTCCGTGCGGGGCGGCGGGTAGCAGCCGTGGCCCGGCCACGCAACCGCCCGGCGCAGCTCCGGGAACCGCGAGCGATTTGAATCCTTCTCTTCCAGCGCCTATGTAAAGCGCGAGTATCTGTCGGAGAATGTGGTGACCGAAATCGTCCTGCTGGCCATGGTGGCGCTGTTCGTTGGCCTTAGGCTCTATGCCGTCCTGGGCCGTCGTACGGGCCACGAGCAGCAGCCGATCCTGCGCCCGGCGGAGGGCGGAGCGGCAACCGAGACTGCGGCCCCCGTCGCGGACATGCCTGCCGACCGGCCCGAGACCAGCGGCCTTGTTTACGAGGAACCGGCGGCTCCCGGCATCCGCGCGATCATCGCCGCCGATCCGACTTTCGACGTTGCGCGCTTTCTTGACGGGGCACAGGCGGCTTACCGGATGATCCTCGAAGCCTTCTGGAAGGGCGACCGTGAGGAGCTTCGTCATCTCGTCGGCGGTCATGTCCTGACCACCTTCGAAGCGGCGGTCGCCGAGCGCGAGGCCGCGGGCCACCGGCTCGACAACCGGCTTGTCCAGATCGAGAAGGCGGTGATCCAGGATGCGCGGCTTGTCGGCAAGGATGCGGAGATCGACGTCCGCTTCGACGCGGACATCGCCGCCGTCACGCGAGACAAGGACGGCAACGTTATCGCCGGCACCTTGAGCGACGCCATTCCGACACACGACGTCTGGACCTTCAGCCGCTCGCTTGGCAGCGCCGATCCCAATTGGCTGCTGACGGACACAGACGAAGCCGACTGACCGGCGTCCGGCAGAAACAAATTTCCTACAGCGCCGGCTGAAGGTTAGGGTGCGGCATGGCCAGCCGCGAATCAGCTTCCGTCATTCGCATCCCTTCGAGCGGGCCTTTTGAGTCCCGGCCGCAACCCGTCGCCATTTCGGGGACAACGATGCGCAATTTTCGCCATCTTTGGGCGCTGCTTCCGGGCCTGATCCTTCTCGCCAGCTGCGCTCCCAAGCTAATCCCGCCGCCGCGCACCCCGCCGGCCGCCGAGCCCCAGCAAGTGCCCCCGGAACCGCCCAAGCCGCCTACTGCCAGTGCCATGGGCACTGTCGCGGGTCCCGAGATTGGGCCGCTGGATGAAGCCGCCGCGGCGCGTGCGCTTACCGCCTTCCGAATTAGCTGTCCCTCCCTAGTTCGCCGCACCGATGCGAGCGGCCTCACCCGGCCCGAGGACTGGCGATCGGTCTGCGAAGAGGCCAAGATCGTTCCCGTGGAAGGCGCGGCGGCCTGGTTCCGTTCAGCTTTCGAGCCGGTCACCGTCGGTGATGGCCAAGCCTTCGTCACCGGCTATTTTGAACCCGAGATCGCCGGCTGCCGAGTGCGCCAGCCGGGCTGCGAAGTTCCCGTGTACCGCAAGCCGGCGGATCTGGTCGACGTTGATGCGGCCGCCGCGGCCGCCGCGGGGACGCCCCGGCGCGGAAGGCTCGAGAACGGGGTCCTAGTGCCGTATTACGAGCGGACGGAGATCGAGAACGGCGTCCTCTCGGGTCGCGGCCTGGAGGTTGCTTGGGCGGCCGATGCGATCGATTTCTTCTTCCTCCAGATCCAGGGGTCGGGACGCCTTCGCATGCCGGACGGCTCGGTGATGCGGATCGGCTATGCGGGCCAGAACGGCCGCGAATATGTCGGAATCGGCAAGCTGATGAAGGATCGCGGGCTGCTCGGCCCCGGCCAGACGTCGATGCAGGGCATCGTCGCCTGGCTCCGCGCGCACCCGGAGGAAGGCCGCGCCATCATGCGCGAGAACAAGAGCTACATTTTCTTCCAGGAGCTGACCGGCCCCGGTCCGCTCGGCGCTCTCGGCCTTCCGGTGACCGCTCGGGCAAGTGTGGCGGCCGATCCCAAATATGTGCCGCTGGGCGCGCCCGTCTTCCTCCAGCTCGACGGGTCGGAAGCGAGCGGCCTCTGGGTCGCTCAGGATACGGGAGGGGCGATCCGCGGCTCCAATCGCTTCGACACCTTCTGGGGCGCGGGCCCAGAGGCCGCTCTCACCGCCGGTGGAATGCAGGGACGCGGAAAAGCGGTCATCCTCCTCCCCAAAGGAACCCTCGCCCGGCTCCATGCGCCGCCTCAGTCCTGAGGAGGAGCGGCTCTGGGCACGGGTGGTCGAATCCGTCAGCCCCCTTTCCGGCCGCCGCCGTCCTTCCGTAGCAGAGCCGCTGCCCCAGGCGGTCAGCCGGCCTCAAGCGACCGCACCGCCTCCGCCCGCTCCCAAGTCCGTAGCCAAGGGTCCGGGCGAGACCCTGGACGGCAGCTGGGACCGCCGCCTCGCCCGCGGCCTGGTCGCCCCGGACGCTTCGCTCGACCTCCACGGTCACAACCTCGCCACCGCCTACGATCTTCTCGACCGGCGGCTCGAGCAGGCGATCGCGGACGACGCCCGGCTCCTGCTGCTGGTGACCGGCAAGCCGCCGGGCGCCGAGCGGCCGGTGAAGCGGGGCGCGATCCGAGCGGCGGTCGGCGATTGGCTGCATGCTTCCCGCCACGCCTCGGAGATCGCCGCCATCCGTAACGCCCATCCTCGTCACGGCGGCAGCGGCGCCCTTTACATCGTTCTTCGGCGGCGACGGGTGTGACGGATACGAATTCGTAACCCGCTGCGCCTTATCTTAGCCCCTCAGGCACGTGCGCATGTGGCGGCGCGCGCGACAGTGGGGGCGGGACGTTACGGCGATGGGCGCGACACTGAGCAAGATCAGCGGAGCATTCCTCTCGCTCTTCGCGGGCTTCTCGGCCTTCGTGCTCACCTTGCTCGGCTTCCTGCTTCTGGGCAGCCTCGATCAGCAGATCGCCGCCTCGATCATCATCGGCCTTTTCGCGCTACTGGTCGTATGGGTGGCGAGCGAACGGCCGAACAGCGCGCAGGCCCGTGCGGTCGCGTCGCTCATCGACCGCCTGCTGGCCGTCGGCCGCGGGGACCTTTCCTCGCCGCCGCCGCCCGCGCTGAAGCAGCAGATGCCGGCTCTCGCCGCCGCGGTGGAAGGGCTGTTCGAGCAGGTGCGCTCCAACCTCGACAACGCCCAGGCGATGGCGATGTACGATCCCGTCACAGCCCTTCCCAACCGAGTCCACTTCAAGCGCGAGGCGGACCGGATCCTTGCTGCGCGTTCGACGGAAGAAAGCGCCGCTCTTCTCTTCATCGACCTCGACGGCTTCAAGGAGGTCAACGACCGCCTCGGCCATGCCCAGGGCGATGACGTGCTTGTCATGGTCGCCAACAGGCTCCGGCTCGTGCTGAAGGCGGAGGTGACGGCCGGAATGATGGCGCCGCCCCTGCTTGCCCGCCTCGCCGGCGATGAGTTCACAATGCTCCTCCCAGACACCGGCAGCCGCGAGGAGGCGGAGCGGATCGCTTCCGCCGCGATTGCGGCCCTCGCCGAGCCCTTTGTGGCCGACGGTCAGTCGATATTGATGGGCGCCTCGATCGGGATCGCCTTGTGCCCCGAGCACGGCACCGACCTGGCCGGCCTGATGAAGGCCGCCGACTTCGCCATGTATCATGCGAAGAATAGCGGCCGATCACGCCTCTGCGTCTATGAGCCCGGCTTCGCGCGAGCCTCGCAGGCGAAAGCGGAATTCGAATCTTCCCTTCGTCAGGCGATCGAGCGGCGCGAGCTGCACCTCGCCTTCGAACCGCAGCTTTGCCTTCGCAGCGGCGCCATCATCGGCGGGCAAGCGATGATCCGTTGGCAGGGGGGCAAGGGAGCGAAGGTGCTCGCACCCTCCGAACCGATGCTCCAGGAGACCGGCCTGGGGATTCAGCTGGCCGAATGGACGCTCGACTCGGTCACCGCGGCCCTGAGCCGTTGGCGGACGGCGGACTTGAAGCACAGGCTCGGCTTCCCGATCGGCGCGCGCCAGTTCGAGCGCCTCGACTTCGTTCAGCGCCTGCGCGGCGCGCTTGCGCAGACCGGGCCCGCCCCGTGGAACGTCGAGCTGGAGCTCAGCGAGGCCGCGGCTGCCGGCTGCGACAAATGGACGATGGCCGAGCTGGAAAGGCTGAGGCGGGAAGGGGTCACCGTTGCCGTGATCGGCTTCGGGGCCGGCGGAGTGCCGCTGTCCCGCCTGTCGAGCGTCCCGGTGGACCGTGTCCGCCTCGATGAAAGCCTGGTCGCCAACATCGACCGCTGCGAGCGCGCCCGCGGAGTCGTGGCTTCGCTCGTCCACCTGATCCACGGCCTCGGGGCCGAAGCGATGGCGGCGGGGGTCGAACGGCACGAGCAGGTCGAGGTGCTTCGGGTCCTGGGGTGTGACGTCGTTCAGGGCTTCTTCGGAGTCGACCCGATGCCGGAGGAGGCGTTCCTCGCCTGGGTCGATGCGCAGGACTGCGCCCGCAGCCTTGCCCGCGCCTCCTAGCTTAGCGCCGCCCGCAAGATCCGCGCATAGATGCGCTGGAGAGCCCTTATGTCCTCCACCGCCGCCGCTTCATCGAGCTTGTGCATGGTGGCGTTCGGCAGGCCGAAATCCACTACCGGGCAGAGCTTGATCAGGAAGCGCCCGTCCGACGTTCCGCCGCTGGTGGAAAGCCGGGGCTCGACCCCCGTCTCCGCGCGGATAGCCTCCGTCACCAGCTCGTAGAGCGGCCCGGGCGGCGTCAGGAAGGCCTCGCCTGAGACTTTTCCCTCCACCGTGGCGTCGGGAGCAATCGCCGTAGCGATCTCGCCGACGCGCTCGATCAGATCCTCGCCGCGGTGCAGGTTGTTGAATCGGATGTTGAGCTGGGCACGGGCGGAGCCGGGGATGATGTTCGTCGCTTGCGTCGGCGTCGAGATGGCGGTGAATTCGAGGTTCGACGGCTGGAAGGCCTCCGTCCCCTCGTCGAGCGGCATCGCCTCCAGCGCCTCGACGATCCGTGCGAGCCTAGGGATCGGGTTCTCGGCCCGGTGGGGATAGGCGACGTGCCCCTGAAGCCCCGGGACTGTGATCCACATGTTCACGGTCCCCCGCCGCCCGATCTTGGCAACGTCGCCGAGGCGTGCCTCGGAGGTCGGCTCGCCGATCAGGATCATGTCGGGGCGGATTTCCCGCTCCGTGAGCCACTCGATGATGGCGGGCGTCCCGTTGACGGCGGGCCCTTCTTCGTCGCCGGTAATAAGAAGGCTGAGCGTGCCGCGATGTTCAGAGACCTCCGCCGCCGCTGAGACGAAGGCCGCGACGCCACCCTTCATGTCCACGGCGCCTCGCCCATAAAGAAGGTCGCCGCGAATTTCCGGGAGGAAAGGGTCTCCGCTCCAGCCTTCGCCCGGTGGGACGACGTCCAGATGGCCGGCGAAGCCGAAGTGCGGCCGACCCGAGCCGCGCATCGCGACCATATTCTCGACCTCGCCGCCGCTGACGAAGCGATGCACTTCGAAGCCGAGCGGCCGAAGCGCATCCTCCAGCAGGTCGAACACGGCCCCTCTAGCGGGCGTGACGCTGGGACGGGCGATAAGGGCTGAGGTGAACTCAACCGGATCGATTGCGCGGGTCATCGCGCTTGGCCTAGCAAGAGGGGCAGGACTTGCACAGCGGAAGGCCGAAAGCATGCCGAAGCTCGACTTGGATGCCATTCCCGCGACCAATGTCACCGGCTATCCGGCCCCCCTCAACGAGCCGATGGCGAAAAGATGGTGCCGCCGACTGGCGCCAGCCTCGGGCCTCACCGACTTCGGAGTGAGCCACGTCACGCTCGAGCCGGGCGGTATTTCGAGTCAGCGGCATTGGCATGAAGGAGAGGACGAGTTCGTCGTCATGCTCGACGGCGAAGCGGTATTGGTTGAGGAGGAAGGCGAGACGGAGATGCGGCCCGGCGACTGCGCGGCCTTTCCGAAGGGGGTGGCGAACGGCCACCATCTCGTGAACCGCAGCGGCGCGCCCTGCACCTTCATCGCCATCGGGCGGATTGCGGCAACCGACTGCCACTATCCCGACGTCGATCTCCACCTCAACGCGGCGACCAGCCGTTTTACCCGAAAGGACGGTACGCCCTACTGAACCGAGCCCTCGTATTTTTCGATCACCCAGGGCTCTTCCTGCGCCGCCTCAAGCCATTCGCGCAGCCACGGGTGCGACAGCATCGTCTCCATATAGGCCGCTGCGAAGCGGGGCACCGGGATCTGATAGGTGACGAAGCGGGTGACGACCGGCGCGAACATGATGTCCACCGCTCCGAACGTGCCGAAAAGATAGGGGCCGCCGCTGCCATGCCGCGCCCGCGCCTGCGCCCAGAGCTCCAGGATCCGGACTACCTCCGCCCGCACATTCTCGGTCATTTCCTTAGGCGGGAATTGCTTGCGAAGGTTCATCGGGCATTCGCGGCGAAGATTGTCGTAGCTCGAATGCATTTCGGCGGCCATCGAGCGGGCCATTCCGCGGGCGGCGTCGTCGGTCGGCCAGTAGCGGCCCCGATCGGTCTTGTCGGCGAGCCATTCGACGATCGCAAGCGAATCCCAGATCACCGCCTGATCGTCCCACAGCACCGGAACTTTGCCGCCCGAGGGCGCGAACTCGTCGCCTTCGCGCCTCTTTTCCCACTCCTCGTCGAACATGGGGACGGTGATTTCTTCGAATGGGATGCCCGACTGCTTGACGGCGAGCCAACCGCGCAGGGACCAGGAGGAATAGGCCTTGTTGCCAATGATCAGCTTCAGCATCGTCTCTCCTTGAGCCGCGGCTCCTGAACATCAGCTTGAGCGAAGGTGCAACGAAAAAGGCATGGGCTGGAGTGGCAGTAGCTCAGCTTGGCGTCCTGGCGCCGCGCGGATGGAGGCACCTCGATTCAGGCGAGTCCGAATCTTCGCCTTCTAATCTGGATCGCAGTTCCATGGATGCCTCTCGCTCGAAGGACGACGGCATCCGGTGTGCCGCGTCACCCGCACGGTCTCTTACACGCACGCTCCATCACTGAGGCGTAGAGCGCTCTAGGAAGCGAAGTCTTTCAAGCTCGCAGGGAAGGTAGACTTGCAATTCGTGACATTAAAAAACCTGTCCTCCCCAGTTATGAACGTGTGAGTCACATTGACGCCACTTTTAAGAGACGCAATTTCACTGGCATATGGAACTTCACCGGCTTTATAGATCAAGGCCGTGAGCTGAGCGAGATATTCGCCTGGATCCTTAGTGAACGAAACGGCGGGTAACCTTTCGAAGGCGACTGACTCACAACCGAGCATGCTGCGTTTCCACCCCATATCGAACACGGCGCAATCCTGATGCAAGGGAAGGCCGTTCAGTTCCGTGCGTATCGCTTCCGCCTTGGATCTGAGCCAATCGAATCCGAATATGTGCTTGCTCAGGATGTAGTACTGAGCAAGCTCATATAAGCATCGCAATATCGCATGTTCTACCGAAAGCGAGCATCCATACCCGGCAATCCCTATTCTGAACTCATATTGCTCCATCCAACTGACATAGGCGGGTATGCCGAACTTGTTCGGCATTTCGAAAATGAAGACTCTGCTGGCAATCTCCCTTTCAAGCCGATTGGCGACATCGCCGATGTGAGGCGGAAATGTCGCTGGATCTATAGTGCGTAAAAAGTTCTTCTTGTTCTTTATGAACGTGTCGCAGAGGAAGGTGGATAATGAAGTTCTCTCGATACCCTCTAGAAGGCCGTGGATTATGGCTTCTTCTGCACTCATCCCTATGGCGGTTCCAGAATTCGTCGAGTACTGCTCTATTCGTCTGTAGTTGAAAGGATCATTCCTCCTTAGCCCTTGGTTCCCCAGCTGGATATCAATATATTCCGGGCACAGCAGCGCCAGAGGGTAGAGGCAGCTCTGAGAGCCGCTAACCGCATGATGTTTTATAAAAGGGATTTCGGCACTGTCGGGGCCTGCTAACAAAACTAACGGGAGCTGATCGCACAGCGGATTGTCTTGGCAGTAATCCATGTTGTTCATGTAGAACAGCTTGGCCGGATCAATGTGATGATATTTGGACAGCAGATGTTCAGTAGCTTCGAAGAGGCTCCCGATCCGGCAGGCGGCTATCTCACCTTTTCCGTTGCCGGAAGCAAGAAACCTCCCGCTTCCTTTATCACGAATGGTGCATCTGGCCGCTTGGATGAATTCACCCGCTATCTCAATCTCATAGCTTAATCCCAAGCTATCGAGTTCCTTCGTCAACGCCTCTTCGGCGTTTTGGAGAGAATAGGACCTTTCTATGGGGATGTCAGCCAACGGCTTTAGACCGGGAAAGAACAAGTAACGGCGGGGCCTCAAGAGCGTCCCACCCGAACAGCCAATATGCCCGACAGCGCAGGAGGCTGCCGGCTTCCCTCATGATCTAGGTGTCGGGCTCGTTCTGAGCCCGGTCAATCTGCTCTCTTGAAACCTTCTGAGCCATTTCCTGGAACAGATTCAACATCTTCTGCTCGAATTGGGCCAGGTCCTCCTCCGTAAGAGGCCCTTTTCCGGCAGTGGTGATCCCATAGGGTTTGGGATTGTCGGCTACCTTGCCGGGCCAAGACAAAGTCGAGAAATTGTTTGCTGCTTCTCCCATACGCCGGTCCTTTCCAAAGCGGAGCGCTTGGTTGACGCTATATAGCCGGTCAACCGGCCCTAAAGAGTAACAACGGGACAGTAAGGCGCCGCCGGAGAACGTCAAGTCGTTAGCGTTGGCTCCTTCCTGGATCGACCCGCACTGCCGGAGCCGTACTGCTAAGGCAGAGGAGCGAGCCGTCGCCGGGGTCTTCAACCTCCTCGCCAGGCGCGTTGATATTTTCGAGCCGAGTGCTTAGCGGCCATGAGGCTGTCAAAGAAAAGGCCGCCGGCTCGAAAGAGCGGGCGGCCTTGCCTCGTCAACAGGCGCGAAGGTCAGGCTGCGGTCGTCTCATTCCCGTCGCTGCCATCGCCCGCCGTAACGTCGGCCGGGATTTCGCCCGGCTCGGCGTTCGGATCGTAGTCCTCGGTGAAGCCGGCGGTGTCCTTCTCGAACATGTCGGCCATCACGTCGACGCCCTGCGCCTGCATCTCGGCCTCTTCAGGCGAGCGGGCGACGTTGACCCGGATGGTCACGGAGACTTCCGGGTGAAGGGCGATTTTCACGTCCTGCATTCCGATCGCCTTGATCGGCCGGTCGAGGACGATCTGGTTCTTCGCGATCTTGTGGCCTTCGGCCTCAAGCAGCTCGGCCAGGTCGCGTGCGGAGACGGACCCGTAAAGCTGGCCGGTGTTGGACGCCTGACGGATGAGCTGGACGGTGGCGCCCTCGATGCTCTTCGCGTCCTTCTCGGCGGTGGAGCGGCGCTCCGCATTCTGCGACTCGATCCGCTCGCGGTTCGCTTCGAAGACCTTGCGGTTCGACTCGTTGGCCCGAAGCGCCTTGCCGTTGGGGAGGAGGAAGTTGCGGGCGAACCCGTTCTTCACCTTCACCACGTCGCCGATCGCGCCGAGCTTCTCGATCCTCTCGAGGAGAATGACTTCCATCGTTCGCGCTCCTTATTTCACGACGTAGGGGAGGAGGCCGAGATGGCGCGCCCGCTTGATCGCGGTGGCCAGCTCGCGCTGCTTCTTGCCGGAGACGGCGGTGATGCGGCTCGGGACGATCTTGCCGCGTTCGGACACGAAGCCCTGGAGCAGGCGGACGTCCTTATAGTCGATCCGGGGAGCGTCCTTGCCCGAGAAGGGGCAGCTCTTGCGGCGGCGGAAAAATGGGCGTGCCATGTTGCTGTCCTTTCTCTCTTAAGCGTCGGCTTCTTCGCGCCGCGGAGCGCGGTCGCGGTCGGGGCGGTCGCCGCGCGGTCCGCGGTCGCCGCGGTCCCCACGCTCGCCGCGTCCTTCGCGGCCGTCGCGTTCGCCGCGGCGCATCATCGCCGACGGGCCCTGCTCATGCGCATCCACGCGGATGGTCATGTAGCGGATGATGTCCTCGTTGATCTGCGTCTGGCGCTCCAGCTCGGCCACGACATTGGTCGGAGCTTCGAAGTCGAGGGCGACATAATGGCCTTTGCGGTTCTTCTGGATGCGGTAGGCCATGGAGCGGAGGCCCCAAGTCTCGGTCTTGACGACCTTGCCGCCATTGGATTCGATGATGCTGGTGGCGGTCTCCGCCAGCGCGTCCACCTGGGCCTGGGCCAGGTCCTGACGCGCGATGAACACATGCTCGTAAAGCGGCATGGGCGCGATTTCCTTTGCATTGGCCGATCGCTGACGCCGCCCATTGCGGACGCCCCTCCGGCTGTCGTCTCAATTAAACCGGGGCTGGAGAGCTAGGCCCTCCGCCCCGGAGGGCCGGCATGTGGCTCAAAGGCCGGCAAAAAGCAACCCCCGCTTGCCTTCGCGGCGGCGGCTGGCCTAGCAGCCGCGGCAACAGGAGGAGCCGATGCGCGCATTCATATTTCCCGGCCAGGGAAGCCAGTCCGTGGGAATGGGAAAGGCGCTGGCGGGATCAAGCAGCATCGCCCGTGAGCTTTTCCAGGAGGTGGACGAGGCGCTGAAGCAGAATTTGTCGCGGCTCATGGCGGAGGGGCCGTCGGACGAGCTCACCCTGACCGAGAATGCTCAGCCCGCGATCATGGCCAACGCACTCGCCACCCTTCGTACGGTCGGCATCGATCCGGCCGGCGACGCGAGCTTCGTCGCCGGACATAGCCTCGGCGAATATTCCGCCCTTTGCGCGGCCGGGAGCTTCGACGTTGCCACCACGGCGCGGCTACTCAAGCTGCGCGGGCAGGCTATGCAGCGCGCGGTGCCGGTAGGGCAGGGCGCCATGGCGGCCTTGCTCGGCGCCAGCGTCGAAGTCGCCAAGGAGGTGGCGGACGCCGCCGCCGAGGGTGAGGTCTGCACCGTCGCCAACGACAACGATCCGAGCCAAGTCGTCATTTCGGGTCACCGCGGCGCGATCGAGCGGGCGCTGGAGATTGCGAAATCGAAGGGCGCTAAGCGGGCCGTGCTGCTCCCTGTCTCGGCGCCCTTCCATTCACCGCTGATGGAGCCTGCGGCGCGGGAGATGGAGCAGGCGCTGGCCGAGGTGAGCATCGCGGAGCCCGCAGTGCTGCTCTACGCCAACGTCACCGCCGCGCCGGTGCAGGATCCGGCCGAGATCAAGCGGCTTCTGGTCTGTCAGGTCACTGGAGTGGTGCGCTGGCGAGAAAGCGTCGCCGCCATGGCGGACGCGGGTGTCGCCCATTTCATCGAGTTCGGAGGCAAGGTGCTTGGCCCGATGGTCAAGCGCATCGCCCCGGACGTCAAGGTGACGAGCGTCGTCTCGATGGAAGACCTCGACGCGCTGCTGAAGGAGATGTGACGATGTTCGACCTTTCGGGAATGACCGCGCTCGTGACTGGAGCTTCGGGCGGGATCGGCTCGGCGATCGCTCAGGCGCTGGCGGGGCAGGGGGCGCGGCTGGCGGTCTCCGGGTCGAATGCCGAGAAGCTCGAAGCCTTTCGCTCCAGCCTCGGCGGTGATCATGTCGTGCTGCCGGCGAACCTCTCCGACGCCGCGGCCGTGGACGCGCTGGTGCCGCAGGCCGTGGAGGCGCTTGGGAAGCTCGACATCCTCGTCAATAATGCCGGAGTCACCCGCGACAATCTCGCCATGCGGATGAAGGACGAGGAGTGGTTGGACGTCATTCTAATCAATCTCGAGGCGGCGTTCCGCCTCTGCCGGGCGGCGATGAAGCCGATGATGCGCGCGAAATATGGCCGGATAATCTCGATCACCTCCGTAGTCGGCGCGACCGGCAATCCAGGCCAGGCGAATTACGCCGCATCCAAGGCAGGGCTGGTGGGGATGTCCAAGGCGCTCGCGCAAGAAGTCGCCAGCCGCAACATCACGGTGAACTGCATCGCGCCGGGCTTCATCCAGTCGGCGATGACGGACGCCCTCAGCGACGCGCAGAAGGAGCCGCTGCTCGGGCGCATCCCGGCGGGTCGGCTCGGGGATGGGAACGACGTGGCCGCGGCCGCCGTTTACCTTGCGAGCCGGGAGGCTGCTTACGTGACGGGGCAGACCCTGCACGTGAACGGCGGAATGGCGATGCTGTAAGGCGCCGCACCGGCCCCTTGCCAGCCCCGGCTGGGAGCGGCTAGGGCAACGCGAAACAAGGCCACTAGGGAAGGGCAAGACTATGAGCGAGACCGCCGACCGGGTGAAGAAGATCGTCGTCGAGCATCTCGGCGTCGAGGCGGAGAAGGTCACCGAGGAAGCGAGCTTCATCGACGATCTGGGCGCCGACAGCCTCGACATCGTCGAGCTGGTCATGGCGTTCGAGGAAGAGTTCGGCGTCGAGATCCCTGACGACGCGGCCGAGAAGATCAGCACCGTCCGCGACGCGATCGACTATATCGATCAGAACAAGGCCTGAAGCCGTACCCGCCGGTCCCGGCGGTGTTCGAACGGCTTGACATGAACGGCTCCCCGTCCAAGGCCGGGGGGCCGTTCGTCTTTGTGGATTGAGCAGGAGTAAGAGCATGCGCCGCGTGGTCGTGACCGGTCTCGGGATGGTGTCGCCGCTGGGAGCCGACGTCGAGACAAGCTGGAAGAACATCCTGGCGTCCAGGAGCGGCGCGGGGCGGATCACGCGCTTCGATCCGAGCGACTTCGTCTGCCAGATTGCCTGCGAGGTTAAGCCGCCCGAGCATGAGTTCGGCTTCGACCCGGCCAAGCGCGTCGACCACAAGATTCAGCGGCAGGTCGACCCGTTCATCGTCTACGGCCTCGATGCAGCCGGCCAGGCACTCGAGGATGCCGGCCTTACCGACATGAGCGAGGAAGATCGTTACCGCGTCGGAGTCTCGATCGGATCGGGCATCGGCGGCCTTCCGGGCATTGAGAAGGAGTCGCTGGTCCTCCATGAGAAGGGTCCGCGCCGGGTCTCGCCTCACTTCGTCCACGGGCGCCTGATCAACCTCATCTCCGGCCAGGTTTCGATCAAATACGGCCTGATGGGGCCCAACCACGCCGTGGTAACGGCCTGCTCCACCGGCGCCCACTCGATCGGCGACGCGGCTCGCATGGTCGCACTCGACGATGCCGACGTGATGGTCGCGGGCGGCGCCGAGAGCGCCCTCTGCCCGCTCGGCATCGCCGGCTTCGCGCAGGCGCGGGCGCTTTCGACACAGTTCAACGATCAGCCGGAAAAGGCTTCGCGCCCCTACGACAAGGACCGCGACGGCTTCGTCATGGGGGAGGGCGCCGGAGTGGTTATACTAGAGGAATATGAGCGGGCGAAGAAGCGCGGCGCCAAAATTTATGCCGAGGTCGTCGGCTACGGCATGTCGGGCGATGCCTATCACGTCACCGCGCCCCACCCGGAAGGCGCCGGCGGCTACCGCGCCATGGAAGTGGCGATGAAGCGCTCCGGCCTCGACCTTTCGGACATCGACTATATCAACGCCCATGGCACCTCGACCCCACTCGGCGACGAGCTCGAGCTTGGCGCCGTGCGCCGCCTGTTCGGCAATGCCGTCGGCAAGCTGTCGATGAGCTCGACCAAGTCCGCGATCGGGCACCTGCTCGGCGGCGCCGGCGCGGTGGAGGCCATCTTCTGCATCCTCGCGATGCGCGACCAGATCGTGCCGCCGACGCTCAACCTCGACAATCCGAGCGACGGCACCGCGGGCGTCGACCTCGTGCCGCACGTCGCCAAGGAGCGGCCGGTGAAGGCGGTGCTGAACAACAGCTTCGGCTTCGGCGGCACCAATGCCAGCCTGGTGATGAAGGCGGTTTGAGCGCCGCGTGAAGAAGCTCCTCGCGCTCGCCTTGATCGCTGTGGCCGGCCTGGCGGTCGGCCTCTGGTTCATCCAGGGCTGGAGCGGGTCCGGCCCAGCGAAGGCGCCGACGCCGGTGGTGATCGCCGCGGGCTCCAGCATGGTCAAAGCCGCAAAGACGCTCGAAGAGGCGGGCGTCATCGCCTCGGCCGAGCGCTTCCTCTTCCAGGCCAAGCTCTTCGGCGGCGGCTCCTCGATAAAGGCCGGCGAATATGAGTTTCCCGCCGGGGCCAGCCACAGCCAGGTGCTCTCGATCCTCCAGAGCGGGAAGACCCTCCAGCGGATGGTGACGGTTCCTGAGGGCATGCCCTCCGTGCTCGTCCACGAGCGGCTGATGAAGGCTCCGACGCTCACCGGCGAGGTGCCTGTGCCGGAGGAAGGCTCCGTCCTCCCGAACAGCTACAGCTACCAGCGCGGCGAGTCCCGGGCGGCTGTTCTGAAGCGGATGCAGGCGGCGATGACGAAAACGCTCGACGAGCTGTGGCCGACTCGCAGCCCCGACAGCGTCGTCAAGGACAAGCGGGAAGCGGTGATCCTCGCCTCCATCGTCGAGAAGGAGACGGGCAAGGCATCAGAGCGGCCGATGATCGCCGGCGTCTATTCGAACCGGGTGCGGATCGGAATGAAACTCGATGCAGACCCGACCGTCATCTATCCGATCACCAAGGGCCGCCCCCTCGGCCGCCGCATCCGGCAATCGGAGCTGCGGGCGAACAACGGCTACAACACTTACGCAATGGCCGGCCTTCCGGTCGGGCCGATCGCCAACCCGGGCAAGGAGTCGATCGCGGCGGTGCTGAAGCCGGCCAAGACGCAGGCGCTCTATTTCGTCGCCGACGGCACCGGCGGCCACGTCTTCGCCAACACGCTGGCGGAGCATAATGCCAACGTGCAGAAATGGTTCGCCCTGCGCCGCGCCCGCGGCGAGATGTGACCTAGCGCAGCCAACCCCGTTGACGCGCGTGGGAGGCGAGCCACGCGAGGAAGGCCGCTATCACAACGATCGTCAGTGGAAGGGCGATCCCACCGAACGCTTCCAGAGCGCCGCTCAGGAAGACGATCCAGCCTTCCAGCGCAATGAGGCCGAGGAGCGACACGAGCAGCACCGGCAAGGCCCAGCGCTTGCGCAGGAGCAGCCCGAGGCTTCCGAGGAGGCCCGCCAAGGTGCCGATCGCAAAGGCGCCTGTGATCGCAGGCGGAATGCTCTCGGCAGCAGCGCGCTGAGACGCGGTGAGATCCGCCATCGGATCGCCGAAGATCCCGACCGAATGAAGGTACATGAAGACGCCGAACAGGTTCCAGACCACGGCCGCGACTGCCAGGATACGAAACCAGGCGGGCGGCGATCCATATGCATTTGTAGCCATTTGCTTCCTCCCCTTGTACGGCGGAGGGTGCTCGTTTCGGCTCCGGAATTCAAGTCAGGCGAGTCGCCGCCGTTCGATCGCGGACTCGCTTCCGGTTGGGCGAGCGCAGTCGAACGGCTCCACCGCTACCCGTCTCGAGGCCCAACTCACCTGGATCGCCATTCGGTCGTCCACCATCAAACCCACATGATCCTCGCAGAAGAGAAGGTCGCCACGCTTGAGCGGCTGGTCCTGAGGGACAGGCTCCCCCAGCCCCCTCTGGTCTGCCACGTCTCTAGCGCAATCAATGCCGCACAGCTGAAGCGACAATTGAACGAGGCCGGAGCAGTCGATCCCATGAGAGGTCCGTCCGCCCGGGCGGTAAGGGGCGCCGAGCAACCGCTGCGCCACCGAAACTGGGTCCTCCTCCAGCTCGCCGAGCGGCCGGAGATAGGAGAGGGGAATGCAGCCGCCCTCGATCTGGAGCATCGCACCTCGAACGTCCCCCTGGAGCCTCGCGCCCATCGGAAGGTGCGCCAACGGAGCGGAAAGGGGATCGCCGCAGCTCTGGATCGGTGCGCTCGCCTCGACCACCACGTGGGTAGGTTCAAGCGGGTCGGTGAGCTCGATCGCCTCGACATAGCCGACGCGGTGGTCGGCGCAGCAATATCCCCAGGCCCAGCCGGAGGTGATGTCCAGCACCGCGAACTGCTCGCCCGGCAGGAGCTCCGACACAGCCTCGGCCGCATCGGACGGCGCCTCGCGGACCAAAGTCGCGATCATGCCGCAGGCGCGGATGAGAGGCGCTGCATAATGGGGGGCGAGGAGACGCCCGGCGAGCGCTATGTCGGCGACGTCACGGCGGCAGGCATCGATACGCGGGTCGAGCTGCGGAGACGGACCGCTCAGCGAGATCCTGCGGTCAGTGCTGAAGGAGGATTCCGCGTTCTTTGGGCTGGGCGCGCCGGCCTGCGCTGGAGCTTTCCTGCTGCTCGATATTGCGTTCGAAGCGGTCAAGGAACTCCTGTCCTATGCTGGTCTGGGCCACGAACACGTTTCGGCGGTCCGCCTCGTCGCGAACGCGGCGGAGATAGCCCAGGGCCCCGAGCGTGTTCAAGGCGCGCGTGATGACGGGCTTGGACACTCCAAGGATATGGGCGAGGCCTCGAACCGTGTGAGGGCCGGGGGTGAGGTAGACGAGGAGCAGCAGCGCCATCTGGCGGTTGGTGAGGTCCGGCTGGCCTGACCGCACGTAGCCGATCAGCGTCTGCATCCAGCTCCTGAGAGCGCGCTCTGACACTGGTCCTTCTCCAAGTTTAGAGGCGGCTTGTTCCGGACCTTAAACCAGTCAAGGCAGCTTTCGTTTCGTTAAATATTGAGAATTCGACGCAAAAACGCGCCTGTCCGTCAGACGGGCCACCGTCCGGAGAGCGCCGCCCAGGCCGCGCGAAGGCCGAGCGCGTCGCCGCCCTTGGGCCTTCCGGGCTTTGCGGAGGAGCGCCAGGCGAAGGTGTCGAAATGCGCCCAAGGCATACCTTCTGGGACGAACTTCTTCAGGAACAGGGCCGCCGTCACCGCTCCCGCCATGGGCGCATCCGAGACGTTGCCGATGTCTGCGATGTCGGAAGCGAGCATCTCCTCATAGCCTACCCAGAGCGGCATTCGCCAGAGCGGGTCGGCGACTGTATCGCCGCCCTGAAGCAGCGCCGCCGCGAGGCCCTCGTCATTGGAGAAGAGGGCCGGGAGGTCGGGGCCGAGCGCCACTCTCGCCGCGCCCGTGAGGGTGGCGAAATCGAGGATCAGCTCCGGCTCTCCCTCGCTCGCTTTGGCAAGAGCGTCGCCAAGGATCAGGCGGCCTTCGGCGTCGGTGTTGCCGACTTCCACGCTCAGGCCCTTGCGGCTCTTCAGGATATCCCCCGGCCTGAAAGCATTGCCGGACACGGCATTCTCTACCGCAGGGATGAGAAGGTGGAGCCGCACGGGGAGCCGGCTCTTCATTATGAGGCTGGCGAGAGCCAAAGCATGGGCGGCGCCACCCATGTCCTTCTTCATAAGCCTCATGCCGGAGGGGGGCTTGATATCGAGCCCGCCGCTGTCGAAGCAGACACCCTTGCCGACGAGCGCGAGCCGCGGGTGCCGGGTGTCCCCCCATTCGAGCTCGATAAGCCGCGGCTCCCGCCCCGACGCCGCTGCCCGCCCAACGGCTGAGATCATCGGATAGCCTTCATCCAGCGCCCGCCCCGCGGTCACCGACACGGCCGCTCCGCATTCCTCGCCGACGAGGCGCACCGCCTCTTCCAGCTCGGCGGGACCGAGGTCCGCGGCCGGAGTGTTGACGAGATCGCGCACAAGGATAGTCGCCTCGGCGATCAGCACAGTCTCCTCGACCCGCGCCGGCTCTGGGCTGAGCAGGACGCGCGGGCCCTTTTTCTCGCCGGCCTTTCTGTAACGATCAAACCGGTATTGCCCGAGCAGCCAGCCGAGTGCCGCCGGTCCTGGAGAGGCTTGCTCGAGACGGTATTTGCCCTCCGGAAGCGTCTCCGCCGCCTTGGCGAGGCACCAGGGACCTAGCGCTTCTACGTCGGCGACGCCGAGCACGGCGGACCAGTCGTTCCTCTCGCCGGGAAGGAAGGCCAGTTGATCGGCTTCTGCCCGGAAGCCCTGCGCCTTCGCCGCCTGCTTCACCCGCTCCGGCCGCGCCTTCAGCCAGGCGTCAAAGCCCTTCCTGTCGACGAGGTGGAGTGGAACGGCAGACTCGCCGCGGTCCGGGAGGAGGAGGGTCGAACAATCGATCATGGCTTTGCCCCTAGCCAGTTCGGAGGACTAGAGCGAGGTCATGATCGCACTAGCTTGCGGCGTGTGAGCGAACGGGTATTAGTTGTGCAAACTCCGGAGCTTCCATGCAGCGCAAATTCAAATGGACGACGGCCGCCATCGCAGCGGCGGCCTTGGGAGCCTGTGCTCATGGCGAGCAGGGGCCGCTTAAGCCGCAGGCTGCGGCCACGGTGAATCCGTCGGGGCTTCGGCAGGTGGAGATCGTCAGCGAAACTCTGCCCAATGGCTTCAAGGTCGTGCTGGCGAAGACGCCGCCCGTGGAGGGGCAGGAGCCACGCGCTTATGTGGCGAGCTACATCCTGCACGGCGTGTTGCAGGAGCGCACGCTCGGCTGGGCGCATCTGATGGAGCATGTCGCCACAAACAATGCGGCCAACGTGAAGGGGCCGCCGCCGGTGCCTGGCGCGAAGGTCCTGGATTCCAATGCGGTCGCGCGCCTCCATTATACCAGCTTCCTGCTCATCGTGACGCCCGATCTGCTGCCCACCGCGATCCACGGCCGAATGGCAAAGGCGGGGCACACGCAGGACGATCCGAAGGTCTTCCCCAATGAGGTGGGGCGCGTCCTGGCGGAGCTGGAGCGCGACGGCACGAGCCAATATCCCGCCTATTCCGCCCTGGCCGCCTTAGCCGGCGGCAAGAGGCCCGGGCTGAAGCCCGAGCTCGACTCCGTCAGGAGCGCGGATCAAGCGACCGTGCGGGCGATGATGACCGAGCTTTACCGTCCGGACCGTGCCGTGCTGGTCGTCGTCGGCGACATCGACTTGGCGGCCGCTCGGGCCGCTGTCCGTGAAAGCGCCGCAAAGCTGGGTTGGCCTGCGTCCCGTCCATCGCCGACGAAGGCCAAGCTGCAGGCGACGAAGCTTCGCACCGGCCTCAGCGCGGTTCTTCCGGACCAGAATAGGGGCGAAAGCAACATCGTCGGCCTCGGCTGGCCCAAACCCGCTCTTGGAGAGAGAGACCAGCTTCCGCTGCTCGTCGCGGACCAGATTCTGCTGGGAGGCCGGGACGACCCCGCCACCCTGCGCCGGTCGGACGACTCTCCGTTTGGGCGGCGGCTTGGGCAAAGGCTTGGAGCGGAGGCTCTGTGGGACCGGATCGACAGCCTGGCCACGCCGCCGCTCGCCGACATCGGAACCGCGCTGCAGGTCGTCCTGTTCAACAGCAAACGGGACACAAGGCCGGACGAGGTCCGCAGGGAAGTCAGGGCGTCGCTGGCGGAGATCCGGGCCGAAGAGCTTAGCGACACGGCGATCGAGGCTGCGAAGGCCAAGCTTGCCGCCTTCTACGAAGCCTGGCTCCTGGAGCCGAGACATCGCACGCTCGGGGAGCATCTGATGGCCTATTACGCGACCGGCCGATCGCCCGAACAGGTGAAGGATATTCCGGACAGGATCAGGAAGGTACGGCCGGCGGACGTTCGTGCCGCCTTCCAGCGCCGGCTCCAGGCGGTCGAGCCGCTGGTGGTGATACTGCCCCGCTCCCCGGCAGCGGCGGCAGCGGCGAACTGACGGCCTAACGTACCACCGCAGCGGAGGGGACGCCGAAGAGGTCGTGCTCGTCGGCGTCCTCTATGAGGACGGAGAGGATGTCCCCAGCCTTGACCCCCGGGGCGTCGCGCAGGTGCACTTCGCCGTCGATCTCCGGGGCATCGGCCCATGAGCGGCCGGTGGCGCCGCCTTCCTCGTCGGCGACGTCGATAATGACTTCGATCTCGCGTCCTACCTTCGCCTTGAGCTTCTCGGCGGAGATTCGGGCGGTGAGTTCCATCAGGCGCGCGTAGCGCTCCTCCTTCACTTCCTCCGGAACGACCCCAGGCAGGCTGTTTGCGGCCGCACCCTGCACCGGCTCGAAGCGGAAAGCGCCGACCCGGTCGAGCCGCGCTTCCTCCAGCCATTGCATGAGGTATTCGAAATCGGCGTCCGTCTCTCCCGGAAAGCCGACGACGAAGGAGGAGCGGATTGCGATGTCCGGGCAGATCTCCCGCCACTTGCGGATCCGCTCCAATACCTTGGCTTCGTTTGCGGGCCGCTTCATCGCCTTGAGGACCGAGGGCGCGGCATGCTGGAACGGAATGTCCAGATAGGGGAGGACGAGCCCCTCCGCCATCAGCGGGATCACCTGATCGACATGCGGATAGGGGTAGACGTAGTGGAGCCGCACCCAGGCGCCGAGACGCCCAAGCTCGCGGGCGAGGTCGGTCATGTGCGCGCGGACGGGAGCGCCCTTCCAGCTCCACTCGGAATGGCGCATGTCGACGCCGTAGGCCGAAGTGTCCTGGCTGATGACGAGCAGCTCTTTCGTGCCGGCCGCGACGAGCTTCTCGGCCTCGCGGAGGACCGCGTCCGGGCGGCGGCTGACGAGGTCGCCGCGAAGCGAGGGGATTATGCAGAAGCTGCAGCGGTGGTTGCAGCCTTCGGATATCTTCAAATAGCTGTAGTGGCGCGGGGTGAGCTTCAGCCCGCCCTCAGGCACCAGGTTCAGGTAAGCGGAAGGCGGCATCGGCGCCGCGACGTGGACCGCCCCCACCACCTGCTCATATTGCGCCGGTCCGGTGACGGCGAGGACCGCCGGGAATTTCTCGCGGATCAGCTCCGCTTCCTTGCCCATGCAGCCGGTGACGATGACCCGTCCGTTCTCAGCGATCGCTTCGCCGATGGCGGCGAGGCTCTCCTCCTTTGCGCTGTCGAGGAAGCCGCAGGTGTTCACCAGAACCACGTCCGCATGCTCGTAATCCGGCGACAGCTGATAGCCGTCGGAGCGAAGCTTGGTCAGGATCCGCTCGGAATCGACCAGCGCCTTCGGGCAGCCGAGCGAAACCATGCCGACCTTGGGCGGGGAGGGGAGCGTGATTGCCATGGGAGCGGGGGACATAGTGTCAACGGCCGCCTTTTCCTAGCTCCGGCGAGGGACTTGTGGAGAGCGGAAGGTCACGAGAGGCACGCTAAAGGCGTGACCTTCCCCTCATCGTGCGAGATCCAGCCCGTTCCGCTCGATCTTCGCGCGGAGGAGGGCGGCGAGCGCGCGATTGTCATATCTGCGGCGCCAGGCGATCTCGCGGCCGCCGCGCAGAACGGGCACGAGCCGCCCTCGAGAGCCGAGCCGCGCTCGGCCCCGCCCGGCGGAGGCAAAGCGAGAGCGGAGTCCCAGGCGGCGGCGAAAGAAGCGGCGCCCTTGCGGCGGCGCAGGCGGTGGGCCGTCTCGCGGCTCAGCCCGACGAAGCGGGCCGCGTCCGCCACAGACCGAAGATGCCGAAGCGCCAGCACGAAGCCACGCTGCCGCTCCGCCGTCCAGCCGTCGCAGCGGCCGCGGAGGGGAACAGGAGTGAAGGAGAGAAGAGCCGAATCGTCCATCGCGATTATATGCCGAACGACCAGGTCTGTAGGAAAATGCTTTTTGCTAGGGCGCGCGCCGGATCTGTTCTGCTGAGCGTACGCCCCCCATACACAGCGGATGAGAGGGAGCATCTCGTTTAGTTCGGCTGGCGTCTTTGCTCAGCCAATATCCGGTCGATCCGGGAGACAGCGTCCCGATAGTGTTTTCGGTCAAGGGTTCCGAAGCGGGCGACGAATGAAGCGCCGGATAAGCCTTCGGGGGCTTTCAGAAGGGCGGCCGGCAACATGTATTCGTCGGTGGCTCGGCTAAGCTGCTCCCTCGTCAGCGTCGCGATCTTCGGATCAACAGCAAGGGTCGCCGTCTGAATCCCAGCGCGGTCGGCGGCCAGATCGACGAACGAGAACCCTGAGCCGCCGCCTCGGCTATCGTCCATCTCCTTCCATTCGCCAAGGCTCTCTGCTGCCCGAGGGCCGAGAAGGGTGGTGAGGCCGGCCGAAAGTATCCAATGCTTCGCGAGGTCAGCTCGCCCCTGCAGGCTCAGTTCGCCTTCCGGAAAAGGGCACTTTCTCCTAAGTTCGCCACCCTTCGGCAGCAAGGGCTCGGCTCTTTCGCGTACCACGGCGAGTGAAAGAGCGACGAAGGCCGCGCCGTTGGAGCGGGCGGGATCCCCCTGCGACCCTTCCGAGAAGGCACGACGGGCCAAGGTGGGCAGGGTCCGGGCTGGCTCCCTTCTCTGCGCCGCCGCGATACGGCAGTAGGTCGCTTCCACCAGCTCTCGATTGACCCCGCGCCTGCCGACCGCCGTCAATCCGCTAACCACCCCCGCTTCCGAGGGGAGCTTCACCTGTGCCAGCACATGATCGGGCTGTACGCGGATGGTCTGCACGAGATCGTCCATCTGCGGGATTGTGGCTCCCCTAAGCTGAAGTCCCCATCGAAGAAGGTCCGCCAGAAATCGTCCAGCCGCCGGAGGGACAGGGACTCGGCCGACCTTCGATCGGAAGGGAGGAAAACCTTTGTGACTTCCCGTCACAGTCGCGGATGTGTTGATCCAAAGTCCGACAGGTAGCGCTATGCTCGCTCGTGCCTGGAGCGCACCTTCCGCGAAATCCGCCTCTAATCGAGAGACGCCGGTTGCATCGCGAGCCATGGCAGAAAGGCCCGAAGCTATCCGGCTGTCGACGCGTATGTGGGACGTCCGACCGCTCGCCTGCTTCAACTGCTGCCACATCTGCCGGGCGGCTTGAATGTCGCGTGGAGACGGCCGCTGTTGAACCTCGACGCTAGGCTGCAAGCTGACGAACAACAGAGCAAAAATAATCACGAAGGCCGCGATGGCCGTCAGCAGGCGGCGAACGAGCCGGTTCACTGGAAGCTCAGCAGCAGTAAAGGCAGAAAAGCATCAGCGGCGCGTACAAGGGCTGGGGTTCTCATTCCACCCAAAGTGGACGCCTGGCCGATCGCCTGCCTTGGACTGGTGCGGACATCGGCAGTCCGTCACCTGCGGTCGGCGATCAGGGGCTCGGCTCGGCTTCCGCGGCGGGCGTGACCTTGTGGAGGGCGAGCCGGAAGCGGAGGATGCTGTTGGGCGGGATCGTGCCGGCCGCGCGGTCGCCGTATCCGAGGGCGGGCGGAATCCAGACGATCCATTCATCGCCCGGCCGCATCAGCTTCAAGGCCTCGGTGAACCCCGGAACGAAGCCGTCGACCGGGCCGGTCAGCGGCGTGCCGCGCTCGTAGCTGCTGTCGAATGTCTCGCCGGTGACCAGCTTGCCTTCATAGTCGAAGGTGACGGTGTCGCTTCCGGCGGGGCTCGCACCGGTCCTGGGACCGGAGCGAAGGATGAAATATTGAAGCCCGCTTGCGGTCGAGACGACATTCTTGGCGGCGGCGTTTCGAACGAGAAAATCGGGGCCCGGCGCGGTGGCCGGCGGAGTGGGACCGGCCGGGACAGTGGCGCAGGCGCCCGCGACAAGCACGAGAAAGGCGGCGAGGATGGATCTGAGCATGGATCCACTTAGCGCCAAGCTTCTGAAAAGGCCAAATGTCGCGCGCTTCCGGTGAGAAGAGGGCTAAGCTCTCGCTGCCATCCCACCGGGCGCCGCAATTACGCTCCGCGCCTTCAGCTCAGCTCCGCCTCGGTTGCTGCCGTCGGCAGAATCTCGACGATGCAGTCGCCGGGCATTAGCGCCTTCGCTTCCGGCTCCCAGAAGCCGTAAGGGATGCCGTCGCGATAGACCCGGACTCCGATGCCTTGGGCTAACGCGGTGAGCGGCTTGCCGCACTCCTCGTCCGTCACCACCCGCTCGGACAGCCGCACCCGCCCGCTCGAAGAGGCGAGGTCGGCAATATAGTCTGAGATGTGCAGGCCTTGGGTTGAGCCGGCGAGGAGGAGGCCGGCGAAGCTCACCGGGTTGATCACCGTCGTCGCTCCGGCCTGGCGGGCGAGAAGCTCGTTATCCTCGTTCCGGACCGCGATGCTGATCGGAAGGTCGGGCGCGAGGTGGCGGGCGGTAAGGGTGATCAGGATCGAGGTGTCGTCCCGACCGGCCGTCACGATCATCGCCCGCGCCCGCTGGATATGGACGGCCTGGAGGGTCTTGTCGCGAGTCGCGTCGGCATCGACGATCGCGCAGCCGAGGGATTCGGCGCGTTCCAGCGCATCCTCCTTCGCGTCGATGACGACGATGTCCTGGGCCGGAGTGCCTCGGGCGATGAGCTCGTCCACCGCCTCCGAGCCGCTGGTGCCGAAGCCGGCGACCACGACGTGGTTGCAGAGGGATTTTTGAAGCCTTGCCATACGCCATCTGTCCCAAGTGCGCCTGAACACGAACGTGTAGGCTGTGCCGATGAAGATGAGGACGAAGAAGATCCGGATCGGGGTCACCACCAGCGCATCGTAGAGGCGGGTATGGGGCGCGACCGGAACGATGTCTCCATAGCCGGTGGTGGTGATGCTGATCATCGTGAAATAGACCACGTCGGCGAAGCTGATGTGGCCGTCGTGGCTGTCCTTGAGCCCGTCTCGCTCGATCCAGTGGAGGAAGATGGTGAAGGCCAGAAGGCCAACGACGAGCGCGGCCCGCCAGCCGAGCTGAGCCCAGATCGGCAGCCGGCCGCGGCGGCGCATGTTGACCTCGTCCGGACGGCGGGGCCGCTGGCGCATCAGTCGAAGAGCCCGGCGAGGCGCGGCAGCGACGCCGCATGAGTGAGGTCGAGATGGAGCGGAGTGACCGAGACGTAGCCGTCGGCGATCGCCTCCAGATCGGTGGAATGGCCGGGGGTCTCGATCATCGGCGCGAGGCCGAACCAGAAATAGTCATAGCCCCTCGGGTCGGTGCGCTGGACGATGCGAAGGCGACCATAGTCGCGAAGGCCCTGCTGCACCACCCGAACGCCCTTCACGGCATCGGGCGGAAGAGCGGGGAAGTTGACGTTGACGAGCGTCCGCGGCTCCATCTCGCTTTCGACGATCGGACGAAGGACCCGTTCGCCCCAGGCTTCGGCGGCGGCGAAGGGCACGGTGTCGCCCATCCCCTCGCGCAGATAGCATTGGCTGAGGGCGATCGAGGGGATGCCGGCGAGCGCCCCTTCCATCGCGGCGGAGACGGTGCCGGAATAGGTGACGTCCTCGCCGAGATTGGCGCCGCGATTGACTCCCGAGAGGATGAGGTCGGGACGACGGTCCTTCATCACATGGGCGATCGCCATCATCACCGCGTCCGTCGGCGTGCCGGTGACGCAGAAGCGGCGCTCGCCGAGCTTCCTGAGGCGCACCGGCGTTGTGAGGGTGAGGGAATGGCCGGCCCCGGACTGCTCCTCGCTCGGCGCCACCACCCAGATGTCGTCGGAGAAGCGCTTCGCGATCGCCTCCAGCACCTTGAGCCCGGCCGCGTTCACACCGTCGTCGTTGGTGAGGAGGATGCGCATGCTCCCGCGCTAGGGCGGGGCGGGAGCCCGTGCAAGCGGGCAACCATCGCCGGGATTCGTGAGTTGGTCGGGAAACTGGAGGAGTGAGCGAATGCAGGTTCCGCACAACACGATGGTCGTCGTCGCCGACGGCAAGAAGATGCTTTTCTTCCGCAACGAGGGCGATTCCGAATATCCCAAGCTGGAGGTGGAGCTGAGGCGCGAGCAGGAAAACCCTTCCGACCGCGACCAGAAAACGGATGGCCCCGGACGCACCTTCGACGCCTCTGGCGGGGCCGGGCGTAGCGCTTACCAGGAAACGGATTACCACCAGCTGGAGGAGGAAAGGTTCGCGGCGGAGACCGCCGAGATGCTGAGGATGCGGGCGCTGAGGAACGAGTTCGAATCGCTGATCATCGTCGCTCCGCCCAAGACGCTGGGCGAGCTCAGGAAGCATTATCACAAGGAGGTCGAGAAGCGCCTGGCGGGCGAGGTGGCGAAGGACCTTACCGGCCACCCGGTCACCGAGATCGAGAAGATCCTGCTCGCCGTATAGCCGGCGCGTCTCCCGCAAAAAGAAAGGCCCCCGCCGGACCTCGGCGGAGGCCTTTCTTCATCGGCGAGGGATCAGGCCTCGCTCGACTGTCGGCCCAGGCGGCGCCTGGCGACCAGAGCCGCCGCCGCCGCTCCGAAGAGCAGGATCATCGGCGGAGCGGGAACGTCGGTGCCGCCGGTGGAGCCACCCGTCGAACCGCCGCTCGAGGAACTGCTGCTGGAGGAGCTGCTCGTGGACGAGCTGCTGCTCGAGGTATTATTATTGTTGTTATTATTGTTATTGTTGTTCGAGTTGTTGTTATTGTTGTTGTTCTGATTCCAGTTTACGTTCTGGTTGTTGTTTGTATTCGTGTTTGAGTTGTTGTTGGTGTTCGAGTTGTTGTTGGTGTTGTTGTTCGTGTTCGTCTGGCTCTGATTTTGGTTTTGGTTCTGACTCTGGTTGTTCGAATTGTTGATGTCGATGTTGACGGCCCCGCCGCTCGTGCTGCTCGACACGTTCCCGCTCGACGAGGAGGTCACGTTGCCGCTCGAGGAGGAGGTGGACGAGAGGTTCCCGCTCGACGAGGAGGTGGTCGAGACGTTGCCGCTCGAAGTGGTCGAAGAGACGCCGCCGGTGGACGTCGAGGTCGATCCGCCGGACGTGGAGGTCGAGCCGCCGCTGGTGCTCGACGTCGAGGAAAGGCCGCTGGAGGTCGAGACGCCGCCCGTCGAAGTGGACACGCCGCCGGTGGATGTGGACACGCCACCCGTTGAGGTGGAGACGCCGCCCGTGGACGACGAGGTGCTGCTCGAGGTGGTGATGATCGAATTCCCGCTCGACCCGCCGAAGAAGCCGCCGCTGAAGAAGCCGCCGCCGAAGCCGCCGCTCCCGCCGAAGCCGCCGCTGCCGCCGATCACCGCGACGGGCCCGCCGCCGCCGGAGCCGCCGAAGAACTCGCCGGGCGGAAGCGGTGGGAGGGGGATCGGCGCCGCCATGCCCGGATAGGTCATGGTACGAGTCGTCGTGGTGGTGCCCGGCTGCCGGACGACGCAGGCCGTCCGTGCGACCCGCCGCACGCGCCGGATCTTCCGCGCCTTCGCCTTCTGGTACGTCGCCGCCCGCGCCTTGCTCTTCACCTTCGCCTTCTTGACGATGGCGGGGCGCTGGGGCGGGTTCTCGGCCACATGGACGGCGCCGCCGCCCAGGATCGCGCCGCCGCAAGTGCAGGCGCAAAGTTTAGCCAGAGCCATTCGTACGGACATAGCAACGCACCTTGTTCCAGGGTTCGATGCACTCCGGATAGTCGCGGGTCGAATATCCAGGGCAGCATCGAGCTACGGCCACAGATGCAAAGGAAAAGTTTAAGCGCAAGGCTGTTAACCATGTTATCCCTCTGAAACGGGAGCCAAACGGGTGTCGGCTCATCTTCCGTCCCATTTGGAGACAGCGGATCGTTAGGGATGAACGACTTACCGCCGTCGGTTCGATGCCGGTCATGGTTAACGAATTTGCTGGGCTGCTGATTCGCCGCCTTTCGTCGAATCGCTTTGAGCTTGGTTTTTCACCCGCTCGGCGGCCGCTCCCGAGGCCCTGAAAAACCATCCACAGAAGAGATTTTAACCGCCATTTGAGTGACTTGTTCTCCCCATCGCCCGGGCGTATAGGCCCGCTGGGGAAGGTTCCGACGAATCCCGGAAAAAAAGGGCGCGGAACCGGGGACTTGTGTGTCGACGACGGCGTGCAAAGGAGTGGAGGGGTTATGGCTACGGCTCTAAGCGAGATTTACGGCTCGGGCTTTTCGGCGAGCCTGACGGCGGACCATTATCGTCCGAGCGCCAACGAAGAGTTCATGAACCCGGCGCAGCTTGCCTATTTCCGGCAGAAACTGCTCGGCTGGAAGGAAGAGATACTTCGCGAGACGGAAGGAACGATGGCGTCGCTCAAGAGCGGCCCCATTCGCGAAGCCGACGTGACCGACCGCGCGTCGAGCGAGACGGACTGGGCGATCGAGCTCAGGACCCGCGACCGGCAGCGCAAGCTCATCTCGAAGATCGACGCGGCGCTTCGCCGGATCGACACCGGCGATTACGGCTTTTGCGAAGTCACGGGAGAGCCGATCGCGCTCGCCCGGCTCGAGGCCCGACCGATCGCGACGATGACGGTCGAGGCGCAGGAGCGCCATGAGCGCAACGAGCGGGTCACGCGCGAAGATTGAAGCGCAGGCGGGCGGCCGCAAACCGCCCGCCGACTTCCGGCCCGCCACCTGCGCGGGCCGAGTCGCGGCCGGCGTCAGTGAAATCCCGCAATCTCTTCCTTCACGCGCAGCTTTTCTTTCTTGAGACGGGCGATGGCGGCGCTGTCGGGCAAAGGTCGCTGACTTTCCTCGAGAATCCGGGCTTCGATGTCAGCATGACGATGTTGCAATGCCGAGATATGCGCCTGTTGCATTCCCATCTCCTTGGCTGCGGTGGCTGAGGATCAACGCCTGAAGCTTGGCCGGTCTCCCATCGATCGGACGGCCCCGCCCATATGTACGACAGGCCGTTGATCCGCTAATCATAACCCGAATTTTGTCCGCTGTGTAGGTGTCGGGAGGGTCATGGAAAGCATCGAGGGCGGCGGCATTCCGGCAGCTTCGAAGCTCGTGCGCCTGCGCCAGGAACATCGCGATCTGGATGCCGCCATTGACGCGCTCCGGGCCGCTCCCGCCCCGGACCAGCTCCAGCTCGCTAGGCTCAAGAAGCGCAAGCTTCGCCTGCGCGACGAGATCGCGATGATCGAGGACGATCTCATTCCAGACATTATCGCCTGAGCGTTCCCATCCGGGACGTTCGCGGCGTTTACCCCGATTGTCGATTTGCGCGGCTTCTCGCCTGTGGCAGGTAAGGGATTATGCACGCGCAGCCCGCCGAGGTCCCTTTGACGCCCAAGCTGGTAGCCGCGCTCTACACGGAAGCGATGCTGCTAGCGGACGAGGCGCGCTCCTATTTCGACGGCGTGGGGCGTGAGGAGCGCGACTCGCTCCCGCCGATGGAGCGCGTGGGCTTCTCGTGCGAGTCGCTGAAGGTGACGACCCGGCTGATGCACGTCATCGCCTGGCTGCTGACCCAGCGGGCGCTCGAGGCGGGCGAGATCAGCCCGGCGCAGGCGAAGGCGCCGGCGCGTCGCCTCGGCGAGGCTCCCGAGAGCGACCCTGCCGTGGTGCGGCGCCTCCCCGAAACGGCCTCTGCGCTGATCGAAGCGAGCCGGGATCTTTATGCGCGGGTGCAGCGGTTCGAAGGCGGGGGCCTGCAGACGGGGGAGCCTGTCGCCAGTCCGGCTCGCAGCCTGATGAGCCGCCTCGAGCGCTCTCTCTGAGTTGAACCTCCAAGGGCCGCCGCGCTAGACGGCGAGGATGGCGGGCTACAGCTTCACCTACGGTCCAAGGCTGCTCGCCGGCGCCGGCCGTTGCGGCGCGATCGCCGAGCTGCTCCCGTCTGGGCCCTGCCTCTTCGTAACGGACTCGCAGCTGCTTGGCCTCGGCCTTGCCGATGCCGCCTTGGTAGCGCTGGCCGCGGCTGGGCTGGAGCCGCGCATCTTCGACTCGGTGGAACCCGATCCCTCGCGCGAAACTCTGATGGCGGCCGTCGAGGCGGGCCGCGGCTGCGCATCGGTGATCGGCTTCGGCGGCGGGAGCCCGATGGATGTCGCGAAGCTCGCCGCCTATCTGCTCGGCAGCGGCGACGACCTCGACGATCTGTGGGGCGTGGGAAAAGCGACCGGGCCGCGCCTCCCGCTCGTCCTTGTTCCAACCACGGCGGGCACCGGTTCGGAAGCGACGCCGGTCACGATCATTACCGTGGGGACGACGGAAAAGCGCGGCGTCTCCAGCCCCGCTTTGGTCGCCGATTGGGCGGTTCTGGACCCGGACCTGACGGTCGGACTTCCCCGCTCGGTCACCGCCGCCACCGGGATCGACGCGATGGTCCATGCGGTCGAGGCCTATACCTCGGCGCGGCTCAAGAACCCGATGTCCGACCTGCTGGCGAGGGAGGCGCTCCGGCTCCTCTCCGCCAATTTGATGCGTGCCTGCGAAGCGCCCGCAGACCGGGAGGCGCGCGAGGCGATGCTGCTCGGGGCACATCTCGCCGGAGTCGCTTTCGCCAACGCGCCGGTCGCGGGCGTGCACGCGCTGGCTTACCCGCTCGGCGGCCACTTCCACGTTCCGCACGGAGTGTCCAACGCGCTGATGCTGACCCACGTGCTGAGGCACAACATGCATGCCGCCATGGCCGATTATGCCGAGCTCGGGATCCTGCTGGACCCCGGCCTATCGGCGGTCGGGCAGCAGGCGCAGGCGCAAGGCTTCGTCGAGAGGCTGGAGGCCCTCTGCGTCGACGCGGGCGTCCCGCGCCGGCTGTCAGAGGTCGGAGTGACGGCCGCCGATCTTGACCTCCTCGCGGCCGAAGCGATGAAGCAGGAGCGGCTGCTGGTGAACAATCCCTGCCCCATCGGAGAGGCGGACGCGCGGCGGCTCTACGAGGCGGCGCTTTGAGCCGGGAGCCGTTCGCCGGCCGCGACAGCTACCGCGTGTGGCGGGAGATCGGGACCCGCTGGGCCGACAACGACGCCTACGGCCACGTCAACAACACAGTCTATTATGGCTGGTTCGACACGGCGGTGAATGCCTGGCTGATTGAGGCGGGGCTGCTCGACGTCGGCGCGGGCGAGCCCATCGGCCTCGTCGTCGAGACGGGCTGCCGCTACGCGCGGCCGCTCTCCTATCCGCAGCCGGTGGAGGTCGGGCTCGCGGTCGAGCGGCTCGGCACATCGAGCGTCCGCTACCGCCTCGGAGTCTTCGCCAAAGACGAAGCGGAAGCCGCCGCCGACGGCTTCTTCGTCCATGTCTACGTCTCGCGGGAGGCACGCCGCCCGGTGCCGCTGCCCGAGCGGTGGCGGAGCGCACTCGAGGCGATCGCCTCCTAGAAGCTCGCCTTTTCCCTCAGCTCCGCCTTGGCGGCTTCATATTGTCGCGCCAGCTCGTCGACATAATCGGCCGTCGGCCGCACCTTGTCGACCGCTCCGATGCCCTGGCCCGAGCCCCAGATGTCCCGCCACGCTTTCTTGGAGCCTTCGGCGCCGGAGAAGCTCATCTTCGAGGCGTCCGCCTGCGGCAGGTTGTCCGGGTCCATTCCCGAAGCGAGGATCGAGCCGCGCAGATAATTGCCGGGCACGCCGGTGAAGTAGCTCGAATAGACGATGTCGGAGGCTCGGCCCTCGATGATGCCCTGCTTATACTCCGCCACCGCATTAGCTTCTTCGGTCGCGATGAAGGGCGAACCGATATAGGCGAGGTCGGCGCCCATCGCCTGCGCGGCGAGGATGGCGCGGCCGGTGGCGATGGCGCCGGAGAGGATGAGAGGCCCGTCGAACCACTGGCGTATCTCCTGCACCAGAGCGAAGGGGGAGAGGGTGCCCGCGTGGCCGCCCGCTCCCGCGGAGACGGCGATCAGGCCGTCGGCGCCTTTCTCCACCGCCTTGCGGGCGAAGCGGTCGTGGACGATGTCGTGGAGCGTGATTCCGCCCCAGCTGTGGACGGCCGCGTTCACGTCGGCGTTCGCACCCAGCGAGGTGATGACGATCGGCACCTTCCACTTCGCGCAGGTCGCCATGTCCTGCTCCAGCCGGTCGTTGGAGCGGTGCACGATCTGGTTGATTGAATAAGGGGCGGAGGGGCGGTCGGGATTGTCGCGGTCCCAGGCGGCGAGCTCCTCCTGGATGCGGTGAAGCCATTCTTCGAGCTGGCTCTGCGGCCGCGCATTGAGCGCGGGGAAGGCGCCGACGATCCCCGCCTTGCACTGGGCGATGACCAGCTCCGGGTTGGAGACGATGAAGAGCGGCGACCCGATGATGGGAAGGCGCAGGCGCTGGAGGATTGGCGGAAGGCTCATGGCCGGTGAATGAGGCGTCGCCTCCGCCTTGGCAAGCGGGGTCAGGCGAGGAGGCGTCGGCGGAGCGTCTCGTCGTGGGCGGGCGGTTCTTCGCCGAAGAAGAGCCGGAAGGCGGAGCGCGCCTGGCCGATCAGCATGACGAGACCGTCGACGCAACTCGCGCCCGCCGCTCGGCCGGCGGCGAGGAATGGGGTTTCCAGCGGCGAATAGACCATGTCGAACAGGGTCTTGCCCGCTGCGTGCTCGGCCACCGCCGCGAGCAGCGGCTCCGGCCAAGGCGCTGCGCCGATCATTCCGAGCGGGCTCGCGTTGATGATTGCGGCCGCGTCCTCGAACGCTGCGCCTGCCCGAGAAAGCGGTAGGACCTCCGTCTCTATGTTGCGCAGCGGTTCAGCACGGCCTGGATCGCGGGCGAGGACGATCGGCCTGGCGCTGACGTCGAGCAGGTAACGAACCGCCGCCCGAGCTGCGCCGCCAGCACCGATCAGCGCGACCTTGCGGCCCTGGAGCGGAACGCCGCCCAGTGCCGCCGCGACACCGTCAATGTCGGTGTTGAAGCCGGTGAGCCGCCCCTCGCGCGGCACGATGCAGTTCACCGCCCCGATCGCCTCTGCACCGGCAGCAAGCTGGTCGAGGAACGGCAGGATCCGCTCCTTGTGAGGAATGGTGACGTTGCACCCGCGCCAGGCTGGGTCCGCCCGGCGGCGGGCGAGGAAGCCTTCGAGTTCGTTGGGGCGGACGCGCGTTGCGACGTAATCGCCGTCGAGGCCGATCTCGGCGAGCCAATGCTTGTGAATGGCCGGCGAGCGGGTCTGCTTGACCGGATCCCCGATCACCTCGGTGAACATCAAAGCTGCCGGTCCAGGAAGGCGGCCACGTCCGCAAGATCAACGTCGGTGGCGACGAACGCCTCGCCGATGGCGCGGGTTAGGATGAAGGAGAGGCGGCCGCCTTCCTTTTTCTTGTCGAGCTTCATGTGCTGAACGAGGCGTTCGCCGTCTGCCTGAACTCCGATCTCGCGGAGGCTCACCGGCAAGCCGGCCGACGCAAAGTGTGCCCGGACCCGCGCCGCGTCCTCGGCGGGACACAGGCCCCGCTCCACCGACAGATCGAAAGCGAGGACGGTGCCCACCGCTACCGCCTCCCCGTGCAGCAGGCGATCGGAATAGCCGGTCTCCGCCTCCAGCGCGTGGCCGAAGGTATGGCCGAGATTGAGGAGCGCGCGCCGGCCGCTCGTCTCGCGCTCGTCCGCTTCGACCACGGCCGCCTTGCCACGGATGCTGGTGGCGATGGCGTGCCGCCGGGCTTCGGCATCGCCGGAGAGGACGCGGGCGCCATTCTCCTCCAGCCAGGCGAAGAAGGCGGAATCCTCGATCACGGCGTATTTCACGATTTCGGCATATCCAGCTCGAACATGGCGGGGGTCGAGGGTTTGGAGCGTGGTGGGATCGATCAGCACGAGCGAGGGCTGGTGGAAGGCGCCGACGAGGTTCTTGCCCGCGGCCGTGTTGATCGCCGTCTTTCCGCCGACCGAGCTGTCCACCTGTGCGAGCAGCGTCGTCGGCACCTGCACGTAGCGGCAACCGCGAAGGGCGATGGCGGCGGCGAAGCCGGCGAGGTCGCCGATCACTCCGCCTCCGAAGGCGACGACATGATCCTTTCGCTCCAGGCCGAGCGCCAGAAGCCGCTCGACCAGATGCTCCAACACCCGCCAGCTCTTGCTGCCCTCGCCGGGGGCGACGAGCACCGGCACCGCATCGAGTGGGGAAAGGCCGCGACGAAGCCGTTCCCCCTGAGCCGCCCAGACCGTCTCGTCGCTCACAACGAGGAGCCGGCCACCACGCGCGAGCGGGGCAAGCCATTCTCCGGCCCGGTCGAGAAGCCTGTCCGCGATCAGCACGTCGTAGCTGCGCTCCCCGAGCGCGACCCTCACAGTCTCCAGGGGGGTCACCCGCATTGCGCGCGGTGGAGGAGCTTCTGGTCGGCGAGCACCAGCGCCATCATCGCCTCGACCACCGGTACGCCGCGTATGCCGACGCAGGGGTCGTGGCGGCCCTTGGTGGAGACCTCGGTCGCCTCGCCTTCGCGGGTGATCGTCTCGACGGGAGTGAGGATCGAGCTGGTCGGCTTGAACGCCACCCGGACATGGACCGGCTGACCGGTCGAGATGCCCCCCGCGATTCCGCCCGAATGGTTGGCCAGGAAGGCGGGCTTGCCGTCGGGCCCCGGGCGCATCGCGTCGGCATTGCCTTCGCCGGTGGCAAGCGCGGCCGCGAAGCCGTCGCCGATCTCGACACCCTTCACGGCATTGATGCTCATGCAGGCGGCGGCGAGTTCGGAGTCGAGCTTGGCGTAAAGGGGGGCGCCCCAGCCCGCCGGCACTCCGGTGGCATGGCAGACCACCGCCGCTCCCAGCGACGAACCCGCCTTGCGCGCCTCGTCTATCTTTTTCTCCCAGCGGACCACGGCGGAGGAATCGGGGCAGAAGAAGGGATTATGGTCGATCTCCTCCTCGTCGAAGCGGGCGTAGAGAATCGTGTCGCCGCCGATCGCCTCCACCCAGGCACGGATGGTCACTTCCGGGATCACCAGCCGGGCGACCGCGCCCGCCGCCACTCGAGCCGCCGTCTCCCGCGCGGAGGAGCGCCCCCCGCCGCGAGGGTCGCGGAGGCCATATTTGGCATCGTAGACGTAATCCGCGTGTCCGGGGCGATAGACCTGCGCGGCCCTCTCATAATCCTTCGGCCGAGCATCGACATTGTCGATCATCAGGCTGATCGGCGTTCCGGTCGTCCGCCCTTCGAAGACCCCAGAGAGGATCCGTACCCGATCGGGCTCTTGGCGTTGCGTCGTGAAGCGCGACTGGCCGGGGCGGCGTCGGTCGAGCCAGGGCTGGATGTCCTCCTCGCTTAGTTCGATCCCCGGCGGGCAGCCGTCCACCACCGCGCCGATCGCCGGCGCGTGGCTCTCGCCCCAGGTGGAGAAACGGAAGACCCGTCCGAAGCTGTTGACGCTCATCTCGCCCCCGGCCCTGACGCGAGCCGCTGCAAAGGTCAAACCGGCGCGATCTCCGCGCCCAGGCCGTGCATCAGCGGAACGAAGCCCGGGAAGCTGGTGGCGATCATCGCCGCCCCGTCCATCGCCACTGGCGCGCGGGCGCCGAGCCCGAGGATGAGCAGGCTCATCGCAATCCGGTGGTCGCGGTGCGAAGTGACCTCCGCACCGCCCGGCGGAGACCCGCCGCGGCCCTCGACAATCAAGGTATCGCCTTCCTCGCGCGCTTCGACGCCGCACGCTCGAAGCCCGGCGACGATCGCCGCCAGCCGGTCGCTCTCCTTGAAGCGTAGCTCGCTGAGCCCGCGCATCACGGTCCGTCCGCGAGCGAACGCTGCGGCGACGGCCAAGATAGGATATTCGTCAATCATCGAAGGCACGCGTGATTCCGGCACCTCGACTCCGTGCAGCTTCGAGAAGCGGGCGGTGAGGTCTGCGACGGGCTCGCCGCTCTTCACACCCAGGCGACTCTCGCTCAAATCAGCGCCCATCTCCCGCAGCGTCTCGAACAATCCGGCGCGGAGCTTGTTCGTCATCACCGAGCGAAGCGTCACTTCGGAGCCGGGAACCAGCAGAGCCGCAACCAGCAGGAAAGCGGCAGAGGAGGGGTCGCCAGCTATTTCGATCATGGTGCCGGCGAGGTTGCGCTTCTCCCCAAGACGAACCCGATTCCCCTCCACGTGGACCTCACACCCGAAGGCGCGAAGCATCGTCTCGGTATGATCGCGGCTCCGCTGGGGCTCGGTTACCTCCACCTTGCCCTGGGCGCGCAGGCCCGCCAGCAGGACCGCCGATTTGACCTGCGCCGAAACCGTCGAGTTGGCAAAGCGGATCCCGCTTAGACCGCCACCGGCCAGCGAGACGGGAAGGGTGCTTCCCTCCGTCCGGGCGCCCATTTGCCGCAGCGGCTCCAGCACCCGCTCCATCGGTCGTCGGCTGAGCGACGCGTCGCCGGTGAAAACCGCCTCGATCGGAAATCCCGCCACCGCCCCCATCAGCAGACGGGCGGCAGTGCCGGAATTGCCGCAGTCTATCGGCCCCTCGGGGCTCCGCCACTCCGCCCCCTCCACTCGCCATTCGCCAGGCCCCAGCCGCTCCGTGCCGGCGCCGAAAGCGCGAATGGCCGCTACGGTGCGAAGGACGTCCTCGCTCTCCAGAAGGCCGGAAATCTGAGTCTCGCCCTCCGACAGCGCGCCAAGGATCAGCGCCCGGTGCGAAAGGGACTTGTCACCGGGTGCCGCGACTTCGCCGCGCAGCGCTCCCGAAGGCGCGGCGGCGAGCCGGTCCGCCGTGATCAACCGGCGCGTGCCTCTTCGAACGAGACCAGCCGCCTCTTTTCCTCATCCCACAGGACCAGGCGAACCGTGCCGAGGCTTTCCTTCAGGGTGACCCGGCTCAGGCCGGCGAGCGCGGGGATCTCTCGAAGGACGTCCGGCAGCCGGTAATAGGGAATTCGCGACGCGAGGTGATGCACGTGATGGATGCTGATGTTGGCGCTCAGCCAGCGCAATATCGGCGGCAGAACATAGTGGGAGCTGCCGCGCAGCGCGGCTTCGTGAAAGGACCAGCCCTCGCCCCGCTCCCAATGCGTGTGCTCGAATTGATGCTGCACGTAAAAGAGCCAGGTGCCCAGAGATGCCGCCACCAGCAGGATCGGCAGGTGCACGAGAAGGAAGAGCTTGAGGCCCATCACGGGGACGAGGGCGCCCGCTACGACGAGGATGGCCGCGTTAGTCCCCATCGCGCTCAGCCAGGGCCGCCAGCCCTTCGACATCATCCCGATCGGGAGCCGGTGTCGGAGCAGGAACAAATAGGTCGGGCCGAACCCGAACAGGACGAGGGGGTGCCGGTAGAGCCGGTAGAGAAACCGGCGGGCAGGGCTGAGGGCGCGAAACTCCGCTACGGTAAGCGTGTCCACGTCGCCGACCCCGCGAGCGTCGAGATTGCCGCTGCTCGCATGGTGAATGGCATGGCACCGCCGCCAGTAGTCGTAAGGCGTGAAGGTCAGGACTCCGAGGATTCTGCCCACCCAATCATTGCCGGCCTGGCTTCGAAAGAAGGCGCCATGCCCGCAATCATGCTGGATCAGGAAAAGCCTCACGAGGAAGGCACCCGCGGGCACGGCGAGCAGCAGCCCGAGCGCGTAACCGGCGCTCAGCGCCGCCCAGGTCAGGAACCAGAGGAGCGCGAACGGAACCGCGGTGACGGCGATCTCGAACACGCTTCGGGCGTGCCTGGGCTGTCGGAATGGGGCCATCTCCTTCAGCAGGCCGCGAGGGTCGACTTCGGGTTGGCGGAGGAGCGGTGCGTTCAAGGAGATCTTTCCGGGTTGAAGCTCAGATAGGGCAGAACGTCGCTGCGCAGTAGAGGGTGCACGCGGAAATTCGCCGGCTTTCGATTTGCCGGACCAGACAAGGTGCATGTTGAACTGGAGCTTGCCGCCATTCGAGGGAACGAGAAAAGGCGGGCGTTTGCCCAGACGGGCGTGCCGCTCAAGCTATTTTCGCAAACGCCGGAGAAGAGTGGTGGACGCACCAGGGCTCGAACCTGGGACCCGCTGATTAAGAGATAGCGGATCCGAATTGCCGGCTGGTGTCCCGGCTTTCCCAACACGCCTTTTTCTCAGGGGAGAACACTCAATTTTCTCCCCTCTTGTTGCCGCACGTTTGCCAACGTTGTATCCACTGTGATTGCTGAGTGATTATCAGGGCGGACGGGCGAATGGCGACGGGAAAGATCACTAAGAGGGCGGTGGACGCCTCTTCGCCGGGTTCTGGCGATACATTCCTCTGGGATAGCGATCTGAAAGGCTTTGGGCTGAAGGTCACCTCACGGGGCGCAAAGACCTATTTGGTCCAGTATCGCATGGGTGGCCGCGGAAGTCCGACGCGCAGGTTCACCATTGGCACCCACGGCTCGCCCTGGACGCCTGAACGCGCGCGCCAGCGGGCAGAGGAATTGTTGATGCTCGTCCGGCGAGGGATCGATCCAATGGATGCGGAGCGATCTCAGCGGCAAGCCGCCATAGAGCTGGCGTTCGAGCGGTACGTAGGGCTGTTTATCGATCGCTACGCCAAGCGCGAGCAAAGTCGTTCCTGGCGGCAGGCTCAGCAGACGTTGAAGCTGCACGCGGTTCCTCGTCTGCGATCGAAGCCGCTGCCCGCGATCGAGCGGCGGGAGATAGCATGCCTTCTCGAGGACGTCGCTGCGGAGCGTCCTGCCACTGCTCGCTATCTGCACGCCACGCTTCGAAAGCTGTTCCGATGGGCGGTGTCCCGTGGCGACTTGGAGCACTCACCCATGGTGGAGATGCCCGCACCGGCTCCAGCCGCGGTCCGGGATCGAGTGCTGGACGACGAGGAATTGGCAGAAATTTGGCAAGCTACGCATGACCTCGGGTTCCCATTTGGCCCGATTTTCCGCCTCCTAATCGCAACCGGGCAGCGACGGGAGGAGGTGGGCGGGATGACCTGGCGCGAGGTGGACCTCGCTCATCGGTCATGGACGATTCCGGCCGCGCGCTCGAAGAATGGAATTGCGCACGTCGTGCCTCTTAATGCCCTAGCGATGGCCGAGCTTCGATTGCTCGCTCAGATTCGAGACGAGGGCCTGGTTTTTTCCACGACCGGCGCCACCCCTCCAAGCGGCTGGAGCAAAGCCAAAGCGCGTTTGGATGCTCTAGTCGACAATGGCCCCCGGCCGTGGCGCACCCATGACATTCGGCGCACATTGGCGACCGGGCTACAGCGGCTGGGTGTACGTTTCGAAGTCACTGAGGCAGTTTTGAACCACGTCAGTGGAGCACGGTCGGGCGTCGCCGGTGTCTACCAGCGCCACAATTGGGCCGCGGAGAAGCGAGATGCTCTTGAGAGCTGGGGGCGGGCGCTAGAGCGGATGTTTGCTGACCCCGCTGGAACTCTTGTGCCAGTGGTTCGGCACAATGTGACTGCATTGCCTCTCAAGGCGGCTGCCACGTGAGCCGCGCCGGCCGGCGGTCTCGGCGCGGAGATATTGCCGACTTGATCCAGGCTGCGGTTAAGCAGCTGGAGGCTGATGAATTCTACGAGAGATGCGGAGGCAACACCGTAGCGGAGACCCTCCGGCATCTAAAGGATATCAAGCGCTATGCGGAGGCTCTTCGGGCTACAATAGATGCTCTCTCTCCTGTGGCGAAGGCAGCCATGTTTGAAGCCGGCGTCCGCCGGGGCAGGGAGACCGGCCGGTATGAACTTGCGGGCCTTGCCGATCAGCTCGTTGAGTTTGCTGAGAGCGCCGGAAGCTCGATCGACCGGATAGTGGAAATGCATTCCTCCTGGTCAGAATCCGGTCAAGGCACAGGATCCGCAATGGGAAGGGACTCTGACTTGCGCGCAATCAGAGCGGATCATGACCGACAATCTGATTTACCGCCCTTCCGTAGCCCAAAGGACAAGTTCGCCGTTGCGATTGTTAAGGCGCTTATTCGTCATGGATTTGATCCTTCGGCGCGGGGTGCCGCCAGAGAGCTCCAGGGAAATCTCGACAGGTTGTGGTCCGAGCACCGGAATGGACCTGCGCCCAACTGGACGAGAGTGGTGAAGGCTCGGCATGCCATTGGGAGGATCGTCGAAAGGGACCGGGCGGCTGAGCGGGTATGGCGTAAGGTACAGGCCAAGCGGAACGCAACTTCCCGAAATGATCTAAGATGCCCACCCAAGGAATCACGATCGTATGTCGTCGCTGCTGATCATTCAGGAGAGAACGATGTCTACGGTGCGAGTGAAGGATGCCGCGAGTCAGCTGGGCCTGAGCGCCAGCACTCTGAACAAGTGGCGTACCCAAGGGCGCGGCCCGCGCTTCGTTAAGCTCGGCCGCACCGTCTGTTACCGGCTGAGCGACCTGGAAGCGTGGCTTCAGGATCAGGTGCGGTCGAGCACTAGCGAATACGATACCGGCTAGGGAGCGCTGCCCTCTACCTGCGAATGCAGGCTCCCCTAAGGTCGGTTTGATACGGTAGCTTGGGGGAGAATCCGGGAGCTATGGGGGCGAGGTCATGCGCCCGAAGGGCACCGCTAAAGCCAGATGCCCATGGACCTCCGGCCGGGGACGTATCCGGTCGTCAAAGAAGCTGGCGATCACTTTGGGCGACGTCCCGTCGCAAAGTGGGCTCGATGCGACGGTCGGCTCCGAGGGTCAGGCAAGAACGCAGCGAGGGGCGGGATCCGCTTCACCATCGGGTGGGGCGGGTCCCGCTCAGCTCAAAACCCCCGATCCCACCAAGGATCATACAGGGAAGAACGAACAAAGACTCACGAAAGCGTTAGGATTCTAAGACCATAGCGCTCGTTTCGTTTCGCGTTGCGTTTCGTCTCGAATCAAAACCGCAATGTGTCAGCGCCATCCGAAATTCCCGGTTTTCTGCGGATCTGGACGCACGCAGAAGGCGATCGATTTGCCGCCGAGACGAAACGATCGCTTTCACGTGACAACCGAAACGACCGGGCGTAAATCCTTTTTTGCCGCCCCGGTCTCGTAAGCCTTGGCGGCGCGCGTAACGCGCTGAGCACGGTCCGCTCATGTCGGGCGGCCCGCGAAATACAACACCCTCACGGGGAATACGTGGGGCGTGCTGCCACCGTGCTCGCACGTTACGAACCACCCGGCACCAGCCGCGTGGCGAGCACGGAGGCGGGCATGAGACGGGGATACGGGCCACTCCTGGCGCTAGTGCTGGCTAGCTGTGGACAGGCCGACGTTGCAGCGTGCGAGGAATTCCTGAAGGGCGGACTTCGGTCGCCCGCGACTTACCGGAAGGTGAGCGTGAGGACGTATGACGCGCCGATCACCAAACAGCAGGCAACGGCCATCGGAGCGCGGGTCTACGACAACCGGCCGCTAACTCTCCGCAAGGTGTTCATCGATTATGATGCCGACAATGCCTACGGCACTCCGGTTCGGGGCATCGAAATGTGTGCCTTCGTTCTCTTGGAGGGAAAGCTACCAGACGCCGGATCCTTAAGAACCAAGGTGAGCTTGGCAGGCACCCAACGCGATTATCGCCGCCTCACCCGCCAACAAGAGCCCGATTACCCATGCTGCCTTTAGGTCAGCATCCGAGCACGGAGGGCCGCCCCAGATGATCGTAGCGCTCCTCCTCGTCATCATCCTGATTCTGCTCTTCGGGGCCGGCGTCGTGAAGGGCTGGATCGCCAACATCGTTGGTTTCGGATGTGGCGGGCTGGTGATCCTCGTGGCGCTGCTCTGGCTCGGCTCGTTCTTTGGAGAGTACGGCATTCGATACGTTATGTGGGGCGTCCTAGGTCTGTTGATGCTGCTCGCCCTCATCGGGATAGCCTTCGATCCGAATAAGCAGGAGAGTCGACGTAGCGACACCGCATCGGCGCCCGTGCCGCTCCGCCAATATGAGGCGCCGGTCCCGAAGCCACCCTCGCTCCAGCAGAAGCAAGCGCGAGAGAAATCGCTTGAGAAGGTTTGGGGCTGGTATGCCAACGACATTGCTCTGAGGTTCAGCCCCGAAGCACGGGCAAAGGCTCACGCGCTCTATGACGCCAACGACGTGCTCGGGCTGGATCGGTTCTGCCGACAGGAGGTTGCGCGTCTCGAGAAGTGACGCTGAAGACCATGTATGCTCTGCCCCGCGGATGAGCGGGAATGAATCCCACCGTTATCGTCGCCCGTCCTTAACGCTTGACCCGAGACGAGCGAGCCGGCGGAGGTCCGGCCGCCACTTGGTCCTGAACAGCAACCAGAAGCCGGTGATCGCCAGCCAGATGATGCCGAAGGCCAGAACCACGATCAGGGGGTGGTTGAAGCTAGTGCGGTTCACGTAATCCATGTTGTGGAGCATCCAGAAGAAGTCCCAGGTCCGCCACGTATCGTTGCGCCGCTCGAGCAGCTTCCCCGTCGTTCCGGAGACATAGAAGCTGCTGTTCTCGGCGTCCGCGAAGTCCACGCGCCAGATTGGCAGCTCATGCGTGCGAACGGCGAGCTCCAGCTCGGCCAGTGGCGCCACGGCCTGGACCTTGCCGGCACCGGCATAGCTCGCCTCGGCGACCCTGCGGGCCAGCGCTCCAGAAACCGCGATCGGACCGCCGTCGGTGGCGTCGAAAAGCTTCACTCCGGCCGGCGTCGCAATCTCGAGCACGTTCCGGTCGAGGAGCGGGCGGAGCGCCACGCCGATGACCGGAGACGCCCCCAGAGCTTGACGAACCTGCGGCCAGGCCGTGGTTGACGCAGGCAGCGGAGGCGCGGCGGCCGCGGGCTTACCCTCGCCGCCGGCGACCTTGTCCATGTCGAGGACAGCCATCATGGCGCCGCTCACGGTCCAGACGACGAACTGGAGGCCGAGGACGAGCCCGATCCACATGTGGATCCGCCTCAGGAAAGGCGCCTTGATCATGGCCGCCCCTTCCTGCGCCTGCGCCTCGGGAAGCTGTAAATGAGGAGCCAGGCGCCGGAGAGGGCCATCGCGACCGCGGCCCAGGTGAAGACCCGCAGCAGCGTGTTGTTCACGTTGTCGCGGGTGTCGTAGTCCATGATGTGGAGCATCCAAACGAAGTCGAAGACCCGCCACAGCTCATGCCGCCTCGACAGGAGCTCGCCCGTTTGCGCCGAGAGATACAGGGTTGGCTTGTTCCAGCCGTCAAAATCGGCCCGCCAGAGCGGCGGCTTCCTGCCCCGGATCTCGCCCGGGACCTCCTCGATCAAAGCGACCTTCACGAGCTTCTGGTCGCCGGTGAACCAATGGTCAGCGAGCTGGCGGATCTGCTGCTCGCTCGGAGGCGGCAGGCGCGCGCCCGTCACCGCGTCGAGGAGGACCGGCCCTTTTGCGGCCGACACGATGTAGGTCGGCCGATCCAGCAGCCAGTGAAGGCGCAAGCCCTCCCCGCCTGGCACGGCTCGGGCCGCTGCCACCGGGTCCATGAGCCTGGCCGGATCGACCGGCCGGGGCTCGGCATGGCGAATGAAGTGGTCGCCGTGGATGATGTCGATGTGGACCGCGGTCATATAGAGCCCGCTCAGCGTCCAAATCAGCGCCTGGACGGCCACGATCAGCGCCAGCCACTTGTGCGTCCGCCTCGCCAGCAATGGTGGTGAAATCGCCAACCTGAAGCTCCTGCCCCTGCGTTACTCGCGGTGGAGAGTGAACGAGGTCAGGTCCATCCGGAACCTCTCCTCACCCGGCGGAGCGGTCATGACCGCGGCGAAGAGCATCACCTGACCGCGAGCCGCGGCCGGTAGGTGAACGACGCCTCGCCCGTCGGTGGTTAGATGCAATCGCGCGCCGTCCTGGCCGACGAGATCGATCGGGTAGTTGAGCATCGGCTGTCCCTTGTGAAGGAGACGATAGTGATCCTCGCTCCCGGTCGCACCGACGAATTCCAGATCCATCCCGAGCGGCTTCACCGCTGCTGAGCGATCGCCGCAGCGGACGACACAGATCGCCGTCTTCGCGAAACGGCGGGATATCGCCTTCAACGTTCTCGGCCGCGGGAGACTCTTGATCCGAGCCGCCACGTCAGGCGCCACTCGATATTCGCCCATGATCAGGTCGATGCGATCCTCGCCATAGTCGACGTCGCGGGCCTGCGTGCTTGCGCCCGCGATGACAAGCCCCGGAGCCGACGCGGAAAGCTTAAGCGCCGTCGCATTCTCGAGTAGGCCTGCCAGTGTCAGCTGCGGTGAGCCAGGACCGCTCGCGCCGACGCGCCGGAAGCGATCGGCGGCGACCACCGTCTCGAGCTTCGGGAAAGCCGTCGAAACCGAGGCGCGGACCGTGGTCTCCCCGGGCCTCTCCACGGTGAACTGCTCCGGCAGGAGAAAGAAATCGTGCGCGAAGGCGGGAGCCGAAGCCCCCAGAGCGACGGCACCTACAAGACCAAGCGCGATCCTAATCATCCCCTCTTCCTTTTCTAACATAAATCAAGCCACCGGCAGCCGGGACCGGGGCATCGCCACCGGCCTCGGCTGCCCGTCACGGCAAAATCAGCAGTGACCCGCCGCCCGGTGCTCCGGCAGACACTCCGCTTTGGGCGGCGGAGCAGGATCGGTCTTCGGCGCCGTCGTGGGAGCCGCCTTCGGGGTGTCTGCCTTGGGGGCGGCCTTAAGAGTCGCCTTGGGCGGAACAGGCGCGATCTTCGTCGCCGCCGGCTCGGTCTTCGCCGCGGGCGCGGCGGGAGTCGCGGTCTCATCAGGCGCAGCAGCGGCCGCGTTGGACGCGTTCTCCATGTCGTTCATTACCGGGTCGATGGCGATGTTCTCCACCACCATGTTCGCGGCGGCATTGTTGCCGCCCTCTTCGCCGCCGGAGCAGCCCGCGAGAGCGAGCGCTCCCGCCGTCATCAGCAGTGTCGTGATCCTCTTCATCGTTCTTCTCCTCATTGTCGCTTCAAATACGCAGGGCGCCCCACCTGATCTTCAGAAGCTCATGTGGTCCATGCCGTGGACAAGGGCGGCCCCGAGCCAGCCCTGAACCAGCAGAATGATCGTGATCGCGCTGAGCGCGATCACCATGCTTCGGCCGTAGACAGAGTCGCGTCGCCGCAGCGCCCAGAGCGCAACGCCCCCGCCGATCACGGCGAGCCCGGTCCCGAGCCAGCGATGCCAGAGCTGGACCGGGTCGGTGTCGACAAGAACGAACCCGCCGGTGAACCAGCCGAGGACCGCCGCCACCACGCTTGCCGCCCCCGCGACTATGATGAGCGCCCGGATGAGCTCGACCGTCTCGCCTCGCCGCCGGGCGAGGACCAGCGCGACCAGCGCCACGGGGAAAAGGGCGATTGGGAAGTGGACCGCGAACGGGTGCGTCCTCCCGATCCAGCTGATAAGGCGCTCCGAGAAAGTCTTCGGCTTCGCCTCCTCCATCGCCTGGGCATGGTCTTCCATCATCTCGTGCATGGCGCCCGGCGTGTTCACGCCCGGAGCGTTCGCCTGAGCGTTGGCGGCCTCCTCGGCGGCGACCATCTTGTTGTGATCCTTATGGGCCACCCCGGGCGCCGAGGAGAGCACGAGCAGCCCCGCGAACATCAGCAGAGCAACGAAGCGAAACAGGTTCAGAACCACGCCCTCACTCCTACCAAGAGGTTCCAACCGCCAGCCTTCTCGCCAGCAGCCCGGCGGAAGTCGGCGGTGCCGCCGAAGGCGCGCTCGTATGCGACGCCCACATAAGGGGCGAACTCGGGGACGATCTCGTAGCGCAGGCGAAGCCCGGCCTCGGCGCTGGAGAGGCCCGAGCCCACACGGATCTCCGGCACGTCCTGGAGGGCGAGGTCGAACTCGACCCGCGGCTGGAGGATGAGCTTCTGGGTGAGGCGGAGGTCGTATTCACCCTCTAAGCGCGCCGAGATATCGCCCTTGTTCGAGACGAACGCGGCAGCATCGATCTCGAACCAATAGGGCGCCAGACCTTCGACCCCTAGGAGGAGGTAGGCGCGCTCCGGGTCAGGCCGAAAATCGTATCGAACGCCCGCCTGGAGGTTCCACCAGGGGTCGATAGCCCGGCTATAGAGCGCCTGGACCTCGGCCTGCTCGGGGCTGCGGCCGAACTCACCCTCGGCCTCGGTCTTCAGCCAGACCTTGTTGATGTCGCCGCCATACCAGGCCTCGGCCTCGAGGGCGTAGCCGTCGCGGCCCTTCCTGATCCGGGCTTCGAGCTGGTCGATCATCACCTTGTAGGTCTCGATGGAGCCGTGCTCCTCCCGAAGCACCTCCCGCGCCTCTGCCATCGCCTCGCGTCCATAGACCGCGTCCGCGGCGTGAGCTGGGCCCGACAGCGCACCGGGAGGCGGAGGAGCAACCGGCGGAGCAGGCACCTCCTCACCCATCGCATGGCCGGCATGGGGGTCAGCAGCCCCGGGCGCCGGGGCGGTCGGCATAGTGCAATGACCCATGGCCGCGTGCTCAGGCAGACAAGGCGGGGCTGTCGCGGGTGCAGGCTTAGCCGCGGGCGCGGGCGCCGGCGTGGGCGACGGGGTGCAATGTCCCATCGCGGCGTGCTCGGGCAAACAGGTCTTGGTCGCCGCAGGAGCCGGAGCCGGGGCTGCGGCCGGAGCCGGAGCCGGGGCGGGCAGGTTGCAATGCCCCAGCGCGGCGTGTTCCGGCAAGCAAGTCTGGACCGGTGCAGGCGCGGCCGCCGGAGCAGGAGCGGATAGCTTGCAGTGGCCCATGGCCGCGTGCTCAGGCGAGCAAGTCGGCGCGGGCGCCGGGGCCGGCAACTTGCAGTGGCCCAGCGCCGCATGCTCGGGCGTGCATGTGGTTGCCGGTGCCGGAGCAGGCGCCGGCCTCGGCGCGGGCGCTGAATGTCCCGAATGCTGCGCCAGCGCGGGGCTTGCCAGGCTCGTGGCGAAGAGAAGAGCGATGAACGGCTTCATGCTGCGTCTCCATCGAGCGGCCGAACCGTCACGACACGCATCATCCCGGCGTGCATGTGGAGCAGCAGGTGGCAGTGGAAAGCCCAGTCACCCGGCGCGTCGGCCGTCATGTCGAAGCTCAGCTTCGCCCCCGGAAGCACCATTACGGTATGCTTCACCGGATGGCTTCCCGCGTGCCCGTTCACGACCTCGAAGAAGTGGCCGTGAATGTGCATAGGGTGCGTCATCATCGAATGGTTGATCATCGTCACCCGCACCCGCTCGTTGCGCTCGAAGCGGATCGGCTCGGGGTTCTCGCTCAGCTTCTCGCCGTCGATCGCCCACATGAACCGCTCCATGTTGCCCGTCAGGTGGACCTCCACCGTTCGCGACGGCGGTCGCTTGTCAGGATTGGGCGTCAGCGACATCAGGTCGCGATAGGTCAGCACCTTGTGGCCAACATTCTCGAGGCCGAGGCCCGGATCGCCGGTGCGATCCGCAGGCGCCATCGCAATCGCGTCGACGCCCACTCCTACCTTCACGTGCGGCGGCACTTTCGATTTGTCGCGCATGTTCATGCCGCTCATGTCCATTCGGGCCGACGATCCGCCGCTGGTCGGGGCCGAGTGGGCACTGTGGTCCATTCCCGCCATAGCGCCGCCCGCGGCAGCACCACCGCCGGCGCCATGATCCATTCCGGACATCGCCCCGTGGTCCATGCCGCCCATGCCCATGTCCTTCATCGTCAGGACCGGCCGGTCGCGGAGCGGCGCAACTGCGGCGCTCATACCCATGCGGGGCGCCAGTGTCGCCCGGCCGAGGCCGGACCGATCCATGGCCTCGGCAACAAAGGTGTAGGCCTGATCGGCTGGCTCCACGATCACGTCGTAAGTCTCGGCATTGCCGATCTGCAGCTCGTGAACGTCGACAGGCATCACGTTCTGCCCGTCGGCGCTCACCACCTTCATATCGAGCCCGGGAATGCGGATGTTGAAGATGGTCATCGCGGCCGCATTGATGATCCGCAGGCGCACCTTCTCGCCCGGCCTGAACAGGCCGGTCCAGTTCTCCGCCGGACCGTGGCCGTTGATGAGATAGGTGTAGGTCGCCGCGGTGACGTCCAAAATGTCGGTCGGATCCATCCGCATCTTAGCGAACATCCTCCGGTCCGCGGCCGGCATCTGCTGCTCGGGATCGCCGCTGAGGCGCCCCAGCAGGGTCATCTTCTGCCGGTTGAAGTAGCCGCCCTCCTTCTTCAGCTTGGTGATGAGCTCGTGAGGGTGCCGAAAGGTCCAGTCGGACAGCACGATGACGTGCTCGCGGTCGTAGGCAACCGGATCGGTGTCCGCCGGGTCGATGATGATCGGGGCGTAATGGCCCATCTGCTCCTGAAGGCCCGAATGGCTATGGTACCAGTAGGTGCCGGACTGCCTGATCGGGAACTCGTAGACGAAGGTCGACTTCGCCTTGATCCCAAGGAAGCTCACCCCCGGCACTCCGTCCATCTCGAACGGCAGGATGAATCCGTGCCAGTGGATCGAGGTGTCCTCGTCCAGCCGGTTGTTCACCGCAATCCTGACGTTCTGACCCTCGCGCAGCCGCAGCAGTGGCCCCGGCACGGTCCCATTAATCGTGAGCGCGTGCCCGGTCCGGCCGCCAACCTTGAACGGGCTGTGGCCGATCTGGAGCGCGATGTTCTCGCCCGAAAGCGTCGGCAGCGTCGGCGCGAGGCCGCTCGTTCCGCTCTGAGCCCATGCCGGGAACAGGCCCTGCATGCCCAGCCCGAAGGTGCCGAGAGCTCCGGCACGCAGCAGCGTCCGGCGGTCTACTGAAAACTGATCCATGATAATCCTCACTGGCGCTTACGCCCTTGGAGGCGCGCGCAGACCGTCAGCCGAGCACGTGGCGGCGGCTACGCCGCCCCGCTACGTCAGATTTTCGGGAGGACTCGAGGAGGGGGTGTCGCGGCCTCGGGCACGAGACCGTGCGGCACCGAGACCAGCGCAGGCTCCTGCACCAGGCCATGCTCGGGCGCGTGGGGTTCCAGCGCACCGCTTATCGCGGGGATGGCCGGGACGGCGGCGGCACAGGCCACGAGGCAGTCCGCCGACCGGCATGGCTCGTCCTTCGACGTGCCGTCCATGTCCTTGCAATGGGCCATCGTCGCCATTGCCGTATCGCCTGACATCTCATGACCCGCCATCTGGTGGCTCGTCATCTGCGGGGCATCGGCGGACATCGCGGCATGATGGGCCATGGCGGAGGCCGGCCCGGTCCCCAGCGCGGCGAGTGGCGACAAGGCCAGCGCCAGGATGGTCAGGAACCGGATAAGATGTGCGAACGCCACGCCGCGCAGATACGCCCGATGTTCATCGGTTTCAATGGCGGTCCCGAGGCGGCTCATTGCGCTCCTCCTTCGAGGCCGCCGAGAATCGGGCAATCCGGCCGGCGGTCCCCATGGCAGTTCGCCGCCAGGTGCTCGAGCGCTCGGCGCATGTCGTCGAGCTCGCGCGCCTTGCGCTTCAGCTCCGCGGCCCGGGCCAGCGCGAGGGCCTTCACGTCCGCGCTGGCCCGGTCCCTATCGTTCCAGAGAGCCAGCAGCTTCCCGATCTCCTCGATCGGAAACCCCACGTCCCGGGCGCGGCGGATGAAGCGCAAGGTGTGAACGTCGCGCTCGTCATAATCGCGGTAGCCGGAATCTCGCCGGGCGGCCTTCCCAATGAGCCCGATCGACTCATAGTGTCGGATCATCCGCTGGCTGACGCCGCTCTCGCTCGAAGCCTGTCCGATCTTCACAGCCGCACCCCCCTCAGCCGAAGGGAATTGCCGATCACCGCCACGGAGCTCAGCGCCATTGCGGCGCCGGCGATCATCGGACTGAGCAATAGCCCGAACAGCGGGTAGAACACGCCCGCGGCGATCGGCACCCCGGCCCCGTTGAACACGAACGAGAAGAACAGGTTCTGGCGAATATTGCGCATCACGGCCCGGCTGAGGCGGCGGGCGCGAACGATGCCGCCGAGGTCGCCCTTCACCAGGGTCACCGCCGCGCTCTCCATTGCCACGTCGGTCCCGGTCCCCATGGCAATGCCGACGTCGGCCGCTGCCAGCGCAGGGGCGTCGTTGATGCCGTCGCCGGCCATCGCCACGCGACGCCCGGCCGCCTTGAGGCGCTCCACGACCGCCTGCTTCTGGTCGGGCAGAACGTCGGCGATCACCTCGTCGACGCCGCCGATCTTGCGCGCCACCGCGTCCGCGGTCCTCTGGTTGTCGCCGGTGAGCATGACCACGCGGACGCCTTTGCGCCGGAGGTCGGCGATCGCCTGGGCGGCCGTCTCCTTGATCGGATCGGCCACGGCGATGAGGCCGGCGAGCTTTCCATCTACCGCGACGAACATCACGCCCTGACCTTCGGAGCGCATCTCGTCGGCACGTGCGAGAAGGGGCGAGGCATCGACCCCGAGATCCGCCAGCAGGACCTTGTTGCCGAGCGCCACTTTGCGCCCCTCGACGGATCCGCTGACGCCCTTGCCAGTATGAGAGGCGAAGTCCGAGCTCGCAGGGAGCTCCAAGCCGCGCTCCTGCGCACCCTCGACGATCGCCGCGGCGAGCGGATGCTCGCTGCCGCGCTCAAGCGCCGCCGCCAGGCGCAGAACGTCCGCTTCGTCCGCGCCCTCGGCTGTGACCACGCCCACCAGCTTGGGCTTGCCCAAGGTCAGCGTGCCCGTCTTGTCGACCACCAGCGTGTCGATCTTCTCCATCAGCTCAAGAGCCTCGGCGTTCTTCACCAGCACGCCCGCGCCGGCGCCGCGGCCGGTCCCGACCATGATCGACATCGGCGTCGCGAGGCCGAGGGCACACGGACAGGCAATGATCAGCACGGCGACCGCATTGACGAGCGCGAAGCTCATCGCCGGCTCGGGGCCGAACAAAGCCCACACGCCGAAGGAGAGGATGGCGATCAGCACCACCGCCGGCACGAACCACGCCGAAACCTGATCGGCCAGTTTCTGGATCGGCGCCCGGGACCGCTGCGCCTCCGCGACCATGCGCACGATCTGGGAGAGCATCGTGTCCTGGCCGACCCGCTCCGCCCGGATCAGCAGGCCGCCGGTGCCGTTGACCGTGGCGCCCGTGACCTTCTCGCCGGCGACCTTCTCGACCGGGACCGGCTCGCCGCTGATCATCGATTCATCCACCGAGGACCGTCCCTCGATCACAACGCCGTCCACGGGCACCTTCTCTCCGGGCCGCACGCGGAGCGTGTCTCCGACTTGCACATGCTCGAGCTCGACGTCCTCCTCCCGCCCGTCGCTGCGCACCACCCGCGCCGTCTTAGGCGCGAGACCGAGCAGCACCCGGATTGCCTTGCCGGTCGCGGAGCGCGCCCGCAGTTCCAGCACCTGTCCGAGGAGCACCAGCGTGGTGATGACGGCCGCGGCCTCGAAATAGACGGGGACCATGCCTCCCATGGTTCGGAAGGACGGCGGGAACAGGTCCGACCCCAGCGTCGCCACAAGGCTGTAGGTATAGGCCACGCCTACGCCGAGGCTGATCAGGGTGAACATGTTGAGGTTGCGGCTCTTCAAGGAGGCCCAGCCCCGCTCGAAGAACGGCCAGCCGCCCCACAGGACGACCGGTGTCGCGAGCGCCAGCTGCACCCAGACCGCGATCCTCATTGGCAGCCAGTGCCAGCCGAACAGCTCAGCCCCCATAACAAGAACGAAGAGCGGCACGGAAAGCGCCGCGCTGATCCAGAACCGCCGGGACATGTCGACGAGCTCCGGGTTCGGCCCCTCCTCGAGCGACGGCATCTCCGGTTCGAGCGCCATGCCGCAGATTGGGCAGCTGCCCGGCCCCACCTGGCGGATCTCCGGATGCATCGGGCAGGTCCAGATCGCGCCTTCCGGCACGTCCTCGGCGGCCGCGGCGTCCCCCGGATGCAGGTAGCGGTGCGGATCGGCGATAAACTTGGTCCGGCATCCGGCGCTGCAGAAATGGTAGGTCGTGCCCTCGACCTCATGATGGTGAGCCGTCGTGGCCGGATCGACGGTCATTCCGCAGACCGGGTCCTTCACGACCTCGGCGCTGGCAGCCGCAGAATGGTCGTGATGGCAGCCGCTGCCATGATGATGGGTCGTGTCCACTGCGATTCTCCTCGTCGGAGCCACCGATTCGGCTCCCGTGGACCCTCACATGGTGTTTGACACTATGTCAGAGTCAAGCAGCCCCTAGTGCAATCTGCGGATGACCTTTTCTCCCACGCCGGTAGTAGACCTACTTATCTGTTTTTCAGCCGCACTCGCGGTCCACAGGGCATTGCTAGGAGGGAGCCAACTTGAGTGAGTTTCGGGGCGCCCGCGGCTCCAATACGGGCGATGATTTTCACGAACTTTGGGCTACGCGCCAAGCGATCCGCCTGCTTGGCAACGAGGGTGGCTTAGAAGCTATCGCAGTTGAAGGCCTTGCACGACGCGACGAGAACGCGGCCGACGACAGCGTCTGGGACGGCGTAGATTGCACGCTCTACTATGGTGGGCGGGAGGCTGCTACTGCGGATGCCGTCAAAATCGAGCAACTCAAGTATTCTGCGGCCACGCCGCGAGTACCTTGGACAGTGGCTCGATTGGTCAGCGGAAAGCGCCGTGACAACTCCATATTGGCGCGGCTTGCGCGGGCCTGGAAAGGGCTCAGGGACCTTCGCCCGTCGCGATCGGCCCCCGAAGTAGTTCTAGTCTCGAACCAGCCGATCGATGCGGAACTTGTCTCAGCCCTGGCGCGTGCCGCAGCTGCCCGTCTGCCAAGGCCGAAGGTCAAACCGCGCGCGAGCGCAGCGTCAGAACTGAAGCTCGCCTACGCCGCTGGCTTGAGCGAGGAGGAATTCCAATCCTTCTCTGCGGCGCTGCGCCTCGAGGGAGGGGCCGGATCCCGGTTCGCAGTCGAAGAGCAGGTATTGGAGACCGTAGGCGATTGGACGGACCAGGACATCCAAAGCGTTGTTACCGGGCTGAGGCAATTCGTCCGGCAGCGCATGCGTCCAGAATTTTCAGGGGAACTCATCACTCGCGAGTCGATGATGCTTCACCTGGGGGCGTCCGAACCATCCGCACTTTTCCCATGCCCGTCGGAGATTCCTCGGATTGAGGGCCCGGTAAGCCGGCTTGCGGCTCGAACAGCCGCTGACCGAATGCGCGCTGGCAGCCAGCACCTTTGCCTGCACGGCGCGGGCGGAGTGGGCAAGACGACTGCTCTCCAAGAGATCGCTGAGCGACTGCCGGCCGGCTCGCTGATGATCACTTATGACTGTTACGGGGGCGGGCGCTATCTTGATCCGAGCGCACTCCGCCATCGCCCAATCGACGCATTTCTTCAGCTCACGAACGAACTCGCCACGAAGCTGAAGTTGCCTCTTCTTCTTAGCCGGCACCCAGGCTCGGATTATCCCAGGTTGTTCGCAAAACGGCTCAAGCACGCCGCCGATGCCTTGCAGGTCGCGGAGCCGGCGGCGCTACTCGTTATCGCCGTCGATGCAGCGGACAACGCGGTGACGGCGGCTGAGAGCCGTGTCCCGGTCGAGCGGGCGTTCGTCCATGACTTCGTCTTGCTGGAGGATCTGCCAACGAACGTACGGTTTATCGTAACCGCCCGAACCGGGAGGCTCACACAGCTTCGGCTTCCTCCCCATTATTACACAGAGGAAATCGGGCCGTTTACTCGAGCCGAGACGGGCGAGAATGTGACCCGCCTCTGGAATGCGCCGGAACAATGGGTAGACGATTTCCATCATCTCTCGGGGGGCATTCCGCGCGTTCAGACCTATGCGTTTCAGGGTGAGCAGGCCCACCCCTCCGAAGCTCTTGACCAGCTGCGCCCGGCCGGAAAGTCACTCGATGACGTGTTCAGAGAGCAGTTCCGCCACGCACTCACCAAGAGCGGAACTCCGGCCGAAGTCGCAAGGCTGTGCGCAGGCCTGGCGGTACTGCCGCGGCCCGTGCCTTTATCGGACCTCGCGGCAGTGTTGGAGGCGACCGAGCCGCTACTGGCAGACGTCTGTGCCGACCTTGCCCCAGGTATACGGACGCACGAGAGCACTGTCAGCTTTGCGGACGAAGACTTCGAGCACTTCGTACGTCAAGAGGGCGTCGAACACCTCGCCGCAGTGCAAGCCGCCGCCGCGACTTGGCTTCTGTCTCGCGCAGATAAAGACCGCTATGCTGCATTGAACGTTGCAGCGGCCCTTTTCGCCTCCGGCCGCGCAACCGATCTCCTCCAACTGGTCGAACGCGAGCCTGCGCCTGCCGTGGTTACCGATCCCGTGCTCCGTCGGGAAGCCGAACTACAACGTCTGCGCCTGGCGATAAAAGTGTGTCGGGAGGCAGGTGACGCCGCACGGGCCTTACGTTTTGTCCTCATCGGGGCCGAAGGGGTTAAGACAGAAGTCGCCTTGCGGGATTTGCTGACGAACAATCCCGATCTGACGATTCGCTTCGCGCGGGAGACGGCCGGCCGGCTGATATTGTCGGACGGGGACCTCATAGCACATCATGGACCGCTTCTCTTTCAGAAGCTTGCTGCGGACGCTCAAGCCGGAGATCCCATTTCGGTCCGAGAAGGGCGTCGTCTCTTAGGTGCCTGGATGCAGGCCCGATCAGATCAGCATCGCGGCAAAGAGGACGTCGATTATCGGCGCGCTTGGCAGATCAGCATCTCTGACATCGAAAGCCAGATTGAAGCGGCGCTTCGTCTGGATGGCGTAGACGCCGCTTTGAAGGCACTCGGCTCCTGGCGGCCGAGGCGAATCACGCTCAAAGTGGCTCTGTCGCTACCGGCTCGCCTCGTCGCTCAAGGCGACACTCACCTCTTGCTGCCCCTTCTCAGCGCGACCGGGCTGGGGCCCATGGGGAAACTTCTTGTGATGCTTCCGGTGGCCTTGGCCGGACAATCGGTAGACGCGCAATTGCTGGAGAGCGGCCTTCGCGCTCTCACCAGCTACCCGCTCGGGATCGCGAGCTTTTTTGATCATTACCGCGACGCCCCCTCCGCTCACAGTCGACTGCTGGATAGCGTGCTTACAGCGTGCGAGCTCCTGACGAACCACGGGGCCGCTGACGCTCTGGTCGAAGCGACGCTTGATCGCTTCCTCGCCTCCGAGTTCAGGCGGATCGATCGCCGCTACGAATATGAGGCCGACAAGCTGGATTTGTTGTTCAGAGCCTACACCCTGAAAGAGGCGCGTAGCCGCCGGAGCGCAGATCCCGCTGCCGTTTTCGAGCCCCGGCCCCAGCCGAAGGATGAAAAGCACCGACCTAAATCTGACTATCGCGAGGAAGAGCACGATCGCGCCCTCATGGAAACCACCCGAGCCGTGTTCGATGTCTATCGGACAGTGGCGGAGGCGTTGGTTGGCCGTCCTGCGGCCGCGCAGCTCGGCGCCTCGCTGCGGGCTGCCACTGAGAAGCTGAAGCAGAACGACTGGCGCTTTTCCTACCGCCCCAGGAGTGGTGCGATAAGAGCACCGGCCGCGCGCGCAGTGCTGGTCCTCCTCGCAGCTGGTTACGACGCCACGACGTTGAGGGACTTTGCAAAAGATATCTACGGGCGGTGGGGGCGTGGAAACGAAATGCCCGATCCCGAACTGGTGGCGCGCCTCAGCCTCCGAGAAGAAGTCCATTCGGACCTCATCGCCGATCTCGGAGCGACCGCAGCGAAAACTCGTACCATGAGGATCGGAGCCGACGAGAAGGCAAAGGCCCTTGTCGGTTTGGCAAGGTACCTTCTCCCGCTTAGCCCCGCAGATGCAAATGCGGTGTTCAACGACGCAGTTGAGGCAGCGAGCGAGCTGGACCACGAGGCGATGGCTCAAATACGGCTATTCGACCGGCTCGTGAGACGGGGCGAGGGCAAGTTTTCTCATCCCCGCGAGACTGCACGCGAGATATCCGAAATCCTAGCTGACGCGGCGATCCGCTTGGACGGCTATGAAAACTTTCCTTGGCAGGCAGGGATGTCGGGTTTGGCGCGGCTCGATTGTGCACTCGCGCTCGCAAACGCCGCCCGGTGGGATGATGAGACGGTCGCGACGTTGACAGAGACGCTGCCGCCGCTGCTCAAGACCGGATTGGAGACGGGGACCATCACTCCGGGGCAAGCGGCCGCGCTGGATTTGTTTCTGCATTATGACAACGGAGTAACCGAAGCTGCCTTGACTGCGTCGGTTCGCGATGCGGTCGGGAATCCCGAGCAGCTGGCTGAGGAAGCAGCTTACGATGTCCTGGTGCGCCGCGGACAGCGAGCGGCCGCCCCGCTAGTAGGCTTCATAAAGGAGAAGAACCTTGGCGAACGGTGGGCGACCGCGCTTCTAAACCAGGAGAGTTTTCTATCCACGCAGCCGCCCAGCCCCTCGGAGCGTGGACACCCGCGTAGAGGATCTGGAGTGGACCGTGACGCTTCCCCAGATCCGATCGCCGGCTTCACGTGGACGGAATCCGCTTTGATCGAGGCCTCGAGTTTCCGTGATGCTGTAAAGCACCTGAAGGAGCTCGCCCGAGCCAGCGAAACTTACATTCCTACTATTGAAATCCTTCGTCGGGCCCGGGCAGCCGTGGCGCCCCGACATAGGGTCGCCCACCTTACCGTCCTGGGCGCCTGTGAAGGCGTCACAATCACCAATGACGCGGTCCAAGCGCTGCTGGACGCCATCGATCATTGGGGAGATAGCCCCGCGGTAAAAACGTGGTGTAGAACCAATCTGCCCTCTGTTATTGAGACGCGCCTACCCGAGTTTGCCCGCTACCTACACCATGGCGAGGAAACTCTGCCGAAGGCTCTCCGGCTAACTGGACTCACGGGATCCGAGGTTCGTGAGCTCGTGCTGAGAGGGATCGAGAAACATGTCGACAGCTTTGGGGCTGATTCGATCTTTGCTCTGATTGGGCTCATTGGGGAGGAACTCGACCCCACGGACGCCGCCGAGCTGACGCAGTGGTACGCGACGCGCCTGGCGAGCCGCGTCGGCGAGGAAGACCGGGACCAAGTTGCTCCTGAGGAATCGCTTCCCAAGGGCGCGAGCGAGGCGGTGGCCCGGTTTATCTTCGCCTATCTCGGGGACTTTGACTTACGAATGCGGTGGCGCGCCGCACATGCTGTGAGGCGCTTGGCCCGCCTTGATGACCAGCCGCCGTTATTAGCCCTGATCTCTGAATATGGTCGCAAGGATGAGAGTACCTTTCGGGGGCGGGGGCTACCCTTCTATTGGTTAGCCGCTCGGCTCTGGTTCGTGATCGCCTGGGACAGAGTCTCACTTGAGAAACCACAACTGGGCGGCAGCGCCGGAGAGCTACTCCTCCGCGTTGCGCTTGATGACGATTTTCCGCACCCGTTGGTCCGGGGATTTGCGAAAACAGCATGTGAGAAGCTGCTCGCGGCCGGGGTGGTCTCGCTCACGACCGAGCAAGTAGCGGCCCTAAGAGCTGTCAATGAAACACCCCTCCCACGCCAGAAAAGCACCGGGCAGGTCGCGCGGCATCTCCCTGAATCGGACGAAGGCCGACGCTTCAAGTTCGATTGGATGGACACGCTTCCCTACTGGTACCGTCCGATGCTCAGCTCCTTCGCCAACGTCGACGGCGAGCGGTTCCTGCGTGAAGTGGAGCGATGGATTGTCGACGTCTGGGGTTACAGCGGGGACGTGCGGGACTTCGATAAGGAGCGTCGGCGTGGCCGCTTCGAGGATAGGAATTGGACTCTTAGCAGCAACCGGCACGGTACGAATCCCACGCTTGAGCGCCTGAACAATCATCTGGAATGGCACGGTATGTGGTGCGCCGCTGGCGAGTTGCTGAAGACCGAACCGCTGATAGGCCGCGATGACGACGAGTGGGATAGTTGGGACAATCTCGAGGCCCGGATACGGCGCGAGATGCTTTCGGAACCACCCCTTTGGGCCGCGGATTTGCGCGTGCCAACGCCACTCAACGCTAGCAATTGGGTGAAGAGCTCCGAGGAGCGTGAGGATTGGGCTGACGGTGTGACAGAGGCTTACCACCGAACCGAATTCTTGATCCCGGACGCTCCCGATTATCTTGTCGTGGATGGCGACGTGGAACGCTGGTCGACCGATCGCTACGAGACGACAAGCGTCTCCAGCGCCTTGGTTGAACCAAGAACCGCAAGCGCCCTATTGCGCGCACTCCAGACCATGGAAGACGCGTGGGACTACAAGCTGCCCGATGAGGGCGAGGATCATGAAGTTGATGAGGCGCCTTACCGGCTGATTGGCTGGTTGCGGAGGTTGCACGGCGATCCTGGAATTGATGATGATGACCCGTTTCGAGGCTACGCATTTCGCATCAAAATGTCTCCCGGTAGCCGCGTAGTCTCCACTATGGGCCTGACGCGGGACGCCGCCTGGCTCCCGCGCTGGGGCCGCGACCCAGCCGACCCGCCGATGTTCGTCTACGAGGCTTGGGGGGAGCGAGATAAGGACGACGACCATTACGGGTCATACTTTCGTCCGGCCGGGTCGCGGCTGTTGGCGCATAAGTCGCAGCTCCAGGAATTTCTCCGGACGCTGGGGCTCGATCTAGTTTTAGAAGTGGAGGTGTCGCGCCGTGGCCGTGAAACCCGAGGATACGTTGGCCCGGAAGAGGGGAAGAAGGAGGTCGAAGGCCGCTACGACCGCCTCTATCGGCTCCAGAGCGGAGGCGCTCTCGAGATCGCCGAAGGATGTGTTGGCACTTGGACAGGTGATCGTCGAACAGCTTGAGCTGGCCGACCGCGGCCTTGTTCTGGATCGCTGGCTTGCCCATCACCTAGCAGAACTGATCGTAGCTGCTCAGACGGGCGCCGGGCCTGCGAAGGTGGAGGCCGAGCAGCGCGCAGTGGATCTTATTATGAAGCTATGGCTTCATCGGCGAGCGCTGCCTGAGCCTGTCGATCCGCTTGGCGGGTACCGCAAGGCAATCACCGTGCTTGAACGGCTGATGCCAGAGGCCGACCCTTGGGCCCGTTATCACCGCGGTGGTCCTTTCGAGGACCTGTTGCACGAGATGTTTGACGTGCTGCGTCGAGTTATCTTTGGGGGCGTACTTCTCACGCAAATCACGCGACCGCGGCCCATATCCGAGCCGGAAGCGGAAGCCTTGGAGGCAGAGGAGGCCCATCTCCTATCGGTTTTGGAAGGATGGGAGCCTTTTCTTGACCTTGGCCCGCCCCGACCCAAGTTCATGGTTGAGATTCGCAGTGCTGATGCGGTCGATGAGACCGAGCCTCCCGCCGAGGCCGATGAGGATGACTGGGAGAGCCTCTCTCCGGAGGACCAAGCCCGAAGAGCTGAACGATCTCTGCACTCCGCGATCACCGCAAATCTAGAACGATTACAGAGCAACCTAGATGCGCTCTTGGAGCGCTGGCGAGAAACGTGCGCCCATTCGGATTCCAACGACTCGGAGGAAGCGGAGGATTAACGGCGAGGCAGCTCCGGCGAAGTGCCGATGTCGCTCCTTCTCGATTTTTTCATGGTGCACGTTCGGGGCTGTTACGCTTCCGCCCCGCTCCCCAGGCGGTGACCTCGTAGGAGGACCCGCCGGCGTTGGGCGAGTTGTGGTTTCGAGTCACTCAATTTGCTCAGAGCCTCGCGCTTCGAGGGGTCACTCACCGCTACGGTGAGGCGTGCTCGTACGGAGGACCCGTGACCGGGGGGGAGGTGGGCGTAGGCTGGAGCTCCCCGCCGTGCTTTCTCTGTGCTTGCTCAGGCCGTCGACCGCTGTCGCTCACGACAGCAAAAATGGCGGAAAAGCGTGGTGGACGCACCAGGGCTCGAACCTGGGACCCGCTGATTAAGAGTCAGCTGCTCTACCAACTGAGCTATGCGTCCGTGCCTGTCGGGCAGAGCGGCCATCTAGTGGCGGCGCCGGAGGAATGCAATGGCCGCCGAGGCGGGTGTCAGTGGTCCGCCTCGACCGCCGCAAGCTCGTTGCCGCTCGGGTCCAGGAAGTGGAAACGCCGCCCACCTGGAAAGGCGAAGATCGGGCGGACAATACGTCCGCCCGCCGCTTCGACGGCGCTCAAAGCCGCCTCGAGATCGGGTACGTCGATGACGGGCAGCGGCGCCTTGGTCGCCTCCGAGGCATCCGCCTGAAGCCCCACGTCGGTGTCGCCGGTGAGCGTCGCCGCGTAAGTCGGAGCGAATTCCGTCATGCTCCAGCCGAAGGCTTTTTCGTAGAAGCCGCGCGCCGCCGCGATATCCCCGACCGGCAGCTCCACATAGTTCAACCGAGCCATGCCCGCCTCCCGTCCCACTGATCAGTAGCGCCGAAGCAAGCCGGCAAGCTTGCCCTGGATCCTCACCTGGTCGGGGCGATAGCGCTGCGGGTCGTAGCGGCGGTTGGCGGGGTCCAGGCGGACCATCTGCCCCTCGCGGCGGAAGGTCTTGAGGGTCGCTTCAGCCTCGTCGATCAGAGCGACGACGATCTCGCCCTCTCGCGCGACGTCGGTCTTGCGGATCAAGGCGTAATCCCCGTCGAGAATGCCCTCGTCGACCATCGAGTCCCCCGCAACCTCGAGCGCGAAATGCTCGCCCGGGCCGAGCAGAGCAGCCGGGACGGGGAGGGTGCTCTGCCCTTCCAGCGCCTCGATCGGCATGCCCGCCGCGATGCGGCCGTGGAGCGGAAGTTCGATGACGTCGTTCGCCGCCTGAGGGAGTGCGGGCGGCGCCTTGGGCAGAGAGGCGATCCCCGCCTTCGCGTCCGGCATCCGGAGCACTTCGAGCGCCCGCGCCCGGTTCGGCAGGCGGCGGATGAAGCCGCGCTCCTCAAGCGCCGAGATCAGCCGGTGAACGCCGGACTTGGACTTGAGCGCCAGCGCTTCCTTCATCTCCTCGAAAGAGGGCGAAACGCCGCTCTCCGAAAGGCGGGTGTGGATGTAGGAAAGAAGGTCGCTCTGCTTACGCGTCAGCATCTTGAGTTCCCCTGCTGGAACGGACGGGGAACGTGTAGGAAACGTTACGGGTGCTTGTCAAGCGACTGTCGTCGCTCATGGCAGGTTCACTCGCGCGGGCGCATTATTCGAGCCAGTTCAACGACTTGTGGTGATCTGCATGAAAGCCGTAGTGCGTCTCGCCCTGTTCGCGCTTGCTCCCGCATTCATTTTGATGGCGCTGCCCGGCCGCGCCACGGTCGTGCCGCCGCCTCCGCCGCACCAGGAAGAGCTTTCAATGGAGCTTCAGCGGGAAATCGACCGCCGCGCGCGGCCCGGCATGAACCACCAGATGCGCCGGGTTTTGAGCAGTGTCGCGGTTGAGGGCAATTATGCCGGCGCCCGCGGCAAAGCGGCTTTCAACCTGCTCCTGCGCGACCAAGCGGGGTGGACGAGCTGGCGAACCGGAAGGCCGCGTCCGGTTCCGTCTGCCGTGGCCGCCGAACTCGACCGACTGCTCGCCGGCGACGCCTTCTGGCGGGAACAGGGCTTCGTCTACGGATATCCTTGTCCCGGCAAGGGCCGGGTGATGCAGGTCTTCCACCGCGGCCACGACAAGTTCACACGGCAAGTCTGCGCTCCAGCAGGGCTTGCGGGCCGGCTCGCCGATCTTGCCGCCACGGAACTCATGCCGGCGGGGCCGCTTCCATCCGTCGGCGGCCGCGAGCACATGCTCCGGCACGTTCGCGGCTCGGATTATGAGGGAAAGCTGCCCCCGCCGCAGGACCCGGATGCTGCCGCGATCATCCTGCACCTCACTCAGCGCTCGGTCTACGAGTTGCGCGACGGCGAGGTGGAGGCGCATCTCACCCCTTATGCCGAGGACGTGACAATCGTCTGGCCGACGGCGACCGAGCTCGGCAAGGAGGCGCTGCGCCGCCGCGTCTCCGGCCCGACCTGGAACGGCGTCGCCAAGCGGAACGTCGTTCCTGGCGAACTTTATTTGAAGCAGACCGCGGCGGACAGCTTCGTCATCACCCGAAGCAACCGCTTCTGGGACGGCAGAAGCGAGAGCCAATTCTGGATCACCTCCCATTGGCGAAAGCGCGGCGGCCGCTGGGAAGTGGTGCGCGAAGAGATCGGTCCGCAGGTGCCGGTAGCTAGCAGCTGACCTCAGTAGCCGCGGCGAGCCTGAAGAAGTTGGCGAGGAGGGCATGTCCGTGCTCGCTCGCTACGCTCTCCGGGTGGAACTGGACTCCGTGGATCGGAAGCTCGCGGTGGCGTACGCCCTGCACCGTGGCGTCGCCCGCGGTGGCGTTGACGGCTAGGCAGTCCGGCACGCTTTTCGGCTCCACCGCGAGCGAGTGGTAGCGCGTCGCGGTGAAGGGGGAGGGGAGGCCGGCGAAGACGCCGCTTCCGTCATGCGACACCGGCCCGGTCTTGCCGTGCACCACCCGCCCGGCCCGCTCGACCCGGCCGCCGAAATGCCGTGCTATCGCCTGGTGGCCGAGGCAGATTCCGAGAAGCGGCCGCCGCGCCCCTGCGCAGGCCGCGACCAGATCCAGCGAGATCCCCGCCTCCTCCGGCGCCCCGGGGCCCGGGGAGATCAGAAAGGCATCGGCGCCGCTCGCCAGCGCCTCCTGCGCAGTCAGAGCGTCGTTCCGCTCCACCCGGACCTCCGCCCCCAGCGCCTTCAGGTAATGAACGAGATTCCAGGTGAAGCTGTCGTAATTGTCGACGACGAGGATCACCGGGCCCGCGATCACTGGGCCGGCGCGGCACCCATCATGCTGGTCCTGAGCTTGCGCAGAGCCTCGTCATTTCGCTCGATGTCGAGCCCGGAGCGGACGGCGGCCATGAACTGCTGCGCATATTCGTCGCCCATGATCTGAGCGAACTGACTCTTGACCGATTCTGTCAGCGCCGGCTCCTTCCGCGCGTCCCCCGGAGCGACGCGGTCGAGATAGACGACGATCCAGCCGCTGTTGTTGGGCGCGGGCAGGATCCGCGCCTTGCCGCGCGGAAGACTGAACATCATCGCCATCGGCGGCGGCACCTGGCCGCCCTGCCGGGCGATGTCGCGCCGGACGGCGGTGATCGTCTGGGTGGCGGGCAGCTTCACCTGCGCCTGGGCGAAGGCCTGGGCGGCGGGCACCCCGGCGTTGATCTTCGCGACGATCGAGGTCGCGATCGCCCGCGCCCGCTCCGAGGCTCGGCGGGCGATAAGGTCGGCCCGGACCTGGCCGCGCAGCTGCGCGAGCGGCGGCGCGGCGGCGGGGATGGTGCGGGTGACGGCGAGCAGCGCATAGCTCCGGTTCGGCTCGATGGTTTCGACGGCGGGATCGTCGCCCGGCTCCATCGCGAAGCCGCCCTCGAGCAGGGGCCGCAACTCGGCCGGCGGCTGCCAGCCGGCCACTCCGGGCGCCGCGCCGGCGGCGGTGACGGGCGGAGTCTCGCGCACCGACAGCTTTTCGGCGCGCACGATGTCTTCGAAGCTGGCGCCGTCGGCGAGCCGCTCCTCGATCCGCGCGGCAAGGTCGTTGACCGCGTTCTGCGCCTTGCGCTGCTCGATCTGGGCGGCAAGCTGCGCCCGCACGGACGCGAGCGGAGTGGCCGCCCCGGATTTGACGTCGTCCACTCGAACCACGTGCCAGCCGAGCGGCGAGCGGACGGGGCCGACCGTCGCGCCCTTGGCGGCGCCGAAGGCGGCTGCCGCGACCTCGCTGGAGCTGACCTTGGTGAAGGCCTCGCGCGTCTGGCTTCCGATGGCGGTGTCGGCGGGGGCGAAGCCGGCCTGTTGCGCAGCCTGGGCGAAGCTCGTGCCCGCTGCCACCTTTCGCGCCAAGGCTTGCGCAGCGGCCTGGTCGGGAAGGATTACCTGGCTCAGCGTCCGGCTTTCCTTGGCCGCATAGGCCGGGTTCTGGTTGTAGGCGGCCTGGATCTCGGCGTCGGTTGCCTTGGCGGCGGCGGCCACCTGCTCGGGGCCGAAGGCGGCGTAGCGCAGCACTCGGCGCTCGGGGATGGTGTAGCGGGGCTGGTTGGAGCGGTAGAAGGCGGCGATCTCCGCCTCGCTCGGCTCCTGCCCCATGCCGACGGCGCCCGTCGGCACCGCGCCCACGATCGCGGTGCGGCTCTCGAGCAGAAGCGAGGCATATTGGAAGGCGAGGCCGGTCGGCACGTAGGCGGAGCCCGCGGCGGGGAGGACGAGCTGGCGCTGGATCAGCCGCGTCTCGATCTCCTCGCGAAGCTGCTGCTCGGTGAGCTTCTCCTGCTGGAGGACCCGGCGAAAGGTGGCGTCGTCGAACTGGCCCGCCATGTTTTGGAAGGCGGAGATGCCGGCAATCTCCCGGTCGACCATCTGCCGGTAGACGCCCAGCCCCTGTTCGCGGCCGAAGACCACGCTGGCGGTGATGTCGATCAGCTGGTCGATGACCTCGCCGAGCGCGCCGCCGCGAAGGAAGGTGGCGAGGTCGAGCTCCGGCTGCTGCTGGCGCATGCGGTCGAGCTGGCGCTGGGTCTCGTCCTGCACCCTCGTCGCGGTGATCTTCTCGCCTTCGACCTTGGCGATCGTGTCGCCGCCACCGCCGCCTGCGACATCGCCCAGGCCTCCTCCGCCGGTGCCGAAGCCGGTGATGACGATGGCGAACAGGCCGATCGCGAGGACGACCAGCATCAGCTTGGACACGATGCCGCGGCGGAAAATGGAAAGCATGGAAATTCCTGGGTGAGGAGAAGATGTCTCGGCCCGGGTCATAGGAAAGGCGAGCCGTACGGGCAAGCTTGGCACTGGCATGGCCGCTTGCTAGGCGCCCGGCTCCACAAGGAAGAGGAACAGGGATGCCCCTCCGCCGCAAGCTCGTCGCCGGCAATTGGAAGATGAACGGCAGCCGCGCGGCGCTCGCGGAGCTCGGGCCGATCGCCGCCGCAGCGCGGGAGGCGGCGGGCGTGGACGTGGCGATCTGCCCGCCTTCGGTCCTGATCCCGCTGGCCGTGCCCCGCGCGGGCGGCCTCGCGATCGGCGCCCAGGATTGCCACCAGAAGGACAGCGGCGCCCATACGGGCAACGTCTCGGCTCCGATGCTGAAGGAAGCGGGCGCCCGGCTCGCCATCGTCGGCCATTCCGAACGCCGCGCCGACCAGGGCGAGATGGACGAGATCGTCCGGGCCAAGGCCGAAGCGGCGCTCCGCCACGGCCTTCAGGCGATCGTCTGCGTCGGCGAGTCGGAGGCCGAGCGGGAGGCGGGGCGGCATGTGGAGCGGGTTCGCGAGCAACTCGCCGGATCGCTCCCCGAGCTTGCGGGCGAGGCCGAGCTGGTCGTTGCCTACGAGCCGATCTGGGCGATTGGCACCGGCCGCACCGCCACTCCGGCCGACGTCGCCGAGATGCACAAGGCGATCCGCGAGGCGCTCGCCGCCCGCTTCGGCGATGCCGGCGGGCGCATCCGGATCCTTTACGGCGGCTCGGTCAATGCCGGCAGCGCGGCCGAGCTCTTCGCAGTGGAGGATGTGGATGGGGCTCTGGTGGGGGGAGCGAGCCTCACGGCTGCCCAGTTCGTTCCGATCATCGAGGCGGCCGCACGCGGTTGAACCGGCGGCCGGCATCGACTAGATCGCCGCTTCACTTCCCGGGAAATCGCCGATGTTCACCTTCATTCTGATCGTCCAGACGCTCGTCGCCGCGGCAATGATCGCCGTCATCCTGATGCAGCGCAGCGAAGGCGGCGGGCTCGGTGTCGGCGGAAGCCCGGCGGGCCTGATGTCCGCCCGCGGAGCGGCCGATTTCCTGACCCGGGCGACCTCGATCCTCGCGACCATCTTCGTGGTGCTCTCGATCGCTCTGGCCGGCCTTGCGACGCTTGAGCGGGCGCCGGTGCGGATCAATCCCAACGTTGCTCCCGCTGCGCCCACGGGCACTCCGCTCGCGCCCGCGCCGAGCCAGGTCCCGGTGACGGATCCGCTCGCAGGCGCCGCCAAACAGGCCCCCGCGCAGAACCCCGCGCCCGCCAACGGCGCGGTGCCGCTCGCTCAGTAAGCGATCGCGCGGGCGACGTCGCGCACCTGCCCGCGAATGTCCGGCACCGCGACGATTTCCCAATAGGACCCTTTGCTGAGCGGCCCCACCGCGTAGAGCTCGGGCGAGCCGCCCTCGCCGACCACTCGCGAATCCTCGTCGACCTCGAGCCCGAGCCCGAGCCTTTCCGCTCTCGCCTGTCCGCTCTCCAGCAGCTGCCGGATCAGCGGGTCGGTGACGCGGAGGATATTCCCCTCCGGCCCGGTGCAGTTGATCACCCCGGCGAACCGCCGCCGAAGCTCCCCGCCGCCGCGCCGTGCAATTGTCACCTCATCGCCCTCCACTGAGCGGACCCGCCCAGCGACGACCTCCAGCCGCCTATCCGCCCGCATCGCCTCGATCCGCTTCGCCACGCCCGGCGCGATCCGGTGGCGGTGGACGTCCCACCACGGCCGAAGGTGCCGCAGGAAGCGCTTCTTCTCGCTGTCGCTAAGCCCGCGCCACAGGTCGTGGCTGTGCGGCCTGAGGCCATCGATCGCGGCCCGCCACGGCTTCCGCGCCCGCACCGCGCCCACGAGCTCCGCCAGTCGCGTCGGCGGCACCCATTCCGGCACTTCGGCCGGCCTCTCCTCATGCGCCCGGGGCACTAGACCGCGTCGCGAGGTCGCCACGATCCGGCCTCCGAAGCCGGCTTCCTCCAGACTCACGCACATGTCGACCATGGTGAGCCCGGTGCCCACCAGCAGCAGATCGCCCCCCGCCAGCGCCAGCCGCGCCACCTTTTCCCGCCCCTCCGCGCTCCACGGATCGTGCACCGCCTCATCGCCGAACATGTCAGGAAGCCGCGAGGGGTAATTGCCGCCCGCCAGAACGACCGCGTCGCACTCCACCCGCTCGCCGGAGTCGAGCCGTACCGCGCCGTTCTCGAGGGCGATGGCCTCCCCGGTGACTCGCCGAACCTCGGGTGCCCCTTCCAGCACGCCCTCCAAATACCGCCCGAACTCCCGCCGCTGCACGAAGTCCTGCGGCCCTCCAACCCCCTCTTGCTCCGCCCACCGGGCGAAATGATCGGGAGCGTCGGCAAAGGCGCTCATCTGCGCCGCCCGCACGTTGAGGAGATGCCCCGGCGAACTGGTCGAATAGGCCGCCCCGGTCGCGAACCGCCCGCTCTTCTCGATGAGAATCACCTCGCGGCAGCCGGCCCGGGCCAGTTCCACCGCCGCCATGGTGCCCGAATAGCCCGCTCCGATGATCGCCGCCCGCATGGCGCTCCCTTAGCCGCCCCCGCGTCGCCCGCCATCCCGAAATAAAGTCGATTCGGCACCTTGCCCGCACCGCCCCACGCCGCTTAAGCCTTGCCTCCCATGGCGCGGTTCATTTTCATCACCGGCGGCGTGGTGTCATCGCTTGGCAAGGGCTTGATGGCGGCGGCCCTCGCGGCTCTGCTCCAGGCGCGCGGCTACAAGGTCCGCATCCGCAAGCTCGACCCCTATCTCAACGTCGATCCGGGAACGATGTCCCCCTACCAGCACGGCGAGGTTTACGTCACCGACGACGGCGCCGAGACCGACCTTGACCTCGGCCATTACGAGCGCTTCACCGGGGTCCCCGCCCGCCAGTCCGACAACGTCACCTCGGGACGAATCTACCAGGGCATCATCGCCAAGGAGCGCCGCGGCGACTATCTGGGAGCCACCGTCCAGGTCGTCCCCCACGTCACCAACGCGATCAAGGAGTTCATCCGCGCCGACCTCGAGTCCGACCTCGATTTCCTCATCATCGAGATCGGAGGCACCGTCGGCGACATCGAATCGCTCCCCTTCATCGAGGCCATCCGCCAGTTCAGGAACGAGGAGGCCAATGAAAACGGGAGGCGCGGCACCACGCTAAGCGTCCACACCACCCTGGTCCCCTACATCGCCGCCGCCGGCGAGCTGAAGACCAAGCCCACCCAGCACAGCGTCCGCGAGCTCACCTCGCTGGGCATCCAGCCCGAGATCATCGTCTGCCGCTGCGAGCATCCGCTCCCCGACGGGGAGCGGCAGAAGATCGCCCTCTTCTGCAACGTCCGCAAGGAAGCGGTCATCCCCGCTCTCGACGCCAAGAGCATCTACGCCGTCCCCGCCCAATATCACGCGGCCGGCCTCGACGCGGAGGTGCTCCGCGCCTTCGGCCTCCAGGACGGCGCGCCCGATCCGCTTATGGCCCGCTGGGACGACGTCATGGACCGCCTCCTCAACCCCGAAGGCGAGGTGACGATCGGGGTCGTCGGCAAATATGTCGGCCTCCAGGACGCCTACAAGTCGCTCACCGAGGCGCTGGTGCACGGCGGCCTCGCCAACCGCGTCAAGGTCAACATTCGCTGGCTCGACGCGGAATTGTTCGAGCAGGTGGACGACGTCGCCTCGCGGCTGGAGCCGATGCACGGGATCCTCGTCCCCGGCGGCTTTGGCGAGCGCGGAAGCGAGGGCAAGATCGCCTCCGTCCGCTTCGCCCGCGAGCGCGGAGTCCCCTTCTTCGGCATTTGCCTTGGAATGCAGATGGCCTGCATCGAAGGCGCCCGTAACACCGCGGGCCTCGGCGGCGCGAGCACCACCGAGTTCGGCGACACCGAAGAGCCCGTCGTCGGCCTCATCACCGAATGGATGAGCCCCGAAGGCCTCCAGCAACGCCGCGACGCCAACGGGGACCTCGGCGGAACCATGCGCCTCGGCGCCTACGAAGCGACGCTGGCGGGCAACAGCCACGTCGCCAGCATCTACGGCGGCACCCGCATCTCGGAGCGGCACCGCCACCGCTACGAGGTCAACATCCACTATAAGGGCGCGCTGGAGGCGGGGGGGCTTCTGTTCACGGGCATGAGCCCGGACGGGGCCTTGCCGGAGATTGTGGAGCGGCCGGATCATCCCTGGTTCGTGGGGGTGCAATTCCATCCGGAGTTGAAGTCGAAGCCGTTCGATCCGCACCCGTTGTTTGCCAGCTTCATCGAAGCCGCTGTGAAGCAATCGCGGCTAGTTTAGCCATGATGAATGGCAGCTTTGCGCGAGCTTCCGTCGCTCGCCCCACCTGATCAAGACTGGAAACAAAAAATTCGGAAGCTCCACCGCGGATATGGAGGTCCGCAATGGGTGGAAAGCGGACGTTCAATTGAGCGCAGGTTCGCCCTGACGCAGGTGCAGGTAATTGCTGTCGAAATCACCTGCGTCGGCCAACTTCTTCCAGTCGCCGATTTTGATGCCCCGGCTGGTCTTGCGGGCTATCAGGTTTTGAGCTTCAAGCGCCTTTAAGGTGCGGTTGACGTGAACAGCTGTTAAGCCGGTGCAGTCGGCGAGCTGCTCCTGTGTCATCGGCAACTCATAGTCCGTCTCCTTCCCCAATCCCGCGACCTTCAGCCTCAGCGAGAACTCGCATAGAAGGTGAGCAATGCGGGTGTGCGCGTCTCGCCGCCCGACGTTGGCAATCCATTCCCGAAAGACAGACCCATCAACAAGCGTATCGTGCCACATCGCCATTCCGACGTTCGGGCGCTCGAATCCTAGCTTCTTGACAGCCTCGCGGGGAATCAAAGCCACTTCGCTATCGGTCAGCACCTGCACGCTGTGGTCGGCCACACCCAAGAAGGAGTTCTGAAGGTCTACAAGGTCGCCTTTCATGTGCACGGCTACGATTTGTCGCGACCCGCCCGAGACAATCTTGTGCCGCATCGCATAGCCGGAGAGCAGCACGCACGAATGCGTCGTCTTCTCCCGTTCGCGGACGATATAGCCGTGCCGCTCCACCCTTTTCGTCCGATGCGGGAGACTGAGAAGTGCCTCGGCATCTTCCTGGGTGAATTCGCCCCAGTAGGTGTCCTGCTTGGCCCAGTAGGCGAGCTTATCGACCATTGGCTGAAGGGGTGATTGAGGCTGGCCGGACATGAGGCTCTCCGCTGTGGCGGGAGCACGAAGTCTCGCAGTCGATGGAGGGCCATTGAGAGGCCATCGATGAGGGACCGTAGCACGGGTCACCTCATGTTACTAACTGTATGACATTAATCGTCTTAACATCGCTCTTGATGTATGATAAGGGCTGGCTATCGTCGGACAACCAAGGCTCCGGCGGCTGAGAGACCAACGCGCTCCCGCCAGTCGTAAGGGAGCTATCCGTGACCAAATACTTCATGAACCTTCGAGACGGCACCGAGGAGTTGCTCGACCCGGAAGGCATTGAATATGCGTCTTTGGATGCGCTCCGGAAGGCGGTCTTGGCTACAGTACGTGACCTTATGTGCGGCGACATGGTCGCTGGAGTGCTCGACTTCAGGTTTCGTATCGACGCTGAAGATGCAGACGGGGTGATTGTCTATACTCTCCCGTTCAAGCACGCCGTGAACATCATTCCGGACACCGTTGGCTACGACTAAGCGACCGCTAATGTCAGTGGGCTGAATGTCTGCTTTGGGTCGGACATTCGCACCCCCCGCTCGGAGCGTCAGCTCCGCGCCATAGCGGGCATCCAGCAGCGAATGGCGGGAAGGGAGCTCTTGGAGGGCCTCGACTTCCTCAATTTCCTGCAGCTGGAGCCGCGAAAAAGGAGGGCAAACGCCACTGTGGGCGTCGGCAGAGGACCTAGTTCGAAGGGATCGCCTCCACCGTGAGCCTCACGATCCGCCCGACCTTCGCCCTCGGTCCGCCGCTCTCGCCGATCTGGATCCGCGCGTCGGGGAGGGTGAAGGTGGCGCCGCGGCCCCAGCGGTCGCGCTCGGCTTTCGCTTCGGGGTAGCAGGCGGCCGTTTCGCGGGAGAGGCTTTCGAGGCTGAGATGAAGCGGGGCGAGGTGCTGGTGGCACCAGTAGGAGGCCGGATATTTCTCCGTGCCGGCGGAGGCTCGACAGGCGCCGGGGCGGAAGCCGAACCAGGACGTGGCGGACCGGCGGTTGTAGATGTCGAGAAAGACCCGGCCAGCCTCGGCAGGGGGCTGGCGCCGCGCCTCCGCCGCCGCCTCGACCAGCTGCTTGAGGCCCCGGCAGAAGTCCCGTTTGAAGTGGATCGCTTCGACGCTCTCCTGAGCCTGCGCCGCCCCCGCTCCAAGCAAAGCCGCCACCGCCGCCATCCCGCGTGTTATCCTCATCCTCGCTCTCCTTCGTGCGCGAAGGAAAGAAACGCCGCCGCTCCTGACAATCGCCTGAACGAAGCAGGCGAGGGGGGCGAAGCTTTCCGCGCCTCAACTGGTGAACAGCGGCATGTTCGGGGTCCAGCACAGCTCCCGGTCCCAGTACGCCGTCTCGATCAGCCACGACCCGCCGTCCGCCGCGACGATCCAAATGGTGCCGCCGTCGCCCGCGTCGAGGATCGGTCCCGCGTGGAGGGCGAGGTCGCCGGCACTCAGGCGCAGGCCCGCCTCGAACGGGTGCCAGACGACCGCCACCTTCGTCTCCGCCTTGGCCGCGCAGCGGGCGAGGGCGCGGCGCAGAAGATCGTCTCGCTCCGCCTTGCTTCCCCATCGCTCGCAAATGCCGTTGGGGATCGGCGCCCAGAGCAGCCTTTCGTCCTGGCCGGGGCCGCTGGCGAGCGAGCCAAGGGCCTCGCGGCACCGCTCCGGCACGAGCTTGGAGAACCGCACGCCGCTTTCGCACAGCAGCCGGCCGACGCTCCGGAACCTGGCCGACCGCTCCTGCCGCTCCCGCCGCACCTGCGCGAGCCGCCTCTTCTCGATCAACTTCGAGCGTTTGTCCTCGTCCATGGCGTTCTCCCTAATCGGCGGCGGTCGCAGGTCAAAGGCTGGGCATTGCTACTTCGGCGCGGGCGGAAGGCCGATCTCCTCGAGCTTCCAGCCCAGGCCGTGGCGGCGGAAGACGAGCTCCCCCTCGCTCGCCGGGGGCGCTCTTGCGGCGCAGGCGAAACTCGCTCGCGCTCACCCGCCACGTCGAACTCCCGCTCGCGGGAGCTCCCGGTGACCGGCCCGTCGTAGCTTTACGGGGCCTTCGACAAACGAACCTTAATATTTTGAAGGCATTGTGGGGCTGCACGGCCAAAGGGGCGGTCGGCAAGGGGATGGGGATATGCAGCTTTTATGTCGATGCGCCTGGGGCAGCGCATCCGGATCTATCTTGCACCGGGTTCGCGATGCGTCCGCCAGGATAGGGAGGGCATCCCATGCGGCACATTGATGCAGGCGCCTTCGGGCGTGGTGCCGCCCCCCTGCCGCCGACCGACGGGCCTGCTTCGCTCGCCGCGGGGCTGAAGGGGCTGCTCCAGCGTGAGCCAACGCCCGCGTCGCCCACGGCGGTGTGGAATGTCAGCGGTTCCCGGATCGCGGCGCTTGAAAAGACGCTGGATATGATCCCGCACATGCTGTGGCGCTACGACCCCACCACACAGGAAACTTACTATAGCGAACACTGGCAGCGTTTCACCGGAGAACGTATCGGTCACGGCCTCAACGATGCGCTCCGTCTGGTTCATCCGGACGATCAGGACGGCGTTGCTCGGCAGTGGCTAAAGTCGCTGAGCAACGGCGAAGCGTACGAGGCGGAGTACCGTCTAAGGCACCATAGAGGTGGCTATCGCTGGGTCTTAAGCCGGGGCAATCCGGAACGGCACGAAACGGGCGAGATCGTCGCCTGGTACGGGGTGTTGACCGACATCCATGAGCTGGCGGAGGCTCGCGAGGCCCTCCAGGCGGGGACCCGCAGGTTCCGGAACATATTGAACTCGATCCCGCAGATCGCCTGGTCAATGTCAGCGGATGGAAACCGGGCCGATTATTTCAACGAGCGCTGGTACGAATTCACCGGCCTTCCAAGCGGCAGCCTGCATGGACCTGCGTGGAAAGGCGTGTTCCACCCGGAGGACCGGAAACGCGGCCTTCAGCTCTGGCTCCTGGCTCGCCGGGCCGGCAAGGATTTCGATTATGAGCATCGAATCCGCGACCGGGACGGCAATTACCGCTGGGTGATCAGCCGAGCGAGAGCCCAGCGGAGCGCGTCCGGCAGCGTGGTGCGGTGGTACGGCACCTGCACCGACATCCATGAGCGCGTCGCGGCGAAACGCGCGCTGGAGGCAAGCGAGCAGCTCAACCGGGCAATCATCGAAGCCAGCCCCGACTGCGTCTCCCTGCTCGATCTTTCGGGAAACAGGCTGTTCGTCAACGACGCGACACTGCGGTGCTACGGCTTCGAGCGCCCGGAGCAATTGATCGGGACGCGCTGGGGCGTCGGCTTCCCCATCGACGTTCGTCCAGCGGCCGCGGACGCCCTCGCCTGTGCTCAGCGCGGTGAGATCGGCCGGCTCGTCGTCCAGATGGGAGCTGAAGCGCGGTGGTGGGACATCGTCATCGCGCCGATACAGGGAGAGGGCGGGAAGCCGGTACGACTGGCCGTCATATCTCGCGACGTCACCCAGCAGCGCGAGGCGCAGGAGCGGGCGCAATGGTCTGCCAGCCATGACAGCCTTACTGGGTTGCCCAACCGGTTCCTGCTTCAGCGCCGCCTCGACGAGGCAATCGCCCACGCAGAGACCACGGGCGAGGGGTTCGCCCTGTTTCTGCTCGACGTCGACGACTTCAAGCGGGTGAATGACACCGTAGGTCACGACGCCGGCGATGCCTTGCTTCTGGCGTTCGCGCAGCGGCTGCAGGCCGGGGTGCGCGACGGCGACACGGTGGCAAGGCTGGGCGGGGACGAATTTGCGATCCTGCTGCGCGGCACCACTTGTGAGATCCAGTTGACCGAGGCCTACGAAAGGCTCCGCGACAAGCTCCGCGAGCCCTGCATCCATGCGGGGCGGGTGATGGAGTGCGGCGCCAGCATCGGTGCCAGCCTCTATCCGCGGGACGGAGGGGATCGGTCCGAGCTCCTCAAGAACGCCGATCTTGCGCTCTACTCGACCAAGGCGGCCGGCGGGGCGGGCCTCAGCTTCTTTCGCCCGCAGATGCGGATGGAGATGCAGAAGCGGGCTTCAATGCTCAGTCTTGCTCACACGGCGCTCAGGGAGGACAGGATTGTTCCTCATTATCAGCCAAAGGTTGATCTGCGCAGCGGCGCCCGCTCGGGCTTCGAGGCGCTCCTGCGCTGGCGGCACCCGCGTTGGGGCATGCAGCTTCCCTCCACCGTCTCAGCCGCGTTCGAGGACCTCAACCTCGCGGCCGAAATCAGCGACTGCATGATAGCTGCTGTGATCCGGGATATACGTTGCTGGCTCGATGATGGGGTCGAGTTCGGCCACGTCGCCGTCAACGCTTCGGCGGCCGAGTTCCGGCGCGGCGACTTTGCCGAGCGGCTGCTCGAAAGGCTCGACAAGGCAGGCGTGCCAGCCGAATGCTTCCAGCTCGAGGTGACGGAGACAGTCTTCCTGGGCCGCGGCGCCGAATATGTGGAGCGGGCGCTGAAGATGCTGAGCGCAGCGGGTGTCGCCATCGCGCTGGACGATTTCGGGACCGGCTATGCCTCGCTCTCGCACCTCAAACAGTTTCCGGTTCACATCCTGAAGATCGACCGCTCCTTCGTGGCCGACCTGCACTCGGGCGGCGGCGGAGTCGCCATCGTCAATGCCGTGGTCGGCCTCGGCCGGAGCCTGGGTATCCAGACGGTTGCCGAAGGGGTGGAGACGGAGGCGCAGCACGAGATACTGGCGGGCCTGGGCTGCGACTACGGCCAGGGCTTCCTGTACGGCAAAGCCATTGCGGCCAGGGAGGTGACGAGGCTTTGCACCGGCGCGGAAGCGTGGCCGGCCGCTGTCGGCGGGAACTGAGAGGCTAAATCGCTCACATGCAAAGTGCCCGGGCATCGCTGCCCGGGCACCCTCGTGGCGATTGCTCGCCAACCCCCTTGGTAAGAGCCCTCGGCCCGCACGCATCCCCCCTCGCATGAGGATACGGGGCCGAAGCCTCCCCGAACCCGGCTGTAAGCCTTCGTTCGTGGGCCGGACGCTATGAGAGGCGGGGTGGCTTGTCACTCGCCCATTCAATGCCTTGAGCTACTTTGCTGAGGCTCTGTGTCGGCGGTGCAACACAGCCTTGCCCCGCCTGCGGTTGCCTTGGCGGGAGGGCGTGCCTAGAGCGAGGCCCTCCCGATCACTTGCCGGATGTCCTCGTTCATGCGCCTTTCCCGCTACTTCCTGCCGGTCATGAAGGAGACGCCCGCCGACGCTCAGATAGTGAGCCATCAGCTGATGCTGAGGGCCGGGCTGATCCGTCAGACGGCGGCCGGCATCTACGCTTGGCTGCCGCTCGGCCTGAGGGTCCTGAGGAAGATCGAGCAGGTGGTCCGCGAGGAGCAGGACCGCGCAGGCGCCGTCGAGCTGTTGATGCCCACCATCCAGTCGGCGGACCTGTGGCGCCAGTCGGGCCGCTTCGACGCCTATGGTCCTGAGATGCTTCGCTTCCCGGACCGGCACGGTCGGGAGATGCTCTACGGGCCGACCAACGAGGAGATGATCACCGCTCTCTTCCGCGACGTCGTCAAGAGCTACCGCGACCTTCCGCGCACCCTCTATCACGTCCAGTGGAAGTTCCGCGACGAGACGCGTCCCCGCTTCGGAGTCATGCGCGGGCGCGAGTTCCTGATGAAGGACGCCTACAGCTTCGACCTCGACGAGGAGGGGCTGAAGGCGAGCTATGAGGCGATGTTCGTCGCCTATCTGCGCACGTTCGCCCGCCTCGGGTTGCAGGCCGTTCCGGTGCGCGCGCCGACGGGGCCCATAGGGGGCAATCTCAGCCACGAATTCCACATTCTCGCCGACACCGGCGAGAGCGCGCTCTTCTACGACGCCGCGATCGAGGACGTGTCGCGCGAGGAGCTTCTCTCAGCCGACGCCTCCACGATCGCCCGCCTCACCGGCCTCTACGCGATGGAGGAGGAGGAGCATGCGAAGATCGCCGACTGTCCGGTTCCGGCGGAGCGGCTTAGGAGCCGCCGCGGGATCGAGGTCGGGCACATCTTCGCCTTCGGAACCAAGTACAGCGCGTCGATGGGCCTCAGCGTCCAGACGAAGGAAGGCGCACAGGTCCAGCCCCATATGGGAAGCTACGGCATCGGCGTCTCCCGGCTCGTCGGCGGGATCATCGAGGCGAGCCATGACTCGAGCGGCATCGTCTGGCCCGAAAGCGTCGCGCCGTTCCGCGTCGGGCTCATCAACATGCGCGCCGACGACGGCAACGTCACGAGCGCTGCGGACGAGCTGTACGGGCGCCTGGCGGACGCCGGCGTTGAGACGCTCTACGACGACCGGGACGAGCGAGGCGGCGCCAAGTTCGCCACCATGGACCTCATCGGCCTGCCCTGGCAGCTGATCGTCGGGCCTAAGGGGCTGGAGCGCGGGGTCGTCGAGCTCAAGCGACGCTCCACCGGCGAGCGCAGGGAGCTTTCCATCGAAAGCGCGCTGGCGAGGCTTACGGCATGATCCTCTCCCGCTACGAGCGGATGATCGCCAGGCGCTACCTGCTGCCAGGGAAGGGCGAGGGGTTCATCTTCCTCGTCGCCTCGATCAGCCTGGTCGCCGTCATGCTCGGAGTAGCGGCGCTCATCATCGTGATGAGCGTGATGAACGGCTTCCGGGCCGAGCTGTTCGACAAGATCGTCGGGCTCAATGGTCACGCCGTCATCCAGGGCTATGGCGGCCAACTTCAGAACTGGAGGCAGATCGCCGAGCAGGCGCGCCGCACCCCCGGCGTGACAGAGGCGCTGCCGCTCATCGAGCAGCCGCTCATGGCGAGCCACGAAGGCCGCGTTGAGGGCGTCCTTGTCCGGGGGATGATGCGCAGCGACATCCTTCGCAACCAGACGCTTCGGGGGAAAGTGCTCGACGGCTCCTTGGAGGCTCTGCAGCCAGGCTCCAACAACGTCGCCATCGGCGCTCGGCTGGCTGAGTCGCTCGGGGCCAGGGTCGGGGGGGAGATCAGCCTCATAAGCCCGGAAGGGCCCTCGACGCCCTTCGGCACGGTGCCGCGCATCGTCTCCTACAACGTCGTCGCGATCTTCGAGGTCGGAATCTACGATTACGACAAGGCTTTCGTGATCATGCCGATGGAGGAGGCCCAGACCCTGCTTCTGCTCGGCGACGCCGTGGGCATGGTCGAGGTGCAGACGGTGGATGCCGACCGCGTGGAGGAGATACTCGCTCCGCTCCAGGCGCAGGTGAGCGGCCAGGGCGCCATCGCGGACTGGCGGTCGATGAACGCGTCGCTCTTCGAGGCGCTTCAGGTCGAGCGGGTGGTGATGTTCGTGATCCTCTCGATCATCATCCTCGTGGCCGTCTTCAACATCCTGTCCTCGCTCATCATGCTGGTCCGCGCCAAGACTCGCGACATCGCCATTCTTAGGACGATGGGCGCCAGCCGTGCCGGGCTGATGAAGGTGTTCATGACCGTCGGGGTCACTATCGGCTCGATAGGTATTCTCGCGGGGCTGGTGCTCGGCGCGATCTGCCTTTTCTTCCGCCAGTCCGTCGTCAATTTCGTCCAGCTCTTGACGGGTCAGAACCTCTGGGATCCGTCGATCCGCTTCCTCACCGAGCTTCCCTCAAAGACGGATCCATTCGAGGTGTTCGCCATCGTCCTGATGGCGCTCGTCTTCAGCTTCCTCGCGACCCTCTACCCTGCGTGGAAGGCGGCGAGCACCGACCCGGTGCAGGTGCTTCGCTATGAATGAGGTGCTCACCGTCCGCGGGCTCCAACGGAGCTTCCGCCAGGGCGACACTGTCATCGAGGTGCTCCGCGGAGTCGATCTCGACGTGCGAAAAGGGGAGATCGTGGCGCTGCTCGGTCCTTCCGGGTCTGGCAAATCCACCCTGCTTCAGGCCGTCGGCCTCCTCGAAGGCGGCTTCGAGGGCTCCATCCGGATCGGCGAGGAGGAAGCGGCCAAGCTCGACAATGACGGCCGAACCCGCGTCAGGCGCGACGAGCTCGGCTTCGTCTATCAGTTCCACCATCTCCTGCCGGACTTCTCGGCGGCCGAGAACGTGATCCTCCCGCAGCTCATCCGCGGGGCCGAGTCCAAGGCGGCGCGGGAGCGAGCGGAATCGCTCCTCACCTCCCTTCGCTTGGGCCACCGCCTCGATCACCGCCCCAGCCAGCTCTCCGGCGGCGAGCAGCAGCGCGTCGCGGTCGCCCGCGCCCTCGCCAACCGGCCGCGCCTCGTGCTCGCCGACGAACCGACGGGCAATCTCGACGAGGCCACCGCCGACATAGTGTTCGCGGAATTCCTCTCCCTGGTGCGGGATCAGGGCAGCGCCGCCCTCGTCGCCACGCACAATGAGCGGATGGCCGGAAAGATGGACCGGGTGCTGCGTTTGCATGAGGGCGTGCTGGAGTAGCGACGGCTGCCGCTCCAGCTTTTTTACGGTGGGAGCGACGAACATGGCCTATCGCACGGCTCTTCTGCTGATCGCCGCGGCGGCCACGCTCGGCGCCTGCGACTGGGCGAAGAAGAAGGACCCGCCGGAGCAGAAGAGCCAGAAGGAGCTCGCCACCGAGCAGCGCGACCGGATCCGGAAGGCCTGTGCGTCCGAAGGAACGTACGACCGGCTGAAGGAGCTGATCTTCGACGAAGCCGCACGGATCCGGAAGTCGGACCCGCGCAACCTCGATCCGCTTGCCGCCGCCGCCGTCGTTCGGATGGAGAACCCCGTGGTGAAAAGCCGCGACGAGGCGCTCAACGTCACCGTCTGCACCGGCGAGTTCATCCTGGAGCTTCCGCCGGGCGCGGAAAACGCGTTCGACGGCGAGCGGCGCCTGACTGCGGAAGTCGAGTATGCAGCCCAGGCCGCGCTCGACGGAAGCGGCCTCGTCTACCAGATGGATGGGGCCGAGCCGATCATCTACCGCCTCGCCGCCGTCGGAATGCAGGGCCGCCCGATGCCCCGCGTGGTCGCCGTTCCGCAGCCCAGCGCACCGCCGGCCTCCCCGGCCGAAGTCGCCGTCGTGCAGCCGACGCCCCCGCCTGTTCCGGCAGCCCCGCAGCCTGCGCCTCGCACCGCGCCCCCCGCAGCGCCGCCGAAGGCCGCACCGCCCGAGCGTCCCGCCACGCCGACGCGGGTGACGGTGCGCCCGAGCTTCAACTGCCGCTACGCTAAGACCCGGACCGAGCGGATGGTCTGCGGCTCGCCCGCCCTCGCCGCCCAGGACCGGGAGATGGCGTCACTTTACTACGCGCTAATGGCCGAAGCGGACACAGGCACGAGAAGCCATTTGAGGCGCAGCCGCGACTCTTTCCTGTCCCGGCGCGAGCGCTGCGGAAGCGCGAGCTGCGTGGCCGCTGCCTACTCGTCGCGCATGGCTGAGCTGAGGCGGGTCGCGCAGGGCGGCTAGCCTTGCGAATAGGTGTGGAAAACCTCTTTAGCTGACCTTTCCAGCGGCGGCGGCAGCCCGCATAGTGAGCGGATGGCCGCGCCTTACGTCCCGCTCCGGATATTCTCCTGCTATACGATGCTCGAGGGCGCGATCGAGCCGAAGGCGATCGCGAAGCAGGCGAAGCGGCTCGACTTCCCCGCCGTGGCACTGACCGACCGGAACGGCCTCTATGCGGCCATGCCCTTCACCGACGCCTGCCGTGAGGCGGGGGTGCAGCCGATCGTCGGAACGATGCTCGCCATCGCGCGGCCCGGCGCGTCGGCGGGCAACCAGCCCGTTCTCGACTGGCTGGCTCTCTATGCCCAGAACGACCGCGGTTACGACAATCTGTGCACGCTGGTCTCCGCGGCGCATCTGGGACGGCCGCCGGAAGATCCGGCGCACGTGGTCCTCGATGCGCTAGAGGGGCGCTCGGAGGGTTTGATTGCGCTCACCGCCGGAGGGGAGGGGGCTCTGGCGCGGCTTCTGGCGGAGGAGCAGGAAGATGCCGCCGCCGAGATGCTGGAGCGGCTGAAGGCGCTGTTCCCGAACCGGCTGTACATCGAGCTCAGCCGCCGCGGTGACGCCGTCGAGCAGAAGGCCGAGCCGCGTTTGATCCAGCTCGCCTATGAGCATGATCTGCCGCTCGTGGCCACCAACCCGGCCGCCTATGCCGAGGCGCATTTCCACCAGGCGCACGACGCGATGCTCTGCATCGCCCAGTCGAGCCAGCTCGACCGCGACGACCGCACCCGATCCTCGCCGGAAGCGTGGCTGAAACCGCCGGCCGACATGCGGCAGCTGTTCGAAGACCTGCCGGAGGCGATCGCCAACACTTCCGTTGTCGCGCGCCGCTGCGCGTTCGGAGCGCCTAAGCGCAAGCCGATACTGCCGAGCATCGCCGGCGACACGGACGCGGAGGCCGAGCAGCTTCGCCGCGACGCCCGAACGGGCCTTGAGGCGCGTCTCGCCCTCTATTCGAACCTCAGCGAGGAGGCGCGTAAGGCTTATTTCGACCGGCTCGATTACGAGGTCGAGGTGATCGTCAACATGGGCTTCGCCGCCTATTTCCTGATCGTCGCCGACTTCATCAAATGGGCCAAAGAGAACGACATTCCGGTGGGCCCGGGTCGCGGCTCGGGCGCCGGCTCGGTCGTCGCCTGGTCGCTCACCATCACCGATCTCGACCCGATCCGCCTCGGCCTCCTCTTCGAGCGCTTCCTGAACCCGGAGCGCGTGTCGATGCCGGACTTCGACATCGACTTCTGCGAAACCCGACGCGGCGACGTCATCCGTTACGTCCAGCAGCGCTACGGAGCGGACAAGGTCGCGCAGATTATCACCTTCGGTAAGCTCAAGGCGCGCGCCGTCCTCAAGGATACGGGCCGGGTGCTGCAAATGCCCTATGGGCAGGTCGACCGGCTGGCGAAGCTGGTCCCGAACCATCCGACCGACCCCTGGACCTTGGAGCGGGCGCTGAACGGCGTCTCGGAGCTGGCAGCCGAGTACAAGAACGAGCCCGACGTGCGCCGCCTGTTCGACCTGGCGATGAAGCTGGAGGGGCTTCCGCGCCACAGCTCCACCCACGCGGCGGGCGTGGTGATCGGCGACCGGCCGCTCGACAAGCTGGTGCCGCTCTACCGCGATCCCCGCTCCGACATGCCGGTCACGCAGTTCGACATGAAATATGTCGAAGCCGCGGGGCTGGTGAAGTTCGACTTTCTTGGCCTGAAGACCTTGTCGGTGCTTCAGAAGGCGGTGCAGATGCTGGCGAAGCGCGGCGTCGAAGTGGACCTCGACCGGCTCCGCTGGGACGACGAGGAGGTCTACAAGCTCCTCCAGCGCGGCGAGACTGTCGGCGTGTTCCAGCTGGAATCGGAAGGCATGCGCCGGACGCTGGCGGCGGTGAAGCCGACCAGCTTCGAAGACATCATCGCCCTAGTCTCCCTCTACCGCCCGGGCCCGATGGACAACATCCCGATGTTCGGCGCTCGGAAGAACGGCCGGGAGCCGATCGAATACCCGCATCCCATGCTCGAGAACGTGCTCCGCGAGACTTACGGCATCTTCGTCTATCAGGAGCAGGTGATGGAGGCGGCGAAGGTGCTCGCCGGCTACAGCCTGGGCGAGGCCGACCTCCTCCGCCGCGCGATGGGCAAGAAAATCAAGTCGGAGATGGACGCGCAGCGGGAGCGCTTCGTGACCGGCTGCGCCTCGAACGGCATCGCGGCGCCTAAGGCGAACGAGCTGTTCGATTTGATCGATAAATTTGCCGGCTACGGCTTCAACAAGAGCCACGCCGCCGCCTACGCGCTCGTCGCCTACCAGACGGCGTGGCTCAAGGCCCATTATTCGGTGGAATTCTACGCCGCCTCGATGTGCTTCGACATCCACCAGACGGACAAGCTCGCCATCTTCGTCGATGATATGCGCCGGCTTGAGGTTCCCTGCCTCCCGCCTTCGATCAACGCCAGCGAGGCGGAGTTCTCGGTCGAGGAGGCGGGCGAAGGGCTTGCCGTCCGCTACGCCCTCGGGGCGCTCAAAGGCGTGGGCGAAAAGGCCATGGAGCAGCTGGTCGAGGCTCGGCGGACGGAGGGGCGGTTCAAGTCGCTCGAAGATTTCGCCGAGCGGGTCGATCCGCGCCTCCTTAACCGCCGACAGATCGAGAGTCTGGCAGGGGGCGGCGCGTTCGACGAGCTGGACGGCAACCGCGCGGCGGTCTTCGCGGCTGCGGAAACGATCCTCGCCCACGCGGCGAGCGCCGCTGACGCCCGCACCAGCGGCCAGGGCGGATTGTTCGGCGGCGGGGATACGAACGTCGTTCCGATCCGGATGCCGGTCGCCGCCACCTGGAGCCTCGCCCAGCGGATGGCAGCGGAAAAGGAGTCGTTCGGCTTCTACTTCTCCGCGCACCCAGTCGACCGCTACCGTCACCTCGCCGTTGCGCATGGGGCGAAGACCTTCGCTGCGCTCGCCGCCCTTCCAGCGCCGCTGGACGGTGGGCGGACAGGCGGCGTCATGGCGGGACTGGTCGAGGAGGCGCGCTGGCGCACCTCCGCCCGCGGCCGGCGCTATTTGATGGCGACGCTGTCCGACGCTTCGGGCCAGTTCGCAGCCACCGTCTTCAACGACGATGCGGCGGTGCAGGTCGAGAATGCCGCGAAGTCCGGCGCCTGCGCCTTGCTCAGCGTAGAGCTGGACCGCCGCCCCGGGGAGGAAGCGCCCCGGGTCACCATCCGCTCGCTTCAGCTGTTCGACAATCTCTCCAAGCGCGCCCGGCTCCAGCTCGAGGTGGAGGTGGAGGATGCGAATGCTCTGCGCCGACTCGCCGTGCTTGTCGCGGACGAGCGCGGCGGCTCCGGCGAGCTTCGCCTGAAGGCGAAGCTGGAGGGAGGCGAAGCCGATCTCGTCCTCGGCCGCGACTTTCGCCTGGATGCGGAGCTCGCCGCCCGCATCGAGCGGCTGGAAGGCGTCACCGCCGTCCGCCTCTCCGTCGCGCCTCAGCCCCAGCTTGCGCTGGTCGGCTGACCGCATAAACTGATCCCGAAAAAGGGGAGAGGTTTATGCTGGGCGGGATGCAGGATTTCGAGCTGCGCGTGCCGCGTCTCATCGACCATGCCGAGCGTGAGCATGGAACGCGCGAGATCGTCAGCCGCTGGGCCGATGGGACGGAGACCCGGACGAACTGGGGCGGCGTGGCTCGCGACGCGAGGAAGCTCGCCCAGGCGCTGGAGCGGATGGGCGTGAAGCGCGGCGAGCGGGTCGGCACGCTCGCCATGAACCACCATCGGCACCTCGCCACCTGGTACGGCGCGGTCGGGATGGGCGCGGTCGTTCACACCATCAATCCGCGCCTGTTCGACGACCAGCTCGTCTACATCGCCAATCATGCCGAGGACCGGGTCCTCTTCTACGACCGCGCCTTTCAGCCGATCGTTGACCGGCTGCGCGCGCAGTGGACCACCATTGAGCACTTCATCGTCTATGACGGCGACGGCCCCGACAGTTTCGAGGCCCTGATCGCTGCGGAGGACGGCGATTACGCCTGGGTGGAAGGCGACGAGCGCGAGCCGTGCATGCTCTGCTACACGAGCGGCACGACGGGCAATCCGAAAGGCGTGATCTACGAGCACCGCTCGACCGTCATCCACGCCCTCGCCGAAATCCAGCCGGCCGTGTTCGACCTGTCGAGTCAGTCGGTGGCCCTTCCCGTCGTACCTTTGTTCCATGCGGTCGGCTGGGGGCTGCCCTTCGCGGGTGCTGCGGTCGGCCTAAAATTCGTCTTCTCCGCAGTCAACGAGCCGCAGATCCTGTGCGACCTGATGAACCGGGAGAAGGTCACGCATTCGGCCGGCGTGCCCACCGTCTGGTTCGCCATGTTCCAGTATATGGACTCGACCGGAAAGGCGCCCGAGCACCTGAAGATCGTCACCATCGGCGGGTCGGCGGCGCCGCGCTCGATGATCGAGCGGCTGATGAAGATGGGAATCCGGGTCAACCACGCCTGGGGGATGACCGAGACCTCGCCGATCGGCACCATGGGCGCTCCGCCTCCCGAATGGGACGAGTGGAGCTTCGAGCAGAAAGTCGACCTCGTCACCAAGCAGGGCAAGGTTCCGTTCGGAGTCGAGCTTCGCGTGGTGGACGACGAGGGGAGGGTGCAGCCGCGCGATGGCGCCAGCTCCGGCCGCCTCCAGTGCCGCGGCCCCTGGATCATCAAGCGCTATTTCAAGGATGAGAAGGGGCCGTGTCTGACGGAGGAGGGCTGGTTCGACACGGGCGATGTCGCCGTTCTCCACCCCGACGGAACGATGCAGATCACCGACCGCGCCAAGGACGTGATCAAATCCGGCGGCGAATGGATCAGCTCGGTGGAGCTCGAGAATGCCGCCGTGGGTTGTGCGGGCGTGGCGGAGGCCGCGGCCGTGGGCGTGTACCACCCAAAGTGGGACGAGCGCCCGCTGCTCCTGGTCGTGCGCAAGGAAGGTGCGCAAGTCACGGAAGCAGCGATCCTCGACCACCTCTCCGCCTGCGTCGCAAAATGGTGGCTCCCGGACGAAATCCTGTTCGTGGAAAGCCTGCCTCACACCGCTACCGGCAAGCTTCTCAAGACCGCGCTCCGCGAGGAATATAAGAACTACCGGCTGAAGGGCGCGGCCTAGAGCAGCCGCAGCTGCGGTCCCTGCGGCGGCGTGAACAGGTCGGTTCGAAGCGAGCTTTTTTCTCGGTTGAGGCCGTGCTTCCTGATCGCGATTTCGAACCGCACGCGAAGCAGCTCCGCCCACGGACCTGACCCTCGCATTCGGGTGAACCAGTTCGGGTCGTTGTCGCGTCCGCCGCGGATCGAGCGGATGATGTTCATCACCTTTCCCGCGCGGTCGGGGAAATGCTCGTCGAGCCAGGCGCGGAAGAGCGGTGCCACTTCATAGGGAAGCCGCACAGGCAGGAAGAAGGCGCCGCTTGCCCCTGCTTCCGCTGCCGCTTCGACGATGTGGTCGAGCTCATGGTCGGTGATCCCGGGAATGACAGGGGCGATCGCCACGACCGTGGGGATCCCGGCCTCGCTCAGCGCCTTCACGGCGGCCAGCCGCTTGCGCGGCGCCGGCGCTCGCGGCTCCAGGGTCCTGGCGATTTCGGGCGTCAGAGAGGTCACCGACAGCGCCACCGACGCCAGCCGCTCCGCCGCCATCCGCTTCAGGATATCTATGTCCCGGAGCACCCGGTCCGACTTGGTGGTGATCATCACCGGGTGTCGGGTCTCCGCCAGCACTTCCAGAACCGAGCGGGTGATCCGCCACCTCCCCTCTATCGGCTGATAGGGATCGGTGTTCGTCCCCATCGCCATCGACCGGCAGACATAGCCGGGCTTCGCCAGCTCCTCGCGCAGGAGCTTCGCGGCGTCCGGCTTGGCGAACAGCTTCGTCTCGAAATCCAGGCCGGGGGAGAGGTCGTGGAAAGCGTGTGTCGGGCGAGCGAAGCAATAGATGCACCCGTGCTCGCAGCCGCGATAGGAATTGATAGAGCGATCGAAGCCGATGTCGGGCGAGCTGTTCCGGGCGATGATCGTCTTCGGCTTCTCGACGGTGACGGTGGTGCGAAGGGGCGGGAGCCCGCCGTCCACCTCCTCTCGAGCGTCCAGCCAGTCGCCGTCCGCCTCCCGCATCGGCAGGTTGTAGCGCGTCGGCGTCCGGTTCTCGGGCGCGCCGCGGCCGGGGCGAACGTCGGGGCGGCTCATCCCGCGCTTATGGGCGCAGAACCAGAACAAATCAAGAACTCAGTCGGTGCCTCGGCTTGGGTCGAGCCCGTCCGGCCGTAGCCGCACGGCTTGCGCACCGGAGAGGCCCGGGAACCGAGGCCACATCCCTTGTGCCAGCGCTTCGCGCGTCCCCGCTTTCTTCCCGCTCGCTTCCTCGTAGATCCAGTAATTGCGGAGAACGATCGGAACGTAGCCGCGCGTTTCCCAATAAGGCAGCGACTCGATGTAGAGGAGCGGGTCGCCCCGGTCGAAGCGCCGCGTATTCCACTCCGCCACCGGCACCGGGCCGGCATTGTAGGCAGCGATCACCTTAGGCAGCAGGCCGCCGGTGGCGTGGTGATCTCGAAGAAGCTCGATATAGCTCTGCCCGAACTCAATGTTCGCGGAGGGCGAAGTCAGCTGGTCGCGGGAGAAGGGCTCTCCCCGCGCCCGCGCGATGTCTCCGGCCGTGCCCGGGCGGACCTGCATCAGGCCGACCGCGCCTGCGGGGCTCACGACAGAGGTGCGGAAGTTCGATTCCTGCAGCGCGTGCGCAAAGGCGAGGGACGGATCGACCCGCCAGCCGCGAGTCGGCCGCCAGTCGGGACGGGGATAACGGGCGGCGAAGTTGACGCTGGTGCCGCGCGGTACGTTGTGCGCGAGCCAATATTGGGTACCTGCGAGGTCCAAGTCGGCCGCGAGGTGGATCAGAGCTTCATGCTCCGACGGCGCGCCGATCCGCGCCTGGTGGCGCACGAGCTGGTCGGCAAGCTCAGCCTCGCCGATCTCGGCCAGCGCGATCGCGGCGCGAACGTTCGGCCTGGCAGCGATCCCCCGCCATTCCGCGTCGCGGTAATCGTGGACGCCGCTCTGCCCCGCGCCCCGGATGCCGAGCGCCGTCGAGGCGAGGAGGCCATAGAAGGTCTCCTTGTGCCTCGCGGCGGCGCGCAGTCGCCCCTGCACCTGCTGCGGCCGCCCGCACATCATTTCGGCTCGGCCCGCCCAGTAATTGGCAGCCGCCCCAAGCTCGATGTCGGTGGTGCGGGAGGCGACGAGGCCGAAGGCGTCCGACGCCTGCCGGCAATCGCCGGAGCGCCAGGCGGCGAGCCCTTCCACCCACGCCCCCTGGATCGTCCATTCGCCCACCCCTGAGCGAGCGGCGGCGGACAAGCGCCGGGCCTCGGCGTCGCTTCCGATCGTATAATAGGACCAGCCGATCCGCTGCTGGAACTCCGTCCGCGCCTCCGGGCTGAGCTGGTCCAGCCGCTCCGTGAAAAGCGCCTCGGCCTCGAACGGTCGGTTGTCCTTGATCAGCGGCTGGATGAGCGCTTCGAGCTGAGCCGCGGCGGCATCCTTCGCCGTCGCTTCCGCCCGGCCGCGGCGCGGCTGGCTACCGGCCCAGACCAGATTCTGCATCCGCGGCAGCTCCGGCAAATTCTCGGCGCCCCGGCTCTGTGCTAGCCGAGCGATCTGGTCGGCCTTCGGCATTTCCGGCGCGCGCTCGAGCACGGACAATAGCTCGGGCAGCTCGACCCGCGGCGAGCCCCTGGCGAGGTAGAGTTCGGTGCGAGCGATATTGTGCAGAGGCCCTTCCGGCCCCGCCGACAGACGCGTGGACGCGCCCGTCCAGTCGCCGCTCCGTATCGCGGCGAATATCTCCCGATAGAGCGCGCGCTGCTCGTTATTGAGCTGCGAGGGTGCGGGGCGGGTGCCGGCGGCGTCCTCCGCAAGCGCGGGGGCGGCCGGAAGAGCGAGGGCTGCGGCGAGGAGCAGCGAGCGGAGCTTCATGGTGTCACCTCTTCGATCAGCATCTGGAGGTCGGCCCAGGCAAGCGCCTTTAGCCGGGGAGCGTCGAGCAATTGCTTAGGGGATATGGTTGCGAGGGCTTTGATCGACCCTGAATGGGTCGCAAGCTCGTGCCAGCGGCCGCGTGCCTGCGCGACCGAAAGTCCGAGCAGGGCCTTTGAGCAGGCGTCACCGAACAGAAGCACCGCCTTGGGCGCGGCAAGCCCGACATGATGCCGGGCAAGCGCGGCGCAGCGCTGCATCGGCTCGCTGTTGAGCTGTCCGGAAGGGGAACGGATGCAGGAAAGGGCGGCGAGATAGATAGACTGCCGATCCCGTCCGATCACCGCCAGCATCCGGTCGAAAAGCCGGCCAGCCTCTCCGCTGATCAAGGTTCCCGCCGTGCAATCCTCCCCGGTCGGCATATCGGCGAGGATCATCAGCCCAGAAGCCGGGTCTCCCGACGGGCAAACGCGAGGTGCGCTGGGCGCGGCGAACTCCAGGCGGTCCGTGCTCGCGAGCCAGGCCTGGAACAGGTCGAGCTGGCCCGGCAGCTCCTCGGCGGGCGCTTCGGCCTTCGGAGCTTTGGCCTCAGTGGCAGGGGCGGCCGCCTTAGAGCGCAGCCAGTCGCGCGGCTCCTCGTCGACGAGAACGTCGACTCCCGCGTCGGTCCACCATTGCAGCGCGCTTGCGGCGGCCGCAGGGGACAAAGGCTCGCTACCCCGCTCCATCCGCGGCCATGGGGGCACCCGGGCGCCGGGCTGGTCAACCGCAAAATTGCCTTCTATCTGCCAGGCGTTGGCTGCCTGCGACGACATGAGTCCGGGCGGCGCCGGCTGGAGCTGAAAGCATGTCCGAACGCGAGTCCATGCCCTACGATGTGGTGATCGTCGGCGCGGGGCCGGCGGGGCTTTCGGCGGGCATCAGGCTGAAGCAGCTCGCCAACGAGGCGGGGCGGGAGCTTTCCGTCTGCATCCTCGAGAAGGGCTCCGAGGTCGGCGCCCACATCCTCTCCGGAGCGGTGATCGACCCCCGCGGGCTCGACGAGCTGATCCCGAACTGGCGCGAGCTCGACAGCCCACTGACGGTGCCCGTTACCGAGAATCTGCACTGGGTGCTTACGCGAACGAAGAAGCGCTCGCTGCCGCACATCATGATGCCGCCCTTCATGAGCAACAAGGGCACCTACACCGCCTCGCTCGGCAACCTCTGCCGCTGGCTGGCGGGGCAGGCCGAGGCGCTGGGGGTGGAGATATTCCCCGGCTTCGCGGCGGCGGAAGTGCTGTTCAACGAAGACGGCTCGGTGAAGGGCGTTGCCACGGGCGACATGGGGGTCGCCCGCGACGGTACCCACAGGCCCGACTATCAGCCGGGGATGGAGCTTCACGGCCGCTACACCTTCTTCGCCGAGGGCGCGCGCGGCCACCTCACCAAGCAGGTGAAGCGCCTCTTCGACCTCGACTCCGGGAGCCAGCCGCAGGTCTACGGCATCGGACTGAAGGAATTGTGGGACGTCGATCCCGCCAAGCACGTGCCAGGCAGGGTCGTCCACACCCAGGGCTGGCCGCTAGACGACGCCTGGGGCGGGGGCTTCCTCTACCACCAGGAGAACAACCAAGTCGCCTTGGGCTTCGTGGTTGCGCTCAACTACCGCAACCCGCATCTCTCGCCCTTCGAGGAGTTCCAGCGCTGGAAGCAGCACCCGGCGATCCGCGGGGTGCTGGAGGGCGGCCGCCGGGTCTCCTACGGGGCCCGCGCGATCAATGAGGGCGGCTATCAGGCAATCCCGAAGCTCGCCTTCCCCGGCGGCGCCCTCATCGGCTGCGCGGCCGGCTTCGTGAACGTGCCCCGGATCAAGGGCAGCCACACGGCGATCAAGTCCGGAATGCTGGCGGCGGAAGCAGCCTTCGAAGCGATCGCCGCCGACCGCTCAGGCGATAGCCTCGACGCCTACGACTCGAACCTTCACTCCAGCTGGGTCGCCGACGAGCTGAAGATGGTCCGCAATGTCGAGCCGTTCGTCGCGAAGTTCGGCGGAACGGCAGGCACTTTGCTTGCCGGCACCGACATGTGGATGCGCTACCTGAAGATCGGGCTGCCCTTCACTCTGAAGCACCACCCGGACAACGAGACGCTCTACCGCAAGGATCTGGTGAAGCCGATCGACTATCCCAAGCCTGATGGGGTGATCAGCTTCGACCGCCTCTCCTCGGTCTTCATCTCGAACACGAACCATGAGGAGGATCAGCCGGTCCACCTCACGCTGAAAGATCCCTCCATCCCCACCGAGGTGAACCTCCCGGTCTATGACGGGCCGGAGCAGCGATATTGTCCGGCGGGCGTGTACGAGTTCGTCGAAGGCGAGGGCGGGCAGCCGCGCCTCCAGATCAACGCCCAGAATTGCGTTCACTGCAAGACGTGCGACATCAAGGATCCGACCCAGAACATCAACTGGGTCGTTCCTGAAGGCGGCGGAGGGCCGAACTATCCCAACATGTAAGCGCCTCGCGCGCCTCCTGGTCTGCGCTGCCGTGGCGGCGTCCGCGCCCGCTCTCGCGACGGTGGAGCAAGGCTCGGCTCTCGGCGCCTATCTGCGGGCGCGGGTGGCGGGCAATGGCGGCGATTTCGACCGGGCCCGGCAGGGCTATGCGGCGGCCCTCGCGCTTGAGCCGGGGAACATGTTGCTGGCCCAGCGCGCGATGGAGCAGGCAATCGCGGCCGGAGACTGGACGCTCGCTCTCAAAGCAGCGCGCCTGCTGGAAGCGGCCGGCAGCCTTTCCGGCGAGGGTCGGTTCCTGCTTCTCGGAGATGCCCTCCGCGAACGGCAATGGCGCCAGGCGAACGTACAGATCGAGGCGCTCGCGAAGGACGAGGTGTTCGCTTTCGCCGTCCCCGTGCTCCGGGCCTGGGCCGCGCAGGGTTCGGGCAAAGGGAAGCCGTTCAGCTTCCTGACGACGCAAAGCGGCAGCGAGCTTTCCCAAAGCTACATCGCCGAACATCGCGCCCTTCTCCTCCTTGCGACAGGCAATGCGGAGGAGGGGCGCGAGGCGCTCGCTTCTTTCATTGAGGAAGAAACGATCCGCACGCAGCGGCTGCGTATCCTCGCCGCGACCCTGCTCGTACGGCGCGGCCGCAAGGCCGAGGCGCTGGCGTTGCTGGATGGCGACGCGTCCTCGCTGACCGCCGCGCGGGCTCGCCTGGCCGCGAAGCGCCCTCCGGATGCGCCACTCACTGCCGCGGCGGGCTTCTCTGAGCTCCTCCTGCGGATGGCGACCGAGCTTCAGGGGGAACAGGTGCCGGGCCTCGCCCTCAGCCTCGCCCGCCTCGCCACCTTTGCGAATCCGAAGAATGGAGCCGCCCAGTTGGTCCTTGCGGAGACCCTCGCCCAGCAGGGCCGCCATGAGGCGGCACTGGCGGTGCTTGGATCGGTGGTGCGGGACGATCCCTTCGCCGGGGACGCCGCGGAGCGGCGCGTCGGCATCCTCGTCGCCGCAGATCGTTCCGAGGAGGCGCTCGCGCAGGCTAAGGCCGCCACGGTGGCGGAGCCAGCCGCGGTCGACCACTGGACCCGGCTTGGCGACATATACGGCCAGATGACCCGCTACGCCGAAGCGGCGGAGGCCTACGGCAAGGCGCTGGAGCTGGCGAAGGGCGGCGCTGAAGGTGGACAGCCGCTCTGGGGCCTGTGGCTGCTCCGGGGGAGCGCTCTGACTCAGGCCGGAAAGTGGCCGGAGGGCAAGGCCGCGCTGGAGGAAGCGCTCAAGCTCGGCCCCACCCAGGCGGTGGTGCTCAACTATCTCGGCTATTCGCAGCTCGAGCGGCGGGAGAATCTCGCCGAGGCCGAGCGCCTCATCGCCGAGGCGAGCAAGCTCCAGCCCGATGACCCCGCCATCACCGACTCTCTCGGCTGGGCGCATTACGTCCGCGGCAACTACCCCAAGGCGATCGAGCTTCTGGAGCGGGCCGCGCGCGGCCAGCCTTCCGACGCGGCGATCAACGAGCATCTCGGCGACGCCTATTACAGCGCCGGCCGCCGCTTCGAGGCGCGTCACGCCTGGGCGGCTGCGCTCGTCTATGCCGAGGGCGAGCCGGCGGCGCGGCTCAGGGCCAAGATCGAGAAGGGCCTGAGGCCGGAGCTCGCCGCCCCCTGATGGAGGAGACGGCCTACGCGAAGATCAACCTCGCGCTTCACGTGCGGGGGCGGGAGGCGGACGGCTATCACCGGCTCGAAACCATCTTCGCCTTCGGAGAAGACGGGGATCCAGTCACGGTGGCGGAGGGGGAGGGGCTAAGCCTCCAAGTCACCGGTCCGTTCGCGGCCGATCTCGACGCCGGCGAGGACAATCTCGTCCTGTGGGCGGCGCGTGCTCTGCAGGGCCTCGTAGGCACCCCCCGCGGGGCAGCGTTGACGCTGGACAAGCGCCTCCCGGTGGCGTCCGGTATCGGGGGCGGCTCGGCGGACGCGGCCGCCACGCTTCGGCTTCTCGCGAGGTGGTGGAATATTGAACCGCCCGAGGAGGCGTTGCTCGGCCTTGCACGGAAGCTCGGCGCCGACGTCCCCGCCTGCCTCGCCTCCCGCACGGTGCGTGGATCGGGGCGAGGGGACGTGCTGGAGCCGGTGGACCTCGGCCTCGAAGGCACGCCGCTCCTCCTCGTGAACCCGAGAGTCGCTCTGTCCACAGCCGACGTCTTTCGCGGCTGGAGCGGTGGCGACGGCGGGCCGCTTCCCGCGAACCTCTTGGAAGGTCGCAACGACCTCGAAGCCCCGGCGCGGGCGATCTGTCCCGTGATCGGAGACGTGATTGAGGCGCTTTCCCGCCTCGGCACAACCCGCCTCGTCCGCATGTCGGGGTCGGGAGCCACTTGCTTCGCGCTCTTCGAAAGCGAGGGCGCGCGTGATGCCGCCGCGGCCCGGATCCGTTTGGACAATCCGGCCTGGTGGACCCTCGCCACCCGTCTCAGGTGATCCGCGGGTCTCGCGACGGGACAGTCGTTTCGTACCTTTAACCATCGTGAGGCGCGGACTTACGTTATGGCACGCTCCTTGCTGCCGGACCGCCGACGAGTCGAAGCGGGTCCAAAGGGGGCTTGTGGACATTCGCGCATGGTCCCGACCGCGGCCGCGGTCCCGGCGCCATGGCTCCCTGAAGAGCCGGCCGCTTGCGGCCGGCTCTTTTTTGCGGCCAAAGCGGAACGGCATGTTTCAGCTGACCACCGACAACGGCCTCGCCCGCCTGCAGCTTCAGCGGCCCGAAGCCTGCAACGCCATTCCGCTGGACGGCTGGAAGAAGCTCGAGCGCCTCTTCGACCAGGTTCAACGGGAAGGCGCCCGGCTCCTCATCCTCAGCGGCGGCCCACAGGCTTTCTGTGCCGGCGCCGACCTGGGCGACTTCCCCCTCCTGATGGCTGATGCCGAAGCGGCCTCGCGCTTCCGCATCGACATGCGCGACGCCTGCCTCGCCCTCCGCGACTTGCCGATCCCCACCGTGGCTCTGATCGAAGGCCCCTGCTTCGGCGCGGGGGCGGCGCTGGCCATGGCCTGCGACCTGCGCATCGCCGGTGAGGGCGTAAGCTTCGCCATCACTCCAGCTAAGTTCGGCATCTCCTATCCCCAGGAGGACATCGCCCGTCTCGTCTCGCTCGTCGGCCCCGGCCAAGCCTCGCGGCTGCTGTTCGGCGCCGGCGTCATCGACGCGTCTGAAGCCTTGCGCATCGGCCTCGTGGAGATCGGCCCGCCCGCCAATGCGAACGCCGCTGCCGATGCCTTCTCTCAGGCGGTTCTTGCAAACAGCGCGGGCAGCCTGGAAACCCTGAAGCGCGGCCTCGCGCTCGCCATCTCCGGCACGAGCAGCGATGAGGAGCAGGACCGCCGCTTCGACAGCCTCTTCAGCGGAGAGGCGCTCCGGCAGCGTCTGCCGGTCCGGGCGTCGTGAGGCAGACGGCCGCCCTCCTTCTGCTGCTGAGCGCGTGCGGGAGCAGCGAAGAGGCTCCTCGCGGCGAAAAGGTGGACTGCCTGGTCGAAGGCGCGACCGACTTCGAGCGGGTGTGCACCGTCGAACGGCGTTTTGGGAAGGATGGCTTGCTCCTTACCTTAAGAAATCCGGACGGCGGGTTCCGGCGCCTTCTCGTCACGACCGACGGACGAGGCGTGACCGCCGCCGACGGAGCGGAGCCGGCGGTCGTTCGAATCCTCGCGAAGGACGCGATCGAGGTGACGATAGGCGGCGACCGCTACCGCCTGCCCGCGACAGTCCGATGAGCCGCCCGATCTTGACCGCCGAGGAAATGCGGTCAGCCGAGGCTGCCGCCATCTCCGCGGGAACCTCGGTCGACGTCCTTATGGATCGTGCCGGCACCGCGGCCGCGGAGGCGATCCGGCGCTTCGCCGGTCCTCTTCCGACCCTCGTCCTTTGCGGCCCCGGCAATAACGGCGGAGACGGCTACGTGATCGCCCGCCGCCTGGCCGAACGAGGGATCGCCGTCCAAATCGCCGCCCTCGGTGAGCCGAAGAGCGACGCAGCCCGCGCCGCGCGCGACGCCTGGTCCGGACCCGTCGAACCGTTGGAGGCCGTCACGGCAGCCCCTTTGCTCGTGGATTGTCTCTTCGGCACCGGCCTGGCGCGTCCGCTGGACGAGGCGGTGTCCGCTGCCCTCCGCTCTCTTGCGGCTCAGGCGCGCATCCGCGTCGCCATCGACCTACCGAGCGGCGTTTCCACTGATGACGGCGCCGTCCTCTCGCCCGTTCCGGATTACGACCTCACCGTTACCTTTGCCGCGCTGAAGCCGTCCCACCTCCTGCAGCCGGCCGCGCGGCACATGGGCCGGACCGTGGTCGCCGATATCGGCATCCCGGTGCGCGGCGATCTTTCACAGATCAGCCGCCCTTGCTTGACCGCCCCCGGCCCTTCCGCCCACAAATACAGCCGCGGCTATGTTGCGGTACTTGCGGGCGAAATGCCGGGCGCCGCCGCGCTGACCGCTGCGGGCGCACTCCGCTCCGGAGCGGGCTACGTCCGGATGCTCGCACAGGAGCCGGTTGCCGGCCTGCCTGCTGCGGTCGTCCAAAGCTCCGGAGAGCCGCTGCGGCTGCTCGACGATCCGCGCATCGGAGCGGTGGCGGTCGGCCCCGGCCTCGGCCGGGGAGACGGCGCGAGGGCGCTTCTCGAAGCGGCGCTGACGGGCCAAGCGCCGCTCGTGCTCGATGCGGACGCGCTCGTGCTGCTGGCGGGCCAAGACCTCTCCCGGGCGCCGCATCTGCCGATCCTGACGCCTCATGCCGGCGAGTTCGCCCGGCTGTTCGCCGACCGCAGCGGAAGCAAGGTCGATCAGGCGCGGCGGGCGGCCGCGGAAGCGCGGGCGGTGATCGTCTATAAAGGCGCGGACACCGTGGTGGCGACGCCGGACGGGCGGGCCGCCATTGCCGCCGCCGCGACCCACTGGCTCGCCACTGCAGGAACCGGCGACATACTTGCTGGGATCATCGCCGCCATGCGCGCCGCGGGCCTGGAGGCGTTCGAGGCGGCCTGTGCCGGAGTCTGGCTCCACGGCCGTGCAGGAGAGATGGCGGGTGAGGGGATGATCGCGGACGATCTGCTCAATCACCTTCAGGCCGCGCTGACGGAATGTTCGTGAGCGAGACCATCGTCAGGCTTGCCGCCCGCGGGGACGGCGTCAGCGAAAGCGGGCGCTTCTTCCCGCTCACCGCGCCCGGTGACATGCTTCTGGCGTCGGGCGAGGTAGAGCCCGGCCCTCATCGCCAGACGCCACCCTGCCGGCACTTCCCCGAATGTGGCGGCTGCCAGCTCCAGCATGTCGACGACACCGCTTTCGCGAGCTTCCTTCGCGACCGGATCGCCGCCGCCCTGGGCGCACAGGGCCTTGCCGTGCCCGACATCCTCCCCGCCCATATTTCCCCGCCGAATAGCCGCCGCCGTGCCGCACTCCGCTTCGATCGGGGGGCGCTCGGCTTCAACGCGGAGCAGAGCCACCGGGTCATCGACATGCGGGAGTGCCACATCCTGCGGCCGGAGCTGTTCGGGCTCGTGCCGCCGCTCCGGGAACTGTTGAGGGAGCTGAAGGTGCGGGGCCAGGCGACGGCCCGAATGGCTCTCTCCGATCAAGGCGTGGATCTCCTCCTCGAGAAAGTGGAGGCGGAAGGCCTGGCGGCTGCCGAGCGGCTGACGGACTTTGCCCAGGCGCAGCGCCTCGCTCGCCTCGCTCTCGACGACGGCTACGGCCCCCAGGATCGTTGGGAGCCCGACCCGGTGACGATCACCCTTTCGGGCGTGCCGGTACCGCTCCCGCATGGGGCGTTCCTTCAGGCGACGCGGGAAGGAGAGGCCGTTCTCGTGGGGTCCGTCCGCGAGGCTGTGGGAGACGCGCGCATCGTCGCCGACCTGTTCGCCGGCCTCGGCACCTTCACTCTGGCGCTGGAGGGACGGGTGCTGGCGGTCGAGGGCGCTCGCGACGGCGCGCTCGCCCTGAAAGCCGCCGCGAACCGGGCGCAGCGCCAGATCTTCGTCGATCACCGCGATCTCTTCCGCCGTCCGCTCGATGCGGCGGAGCTGAACCGGTTCGAAGCCGTGGTGCTGGATCCCCCCCGCGCAGGCGCCAAGGAGCAGGTGCCGCTTCTCGCTGGTTCGAGCGTGGCACGGGTAGCCTATGTCTCGTGCAACCCGGCCACCTTTGCCCGCGATGCAAAAGCACTGATCGACGGCGGCTACCGGCTGGAATGGGTGAAGCCGGTCGGTCAGTTTCGCTGGTCCACACATGTGGAGCTCGTGGGAGCTTTCGTGCGCCAAGCCACGCCCGCAGCTTGACTCCTTTCGAAGCGGCGAGCCTTGTCGCGCACTCGACAGGGAGAGTGATATGGCTGGAATTAAATGGGCTGCGCCGATGATGGCCGCGGGTATTCTGGCAGCACAGCCATGCGCGGCGGCGGAAGATTATCGCGACCTAGGCATGCGGGAGCGGCGTGCGTCAGCCTTCGCCGGCGTGAACCTACGGCTTCCGCTCGGCGGAGCGAAAGCGGCCAAGCCGTCAGCGCGTCTGCAGCTCTCCGCCGCCACGACTGTGCGCGACATGCGCTCCGGCTCCATGACCACCACTCGCGCCCACGGCTTCGAGATCGGGACAGGCGCGGGCGGAAAACCGGCCCTGTACATGGGGGGGCAGAGCAGGGCGGAAATGAAGACGAAGCTCGGCATCGGCGGCACGACCACTACGGTGATTGTAGTTGGCGGTGTCGTGCTCGTCCTCCTCGTCCTCTTCGCGGCCTCAAGAATACCGCCGCAGCCGGATTTCGACGACTGACGATCCACCGCGAGGGGAGCCGCTCAGGCGCGATGGATGATCTGCGCGGCCGCGTGCACCGTAAGGCCCACGAGGCATAAAGAAGCGCCGAGGAAGGCGAGGAAGCGGTACCGCACCACGTTCGTCGTGGCCTGGATCAGGCTGTGGAGGACGCGGAAAGCTACATAGCCCCAGGCCAGCCAGACGTTGATCCAGATGTCGCCGCCTCCGATGAGCGCGAGCGTTATCGCGACCGCGTAGAATAGCGTCGGCTGCTCCATCAAATGGTTGTAATTGTGCGCCTTCCACTGTGTCTGGGGCTCGACCACTCCGTCGAGGTCGGAGCCCCGACTGCCCACGCGGCCCTTCAGGGAGATGCCCTTGCGCCGCATCGCCGGGAAGCGGGTCGCGAACATCCAGAGCATGACGATGAGCGTCCAGCCGACGAGAGCCACCACAGGCGCGAGAATCGAATATTCCATGAGAAAAGCACCTCCCCCGGTTGCTGCCGCGAAGGTGCCCCTTGTCGTTCAGGAGGTCAATCGATCCGGTTGGAGCTCACGCACTGTCGGTGCTAAGGGCGCGCCATGCTCAATCTGAAGGACATCACGGCCCGCCTCGGCGGGCGGACGATCATTGACGGCGCCAGCGCCGCCTTGCCGCCCCGCTCCCGCGTCGGCCTGATTGGACGAAACGGGGCCGGCAAATCGACGCTCGTCCGGGTCATCGCCGGCCTCCTTGAACCCGATGCTGGGAGCGCCGAGATGCCGCGTCTCTCCCGCTTGGGCTATATCGCTCAGGAAGCACCCAGCGGCTCCGCGACCCCGTTCGAAACGGTGCTTGCTGCGGATACGGAACGTGCGGCGCTGCTTGCAGAGGCCGAGCACAGCCACGATCCGAACCGTTTGGGCGAGATCCATGAGCGGCTGACCGCGATCGACGCTCATTCCGCGCCGTCGCGGGCGGCACGCATTCTCGTCGGGCTCGGCTTCGACGAGGAGATGCAGCATCGCGAGCTCGAGAGCTTCTCGGGCGGCTGGCGGATGCGGGTCGCCTTGGCGTCCCTGCTTTTCTCGGAGCCGGACCTGCTGCTGCTCGACGAGCCTTCGAACCACCTCGACCTCGAGGCGGTGCTGTGGCTCGAGGATTTCCTCAAATCCTATCCGGCGACGATCGTCATCGTCAGCCACGAGCGAGACTTCCTCAACAACGTCGTCGATCACATCCTGCACCTCGATCGCGGCAAGCTGACGCTCTATCCGGGCGGCTACGACGCGTTCGAGCGGCAGCGGGCGGAGCGGCAGGCGCAGCAGGCGGCTGCGCGCGAGAAGCAGCTCGCCGAGCGCGCCAAGCTGCAGGATTATATCGCCCGCAACAGCGCCCGGGCCTCGACCGCCAAGCAGGCCCAGTCGCGCGCCAAGGCGCTGGCGCGGATGCAGCCGATCGCCGCGGTGCTCGACGATCCGTCTTTGTCCTTCGATTTCCCGAACCCGGACGAGCTTCGCCCGCCGCTGATCACGCTCGACATGGCGAGCGTCGGCTATGGCGACACGCCCGTGCTGACTCGGCTGAACCTGAGGCTCGATCCCGACGACCGGATTGCGCTGCTCGGGCGCAACGGCAACGGCAAGACCACGCTTGCGCGCCTGCTCGCCGCGCAGCTCAAGCCGATGGAAGGCAACATGGCCGCGTCCTCCCGGATGCGCGTCGGCTATTTCACTCAATATCAGGTCGAGGAGCTTCGCAGCGACGACACGCCGCTCGACCATATGACGCGCCTGATGAAGGGCGAAAAACCTGCGGCGGCGCGCGGGCAGCTTGGGCGTTTCGGCTTCTCCGGCGAGAAAGCGACGACCAAGGTAGGCAAGCTCTCCGGCGGCGAGCGGGCGCGGCTGGCGCTGGCGTTGATCACGCGGGACGCCCCGCATATGCTGATCCTCGACGAGCCGACCAATCACCTGGATGTCGACGCCCGCGAGGCGCTGATCCAGGCGCTGAATGCCTATACGGGCGCCGTCCTGATCGTCAGCCACGACCGCCACATGCTGGAGATGACGGCGGACCGTCTCGTGCTGGTCGATGGCGGCACTGCCCGAGACTTCGACGGAAGCATCGACGACTATATCGGCTTCGTGCTTGCGCCCGAGGCCAAGGCTGCGAGCAAGGGCGAGAAGGTCAACAAGAAGGAGGCCCGCCGCCTAGCCGCCGATGCGCGCGAAAAGGGCGCGAAGCTGCGCAAGCGGGCGAAGGATTCGGAGGCGGAGCTGGCGCGGCTGGCCCAGATGCGAACCGCTGTGGAGCGGGCGATGTTCGATCCCGCGTCAGCGGACGCGGCGCTCTCCGGCCTCACCATGACGGATCTGATGAAGCGCCGCGCGGACATCGGTAAGAAGATCGAAGCGGCGGAGGCCGCCTGGCTCGAAGCGAGCGAGGCGCTCGAAGGGATCGAGGCCTGAACGAAAACCCCCGCCGGTGAGGGCGGGGGTTCTTCTCGTCAGGCCTGGTCGAACAGCTTTGCGAAGCGGCGCTTCTCGCGGTCCTTCCAGAGGCCGCGATGATAGGCGTCGCTGGCCAGCAGCGGCATGACGCTGGTCGCCTCGGCGAACACCATCTGCTCCATCGCGGTCGACACCTTGCCCCAGCTCGCCGCCTCCTGGAGCGTCGAGGAGGAGCAGGCGCCGTCGCGCACGTCCGCAACGGTGATCTGCACCGCATATTTGTGCACCTCGACGTCGTCGTGGCCGAGGATCTCCGCGCAGACCACCGTGTCCTGCGTGAAGTTCTTCGGCACGCCGCCGCCGATCATCAGAAGGCCGGTGGTGCCGGCTTCGATCTTGAGCATGGTGAGCTCTCGGAAGTCGGCGATAGCATCGAGCACCATGTAGGGCTTCTTCTCCTTCATGCGGTCGACCTGGTGCTTGACCAGACCGAAGCCGGCCGAGCTGTCGACGAAGGCGGGGCAGAAGATCGGCACGTCATGCTCATACGCGAGCTTGACGAGGCTGTTCTCCTTCTTGCCGTGCGTCATCAGCCACTTGCCCATCTCCTTGATGAACTCGCGCGAAGAATAAGGACGCGGCTCGAGGCTGTTGGCGATGTCGCCGATCGTGTGATCGGTCTCCTGCAGCTTCTCCTCGTCGATGTAGGTATCGTAGATCCGGTCGATGTAGAGCGAGCGGAGCGTGTCGTCGTCTGGGATTTCCAGCGCCTGGTAGTGCTTGTGTCCGAGCGCCTCGAAGAAATCCATGTCGACGATGGTCGCTCCGGTGGCGACGATCGCATCGACCATGTTGTTGCGCACCAGCTCGGCATAAAGGTCCATGCAACCGCCCGCGGAGGTGGAGCCCGCCACGACGAGGATGATCGAGCAATCCTTGTCCGACAGCATCATGTTGTAGATGTCCGCCGCCCGGCCGAGGTCGCGGCTGGTGAAGCTCATCTTCTTCATCGCGTCAACGATGGGACGCGCGTCGAAGCTCTTGATGTCGATATGCTCGACGACGTTCGCCAGAAGCTCGGCCTTGCGGGTGTCGTTGATCTTGGTCTGGTCGTTCATCTCATTCTCCAATTCCGCGACGCGCCGGCGGGCCGGGTCCTTCGGAGACTTCGCTTTGACTGGTGGGCGAACGGGACCCGGGCTCCCGAAGGCCACAGGTCCCGTTCCCCCTACAAAAACGCGGCTTGCCTAAAGCTTAACCACGTTGTTCCGGGCGGCCTCGCCGACAATGTCGCCGTAGAGGGTCGCCATGGGCTCGTCCTCGACGATCACCTTCGCGGTGACTCCGAAGCCGTTGAAGCCGGTCCGCATCGCGCACCCATAGGCGCCGAGCATCCCGATCTCGATGTAGTCTCCCGGCCCGACGTCGCCGGGAAGGTGGAACGGTCCGGCCATATAGTCCAGGTCGTCGCAGGTCGGGCCGTAGAAGCTGAACGGCATGTCCCGCACGTCCGAATCCTCCTCCCGCACCAGCTTCACCGGAAACCGCCAGCCGATATGCGCGGCGTCGAACAGCGCCCCGTAGGCGCCGTCGTTGATGTAGAGCTGGTCCCCGCGACGCTTCTCGACCCGGACGAGGACGCTCGCATATTCCGAGCACAACGCCCGGCCCGGCTCGCACCACAATTCGGCGGAGTAGGAGATGGGCAGGCTCTCGAAGGCGCGCGAGATCACGTCGAAATAAGCTTCGAGCGCCGGCGGCTCCATTCCGGGATAGACCGACGGAAAGCCCCCGCCGACGTCGACGATGTCCACGGTGACAGACGCTTCGACGATGGCGGCGCGGACGCGCTCCATCGCTTCGACATAGGCCGACGGGCTCATCGCCTGGCTACCGACATGGAAGCAGATGCCGAGCGCGTCCGCGGCCTGGCGGGCGGCGAACAGCAATTGCTTCATCTCGCCCGTCTCGGCCCCGAACTTCGAGGCGAGGCTGAGCTTGGCATGGTCGGAGGAGACCTGGATCCGAACGCACAGGTTGAGGTCGGTCGCTTCACCCGTGGCGCGAACGATCTTCTCGAGCTCGTCCATCGTGTCGAGCGAGAAGGTGCGCACGCCGAGATCATAGGCTTCGGCGATCGCTTCCTCGGCCTTCACCGGGTGCATGAAGCACTGGACCGCCCCGGGAAGCGTCTCCGCCACCAGCCGCACCTCAGCGATCGAGGCCACGTCGTAATGGGTGATGCCGCTCTCCCACAGGATGCGCAGCAGCTCCGGCGACGGATTCGCCTTCACGGCATAGAGCGACCGGCCCGGAAACTTCTCGATGAAGAAGCGGGCGGCGCGCTTTGCGGCGTGCGGACGAAGAAGCGTCACCGGCTGGACCGGGTTCAGTTTTGCGATCTCGGCACCGGAAGAGGTGCCGGACGGGGCGACAGCTAGCCCCAGCGCGCTATGGTGCGTGTGCAATTCAAGGGACCTCCAACGGGGTAGTGGCGACAAAGGCTGCCTTGCGGTTATTGGAAGTCCCCATGGGGCAGCGGGGCCGATATATGGGCGCTGCTCCCCCCTGTAAAGAGTTGCTTTTTCCCTCATGAAACCAGAGGCTTGAATGACAGAGAGACGGCCGACGCCAGAGGGTGTTTCCGCTGCGGCGAAGCGTGTGGCTCCGCATGTGACTCGCACCCCCCTCCTGCCGCTCGAACGGGAGGGCGGCCGAGTCTGGATCAAGGCCGAATGCCTGCAGCGGGGCGGCAGCTTCAAGCTTCGCGGCGCCTATAACCGGCTCCTTCAGCTCAGCGAGGAGGAGCGTGCGCGCGGCGTGGTCGCATTCTCCTCCGGCAATCACGCCCAGGGGGTCGCCATCGCCGCCCAGGGGCTCGGCATCCCGGCGACCATCGTGATGCCGAACGACGCTCCGGCAGTGAAGGTCGAAGGGACTCGGGCCCGAGGGGCGGAAATCGTCTTTTGCGACCGCCTGCGGGAGAGCCGGGAGGAGATCGGCGCCCGAATCGCGGCCGAGACGGGCGCGACTCTCGTTCCCTCATTCGACGACGTGGACATCATCGAAGGGCAGGGGAGCGTCGGAGTCGAGATCGCCGAGCAGCTCGGCGAGTCGCCCGACAAGGTGCTCGTGCCCTGCGGCGGAGGCGGCCTCTCCGCCGGCATCGCCCTCGCGTTGCCCGAGGCGGAGGTGCTGATCGTCGAGCCGGAGGGGTGGGACGACATGTCCAGTTCGCTTCTCGCCGGCGTTCCCGTCCCCGTCACCGAGCCCGCCCCGCCGACCCGCTGCGACGCACTTCAGACCAAGCTCGTCTCGCCGCTTACGTTGCGCGCCCTACGCGACAGCGGCGCCCGCGGCATCTCCGTGAGCGAAGAGGAGGTCGCGACTGCAATCGCCTTCGCCGCTCGTCACCTGCGCCTCGTCGCAGAGCCGGGCGGGGCGGTGGCGCTCGCAGCCTTGCTCGCCGGGAAGGCGGGACCGGTGACCGACCGAACGGTAGTGGTGATTTCGGGCGGGAATGTGGACCCGGCGCTCTACGCCGCCACCGTCTCCGGTGCCGCGTAGCCAGCGCCGCCCAGCTCTTCCAGCTGTACCGTCAGGTCCCCTAGCTGTGCCCCCAGTTCCCGAAGCTGCGCGGCATAGGTATCGGCATCCGTCCCCGGCCGAGCGAGCATCGCGCTCTCCAGCAGCGTATCGAGCGCGAGGGCAAGGCTAGGAAGAACGCCTGCCTGCAGTCGCACCAGCTCGTCCATGTCCACCGCTGGCTGGGGAGTCGCGATCATCCCTGCGAACTAGGGCGGCGTGCTTAACCCATCGTAAACGCGGTGGGCTTTCCACCCGTCGCTCGCGGTGGCAGGGACAGGCGCGATGCCAAGCTTCATCGCCGCCTTGCTCTCGATCGCCGTCATCGCCGCTTTTGCGCTTTTCGGCGGAGGCCTCTGGCTTCTCTTCAAGCGGCAGGAGCGCAAGCAGGGGCTGCTCATGCTCCTCGCCGCCCTCGTTCTTCTGGCGAACGTGTTGATCTGGGCGCTCCCGGCGCCCCGCTGATCACCTTATCGGGCAGCTTGGGTCGAGCCGGAAGTCCAGATACTCGTCCACCGCCTTCATGAGCTGCGGCATCTCGTTCGCGAAGAAGTGGTTCGCGCCGGGAATGGTCGTGTGGTGGATGGTGATGTGTCTTTGCGTCCGAAGCTTGTCGACCAGCTTCTGGACCGCGATCGGAGTCACCACCTCGTCGGCTTCGCCCTGGATGAGGATGCCCGAGGCGGGGCAGGGGGCGAGGAAGGTGAAATCGTACATGTTGGCCGGCGGAGCGATCGAGATGAAGCCGCGCACTTCGGGCCGGCGCATCAGAAGCTGCATTCCGATCCACGCGCCGAAGCTGAAGCCGCCGATCCAGGTGGTCTCGGCCTCGGGATGCACCTGCTGAACCCAGTCGAGCGCCGAGGCGGCGTCGGAAAGTTCGCCGATCCCGTTGTCGAACACGCCCTGGCTCTTGCCGACCCCGCGGAAGTTGAACCGCAACGTCGCGAAACCCCGCCGAACGAAGGTCTTGTAGAGCGCCTGGACGATGGCGTTGTTCATCGTCCCTCCGCCCTGCGGGTGGGGGTGGAGGATCAGTGCGACCGGAGCCCGCGGACGGGGTCCGGGGCTGAAACGGCCTTCGAGACGGCCTTCGGGACCGGGAAAGATGACTTCGGGCATTTGAACCTGTGCTGCCTGGCCGGAGCGTAGAAGCGGGGCTGCCCCCGCGCGCATGCCTGTCTATATAGACGCCGGATCGCCTCGCGCAATTTGAAAGGCAGCCATGCCGGACCGTATCTATCTCGACCATGCCTCGACCACCCCGATCCTTCCGCAGGCGGCGGCGGCGATGGCCGAGGCTTGCCGCAACTGGGCCAACCCCTCCTCGCCCCATGCCGAGGGCAGAGCCGCTCGCGCGCAGCTTGAGGACGCTCGGCGCCGCATCGCCGCATCGCTTGGGTGGGAAGGCACGCTCATCTTCACCTCCGGCGCGACCGAGGCCATCTCGCTCGTCTTCGAGCGGGGCCGCGCCGGGAGCTTCATCGTCTCGGCCGTCGAGCACCCAGCCGTCCTGCGCAGCGCTCCCAAGGCGCGCCAGGTCGCCGTCCGCTCCGACGGGACGCTCGACCTCGCCGATCTCGACCGCGCCCTGGAAGGCGCCGAGCGGCCGCTCGTGGCGGTTCAGTCGGTAAACAACGAGACCGGAGTGATCCACCCGATCGAGGAGATCGCCCCCCGTGTCCGTGCTGCGGGCGGCCTACTCCTCACCGACTGCGCCCAGAGCGCCGGCAAGCTTCCGCTTCCGGACGCCGACTTCCTCGTCATCGCCGCGCACAAATTTGGCGGCCCTCCGGGCATCGGGGCGCTTCTCGTTCGAGACCCGGCGACGCTCGACGCGATCGGCGGTCAGGAGGGCGGCTACCGCCCCGGCACCGCCGCCATTCCCTCGATCAAGGGCTTCGCCGCCGCCTGCGAGGCGGATCATGCCTGGTATGAGGAGGCGAAGCGCCTGCGCGGCCGCCTCGACGGGGGTGTCCGAGAAGCAGGGGGGGAAGTCATCGCCGATGCGGCGCCGCGCATTGCGACTATCGCCTGCTACCGGATGCCCGGAGTCCCGGGCGCCTCGCAGATGATGCAGCTCGACCTTGCCGGAATCGCCGTCACCGCCGGAAGCGCCTGCGCCTCGGGAAGCCTCAAGACGAGCCACGTCCTCACCGCGATGGGCTATTCCGAAGAGGCGGCGCGCGAGGTGATTCGAGTCAGCTTCGGCCCCCAGACGCGGGAGGACGATATTGACGCGCTCCTCCGACATTGGGTGGCCATGTTCGGGAAGCAGCGCGCCGCGTGATCTACCTGGACTACCAGGCCACGACCCCGCTCGCTCCCGAAGCGGCGGAGGCGATGCGTCCCTGGATCGAAACCAACTTCGCCAACCCCCACAGCAGCCACCGCACCGGCCGCGAAGCCGCCGCCGCCATCGAGATAGCCCGGGAGCGGGTGCTGAAGGCGCTTACGGGCGGGAAGCCCGCGGGCTCGCTCTACTTCACCTCCGGCGCCACGGAAGCCGTCAATTGGGCCCTGAAAGGAGCGGCCGCCCGTCTGCCGCCTGACCGGCGGAGGATCGTCACCCTCGCCACCGAACATGCCGCGGTGCTCGACACGGTCGAATGGCTCGGCACCCAAGGCTTCGAAACCGCCGTCCTCCCCGTCGCGTCCGACGGCCTCGTCGATCTCGCCGAGGTGGAGCAGGCGGTCGACCGGCGCACCGGCCTCGTCGCCGCCATGCTGGTCAATAACGAGATCGGAGTCATCCAGCCCGTCGACGAGATCGGCGCCATCGCCCGCCGCTCCGGCGCGCTCTTCTTCTGCGACGCCGTCCAGGGGCTGGGGCGGGTGCCCATCCCCTTAGAGGCCTGCGACATGATCGCGGTGTCTGCCCACAAGGTCCACGGGCCGAAGGGGATCGGAGCCCTGTGGGTGCGGGACGGGGTGGAGGTCGAGCCGCTGCTCCACGGAGGGGGCCAGGAGGGAGGGCTCCGGTCCGGGACCATGTCTCCGGCCCTCTGCGTCGGCTTCGGAGAGGCGGCGCGCCTCCTCGTTGAGCGGGCGGAGGAGGACAAAGCCCATGTCGAGCGCCTCTGGGAGCAGGCAAGGGAGGTGATGGGATCGTGGACCCTGAACGGCTCCGCCGAGCAGCGCTACCACGGCAATTTCAATATCCGTTGGGAGGGTGTCGACTCCGCCCGATTGATCTCCGCCATTCGCGCGGTTGCTTTCTCCTCCGGCTCCGCCTGCGCCAGCGGCTCCGGCCGCCCGAGCCATGTCCTCGCCGCCCTCGGCCTCAGCCCGCAGGAGGCCCGTTCCAGCATCCGCCTCGGCTTCGGCCGCTACACGACCGAAAAGCAGCTGACGGACGCTCTGGAGATCATCGCCGGCCACGCCGTCCTCCAGCTGGACGAGGTCCTGTGACGCTCGTCCGCTTCATTTCCGCGGAGGGCAACCAGATCCAGGAGGTGAGGGGGAAGGCCGGCGAACGCCTCCTCGACCTCGCCCAGGCGCACGGCCAGCCGCTCGAAGGCACGTGCGAAGGGCAGATGGCCTGCTCGACCTGCCATGTGTTCGTCGCCGCCGAGGATTTCGCGAAGCTGCCGCCCGCCAGCGAGGAGGAGGACGATCTTCTCGACCTTGCCGCCCATGTGGGCCGTACTTCGCGGCTCGCGTGCCAGATCTGGCTCTCGGCGGAACTGGAGACGCTGACCGTCCGGATGCCGCCGGGGGCTCACAATATGCAGGGGAGGTGAGATGATCGACCGCCGCACTTTCGTTGTCGCCGCTTCCTCGGCTTTCGCCCTTGGCTGCTCGCGGCCCTCTCCGGAAGGGGCCGTCGGTGAGCGCGCTCGCGCGCTGAACGACCGCTTCGGCGCCATCCGCGCCACCCTCGGCCCCGGCGGACGGCTCGGGGTGGCGGCGATCGACACCGGCTCCGAAAAGGAGCTGCGCTTCGACGCCGATTCCCGCTACGCCATGGCTTCCACCTTCAAGCTGCCGCTTGCTGCCGCCGTCCTCGCTCTGGCCGATCGGGGCGAGCTGTCTCTGTCCGAGGAGCTTCGCTTCGGCCCCGGGGACCCGCTCCCCAACTCACCCGTCGTAGAGGCGAACCTGAAGGCGGGCCGCCTCTCGATCGTCCGCCTCTGCTCGGCGATCGTCGAACGCAGCGACAACAGCGCCGCGAACCTCCTGCTTCGCCGGATCGGCGGCCCCGCGGCTCTGACCCGCTTCTTTCGCGCCTGGGGCGACCCCGTGACCCGCCTCGACCGCTACGAGATGGAGCTGAACTCCAACCTTCCAGGCGATCCCCGCGACACGACCAGCCCCGCGGCCATGGCGCGTCTCACCGGGAGGCTGGTGCTGGGCGACGTGCTCGCCCGGCAATCTCGCAACCACCTTTCCACCTGGCTCAGGAAGGCAGTGCCGGGGCCTGACCGGCTGCCGGCGGGGCTCCCGGAAGGCTGGATGGCCGGACACAAGACCGGCACCGGCGCCAACGGTGCGCTCAACGACGTCGCAATCGCCTGGCATTCGATCCGCGCCCCGATCGTGATCGCCAGCTACCAGAGCGGCGGGAACGCGAGTGCGCAGGCACGGGCCGCCGCCCACGCCTCGGTGGCCGGGCTGGTGATGGAGGCCTTCGCCTGAAGCTTGCCTTGCCCACGCTCGCGCCCCATATGCGCCGCGGGAGTCGGGCGGACGGCGCTCTCGCCAACCCGGTCAGGTCCGGAAGGAAGCAGCCGTAACGAGTTCAAGTGCCGGGTCGTTTCCGGCTCCCACCCTTTCCTCGGGTCCAGGGCTGGCCTAGGTTCCGTCGATGGCATCCGAATCCCCCGACGACAGCTTCGGCCTCGGCCTCGACGAGCCGCCGCAGCCCGCGAGGGCTCAGCCTTATCGAGTCCTCGCGCGCAAATACCGCCCGCAAAGCTTCGGGGAGCTGATCGGTCAGGACGCGATGGTTCGAACACTCGGCAATGCGATCGAGCGGGACCGGCTGGCCCACGCCTTCCTCCTCACCGGCGTTCGCGGGGTGGGCAAGACTTCGACGGCGCGCCTCATCGCCAAGGCTCTGAACTGCGTCGGCCCCGACGGGCAGGGCGGCCCCACCATCGATCCCTGCGGCGCCTGCGAGCCGTGCCGCGCGATTGCAGAAGGGCGCCACATCGACGTGGTCGAGATGGACGCCGCAAGCCATACCGGTGTCGACGATGTGCGCGAAATCATCGAGGCGGTGCGCTACGCGGCCGTCTCGGCGCGCTACAAGGTCTACATCATCGACGAAGTCCACATGCTGTCGAAGAACGCGTTCAACGCGCTTCTGAAGACCCTCGAGGAACCGCCTGCACACGTTAAGTTTCTCTTCGCCACCACCGAGGTCAACAAGGTCCCGGTTACCGTCCTCTCCCGCTGCCAACGCTTCGACCTCCGCCGAATCCCGGCAGAGAAGCTCGCCGCCCATTTCGGCGAGGTGGCGGCGAAGGAAGGGGTGGAGGTGGAGCCGGAGGCGCTCGCCCTCATCGCCCGAGCGGCCGAAGGCTCCGCCCGCGACGGCCTCTCGATCCTCGACCAGGCGATCGCCCACGGCCCCGGAGGCGTGACGGCGGACCAGGTCCGAACCATGCTCGGCCTCTCCGACCGCGGCGCCGTCCGACGGCTGCTCGGCATCCTTCTTTCCGGCGATGCCCCGGCCGCACTCGCCGCGCTTCGCGATCAGTACGATCTCGGGGTCGAGCCCGGCGCCGTCATCCGGGGACTCCTCGAAAGCGTCCACGGCATCACCCGCGCAAAGGTCGGCGGTCCGGACGATCCGGCGCAGTCCGCCGAGGAGCGGGACGCTTATGCCGACTGGGCGAGCCGCCTGTCCTACGCCGCCATCCACCGCCTGTGGCAGTTGCTGCTCAAGGGCCTGGCGGAGGTGCACAGCGCCCCGATGCCGCTCGAGGCCGCAGAGATGGCGCTCCTTCGAGTCATCCACGCCTCCGAGCTTCCGGATCCGGGGACGTTGATGGAGACGCTGTCCAGCGGTGGCGCCGCGCCGGCCGCCCGGCCTGCCGCCGCGGCTCAGGCTCCCTCGGCCCCCGCGACCTTCTCCGAGCTTGTCCGGTTGCTCGATACCAGCGGCAAGGCTTTGCTCGCCCAGCAGCTCCACGATTATTGCGGCCTCGTCCGCTACGCTCCCCCTGAGCTGGTCCTGCGGCCGGTGAAACCGCTGCCCGGAGACTTCGCCCGCGATGTGGGGGCGGGGCTAAAGGCGCTGACCGGGATGGCCTGGCAGGTGAAAGTCGTGGACGAGGCGAGCGAGCCGAGCCTGCTCGAACAGGAGAAAGCGGAGGCCGAGCGTCTGCGGCAGAGTGTGCTCGAGACGCCGCTGGTGAAAGCCGCCTTCGAAGCCTTTCCCGAAGCCGAGCTTTCCGGCTTCACCCTGGATGAACAACGGAGCGCCTGAAATGCCCGACTTCGACGAGATCATGAAGATGGCCCAAAATGCTCAGGCCGAGCTGATGAAGGCTCAGGAGGGGCTGGACCGGATCGAGGTGGAAGGGATGTCGGGCGGCGGGCTCGTCAAGATCCGCGCCAGCGCCAAGGGCCGGATCATCTCAGTCGATATCGACGAGAGCCTGCTGGCCCCCTCCGAGAAGCAGATGGTCGAGGACCTGATTGCCGCCGCGATCAACGACGCGCGCGGCAAGGCGGACCATGCGACGCAGGCGGAAATGTCGAAGATGACCGCCGGACTGCCGCTCCCGCCGGGTTTCCAGATGCCCTTCTAAACGCCGTTGCCCTCGTCCGTCGGGGGCGGGAGAGGAGGCTCTTCGGCCGGAGGCGGCGCTTCCGCCGCCGGGGCGTCCGGCTGTTGCGGCGCCTCATATTCCTCGCCCGGCAAGGCGACCGGCGGCGGCGGAGCCGCGCGCTTGGGAACGGCCTTCTTCCGGGCCGGGGCAGGCGGCTCGCGCTCCGGAGCCGGAGCCTTGCTCCCCTCATAGACGCAGGCGTCGAGCCGATCCCTCGCCACCACTCCGACTCGCGCCGCGATGGCATTGCCGTAGCGGCGTGTGAAGCCTTGAGGCGCCGTCGCGCCGCGCTTCTTGGGAAGGGGAAGCACCGCAGCGATCCGCGCCGCCTCCGTGCGGGTCATCGCCGAGGCGTCATGGTTGAAATAGCGCAGTGAGCCCGCATTGACCCCATAGGTGCCGATCCCCGTCTCCGCGACGTTGAGATAGACCTCCATGATCCGCCTCTTGCCCCAGAGGTTCTCGATCAGCAAAGTGAACCAGGCTTCAAGTCCTTTGCGGAAATAGCCGCCGCCCTGCCACAGGAAGGCGTTCTTGGCCGTCTGCTGGCTGATGGTGGAGCCGCCGCGGATGACCGAGCCGCCGCGGGCGTTGCGCCGCATCGCTTCCGCGATCGCGTCCTGATCGAATCCCCAGTGGCTGCAGAACTTGCTGTCTTCGGCAGCGATCGCCGCGCGCACCATGTCCGCGTCGATCCGGTCCAGGCTCATCCACTCGCGGCTGATGTTGCGCCCGCCGATCCGGTCTCCCAGCATCGTGAAGGTGTAGGGCGGGTTCACGAACCGGTAGAGGAGCACCCAGCCGACGCTGAGGAGGATGAAGAGGAATATCCCCTTCACCACCCAGCCGACCGTTCGGCCGAACCAGCCGCGCTTACGCGCCCTCGCTCGCGGCATCAGCGACGCGGCTTAGGAGGCGGGAAGCAGGCGCCGCTCGCCGGCAAGGCCCATCAGCGCCTTCTGGAGCTTCTCGAAGGCCCGAACCTCGATCTGCCGGATACGCTCGCGGCTGACGTCGTAGACCTGGCTCAGCTCCTCAAGCGTCTTCGGCTCGTCCGTGAGGCGCCGCTCGGTGAGGATGTGCTTCTCCCGGTCATTGAGGGCCTTCATCGCCTCGATCAGAAGCTCATGGCGCACCTGGCTCTCCTGAGCCTCCGCGACGCGCTCGTCCTGCAGCGGATCGGTGTCGACCAGCCAGTCCTGCCACTGGCCTTCGCCTTCCTCGCGCAGCGAGACGTTGAGCGAGGTGTCCCCGCCCATCGCCATGCGCCGGTTCATCGAGATCACGTCCTCCTCGGACACTCCGAGGTCGGTAGCGATCTTGGTGACGTCCTCCGGCTTCAGGTCGCCGTCCTCGAACGCCTCGATCTGGTTCTTCATCCGCCTGAGGTTGAAGAACAATTTCTTCTGCGCCGCCGTGGTCCCCATCTTCACGAGGCTCCAGGAGCGAAGGATGAATTCCTGGATCGACGCGCGGATCCACCACATCGCGTAGGTGGCGAGTCGGAAGCCCCTTTCAGGCTCGAACTTCTTCACGCCCTGCATGAGCCCGATATTGCCCTCCGAGATGAGCTCGGCGACGGGCAGGCCGTAGCCGCGATAGCCCATCGCGATCTTCGCCACGAGGCGGAGGTGCGAGTTGACCAGCTTAGCGGCCGCATCGGTGTCCTGATGCTCGGTCCAGCGCTTGGCGAGCATATATTCCTCTTCCGGGGAGAGGATCGGGAATTTCTTGATCTCGGCGAGATAGCGGTTGAGACCCGCTTCCCCGCCCAGGGCGGGGATCGTCGCCGGGACGTTCTTTCCGCTAGCCATCGTCTCTTCTCACTCCCTGCTTCCCGCATCCCTTTTCGGGCTTGCGGCGAACATTCTTCTATAGCGCCAGCGCGCTTAACAGTTCCTGCATATCGGACGGAACGTCGCTTTTGAACGACAACCGATCCCGCGTCACGGGATGGATGAAGCCGAGTTCCGCCGCGTGCAGCGCCTGGCGCGCAAAACCCAGTCTTTTCAATAACTCGCGATGCGCGCTTTTGGTCCGCCCGTAGACCGGATCGCCGATCAGCGGGTGGCCGAGCGACGTCATATGGACCCGGACCTGGTGAGTCCGCCCCGTCTCGAGCCGGCATTCGACCAACGCCGCCTCCAACAGGGGGCGAATGACCCGGTAGTGAGTCACCGCCCGCTTACCGCGTCCTTCTTCCACGATCGCCATCTTCTGGCGGTTGGCGGAAGAGCGGGCGAGAGGGGCGTCGACGATGCCCACCAAGGGGCTTGGCAGTCCCGCCACCACCGCCGCGTAGCGCCGCTCGATGCTGTGCCTGGCGAACTGCGCCGCCAGCCCCTCGTGCGCGACGTCGGTCTTGGCCACGACCAGGAGCCCGGACGTGTCCTTGTCGATGCGGTGGACGATGCCGGGCCGGGCAACCCCGCCGATGCCCGAAAGTCGCCCCGCGCAATGGTGAAGGAGGGCGTTCACCAGGGTTCCATCGAAGTTTCCGGCGGCAGGATGCACGACCATCCCCGCGGGCTTGTCCACCACGAGCAGGTGCTCGTCTTCGAACACGATCTCAAGCGCGATATCCTGCGGCTCGTTATGGGTGGGAGCGGGCTCGGGAACGCTGACTCCGTAGGCGCCCTCGAGCGCCTTTGCGGCCGGGTCGCGCACCGGCGCCCCTGTCGGACCGGTCACCCGTCCGCTGCTGATCAGCGCCTTCAGCCGCTCCCGCGAGAGCATCGGCACGGCCGCGGCAAGCGCCCGGTCAAGGCGAAGGCCCGCGGCGTCGGCGGCGATGGTCGCGGTGATGATCGATTCCCCCCGGATCATTACGCAGCCGATGTGGCAAACCGTGGAGCGATATCAAGGCCTCGTGCTTGCAACCGCCATCCGCTCCCGCCAATAGAGGTCAAACGCGGCAACAGGGGCGTCACCGCCATGAAATCCCACGAATTTGCGAGCCTCCTCTGTTCGCGCCTCTGCCACGATCTGCTGTCGCCAGTCGGGGCTCTCAACAACGGTATCGAGCTTCTTTCGGACGAGCACGATCCTGACATGCGCGCCCGCTGCCTGGACCTGCTGGGCGAAAGCGCCCGCGCCTCGGCCAACAAGCTCAAATTCTTCCGACTGGCCTTCGGGGCTGCCGGGGGCTTCGGCGACGAAGTCGATACGCGCGAGGCCCGGGTGGCGATCGAGGGGCTGTTCGGCGGCGACGGGCGAATCCAGCTCGGCTGGATGGTCGACGAGCCCACGATGAGCAAGGCGGCGCTCAAGGTCCTCCTCAACCTCGTGCTCATCGCGGGGGATGCGCTGGTGCGCGGCGGCCGGCTGGACGTCGGGGCGGAGAAGCATGACGGGGGGCTGGACATCGTCGTCCGCGCCGACGGGCCGCGGATCGTCCTCGATCCGGAGCTGAAGCGCGCCCTGCTGGGAGAAGTGGACGAGCAGTCGATCGCTCCCCGGGGCGCTGCAGCCTGGCTGGTCCATTGCCTCGTCAGCGACTGCGGCGGCGAGGTCCAGGTCGCCGATCAGGAGGAGGGCGTGCTCCTCATCGGCGCCGCGGTCCCCTCCGTGGCCGAGTAGAGCCGGTGGACCAGATCATCGATGCGCCTTCGCCGAACTTCAACGAGCGGTTGGCGCCGGTCTCGATGCTCGTTCTTCATTATACCGGCATGGAGGACGGCGCCTCGGCCATCGCATGGCTGGCCAATCCCAAATCGCAGGTCTCCTGCCACTATCTCGTGTCCGAAGACGGTCAGATCCTTCGCATGGTCGCCGAGGACAAGCGCGCCTGGCACGCCGGCCGCTCCTTCTGGCGCGGAGTGACCGACATCAATTCGGCGAGTATCGGCATAGAGATCGTAAACCCCGGCCACGAATTCGGCTACCGGCCGTTTCCAGAGGCGCAGATGAGCGCGCTCATCCCGCTCGTCGCCGACATCGTGAAGCGCTACGACATCCGCCCCCCCTACGTCGTCGGCCATTCGGACATAGCGCCGGAGCGGAAGGAGGATCCGGGGGAGTTGTTCGACTGGGGGCGCCTGGCGAAGCTGGGCCTTGCCATGCCGCGGCCTACCACGAACCTGATGGATCCGCATTGGACCGACGGCGGCTTCCTTCTCGCGCTCGAGCGCTACGGCTACGACGTGCGCAACCCCAAGGCTGCGGTCACCGCCTTCCAGCGCCGCTTCAGGCCGGAGCATGTCGACGGGGTGATAGACGGGGAGTGCCGCGCCATCCTTCTCGGTCTTCTCTTGGATCGGCGGAGCGCACCGCCTAAGTAGGGCGGGCCAGAGGATCGGGCGGCCGCGGCTCGCGCAAGCGAGGCGAGGAAAGTCCGGGCTCCACGGAACGACGGTGCCGGATAATGCCCGGCGGGGGCGACCCCAGGGAAAGTGCCACAGAAAGCAGGTCGCAAAGGCTTCGGCTCTGCGACAGTGAAACGGTGGGGTAAGAGCCCACCGCGGCCCCGGCAACGGGGACGGCACGGCAAACCCCACCGGGAGCAAGACCGAATAGGGATCGCGGGGGCTCGTTCCGCCCTATGCGATCCGGGTTGGTTGCTTGAGGGGCGGAGCGATCCGTCTCCTAGAGGAATGGCCGCACAGCCCCTCACGGGGTGGACAGAACCCGGCTTACAGATCCTCTGGCATTTTAGCTTTCGCCGGGCCTCCGCGTCTGGCTAGGGGAAATCATGGCTCGCTATACCCGTTCGAACGACTGGGGATTCCCCCGCTGGCGCGGCTATGGCAGCGAGCGCGGCGCGGCGAAGGTGCGCCCGTGCGATCGCCATGGCTGCACCGAGCCGGGGGACCGGCCGGCCCCGAAGTCGCCCAACAGCCCCGAGCGCTGGTATTTCTGCGAGGCTCACGCCGCCGAGTACAACCGCAACTGGAATTATTTCGAGGGGCTTTCGGCCGAGGACGCGGCCGCGCGCGAGGCGGACGAGACGAAGCGGGCGGAAAGCTTCCGCCAGGCCCAGCATTATGGCTGGGGCGGCCCCGGCGACGGAAGCCGCAGCCGCGACGAGATGCGAGCGCTCGATCTGCTGGAGCTGGAAAGCGACGCCAGCTTCGACGAGATCAAGGCCGCCTATCGCCGGCTGGCCAAGGCGAACCACCCCGATGCCGCCCCCGGCGATGCGGAGGCGGCGACCCGCTTCCAGGCGGTGCAGGCAGCCTACGAGGTGCTACGCAAGGCGGAGGACCAGCGGAACGGCCGCTTCGATTAACCGCCGTCGGTGAACATGAAGGTGCCGGTGACGTGCGCCACCGGATCGGCGAGGTCGCCATTATGCGCGACGCCGCGAACGAAGCCGACGCTCTTCGTAACCCGGTAGCACTCCCCGCGCCCGAAGATCCGTTCGCGGGGCGTTGAGGGGCGCAGATAGTCGACCCGCATGTCGAGCGTCGCCTGGGGGCGGAAGCGGTCGAACTTCACCCAGATCGCCATGCTCGTCGCCATGTCCATCAGGCTGATGATCGGCCCGGAGGCGAGCACGCCCGTCTCCGGAACGCCGACGAGCTTCTCCTGATAATCGAGCGCTAGCTCGACCCAGTCCGCGCCATGGTCGATGTAGAGGATGCCCAGCGCCCCGCCATGGCCCACCTTGCGGGCGAACTTGGTGAAGAGGAGGGGGTCGAACCGCCCTCCCACGGTGCCCGGCCGCTCGGTCATTTCGCCAGCCGCTCCGCCGTCTCGCGAACGAGTGCGATCATGTTGGGAATGCCCTGGGTGCGGTTGGAGCTCAGCTGCGACTTGAGGTCGAAGCGGGCAAGAGCTGAATCGATGTCTGTGGCGACGATCTCCTCCGGCTTTCGATCCTGGACCGCGAGCAGCACCAGTGCGACGATGCCCTTGGTGATGGCGGCATTGCTGTCCGCGAGGAAGTGGAGCGTGCCGTCGTCCCTCGGTACCGGGTAAAGCCAGACCGAGGCCGAGCAGCCGCGCACCAAGGTAGCGTCAGTCTTCAGCGCCTCCGGCATCGGCTCTAGCGCGCGTCCAAGATCGATCAGTAGCCGGTAGCGGTCGTCCGGCTCCAGCAGCTCGTAATCGTCATAAACCTGGGAGAGGGAAGGGGAGCCCATGGCCGCCCGCTACCAGAGGAGGGCTTAGGGCTCCACCCCGCTCGCAATCGCCTCCAGCCTCCGAACTCGTTCGCGCAGCGCCGCGACTTCGCTCCGGCCGCGGCCGCGAGTCTTGCCACTCCTGCCGAGCTCCAGCCGCTTGACGTCGAGCCATTCCGCCCAAGCTTTGAGGCCGGCCGCCACGGCGAGCCCCAATCCGGCCAAGCCGAAGCAGGAGAGGACGAAAAGGGTCTCGGGCTCCGTCACACGTCCCTCAGCGGTTCCGCAACTGCTCGATCTCGCGCTCGAGCGAATTTTCTTTTTCGACCGTGATCCGTTCGAGGACGGCGAGCCGATCCCGAAGCCGGGTCAGTTCCTCGCGCATCTGCAGGCTATCGGCCCCGCCCTCTTTACCGACACGTCTGGCTTTAGTGCGCATATGGGTCGTCCAGACGCCCCCGACCACAGTAATCAGAATGATTCCGAAAACGAATTCGAAGACGTCCATGACCCTTCAGCTCCTGTCCCGTAAGTGCTCGATCTGCTCGGCGACGTCCGTGCCCCTGGAGGTCGCAATCCGCTCGAGAACCCGGACTCGTTCTTCCAGCCGCTCGGTCTGCGAAGCATATTGCTCCGCCCGGTCGAGCGCTGCACGGCTGATCGCCTCCATCTGCTTTTCCTTGATGTCCAACCAGCGCTTGATCACCCCGGCGAAGATCGCCGCCAGTGGGATCAGAACCCAAATCCAGGTCGCCACGTCTTCATCCCCCTTGGTTTTATGTGTCAGTTGCGCGGCAGGCGCAGAGCTTCGATTTCCTGAGTCAATCGATGGCTGTCGTCTGTGACGATCCGCTCCACCGTTGCGAGCCGGTCCTTGATCGAGCCGAGTTCGGCCCGAAGCTGAGCATTCTCGGTCGAGAGCAGCTTAACCCGCTCGATTGTCTCATCATTGTTGCGCGGATAGACGGTCTGGCCCCAAGCGCCGTCGAGCGGATAGCCGTGCTTCACCCGCATCCAGGTGGTCAGGATCCAGCCGCCGATTGCGAGCATCCCGAGGATGCCGAAGAACGGAAGCAGCATCTCCAGCATGGCGATCTTCTGAGGGTTCATGTCCTTATCCCTGCCGGTGATTAGCGCAGCTGCTCGATCTCGCGGGCGAGACGGCTGTTGGAGCTGGTGACATAGGTTTCGACGTCGGCGAGGCGGCGATCCAGTTCCCGGAAGCGGGAGCGGACGTCGCGCACCGTACGGGCGGGCGAGGCCCGGACGCCCTGCCAGAATTTCGTCTGCTCCGGCGTCTCCTGAGCGAGTTCGCGCGGCTTGTTCGGAGCGATCCACGCCGCCAGGAAATAGGCGATGATGGTCATTCCGGAACCCAGGATCGTCAGCAAAATGGTGCCGATGCGGACCAGGGTCGCATCCACCCCGGTATAGTCTGCGATTCCGGAGCAGACGCCGAGGAACTTCTTGTTCTGCTTGTCGAGGTAGAACTTGGTGTGGCGGACGCTCATTGTCCGATCCTCCGCAGGGGTTCGCCGCTGGCAAGTCGGCCATCTTCAATTTCGGGCGAGATCGGATCGCAGCCAATGGCGCGCCAGTTCGGGTTCTCAGCCGTCATGATCCGCTCAATTGAGCACATGCGATCGTCGAGGCGCCGAGCGAGGTCGTACAACTCCTCCATCAGCTTCTCATCCTCGTTGGTGAGGGTCGCAGCCGTCTTCCAGCGGGTGATATAGTGGAACACGATCCACGGCAGGCCGAGGAAGAGGATTCCGACGATGATGACAGGAATGATGACTTCTTCCATGTTCTCAGCCTTCCTTCTTGTCGCTTGAGCCGGCGAGCCGCGCTTTGAGCGCCTCGAGCTCGGCGTCGACCTTTTCCGAATTTCTCAGCTCGGCGATCTCCTCGTCGAGCGTCTTGGGCGGAGCTCCAAGCGCCAGGGCGTCGGCGCGGCCTTCCGCCATGTCGGCGTGCCGCTCCAGGACGTCGAAGCGGCTGAACGCCTCGTCCACCTTCGGGCCGGCATAAACCTCCCGCATCCGGGCCCGCTGATTGGCGCTCTCAAGCCGCGACTGGATCGCGTTCTGACGCGTCCGAGCCTCACGAAGCTTGCCCTGAAGCTTGGCGATGTCCGCCTCCGACGCCCTCAAAGCATCGTCCAGAACCTCGATCTCGGCCTTGAGGCTGTCGCCCATGTCGGCCGCCTTCTGCTTCTCGACCAGAGCCGCCTTGGCAAGATCCTCCCGGCCCTTGCTCAGCGCCAGCTCCGCCTTCTCGACCCAGCTGTCCTGAAGCTTGTCCAGACGCGCAATCTGACGGCGCATCTCCTTCTGATCGGCAATGGTGCGAGCCGCCGAAGCGCGAACCTCCACCAACGTCTCCTCCATCTCGAGGATGATCATCCGGATCATCTTCGCCGGATCCTCCGCCTTGTCCAAAAGATCGGCAAAGTTCGCAGCAACTATGTCACGCGTGCGGGAGAAAATACCCATTCCTTACTCCTTGATACGCTGTCGCGGTCAGGCCTGAACCTGCCCCGAAACGGGGGCCGCCACAAGGCTGACCGGGCCGGTCTCGACCGCCCGAGCCGGTCCGACGGCTGCGCCCACGGCCGTGACGGTGAGCAGCAGGGCGCCGAGGGCGGCGGTGACGGTCTGGCCGATATTGCCGAGGTTGTTCATGTCTTCCTCCTCTGAAACTTTCGTTCTTCCCCTTCCGCCCTTCGGCGGCATGCCTCATCCTATACACAGGTCGTGCCAAGTGGCGGGAATGGCGTAAATCCAAGGTTTTCAGGATTTATCGGCCACGTGTGCCTCGTGACCTATTGCCAAGCGGTGGGAAATAGCCCCAATCTTTGGCCATGGAGCGGAACACCCAACTCGTCGGCCAATCCTCCTCCTTCCTGGACGCGGTGGAGCGGGCGAGCCGCGCCGCTCCGCTCGATCGGCCCGTGTTGGTCATCGGGGAGCGCGGCACCGGCAAGGAGCTGATCGCCGAACGCCTTCACCATCTCTCCTCCCGCTGGGACGGGCCGCTGGTGACGATGAACTGCGCAGCTCTGCCCGAGACGCTCATCGAGGCGGAGCTGTTCGGGCATGAATCCGGCGCGTTTACCGGCGCCACCAAAGCCCGAGTAGGCCGCTTCGAGGAAGCCGACGGCGGAACGCTCTTCCTCGACGAGCTCGCGACCCTCAGCCAGGCCGCGCAGGAGCGGCTTCTGCGCGTGGTCGAATATGGCGAAGTCACCCGCATCGGCGCCTCGCGGCCCGTGACGGTCGATGTGCGCATCGTGGCCGCCACCAACGAGGATCTGCCGCGACTTGCGGAGCAGCACCGGTTCCGTCCGGACCTCCTCGATCGTCTGTCCTTCGAGGTCGTCACCTTGCCGCCCTTGCGTCATCGCTCCAGCGACATCCCCGTCCTTGCGGACCATTTCGCTCGGCGGATGGCATTGGAGCTCGAATGGGAGAAGTGGCCCGGCTTCAGCGCCAACGCGATGAACCGCCTTCTGGACTATAATTGGCCTGGCAATGTGCGCGAGCTTCGCAACGTCATCGAACGCGCCGTCTACCGCTGCGAGGACCCGACGCGACCGGTGGACCAGATCCAGTTCGATCCCTTCGAGAGCCCGTGGCGGCCGCGCGCCTCCGTCGCTGCGCCGCAAGCGGACGCTCCTCCCGCCGTCGCCGCGGGGGCGCCGGTCCCGCCCTCCTCTTGGGATCCGGAAGGTTGCGCCGATTTCCGGCTGGCGGTGGCCGAATATGAAAAGGCGATCCTGGCGGCGGCGCTGGAGAAATGCCGCTGGAACCAGCGCGCCGCGGCCACCGCGCTCAGCCTCACCTACGATCAGCTTCGCCACGCCATGAAGCGCCACCAGCTGATCAGCTCTTCAGGCGATAGCCCGTCCTGAAGATCCAGGTCACCACCGCGAGGCAGACGAGGAAGAAGCCAAGCGTGGCGGCGAGGCTGATCTCCACCCCCACGTCCGCGGTCCCGTAGAAGCTCCAGCGAAAGCCGCTGATCAGATAGACGACCGGGTTGAAGAAGGTCGCCGTCCGCCACGGCTCCTGCAGCATGTCTACCGAATAGAAGGCGCCGCCGAGGAAGGTGAGCGGCGTCACGATCAGCATCGGGATGAACTGGATCTGCTCGAAATTCTTGCCCCAGATGCCGATGATGAATCCGAACAGGCTGAAGGAGAGGGTGATCAGAAGCAGGAAGGCGATCATCCAGCCCGGGTGGAGAATATGGATCGGCACAAAGAATGCCGCCGTGGCGAGGATGACCAGGCCCAGCACCACCGACTTCGTCGCCGCCGCCCCCACATAGCCGAGGACGATTTCCAGGGGGGATATGGGGGCGGAGAGGATCTCGTAGATCGTGCCGGTGAACTTGGGAAAGAAGATGCCGAAGCTGGCGTTGAACAGGCTCTGGGTGAAGAGGGAAAGCATGATGAGGCCGGGTACAATAAAGGCGCCGTATGGAACGCCATCGACCTCCGTCATGCGCGATCCGATCGCCGACCCGAACACGATGAAGTAGAGAGAGGTGGTGATAACGGGCGTCACCAGGCTTTGCCACAAGGTGCGGAGCGCCCGAGCCATCTCGAAGCGGTAGATCGCCCACACGCCGTAAAGGTTCATGGCCGCCCCCTCTCGGTTACGAGGCTGACGAAAATGTCCTCTAGCGAGCTCTGGTGGGTGTTGAGGTCCTTGAAGACGATTCCGAGGTCGCTCATCCGCCGAAGCAGCGACGGGATGCCGGTCCGCTCCGCCTTGCCGTCGAAGACGTAGCGAAGCTCATTGCCCTCGTCCGCCAGCTCAAGCTCCCATTCCGCAAGCTCGGGCGGTACGGCGGCGAGCGGCTCGGCGAGCTGAAGGCTCAGCTCCTTCTTGCCGAGCTTCGTCATCAGCACGGACTTCTCCTCGACGAGGATCAGCTCACCCTTGGAGATGACGCCGATCCGGTCGGCCATCTCCTCCGCTTCCTCGATATAATGGGTGGTGAGAATGATGGTGACTCCGCTCTCGCGAAGGCGCCGCACCAGCTCCCACATGTCGCGGCGGAGCTCGACGTCGACGCCCGCCGTCGGCTCGTCGAGGAAGAGGATGTCGGGCTCGTGGCTGAGCGCCTTGGCGATCATCACCCGGCGCTTCATCCCGCCGGACAGCTCCATGATTTTCGACTTGCGCTTCTCCCAGAGCGAGAGGTCGCGAAGCACCTTCTCGATGTGAGCGGGGTCGGGCGCCTTGCCGAACAGGCCGCGGCTGAAGGTGACGGTGGACCAGACGCTCTCGAACGCGTCGGTGTGGAGCTCCTGGGGGACGAGCCCGATCTTCGTTCGCGCGGCGCGATAGTCCTTCTGGATGTCGTGCCCGTCGGCTTGGACCTGCCCCGAGGTGGGCGTGACGATGCCGCACACGATACTGATGAGAGTCGTCTTGCCCGCGCCGTTCGGCCCGAGCAGCGCGAAAATCTCGCCTCGGCGGATGTCGAGGTCGACATTCTTCAGCGCCTCGTGGCCGGTGGCATAGCGCTTGGAAAGGCTGCGGATGGAGACGACGGGATCGATCATTGGGAGGGCGGCACCGGCGGGTCCTCCTTCGCCTTTTCGAGCGTCATCCCGTGCCGCATCAGCATTGGGACGTTGGCAAAGGCGAAGAGGAAGGTGGCGGGAAGGAACCCCCACAATTTGAAGCCGATCCAGAAGCTCGTGCTGCTGTTGCGCCACACGAGCTCGTTCACGACCGCCATGACGAGGAAGAAGGCGGTCCAGTTGCGCGTCAGAAGCGTCCAGCCGCGTTCCGAAAGGCCGGGATAGGCGGTGCCGAGCACCATCTTGAGGAGGTTGCGCTTCGTCGCCAGGCCGAAGCCGAGCAGGCCCACCACCACGAGGTAGTAGAGGGTCGGCTTCATCTTGATGAAGGTGTCGTTGTGGAGCCAGATCGTGATCCCGCCGAGGATCACCACCGTCACTCCGGAGAACCAAAGCAGAGGCGAGATGTGGCGGTAGCGGATCTGCGAGATGAGCATCGCCACGATCATCGCGGCCATGAAGGCGCCGGTCGCGTAGAAGATCCTGAGCACGTCCGGCACCGGCGCGAGGAAGTTCACCAGGAAGAAGACGAGCAGCGGCCCCAGGTCGATCAGGAGGCGAGCACCCGCGGACGGCTCCCTCTTCTGCTGCGCGTCGCTCATGCGGAGCCCAATCCCGCAATCGCACGCGCCGTCTCACGGGCGTTGAACGGCCGAAGGTCGTCAATGCCTTCTCCCACTCCGATGGCGTGGATGGGGAGCCGATATTTCTCCGCGGCAGCGACGAGGACGCCGCCGCGCGCGGTCCCGTCCAGCTTGGTCATGACGAGCCCGGTCACTCCGGCCACCTCCTTGAAAACCTCGATCTGCGAAAGCGCGTTCTGGCCCGTGGTGGCGTCGAGCACCAGGATGACGTTGTGCGGAGCCTCCGGGTTGAGGCGGCCGAGCACGCGCCGGATCTTGGCGAGCTCGTCCATCAGGCCCTTCTTGTTCTGGAGCCGGCCCGCGGTATCGACGACGAGGGTGTCGATACCCTCAGCGGTCCCTTTCTTCACCCCGTCGAAGACGATGGCGGAGCTGTCGCCGCCTTCAGGTCCGGAGATGACGGGCACGCCGATCCGGTCCGCCCAGATCTTCAGCTGCTCGATGGCGGCGGCGCGGAACGTGTCTCCCGCGGCGAGCAGCACGCCGTAATCCTGCTCGAGGAGGAGGTGGGCGATCTTGGCGATCGTCGTCGTCTTGCCCGATCCGTTGACTCCCACCACCAGCATCACCTGCGGGCGTGGAAAGGCATTAACCTCCAGCGGCACCGCGACCGGCGCGAGGATCTTCTCGAGCTCCTCGGCAACGATCTCCTTCACCGCATATTCGGAGAGGCCGCGCTCGAACCGCTCGCTCGCCAGCCGCGCTCGGACCTTGGCTGCCGTCGCCGGGCCGAGGTCGGAGGCGATCAGCGCCTCCTCGATGTCGTCAAGCGTCTGGTCGTCGAGCGTCGCCTTTGTGAACAGCCCGGTGAGGTTGTCTCCCAGCTTCTCGGACGTCTTGCGGAAACCCGAGTTGAGGCGGTCCAGCCAGGAGGCGGGCGCGTCGCTCATGCGGGCACTCCGATCAACCTGTCCCCATCCACGCTCGTGACCGTCACCTCCACGACGTCGCTTCCGTCACCGGTAATCAGCACTGGCGCGAAGTTCTCGGCGTGTCCGAGGCGGTGCTTTTCCACCAGCACGCGCTGGCGGGTTCCCACCAGCCCCTGGAGCCACATCGCCCGCCGCTTCGCCGTCGCTTCGCGCAGCCGACGGGCCCGCTCCTTCACTACCGGCGGCGGCACCTGCGGCATCCGCGCAGCGGGCGTGCCGAGCTTCGGAGAGAAGGGGAAGATGTGTCCCATGACAATGTCGCACTCGTCGATCAGTTTCACGCTGTTCTCGTGCATTTCCTCGGACTCGGTCGGGAAGCCGGCGATGAGGTCGGCGCCGATGGCGAGGTCCGGCCGCTTTGCCTTGAGGCGCTGCACCGTCTCGACCGCCTGAGCGCGCGAGTGGCGGCGCTTCATGCGCTTCAGCACCATGTCGTCGCCCGCCTGGAAGCTCATGTGGAGGTGCGGCATGAATCGCGGCTCGTGGGCGATGATCTCTTCCAGCCGCTCGTCGATCTCGATGCAGTCGAGCGAGGAGAGGCGGAGGCGCGCAAGCTCCGGCGCGTGACGCAATATCCGTTCGATCAGCAGGCCGAGCGTCGGGGAGCCGGGAAGATCGGGCCCGTAGCTGGTGACGTCGACTCCGGTCAGGACCACTTCCTTGAATCCCTCGCCCGCAAGCGCCTTGACCCGCTCCACGACCAGCCCCGCCGGCACCGAGCGGCTGTTCCCGCGGCCATAGGGGATGATGCAGAAGGTGCAGCGATGGTCGCATCCGTTCTGCACCTCGACGAACGCCCGGCTGCGTTCCGAAAAGCCCGTAACGAGGTGCGGCGCCGTCTCCCGAACGGACATGATGTTCGAGACTCGGACCCTCTCCGGCGCGAGCAGCGCCCCGAGATCGAATTTCTCGCGATTGCCGACGACCCGCGCGACCTCCGGCATGGCCGCGAACATCTCCGGCTCCACCTGAGCGGCGCAGCCGGTCACCACCACCCGTGCGTCCGGCCGGGCTCTCTTCGCCTTGCGGATCGCCTGGCGGGTCCGACGGACGGCCTCGTTGGTGACGGCGCAGCTGTTGACGATGATGAGATCGTCCTGCGCACCGGCGAGCTGCCGCATCGCCTCGCTTTCCGCCGAATTGAGGCGGCAGCCGAGCGTGATCATGTCCGGACCGCTCACAGCTCGACCTCGCCTTCGAAGACGTGCGCGGCAGGACCGGTCATCCGGATCGTGCCGCCGGGGGTCCACTCGATCTTCAGCGTTCCTCCGGGGAGGCACACACCGATGGGGGAGCTCATGCCCAGCGACCTGATGGCGGCGACGGCGGTGGCGCAAGCGCCCGTCCCGCAGGCTTGCGTGAGACCCGCGCCGCGCTCCCAGACTCGAAGGTCCAGGCCGGGACGGCGCGTCCCCTCAACGTTCATCCCGCCGATCCGCACTTCGGCGACATTGACGTTCACGCCCTTCGGGAACAGCGGGTCCTTCTCGATCATAGGGCCCAAGCGGGCGAGATCGATTTCCGACATATCCTCGACGAAGAACACCACGTGCGGATTGCCGACGTTGACGGCGACCGGGTTCTGCAGCTCTTCCCACCCGACCGGCAGCGGCACGGTGTCCATGGCGTAAGCGAGCGGTATCTCGTCCCAGGCGAAGCGCGGCTTACCCATGTCCACCGTGGCCGCGCTTCCGTTCGCCTGTGCCTGGAGAAGGCCTCCCGCCGTCTCGATTATCCTGTCGCCGCCCAGGATGAGCGCAACGCAGCGGGAGGCGTTGCCGCAAGCTTCCACCTCGCCACCGTCCGAATTCCAGATGCGCATCCGCGCGTCGGCGCTGTCGGAAGGCTCAAGCACGATCAGCTGGTCGCAGCCTATCCCCGTACGTCGATCGGCAAGCGCTCGGGCGCGCGCCTTCGTCATCTCCAGCGGCGTCTCCCGCGCGTCGAAGATGACGAAGTCGTTGCCGAGGCCGTGCATCTTCCGGAACCGCCGCTTCATCGCCCGCGAGCATCTAGGGAGGGGAGGGGGGCAAGTCCACCTTGCCCCGTTGCCGCGCCTGCCTCGGCTCGCCATAAGCGGCGCCAGTTCCAGCAGGGGATATATCGATGAAGCATTTCGCCGCCCTCCTCCTTGCCGCCGCGGCCACGGTCGCCATTCCCGCCGCCGCCCAGGAAAACGACCGGGTGCAGATCAACCGGGTGCTGGACGAGGGGATGAACCGAAGCGAGGTGCTGCAGACGGCCCACCATCTGACGGACCGGATCGGCGGCCGCCTAACCAATTCGCCCCAGATGCGCGAGGCGGAGCGCTGGACGCAGCAGCGTTTCCGGGACTGGGGGCTGTCCAACGTCCGCGCCGAAGGCTTCGAGTTCGGCCGCGGCTGGTCGATCGTCGACTCCAGCGTTCGAATGACGGCCCCGCGTACGAAGCGGCTGACGGCGATCCCCGTCGCCTGGACCCCCGCCACGAATGGAACGATCTCGGCCGGCGTCGTCGTCGCCCCGATGAGCGATTCCGAGGATTTCGCCAAGCACCGGGGCAAGCTGCGCGGCCAGATCGTGCTGATTAGTCATCCCGGCACTGGCTCCGAACCGACCGAGCCCGCATTCAAGCGCCTCACCGGCGAGGAGCTCAGCAAGGCCGACACCTACCAGATGCCGAACTACTCGCCGATTCAAGTGGAGAAGACGCTGAAGGAAGCCGATTTCGAGCAGAAGCGCGATGCCTTCCTGAAAGCCGAAGGCGCTGTTGCCTGGGCGAGAATGTCCTATCGCGACGGCGGCCTCGTCCACGGCGCCGGCTACCTTTTTCAGGTGGGCCAGACGCCGGCCCTTCCCGGCTTCGAGATCGCCGCCGAGGATTACCGGCGCCTCGCGCGCCTCGCGCTCACAGACGCCTCGCCGACGCTGGAGCTGATGAGCGATGTCCGCTTCCACGACGAGGACACGAAGGCGTATAACATCCTGGCGGAGATCCCCGGAGCCGACCCGGGGGCGGGATATGTCATGGCCGGAGCCCATCTCGACAGCTGGGTGGCCGCAGACGGCGCGGTCGATAACGCGGCGGGGAGCGCCGTCGTGATGGAGGCGGCCCGGATCCTCTCCCGCCTCGGCGTTCGGCCGAAGCGGACGATCCGCTTCGCCCTTTGGTCGGGCGAGGAGCAGGGCATTCTCGGCTCGCTGGCCTACGTGGAGCGCCACCTCGCCAGCCGGCCGCCGGTGGACGAGCGCTACAAGCATCTTCGCCCCGGCGCGACCTGGCGCAACCGCTGGCCGCTGACCCTTAAGCCGGGCCACCGCGACCTCGTGGCCTATTTCAACCTCGACAACGGCTCCGGGAAGATTCGCGGCATCAACGCCGAAGGCAACGTCGCGGCGGTTCCGATCTTCCGCGAATGGCTTTCGCCCTTCGCAAGCCTCGGAGCCTCGACGGTGGCGATCCGCGGGACGGGCGGCACGGACCATGTCTACCTGCAGTCGGTCGGGCTGCCCGGCTACCAGTTCATCCAGGACCCGCTCGATTATTCCTCGCGGCTGCACCACACCAGCATCGACACTTACGACCATCTCAAGGGCGACGACCTGCGGCAGGCAGCCGTGATCATGGCGACCTTCCTGCTCAATGCCGCGAACCGCGAGCAGCCCTTGCCGCGCATGCCGGTGCCGTCGCAGCCCCGTCCGACCGACCCGTTCGAATATCCCGTCGATTGAGGGCCTAACGGCGTTTCAGCCGGACCAAAGCCTCGTCGAGCGAGGAGAGGAAGCGGGAGCGGTCCTGCCTGGTGAAGGGGGCAGGCCCTCCGCCGGGGCCGTCCACGCCAGCGCGCAGATCGGCCATGATCGCCCTTGTGGCGATGGCGCCGCCGATCGAGGCGGTGGTGAAGGGTTTGCCGTTGGGCGCGACCACGGCGGCGCCTGCCTTCAGGCAGCGGTCCGCGAGCAGGATGTCGCCGGTGACGACGACGGTGCGCGGCCCCGCCCGCTCCGCGATCCAGTCGTCGGCGGCATCGAAGCCGGCGCCGACCGTCACCCGCTCGATCAGCGGGTGCGGCGGCACCCGCAGATGGGCGTTGGCGACGATCTTCACCGGCGCTTCGTGGCGGAAGGCGACCTTGTAGATCTCCTCCTTGACCGGGCAGGCGTCGGCATCGACCAGTATTTGGGGCGGCTCCATCCTCTCGGCTAAGCCACGATGCCGGGCGCGGCGCAACCGTCCGGCCGCCGGAGCCGTTACACCGCCATGAGCCGACCCGAAGGGACCAGTGGCGGACAGGCCGCCTTCGCCTGGATCGTACACGCTTTCACGGCGAGCAGCGCGATCTTCGCCCTGCTCGCGCTGGGGGCGATCGGGCAGGGGGATTTCCGCCTCGCCTTGCTCTGGCTGCTCGCGGCGCTCGCGGTGGACGGGGTGGATGGATCGCTGGCGCGCTGGGCCCAGGTGAAGCGCCACGCACCCAACGTGGACGGCGAGACGCTCGACCTCATCGTCGACTATCTGACCTACGTCTTCGTTCCGACCGTCTTCATCTGGCGGGCGGGACTGGTTCCGGAGAACCTCGCCTTTCCGTTGGCGGCGCTGATCCAGCTCTGCGCCCTCTATTCGTTCGTGCGGCGCGATCTGAAGAGCGAGGATAATTATTTTCGTGGCTTTCCCGGCCTTTGGAACATCGTCGCGGTCTACCTGTGGGTGACGGGCGTTTCGCCCGAAGCTGGGGCGGTGGTCATCGTGCTCCTGGGCATCGCAAGCTTCGCACCGGTCTATTTCGTCCACCCGTTCCGGGTGCGCGAATGGGGGGTGTGGCTCCCGCTGCTCTCGGTCGCCTGGGCGCTGGCCACGGTGGCCTTGCTTTGGCCGGGCTGGGGAGAGGGCGCGCGCGCTGCCCTGTTCGCGGCCTCGGCGGCCTTCGCCTTCGTGCTCATCGCCCTGGGCCTGGTGCGGACCGTCAGGGGGCCGCGTCCCTCGGCCTGAGCCGCCCTTGCCTCGGCTTGCTCCTTCCTCTATGCGCCACCACATCCTGCGAGGGTGAGCCCACGCACGCTGGCCGGCGAGTTTCGCCCGCCGGCGTTTTGTGCGTTTTTCCCCGGCGGGTAAGATGGAGTGAGCGAATGTTCGACAGCCTGAGCGATCGTCTGAGCGGGGTCTTCGACCGCCTGCGCGGCCGCGGCGCGTTGACCGAAGCCGATGTCCGCGCGGCCATGCGCGAGGTTCGGATTGCCCTCCTAGAGGCCGACGTCGCTCTACCCGTGGTCCGCGACTTCGTCGAGCGGGTGACGGAGCAGGCGGTGGGCCAGCAGGTGCTTCGCTCCGTCACTCCCGGCCAACAGGTCGTGAAGCTTGTCCATGACGCCCTCATCGAGATGCTCGGCGCCGATGCGTCCGACCTCGACGTGGACGTCACTCCCCCCGCGGTCGTGATGATGGTCGGCCTCCAGGGCTCGGGCAAGACGACCTCGACGGCGAAGATCGCCAAGCGGCTTTCCGAGAAGGGCCGCAAGAAGGTGATGATGGCCTCGCTGGACGTCGCCCGGCCCGCGGCGCAGGAGCAGCTTCGCGTGCTCGGTGAGAAAGCCGGAGTCGCCACCCTTCCGATCGTGGCGGGGCAGCAGCCGGTCGACATCGCCCGCCGCGCGCTTCAATCGGCGAAGCTCCAGGGCTTCGACGTTCTCCTCCTCGACACTGCGGGCCGCCTCCACGTCGATCAGGCGCTGATGGACGAGATGAGGGCGGTGGCGGACGTCTCCACGCCCAACGAGATCCTTCTCGTCGTTGATGCTCTGACCGGGCAGGACGCGGTCAACGTAGCGACCAGCTTCTCGGAGCAGGTGCCGCTGACCGGCGTCGTGCTCACCCGCCTCGACGGCGACGCTCGCGGCGGCGCGGCTCTGTCGATGCGGGCCGTGACCGGTAAGCCGATCAAGTTCGCTGGCGTTGGCGAAGCGATCGATGCGATCGAGCCTTTCCACCCGAGCCGGGTTGCCGGCCGAATCCTCGGCATGGGCGACGTGGTCGGCTTGGTCGAGCGCGCGCAGGAGACCATCCAGGTCGAAGAGGCCGAGAAGATGGCCCAGCGCATGGCGAAGGGCCAGTTCGACCTTAACGACCTCCGTTCGCAGATCGGCCAGATGCAGCGCATGGGCGGCCTGACCGGCCTGGCGGGTATGTTGCCGGGCATGAAGAAGGTTCAGGGAGCGATGGCGGCGTCCGGAGTCGACAACAAGGTGCTCGTCCACCTCGACGCCATCATCGGCTCGATGACTCCCAAGGAGCGGACCAAGCCGGAGCTGATCAACGCCAAGCGCAAGATCCGCATCGCCAAGGGCGCGGGGCGGACGGTGCAGGAGGTCAACAAGCTCCTCAAGATGCACCAGGAAATGGCGACGATGATGAAGAAGATGCGCAAGATGGGCGGCCTCGGCAAGCTTGGAGCGCTGTTCGGCGGAGGCGGCCTGGGGGGGCTTGGCGGCATGGGCGGCGGCGGCATGCCCGGCCTGCCGGGCGGCGGCGCGGGCGGGCTCCAGGGCCTTCCCGGCGGAATGAAGCTCCCGCCGGGCTTCGATGGTTTCGGAAAGAAGTAAGCTCGATACCCGTTCGGGGCGACGTTTCAGATCAAGAGAGAAGGACTAAAGACATGGCAGTTTCCATCCGGCTTTCCCGGGGCGGCGCGAAGAAGCGCCCATACTACAAGATCGTCGTTGCCGACGCCCGCACCGGCCGCGACGGCAAGTTCATCGAGCGTATCGGCAGCTACAACCCGATGCTCCCGAAGGACAGCGCCGAGCGAGTGAAGCTCGACGGCGACCGCGCGCGCTACTGGCTCTCCGTCGGTGCTCAGCCGACCGACCGGGTCGCCCGCTTCCTCGACGCCGCGGGCGTCCGTGAGCGCGCCGCGCGCAGCAACCCGAACAAGGGCCAGCCGGGCGAGAAGGCCAAGGAGCGCGCCGAGGAGCGCGCAACCCGCGAGGCCGAAGCCGCCGAAGCCGCCGCCGCGGCGAGCGCCGAAGAAGCCGCCCCCGCCGAGGAAGCGACTCCGGTTGAGGAAGCGGCTCCGGCCGTCGACGAAACGGCTCCTGCTGAGGAAGCTGCTCCCGCCGCCGAGGAAGCCGCTCCTGCTGAGGAAGCCGCCGCAGCGGACGAAGCGCCTTCCGCTGAGGAAGCCGCTCCCACTGCGGACGCGGCTGCCGAGGGCGGCGACGAGGCCACTCCGGCCGACGAGGCTCCGAACGAGGGCCAGTCGACCAGCGAGCCGGCCGAGGGCTCGGACGAAGCCGCTCCGGCCGAAGGCGCCGAAAAGGCGGAGTGATCCTTGGCTGACGATCAGGTCGCCCTCGCCGCCATTGCCGGAGCGCACGGCATAAGCGGCGAGGTGCGCCTGAAATTGTTCGCCGAGAGCCCGGACAGCCTCAAGCGGCACCGGGAGGTGAGGGTGGGAGACCGAATTCTCACCCTTGCCGCCATGAAGGGCGGCCTCACCCCGATCGTCCGCTTCGTCGAGATCGCCGACCGCAACGCGGCGGAGGCGCTTCGCGGCCAGCTCCTCACCGTTCCCAGAGCCGTCCTCCCCCCGCTGGAGGAAGGCGAATATTATCATGCGGACCTTCTCGGCCTTCCCTGCGAGACCGAAGATGGGAAGCCGCTCGGCACCGTGGTCGCGGTCGAGAATTTCGGGGCAGGCGACATCCTCGAGATCGAGAAGCCGGATGGCCGCCGAACCATGGTGCCGTTCAGAAGCGGCGTCGCCGATCTGGCGGAAGGCCGTATCGTCGCCGACCCCGTCTTCCTTGCCTAGCCCGCCTTTCGTTCTTTCCTCGTCGCGCGCTCCACCGCCGCACCCGCGGTCAGTCCGTGAACGACCGTCGACAAGGCGATCGTGAGGGCGATGGTCGCCCAGAGCTGGCCTTCATTCACCAGCTCGAGGTGGCCGGCTGCGTATCCGAGATAGTAGATCGAGCCGATGCCCCTCACCCCAAACACCGCGACCACCATGCGCTCGCGAGGAAGCAGGTCGGTTCCCGCCAGCCCAAGCCAGCCGATCACGGGCCGGATGACGAACAGCAGAGCGACGGCGACGGCGACGTGCCGCCAGTCCAGCTCGGGCCATAGCATGGGAAGCACGCTTCCGATCAGGATGAGGAGGATGGCGGTGAGCGTATGCTCGATCGCCAGCGTGAATCCGTGAAGCGTGCCGTGGAACTCATGCTCAGCCTCCGCGCGCCTCAGCGCGAGCCCCGCGACAAAGGCCGCGATGAACCCATAGCCTTCGATGAGCTCCGTGGCTCCGTAGCAGAGGAGGACTCCGGCCAGGGCGAGCACGCCCGACCCCGTATCCGCGAGCGCATTCCCGCGGGGAACCGAAAAGAGGATCCTGCCGAGAATCCAGCCGATCCCCGCGCCGACGGCCAGTCCGACCGCGATCCGGTAGAGGACGTCCTTCGCGAACCATTCCAGGCCCCAGGACTGCGGCGCGAACCCCTCCGCGCCGACGATAAGCGCGAGGTAGACGAACGGGAAAGCGAGGCCGTCGTTGAGGCCAGCCTCGGCCGTGAGCGAGAAGCGCACCGGATGCTCGCCGCCCTCGGTCGGCGGCCCGACCTGCACGTCACCGGCGAGCACCGGGTCCGTCGGGGCCAGGACCGCCCCTAGCAGGAGCGCACCGGCCAGCGTCATTCCCGCCAGCAGCCAGCCTAGCAACGCCACGGAGACGATGGTCAGCGGCATGACCACGGCGAGCAGCCGCACCGTCGGCCGCCAGCGTCGGTAGCTGGTGAGATTGTCGATCCGCAGGCCCGTCCCGAAGAGCGCGACGATGACCGCTAGCTCGCTGGTCAGCTCCCACAGCCGCGGCTCGGCCCTCGGATCGATGGCGGAGGGCATTCCAGGGATCCAGGAAAAGGCGAGCGCCCCCGCAAGGATGAGCAGCGCCGAAGCCGCCGGCTCGCGCCCGGAGAGGAAGCGGGGAATCCAGAAGGCGAGGATGACGGCACCGCCGATCGCGGCCATCGCGACATGGTAAGGCTCGAGCCCGAAGAAGTCTGCGCCCACCATCCCTGCCGCCGTGCCCGCTTATCCTGGATCAATGGGAAGCGCTCCCGGGGAGCGTGGGTTCCAGAAGGATTCGCCTCAGGCGCTCTTCGCCGCCACCGAACCTCTCAGCGCCTCCCGGATGATGGGGCGTTCCTTCGCGAGGTCGTTGCGCATCGTCGTCGCGGCGACTCCGCCTTCGCCCATGGCGTGGCTGATCTGGTCGAGGCCGAGCACCACGTCGCCCGCCGCGTACAGGCCTGGCACCGATGTCCGCTGGTGGCTGTCGACCACCAGCGTCCCTTCTTTGAGCTCCGCCCCGACCTGCAAGGCGAGTTCGGTGTGGATGTCCGATCCGAGGGCCGGATAGACGCTGTCGAACGTGTGGTGCCCTTCGGCGGTGTCCACTACTATGCACTCATCGTGCGCGGCGACGGCGAAGGCGGGTCCGTCGATTGCCTTAATCCCGTATTCGCGCAGCTTGGCCTGGTCCTCCGCGCTGAGGTCGTGGGCCTTGTCGGGAGCGATGAGGGTGATGTCGGTGGTGAAGCCTCGGATGAACACGGCTTCGGCGACCCCGTGGCTTCCGCTGCCGATGACCCCGACCTTCTTGTCGGTCACCTCATAGCCGTCGCAGATCGGGCAGTAGCGGATGAGGCCGCGTGCAAGCGCCTCGTCGTGGAGCTCCTCGTCCATGGGCGGGCGGCGGTTGGTGATGCCGGTGGCGAGAAGAACCTTGCGGGCCGTCACGGAGCCTTCACCCCATTCGGCGCGGAAGCCGCCCTCGACAACGTCGAGGCGGGTGACCCGGCTCGTCACAATCGAGGCGCCGTACATCTGCGCCTGCTCCTTCATGCGAGCGAGCAGATCCTTTCCGGAGATGCCACCAGGATAGCCGGCATGGTTGTGGGTGCAGGGGATCCAGCTCGCTCGGCTCTTGCCAGCGTCGACCAGCTTCGCCGTCAGGTGGAAGCGAGTGAGGTAGATAGCGGCGGTCAGGCCTGCGGGGCCGCCGCCGATGATCAGGCAGTCGTAATTCGGCTCGTTCATGGCGCGGAGAGCGAAGCGCCTTGCCGTTGGTTCCGCGCCGCCGCTAAGGCATCCGACGAGAGGAGAGGACGATGCTGCGACTGATTGCCGCGCTGCTTCTGGCCCTTACGCCGCTGGCCGCTGCGGCTCAAACGACGCCGTTGCCGCCGAAGATCGCGGAGGCTGTTCCCGCGATCGATCGACTCTTCGGTGACTTCCAGCTCGACAGCCACGCGCCCGGCCTCGTCTACGGGATCGTCGCGGACGGTCGGCTCGTCCACCTAAAGGCGCTGGGCGTGCAGGACCTCACGGCGCGGCGGCCGGTGACGGCGGACAGCCTCTTCCGCATCGCGTCGATGTCCAAAGCCTTCACGGGTCTGGCCATCCTGAAGCTGCGGGACGAAGGAAAGCTTTCGCTCGACGCCTTGGCCGAGACCTACGTCCCGGAGATGCGCGGCTGGCGCTACCCGACGGCGGACTCGCCCCGCATCCGCGTTCGCGACCTCCTCAGCCACACCGCCGGGTTTGTCACCGACGATCCATGGGGCGACCGGCAGCAGGTAATCACCGAGGCGGAGTTCACCGCCATGCTGAAGGCGCAGCCGCCCTTCACCCGCGCGCCCGGCCTCGCTTTCGAATATTCCAATTTTGGCTACGCGCTTCTCGGCCGGATTGTCACCAACGTCTCAGGGCTGCCCTACGACCAGTATATCGTGCGCAATATCATGCAGCCCCTCGGCATGACCTCCACGGGCTATGAGGTGCGGGACTGGCCGATGGAGCGCCGGGCGATCGGCTATCGCTGGGAGAATAACCGCTGGTCGGAAGAGCCGACGATGCGCCACGGCGTGTTCGGCTCGATGGGCGGGGTCCAGACCAGCGCCAGTGACTATGCGAAGTGGATCGCCTTCCTCCTCTCAGGCTGGCCGGCCCGGGACGACGCGCAGGCGGGGCCGGTGCGGCGCTCGACGGTGCGGGAGATGGGGCAAGGGTCGAACTTCGTTCGTCTGAGGCAGCGGTTTGGGAAGACGCCCGTGACTCAGGCCATCGGCTACGGAATGGGCCTCATTCAGGCGCAGGACCCGGACCTCGGCCATACGCTCAGCCATGGCGGCGGCTATCCGGGCTACGGTTCGCATATGCTGCTGCTTACCGATCACGGCATCGGGATATTCGTCTTCAGCAACCGCACTTATAACGGTGGCTCCGGTGCCGCCTGGGACGCGGCCGTGGCGCTCCACCGGGCGGGAGCGCTGCTGGGGAGGAGCCTGCCGGTGAGCGACAGCCTCGCCGCCGCCTATCGTGCCGCGGGGGCCATGTACCGTGAAGGGAAGGTGGGCGCGGCCGGGGACCTGCTCGCGATGAACTTCCTGATGGACCGCTCGCCCCAGAATTGGGCGCGGGAGCTTGCCCGCCTGAAGGACGAGGTCGGCGCCTGCGACACCGCCAGCCCGATCACGCCCACCGGGGCGCTTACAGGGACCTTCACCTGGAGGTGCGAGCGCGGGCGCATCAGCGGCAATCTGCTCCTGGCGCCGACCACTCCTGCCGGAATCCAGGCTCTGCGGATGAGCGTCGTCGCCCCGTGACTTGGGGAGCCACGGTCCTCACACTCTATCCCGAGATGTTCCCCGGGCCGCTCGGCCACAGCCTTGCCGGTCGCGCGTTGCGGGAGGGTATCTGGTCGCTGGAGACGGTCCAGATCCGCGGCTTCGCCACCGACAAGCACCGCTCGGTGGACGATACTCCGGCGGGCGGCGGGGTGGGGATGGTGATGCGGGCGGACGTGCTCGCGGCCGCGGTCGATCACGTGCTGGCGAGAAGCCCTGAGGCGCCCGTTCTCGCGATGACGCCCCGCGGGCGGCCGCTGTCCCAAGGGCTGGTGAGGGAGCTGGCGGCGGGGTCCGGCGTCGCGGTCCTTTGCGGGCGCTTCGAGGGGATGGACGAGCGCTTGTTCGAGGCTCGGCCGGTGGTTCCCGTCTCGGTCGGCGACTATGTGCTCTCGGGCGGCGAGACGGCGGCCTTCGTCCTCCTCGATGCTTGCGTTCGGCTGCTTCCCGGGGTAATGGGCGCGGCCTCCAGCGGAGAGGAAGAGAGCTTCGAGAACGGGCTTCTCGAATATCCGCATTATACCCGACCTGTCGAATGGGAAGGGCGCAGGATCCCTGAAGTGCTGCGATCGGGGGATCATGCGAGGATCGCCGCCTGGCGCCAAGCCGAGGCGGCGGCCGATACACGGTCAAGGCGGCCGGACCTGGTCGAGCGTCACAGGGACGCTCGAAGGCCACCGCCCTCTGGCGCGCAGCGCGAAGAAGAGAGCGACTAGACATGAACCTCATCCAGCAGCTCGAGGCCGAGGCCATCGAGCAGGCCGTCCAGGGCCGTCCCATCCCCGAATTCCGCCCCGGCGACACCGTCCGTATCGGCGTCAAGGTGGTCGAAGGCGAGCGGACCCGGATCCAGAATTTCGAGGGCGTCTGCATCGCCCGCGCCAATCGCGGCCTCGGCTCCTCGTTCACCGTGCGCAAGATCAGCTTCGGTGAGGGCGTCGAGCGCGTCTTCCCGCTCTACTCGCCGAACATCGAGACGATCGAGGTCGTCCGCCGCGGCGCCGTCCGCCGCGCGAAGCTATATTATCTGCGCGGCCGCACCGGCAAGGCCGCCCGGATCGCCGAGCGCCGCGACACGCGCCCGGAGAAAGCGGCCGCCGCCGCCGCCAAGACGGCCACGCCCGAGACCGAGACCGCCGAAGGCTGAGGTTCGCGCATTGTGCTTGAAAAG
>DASWOC010000021.1:0-44598 GCA_036398895.1 Allosphingosinicella sp. | reverse complement strand
GGTGGGCCTGATCTTCACCCGATAGGGTTTGTTGGTGCCGTCGGAGACGAGGTAGATGCCGAACTCGCCCTTCGGGCTCTCCGTGGCGACGTAAACCTCGCCCTCCGGCACGTGGAAGCCCTCGGTGTAGAGCTTGAAGTGGTGGATGAGCGCTTCCATCGATTGCTTCATCTCGGCGCGCTTGGGCGGCACCACCTTGCGATCGAGCGAGGCGATCGGCCCCTCCGGCATCTGGTCGAGGCACTGCTTCATGATTCGGACCGACTGCCGGACCTCCTCCACGCGCACCATGAAGCGGTCGTAGCAATCGCCCCTTGTGCCGACCGGAACCTCGAACTCCATGCGGTCGTAGACGTCGTAGGGCTGCGACTTGCGGATATCCCAAGGAATGCCGGCGGCGCGGATCATTGGCCCCGAGAAGCCCCAGGCGATCGCGTCCTCCTTCGACACGATCGAGATGTCGACGTTGCGCTGCTTGAAGATGCGGTTGTCGGCGACGAGGCTGATCGAATCCTCGAACAAGGTCTTTAGCCGCCCGTCCAGCCACTCGCCGATATCGTCGAGCAGGCCCGCCGGAACATCCTGATGAACTCCGCCGGGACGGAAATAATTGGCGTGCATCCGGGCGCCTGACGCGCGCTCGTAGAAGTTCATGATGTCTTCGCGAGGCTCGAACAGCCACAGGTTCGGAGTCATGGCTCCGACGTCCATGATGTGGCTGCCGAGGTTGAGCAGGTGGTTCTTCACCCGGGTCAGCTCGGCGAAGAAGACCCTCAAATACTGGGCGCGGAGCGGCACCTCGATCCCCAGCAACTTCTCGATAGCGAGGACGTAGCTGTGCTCCATGCACATCGGCGACACATAATCGAGCCGGTCCATGTACGGGATCGACTGGATGTAGGTCTTGTACTCGCAGAACTTCTCGGTGCCCCGGTGGAGGAGGCCGACATGCGGATCCACCCGCTCGACGATCTCCCCGTCAAGCTCGAGCACCAGTCGGAGCACGCCGTGGGCGGCCGGATGCTGCGGGCCGAAATTGATGGTGTAGCTGGCGATGTCCGTCTGGGTCGCGCCGGAACGGGCGACCTGCTGCTCATGGCTCATCTGCTCGGTGGCGATCGTCATTTCTTGCCGATCTCCTCCGCCTTAAGCGGGGTCGGAGCGCCAGGGGCCTCCGGCGCCTTCTCGTCGCCGGGCAGGATGTACTGGGCACCTTCCCAGGGACTCAGGAAGTCGAACGGCCGGAAGTCCTGCGGAAGCCGCACCGGCTCGTAAACCACCCGCTTCTGCTCCTCGGAATAGCGAAGCTCCACATAGCCCGACATCGGGAAGTCCTTGCGGAACGGGTGCCCGCGAAAGCCGTAGTCTGTGAGGATGCGGCGAAGATCGTCATGGCCGGCGAAGATCACGCCGTACATGTCGAACACCTCGCGCTCGAGCCAATTCGCCACCGGCCATAAAGAGGTGACGGAAGGCACCGGCTGATCCTCGTCGGTCGAGACCCGGACCCGGACCCGGTGGTTCCGGGTCAGCGAGAGCAGGTGATAGACCACCTCGAACCGCTCCGGACGCTGGGGATAATCAACCCCGGCGATCTCCATCAGCTGCTGATATTCGAAGTGGTCGCGAAGCGTGCGGCAAACCTCGACGATGCTGTCGCGGGCCACCGCCAGCGAAACCTCGCCGACGGCGTCCTTCGCCTCGATCAGCGAGCCACCAAGAGCCGCCGTGACTTCGTCGATCAGGCCTTCGCGAGGCGCGATGCGTGGAGCGGAGTTGTTGGCCATCTCAGCGCTCTATCGTGCCGATGCGGCGGATCTTCCGCTGCAGCTGCATGACGCCGTAAAGCAGGGCCTCGGCGGTCGGCGGGCAACCGGGCACGTAGATATCAACCGGAACGATCCGGTCGCAGCCGCGAACCACCGAATAGCTGTAATGGTAATAGCCGCCGCCATTGGCACAGCTGCCCATCGAGATGACGTAGCGCGGCTCCGACATCTGGTCGTAGACGCGCCGAAGCGCCGGAGCCATCTTGTTGCAGAGCGTTCCCGCGACGATCATCACGTCCGACTGGCGCGGGGAAGCGCGCGGGGCGACCCCGAACCGCTCGAGGTCGTAGCGCGGCATGTTCACATGGATCATCTCGACCGCGCAGCAGGCGAGACCGAAGGTCATCCACCAGAGCGAGCCGGTGCGCGCCCACTGGAACAGGTCCTCGGTCGAAGTGACGAGGAAGCCCTTGTCCGCCACCTCCGACTGGAGGCTGTTGAAGAAGGCGGGGTCCGGCTGCTGGAGGTCCGCCGGCCGCTCGTTCTCGTGCCGGGGGTCGAGGATCACTCCCATTCGAGCGCCCCCTTCTTCCAGGCGTAGGCGAAGCCGAGCGTGAGCTCGACGAGGAAGATCATCATCGCCGCCCAGCCGGCGACCCCGATATAGCCGAGGCTGACCGCCCACGGGAAAAGGAAGGCCGCTTCGAGGTCGAAGATGATGAACAGGATGGCGACCAGGTAGAAGCGGACGTCGAACTGGGCCCGGCTATCCTCGAAGGCGGGGAAGCCGCATTCATATTCGGCGAGCTTGTCGGCATAGGGCTTTGACGCGCCCGTGATCGTCGCGACCACCATCGGCAGCACCACGAACGTCAGCGAAAGCGCAAGGGCCACGCCGAGGAACAGAAGGATCGGCAGATAATCGGCGGCGACGGACGCCATCGAGACTCTCCAGGACGAAGGTTGCGCGTCCTCTAGGACCCGGCAGCCCCAAGGGCAAGGCTTCGACTCCCGGAAAAGCCGCGAAAATCAGACCCGCAGCGCCCCCGCCAGCAATCGGTGCAGCTTGGAGTGGAGCTGGTCGTTGGCGGCGAGCACCTGGCCCTTGGCGAGCGCCGCATCTGCCCCGCGGAAGTCGGTGACGAAGCCGCCCGCCTCGCGGACGAGGAGGATGCCGGCCGCGACGTCCCAATATTGAAGATCCTCTTCCCAAAAGCCGTCATAGCGGCCCGCCGCCACCCAGGCGAGATCGAGCGCAGCGGAGCCGAATCGGCGGATGCCGGCCACTTCGGGGCCGACGGCCGCGAGGATGCGCTCGAAGCGGTCCATATGGCCGTGCCCTTTGAACGGCACCCCGGTAGCGATGAGGGCATCCGACAGGTCCCGCCGCGCGGAAACCCGCAGGCGCCGCTCGTTCAGCCAGGCGCCCCTTCCCTTCTCGGCCCAGAAGCTCTCGTCGGTCAGCGGCTGATAAACGAGCGCCTGGGTAATCTCCGGCTTGCCACCGGCGCCGCGGGGGTCCTCGACGGCCATCGAGATGGCGAAGTGCGGGATTCCGTGAAGGAAGTTTGAAGTCCCGTCGAGCGGATCGATGATGAAGCGGGGCTTGCTCGGGTCGCCCTCGACCTCACCGCCTTCCTCGAGGGTCAGCCGCCAGTCGGGGCGGGCGTGGCGAAGCTCCTCGACGAGAGTCCGCTCCGCCTGCTTATCGGCCATCGAAACGAAGTCGGCCGGACCCTTGCGGCTCACCTGAAGCTGCTCGACCTCGTTGAAGTCGCGCCGAAGCCGCGGCGCCGCCTTGCGGGCCGCCTTCTGCATCACGGTGATCAGGCCGGAATGGGAAACCAAGTCGCTCTCCGAAGAAGCCCCTCTCCCGCCTGCGGGAGAGGGAGGGGCCCGCGAAGCGGGAGGGTGAGGGTCTGGGGCAATGAGTCGGCAAAGACCCTCACCCCAACCCTCTCCCGCAAGCGGGAGAGGGGGTAAGACACATCAGTCCGCCCGGCGGACGTAGGTCTGCTCGTAAACGTCGACGACGATCCGGGTTCCGCTGGAGATGTGCGGCGGCACCATCACCCGCACGCCGTTGTCGAGCACCGCCGGCTTGTAGGAGGAGGAGGCGGTCTGCCCCTTCACCACCGCATCGGCCTCCACGATCGTCGCCTCGATCGTGTCGGGGAGCTGCACCGAGATCGGCCGCTCGTCGTAAAGCTCCATCACCACGTCCATTCCGTCCTGAAGGAAGGCCGCGGCGTCGCCGAGCAGGTCCGTCGGCAGAGTGATCTGCTCGTAGCTTTCCTTGTCCATGAAGGTCAGCATGTCGCCGTCACGGAACAGGAACTGGAAGTCCTTGGTGTCGAGCCGGACTCGCTCCACCGTCTCGGCCGAGCGGAAGCGGACATTGTTCTTGCGGCCGTCGATGAGGTTCTTCATCTCGACCTGCATGTAGGCGCCGCCCTTGCCCGGCTGGGTGTGCTGGATCTTCACGGCGCGCCAGATGCCGCCCTCATATTCGATGATGTTGCCGGGACGGATGTCCACGCCGCTGATCTTCATGTCTGTCTCGCTGGAGAGAGTGGAAAGAGCCGGTGCGGGCCTTAGCCGCCGGGCTTCTTGGCCGCAAGCAGGGGGTAGGGATTGACCGGCGTCCCGTCATACCATTTCTGCCCCGGCGCCATCCGGTTGACCGCGAAGTGGAGGTGGGGTCCGGCGGGATTGGCGTTGCCCGTGGAGCCCACGGTGCCAAGAGGATCGCCCTGCTTCACAGCCTGCCCTTCTTTGAGGCCGGGGGCGTAGCGTTCGAGATGGGCGTAATAGAAGGTCCAATTGTTGTCGGGCGAGCGGACGTAGACGCTGATCCCGCCGCCGCCCTTGCTGTAGAACAGCTTTTCTACGACGCCTGGAGCCGCGGCGACCACGGGCGTCCCATGCGGCGCCATGATGTCGATGGCATTGTGAACCCGCGCTCCGCCCGCCCGCGACTGGGTGTAGGTGTCCGCCAGCGCCTCCGGCTTGATCCCGGCCACCGGAATGGCGATCCCGCTAGGCCCGATCTCAAGCTCGGCCTTGGGCGGCGGCGCCTGCGCCTCGGCCTGGCGCGGCTCCGGAACGGGACCCCGATTGAAGGCGATCAGCCAGAAGGCGCTGGTCAGCGCGCAGCTGATCAGCGCCGTCACCACCACCACCGCCCAAAGACCGAACCTTCGCATGAGGCCCTAACGCAACTTATTTCCTTCCCGTTCCGTTTTCGGGGACTGATGGCTGGAACGATACGCATCGGCTGCTCCGGATGGATCTACCGTCACTGGCGCGAGCTTTTCTATCCCGCCAAGCTAGCCCAGCACCGCTGGTTCGCCTTTTACGCCGATACGTTCGAAACGGTTGAGCTCAACACCAGCTTCTATCACCTTCCAAAGCCGGAGACCTTCACCAAATGGCGAGACCAGGCCGAGCCGGGCTTCCGCTACGCCGTAAAGGCGCCCCGCTTCATCACTCACATGAAGAAGCTCAAGGACTGCTCCGAGCCCGTCGAGGAGTTCCTCCGCCGCGCCCGCAACCTCGGCGAGGCGATCGGCCCCATCCTCTACCAGCTGCCGCCACGCTGGGCGTGCAACACCCAGCGCCTCGAGGAATTCATCGCCCTCCTCCCCGCGGATCTCACTCACGTCTTCGAGTTCCGCGAGAAGAGCTGGACCACCGAGGAGGTGCTGGCGCTTCTCGATGCGCGCGGCGTCTCCTTCTGCGTCCACGACATGCCGGGCTCGCAAACGCCGCGCTGGGCGTCGGGGCCCATCGCCTACATCCGCTTCCACGGGGGCGAGGGCAAATATTGGGGCCGCTATTCCGATGAGGGCCTGCTCTCCTGGACCGACTGGGTCGTCGAGCAGGCGCGATCCGGCCGCGACGTCTGGTGCTATTTCAACAACGACATCGACGCCCATGCCATCCAAGACGCCCTCACGCTGAGAGCGATGGTGGGGCAGGCGATGCGGTAGCTATGCCGACGCCTTTTCCAGCACGCTCTCAAATTCTTTCACCGCCGCCTCCGGCCCCTCCGAATGCTCCCACACGGCCCCGCAGACGGCCAGGAAGTCGGCACCCGCTTCGACGAGGGGCGCGGCGTTGGCCGCAGTGATTCCGCCGATGGCGACGCAGGGTATCTCGAACAAGCGCGACCACCAGGAGAGGATCGAGGGATCCGGCCGGTGCGTCGTCTCCTTCGTGCAGGTGGGGAAGAAGGCGCCGAAGGCGACGTAATCCGCCCCCGCCTCTCCCGCTTCCATTGCGAGGTGGCGGCTGTCGTGGCAGGTGATCCCGATCTGGGCCGAGGGGCCGAGCAGCGCCCTCGCCTCGCGCGGATCGCCGTCGCTTTGGCCAAGATGCACCCCGTCCGCTCCCAGCCTTTTCGCCAACGCGATGTCGTCGTTGACGACGAAGGCGACCTCGTGGGCCTCGCAGAGGCGCTGCAGCGGCTCGGCCAGTCGCGCCGCTTCATGCTGGTCCACCCCTTTCACCCGAAACTGGAAAGCCGCGACCGGTCCGCCCGAAAACGCCTCCTCCAGTCGGCGCGGGAAGTCTCCGCCCACCTCGAGCGGGGAGACGAGGTAAAGCTGGCAGGGCGGCCTCACGGAGGGCTGGAACAGCTCGGCGAAGCCAGGGTCGAGTTCGTCTTCCATCGAGTCAGGGATTTGCACCGATGCGGGTGCCGCTCAAGCAGCAAAACCGGTCGGGCTTGCGGCCGGTGCCCCAGCGCTCGTCAATCTCCCCGAAGCCCGCCTGCTCCATCAGCGCCCTCACCTCCCCCGGCTCGAACAGGCGCAGGCCGTGGCGGTGCCCGGCCCATTTGCGAAGCTCCTCGGCCGGCTCGAAGCAGAGCACCAGGCGCCCGCCCGGCTTCACCACCCGCGCAAGCTCCGCCACGGCAGCGGCGGGATCGGGCCAGAAATAGAGGCTGTTCACGCTGACCGCCCGGTCGACGGCCAAATCCGGGAGCGGCAGACGCTGCACCGAAGCCACATAGAGCCGCAGCCGTCCCCGCCGGACCTCTCTCGGGAAGCGTAGCCGCGCCCGCGCCACCATTGCAGTGGAAATCTCCACCGCGAAGACTTCGCGCGAGGTAGCGAGCAGGAGCGAGCGCAGCAGGTCGCCGCCTCCAAAGCCCACCTCGAGCACCCAATCCTGCCGCTCGACGCCGAGCTCGGCAAAGGCGAGCGCATTCATCCGAGCATCGACGCGATCGAGCCAGGGCCCGATCAGGAATTGTCCGATCAGCCCCGAGGGGCGGCCGAACTGGCGGGCGAGGAAGCTCTTGAGCACTTCCCCGCCCCTAGCGTCATTCCTCGCCTTTGTAGATGGCGATCAGCTTGTCGAGCATCGCCAGCGCTTCGTCGCGCGGGCGCTGGAAGGTGTTACGGCCGATGATCGAGCCGTTGCCGCCGCCGTCGCGTATGTCGCGGGCGTCCTGGTAGACGGCGTCGATGCCCTTGGCCGCGCCGCCCGAGAAGACGACGATCCGGCGGCCGTTGAAGCAGGACTGGACGACATGGCGCACTCGGCCCGCCTGGGTCGACCAGTCGCCGCCCTCATAGGCCTTCTGAGCGTCCTTCTGCTCGATATGATCGGTTGGCAGCTTCACCTTGATGATGTGGGCGCCGAGTAGGGCCGCCATGTGCGCGGCATAGGCGCCGACGTCGAGCGCGAGCTCGCCCTCCTTCGACAGCTTGCCGCCGCGCGGGTAGGACCAGATGACGGTCGCGATTCCGACCGCCTTCGCCTCGGCGGACATCTCGCGGATCTGCTCCATCATCGGGAAGATCTCGTCCGAGCCTGGGTAGATGGTGAAGCCGATCGCCGAGCAGCCGAGCCTGAGCGCGTCCTCGACCGTGCCGGTCACCGCCTGGTTGATCGAGGTCGCCCAGCTGTTGGAGCTGTTCACCTTGAGGATGGTCGGGATCTGCCCGGCGAAAGTCCCCGCCCCCGCCTCGAGCGCTCCGAGCGGCGCCGCATAAGCGGAAAGTCCCGCGTCGATGGCGAGCTGGTAATGATAGTGCGGGTCGTAGGCGGGCGGGTTCACCGCGAAGCTGCGCGCAGGACCATGCTCGAAGCCCTGATCGACCGGAAGGATGATCAGCTTGCCGGTGCCGCCGAGGCGGCCCTGCATCAGGATCCGGGCGAGATTGCCCTTAACGCCCGGATTGTCGGACTCATATTTGTCGAGGATCGCCTTGACGGTAGGTGTGATGGACATTGAGGACTCCTGGATAAAAAATTGATCTTCAGGCGCTTTCGAGCGCCTTGACGCCGGGCAGCTCCTTGCCCTCCATCCATTCGAGGAAGGCTCCGCCGGCGGTGGAGACGAAGGTGAAGTCGTCGGCCACTCCGGCATGATTGAGCGCCGCCACGGTGTCGCCGCCTCCCGCGACGGAGACGAGCTGCCCCGCCTGGGTCAGCGCCGCCGCGGTCCGGGCAAGCTGGACCGTCGCCCGGTCGAAGGGCGGAGTTTCGAAGGCGCCGAGCGGGCCGTTCCAGACGAGGGTGCGGCAGGTCTTGAGCGCATCGGCCAGCGCCTCGACCGCCGCCGGGCCCACGTCGAGGATCATCTCGTCGGCCGCGACCTCATGAACGTTGCAGGTTCGAAGACTCGCCGGGTTGGCGGCGAACTCCTTCGCCACCACGACGTCGTAAGGCAGGTGGACGGTGCAATTGGCCCGCTCCGCCGCATCGAGGATCTCCAGCGCAGTGCCGCTGAGGTCGTGCTCGCACAGCGACTTGCCCACGTCGACTCCGCGCGCGGCGAGGAAGGTGTTCGCCATCCCGCCGCCGATGATCAAATGATCGACCTTGGCGACGAGATGCCGAAGCACCTCCAGCTTGGTCGAAACCTTCGCTCCCCCGACCACAGCCGCCACCGGCCGCTCCGGCTCGCCCAGCGCCTTCTGGAGCGCCTTCAGCTCCGCCTCCATGGCGCGGCCCGCATAGGCTGGAAGCACGTGCGCCAGGCCCTCGGTGGAGGCATGGGCCCGGTGGGCGGCCGAGAAAGCATCGTTCACGTAGAGATCGCCGAGGCGGGCGAAACGCTCCACCACTTCGGGATCATTCTTCTCCTCGCCGCCGAAGAAGCGGGTATTTTCAAGGATGGCCACGTCGCCGGGGCGAAGCATGGCGACATTCTCCTCCGCCACCTCCCAATCGACATAGCGGACCTCGCGGCCGAGCACCGTCTCGTAGGGCCGGGTGATCCGAGCCAGCGAATGTTCCGGAGCGGGCACTTTCGGCCGACCGAAATGCGCGAGAAGAAGGACGATCGCGCCCTTGTCCGCCAGTTCGGTGACGGTCGGCAAGGTCGCCCTCATTCGGGTGTCGTCGGTGACCTCCCCGTCCTCCATGGGCACGTTGAGATCCACGCGCACGAGCGCGCGCTTTCCAGTCACGTCACCGAGATCATCGAGGGTCTTGAATGACGTCATGGCGTCAGATCAGCCTCGCCATGGCGCCGGCCGTGTCAACCATGCGGTTCGAGAAGCCCCATTCATTGTCGTACCAGGAGACCACCCGCACGAGCTTGCCTTCGAGCACCGCCGTCTCGAGGCTGTCCACGGTCGAGCTGGCCGGATTGTGGTTGAGGTCGATCGAGACGAGCGGCTCGTCCGTATAGGCGAGGATGCCGGCGAGCGGCCCGCTCTCCGACGCGGCTTTCAGCGCTCCGTTCACCTCCTCGAGGCTGGTATCGCGCTTCGGAGTGAAGGTGAGGTCGACCAGGCTGACGTTGGGCGTCGGCACCCGGATCGCGGAGCCGTCGAGCTTGCCCTTGAGCTCGGGAAGAACCTCCCCGACCGCGCGGGCCGCACCGGTTGTCGTCGGGATCATCGACATCCCGGCAGCGCGCGCGCGCCGCATGTCGCTGTGGATCTGGTCGAGGATCTTTTGGTCGTTCGTGTAGGCGTGGACAGTGGTCATCAGGCCCCGCTCGATACCGATCGTGTCGTTCATCACCTTCGCCACCGGGGCGAGGCAGTTGGTGGTGCAGGAAGCGTTGGAAACGATCGTGTGCTCTGCTGTGAGCTTCTCGTGATTGACCCCGTAGACGACGGTGAGGTCGACCCCTTTGGCGGGCGCGGAGATGAGGACTTTTTTAGCGCCTGCAGCGAGATGAGCGCCCGCTTTGTCACGATCCGTGAAGAAGCCGGTGCATTCGAGAGCGATGTCGACGCCGTTCTCTCCGTGCGGAAGCTTGCCCGGATCGCGCTCTGCGGTGACCTTGACGCGCTTGCCGTCGATGATGAGGTCGTTGCCCTCATAACCGACTTCGCCAGGATAGCGGCCGTGGACGGAATCGCGCTTGAAGAGGAGCGCATTCGACTTGGCATCGGCTAGGTCGTTGATCGCGACCAGTTCCAGGCCGCTATCCGCCTTCTCGAGGATGGCCCGGGCGACGAGGCGGCCGATCCGCCCGAAACCGTTGATCGCAACTCTGGTCGCCATGTCATTGATCTCCCTGTGATTTGAGCGCCGCGAGGATCTGCGGCACGATGGCCTCGGCGGTGAAGCCGAAGCGCTTGAAAAGGTCTTCTGCCGGAGCGGAGGCGCCGAAGCGATCGAGGCCGATGGCAAGGCCGCCGGGGCCGACATACCGCTCCCAGCCGAGCGTCGTCCCCGCCTCGATCGAAACCTTGAGCACGCCCTTCTGAAGAAGCTCGGCGCGATAAGCCTCGTCCTGAGCGTCGAACAGGCTCCAGCAGGGCATGGAGACGATGTCGGCGCCGATCCCCTGCCCTTCCAGCGAGTCCGCGACGGAAAGCGCCAGCTCGACCTCGGAACCGGTGGCGATCAGAACCACCCGCCTCTCCGCCGAGGCGGGACGGAGGCGGTAGGCGCCGCGGGCGGAGAGATTGTCGCTCCGTTCCGTCCGAACCTGCGGCAAGTTCTGGCGGGTAAGCGCGAGCAGAGACGGCCCGTCCCGCCGCTCCAGCGCCAGAGCCCAGCATTCCGTCGTCTCCACCACGTCGGCGGGCCTGTAAACGGCGAGGTTCGGGATCAGGCGAAGGCTGGTGAGATGCTCAACCGGCTGGTGGGTCGGGCCATCCTCGCCGAGGCCGATGGAATCGTGAGTCATCACATAGATGACGCGAACCCCTTGGAGCGCCGAGAGGCGGATGGCGGGCCGGCAATAATCCGAGAAGACGAGGAAGGTGCCGCCATAAGGAATGACTCCCCCGTGAAGCGCCATTCCGTTCATCGCCGCTGCCATCCCGAACTCGCGGATTCCGTAATAGAGATAACGGCCGGAATAATCCTCTTTCGTCAGAGGCTTCTGGGACTTTGTTTTGGTGTTGTTGGAGCCTGTGAGGTCCGCCGATCCGCCCAACGTTTCAGGAATGGCGGCGTTGATCGCCTCCAGCGCCAGCTCCGAAGCCTTGCGGGTCGCCACCGTCTTCGGCTCCACCGCCAGCGCGTCTAGCCAGCCGCCAAGGCCGGTATCCTGAGGCAGCTGCCCTTCCATACGGCGGACGAACTCCTCCCGCTGCCCGCTTGCAGCCAGACGCGCCCGCCAGGCCTCGTGCGCCTTTCCGCCGCGCCCGCCGGCCTGACGCCAGGCGGCGGCGATCTCGTCCGGAATGACGAAGGGTTCGCTCTCCCAGACGAGCTGCCTGCGAGCCGCGGCGACCTCGTCCGCGCCGAGAGCGGCGCCGTGAGTGGCCGAAGTCCCCTGCTTGTTCGGAGCGCCCCAGCCGATGATCGTCCGGCACGCGATCAGCGACGGCCGCGGATCGGCCAGCGCCTCGTCGATGGCGCGGCGGATGTCGACGAAATCGTGTCCGTCGCAGGAGACCGTGTGCCACCCCGTGGCCGCATAGCGCGCCAGCGTCTCCTCAGAGCGCGAAAGGTCCGTCGAACCGTCGATGGTGATCCGGTTATCGTCCCAGAGCACGTTGAGCCGCCCGAGGCCGAGATGCCCCGCCAGCCCCGCCGCCTCGTGATTGACGCCTTCCATCAGGTCGCCGTCGCCAGCGATCACCCAAGTCCTGTGGTCGACCAGATCGTCGCCGAAGACCGCGTTCAGATGCCGCTCGGCGACTGCCATTCCCACCGCCATCGCAAGACCCTGCCCCAGCGGGCCGGTCGTCGCCTCCACTCCCGCGAGCATGAAATTCTCCGGATGGCCGGCGCAGGGCGAGCCCAGCTTCCGGAAACCGCGAATGTCGTCGATGGTCGGCCGCTCGTAACCGCTGAGGTGGAGGAGCGCGTAGATTAGCATCGACCCATGCCCGGCGGAAAGCACGAACCGGTCGCGGTCGTGCCAGTTCGGGTCCGAAGGGTCGTGCTTCAGATATTCGGTCCAAAGGACGGTCGCAACGTCCGCCATCCCCATCGGCATCCCGGGGTGGCCGGAATTGGCGGCCTCGACCGCATCCATGGACAGCGCGCGAATGGCGTTTGCGAGCAGTCTCGGATCGAGGGCCATTGGCTTCCCTGTGACGCGGGCGCCCGGCGGGCGCTGAGGAGGCGCAGACGAAGCGTCCCGCCGCCCGCTCCTTTATCCGCGAGGGCGCCCCCGTCAACCGCCGCGGGCCGGCGGGCGTTTCCCAAAGCCGCAGCCCATGCTATCGGTCAGCCATGGGGCACGAACGGGTGGAACAGGCAATCGACCGCATCGAGCGGGCTCTGGCGAGGATCGAGACCGCCGCTGCCCGCCCATCTTCGCGCGAACCTCAGGAAGATCCCCGCCTTCGCGAGGCGCATCAGGCGCTACGCGGCCGCGTCGAACAGGCGCTCGGCCAGATCGATTCCCTCCTCGGACGGGCGGAGCGCGGCTGATGGCGTCGGTGGACGTAGAGGTTGGCGGGCGCCGCTACTCGGTGGCCTGCCGGGCCGGCGAGGAAGGGAAGCTGCGCTCCGTCGCCGCCATCGTGGACGAGAAAGCCCGGGATGCCGCGGCGGCTCTGGGCAACCTCAGCGAGGCCCGTCATCTGCTCTACGCGTCCCTGCTTCTCGCCGACGAGGTAAAGGAAGGCCGCGCTTCCCACGCCACACCGACGGTGGCCGAGCCCGATCCAGCGCTCGCGGCCGCGCTCGAGCGCCTCGCGGAGCGGGTGGAAAGTCTCGCGGAGCGGCTTGAGCAAGGCGGCTCCAGTTCCTAGATAGGTGACTGACGGGTACTGCCCGGTACGAGCTCTTGCGAACATCCCTGAGGCGATAAGACATCCTCGGGGGCTGTCCCTGCCCGGATCCTGGTCCGGATCACACGGTCCCCACCTGACGTTCTGGCGTCAGAGGATATTCCGGCAAACGGCCATGGCGGTCCCGTCACCTTCCCCTGCCCTGAAGCAGCAATTGCGCGCCGAGGCGCTTGAGCGCCGCCGCGTCTATGCTCGTTCGCTCTCGCCCGAGCTTCGCGCCGACCTGGAGGGCAAGCTGGCCGAAATCGTCCTCCCCCGCCTCCTCACGGCCAAGGCGATCGCGGCCTATCACCCGCTAAAGGACGAGATCAGCCCCTATTCGGTGCTGGAGCGGCTCGGCGACGGGCAGCGTGCCGGCCTTCCCTGGTTCCTTGATCGCGACGCCCGGATGCTGTGGCGCGAGGCACCTGCCGTGGAGCCGAGCCCCTGGGGCGTTCTCCAGCCCGCGGCGACGGCCGAGCCGCTGGTCCCGGACACCGTGCTCGTTCCACTGGTCGCCGCCGACCGCCGAGGCTCGCGGATCGGCCACGGTAAGGGCCATTACGACCGCGCCTTGTCGCGCCTTCGCGAGGGGGGCGGCGTGTTCACCATCGGAATCGCCTGGGAGCCCCAGATACTGGACGAGCCCATCCCGGCCGACCCGTGGGACGTCCCGCTCGACGCCATCGCCACGCCTCGCGAATGGATCGACTGCCGGTGAAGTCGTACCAGCCCAGCTGGCGCAAGCCTGCGGGGATCTTCCTGATCCTCGCGCTGCTCGCGATTTGGGCAGCCGCAATCGTGAACTTGGTGGAGGCGCTGGCGCTCCCCGGATGGGCGGACGCTCTCCTCTTCGTCGTAGCCGGCTTCGCCTGGCTCTGGCTGCTTCCGATGAAGCGGCTTCTGCGCTGGATCGAACTGGGGAAATGGCGCGAGTGACGGGGCTCGAACCCGCGACCTCCGGCGTGACAGGCCGGCGCTCTAACCAACTGAGCTACACCCGCGTGGGAAGGCCGGCGAACTAGGTGATGGTCCGAAGGCTGTCAAGCGAGGCTAAGGCCTTGTGGCACCGCCCCGATCGTTCTCCCCATGCTCCTCATGATGGTGGCCCGTGAGGGTCCCTTCCTCGAACAGGAAACCGGCAATGTCCGGCTTCCCGGCGGCGTCGAGCACCGTCTTCATGATGATCAGCAGCGGGACGGCGAGGAGGGCCCCGGTCGTCCCCCACACCCACGCCCAGAAGCTCAGGGCAACCAGGATCAGCAGCGGGTTTATGGTAAGCCGCCGCCCAACGAAAAATGGGGTGATGAAGTTCGCCTCGACGATGTGAACCGCGACGAAGCTCAGCGCCGGCAGAAACGCGTACCATGGCTCCGCGAAGACCATCAGGCCGCCGACAGCGAGGATGAGGACCGAGGCGATCGGCCCGAGATAGGGAATGTAGTTGAGCACCGCGACGATACCGCCCCACATCAAGGGAGTCGGCATTTCCAGCCAGTAGAGGATAAAGGCCACGACCAGGCCCATGGTGACGTTCACGATGGTGATGGTGCCGAGATAGGTGGAGGTGGCGTCGACCACCTGCTGGATCGCCCGGGCCGTCGTCATCGCTCCGTCGAAGCTGGCGCGCGCGGTGATCGTCCGTCGCCGCATCTTCGTCCAGCCCGAGAGGAAGAAGAAGACCACGAGGAGGGCGAAGAACATCTGGATCGCTGCGTGCGGGGCCGAGCTCGCGATGATGTCGAGGAGCGAGTTCGGAGTCTCGACGGTGACGGTGCGCGGCGCCTCCCCGGCCGAGCCGAACTCCTCGACGACGCCGTTGATGAACCGCTCCAGGTCCGAATAGACTTCCATAAGCGGCGCGAGCGTCTCTCGGATACGTCCGATCCGCTCGGGCACCAGCCTCACCCACTCCGCCGCCGGGAGCACGATCGCCGCCACGGCCGCGTTTGCGGCGATCACGAACAGAAGGACGCAAAGCAGCGCCGACAAGGCCGAGGGAAGGCCGCGTCGTTCGAACCATTCGAGCAGGGGCACGAGCGCGATGGCGATCACCAGGGCGGCGGTGACGGGCAGGAAGAATTCCGCCCCGCCGCGCAAAGCAAAAGGAAGAGCCAGCGCAAGGCCCGCACCCGCCACCAGCGTCAGCGCCGCCAATAAGCGGTCGCGGCGAAAGGCTATCTCCTCGGATTCGACGTGAAGCTCGGGATGGGGCGACGGCGCGGCCGCTTGCCCCCCCTGCCCCTCTTCGCCCTCGAGCCTCTTCATGTGCACCGCCTAAGCTGGTGCCCCCGGCCGGAATCGAACCGGCACTCCTTGCGGAACTCGATTTTGAGTCGAGCGCGTCTACCAATTCCGCCACAGGGGCACGACCGCTCTGCTAGCGCAGGCAGTCGAAGGCGGCAATGTCAGTTGCGCGGCGCCTGGCGGCGATAGCTGAGCGCTTCGGCGACATGCACGCGGCGCACCTCCTCAGATCCCGCCAGGTCCGCTACCGTCCGAGCGACGCGCATCACCCGGTGGAAGCCGCGGGCGGAAAGGCGCATCGCCTCAGCGGCCTGCGCCAGAAGCCGCCGCCCCGCCTCCTCCGGAGTGGCCACCGTCTCGAGCAGCTCTCCATCCGCCTCGGCATTGGTGCGCAGCCCGTGCGCCTCGTAGCGGCGGGTCTGGACGGCGCGGGCTTCGGCCACCCGTTCGGCCACCTCGGCCGATCCTTCGGCTGGCGGGGGAAGGACGAGGTCCGCCGCCGCCACCGCCTGTACATCGACGTGTAGGTCGATGCGGTCGAGCAGCGGCCCCGACACCCTCGCCTGGTAATCGGCCGCGCATCGCGGAGCCCGCGAGCAGGCAAGCGCCGGGTCGCCCAGGTGGCCGCACCGGCACGGGTTCATCGCCGCGACCAGCTGGACCCGCGCGGGGAAAGTCACGTGAGCATTGGCTCGGGCGACGCTGACATTGCCCGTCTCGAGCGGCTGACGCAGCGAATCGAGCGCCGAGCGCTGAAATTCCGGAAGCTCGTCGAGGAAGAGAACGCCGAGGTGGGCGAGGCTCACCTCCCCCGGCCGTACCCTGAGGCCGCCGCCGACCAGAGACACCATCGACGCCGAATGGTGCGGCGCGCGGTAAGGGCGGGTGCGGATCAGGCGGCCGCCCCCAAGAGTACCGGCGACGCTTGCGATCATCGAGACTTCGAGCGCCTCCCCCGGCGTCAGATCCGGGAGAATGCCTGGAAGGCAGGCGGCGAGCAGCGACTTGCCGGCGCCCGGCGGGCCGACCATCAGCAGATTGTGCCCGCCGGCCGCCGCTATCTCGAGCGCGCGCTTGGCGGTCTCCTGCCCCTTCACCTGAGCCAGGTCCGGGCCCATCGCGGGGGGCTCCGCCTCACCCGGCTCCGGGGGCGACAGGATTCCGCTGCCCCTGAAGTGGTTGAGAAGCGCGATGAGGTCGCGCGCCGCGACGATCTCCACGTCCCCCGCCCATGCGGCCTCCGCCCCCTGGGCTGCCGGGCATATGAGGCCGAGCGAACGCGCCGAAGCATGCATGGCAGCGAGAAGCACACCGGGAGACGGCGCTATGCGGCCATCCAGCCCTAGCTCCCCCACTGCCACATAGCCCGCCAGTGTCTCCGCATCGATCGCGCCCATGGCGGCGAGCATGCCGAGCGCGATCGGCAGGTCATAATGAGAGCCTTCCTTCGGCAGATCGGCGGGCGAGAGGTTGACGGTGATCCTCTTGGGCGGGAGCGAAAGGCCTATGGCCGCAAGGGCCGCGTGAACCCGCTCGCGGCTCTCCGCCACCGCTTTGTCGGGGAGCCCGACGACGAGGAACTTGGGCAGTCCGCTCGAGATCTGAACCTGGACTTCGACCGCGCGTGCTTCGAGCCCGAGAAACGCCACCGTGGCAACATGCGCGACCATCCACCCCCGCTTTCATCCATTTCGAACCCCGATCCGGTGCTTAGTCCCCGCTGCGGCTTATTCCTGTCACAGCTTTTGAAGGGCAGCGTCTTGCGCGGCTAATACAGCCGCCCCACATTCTGAAGGATGGGCAACGGCAGGAACCCGCGATCGAAGCAGAACCCGGCGGTTCGGACCGCATTGGTGGTTCTCGGATTCCTTCTGATCGCCATCACCCCGCTTGTGGGACCGATCCCCGGCCCGGGCGGGATCATCGTCTTCGCCGCCGGCCTCACCCTCGTTCTTCGCTACAGCGACTGGGCGAAGCGCAAATATGTGCGGTTCAAGAGGCGGCACCCGGGTAAGGGCGCCTGGGCCGACTGGGGGCTTAGGCGCTCCAGCCACCAGCGGCGCGAAGCGCTGCGCAAGGAAAGGGAAGCCGCCGAGGCGAGCGCGCCGGCGGAGGCGCCGATCGACGCCGAGCGGGAAGCGCCCGTCGAAACGGCCGAGCTCCACGTCGGTCCGCTGCAGGTGCGGGAAGCCTCCGATCCGGGGGTTCGCGATTGACTTTCGCCGGTCCCTCGACTATCGCGCCCGCAACAAAGGCCGCCCCTTGGGGAGCGGCCCTTTTAATTCCAGATTCTGAGGAATGAGCGATGAAGCGCACCTTTCAGCCGAGCAACCTCGTGCGCAAGCGCCGGCACGGCTTCCGGGCACGCACGGCGACCGTCGGAGGCCGCAAGGTGCTGGCGGCGCGCCGCGCCCGCGGCCGCAAGACCCTCTCCGCCTGAGCCTCCTCACCCGTCGAGCCGATTATCTGGCCGTTAATCGCGGCCGGCGAGCGCCCATGCCCGGCTTCGTCCTCCTCGTCCGCGAGCGTGAGGACGGCGATCCGGGAATGCGCTTCGGTATCACCGTCACCAAGAAGATCGGCGGAGCGGTCGTTCGCAACCGCATGAAGCGCCGGTTTCGGGTCCTCGTGCGGGATGTGCTCGCGGAGCGAGGCGTCCCCGGCGCCGACCATGTGCTGATCGGCCGTGCCGGCGGGGTCGAGCGGGACTTCGGGCTGCTGAAGGCCGAACTTGAGAAAGGCCTGGCGAAGCTGCGGCGATGATGGTGAGGTTCTTCATCCTCATTGCCAGGGGGTGGCAGGTCGGCCCGTCCGCCGTTCTGCCGCCGAGCTGCCGCTACCAACCCAGCTGCTCGGCCTATGCAATCACCGCGCTCGAACGCTATGGGGCGCTTAAGGGCGGCTGGCTGGCCGTCAAACGACTGCTGCGATGCCACCCCTGGGGCGGCTGCGGCCACGATCCGGTACCGTAGGGGGGCCAGTTGAACGAGCACCGCAATATGATCCTGGCGATCGCCCTGTCGGCGCTCGTCCTGTTCGGCTGGACCTTCATCGCCGAACGATGGTTCCCAACGGCCAACCCGCCGGCGACGAAGATCGAGAACGGCAAAAGCGTACCGGTCCCCAAGCCGCAGGCGGACCCGACGGCCGACAGCCCCACCGCGATACGGGACCGCCGGACGGTGATCGCGGAGTCGCCGCGCGTCGCCATCGTGACCCCACGTCTCCAGGGCTCTCTCAGCCTCAAGGGCGCCCGCATCGACGACTTGGTGCTGACGACGCACCGGGAGTCGCTTCAGGCCAACTCACCTCCCATCCGCCTTCTCTCGCCGGGCGGCACCAAGGATGCTTATTTCGCCAACTTCGGCTGGAGCGGCGACCCGGGACGCGTGCCCGGTCCCGACAGCGTCTGGACGGCGAGCGGCGCCCGCCTCGCGCCCGGCTCGCCCGTCCGCCTCAGCTGGGACAACGGCCAGGGACAAAGGTTCGAGATCGATGTGTCGGTCGACGACGCCTACATGTTCACAATCGCCCAGCGCGTCGCCAATCGCGGCGCGGGCGACTTCGCGGTCCGCCCCTATTCCCTGGTCAGCCGGGCGACCGCTTCCGCCGACCCCGACAGCTGGACGATGCATGTTGGGCCGGTCGGCGTGTTCGGCGGCTCGGCCAATTACGACTGGGGCTATGAGGACATCGCCGAACAGGGCGACCAGCGCTTCTCCTCCACCGGAGGCTGGATCGGCTTCACCGACAAATATTGGCTGACGGCTCTGATCCCCGATCAGTCGCGGCCGGCGGAATCGGCCCTGCGGCGCGGCCGCTCGGGCGGGTTCCAGGCCGACATGACCCCCAGCCCGGCGATCGTAGCTCCGGGCCGCGCCGTGACGCAGCAGTCGCGCTTTTTTGCGGGTGCGAAGGAAGTCGAACTGCTGGAGCGCTATCAGGACGAAGGCGGGATCGCGAAGTTCGACAAGGCCATCGACTGGGGATGGTTCGAATGGTTCATGAAGCCGATCTTCTCGCTCCTGAACTGGCTGTTCGCGGCGATCGGCAATTTCGGAGCGGCGATCATCTGCCTCACGCTGATCGTACGGCTGCTCATGTTCCCGATCGCCCAGAAGCAGTTCCGCTCGATGGCGGCGATGCGGGTCCTCCAGCCCAAGATGAAGGCGCTCCAGGACCGCCACAAGGACGACAAGCCGCGCCTCCAGCAGGAGATGCTCAAGCTCTACCAGGAGGAGAAGGTGAACCCGATGGCGGGCTGCCTTCCGATCCTGATCCAGATCCCGATCTTCTATGCGCTCTACAAGGTGCTGCTGCTCGCGGTTGAGATGCGCCACAAGCCGTTCGCGCTCTGGATCAAGGACCTGTCGGCGCCGGATCCGCTGACTCCGGTCAATTTGTTCGGCTTCCTCGATTTCCAGCCGCCCGCCTTCCTCGCTTTGGGCGTGCTCCCGATCCTGCTCGGCGTTACAATGTGGCTCCAGTTCAAGCTCAACCCGCCGCCCACCGACCCGGTGCAGAAGCAGGTGTTCGGGATCATGCCCTGGGTGCTGATGTTCGTGATGGCGCCGTTCGCGGCGGGCCTCCAGCTTTACTGGACGGTCAACAACATCCTCACCATCCTTCAGCAAAAGTGGCTCTACAGCCGCCATCCGGGAATGAAGGAGGCTCCGCAAACCTCGTGACGGAGCGGCCGGACGAGGATCTGGACGAGACGGCCCGGAAGCTCTTTTCCGGGCCGATCGCGTTCCTGAAATCGGCGCCGGGTCTCAAGTTCCTGCCGGAGCCGAGCGTGCCGGAGGTCGCCTTCGCGGGGCGGTCGAACGTCGGCAAGTCCTCCCTCCTCAACAAGCTCACCAACCGCACCGGCCTCGCCCGGACGTCCAACACCCCTGGGCGGACGCAGGAGCTCAACTTCTTCGACGTCGGAACGCCGCTTCGCTTCCGGCTGGTCGACATGCCCGGCTACGGCTTCGCCAAGGCGCCCAAGGACGTGGTCAAGAAGTGGCGCTTCCTGGTGAACGACTATCTGCGCGGACGTGCGGTGCTGAAGCGGGCGCTGGTGCTGGTCGACAGCCGGCACGGGCTGAAGGAGATCGATCTCGACGTCATGAAGATGCTGGATGACGCGGCGGTCAGCTACCACCTCGTCCTCACCAAGGCAGACAAGGTGAAGGCGAGCGAGCTCGAGGCGGTGGAGAGCGCCACCGCGGACGAAGCGCGCAAGCACCCGGCCGCGCATCCGGAGGTCATCGCCACGTCGAGCGAAGGGGGGATGGGGATCGACCGGCTTCGGCGGGCGGTGCTCGAGGCCGTGCTTCAATAGCCCATCAGAGCGAGCACCTCGCGGCGGCTTCGCTCGTCGGTGCGGAAGACGCCCATCATCCGGCTGGTCGTCATCATCACGCCGGGCGTGTGGACGCCCCTCGCCGTCATGCAGGCGTGGCTCGCCTCGATCACCACCGCGACCCCCTGAGGCCTCAGATGCTCCCACACGCAGTCCGCCACCTGGGCCGTCAGCCGCTCCTGCACCTGCAGCCGCCGCGCGAAGCCGTGAAGCACCCGCGCGAGCTTCGAGATTCCCACGACCCGCTCATTCGGAAGATAGGCGATGGAGGCCTTGCCGATGATCGGTGCCATATGGTGCTCGCAATGCGACTGGAACGGGATGTCCTTCAGCAGCACGATCTCGTCATAGCCACCGACTTCGTCGAAGGTGCGGCTGAGATGCTGCGAAGGGTCTTCCTCATAACCTTTGGCATATTCCTTCCAAGCGCGGCCGACGCGTGCTGGAGTGTCGAGCAGACCTTCACGGTCCGGATCGTCCCCGGCCCAGCGGATGAGGGTACGCACCGCCTCCTGCACCTGATCGGGCACGAGCAGCTTGGGGCTGGGACGAACGAGGTCTCCGTCTTCGGGTTCGCGATGTTCGGCCATGATCCTCTCGCCGTGGCGGGCGGTGGTGACCCCGACAGGATTCGAACCTGTGGCCTACAGATTAGGAATCTGTCGCTCTATCCTGCTGAGCTACGGGGCCGCGCCGCCTGAGGGCCGGGTTAGGGCGCACCGGGGCGCGGGTCAATTCTCCTCGCCCGGCTCCGCCACCGGGAAGGGCAGAGGCGCCACCGGAATGCCTTCCTCAACCAGGTCTCGCGCCTGCTCTCCGGTGGCTCGTCCGTAAATCGAGCGCTTCGGCGCCTCGCCAAGGTGGATGGCCCGGGCTTCGTCGGCGAAGCGGTCTCCGACCCCTTCGGAACCTTCTAGCAGCTTTCGCTGCACGGCCACGGCCGCCGCGAGCATCGCCTTCACCTCGTCCGGCGTGCCGGAGAAGAGCCCTTCGGACGACCGCGCAGAGCCTCCTTTCGCCGGCACGGCCGGTGCCATGGGCGCCTTGCCGACATCTTCCGAGCCGCAAAGGGGACAGGAGACGAGGCCGCGCTTGCGCTGATCCTCATAGTCGCCGGAGGAGCCGAACCAGGCTTCGAAGACATGGCCGTCGGGAGCGCATTTGAGGTCGAAGACGATCAACCCGCCCGCTCCACATCCGGGATCGGGCGGCGGTGACGGATCGCAGGCACCCTTGCGCGGACTCGCTCGACCTCCACGAGGTCCACCTCAGCGAAGCCGACACCCTGCCGATCCTCCATGTCGAGCAGCACCTCGCCCCAGGGGCCCACGATGAGGCTGTGGCCGAACGTCTCCCGTCCGTCCTCGTGCCGCCCGCATTGTGCCGCGGCGATCACGAAGACTCCCGCCTCGATGGCCCGCGCCCGCATCATCACATGCCAATGGGCCTTGCCGGTCGGCACCGTGAAGGCGGCGGGGATTGCGAGTGCGAGCGCTCCCGCGTCGGTCAATGCGCGGTAGAGATCGGGGAAACGAAGGTCGTAACAGATGGAGAGCCCGAGCGGTCCCACTGGCGTCTCGGCGACAATAGCGCGCTTCCCCGCGTCGTAAACGGAGCTCTCGCGCCAGCTCTCGCCGGTGGCGAGATCAACGTCGAACAGATGAAGTTTGTCGTAGGTGGCGCGGATCTCGCCCCCGGCGTCAATCACGAAGCCGCGGTTTGCCAGGCGCTTGCCCTCCTCGTGCCGAAGGGCGAGGGAACCGAGATGAACCCAAATTCCGGCCGCCGCCGCCGCTTCTCGCACCGCGGCAAGCACAGGATCCTCCGCCTGGGTGCGCAGGTGGGGTTCGGCGCGCTGGCGGTTCTGGTCGAGTAAACCGGACATTTCCGGAGTGAAGAGCATCGCCGCCCCGCCCGCAGCCGCTTCCTCGATGGCGCTCACGAGGGCACGGGCGTTAGCGGCTGGATTGATGCCGCTAGTGGCTTGGTAAAGAGCGATGCGGGTCATGCCGCCGCAGGTGGAGCGGCCGCCGCATCGCTGTCAATGGTCACCCTGCGGCGAGCATCGGGTCGAGCTGCCCGCCCCGCTCCAGCTCCGCCAGGTCGTCCGAGCCGCCGACGTGCCGCCCGTCTATGAAGACTTGCGGGACGGTGGTGCCGCCGTTGGCCCGCTCGAGCATCTCCTCGCGCTTGCCGGGCGCGGAATTGATCTCATATTCTTCATACTCCACCCCCTTCTCCTCAAGGAGGCGCTTGGCCCTTGCGCAATAGGGGCAGCCGAATTTGGTGTAGATTTCCACGCGGGCCATTCTCTCGATCTCCTTCTTCAGCGCAGCCGCCGACACGATGAAAACAGCGCGGCCACGATAAGGTTCACGCCGCTTCGTCGCCCAGATGAACCACCCGCGCCCAGCAGAGCACCTCGACCGACCGAGCGCCCCCTCGAAGCAGGGCCTTGGCGCAGGCGGAAGCGGTGGCGCCGCTCGTATAGACGTCGTCGATGAGGATTACCCGGCACCCCTGCAGCTTCTCTTTGGCGCCGGGAGCCAGTGCGAAGGCGCCGCGCACCGCCAGCGCACGCTCGCGCCGGCCGAGGCCGCGCAGGGGCGGCGTCGCCCTCGTGCGGCGAAGAAGGTCGAGTTCCGCAGGGATGCGGGTGCGGCGGGAAATCGCCGAGGTGATGAGGGCCGCCTGGTTGTAGCCGCGTTTCCAGATGCGCCAGCGGTGCAGCGGGACAGGAACTAGAAGCGGCTCGCCTTCGCCCCGCGACAAGTGCCGAAGCATGAAACCCGCAAGAGTTTCCGCGACTCCGGGGCGGCCGCCATATTTGAGCTTGAGCGCCACCTTCCGGGACATTTCGCCGTAGGAGACCGCGGCGCGCAGGCGCTCGAAGGGCGGCGGGTCCGCGAGGCATCGCCCGCATTCCTCCGTCTCCCCTTCCTGGCCGAAGGCGAAGGGAAGCCCGCAGCGCGCGCAGCACGGCTCCCCGAGAAAGCCCAGCGCCTGCCAGCAGGAAAGACAGAAACGGTGCGGCTCCCCCACGATGTCGGCGCATCCCGGACAGCGCGGCGGCAAGGCGAAGTCGATCACCTGCCGCAGGGCGGCGCGCGCAATGGCGGCGGCTGGGACAGACATCGCACGGATTTTGCGCCTCGAGCGGGACGCGCGCAACTCTTCTCGGGGCGTTAGGGATATTTGAAGACCGACCGGCGCATAGGCCGGGGCGGCAATGGGTAGAGCAGGGTCCGAACCGGAAAAGATGTGGGAGCTTCGATCCGCTCGGCGGGAGGCTGCGGGATGACCGAGCCTGCGTCCCGCTCCACCCTCTATCGCAGCGCCGCCCTGGTGGTGGCGATGCAATGGTCGGTGCGCCTCATCGGCCTCGTCTCGGTCCTCATCATCGCGCGGCTGCTAAGCCCGGAAGATTTCGGGCTGATCGGCCTCGCGACCGCGGCCCTGATGCTGGTGGAACTCTTGGGTGCGGTCGGCCTGAGGCAGGCCCTCCTGCGGGTCGAGAATCCCGGGCGGGAGCATTTTGACACCGCCTGGACCCTCCATGTCATCCTCTTCAGCGCGATGGGCGCTATAAGCCTGGCGGCCGCTCCCTTGGCGGCCTCCTTCTACGGTCAACCCGCGCTGGGCACCATAATAGCCGTGCTGTCGCTGCGCTTCTTCATCCTCGGCGTCGCCAACATTGGGATCGTCGAGTTCGATCGCGCCTACGAGTTCGGCCGAGATCTCAAGATGCGAATCGGGTCCCGATTGGTCGCCTTTGTGGGAACGATCACGGCGGCCGTGCTGCTTCGCAATTATTGGGCGCTGGTGATCGGGCTGCTGCTGCAAACCGGCTGCTTCTGCATCGCCTCTTATCTCGCCCACCCCTACCGGCCGCGCTTCTCGCTGAAGCGCCGGGCGGAGCTGCTTGGAACCTCCGTCTGGATCTTCGTCCACGCCGTGATGCAGACAATCCAGATGCAGATAGAGCGGCTGGTGCTCGGACGCTTCAGCAGCCCCCACACGATCGGCTTGTTTTCGGTCTCCAAGGACCTGTCCGAAATCTTCACCCAGGAAATCGCGACAGGCCTGAACCGCGTCACCTTCGTCACGGTCGCTCGCACGGGCGGGTCGCTCAGCGATTCTCCGCTGCGAGTGGCGCAGATACTCGGCGCCTACGCAATGATAGCCGCACCGATGGGTTTCGGCCTCGTTGCCTCAGCCGAGAATGCCATCGTGGTGCTGCTCGGCTGGAACTGGGTCGAGGCCGCGCCTTTCCTACGGATCGTGGCGGTCTACTCAGCCCTATACACCGTATACAAGGTCATTGCCTCCGCCCTCCAGGCTTCCGGTCATGCCAAGCGCGCAGCTTTCATGTCGGGTGCCGGAGCGCTCTGCCTCGTCGGCGTCATCGGCGGTACCGCGCTGGTGCGGCCGGAGACGATGGCCGTGGCCGCGGCCGCGCTGACAGCGAATTTCCTGGTCCTGATCATGGGCATCGCCGTTATCGCACGGCAATCGGGTCAAAGCGGGTTTGCGCTCGCGCTCCATGTGTTCCGCCCCTTCGCTGCGGCCGCAACGATGATGGTCGTTGTAATGACCTTGGCTCCGCAGACGGGTGAACCGCTGATCGACCTGCTCGGCCAGATGGCGATGGGGGCGGTCAGCTATCCGCTCCTGCTGCTGCTCCTATGGGCGGCGAGCGGTCGCCCCCCCGGCGGTGAGCGGGAGGCGGTCGCGTTCGTGGCCGAGCTCTACTCCAAGTTGCGGCGGCGATCGGCCGTGGGAGAGGCCTGATGCTCGCGTTTCTCCAGGGTGTGAGCGACTGGCTCTACCTGCTGCTGAACGGCCTGTCCGGCCGCTCCTGGCTGCTCGACTCGCTGATTGCTCTGCCGGTGGACAATCCGCTCGTGAAGGCCGGGCCGATCGGCGCAGCCTTCGTCTATGCCTGGCACTCCGGTCGCGATGAGGCGGAGGCCAAACGGCGACGGGCGATCCTTCTCGTAACCGTCGGCTCCCTCATCCTGGTTCTCACGGCGACGAAGACGATCGGCCAGTCGGTATTCCTGCCCCGCCCGTTCGTGCACTCGCAGACCGCCTGGCACCTGTCGGACGGGAAGCTCGTCGAAAGCCCTGTGCTTCCCTACAGAGGGCCTCAGGAAGGCAGCGCCAAGGCGCGGCACGAAGACCTCGCCCGCGGCGAGATAGCCGAGAACGACCTGTCCTCCTTCCCCAGCGATCACGCGGGCTTCTTCGTCGCGCTGGCGCTCGGAATCTTCCTCGCCTGCGGGCCGGCGGGCGCAGCGGCCCTGGGCTGGACACTGGTCGCGGTGCTGCTGCCAAGGATCATCACCGGAATGCACTCGCCGCTCGACATTGCCGGCGGCGGAGCCATCGGTGCCGTCATATTGCTAGGTACTCAATGGCTTGCCCGCAGGCACTGGCCGGCCCGCATGGTAGAGCCTCTTTCCGCCTGGACCTTGCGGCACGGCGCCATCGCGGCAGCGCTCCTCTTCCTCGTGGCCTTCGAGGCGACAAATGCGCTCGAGAACGTTCGCGATCTCGCAGGCACCGCCGGAGACATTGTCGGGGGAATAACGGGAGCATGAAACACTCAATGACGCTCGCCGCCGCATTCCTCCTGGCCGGGTGCCAGCTGGATCGGGAGGCTCTCGTTCTCCCCGTCGAGAGCGGCTGGAAGGTCGAGGTCGCCGCGGGACCCGCCGACGGCTTCGCCTCTCCCGACGGTTTGATGTGGCGCGATGGAGAGCTTCTCGTGGCGGACGAAGGCGGCTCGGCCGTGCGCGTCTGGACGCCAGGATCGCGGCCTCGCACGCTAGCGGACCAGCGGGCCGGCCTTGCCTCCCCCGAAGATCTGGCGACCGACGCGGAGGGGAATCTCTATTTCTCAGACGACACTCGCGGCGGAATCTGGCGCACGGACGGCAAAGGCGGCGTGACGACGGTGGCGGCCGCCGCTCGGGGACTACCCTCCACCGAGGCGATCGCGATGGCCCCTTCCGGCGAGCTGCTCGCTGGAGATGCTCTGGGGCACCGGGTGATGAAGGTCGCGAGGGACGGTCGGGTCTCGGTCTTTCTCGGGCCGGAGCGGGGCATATCGAAACCGGAAAGCCTCGCCTTCGACTCCGGCGGAAACCTCTACATCGCCGACAATCAGGACGACGTGCTCTATCTGCTCACGCGCGACGGAAAGCTCCACCGCACGCTGGCCGGACAGCCGGGCTTCTCGCCGGAATCGCTTCATTACGCGCAGGGCGCCCTGTTCATCACGGACAGCCGCCACGGCAAGCTGTTTCGCTATACCCCCGAGGACGGCCTCCAGGTGATCGCCCTCTTCGGCGGGGCTCTCCGCAACGTCCAGGGCGTGACGAGCGACGGCCGTGGCACTTTCTACGTTTCGGTTCAGAGCGACCTCAAGGCGCAGAAGGGCTATATCCTTCGACTTTATCGGAAGACCGGCAGCGCCTAGAGCGCCGCGATGAGCCAGGACGTGCCCTTCGACCGGCGGCTGCGGCGCCTCAGGCGCGACCGAGCCGCCCGCAGCTTCGAGGACTCGGACTATCTCCACCGCCTGGCCGCGGACGAGATTCTCGACCGGCTGGACCTGGTGAAGCGGGAGTTCCGCCTAGCCCTGAACCTCGGGCCTTTCGGAGGTTATCTGACGGAGCGCCTCCGCCGCCGCGGGATCGAGGTAACGGACTGCGACTCCGGCTCGGCCTTCGCCTCGACGACGGAGGACGGCGTGCAGGCGGACGAGGATCGCCTCCCCTTTGCCGATCGAGCCTTCGATCTCATCGTCTCGGTCGGCGTTCTGGACAGCGTGAACGACCTGCCGGGCGCGCTGCTGCTCGCCCGCCGGGCGCTGAAGCCGGATGGCCTCTTCCTCGCAGCCTTCGCCGGCGCCGGAAGCCTGCCTCGGCTACGATCGGCAATGATGGCGGCGGACGAGGCGGAAGGCGGAGCGTCGCCGCACATCCACCCGCAGATAGACATACGAGCCGCGGGAGATCTCCTCGCCCGCGCCGGCTTCGCTCTCCCGGTAGTCGATACGCAGCGCGTGGAGGTCCGCTACTCCAATCTTATGCGCCTCGTCGGGGATCTGAGGGGGATGGCTGGGACGAACCTGCTCATCGCCCGGTCGCGCCGCCCGCTCGGCCGCCGCGGGCTTGCCGCCGCTGTGCATGATTTCGCCTCGGCGGCGGAGCCGGACGGGAAGACGAGGGAGCGGTTCGAAATCCTCCACCTGCTCGGCTGGGCCCCATCCCCCCACCAGCCCAAGCCCGCCGCCCGCGGCAGCGGGACTGCCTCACTTGCCCAAGCGCTCGGCAAGCCGGAGCCCTAGATCATGCTCTTGAGCGCCGCCACCAGGGGCTCATCGGCGGGCGGCATCGGCAGCGCGTGCATCTCGGCGGGCCGAACCCAGCGAAGCGCGGCAGCATCGAGAGCCCGCGGGCTGCCCCGCCACTCTCGGCCGATGTAGAGAAGCAGCAGCATCCGCCGCTTTCCGTTCTCGGCGGTGGCGAAGGCGGCGGGCATCAGCGCCTGCGGCTCCACCTCGATGCCCAGCTCTTCGCGGAGCTCGCGAGCGAGCGCCTCCTCCAGACCCTCCCCCGCTTCGAGCTTGCCGCCGGGAAATTCCCAGAGGCCTTCCATGTCCCGCCCGGCGCGGCGCTGCTGCAAAAGCACTCGCCCCTCGTCGTTCACTAGCGCGGCAGCGACGACGATCAGCATTCCTTCTTGGAGGGACGGCAGCGCTAGGACTCCCTTAACCGTGGGTCGTTAGGCTTCACCGGGAAGCTGTTCTGGACGGGGTAAGGGCGATGGGGAAATTTTGGAAGCTTGTCGGGGACGAGCGGGGGGCCACGGCAGTCGAATATGCGCTGATCCTCTCCCTGATCGTACTGGCGCTCATCGGAGGCCTCACCGCCCTCGGCACCAGCAGAGATGCCATGTGGACCGGCGTGTCCGAGAAAGTTGAAGAAGCCACGAACTGACGCGTGGGGCGCTAACCTTTTGGAAACTTCCACCGTCTAAGACCCGAATGTCCGCTCCGAAGTGTGGATTACTGGGGGGCGGCGGAAGTGTGGACTTCCAGAGCTTTGGACAGGAGACCGGAAATGAATTTCATTCGCAAGATGCTGAAGAACGAGAAGGGTGCCACCGCCATCGAGTACGGCCTGATCGCCGCTCTCATCGCCGTTGCCGCGATCGCCGCGATGGGCAGCGTCGGCACCAACCTGAACTCGACCTTCACCGAGGTCGCTGACTCGATGGCCTAAGCCTCGGCTTAGCTTCGAAAAAAAGGGCGGCGGAACTCCGGTTCCGCCGCCCTTTCCTGTTGTCCTAAGCGCGCGTCCCGTAGACGACGATCTTGACCTTCTGGCCGGCACGCAGGGCGGTGCCGGCGGCAAGGCCGTTGAGGACGCGGAAGCGCTCCTCCTTGAGGTCATTATACGCCATCCGGGCCGCTAGCGTCGCCACCGTATCGCGGGGCCCCACCGTCACCACGTCGATCACGCGGGGCCTGATCGCCGCCGCTTCGGCCGCGCTGATCCGGCTTAGCGACTGGATCATCGACTCGAAGGGTCCGAAGCCGCTTCCCGCCGGAGTGATCGTTGCGAAGTGATAGACGCTGTCATTGTCCCAGCGATAGGCGACGATGCTGAGGTCGAGCGCGCCCTGCTGGCTGTTCACCCGCGCCGTCGAGTAAGCGGCCGGAAGGCCGTTGATCGTGGTCTCGCGCGGCTGAGACATGCTTACCTGTTGCTGCTGCCCCACGATCGACTGGAAGACGCGCTGCAGATAGGTGTCGAGGCCGCCGGTATAATTGCCGCCGGAGAATTGCGCCTGACCGCGCTGGCCGACGATGCTCACCGCCCGAGTGCCGTTCTGCATCCCGTAACCGGTGGGTACGGAGAAGCGCAGCCGAAGATCGGGATGCGTGAAGGTGCGGCCGTCGACCACGCCCTGCTTCGGATCGTCGTCCACCATGATGCCGTCAATCTGAGCCATGAAGGCGTCGCGGTTGCGCAGACCCGAACCTGCACGGCCGGTCGCTCGAGCCTTGGCCGTCGCGCGGCTGACTCGATCCGCGCTCAGCGGGTGGGTCCGCGCCCAGCTCGGCACGGAACGTTCGTCGTTCCGGCCAGCCGCACGGCTCTCAAGCGACGTCGCGGCGCCGAGGGAGTTTAGGAAGCTCGCGGAAGCGAGCGGATCATAGCCCGCGGCGGCGATGTAGCGGACTCCAAGCTCGTCGGCCTCAAATTCCTGGTCGCGCGAATATTTGAGGAAAAGCCCCTGGCTCAGCTGCCCGGCGAGTTGGCCGAGTTGCCCGGACCCGGTCACGACCGCGGCTCCGATGCTGAGTAGCTGCGTGAGAATCCCGGCACGCTTTCTCTCGGACGAGTGGCGGGCGGCGATATGCCCCGCCTCGTGCCCGAGCACAGAAGCCAGCTCGGCCTCGTCGTTCATCAGGCCGACGAGCTGGCGAGTGATGTAGAGGTAACCGCCGGGAACCGCGAAGGCGTTCATCACCGGCGAATTGAGCGTCGTGACCCGGAACGAGTTGGACGCATTGGCGATATTCGTTTGGGCAGTGATCTTGGTTCCAACCGCTCGAATATACTGACCGCGCGCACCCGATTCCTCGCCGCCGAACTCCTCGACGATCTGGGGATGCTGCTTGGCGGCCGCCGCGGCGGTGCTCTGCGAGATGCTGCGGGTGCGGCTGCTTTGGGCCTGCGCGCTGCTGAAGCTTACGGACGCAATGGCGGCGACAGAGGCCGAGAGCGCGACCAGCGCTTTGATTTTCATGATTGGGTACTCCTTACACACGGACGAGTCGTACGTGCGTCAGGAACAAAGAATGCGAGGTGAGGTTCCTGCAGCTCCCGTTCAGGTTCCCCCGTCAGCCTAGCCGATCGCCAGATATTTCGACCGGCGTTCCGACCGAACCTGTTCGCGCGAAAGAGGCGCAAGCGCCTCGAGCTCCTCAGCCAGGGCAGCGCCTAACGCAGCCATCGCTTCCGCCGGATGGCGATGCGCGCCGCCCACCGGCTCCGGCACGATCCGGTCGACCACCCCCAGAGCTTTCAGATCCGACGCCGTAACCCGCATGGCCTCGGCCGCGTCGGCGGCCCGCTCGGCCGTGCGCCAGAGGATGGAGGCGCAGCCTTCGGGCGAGATGACGGCATAGACGCTGTGCTCGAGCATCAGCACCCGGTTGGCCGTGGCAATCGCGATCGCGCCGCCGGAGCCCCCCTCCCCCACGATAGCGGCCACCATGGGAACGCCGAGCCCTAGGCAAGCTTCTGTAGAACGAGCGATCGCCTCCGCCTGCCCGCGCTCTTCCGCCTGCACGCCCGGGAAAGCGCCCGGGGTGTCCACCAGCGTGACCACTGGAATGCCGAAGCGGTCGGCAAGCTCCATCAGGCGTATCGCCTTGCGATAGCCTTCCGGCTTGGCCATTCCGAAATTGTGTCGGAGGCGGCTGGCCGTGTCGTCGCCCTTTTCGTGGCCGATGAGCATGACCTTGCGCGAACCGAGGCGGCCGAGGCCGCCAAGGATCGCCGCGTCCTCCCCGAAATTGCGGTCGCCGGCCAGCGGCATGAAGTCTTCCGCCAGCGTGGACACGTAATCCTTGAAGTGGGGCCGGTCCGGGTGCCGCGCCACCTGCGTCTTCTGCCAAGGCGTCAGCCGGGCGTAGGTCTCGCGCAGCATTCGCTCCGACTTCGCCTCCAGCCGGCCGATATCGGCATCGATATTGAGGTCGCTGCCTTCGGCCGTCTCGCGCAGCTCCTCGATCCGGGAATCGAGCTCGGCGATCGATCGTTCGAAGTCGAGGAAGCTTGGCATGGGCGAGGCGGGGTTAGGCGGGCTTCTCGCGCCCGTCAACGCGACCGGAGTCTGCGAGCGGGTGCCGGCTGTTCACCAGCTCGACGAGGCGGCGGCTATCGACGTGGGTGTAGATCTGGGTCGTCGCGATATCCGCATGACCGAGGAGGAGCTGGAGCGCGCGAAGGTCGGCGCCTCCTTCCAGCAAATGAGTGGCGAAGGCATGGCGAAGGACGTGGGGGCTGATCCGCTCGGGAGGTATGCCGGCGGAGGCGGCGAGCTCCTGGATCAGCTGGTAGAGGCGCACACGGCTGAGATGCTTCTTCCCCGAGGGGAAGAGCCAGAGGCTGTCGCGCGGCACGAAGGCGGACCATTCCGCGACCGCCGTCCGCGCGCGGTCGGAGATCGGCACCAGCCGCTCCTTCGCACCCTTTCCCTTGAGGATCAGGAACGGCCGGTCGGAGCTGAGGGCATGGCGCGGAAGCGAGACCAGCTCGGTGGCGCGGAGCCCGGAGCCGTAGAGAAGCTCGACCAGAGCGGTAAGCCGGACCGCCGGAGCTCCCGGCTCCTCCCGCCGGCGCCGGTCCAGCTCGGTGAACAAAGCATCGACCGCCGCCCTGTCCAGCACCTTGGGGAGAGGCCGTGCCGCCGCCGGCCGCGGCAGCGCCGCGGACGGATCGTCCGCGCGCAAATTCTCGTCGTGCAGGAAGGCGTAGAAGCGCCGAAGCGCCGCCGACTTGCGTGCCACGCTGCTCCGCTTCAGCGGCAGCCACGCCTCGGAAAGGCGCTTCAGCTCGTCCCTGGAGGCAGCGCCGAGGGTGCCGCCGAGGAGCTCGGAGGCTCCGCGCAGGTCGCGCTCATAAGCGAGTATCGTGTTGGCGGCGGCCCCGGCCTCCACCGTCATCATCTCGAGGAAGGCCGCGATCAGTCGGCCGTCCTCGCCGGCGGCGGTCACAGCCGGGTCATCGCCTCGGCAGCGATCATTCGCGCCTCATATTCCAGGCCCACCTCCCGCAGCGCCCGGATCATCTGGTAGAAATGGTCGGGCGGCACGCCGCGCCAGTTCGCCGTCTGCATTCCCACCCCGGCCAGCAGCGCGACCGTCCCCGGCTGGTTGCTTCGGGCGGCTGCGGCGATCAGGTTGCTCCAGCGGCTTCGCGGGGCCGGATTGACGCCGAACGACGCCGGGTCCTCCAGTCGCCCCAGACCGGCGAGGGCCGCGACCAGCATCCGTCCCCGATGCTGCCCCGCCTCGTCAGCAAATGCCTCGACCCGGCCGGCGCTCAGATCCACCACAGGACGCGGGGCTCCGACCGCGAGGATCGACCAGGCACGGCCACCGTCCTCGCCCTTGCCTTCGACGACACCGCCCCAGCGCGCCGCGGCACGGTCGAGACCGGCGGACATCATCGAGGCGACGAGGTCCTCGGCCCGCTCCGCCCTTTCCTCGGCAGCCGGAATGCGGGAGGCGGCGGTGGCGGTGAGGATGAAGCGGCCGTAACGGTCCGCCCCCTCCCCCCATAGACCCTGCATCGCGTCCATCCGGCCACCGATCGTGCCGGCGGCGTAAGCGCGGCGAAGCCTGCCGCCGATGCTGTCGTCCGCCTCCGAAGGATCGAGCGAGTCGAGGAGGAGGCTGTGCATCTCCACGAGAGCGGCATGAGAGAAGACGCCGAGGGCGGCGGCACGCTCGGCGGCGACTACACGCTGGTCCAGCGGCACCATCGGCGCTCGCGCCTGCCATGCCCATACCGCGGGAGCGGCCCCTTTCATCAGCGCTTCGGGTATTTCGAGGCCCGTGGCGCTGGCGAGCCCGAAGCGCCAGCTGTTGAGGCCGTCCACCCCTTCCCACTCGATGGTGACGGCGCGCCGTGTGTTGGTGCCGGCCCCGATCACCTTTTCCGCAAGAAGCAGATCGATGCCGCCCGCGCCGCTCCTTCGTCGGGCCTGGTCGATACGCTGGCTGGCCGCGGAGGAGTCGCCCTCGAGAGCGGCGCACATTGCGTCGGCGAGCGGCCAGACCGGCTCGTCGGACGTGCGTCGGCCGGGACCGACAAGGGGACATAAAGCGGCGGGATCGGCGGTCGCGAGGGCGACCTGCACCGCCACGGTGAACATGCGCGGCGTGAAACGATCGACGTCGATCGCCTGGACAAGCGCCCGAGCCGCGTCGGCCTCTCCCATGCGCAGGAGAAGCCAGGCGCGCTCCGCCACCCAATCGACCTCGTTCAGCCCCGGAGGCGCGCTCACCTCCGACAGGAGCGCGCGGCGCAGCAGGATCGATCCCCAACGAGACGGAAGCGGCGCATCCAGGCGCCCCATCAACCCGCTAAGGAACCGACCGTTGGCGTTTCCAAACGCGTCGAGGCCGAGTCCCCAATTTGCGGGCCTGAGCGCTCCCACCGGGTTAGTCGGCCTTCGCGCCTCTTCGGGTATTTCGATAGGCGGGGGCAGGTTCTGAAGCGCGAGCGCTTCCAGATCCTCAACCGCCGAATCCTCGATCGGCAGCTCATCGGCAAGCGGACGGGCAGGCAATCCGCGAGGCCTCGCAGGCTCGGGAACTTCGGGAGCGGCCGGATCTTCCGCGACAGGCTCCTTGGGAGGAGGCTCTTTGGCCGGCGGATCGGAAGGATCTCCGAAGCCCGGCGGAAGCACGGGGGCGGGAGTCGCGTCGCGCTGGCCCGCCGCCGGAATGGCGAAGGCAAAAGCGGCCGTCCCCGCCAGGAAGAGGAGCTTAGCCCGCAAGGGCTTCATTGGTGACGTCCTGCTCGATCCTCTGGGTCGGCACCTTCGTATCCTTCATCCCGAGCCAGATCAGAAAGCCGATCAGCAGAAGCGGAAGGAGGAGAAGAAGCTTCGGCAGCAACGGAGCGCGCCGGCGGGAGGGCGGTGAGATACGCATGGCGCCTTTTGCCCCACCAGCGGGTGGCATGTATAGCCCCTCCCGCATGGCCCCGCCCCCCCTTCGCCCCGATCGCTCGATTGTGCTCGTGGGGCTGATGGGCGCGGGCAAGTCGACGGTGGGCCAGCGGCTCGCGAAGCGGCTCGGCATCAGTTTCATCGACTCGGACGAGGAAGTCGAGCGTGCCGCACGCCGCAGCATCCCTGAGATCTTCGACCGCTTCGGAGAGGCCGACTTCCGCGACGGCGAGCGGCGAGTGATCCGCCGTCTCGTCGACGGAGAACCGAAGGTCATCGCCACAGGCGGCGGTGCGTTCGTCGACGAGGAGACACGCGCGCTCATTCTCCAACGGTGTATTGCGGTTTGGCTGCGGGCGGACGTCGAGACACTCGCCGAAAGGGTGTCGCGGCGGGATCACCGGCCGTTGCTGAAGGATCGGGACGCGGCGGAGGTGCTTAGCCGTCTTTCTGAGACACGAAGCCCGCACTACGCGGCGGCGCACTTGCATGTGCAGACCGGTGACGGCCCGCACGAGCGAACCGTCGACGCGATAATCCAGGCGCTTTCGCATTGGAAACAAGTGCCCCTGGCTTGAAGCAAAGCGGATTCGGGCTATGGACTTCTCGGAACGACAGGAGCGAAAGATGGCGCAGGAACCTTCCTACCCGAAGGATGCGACGGTAGGCGAAGCGGCTCCGCAACCCGCGGCCAGTGCCGGCAAGGAGGAGGCGCCCACCCGGCGAAGCAAGCATCTCGTTGCGGGCGCTGCGATCGGCATCGGCTCCGCGGCGATCGTCGCCGCTCTCCTCTACGCCAACCGGAACCGCAAGAACGACCGCTAACCCGCTCCGCCGTCTGAATATTTGCTGTCAGCGAGGTTCAGGCGGCGCTCAAGAGAGGTGGCCTATTCCAGCTCATCGGAGCTAGGAGTTTTGTAATGCGTAAGATGATTTTGGCTCTTTCAGCCGCAACCCTCGCCGTTCCGGCCCTTCCGGCGGCTCCCGCCTTCGCTCATGACACGGGCGTTTACCGCGGTCAGACCTGGCGCGGGGCCGACGGGCGGACCTATTGCCGCAAACCGAACGGAACGACCGGTCTTGTGATCGGCGCCGCGGGCGGTGCTCTCGCCGGCCGGGCCATCGATAATCGGGGCAGCCGTACCACCGGCACCATCCTCGGCGCGGCCGTGGGTGCGCTGGTCGGACGGCACGTTCACCGCAACGTCGTGACCCGCTGCCGCTAAAGCGATCGGTTCACGAGCCACAGCAACGCCCCGGCCTAAAGCCGGGGCGTTTTGCTTTGTGCCCGATAGCTCGCTAGGGCTGCCCAGCCGAATGGCTTCCGGCGAAGCCAAATCCGGTGCCGAACGTTGTGCACCGGAAATGACCGGCTAAAGGAGGCGCCCTTGAAGAGACTCGGCCTGCTCGCACCCGCCGCACTGATGCTCATCAGCGCGACGGCCCCTTCCGCCCCTGAAGGAGGCAAGGCGCCTGAAAGCGAGCTCAACTCCGTCGTCGCTGCCGGCCCTCCGCACGCCATGCATCAGAAGAAGGTCGAGCCGAGGCGCGCCCCAGGGCCCGTGCGTGAGGCCGCCCGCCGTAGCTACCCACCCTGCTCCGCGACGGTGACCGACCGCTGCGTCCAGTCCGGCGGCCGCACCTACGCCCGGAACCCCGTCCGGAAGCGCAGCCGCGGAGTGCAGCTCGCCTACCGGCGCGCTGGCGAGCGCGGCTAGGCACCGCGCCCGTACCATTCGTCCAGCCGCATCAGCTGGTCATATTCGCCATAAGGCGCATATTCAGGGTGGAGCTTCGCCGTGAAAGGCTCCTCCCCCAATAGCCAGGCGGCCGCGGCGGCGGCGAATTGCCGAGCGGCGAGGCCGGTGAAATCCTCCGCGTCCAGGCCGCTTCGTCCCCCGACGGGACTCGCGACATAGCCGAGCTTGCCTGCGGCGTTCCGTGCAAGCGACCAATATTCGAAGCAGTTCGGCACCCCCTCGATCGCGGTGAATCCGCCCCGCTCGGCGATGAGGCCCAGCAGGCCCAGCTGCATTGAATAGCCTTCGGCCACCGCCTTCGGCCCGGGCGGCTTTCCCGTCTTGTAATCGATGATCGCCAGCCGCCCGTCCGGCAAGCGGTCGATCCGATCCGCTTCCCCATAAAGCTCGATCCCGTCGATCCTGCACCCGCCTTTGGCTTCCGCCACGGCGGGGCGGCGGCCCTCAGAGAGGTTCTTCGCCATCTCGGCCGCGATCCAGTCGATCGCCTCGAGGAGACGCGGTTGCCAGAGGGCGCGCATCAGCGGATGCTGCGAGGCCTCGCGCAGCAACGCCTCCGCCCGTGGCCGCAGACGCGAAGGCTCGCAATCGTCCTCCTTCATCCAGGCTTCGAGCGCCCGGTGAACAGCGCTTCCGCGCCACGCGGCGCTCGGGTCCGCATCCACCTGATCGAGCGCCGCGAAGCCCAGCATCTTGCGCGCATAGAAAGCGAAAGGGTCTGCCTTAAGGCGGTCGACATCGGTCACGGCGATACGGCGCGGGCGAAGCTCCACGGATGGCTTCGGCGCGGGCCTAGATGCCGGGTCGAGGCCGGCGGGCCGGTCGATCGCGCGCGCCCAGCTCCTGTGCCGCGAGGCGCGGGTGAGGCCGCCGGTCATCGCCTCCAGCCGAAGCCAGAAGCGGGAGGCGACAGCGGGGGAGCGGGCGTCACGGCGCGCTCGAGTGACCAGCACCTCTCGGCCTCCGAGCGCCCCCGCCAGATCGTGAGCGGCGAGGCCGACCCGCCGGTCCAGACTCGGAATTCCGAGCTCGTGCCGAAGGCGTGGCGCCAGCCATGGGTCCGGCGTCGGAAGCTGCGGCCACACGCCTTCGTTGAGGCCGGAGAGGATGACGAGATCCGCCGACTGGAGCCGTGCCTCCAGCAATCCCCAGATGAAGACTCGGGGATGCTGGCCATAGGGCGGCCGCACCGCGACCCGCTCCAGAAGCTGCTCGAGAAGTGACGGGAAGGCGGCGGGGGTGAGCCTCACCGGGCCGGAAGGCGCCGCGATCTCGGCGGAAGCGAAGAAATCGGCGGCGGCTCGCCCAGCGGTGCCGGCCCAAAGCTCATTCCCTGTCAGCTCGGAGCCGGTGTCGCGGACCGCCGCCAGAAGGGCAGAAATCCCCTCCTGCCGGCGGCCGAAAGCGCGTTCGAGGGAGCGCAGCCGGGTAAGGATCTGCCTCCACCAATCTAGGGCGCGGCGTCGCCTCTCGCGGTCGCGCCCGCTCCAGTCCGAAAGATGCTCGGTGATCCCGTCGAGGCCCGCCGGTGGGCGAGGGCCACGAAGGGAGAGGTCGAGCGCGCGCGCGCCTTCCAGCCAATCGAGCCGCCCCTCCCCCTTCATCACGAGAGGGTGCTTGAGGAGAGCAAGGAGCGGCACGGGCGCGAACTGCTCCGCGGCGGCGGTGGCGAGAGCGACCAGGAAGGTGCCGGGGGCGAGCTGCGACAACGGCCGGCCCGCGCTGTCGTCCGCCTCGATGTTCCAGCGGCGGAGCTGGCTTGAGACCCGTCGGGCAAGGTTCCGGTCCGGCGTCACCAGCGCGACGGTGCGGCCGGGCGTCTCGAGCGCCTCCCGAATGACGATCGCTACGGCCTGTGCTTCTTCGGCCGGATCGGCGAGCTCGAGCGCCCGTACCCCGGTAAGGCGCCGCTCTGCGGGCGGCAGGCCCTGCCATCTGTGGGTGAAGCTCGCAGGCTTCATCGCATTGGCGATGGCTCGGCTGCGCACCGCGGGAGCGTCCCGGCCGCCTCCCCAGCGCCAGTTCACCACCTCTGAGCGGCCGATGCCCATTCCCTCCAGGAGCAGCTTCAGATGGAATTGCGGGTGGGTCTCGATGGAGCGGCGGCGGAGCCCGGTCGTCTCATCCGGCTCGTGGGGACCCAAAGCCTCCCACTCGTCGTCGGGCATGCGGGTATCCAAGCCTGGAAGGATGACGAGGCCCTCGCGCAATTCGGCCACGACTCGCAGGAGACGGGCGATTGCGGGCGACGAGGCGGTGATACCCGCCGCCGCGACGAATCCGGTCGGAGGCCGCTCCCGCCACCGCTTCGCCACGGCCGTAAGAAGGCAGTTGCGGCGGTCGGCAAGGTCGATCCGGCCGCGCTCGGCGAGAAGGCGTGGCCACCGCTCCAGGATCAGGCCTAGCCGCTCCAGCGACGCCTGCCAGTGGAGCGAGAGCTCCGGCGACTCGGCGCCGAAGCTGCTCAGGCGGCTGGGCTCGATGCCTTCGACCAGCAACTGGTCCAGAGTGCGCGCCAAATCCTCCGCCAGGCGTACGGCCTCCGCCGCCTCCACGCCTTCGACATGCTCCTCCACCAGCCGCGCGAGCAGGAACAGGCGCTCCAGCGGCTCGATTGCAGGAGCCAAATGCTCGTCCTCGCCCAGCGGCTCGAGCGCACCGCCGATCCGCTCGTCCATCTCCGGATCCCCGATTGGGACGAGCCGCGGAAGCAGAAGCCCACCGTCCGAGCGCCGGACGAAAGCGTCGGAAATCGCCCGCGCGGCGCGATTGTTGGGGACGAGGACGATCCCGCCCGCGAGCCCGGTCTCTCCTCCGCCGTAGCGGGCGAGGAGCCCCGCCGCGAGCGCATCGGCGAAGGGTCGGTGCGACGGGATGTTGTAGAGGTTGGGACGCGCGGAGCTCACCCGCAGAGGGTAGCCGCGCGGCTAGGCGAGCCCAAGGATTTCTTCTGTCTTCTTGATATTGGCGGGCGCGCCGACGTCGAACCACAGACCTTCGTGAACAATTCCGTGGAGACGGCCCTTCTCCATCGCCCGATCCCAGAGAAGGTTGGTGGAGAAAGGCCCGTTCGGGATCTCACCGTCGACGAGCCGCCTCGACGCCATCTGCACGCCGGTGAAGACGAACGGCGCCACACCTCCGGGCTTTCGACGCTTGAGAGCGCCGGACGCGCTCATGTGGAAGTCCCCCTGGCCCTTGTGGCAGTTCGCGCGGGCGAGCGGCACCAGGAGGAGAAGCGCGTCCATCCGCTCATCGTCCCAATTGGCCGCCAGGAGGCGGAGGGAATCGACGGCTCCGTCGACCCAGAGATTGTCGGAGTTCACGACGAAGAAGGGATCGCTGTCGATCAGCGGAAGCGCCTTCACCAGGCCGCCCCCTGTCTCCAGCAGCTGCTCGCGCTCGTCGGAGACGGATATCTCCAAGCCTTCGACGCGGTTCCTGAGATGCGCCTCGAGCGCGTCGGCGAGATAATGGACGTTGACGACCGCCTTCGCGACCCCGGCGGCCCGCAATCGGTCCAGACAATGGTCGAGAAGCGGCTTGCCGGCCACCTCGACGAGGGGCTTCGGGCGGGTGGCGGTGAGCGGCCGCATCCGCTTGCCCAGCCCCGCCGCGAGCACCATGGCGGTCGAGGGCACCTTCACCGCCGAATCCGGGCGGAGCGCGAGGGCTCGGCGCTGGCGGCTCATGCTTCGATCCGGCTGAGGCAAGCCCCGCCGCGATATTCGGGCGGCACATGCGCCTCGAACCAGGCGCGGACCGGCGCCACCGCGGGGTGGGCGAGGTTGCGCTCGACATAGTTCCAGATGCGCGGGTGCATAGCGACGTAGCCGGGCTTTCCGTCCCGCTTCCAGAGGCGGGTGAAGATGCCGAGGATCTTCGTGTTCCGCTGGGCTCCGAGCACTTCGTAATGGGCTCGAAAGAGAGCGCGGTCGGCCACGTTCGCCGCTTCGCAATAATGATCGAGCATCGCCTCCTCGAGCTCCGGCGAGACGTCGCGGCGGGCGTCCTGGAGGAGCGAGACGAGATCGTAGGCGGCGTGCCCCGCAAGCGCGTCCTGGAAGTCGAGCAGGCCGAGGCGCCCGTCCGGCAGAACCATGAGATTGTCGGCGTGATAGTCGCGAAGCACCATCACCGGATTGCCCTCCGCCACGCGCAGAACGTCCGACCAGGCCTCGCGCCACGCGGCGAGGAACGGCTCCGGGTCTAGCTCCAGCCCCAGGGCGGGGCCGTACCATTGGGTGAAGAGCAGGACCTCGCGCGCCATCGCCTCGTCGTCATAAGGCGAAAGGTCCGGAGGCGCCGGCTGGTCGGCGAGCTGGGCGAGAATGCCGACCGCGGCTTCATAGGCCTCCCGCTCCCGCTCAGGCTCGCGCAGCAGCAAAGGCGCCAAGCGGTCGTCTCCGAGATCCTCCAGAAGGAGCAGGCCCTTTTCCCGGTCGATGGCGAGCGGCCGAGGCGGCAGGAATCCACGGTCGATCAGATGCCCGGCGACCATCAGGAACGGCCCGATATCCTCATGCTCGGGCGGTGCATCCATCAGCACCGCCGTCTCCTCGCCCCGATGGACCCGGAAATAGCGGCGGAAGCTGGCGTCGCCGGCCAGCGGCCGTATCTCCGCCCCCTCCCATCCATGCTCAGCGAGGAATTGCGGCGCCGTCGCGGGCGGAATCATCGGGGCGGCCATCGGCCTCCCCAAGCCGGGGGCACCTGCGCTGTCAAGGCGCGCGCGCCCTCCCCTTGCCGGTTCAAGCTGAGCCGCAGCGCGTGGGGCCAGAGACGGTCGCCGAGGCGCTCCGGCCATTCGATGAGCAGAGCGCCCTCGTCGAGAACCTCGCCGAGCGCCAGCTCCTCGATTTCGCCGGGATCCTCGATCCGGTAGAGGTCGACGTGCCAGACCGGCAGTCGAAGCTCGTAGGGGATGACGATCGGGAAGGTGGGGCTGGCCACATCCCCCTCATGGCCGAGGCCTGCGAGGATGCCGCGGGCGAGCGTGGTCTTGCCCGCCCCCAGGTCGCCGTAAAGCGCCAACACGTCCCTCGGCTCCAGCAGCGCGCCCAACAGGCGGCCGAACGCCTCCGTGGCCTCAGGCCCTTCCAGCCGCATCAGCGCTTTCGCGGCAGCCGGAAGGTGACGGTGGTGCCCTCGCCCGGCTCGGAGACCAGCTCGACCCGACCCCCGTGCGCCTCCACGAACTGCTTCGCGAGAGGAAGGCCGAGGCCCAGCGCCGATCCGTCGGCGCTGCGGCCCTCGGCGGTGCGGTGGAAGCGGTCGAACACCCGGGTCTGTTCGGCGGGCGCAATGCCACGTCCATTGTCAGAGACGGTGATCCTCGCCTCCCTGCCGTCGCCCGAGGCATGAAGGAGGATCCGCCCACCCTCAGGCGTATGGGTCACGGCATTCTTGAGCACGTGATCCAGCGACTGGCGAAGGCGGGCCGCATCTCCGGCGAGCGCTCCGACGCCCTTTTCGACGGTCAGCGCGAAATCGATCTTCTTGCGCTCCGCGGCCTCACGAAAAGCCTCACCGGCTTCAGTGCAGAGCTTCGCGAGATCGACCTTCTCGTCGGCAAGAAGCAGGCTTCCGCTGTCGCTCTGGGTGAGGTCGAGCACGTCGTCGATGAGGGCGCCGAGCCGGGCGACGGAGTCGAGGATGGCGGACAGATATTCGCGCGAGGCCGGCGGCAATTCCCCGCCATAGCCGGCCTCCAGCATCTCGGCGAAGCCGGCGATGGAGGTGAGCGGAGTCCGAAGCTCGTAGCTCATGTTGGAGACGAAGGCGGTCTTCAGCCGATCCGCTTCCTCGAGCGCCTGGGTGCGTTCGCGAAGCGCCGCCTCGACCGTCCGGCTGGCGGTGACGTCGAGCATGGTGAAGAGCGCGTTGCCGTCCGGAAGCGGGACCGCGGCGAACTCGAACTCGCGCCCGTCGGTGAAGGAGACGCGGCCGTTGCGCTGCTTGCGCTCGACCGTGGCGCTTCGGACGAGCTCGCGCACCAGCCCGGCATGGCCCGCGTTCTTGAGCTTCTTGCCGATATGCGTGGTGAGGGAGTCGATTCGGGGATGGGCAGCGAGCTTCTCCTCCTCGAACTCCCAGATTTCGCGGAAGCGATTGTTCCACAAATGGAGCCGGCCATCCGAAGCGAAGACGCCGATCGCCTCGAAGAGGTTGTCGAAGGTGGCGGTGCGGACGCGAAGCAAAGTGTCCCGAGCGGAGGCGAGCTGAAGCTGCTCCGTTCGATCCTCGAAGATGAGGACGAGGCCGCCGTCGGGCAGCGGCTGGGCGACGACGCGGAGGTGACGGCCGCCGGGCAGAAGCCAGTCCTCCTCCTCGGCGATGAGGGCGCCTGTGAACCAGCGGCCCCGCTCCCGCTTCCAGTCCGGATAGTCGCGGACTTCCGGCAGGTGGCCGGTCTCGCGCATCTCGTCGAGAAGCCGGTTGAACTCCGGCCGGTCGGCGAGGAAGTCGGCCCTCAGCGAAAAGAGGCGGGCGAAGGGCTGATTGAAGAATATCAGGTTCCGGTCGCGGGCGAATTGCGCGACTCCGGCGGAGAGGCGGTCGAGCATCTCACGCTGCGCGTTGACGAAGCGGGCGAGGTCGGCGCGGGCCTGCTCGCGGTCCTCGACGTCGATCGCATAGCCCGCGACGCCCGACTCGCCGAGCGGGACCTCGACCACCCGGAGCATCCGCCGCTCGCCGGCGATCGTGGCCGGGACGTTGCGCGCCCGAGCCTCGCCGGAGCGGCGAACCGCCTCCGCCTCCGCCACCGCGCCCGCTTCCCCCTCGTCCACCAGCTCCAGCCCGTGCTCGACGACGGTGTGGGCGTCCTCGGCCTCGACCGCGGCGACATAGGCGCTGTTGACCATGGCGAGGCGCAGGTCCGGCCCGCGGTGCCAGATCGGGAAAGGCGCGGCTTCGATGAGGCCGGAGAGGGAATCAAGGGCGGAGGAAAGGCGCTCCGCCCTGTCGCGGAGCAACTCGGTCTCGCCCGAGCTTTCGGTGGCGTCGATGAACCAGAGGAGGACTGTACCAGACGGATAGGACGGGGGTGCCGGGCCACCACGGACCTGAAACACCCGCGCCGAGCCTGCGCTCCGCACTCGCTTTACGAAGTTCCCGGCGGTCGAGGACGCGCTCGTCACCTGGTCCAGGAGTTGCTCGCCCTGGTCATTGGGGACGCCGGCTTCGGAAATGAGGTCTCCGAGCCGCGCCGGAAGCGCAGTTAGCCCGAAGGCGCCCGCCAGTCGATCAGGGCCTTCGATGCCGCCATCCCGGTGCACCACCAGCGGAATGGCGGGGGCGACGGCGAGAAGTGAACTCTCATGCGCCGCCGATCTCGCCTCCGCCGCGGCCGTCCGGCTGCGGCTGGCTCCCCGAAGCGTGGCCCAAACGGCCAGCGCGAGCCAGGCGCCGCAGGCGAGCGCGAGGATCGCCGCTTGGGTCGTGGACAGGGCAAGCATCGGCACGTCTTAGGGTGCCCCCGCTGGCAGTGGAAGAGCGGAGCCGCCGAAGCGGCTCCCCCCGCCGCTCAGTAGCGGTAATGCTCTGGCTTAAACGGCCCCTGCTGCGGAACGCCGATATAGGCGGCCTGCTTCTCGGTGAGCGTCGTCAGCTTCACGCCCAGCTTCTCGAGGTGCAAAGCGGCGACCTTCTCGTCGAGGTGCTTCGGAAGGACGTAAACGTCGTTCTTGTAATTCTCGCCCTTCGACCAGAGCTCGATCTGCGCGAGCACCTGGTTGGTGAAGGAGGAGCTCATCACGAAGCTCGGGTGGCCGGTAGCGCAGCCGAGGTTCACGAGACGCCCCTTGGCGAGCACGATGATCTTCTTCCCGTCGGGGAACTCCACCTCGTCCACCTGCGGCTTGATCTCGGTCCACTTCATGTTCTGGAGAGCGCCGATCTGAATCTCGCTGTCGAAGTGGCCGATGTTGCAGACGATCGCCATGTTCTTCATCGCGCGCATGTGATCCACGGTGATGACGTCGGCATTGCCGGTGGCGGTGACGAAGATGTCCGCGCGGCTGGCCGCTTCCTCCATGGTCACGACCTCATAGCCTTCCATCGCGGCCTGAAGCGCGCAGATCGGATCGACCTCCGTCACCAGAACGCGGGCGCCGCCGTTGCGGAGAGAGGCGGCCGAGCCCTTGCCGACGTCGCCGAAGCCGGCGACGACCGCGACCTTGCCGGCGAGCATGACGTCGGTGGCGCGGCGGATGGCGTCGACCAGCGATTCCTTGCAGCCGTAGAGATTGTCGAACTTCGACTTGGTGACGCTGTCGTTGACGTTGATTGCCGGGAACGGGAGCTTGCCCTGCTTGGCGAGGTCATAGAGGCGATGGACGCCGGTAGTGGTCTCTTCCGACACGCCCTTGATGGTCTGGACCGTCTTGGTGAGGTAGCCCGGACGCTCCTTGAGGAAACGGTTCAGCGTCGCGACGAAGACTTCTTCTTCCTCGTTGGACGGCGCGAACAATTCCTCACCCGCTTCGACGCGGGCGCCCCACAGCGCGAACATGGTCGCGTCGCCACCGTCGTCCAGGATCAAATTGCAG
>DASWOC010000020.1:0-19026 GCA_036398895.1 Allosphingosinicella sp. | reverse complement strand
CGCGGCAGAACTGGACGAGACGATCGGTCTCCCCCGCCATGGCGGAGACCACCACGGCGAGCTGGTTGCCTGCCTCCGTCTCCCTCTTGACCAGCTGCGCGACGTGCCGGATCCGCTCGATGCCGGCCATCGAGGTTCCGCCGAATTTCATCACGATGCGCGCCATTCGGGCCGCGTCTTAGCGGTTGGGGGAGGGGTTGCAACCTTGCAGCCAGCCGGGGAGCGAGTCCGCCTCGATCAGCGCCTGGACGTCCAGGCGAGGGCGGACCACCGCCCAGCGCGCTCCGTCTACGAGCACTTCGGGCGTCAGCGGCCGCGAATTGTAGGTGCTCGACATGGCCGCGGCATAGGCGCCGGCCGTGCGGAAGACGAGGAGGCCGTCCGGCTCCACCCGATCCATTTCGCGCCCAGTCGCGAACGTGTCGCCGGTTTCGCAGACCGGGCCTACCACATTGGCGATGAAGCGCTGCCCGCTCGGCTCCACCGCGTCGATAGAGTGCCAGGCTTCGTAGAGCGTGGGGCGCATCAGGTCGTTCATTGCGGCGTCCACGACGAGGAAGGGATGGGTCGTGCCGGGCTTGGTCCGGATCACTCGGGTGAGGAGCACGCCGGCATTGCCCATGATCAGCCGCCCGGGCTCGAAGACCAGCCGCGCGTCCCAGCCGACGGTGATTCGGCGGACCATCTCTCCGTAAGCGGCGGGGAGGGGCGGTGGGTCGAGCGCCGGGTCGTAGGGAACTCCCAAGCCGCCGCCGAGATCGGCCACCTCGACCGGATGACCCGCCGCGCGCAGCTCACGCAGAAGCTCGCCGACGCGGGTGAAGGCAACCTCCAGCGGCGCCAGGCTGGTCAGCTGGCTTCCGATATGGACCGCTACACCCTGAATCCTGAGGCCCGGAAGCTCGGCCGCCCGCGCATAGGCAGCTTGCGCGTCGCGGTATGGAACTCCGAACTTGTTCTCCGCCGCGCCGGTGGAGATCTTGGCGTGCGAACCGGCCGCGACGTCCGGGTTGATGCGGAAGCCGATTGCGGCCGTCCTTCCCGCCGCAACCGCCACCTGCGAGAGCATCTCCGCCTCGCTGACGCTCTCAAGATTGAACTGGTAAAGCCCCTCGCGGAGCGCGAGCGCCATCTCGTCGGCCGTCTTGCCGACGCCGGAGAAAACGATCCGGTCCGGCGGCACGCCCGCCGAGCGCGCCCGCCGGTATTCGCCGCCGGAGACGACGTCCGCGCCCAATCCCGCCCGTGCGAGCGTCGCCAACACCGCAGCGTTCGGGTTAGCCTTCACGGCGTAAGCGATGAGGGGGTCGGGGAGGGGCTGCAGCGCCTGCTGAAGCACGTTGACGTGGCGCAACATCGTCGCCGTTGAGTAGACGTAGACCGGGGTGCCCACCTCGCACGCGATCTCCGGCAGGGGCACGTCCTCGCAGTGAAGGACGCCGTTCTTCAGTTCGAAATGGTCCACCGTGGTTCCTTGGCGCCCCCTTTTGCGTTTGGGAAGCCGGATCGGTAGGGCGAAGACATGGCGAGCAGAACGGAAACGACGACGATCGACGCGCGCGAAGCGGCGCATTTCGGTCGAATGGCGGCGGACTGGTGGGACCCGAAGGGCTCCTCCGCGATGCTTCACCAACTCAATCCGGTGCGACTGTCCTACATACGCGACTGGATCGACCAGCATTGGAGCCTCGACGAGTGCAACCTGCGCCCGCTGGAAGGGCGTCGCGCGGCCGACGTCGGGTGCGGGGCGGGGCTTCTCGCCGAGCCGCTCGCCCGGCTCGGGGCCGAGGTGACGGGCGTCGATCCGGCCCCGGAGAATGTTGAGGCCGCCCGGGAACATGCGCTGGGGCAGGGGCTGCCGATCGACTACCGCGTGGGAAGCGTGGAGGCGCTGGAGCGCGGCCGCTTCGACCTCGTCACCTCGCTCGAAGTCGTGGAGCATGTCGCAGAGACCCGCGCCTTCATCCAGGGTCTTGCCGATGCACTGGCCGAGGATGGGCTTCTCATCCTCTCCACCCCCAACCGCACTTCCCTGTCACGGCTGATGCTGATCGTCGTTGGGGAGGGGACTGGGCGGATCCCCAGAGGCACGCACGATTGGGAGAAGTTCCTCTGCCCCGAGGAGCTTTGCTCTCTGCTCCGCGACGCTGGGCTGGAGGTGCTGGACGTGACCGGGTTGGCCTGGGGCCCCGGCCGGGGCTTCCATCTTTCCGACAATAAGTCGCTGGATTACTTCGTCACCGCGAAAAAGGCTTAGAAGTCCACCTTGTCGTAATGGGCGGGGGGCGAGATCGCTTCCATCCGCTCGGTGAGCAGGGGCCGGAAGCTCGGGCGCGACTTCATGACGGCATACCAGTCGGCGGTCTGCTTGTGCCCGCGCCAGTCGATGCCGCCGAGATAGTCCGCCACCGAAAGATGCGCTGCGGCGGTGAGGTCGGCGAGGCTGAGCACCGGGCCTGCGAGCCAGCGGCGGTGATCGAGCAGATAGTCGATATAGTCGAGATGGTTGTTGGCGGTCTTCATCGCCTCGCGCAGAATTCGGGTGTCGGGCGCGTCGCGGCTGACGAGGCGCTTCCTCATCCTTTCCTCCATCAGCGGAGCGACGACTTCCCGGTAGAGGCCTTCGTCGAACCAGCAGGTGAGGCGGCGGACCTCGGCCCGGTTGGGCGCGGTTCCCGGGATCATCGGGGATCGGTCGACCGTCTCCTCGAAATATTCGCAGATCGCTTTGGAGTCGATGAGCACGATCCCGCGCGCCTCCTCGACCAGGACTGGCGTCTGGCCAGCGGGGTTGAGATCGGTGAACTCGTCGCGCTGCTCCCAGGGATTTTCCCGCACCAGCTCATGCGGCACGCCCTTTTCGGCCAGCATCAGCCGGACCTTGCGCGAGAAGGGGCAGAGCGGGAATTGGTAAAGCTGCCACATGGCCGCCGTCTTAGCGGCGGCGCGAGCGCTCCGTCCACAGCCTCCGAAGGCTTATCCCCGCCTTTTTAGCGGGGGTCGTCGTCGCGGCGGTCCCGGTCCCGATCGTCGTCCCGGTGCCGCCGGTTCCGCTCCCACTCGCGCGAGGCCTCCTCGCGGCCGCGGTGCATCGCGTCTTCCATTCGCCGGGTGGCGTCTTCGAGGCTGCGGCGGAGAACCGGCGTCAGCACGGCCAACTGCTCAACCACGGCGCCGAGGCCGACGGTCGCCATTCCGACCTGCTCGCGCACCCGCTCACGGCCATAAGGGTCGTCGCGGCTTGCGATGTCGCCCAAAGTCTCGCGGTGGCGGCGGGAATGGCGGCGGCCTTCCGCGGCGTCGACGATCGGGCCGATGTCGATGTCCATGATGGCGTCGGTGACCCGCTCCATCGTGTCGCCCAGACGCTCGATCTCCTCGCGCTGCGGGAGGCTCCGAACGATCTCCTCGTCCCGCGGATCCGCCTGCGGCGGCTGGGCGGGAGCGGGCGTGGCAAGGGCGAGAACGCCCGTGGCGATGATCAGCTTACGCAAGACAGGCCTCCTCAAGCTCCTGGTGGCACAGGAAAAACGCGCGCACGACGAGTCGGTTGCGGTCTATCGCAGGCTCTGCCTGAGCCCCGGCTGAATGGCGGTTCAGCGTGCCAGAAGCCAGACGAGCGCCACGGTGCCGGCGACGATCCGGTACCAGGCGAAGGGGGCGAAGCCGTACCGCCCGACGATCCCGACGAACCAGCGGATTACGACCATCGCCACCAGGAACGAGACGACGAAGCCGATCGCGATCAGGCCCCAGTCCACGCCCGAAGCCGCGATCTCCTCGTGGTTCTTGAAGATCTGGAGGGTGGTCGCCCCTACCATCGTCGGGACCGCGAGGAAGAAGCTGAACTCGGCGGCCGTACGGCGCTCGATTCCGAGGGTGAGCGCTCCCATGATCGTCGCTCCCGAACGGCTGACGCCCGGTACCATCGACAGGCACTGGACAAGGCCGATGCCGAGCGCCCGGTTGAGCGGGATTGCGGCGACGCCGGGCTCGATCCCGGCTGGCTTCACAAGCGCCTCGATGGCGAGGATGGCGAGGCCGCCGAGGATCAAAGCCACCGCGACGATGACCGCATTGCCGAGCATCGCCTCGATATTATCGATGAGGATGAGGCCGAGCACCGCCGAAGGGACAAAGGCGACGAGGACGTTCGCCATGAAACGCCAGGAGAGGGGGTCGCGGCCGAACAGCCCCGTCGCCACGGTCCAGAAGGTGCGCCAGTAGAGGACGATCACCGCCAGGATCGCTCCGAGCTGAATGATCACGTTGAAGGTGGACCATTGCTCGGCGCGGTAGCCGAGCAGCTCCGCCGCCAAAATCAGGTGCCCGGTAGAGGAGACGGGGAGGAATTCCGTCAGTCCCTCGACGATGCCGAGCAGGATCGCGACGATGATGAGCGGCATCAGTAGGGCGACTTGGCGGCGAAGCGGCCGTGGCGGCGGTAGCTGGTCAGCCAGCCTTCCGCCACCGCCGCAAGCGGAGTGCCGGGGATTTCGAAGGCCTCCAGACCTCTCGCGCCGGGCGACACAACGTTGTCCTTCTGAAGCATCAGCCACTGGTCCCAGGTGATCGGCGCCCCCGGCATCCATCCGCCAAACTTCGCAACGGCGCGGCCGATGGGATCGGGGATATCGAACAGGGTGCGGTTGCGCCCCGTCGTCTCGCACACCCACTGCATGAGCTCGCGCATCGTCAGCACCTGGGGTCCGCCCAGCTCGTAGGTTTGTCCGCCGTGCGTGCGGGAATCGAGAGCGGCCGCGGTGATGGCGCGAGCGGCGTCGGCCGCATAGACAGGTTGGAAGCGGGTACCGCCGCTTATCACCGGCAGCACGGGAGAGAGGCGGGCGAGGCCGGCGAAGCGATTGACGAAATTGTCCTCGCGCCCGAACAGGATCGAGGGACGCAGGATGGTGGCCCCGGAAAAGGCTTCCCGTACCGCCTGCTCGCCTTCACCCTTGGTGCGGCCGTAGCGGCTCTCGCTCTCCGGGTTCGAGCCGATCGCCGAAACATGGATGAGCGCGCCTGCGCCGGCCTCGGCGGCCGCTTCGGCGATATTGCGCGCCCCTTCGACATGGACGGCTTCGAGGTCGCCTTTGAGGAGCCCGACCAGGTTTACGGCGGCGTCGGCGCCCTTCATCGCTTCCCGGACTGCGGCTGGATCGCGGATGTCGAGGCCGGCGAACTGCGCCTGCCCCAGCGCTGCCAGGGGCTTCAGGAAAAAGGCCCGCCTTGGGTCGCGCTGAGCGATGCGCACGCGCGCGCCCGTCTTGAACAGAGCCTGTGCGACGTAGCGGCCGAGGAAGCCGCCGCCGCCGAACAAGGTGACCACTGGGGCCATTCGATTTCCCTTTGCGAGGCCGGAAGTTGGCGCCCCCATGCCCCGTCGCCTCTCCGTTGACAAGGATGGCCACGCCCCCTAGTTCGCGCCGCCTACCGACTATTCTCCTCTCAAGTGCCCAGGTGGCGGAATTGGTAGACGCACCAGCTTCAGGTGCTGGCGCTCGCAAGGGCGTGGAGGTTCGAGTCCTCTCCTGGGCACCATTTTCAGCCTTGGCCGAATCCTAGCCCGTGTGGCGGCTGTTCAGGCTGACTACGTTGCTCCGGTCCTCGAACAAGGCGTTGAGGTGCGCTGAAAGGTCCGCCTGACGGAACGGCTTGGCGAGGCGGGGGAGGTCCGGGGCCTCGCCGGTGAAATCGGTGTAGCCGGTGACCAGCAGGATCGGCATCTCCGGGTGGAGCTGGCGGATCCGCCCGGCGAGCTCGGCTCCGTCCATCCTCGGCATCCGGTAGTCGGTGACGACGGCGTCGACGCGCAGCCGAGCGCCGAGCTTGCCGAGCGCCTGAGCGCCTCCGCTCGCCTCCACCACTTCGTGGCCGAGGTCGCGCAGCATCTCAGCGGTGCCTATCCGGACCAGCTCCTCGTCGTCGACCAAGAGGATGGTGAGGGGCCGCACGGGGGCCGCCACCTCCCGATGGCGATTCAGGGCCGCCGGGGCCTCCTCAGCGGCAGCAGCGGGGAGCCAGAGATCGGCGCGTGTGCCTTCCCCCTGCACGCTCGACAGCAGAAATCCGCCGCCGAGCTGGGCTGCGAGGCCGTGGATCATCGAGAGGCCGAGACCGGTGCCCTTGCCCACGCCCTTTGTGGAGAAGAAAGGCTCGATCGCCCGCCGCAGCGTCTCCGAGTCCATGCCGGAACCGGTGTCGATCACCGAAAGCCGCAGATAGAGGCCGGGCTTGAGCTTCGGCCGGTCGCGCGGTCCCGACACGACTCGGTCCACGGTGATGGTGAGCGTACCGCCGCTCGGCATCGCATCGCGGGCATTCACCGCGAGATTGAGGATGGCGAGCTCGAGCTGGTTCGCATCTGCGTGGGCGGGGACGAGGTCGGAGCCGCAGGAGACGCGCAGCTCGATGGCCGGACCGATAGAGCTTGAGACAAGGTCCCGCATGCCGTCCACCAGGGTCGGAAGATCGACGGCGGTGGCCTGGAGCGGCTGGCGGCGCGCGAAGCCGAGCAGGCGCTCTACCAGGGTCTTCGCCCGTTCCGCCGACTGAAGCGCTCCGGCGATGAGCTTCGCCTCCCGCGTGTCGGCTCGGCCGTAGCGCCTCTGAAGCAGGTCGAGGACGCCGGTGATGGGGGTCAGTAGATTGTTGAAATCGTGAGCGACGCCGCCGGTCAGCTGGCCGATCGTCTCCAGCTTCTGCGCCTCGTGAAGCTGGGCGATGGCACGCTCGCGTTCGGCCGTGCGCTCGGCCACCCGGGCCTCGAGGTCGCTCGCTTTCTCCTCTAGCGCCTGCTCCGCCGCCCGCTGTGCCGCGATGTCGGTATTGGTGCCGAACCAGCGCACGATCCGGCCGTCAGAGTCGCGGACCGGCTGAACACGGGTCAGGAACGGCCGGAACTTGCCGTCGTAGCGCCGGAGCGGGAACACCATCTCGAAAGCCTGGCCGGTTTCCAGCGACGACCGCCACCGCTCCAGCACCTCCGGCAAGACCTCGGGGTCGTGGACGCTCTGCCAACCCCAGCCTTCCATGTCGCCCGGCTCGGTCCCCGTGAAATCGTACCATTGCCGATTGTACCAGAAGATGTGCCCATCCGGTCCGGCGATCCAGCACAGGGTGGGGATTGAATTGGCGAGGGTGCGGAATTGCCTTTCGCTCTCGTTCAGCGCGTCGAGGCGTGCCCGGGCCTCATATTGGCGCCTGCGGGCACGAAGCGCCGAGCGGGCGACGCTGATCAACGTGGTGGGATGGAAGGGCCGCTCGAGGAAAGTGACGTTCCCGAGAGTCTCGAGGTAGCGGGTCGCGGCCGGGTTCTGTTCAAGGCCGCCGCCGCGGCTGGTGAGGAGGACGAAGGGCATGTCCGACCATTCGGGCTGTGCACCAAGCCATTCCGACAGCGAGTTGAGGGCGGCGGTGCGAAGCGCCTCCTCGGTGGTGATGACAAAGCCAGCGCCCTCGACGAGCGCGTCGCACAGCTCCGGCAGGGAGCCGACGATCTGGGTCTCGACCTGGATCTCGCCCAGGATCGACGCCGCCACGGCGGAGTCCCGCCCGAGCGGGGCCAGGATCAGCGCCCGTTCGGAGAGGCACTTACCCATCGATGAGCGGTTTGACAGGGGCAGGTTCGCGGTCGAGCAGCGAAGGAACGCCCCTCAATACGCCCTGGAAATTCTCGAGCGGCTCGCCGAGCGACATTCCGGCCCCGTCGATCCGATATTCCCGGATCGTGTCTTCGTGAGCGCCGGTCCGCTTCTTGACGACGGAGATCGCACGGCGGACTCGGCCAGCAGCTTCGAAATAGCGCAGCAGGATGACCGTGTCGGCGAGGTAGGTGACGTCGACTGGCGACTTCATGTCCCCGACGAGGCCGTGCTGAGCAACGGTGAGAAAGGTGGAGGCGCCCTGCCGGTTCAGATATTGGAGCATCTCGTGCATGTGCAGGATCAGCGCCTGCTCCTCAGGCATCGCGGCTTGGTAGCCGTTGAGGCTGTCGATCACGACGGTTCGGGCCCCGAAGGCCTCGACGCTGCCGCGCACGCGCTCGGAAAACTCCCCCGGCGTCATCTCGGCCGCGTCGATCTGCTCGATCATCAGACTGCCCTTCTCGACCAGAGCCGCCAAGTCGATTCCCAGGCTTTTGGCACGGTCGAAGAGGAGGCCTAGCTCCTCGTCGAAGATGAACATTGCTGCCTTTTCGCCACGCTTGATAGCCGCGAGGGCGAAGCTCAGCACGAGCACCGACTTCCCCGTCCCCGCCGGGCCCAGGACCAGGGTGCTCGATCCGCACTGGATGCCGCCGCCGAGCAGGGCGTCCAGCGCGGCATTTCCGCTGGCGGCCGTGGCTCGTTCGAACTCCGTCTTGTGCTCGGCCGCGACGAGGCGGGGAAAGACCCGGACTCCGCCGGTGGCGATAACGAAATCGTGGAAGCCGCCGCGATAGCGCTGGCCCCGATACTTGACGACCCGCAGGCGCCGTCGCTCGGCGCCGTAATCGGGCGATAACTCCTCGAGCCGGACGACCCCGTGGGCGACGCTATGGACCGTCTTGTCGTTGGGCTCGGTGGTCATGTCGTCGAGCATCAGCACGGTCGCGCCGTGCTTGGAGAAATAATGCTTCAGCGCGAGGATCTGGCGCCGATAGCGAAGCGAGCTTTGCGCCAGCAGCCGGATCTCGGAGAGGCTGTCGAGGACCACCCGCTCGGGCTTCGCCCGTTCCACAGCGTCGAAGATCCGCTTGGTGGTTTCGCCTAGCTCGAGGTCCGACGAATAGAGAAGGCTCTGCTGCTGCTGATCGTCGAGCAGGCTTTCGGGGGGCACGAGCTCGAAAATCTTGATATTGCCGTCGATGGTCCAGCCGTGGGAGCGGGCGCCTTCGCGAAGCTCCGTCTCGGTTTCCGACAGGGTGACGTAGAGGCCACGCTCGCCCCTGGCTGCCCCCTCCAGCAGGAACTGGGTGGCGATAGTGGTCTTGCCGGCGCCGGGCGCCCCTTCCAGCAGAAAGACCCGCCCGCGCCTCAGGCCGCCCGAAAGGACGTCGTCGAGGCCCGCGACCCCGGTGGGGGCCTGTTGCGACATTTCCGGTCTTTCCACGCGTCCCTTCCTCGGAACCTTAATCGGGGTTGGAACGCACTGCATCCGGAAAGTTGCCGCGTGAAGCCGGTCTTTCGAGAGCAGCGTGATGGGAAGTGGATGCCCGACGTGGATTCGAACCACGATTGACGGAGTCAGAGTCCGTAGTCTTACCATTAGACGATCGGGCAGTGCGCGGCGCGAGATAGGCGCCGCCTTTCAAGGGGTCAAGGCCGCGGCGGGACCTACTCGGCCGGGACGGCGGCGGGGGCGGGCGGGCCTTTCAGCCGCCTCAGGAGGCGCGGAATGGGGGCGTTGCGATCCATCCACTGCGCATATTCGACATAGGCGGGGTCGGCGGAGAGGTGCTTCTCCTCGGTCTTCGCGCGCCAGTAATAAACGCCCGTCACCACGGCGAGGACGAACGTGTTGCGGATCATATCGGTCATGTTCCCGCTAGTGACGAGGAAGGGCATGGTTGCAAGCCACCAGAAGAGGTTCTTCGACACATAGGCGGGGTGCTTAGTCCAGGCATAGGGGCCGTGGGTGAGGATGCCGCGATGGGTGAGGTTCGAGAAACGGATTCCGAAAGCGATGGTTGCCCAGGCGTAGACGGCCGTGAGGAAGACGAGCACTGCCGCCACCAGGGTCATCAGCAGCGGATAGCCCGCCAGCCAGTAGCTCCACTCCGACGTATTCGTGTGATAATCGAGCGGGCCGCCGGGGTTCATCAGGATGAAGGGCGGGTAGCAGATCAGTGCCGCGGTCCAGCCGGCGGCATAAGGGTTGGCCGAGCGGATGTGGGCGTCGAGCGGCTTCAGCGTCAGCGCGTAGCCGACGGTGGCGAAGGTCACGTCGATCATGAACATAAAGCCGATGAGCCAACGGGTTAGGCTCAGAAGGTTGCCCGTGATCTCCTCGCCCGATGGGGCCACCGTGGCGGCCCAATTGCCGGGGACGATGGCGATCATGAAGGCGAGGAAGAAGCCCTTGACCGCCCAGGCGCGGAAATAATCATACAGAATGTCGCGGTGTATAGCGCGACTGCGCCCCACCAAAAGCTGTCCGAAATGCCACGCCCCGTCGCGCGGATCGACAAGCCGGCGGTCGAGCCACACCACATAGGGGACGGAGAGGACCAGTAGAGGCGCGGCGGCGAGGCCGAGCAGCTTCATCGAGAAGAGGTAGATGCCGTCCCAATACCAGCGGCCGACGCAATAGAGGAAGCCGATCGCGGCCCAGGTCGCCCACAGGCCCGCGATCTTGACCAGGCTGAAGTCGAGGCTCTGCGACAGCGGCCTCGGCGGCGAAGTCCAATCGATCCCGGTGCTCGCCCGCCGGTGGACCTTGTCCACGAGCAGCGACCAGAGGATCATCGGCACCCCGCAGGCGAGGAAGGCGAGGATCGAGGAATTCTCGTCCGAGAGGCCGAGGCTGCGCGCCACCCCGACCCAGAGGAAGAGCCCGGCAAGGCCGGCCATTCCGACGCCCGCGCTCACGGCGGACACCGGGCGGGGGTCGAGGCGAAGCTCGCCCGATATCTTCGTCTCCGCGTTCATTCCGCCCGGACTAAAGGCGATTGGTAATCAAGCCGTGAATGACGTTTTTCGTCCAAGCCCCGCGAAACAACCGGGTTTTCCGTAAGCAGTTCTTAAACCTCTCGATGTCAAACGTTTGCGGGGGCGGGAGGTGCGTGGTCCTTCCGCGGGGAGAGACGATGCTTTTGAACGAACGGCACGAGGAGACGACATTCTCCTTTTCGAGGCAGACGCCGCGCCCGCCCGAGCGGCGGCGCGATTCCCGGCACCTGACGATCCTTCGCGTGGGGGCGCTGATCGGGCCTCAGGGTCGGGAGCTCTGCCTCATCCGCAACATCTCTCAGGGCGGCCTCATGGCCCATGTCTATTCCCAGCATGAGCCGGGCGAGACTGTCTCGCTGGAGCTCAAGAGCAACCAGCAGGTCCCCGGACGCGTCGTCTGGCGCGAAGGCAACAATTTGGGAATTGAGTTCCTAGACCTCGTGGACGTGGAGGAAATGCTCTCCAGTCAGGCGGTCCTGGACAATGGCTGGCGCCCGCGAATGCCGCGGGTGGAGGTGGACCGCCTCGCCACCGTCCGCTGCGGCGCGATCGTCCACGCGGTGAGCACGGTCGACATCAGCCAGGGCGGGGTCAAGGTCGAGACCGACCGGCCGATCGAGGTCGGGCGCGACATCGTCCTTACCATGGAGCGCTTCCGCCCGCTGGCGGGCGTGGTCCGCTGGTACGAGAACGGAGTGGCGGGCCTCGCCTTCAACGAGCTCATCCCCTTTCACGAGCTGATGGCCTGGCTTCGCCCGGGAGAGCGCCGGGCCTGATCCGGAGGGGCCGAAAACGGCCTCCGCCAGCGAAGCGCGGTCATAGGCCTAACACGCTGACCGCGGTGGCTGGACCTGCCGCGGCTTGCGCCGCTCCCTTAAAGATTAATATTTCCCTATGATACGAACCCTTCCCGTGGCATGCTGCACCCGAGTCGGGCTCGTGGGGGAGCGCGAGAGCAGGCGCGTGGGCGCCTAGTTGGGCGGGATAATTGAAATGGCAGCGCCAATGGCGGCGGGCCTCACGGCTTTTCAATTTTCGACGAGACGACCGCAAGCTGGCAGCATTTGCGGATTCGGAAACACGCTCGAGCTTAGCGGATCGATAGGAGCCTTAGCATGACCTTCACTCCCATTAACATGGTGGACCTTACCGGGTTAAGTTCATCTGCTGGCTCTACCGTCACTGGAAACGATGTTATCGATCATGCGGGACAAAGCGTCTCGTATGGCGATATAAACAATGACGGATACGATGATCTTATCATTGGCGCTCCGCAGGCCAATCCTGCTTCCGGCAATAGCCAGGATGGCGCCGTTTACGTAGTTTACGGTAAGCCCGGAGGCTTTGGAAGCTTTGATCTTACTAATCTGCTGCCGTCTCAGGGGTTTGCGATTTACGGAAGAGCTGACACTGGGGATCAGTTTGGATGGTCCGTAGACGGAACCGGTGATTACAACAGTGATGGAAAAGACGATCTTCTAATATCTTCGTTAAATAACCCTGAGGGCGGGGGATATTTGGCGGGGAAAGCCTACGTCATCTTCGGAAAAACTGGCGGTTATAATTCATTTAATGTTAGCTCTCTCACCGCAAGTCAAGGCTTCAGTGTTACAGGAGCCTTCACGAACGATCGGCTTGGTTCTTCTTTATCATCAGCAGGAGACATCAACGCCGATGGCGTAGACGACTTCATTCTTTACGCACCTAATAGCGGCGGAAAAAGCATCTATCCAGGGCAAATCGACGGATCTCGTGCTTATGTCATATATGGCAAGTCGAGTGGATCCACCAACATTGACCTTGAGAACCTTTTGCCTTCTGCCGGCTTTATAGTCAGCGGAATGAGTGAAAACCTTACGCATAACGTTGGCGGGGTATCGTCTGCGGGTGACTTCAACGGGGACGGCATTGATGACATAGTAATCGGAAGCCCTTCTTGGGGAGACGTTTACGGTAATTTTGAAGGACGTGTTTTTGTTCTGTTTGGAAAAGTTGGCGGACTTTCGAATATAGATCTATCATCGGGAATTCCGAGTGGAGCCGGTGTCGCGATTTCTGGTGACGGTATTGTCGGTAGCAACTGGACCTACTTCGGCAATGACGTCCACGGTGGCCGCGATGTCAACGGTGACGGAATTTCAGATCTGATTATCGGCGCACCATGGGTCGGCAATCAGAACTCGAATGAGCGCCCTGGCGCGGTTTACGTGGTCTTCGGCAAGGCTGGTGCGAGCGGAACGATCAACGCAAACGCTCTCGGCCCGACACAGGGATATGTGATCACCGGGGCGGCGGCAGGGGATCACATCGGCGCCAGCGTGTCCTTTGTGGGCGACTTCAACGGTGACGGCGTCGAGGACATGCTCCTAGGCACAGGCCCCGCTGTCATAAATCTCACCGGCACCGGCCTCACGACCGAGAGCAGCGGCGGCACCAATGCGGGAGCCGCTTATCTGATATACGGGAAAAAGGCAGGCGCGAACATCAACCTGGCAAGCTTAACGGCGAAGGACGGTTTCAAGATTCAGGGCGACGCCGCCGGCGACTTTGCCGGGCTTGCCGTCTCCGGAGCGGGGGACCTCAACGATGACGGCTTTGCCGATCTCGTCGTCGGCGCCCCTCTTGCCGACGATCCGACGGCGCCTTTTGGAGGAACCGATGCCGGCAAAGCCTATGTGATTTACGGCCGTTTTACAGGCAACATTCAGCCGACCGCTCAGAACGATATTGCTGCAGCCGTCGAAGATACGCCAACCACCTATTCAGCCGCATCGCTGCTCGGCAACGACACCGATCCGGACGGGAACAGCCTGACAATCTCAAAGGTGATCGCCGTAACCGGCGGCACTCCGGTTCTGAATGCAAACGGCTCGGTCACCTTCACGCCTTCCTTGAACTTCAATGGCGTAGCGACTTTCAGCTATGTGGCGGATGACGGAAATTCCGGCAACACGATCGGGACCGTAAACGTTAACGTGTCAGCCGTGAACGACAATCCGGTGGCCGGCGCCGATGGGCTTCGCACCTTCGTCAACTTCCCTGCGACGTTCCAGCCGTCGCAGTTCCTGTACAACGACAAAGACGTCGATATAGCGACCAATGGGCAGTCGCTGCACATCCAGAGCGTAACGTCGGGCACAGGGGGAACGGTCGCTCTCAACCCGAATGGAACCGTGACCTTCACTCCGGCTTCCAATTTCTCCGGGACCGCGACCTTCACCTATGTGGTGAGCGACGGTCAGGGCGGCATGGGCACCGGGAACGTCAAGGTCTCGGTCAACCCCGAAGGAGTCGTTCCTCCGATCGAGACGGCGACGATCAATGCGCCCGATGGGCTAATAATAAAGGGCTACCTCCCGTTCGGTGCGACAGGGGCGGCACAAACCGTCAGCGGCGCCGGAGATGTAAACGGCGATGGCCTTGAAGACATCCTAGTCACCGTTCCCGGATCTACGTGGTACGGGGATGGAGCAACCTACCTTATCTATGGAAAGGCGGGATTAACCCACATCGATCTAAGCGCCTTCTCTCCCGCTGATGGCGTCGCGATTTCGGGAACGGCCGTCCATGGTAGCCCGTTCCCAGTCTCGGCGGTTTCCGCCGGTGACATCAACAACGACGGTTTCGCCGACATTCTGGTGAAGGCGGAGTTCGGGTGGACCGGCGTGGGTAAGGTGTTCGTGGTCTTTGGCAAGGATAATCTTGCTAACATCCACCTGAGTTCATTCTCCTCCAGCGACGGATTCACTCTGAGCGGGAATAACTATTACGGGTATTTCGGCAGCAGCATCGCTTCCGCGGGAGACATCAATAACGATGGCTTCGATGACATCGTTGTCGGCGCCCACGGTTACTCCGCTCAGCTACCGGATCCATCCCCATCTCCAGGCTATGCATACGTTTTCCTCGGCAAAGCCAATGGATTCTCTAACATCGACGTGAGTGTAAGCAGCGCGAGCTTCAAGATCACCGGCGCGGCCGTCGGTGACCGCCTCGGGACGAGCGTCGCTTCCGCCGGTGACATCAACAAGGACGGTTATGCCGACATAGTCGTCGGGGCGGAGAATGCCGACGGCAAGGGCGCGGCCTATGTCCTTTTCGGAAAGGCTTCCGGCTTTAGCGACATCAATCTGGGCTCGCTGTCGGCGAGCGCAGGCTTCAAGATCGTCGGTGGCGCGACCGGGGACAGCTTTGGCCACAGCGTCTCGTCCGCCGGGGACATCAACGGCGACGGCTACGCCGACATCATCGTCGGCGCCCCCACTGCGCCAAAAATCGCGAACGGCTACCAGGGCAAGGCCTATGTCATCTTCGGCAAAGCCGGAGGCTTCGGCACTGTCGATCTGACGACGCTGAATGGGTCGAACGGCTTCTCCGTCAGCTACGCTCAGATCGGCGCCAACGTCGGCAAGAGTGTTTCGTCGGCAGGTGACTTCAACGGCGACGGCTTCGACGATCTGATCGTCGGTGCGCCAGGGAAATATAACGCGAACTCGCCGAGCGGGTCGGCCTTCGTTGTCTTCGGCAAGGCATCGGGCTTCGGAGCGAACGTCGATACATTCACCATGGCGAACACTGCCGGTTTCGAGATCAAGGGCGCCGCCATCTACGACGAAACCGGCAAGAGCGTGTCGGGGCTCGGGGACGTCAATGGTGACGGCTATGACGACCTGATTGTCGGCGCGTCCGGAAGCGACCTGGGGGGCGCGAATGCGGGTGCCGCCTATATCATCTTCGGTCGGGGCGTGGATCTGTCCAACGTGGCGCCGGTGGTCGGCAACGACAGCTTGAACGTGAGCGAGGACACGCCGGCTACCCTCTCGGTCGCGGCCCTTCTGGGCAACGATACCGACGCCGACGGCAACTTCCTGACGATCACGGCTTTCAATGGGCCAGCCGTCCTGAATGGCAACGGTACCTTCACCTATACGCCGGTCGCGAACTTCAACGGGACGACGTCCTTTACCTACACCGTGAGTGACGGAACGGTGTCGGTGAACGGACAGGTCACGGTCAATGTGGCGTCCGTCGCTGATAACCCGCTCGCCGGCGACGACGTCCTCACGGTCTCCGATCCGGGGACCTACAATTACAACTTCTCCACGTTCCTCATCAACGACAGCGATCCGGACGGGACGTCGCTTACCATAACCGGCGTGACAAGCGGCACCGGCGGCGTCGCGACGATCAACCTGGGCACGAGCACAATCAGCTTCACGCCTGCGGATGGCTTCTTCGGAGCCGCCTCATTCACCTACACGGTCGCAGACAGCAACGGAGGAAGTTCGACCGGCCACGTGACAGTAAATGTTACGGATAGCAATAATGCGCCTGTGGCCGAGGACGACCAACTGACGGCGTCGAAGGACAAGACCACCGTTTTTGCTGCCTCGCAGATAGTCGGAAACGATAGCGATGCCGATATGGACCCGCTCGTCATCGCGAGTGTAACGAGCGGAGATCACGGCACTGTCATACTAAATGTGGACGGGACTGTGGAGTTCGAGCCTGAAGCCGGATTCGTCGGTTCCGCCTCCTTCACCTATGTCGTTAGCGATGGCCAGGGAAAGACCGATTCCGGGACGGTTACCGTGGAAGTCGTTCCTGCCGTCGATGCACTGGATGACGTTGTCGCAGCAACCGAGGACACGGCGGTGACGATTGTCATCGACGACCTTCTACAGAACGACGTGCCGTCTCCCGGCAATACCGTCTCGCTCTACGACTATACCACCGTCACCAACGGGACTCTGTTCAATAACGGCGACGGCACCCTTACCTTTACCCCCGACCCGAACTTCAGCGGCGATGCCGTGTTCACCTACACGGCCAGCGACGGCATGACGACCGACACGGCGACTGTCACGATCAATGTCGCATCGGTGCTCGACGTGGTGAATGCGGTCAACAACACGTTGCCCGGCATTGAGGATTTTGCGAAGACCATTGCGCCGTCGGTTCTCCTAGGCAACGACTCGGGCGAGGGCACGCTGACGGTTCAAAGCGTCTCGAATCCCACCAACGGGTCCGTGACGATCAACGGCGACGGGAATATCGTCTTTACACCCACCGCGAACTTCCACGGCGCGGCGACGTTCGACTATGTCCTGGCCGCCGACAACGGTACTGACACCGCCACGGTGACGATCAACTTCCTGTCGGTCCAGGATCCGCCGGTCGCCGGCGCCGACCAGCTCGACGCCGTCAAGGATACTGAGCTCGTCATCGACACGGCCACCCTGCTCGCTAACGACAGCCAGGGTGATGGCGGTTCTCTCTACATAGAGGACCTGTTCGTTGCCTCCGGCGGCGGCAGCGTCGTCTTTGATTATGCCAACACGATCACGTTCACTCCTGATCCAGGCTATATCGGACTGGTTCAAATCATCTACTATCTCAGCAACGGCGACGACTTCACGGACGGCACCCTCACGATCAACGTTCTCGATCCGAATGCCCCGGCATTCGATCTCAACGGCGCAGCAGCGGGCGAGGATAATTCGGCAACCTATTCGATCGGAAGCGACGGGGCGATCCTAGCGCCTTCGCTCCTCCTCACCGATGCCGACGACACGATGATCCAGGGGGTCGAGATCAAGATCGCCAGCGGCCTTCTTCCGGGCGACGTTCTCGCCATTCAGGGCGCGTCGGGCGGTATTATCGGCGTCGGCCCCGCGATCGTGTTCCTCGATTACGATTATGACGCCCCAAGCGGGACCCTGACGATCATCGGCGAGGCGTCGGTCGGCAGCTATCAGGCCCTCCTGCGCACCATCCAGTTTTCTACGACCGCCTCGGCTCCCGGGACGGCCCGGACGATCGAGTGGAGGGCGGCTGACGACACCAGCCTGGGGCAGCCGCAGACGACCACCCTTGCCCTCACTGAAAATGCCACCCCGACGGCGGCGGGGAACAACTCGGTCACGACCGATGAGGGGACGGCTTCCTCCGCGGTGTCGGTCAACGCCGCCGATACGGACGGGGACACGCTCACCTATTCGGTGAAGAGCGGCGCGGGTCCGGCCAAGGGCAATGTAGCGTTTGATCAGGACGCCGGTACGTTCACCTACACGCCGACCGGGGACAATTACGGAAGCGACAGCTTCACCATCCTCATCAGCGACGGCAAGGGCGGCACGGCCGAGCAGGTGGTCAGCGTCACGATTAACCCCGTGGACGACCCGCTGCAGAACAACCTGCCAGGCACGCAGACGGTCGGCGAGGATGGGACGAAGGTCTTCAACGCTGCCAACAGCAATCTGATCTCGATCACCGATGTCGATGACGAAGCCGGCCCCATCACCGTGACCCTTTCGGTCCTCAACGGAGTTCTTACGCTGTCAGGGACCGGCGGCCTCACCTTCTCGGACGGGGATGGATTGTCGAACTCGACGATGACCTTCTCCGGCACGGCGGTGGACATAAATGCGGCCCTGAACGGCCTCAGCTACACGCCGGGGAGCAATTATGCCGGCGGAGACACGCTCACGGTCACCAGCAAGGACAGTGGCGCAAATTTGAGCGAGACCAGCGGGACGGTTGATATCACGGTGACGCCGGTCGACGATCCCGCCGTCGGGAAGAACGATTCCGTCGCGACGGCGGAGAACGCGATCCTAAACGGCAACTTGTTCGACGACAATGGCCTAGGCATCGACGAAGATACGGACGGTCCGGCACTGGAGATTGCCGAGGTGAACGGCCAGTCGGGCAATGTTGGCTCGACCATTACCTTAGCTTCGGGCGCGAAGCTGACGGTCAATTCGGACGGCACGTTCAGCTACGACCCCAACGGTAAGTTCAACCATCTGATTTCGTCGGCAAAGGCCACCGCGACCGGAGCTGTGAACGACGGCCAGACGGAGAGCTTCACCTACAAGCTCACTGGCGGCAATACAGTGACGGTGGTCGTCAATGTCACAGGAGTCGACGGCTCGGGCGACCAGCTTTGGGGCAACAGCGTCGACAACATACTCACGGGGACTTCGCAGGGCGACTTCTTCCGCCTCGACCAGGGCGGTGACGACTCTGCGTCTGGCGGCTCTGGCAGCGATGGCTTCTATTTCGGCGGTGCGCTGACGAGTGGGGACAGCCCGGACGGCGGAGCTGATCGCGATTACGTGACGCTTGCGGGCGATTACTGGACGACCCCGCTGACGCTTGGTGCCGGGTTCAAGAACATCGAGCTGATCACCTTGCTTTCGGGCGCGGACACGCAGCTCGGCCTGCCGGGCGGGCAGCTGTTCGATTATCACATCGTCACGGACGACGCGAACGCGACGGCTGCGGGCGGAGTCGTGGTGGTGGATGCGGGCCAGCTGCTGGCGGACGAGGACTTCACCTTCGACGCTTCGGCGGAGAAGGACGGAAG
>DASWOC010000019.1:0-40818 GCA_036398895.1 Allosphingosinicella sp. | reverse complement strand
TAATGTAATCAGCCTGCAGCGCGTCGGGCATCGGGTTCCTCCTGCCGGGCAGCGGCTCGGCGAACGAAGGCGGCGGTGCGCTCCGGCTGGGTGAAGGGAAGCATGTGGCCGCCCTCGACCAGCTCGATCTCCGCGCCCGGTATCTCGCCCGCGGTGCGCTCGCCGTGGAGCTGTGCGTTCAGCAGATTGTCCGCGCGGGGGTAGAGGATGCTGACCGGGATGGAGAGGGTCGAATAGCGTTCGACCAGACCCTCCATCTCGCCTTCGAGATCCACCAGATCGGCCGAGGAGGCGTAGAAATTGTTCGGCCTCATCGCGAGTAGGCCTCCGCCTTCGGTGGGGAAGTCCGAAGGCACGGGCTCGGGGGCGAATACCTCTCTCAGCGATTTCTCGGCCGTCGCCATCCCCAGCGGCGTGGCGATGGTCCAGGCGATCGTCTTTCGGACCGCGGGCGACCGGATGACGAGCCCCTTGAAGACCTCCGGCACGTCCTTGATGTCCTGGACCTGGGTGAGCGGGGCGACGAGGGCGAGCCCGCCGACCATGTCGGGATGGTTGAGGGCGATCGACAAAGCGAGCGCCCCGCCGAGCGAATGTCCGACGATCAGCGGCCGGTCGAGCTTCAGGATCCGGATCAGCTCGGCGATCGTCTCGGCCTGGACCCGGAGCCGCGCCGAGGTGCCGGAGGCGCGTGGAGAATAGCCGGAGCCCGGACGATCGATCCGAACCACCCGGTAATCGCGGGCGAGGTCCTCGACCAGCGGCCGGGCAAAGTTGCGAAGCTGGCCGCCGAGGCCGTGGATCATGACGACGGCCGGGCCGGAGCCTTCGTCCGTATAATGGATCGACTCGCCGTTCACCTCGATAAGGTCGCCGTCGCGCGGCACCGCTTTCTCGATCTTGCGGGCTGTGGCGCCGCTGTACGCGGCGAGGCCGCCGCCGAGCAGGCCGAGGCCGCCGGCGCCGGCGAGCAGGAACGGGATCATTTGAGGGCCCTCCCAAGAAGCTTCCAATAGGATACCGGCGCCATCCGTTCGACGGCCGCCATGAAGCGCGCGTCGTTGCCGACGATGATCCGCGGGCGGCCCTTCTCGACGCCCGAGACGATGATCTCGCCGGCCTTGACGGGCGGCATTCGAAGGAACTTCTCGAAATTCTTCTTCTGAGCCTCGAGGTCGATGTCGTTGATTCCGCGCGGCGGCCGGGCGTTCCTGGCGATCGAGGTTGCGACCCCGCCGGGATGGACGACGGTCACTCCGATCTTCGCGCCTTCCGCCTCGAGCTCCCGGCGAAGCGATTCGGAAAAGGCGCGGACGGCGAACTTGCTCGCCGAATAGGCGGTCTGGCCGGGCGGGGCGATGATCCCGAAGATGCTCGAGACGTTGACGATCCGGGCCTGGCCGCTGGAGCGGAGCAGCGGCAGGAAGGCCCGGGTCATCCGCACCACGCCGAAGAAATTTATCTCCATGAGCCAGTCGAAATCCTCCTCCGCGACCTGCTCGAAGGTGCCGCCGATCGCGACTCCGGCATTGTTGAAGAGAAGGTCGGCCCGGCCGTGCGCGGCCAGGACGGCTTCGGGAAGGGCGGCGACGGCCTCGCGGCTGGCGACGTCGAGCCGGTGGCGGCTGATCTTCACGCCATGGGCGCCGGCGAGAGCGGCCGTCTCGGCAAGGCCCTGTTCGTTCAGGTCGGCCAAAGCGAGGTTGCAGCCGCGGCGGGCCAGAGCCTGCGCCGTGCCGCGGCCGATGCCGCTTGCCGCGCCGGTGATGACCGCGGTGCGCCCCTCGACCTTCATGCGGCTTCCCTGGCGCGTTCAGCCTGCCGCGAGGCCGGCTCACCGCGGGGCAGGAAGCGGATCACCCCGTCCTCGACCGAGGCGAATTTGAGGCTGAACATGTCGAGCGCGTAATTCTGGTAGAGCTTCCACGGCTTTTTCGAGCCCTGCTTGGGAAGCACGTCGCGGGCCCGCTGAACGTAGCCCGAGGTGAAGTCGAGGAAGGGGACCTCCTCGATCCCGGGCTCGCGGACGGGGAGGGCGATCTCGCTTCCCGTCTTCTTCAGATGGTTGAGGAGCCGGCACAGATAGCCTCCGGTGAGATCCGCTTTCAGGGTCCAGGAAGCGTTGGTGTAGCCGAAGGAGTAGGACAGGTTGGGCATGTCGCTGAACATCATGCCTCTGTAGCTCAGGGTCTTCGACAGGTCGCGTGCCTCGCCGTCCACCGTGAAGGCGATGTCGCTCGCCAGCTGGAGCTTGAGGCCGGTGGCGGTGACGACGACGTCCGCCGCCAGCTCCTCGCCGGTCTTCAGCCTGATCCCGCTCGCCGTGAAGCTGTCGATCTCACCGGTGACGATCGAGGCGCCGCCGTTCGAGATCGCTTCGAACATGTCGGCGTCGGGGACGAGGCACAGCCTCTGGTCCCAGGGATTGTAGCGCGGCGTGAAATGGGTGGAGACGTCATAGCCTTCGGGAAGCAGCTTGGTCACTTCCTCGAGCAGCTTCTCCTTCACCTTCGCCGGCCTTTTGCGCGCGAGCTTGAAGAAGGCCATCTGCAGCAGCACGTTCTTCCAGCGGACGATCCCGTAGGCGAGCTTCGAGGGCAGGGCCCTGCGGAGCGCATTGGCGATCCTGTCCTCGGAGGGGCGGGAGACCATGTAGGTCGGCGAGCGCTGCAGCATCACGACGTGGGCCGCCGTCTTCGCCATTTCCGGGACGATGGTGACCGCGGTCGCGCCGCTGCCGATAACCACCACCCTCTTTCCGGAATAATCCAGGTCCTCGGGCCAGAATTGCGGGTGGACGATGGCGCCCCGGAAGCTCTCCTTCCCGGCGAAGGCGGGGTCGTAGACCTCATGATAATTGTAATAGCCGCTGCACATGTGCAGCCAGTTGCAGCTGAAGCGGATCCGCTCGCCCGTGTCGGTCCGCTCCGCCTCTACCGTCCAGCGGGCGTCTCCCGACGACCACTCGGCCTTCTTCACATGATGGCGGAAGCGGATGTGGTCCCGAATCCCGTAACGGTCGGCGGTGTCATTGACGTAGCGAAGGATGGACGGGCCGTCGGCGATCGCCTTGGCTTCCTCCCAGGGGCGGAAGGAATAGCCGAGCGTGTACATGTCGCTGTCCGAGCGGATCCCGGGATAGCGGAACAGGTCCCAGGTGCCGCCGATCGCCTCTCGCCCCTCGAGAATCACGTAGGTGTGGCCCGGGCTGCCCTCCTGAAGATGGTAGGCGGCGCCGATGCCGGAAAGGCCGGCGCCGACGAACAGGACGTCGAAATGCTCGATGGCGTTCGCCGCGGCCGGCCCGGCCGACGGGGCGATCCCGTTCTGCAACATCGCTCCCCCGTACCTCCCGCTTCGACGCCTGCGCTTGACACCAATAGGGTGCAAGGGGATTGTGCGACAAGAAGCATAAAGTTGCCGAACGAAACCGGCACTGGGGGAGGACATCATAATGAACAGGAACGTGATTCTCGCGCTCGGCGCGTCCGTGCTCGCTATGACCGTGGCGGCGCCTGCCTCGGGGCAGACCATTCCCGAGCCGGGCGGCGCGGCGCAGACCGGCGACATCACCACCGGCGCCGGTGCCGGCGAGGCCGGCGATGCTCCCAGCGGAACCACCGACAGCGCCGAAAGCGGACAGGACGCCGACATCATCGTCACCGCCCAGCGCCGCGCGGAATCGCTTCAGAACGTTCCGATCGCGGTTTCGGCTTTCTCGGGCGAGGCGCTCGAGCGTCAGCAGATCGAGAATGCGAGCGACCTGCAGCAGAGCCTGCCCAACGTCACCTTCACCAAGACCAACTTCACCTCGTCGAGCTTCACGATCCGCGGCATCGGCGACCTGTGCACCGGCTTCTCCTGCGATTCCGCCACCGGGATCCACGTCAACGACATGCCGCTCACTTCCACCCGGCTATTCGAGACGGAATATTTCGATCTCGAGCGGATCGAAGTTCTGCGCGGGCCGCAGGGAACGCTGTTCGGCCGCAACGCGACTTCCGGGGTGGTCAACTTCATCACCGCCCGCCCCGACCTCAACGAGTTCCACGCCAACCTCAGCGCCGAATATGGCAATTACGATTCCATGAAGCTGACGGGCATGGTCAATGTGCCGATCGGCGATGTCGCGGGAATCCGGCTCGCGGGTTACTGGCTGAACCGCGACGGCTATATGAAGAACACCTTCGACGACAGCCGGATCGACGGCCGCGACCTCTACGCGCTGCGGGGCTCGATCCGGATCAAGCCCGCCTCCGGTACGACGCTCGATCTGGTCGGCTATCGCTTCCACGAGCGTGACGACCGTTCCAGGATCCAGAAGCAGCTCTGCGCCCGCGACAATACCGGCATCCTGGGCTGCCGTCCGGACAAGCTTGCTTTCGAGACCGTCAATGGCAACGCGACGCTGGCGGCGATTCTCACATCGCGCGAATTCTTCCGGATCAACAATGCGGCCCTGACCAATTTCGGCCTCGGCAGCCTCTACGGCCCGGACAATTTCTTCGGCGGCGTTGCCAACCCCGCCGATCTGCGAACTGTCCGGACAGACTTCAACCCGACCTACTTTGCCGAGGAAACGCACCTGATGGCGCGTCTGGAGCAGGAGCTGGGCCAATCCTTCGACCTGACGGTGACCGGCGGCTGGACCAAGCAGGAGGTCGACAGCCGGACCGACTATAATCTCGTCGCCGGCAACTCGCTGGCGGGCAATGTGGGGATCGCGACCTTTGTCGCGACCGCCGCGGCGCCGGGAGCCCTGTTCCCGGGCGGGGTCAACCCCTACACCCAGGCGCGGGCCGCCCTGATAGGCGCGAACGGCACCGTCTGCACCTCAGAGGTCAATCTCAACTACACCGGCGTCTTCGGGGGTTTCACCAACCGCTGCACGGCCGGAAGCACGGACTACGACCGCTCGCAGAGCCATTCGCGCCAATATTCCCTTGAGGCGCACATCAACAGCGACCTGGAGGGTCCGTTCAATTTCCTCCTCGGTGGAATCTATCTCGACAACAAATTTACCGATTCGAACTATTACGTCGCATCGTTCGGCCTGGATTACGCCGCCGGAATCCTCGGAGCGGCGACGGCGCTTGGACAACGCGCCGCGGGCAACGTCGCTTTCCCGAACACCTTCCTTGCGCCGCCATTCTACAACAGCGAGGTCAACCTCTTCAAACTGAGGAGCTACGGCCTGTTCGGGGAGGTGTATTTCGACGTTTCCGACAAGCTGCGCCTCACCGGCGGCCTGCGCTATTCGAACGACAAGAAGCGCCAGATTGCTCGAGTACCTCTGGCCAGCTTCCCGGTGCCTTTCGGTACCACTGATGCCAACACGTCACCCTTCCTTGGCAACTACGACGCCGATCCGACGGTCGCCGGTAACCAGGCCTACAATATCGGCCGTGCGGCCTTTGACGAGGTGACCGGACGCTTCGTCGTCGACTATGATCTCGGTCCGGACAGCCTCCTCTACGCCTCCTATTCGCGCGGCTATAAATCCGGCGGGCTAAACCCGCCGATCAACCCGATCTTCCAGGTGCCTTCGACCTTCCAGCCGGAGATCATCAACGCATTCGAGATCGGCTCGAAGAACAGCTTTGCGGACGGCAAGGTTCGCCTCAACCTCAGCGCCTTCTATTACGATTATAAGGGTCTTCAGCTCAGCCGCATCGTCGCCCGCACATCCGTGAACGACAATACGGACGCGGAGATTTACGGCGCCGAGGCGGAGGCGGTGTTCCGCCCGGACCGGGACCTGCTCGTGAACCTGTCGGGAAGCTACCTGCACACGAAGATCAAGAACCTCCAACTCGTCGACCCGCGCGACGTCTCGGGCGGCCGTTCCGACACGGTCATTATCAAGGACGTGACCAACGCCTCCAATTGCGCGGTGATACCGAACACCGCCGGGAATGCGCTTGGCGCCAACACGCTCGTGACCGCCTTCAACGGCGCCCTCGGCCTCGCAGGCCCGGTGCCGGTGCCGGGCACGAACACGACCGGCGCCTTCTCGGTCTGCGACGCGCTCGCCGCCACCATCGCCAACCCGTCCGCGCCGCTGCGCGGCCTGTTCGCGACTCCGACCGGGCCTCTGCCCTTCACCGTCGCGACCGGTGTCGCGGTCGACCTCAGCGGCAATGAGCTGCCGCAGGCGCCTAACTGGAAGTTCTCGGCCGGCGCCCAATATACGATCCGTCTCGGCAACGGCATGACGATCGTGCCGCGCGCCGACTTCACCTACACCGGCAAGTTCTGGGCGCGCAGCTTCAACCGTCCGGTCGACCGGATCGACAGCTACGAAGTCATCAACGCCCAAATCCAGTTCAACGGGAAGGACGAGCGCTGGTTCGCGCGCGCCTTCGTCCAGAACCTGGCGGGCAGCGACGCCATCACCGGCCAGTATGTCACCGACCAGTCCTCCGGCCTGTTTACCAACGTGTTCACGCTGGAGCCGAGGCGCTACGGCGTAGCGGCGGGGGTGAAGTTCTAAAGGAGAAAAAATGCGCGACTATCTCGACTTCTACATAGGAGGACAGTGGGTCGCGCCCGCCGATCCGCGGACGCTGGATGTGATCAACCCGGCGAAGGAGAATGTCGCTGGGCGGATCAGCCTCGGCAGCGCGGCAGATGTCGATAAGGCGGTGAAGGCGGCGCGCGGCGCCTTCGCCTCTTACTCGCAGACCAGCCGCGAGGAGCGGCTGGACCTGCTCCAGCGGATCGCAGCGGAGTATCAGAAGCGCTACTCCGACATCGCGGCCGCCATTACGGAGGAGATGGGCGCCCCCGCGGCTCTCGCCCAGCGGGCGCAGGCGGCGGTCGGGATCGGTCACCTTCAGACCGCCATGGCCGTCCTCAAGGATTACGAGTTCCAAAAGCAGCGCGGCACCACCCTCATCGAGAAGGAGCCGATCGGCGTCTGCGGCTTCATCACGCCGTGGAACTGGCCCATCAACCAGATCGCCACAAAGGTCTTCCCGGCGCTGGCCACGGGCTGCACGATGGTGCTGAAGCCTTCCGAAGTTGCGCCTTTCTCCGCCTATATCTTCGCCGAGGTCCTCCACGCCGCCGGCGTACCGGCGGGCGTGTTCAACATGGTGAATGGCGACGGCCCCACAGTGGGAGCCGCGATCGCCTCCCACCGGGACGTAGACATGGTCTCCTTCACCGGCTCCACCCGAGCCGGCATAGCGGTCGCCAAGGCCGCGGCGGACACCGTGAAGCGGGTTCATCAGGAGCTCGGCGGCAAGTCGCCGTTCCTCGTGCTGGAAGATGCGGACGTGGCGGGGGCAGTGACCGCCGCCATGCGCTCGATGCTCACCAATTCGGGCCAATCGTGCAACGCCCCGACGCGGCTCCTCGTCCCCGCCGAACGGATGGACGAAGCCAAGCAGGCGGCCCGCGCGGTCGCCGAGCAGACGAAGGTCGGCGATCCTCAGGGCGACGCCCATCTCGGCCCCGTCGTTTCGGACGTCCAGTGGCAGAAGATTCAGGGGCTGATCGAGCGCGGAGTCGCGGAGGGCGCGACCCTGGTCGCCGGCGGCCCCGGCAAGCCGGAGGGCCTGGAGCGCGGCTATTACGTCCGCCCCACCGTCTTCGCCGACGTCCATAACGGAATGGACATTGCCCGCGAGGAGATATTCGGCCCGGTGATGACCATCATCGGCTACCGGAACGAAGAGGAAGCGGTCGAGATCGCCAACGACACGCCCTACGGCCTCGCCGCCTACGTCCACTCCTCCGACACCGACCACGCCCGCAGCATCGCACGGCGCCTCCGCGCTGGGCAGGTGAACATCAACGGCGCCGCCCTCGACTTCACCGCACCGTTCGGCGGCTACAAGCAGTCCGGAAACGGCCGCGAATGGGGCGACCACGCGTTCGAGGAGTTTCTGGAGACCAAGGCCGTCCTCGGCCACGCCTGAGCGTCAGGCGCCGCCTTCGGACCGCCAGCGCTCCCGGATCATCTCGCTCGTCTCCCGCGATCCGTCGTGACTCCATCCGGGTTCGCGGGTGAGATAGGCAAGCTTCGCCTTCACGCCCGGCGCCCGCCAGGCGTCCTTCGCCATCTCCGCCCATTCGTGGAAAGCTGCCCAGAAGAGGTTGTAGCTGCCGAGGGGAGTGACGGTGCCGTAGCGGGGAGGGTCCTCGTCGCGCTCAGGCTCGAAGCTTCCGAACATCTTGTCCCAGACGATGAACACGCCCGCATAGTTGCGATCCAGGTACCGCGGGTTGACGGCATGGTGCACCCGGTGGTGGGCGGGCGTGTTCATCACCGCTTCGAACCAGCGGGGCATCCGTCCGATCGTCTCGGTATGGATCCAGAATTGATAGACCAGGTTCAGCCCGACGCAGAAGAACACCATCGGCGGCGGGAACCCGACCAGGAAGAGCGGCAGCCGGAACAGGAAGTTGAGGCTGAGGAAGCCCGTCCAGGTCTGCCTCAGCGCGGTCGAGAGGTTGTAGCGTTCGCTCGTATGGTGGACGACATGGCTCGCCCAGAACCAGCGCACCCGGTGCGCGGAGCGGTGGAAGGCGTAATAAGCCAGGTCGTCGAGAACGAAGCAGAGGATGAAAGCCCACCAGGCATAGCCGATGTCGAACAGCCGCCACTCGTAGGTCCAGAAGGCGAGGGCGGCGACGAGCCCGGCGGAGAGCAGCCCCGCCACGAGGCTTCCCAGCCCCAGCCCGAGCGATGTCACCGTGTCCTTGCCCTCGAACAGCCGCTTCGTTTCGCGCCGGGCCACCCACAGCTCCGCCAGCAGCAGCAGGATGAAGGCGGGTATGGCCCAATGGACAGGGTTGGGAAGCTCAGGCACGGCATCAGCCTATATCATGAGGTTCGCCTTGTCCCGAGGCTAGCGGGCAAGGCCAAAGCGGTGCAAAGGAGGCAGCGAAAGGTGCCTCTTTGAACGACATCGACTCCATCCCCGACATCATCGAACAATTGTGCGACATGTTCGACGAATCGGTCGCGGCCCTGCGCAGCGCCCTCGCCCGTTACCTGATGCGCGGCGAGCGCCCCGATCCCGAAGCGCGGGCGAACGGCCTCTTCGCCTATCCCGAGCTTCGAATCGACTACAGCTCGGAGCTTCCCGCCAAATTCCCGCCGCGCGCATTCGCACGCCTCAACCAGCCGGGCCGCTACGCGATCAGCATCGCCCGGCCCCGCCATTTCCGGAAATATCTGCGCGAGCAGCTCGAATATCTCGTCCGTGACTATCAGGTGGACATCTCGGTCGGCCGATCGGCGAGCGAGATCCCCTATCCCTACGTCCTCGACGGCACCGACGACCTCCGCCTCGACGAGGTGAAGGCGGCGGACCTCGCCCGCTGGTTTCCGACCACCGAGCTCGCCCATATCGGCGACGAGGTTGCGGACGGCACCTGGGACTATGGGCGCGATCCCGTTCGCCCGCTGGCCCTGTTCGACGGACCTCGAATCGACTTCAGCCTCGCCCGCCTCCGCCACTATACTGGCACCCCGGTCGAGCATACGCAGCGCTACCTGCTCTTTACCAACTATGTCCGCTACGTGGACGAGTTCGTCCGCTGGGCAGTGGAGGAGCTTGGGCGAGAGGACAGCCCCTATGAGGCGCTCTCCGCGCCCGGCGGGGTGTTCGTCACCCGCGATACCGAGGACGCGGTCGAGAAGGTGGCCGCGGGCTCATGGCGCAAGGTCCAGATGCCCGCCTACCATCTGATTGCCGCCAACGGGGGCGGGATCACCCTCGTCAACATCGGCGTCGGCCCCTCCAACGCGAAAACGATCTGCGATCATCTCGCCGTTCTCCGCCCCGAAGTGTGGCTGATGATCGGCCATTGCGGCGGCCTCAGGCCCAGCCAGACGATCGGCGACTACGTCCTCGCCCACGCCTATCTGCGCGACGACCATGTCCTCGACGACGTGCTCCCGATCGAAATCCCCATCCCGCCGATCGCGGAGATCCAGCAGGCGCTCTACGACGCCGCCGCCGAGGTGACGGGAGAAGAGCCCCAGGACCTCAAGGCCCGCCTTCGAACCGGCACCGTCGTCACCACCGACGATCGCAATTGGGAGCTTCGCTTCCAATCCTCGGCTTTGCGCTTCAACCAGAGTCGGGCCGTCGGGATCGACATGGAATCGGCGACCGTCGCCGCCCAAGGCTTCCGCTTCCGGGTCCCCTATGGAACGCTCCTCTGCGTCTCCGACAAGCCGCTCCACGGCGAGATCAAGCTGCCGGGCCAGGCGAACGCCTTTTACGAGCGGGCGATCAGCCAGCACCTCCGCATCGGAATCGAGGCGTTGCGCATCCTCCAGAAGGACGGAGGCAACCTCCACAGCCGCAAGCTTCGAAGCTTCGACGAGCCACCTTTCAGATAAGGCGGCAGCCGGCCTAGACGAGCTTGATCTCGCGAAGCCGCTCCTGGAGGTAATCGTCGGCACTGACCGGCGGCCATTTCGGCTGCTCGCCGGCCGGCACCGTGCCCGGCAGCGCCTCGATCATGAAGTCCGATCGGAAGTGCAGGAAGAAGGGCATCGAGTAGCGCGAATGGCCGCGCCGCTCCGCCGGGGGGTTCACCACCCGGTGTGAGGTCGAGCGGAGCACGCCGTTGGTGAGCCGCTGAAGCATGTCACCAATATTGACGACCAGCTCGCCCGGCTGGGGCGAGACCGGGATCCACTGCCCCTCCTTGGTGAGCAGCTCCAGGCCCGCTTCCTCGGCGCCGAGCAGAAGCGTGATGGTGTTGATGTCCTCGTGAGCGCCGGCGCGGATATGGCTCCCCGGCTCCCCCTGGATCGGCGGGTAATGGAGCAGTCGGAGCACCGAGTTGCCGTCCCGCACCGCATCCACAAGATATTCCTCTTCGATCCCGAGGAAGCGGGCGATCGCCCTCAGGATCTTCACGCCCGTGCGGTCGAACGTCTCGTACAGCTCGAGGAAAGTGTCGTGGAAGCTCTGCACCTCCTCCGGCCACACATTGTCGGGCATGTGGCCGCGGAAGCGATGACCTTGCGCGAGCTCGCGCCCAACGTGCCAGAATTCCTTTAGATCGTGCGCCTTGTGGCCCTTGGCCGTCTCGATTCCGAACGGCGTATAGCCGCGCGCTCCGCCGCCGCCCGGCACATGGTATCGCCGTTTCACCTCGTCCGGCAGGGCGAAGAAGGCCTTGGCCTTTTCCTCTGCGCGGCGGATCAGGTCCGCCGGAATGCCGTGGTCGGCGATGATGGCGAAGCCATATTCCTCGAAGCTTCGGCCCAACTCCTGCGAGAAGCCGTGCGGGTCGGTGTCGGAAGCCGTCAGCGAGACGGAGGCGATCGGGCGGGGTTCAGCAAGGCTAGCCATGAAGCCACTTTAGGCTATCCCGGGCTCAGTGTGTATCCCCCGCCACGAAGCTCGTTGGGGGCGGGGACGCGCATAAAGGACTTGATATAGATTGGCTGTCCAATATTGCCGTCGCGGGCGGGGACAGGCGGCATTGCCGCACCAAGGATCGTGAATGTCCGAGCCCGAGCCCGTTCGAGACGAATATGATCGCCGCTTCGAGCTGCTTGTCAGCTCGGTCACCGACTACGCCATCTACATGCTCGACCCGGACGGCCGGATTGCGACCTGGAATGCCGGTGCTCGGCGGTACAAGGGCTATGAAGCCGAGGAAGTCATAGGCGAGCATTTCTCGCGCTTCTTCACCGAGGAGGATCGGAAAGCGGACTTGCCCGCGCGGGCGCTAAGGATCTCGGCCCGCGAGGGACGCTACGAAAGCGAGGGCTGGCGCGTCCGCAAGGACGGCACTCGCTTCTGGGCAAGCGTCGTGCTCGATCCAATTCGGGACGAGGGGGGCAGGCTCGTCGGCTTTGCGAAGATTACCCGCGACATCACCCAGAAGAAGGAGGCCGAGGAGGCGCTCCGGCAGAGCGAGCGGCGCTTCCAGCTGCTCGTCAATTCGGTCACCGACTACGCGATCTATATGCTCGACCCGCTCGGCCACGTGGCGACCTGGAATGCGGGCGCCCGCCGGTTCAAGGGCTATGAAGCCGATGAGATCATTGGCGAGCATTTCTCCCGCTTCTTCACGCCCGAAGAGCGGCGCGCCGGCCGTCCTGCGGCCATCCTGCGCACGGCCGCCAAGGAAGGACGCTTCGAGGCTGAGGGCGTGCGGCAGCGCAAGGACGGCACCCGCTTCGTGGCCCATGTCGTCGTCGATGCTATCCGGGATGAAAAGGGGGAGCTCCTCGGCTTTGCGAAGATCACGCGCGACATCACCGAAAAGCGTGAGCAGCAGAAGGCCCTTCGCGAAAGCGAGCAGCGCTTCAAGATGCTGGTGGAGGGGGTGCGCGACTATGCCATCTACATGCTCGATACGGAGGGCCGGATCAGCAACTGGAACTCGGGCGCGCAGGCCATCAAGGGCTATTCGGCCGAAGAGATTGTCGGTCAGCATTTCTCTCGTTTCTACACGGAGGAGGACCGGACGAACGGGGAGCCGCAGCGGGCGCTGGAGACCGCCTTGCGGGAAGGTAAATATGAGAGGGAGGCACAGAGGGTTCGCAAGGACGGCTCCCTCTTCTGGGCGAGCGTCGTCATCGATCCGATTTACGACGAGATCGGCAAGCACGTCGGCTTTGCTAAGATAACCCGCGACGTCACCGAGCGCAGGCAGGCACAGGACGAGGTGGAGGAGGCGCGGGCCGCACTCGCGCAGTCGCAGAAGTTGCAGGCGCTCGGCGAGCTCACCGGGGGCATTGCTCACGATTTCAATAACTTGATGACCGTGATCGCCGGATCCACCGAGCTGCTCCTGAAGCGACCGGACATGCCGGAGGAGAAGAGGCGTCGGTACCTCGAGGCGATTGCCGAGACGACGAAGCGGGCGACCACCCTCACCAGCCATCTCCTCGCCTTCGGCCGGCGACAGCCGATCCGGCCGGAGGTGCTCGATATCAACGTCCGCCTCGATGCCCTGGGCGAGGTCCTCTCACGCACCCTCGGGAGCCGGATCGAAGTGGTCCTGCAGCTTTCACCCGCGCTACCACCGATCGAGGTCGACCCGGCCGAACTGGAGACGGCGCTGCTGAACGCCGCCTTCAATGCTCGCGACGCCATGCCGGACGGCGGCCGCCTCACCTTCGCCACCGGCGCTGGTGACGACGGGAAGCTGGTCTGGATCGAGGTACGAGATACCGGCACCGGCATGTCGGCGGAGGTGGTAGAGCGTGCCTTCGAACCCTTCTTCACGACCAAGGAAGTGGGGAAGGGAACCGGCCTCGGGCTTTCCCAGATCCACGGGTTCGCCGCCCAGGCGGGCGGAAATGCGGAAATCCAATCAAGACCCACCGAAGGCACCGCCGTTCGCATCCACCTTCCTGCCTCGGATAAGCCTCTCACGGTTTCCGTCGCGGAGAGAACCTGGGCTTCGATCCCGGAAGGCCTGAGGGTGCTGGTCGTCGAGGACAACGATCAGGTGCGGGAGTTCGCGCGCGCTCTTCTCGTCGAGCTGAGATGCGAAGTGCTTACGGCGGTCGACGCTCAGGAAGCCCTCTCCCTGCTGGAAGAGCAAGAGGTCGATTTGCTCTTTTCCGACATCGTCATGCCCCGGATGAGCGGGCTCGAACTCGCCGCGACGGTTCGGGAGCTGTATCCGGAGCTGCCGATCTTGCTCGCGAGCGGCTATAGTGAGGAGATCTCCCGAAGCGGCAGCGGCGAGTTCGAGGTGCTCGGAAAGCCGTATGGCAGCGAGGGGCTCAGCGCCGCGATCGCCTGCCGCCTTGCCGCAGCTCGTCAGCGCGCCGCCTGAAGGTCAGGCGATCAGCAGCCCCGCGAGCGCGGCGCTCATAAGATTCGCAAGCGAGCCGGCTATCAGTGCCTTGATTCCAAGGCGGGCGATCACTGGACGTTGGTTAGGCGCGAGGCCGCCAGTGACCGCCATCTGGATGGCGATCGAGCTGAAGTTGGCGAAGCCGCACAGAGCGAAGGTGACGATGGCGCGGCTTCGATCGCTGATTTGATCCGCTTGCATGTTGCCGAGGTCGATGAAGGCGACGAATTCGTTGAGCACGATCTTGGTGCCGAACAGTCCGCCCGCGACGCCCGCCTCGTTCCAGGGGACGCCGATCAGGAACATGATCGGCTGGAAGATCCAGCCGACGATCTGCTGGAAGCTGAGTCCTGGATAGCCGAACCAGCCGCCTACGCCGCCGAGAAGCCCGTTCGCCAGCGCGACCAGAGCCACAAAGGCGAGCACCATGGCGCCGACCGCCACTGCGAGCTTGACGCCGGTCTGAGCGCCCTGGGCCGCGGCCATGATGATGTTGGCGGGCTGCTCCCCCTCCTCGAACGTCTCGGCGACATCCACCTTGTCGTCGGTCGCGGGCGAATCGCCGCCCTCCAGCGGAAGCTCGTCCTTGCGCGGCTCGTCCGGCATCATGATCTTGGCCATCAGGATACCACCCGGGGCGGACATGAAGGCGGCCGCGAGGAGATAGGGGAGGGCGGTCGGCCCCAGCAGCGCGGCATAAGCGGCAAGGATCGTCCCGGCGACGCCGGCCATTCCCACGGTCATCAGCGTGAACAGCTGCGCGGGCGGCAAGGCCGCGAGATAGGGCCGAACCACAAGCGGCGACTCGGACTGCCCAACGAAGATGTTCGCCGCCGATCCGAGCGACTCGACTCGGCTGATGCCTGTCACCCAGCCGATTGCTCCGCCGACCCAGCGGACGATCCGCTGCATGATCCTGAGGTAGTAAAGGATGGCGACCAAGGCGGCGAAGAAGACAATGACCGGCAGCGCCGCGACTGCGAACGTATTGGCGAGAGGGTTGTTCGCCGCCGGCCCGAACAGGAACTCCGTGCCTTTATTGGCATAGCCCAGCAAGTTCGAGACTCCCGTCGCCATCGCCTCGATGCCACGCCGGCCCCAGGGCGTGTAGAGGACGAGGACCGCGATCCCTGCTTGAAGCGCGAAGGCGGCGGCGACGACGCGGAGGCGGATCGCCTTGCGGTTGGACGAGAGAAGGAAGGCGATGGCGAGGATCGCGACGATCCCGGCAAGGCCCAGCAGCACGCGGTTCATTCTCTTGTCCCCCTACCAGACCATCTTCTTCTCGGCGGCGCCGATCGCGCCGTCGAGCCGGTCTATGACGTCCCGGATCTCGGTCCCGACGAGCAGCTGGTCGCGCCGCGCCTGGGACATGAAGCCGCTCATCGTGGCCGTATCGAGGAAAGCGATCAAGCCGTCCCAGAAGCCGCCGACGTTCAATAGTGCGAACGGCTTGGCGTGATAGCCGAGCGCGTTCCAGGTCCAGGCCTCGAACAATTCATCGAACGTGCCGATTCCGCCCGGAAGCGCGACGAAGGCGTCGCAAAGCTCGGTCATCTTAGCCTTGCGCTCGTGCATCGACGTGACGGTGTGGAGCTCGGTGAGGCCGGTATGCGCCACCTCCAGGTCGACGAGCGCCTGCGGGATCACCCCGTGAGCTTCGCCGCCCGCCTGCAGCACGGCGTCCGCGACCACACCCATCAGGCCGCGGTGGCCGCCGCCATAGACGAGGCCGATGCGCCGCCGCGCCATCTCCACTCCCAAGGCCCGGGCGACCTCGGCGAAGGCCGGGTCGACGCCCATGCTGGAGCCGCAATAGACGGCGAGCCTCCTCACGGCATCAGCGCCTTCAGGTCCGCCTCCGGGCGGGCGCCGAAATGGGAGATGATCTCTCCCGCGGCGATCGCGCCCATGCGCAGGCTCTCCTCGACGCTGCGCCCCTGCGCCTGCCCCGCGAGGAAGCCGGCGGCGAACAGATCGCCGGCGCCGGTCGTGTCCACGACCTTCTCGACGGGCGCGGCGGGAATCGCGATCCTTCTGCCGCCCTCCACAGCAACCGCGCCCTTCTCGCTGCAGGTAACGACGAGGAGCGGCACCTTGTCCTGAAGCGCTGCGATCGCTGCATCGAAATCGTCCACCCCCGCCAGCGCCCGAAGCTCGTTCTCGTTGGCGAACAGCATGTCGATGGCCCGCTGCTCGATCAGGTCGACGAAGCTGTCCCTCCGCTTCGCGATGCAGGCGATGTCGGAGAGCGTGAAGGCGACCTTCCGCCCGGCCGAGTGGGCAATTCCGATCGCCCGCTCCATCGCCGCCCGCGGCCCGTCCGGCACCCACAGATAGGCTTCGAGGTAGAGGATCGCGGCGCCCCGGATCTGCGCCTCGTCGAGCGCCGCCGTCGAAAGTAGGTGCGACGCCCCGGGCGAGGTGTTCATCGTCCGCTGCCCGTCGGGAGTGACGAGGATGAGGCAGCGCCCCGTCGGCATGTCCCCTTGGAGCGGCGGGGTCCGGTATTCGACTCCGAGAGCGCGTATGTCGTGGGCGAAAATCTCGCCCAGCTGATCGTCCGCCACCTGGCCGACGAAGCCGGCCCGTCCGCCCAGCGCGGCCAGCCCCGCCATGCTGTTCGCTGCCGATCCCCCGCTCGTCTCGCGGGCCGAGGTCATGTGCCCGTAGAGCCGCTTTGCCTCGGCCGGGTCGATCAGGCGCATCGAGCCTTTGACCAGGCCCTCCTGCTCAAGGAACGCATCGTCGGCGGTGGCGATCACGTCCACGATGGCGTCGCCGATCGCAAGGACGTCGAGGCGGGTTTCAGTCACGGGCGCCAGTGATGGCCGCATATGGTGCCCGCGGAAAGCCCTTTTTGCGGCGGAGGAAACCCGTTACGCAGCCTTCATGTTAACCGCACCCGCTCCGGCCATCACTCGCTCGCTCTTCATCTTCACCGTCCTTTACGGAGGCATGGTCTGCATAGCGGGCGTGCTCGGGGCGAAGCAGGTGACGCTCGGGCCCATGGCCGTGGAGGCGGGCATTTTCCCCTTTCTGCTGCTGGTGGTGCTTTCGAGCGCGGTGGCGGAACTGCACGGCCGTGAGACCGCGAACCGGCTCGTGCGCTATGGCTTCATCCCTCTCGTCACCGCCATCGCATTGATCTGGCTCGTCATCCAGCTGCCCACGGACGAGGGCATGTACGAGCCCGCCAAGGAGGCTTTTCCGATCATCCTGGGGCAGAGCTGGAGGCTTATGGCGGCGGGCATCGTCGCCTACGGCGTTTCGCAGTTCCTCAACGTCTATATCTTCTCGAAGCTTCGCGGCTCCTCGGAGGCGAAGGGGGTGTGGCTCGCTGGCCGAGCCGCGATTGCGAGCGCCATATCGCAGATCGTGGACACGCTCATCTTCATCACCATCAGCTTCTATGGCGTGCGCGACATCGGGCCGCTGATCCTGGGGCAGGGGACGGCAAAGGTCGCCCTCAGTTTCGTCCTGGTGCCGATCCTCATAACGCTGCTGATCAACCTGGGCCGCCGCCTCGATAGAGCTGACGGGTCTTCAGTTTCCCGAACGTAATCATCAGCTTAGCCGATCGGAATGTGAGTGCGGCTTTGCTGCAACCCAAGTTAGATTTTTTCGCACGGACCCAAAGATAGAGTCACCGAATCGCCACGAGTCCACTATAGCGAGTCGCCGGGAGGGGCGATTCGCGCCCCAGGGGAAATTGCTACCATGAAGAAGTTCTCGCTGTTTTGCGCGGCGGCCGCCGTCGTTGCTCCTGCGGCTGCCTATGCTCAGGAAACCACGTCCGTCATCCGTGGCGACGTAACCGCAGGTGGATCTCCGGTGTCGGGGGCCGAGGTGGTGATCACCCACGTCCCCTCCGGGACAACTTCACGCAGCACGACGGATAACGACGGCAGCTTCAACGCTGCGGGCCTCCGGGTAGGCGGGCCCTACACGCTCGCCGTGACCGCGGCAGGGCATGAGCCGATCACGATCACGGATATCCAGCTGACCGCCGGCGAGCCGTTCCGCGTCCCGGTGGAGCTGACCGTCCTTGGCGAGGAGATCGTCGTTACAGGCACCCGCGGCGCTCGCGAACAGTCGCAGGGCCCTATGACCACTCTCACCCGCGAGGATATCGAAGGCGTCGCCTCCGTCAGCCGCGACATTCGCGACATTGCGCGTCGTGATCCGTTCGTCACGATGGACCTCGCCAACAGCCGTACGATCGAGATCGCCGGCCAGCAGGGACGCCTCAACCGCTTCTCGGTGGATGGTGTGCAATTCTCCGACGACTTCGGCCTCAATCAGGGCGGCCTCCCCACCTCGCGCGGCCCGGTGCCGTTCGACGCCATCGAGCAGTTCTCAGTCAAGGTTGCGCCCTACGATGTGTCCGAAGGCGACTTCCAAGGCGGCGCGATTAACGTCGTGCTCCGCTCGGGCGGCAATCAATTCCATGGATCGGTCTTCGGCAACTACAGCGACGACAAGCTGACCGGCACCCGCGTCCGGGGTCAGAACGTCGACCTGGAGTTCGAGTCCAAGACCTATGGCGGTCTCCTCTCCGGCCCGATCATCAAGGACAAGCTGTTCTTCATGCTGGCCTACGAGAAGCTGGAAGAGACGGACCCGTTCGATGACGGTGTCGGTCCCGGCTTCGCCAACCAGGTGCCCGGCGTGACCCTCGCCAACATCGAGCAGATCAGCGGGCTCGCGAAGTCTCTCTTCGACTACGACACTCTCGGCCAGGGGACCTCTGCGGTCGAAGAAGACGAGAAGATGATCGCCAAGCTCGACTGGAACATCAATGACAACCAGCGCGCGGCCTTCACCTATATCCGCAACGTCGGTACCCAGCAGTTCCGCCGCAACACCTTCCTGGCACCGCCCCCGGCGGCCCTCGGGCTGCTTTCGAGCGGCTATGAACTTGGCGAGGAGGTAAATTCGGGCGTCTTTCAGCTCAACAGCGACTGGGCGGACGATTTCTCGACCGAGTTTCGCGCCAGTTACCGCGACTATAACCGCGACCAGATTCCCTTCGGCGGCACGAATTTCGCTCAGATGGAGGTCTGTCTCGATCCGACGTCGGTGGGGTCCGCCACGTCGTGCGGCAGCTCGCGCATATTCTTCGGCCCGGACATCTCGCGGCATTCGAACGATCTGGACACGAGTGCTCTTGCTGTCGATTTCACGGCCCGCAAGCAGGCTGGCGATCACAATTTCAAGCTCGTGCTCGGCTATAACGACAACAATGTCTTCAACCTGTTCCTCGAGCGGTCGCTCGGCGACTTCTATTTCGACTCGGTTGCCGACTTTCAGGCGCGAAAGGCGAACCGTCTGCGCCTCGCCGGCGCCGTACCCAGCCTAGACCCGAACGATGCCGCAGCGAATTTCAGCGCGCAAAGCTATACGGTCGGTATCCAGGACGATTGGGATGTAAGCGACACGCTGCAGGTAACCGCAGGGGTGCGCTGGGACCTTTACGGCAGCAGCGACAATCCGCCCGCCAATCAGAACTTCTTCGCGCGTTACGGCTTCTCAAATACCTATACGTTCGCGGGCCGCGACGTCATCCAGCCGCGTATCGGCTTCAACTGGAAGCCGGTCGACCGGGTCATCATCCGCGGCGGCGTCGGCGTGTTCGCCGGCGGTACTCCGGACGTGTTCCTTTCAAACAGCTACTCGAACACCGGTCAGCTCACCAACGCGATAGACATCAGCCGCTCGAACCCGACCGGCTCTCCGAACCTATCGCCGGTGTGCAACCTGCCCGCCAGCACGCCGAACCGCGCCGCGATTTGCAATGCTGCGCTGAACGATGTGAACGGGCGTACTTTCGACCCGGCGGTGACGGGCTTCCTCGCCACCAACACCGCTTCGCTCGCGGCCGCGCCGGTCAATGCGATCGATCCCGATCTGGACATTTCGTCTCAGATGCGCGCGACCTTGTCCTTCAACTACGAGGCAAATCTCGGTGCACTGGGTGACGGCTGGCTCGTCGGGGCCGACCTTCTCTATGGCGAAGTGATCGACGCCTATACCTGGACGGATATCCGCTCGGTCAAGATCGGGACCCTGCCGGATGGCCGTCCTCGCTACGGTCCGCTCGGCGGCACGGCCACGACGAACCAGGACCTCCTGATGACGAACGACAACCGCGGCCGGTCGATGATCGGTGTGGTGCGTCTCGCCAAGGAGTGGGATTGGGGTCTTTCGATGGACGCCAGCTACACCCGGTCGAGCATCAAGGACGCGAACGCCATGACGTCCACGACGGCTGGCTCGCTCTACAGCAACAACGCGACGCTGGATCCCAACTTCGCGGCCTACGGTCGGTCGATTTACGAGATCAAGAACCAGTGGAAGATGGGTCTCGACTACAAGAAGGCGTTCTTCGGCGAGAACTTCACCCGCTTCTCGCTCTTCGGCGAGTATCGCTCGGGCCGCCCGTACAGCGTCACGATGTTGGACCGCACCTCTGGCAGGCTCCCGGTCTATGGGACGGTAGGTAATGGCAGCCGCGGCCTGCTTTACGTGCCGACGACGGGCGATTCGAAGGTTTCCTTCGACACTGCGGCTTCGGAGGCTGCGTTCAACAGCCTTGTCACTCAGCTGGGCCTGGAGAAGTATCGGGGCCGTATCCTGCCGAAGAACACGCAGAACTCACCGGATTTCTTCAGGGTCGATCTTCGGGTCACGCAGGACATTCCGGTGTTCGGCTTTGGCAAGATTAAGCTGTTCGGTGATCTCGAAAATGTGCTTAACTTCCTCGACAGCGACTGGGGTGCGCTCCGCCAGGTGTCGTTCCCACAGACCGCGTCGATTGTGGACGTGCAATGCCTGAGCGTTGCTACGCCCACCGGAACGGCCCCGGCCACCGGAGTGGTCAATACTGCGCCCTCACAGAATTGTGCGCAGTATCGCTACTCTGCGGTCACCCCACCCGTTCTCACGACGGTCAGCCGGCAGTCGCTCTATCAGTTCCGTATCGGAGCTCGCTTCGAGTTCTGATCGACAGCACTTGGCTTCTCAGCGGCCGGCGGTCTTGGATCGCCGGCCGTTTCTTTTCTGTGCCGCCTTGGGCTTCAGTCCCCCAGCCTCTCCGCAAGCTCGCGGTCGCAACGCTTCTGGAGGTGCTTCGACCAGAGGAGCAAGGCGTTGCCCGCCAGCACCTCCAGCAGGAAGAACCACAAAGCGGAGCCCGTGGCCATGCTCAGAGCCATGGCCACCGTGCGCCAGTTCGGCCCGAGGAGCGACTGGAGCCGGAGCGGCGCTCGCGAGGCACGCTTGCACAGCGAACGGGCGGCCTCGCCCGCGCGGCCGCCGTCCATCAGCTCGTCCACCCGCCCCGCCAAAGGGTCCGCGGCGGCTGCGACATAGACCCGGCCGACCGCCGCCATCAGCCGCGCCGCCAGACCCTTTTCCGCCGTGGCCGATCCCGGATCGGGCCGCGCCTGCTTCAGCCAGGGGACGCCGTAGACACGCCAGAGGTAGGTGCGGCGGCCGCTCTCGGAATGGTTCGCCTGCGCGATCCGCGATAGCCCCGCGGAGAGCCCCAGCGGATAGGCCCACCAGCCGACGCTCTGCGCCAGCGTCACTCCGACGATTACGTAGAGGAGGAAATGGCCGATATAGTCGCAGGCCCCGTCGATCAGCTCGCCCCAGGGCGACGCCCGCCCGGTGCGGCGTGCAAGGTCCCCGTCCGCCCCATCCAGCACGTGCCAGAGCGCGTGGAGGAGGAAGCCGAGCGCAACCCCTGCCCAGCCCGCGATCCCGACATATACGATGCCGGCGGCGACGATCATCGTCCCGCCCGCGACCGAGACCATGTTCGGGGTCACCGGAGTCGGCGCCAGCGCTGCAGCGATCCTGCCCGACAGCGGGTGGTAGATCCGGCTGTTAAGCCAGTCCTCCAGCTCGGGCGGCTTGCCCCGGCGCGGCGGGGACGGCGACGGCTGCGCTTCCATCCTTCCTCGCTCCAGAACCTCTTCGCCGGCCAAGCCGATATCCTCTCGTTTCCCTTGCCGTCTCCCTCTAATGCGCGGGGATGAAAAGCGGAAACCCCTTCTCGTGAAGTGCCTGATCATCGCCGCCGGGCAGGGCACCCGGCTCCGTGCGCTGGCACCGTCCAAACCCCTTGCCGAGGTGGGGGGGCGCCCGCTCATCGAGCATGTGATCCGGTCCGCCAAAGCAGGCGGAGCGAGCGAGTTCGTCGTGGTCTCCGGTTACGAGGCGGAGCCGCTCGACGCCTTCCTCGCGGACCTAGCCCGGCGCCTGGCGGTGCCGCTGGAGATCGTCCGCAATCCGGAATGGGAGCGGCCCAACGGCCTCTCCGTGCTGGCCGCCGCCGAACGGCTCCCGGGTTCCTTCGTGCTGCTCATGTCCGATCACTTGTTCGACCCGCGGATCCTCTCGGGGTTGCTCGAAGCGGGCGCGCCCGTGGACGGACTGACCCTCGCCGCCGACTACGACATCGCCAACCCGCGCCTCGACATAGACGACGCCACCAAGCTCCAGGTATCGGAGGAGGGGCGGATCGAAGGAATCGGCAAGCTTCTCACCGACTATAACGCGATCGACACCGGCATCTTCCTTGCCACTCCGGCGCTGCTCGCCGCCCTGCGCGCGAGCTTGGCCGAGGGCGGCTCAGGCTCCCTTTCCGAGGGGGTGCAGGCGCTTGCGCGGGCGGGGTCGGCCATGGTGCATGACATAGGCAACGGCTGGTGGCTCGACGTTGACGACGAGGCCGCCTTCGCTAAGGCCGAGGAGAGCTTCGCCCGTCAGTCGGCGAGCCCATCCACATAGGCGCTCGCTTTAGCCAGGGTCTCTTCCGCCGACTGTCCCGGCTTGTAGAGGCCGGAGCCGAGACCGAAGCCGTTCGCACCTGCGTCAAGCCAAGGCCGCATGCCGTCCGGAGTCACTCCGCCGACCACCAGCACCGGCACGTTCTTGGGCAGGACCGCGCGCTGCCCCTTGAGCACGGCCGGGCTCGCCCCCTCCGCCGGGAAGAGCTTCAGCCCGTGTGCGCCCGCGCCGAGTGCCGTGAAAGCTTCCGTGGGCGTGAAATAGCCGGGCAGCGACACTAATCCCGCGGCCGCCACGGCCCCGATCACGGCCGGGTTGGTGTTGGGCGACACCACGACTCGCCCGCCGGCCTCTTTCACCTGCGCCACCTGCTCCGGCCTCAGTACCGTGCCGGCGCCGATCAGCGCCCGCTCCCCCAGCTGCCGCGCCAGCCGCTGGATGCTGGCGAGCGGGTCGGGCGAGTTGAGGGGAACCTCGATGATGCGAATCCCGCCCTCGAAAAGCGCCTCGCCGATGGCCTCCACCTCGTCCGGCGTCACCCCGCGGATGATCGCGACCAGGGGGCATTCGGCAAGCCGCCGCTTCAGCTCTTCGCCCGGGTTCATTGCACCAGCTCCGCCAGATGTCTGATCCCCGCGAGGAACGCAGCCTCGCCGTCAATGGCCCTCGAGCTCCGCCCCGCCACCTCAAGCGCCGCCGAGAACAGCCGCGCGAGGTCAGGCCGAGCCATTACCACGATCTCGCCCTCGCCGGCCGTCCGAAGCCCGACCTTGATGTCGCTTCCGATCAGCAGGCCGCTCACGTAGCTTGCGGCGTCCCCCCGCTCCGCCTTGCCGAGCAGCGCCCGGGCACGCACCGAGAAGAGCTCCGCCGTCAGATCGTCTTGCTCCAGGCCGTGATGCACGCCCGCCTCGAAGGCCGCGCCTTCCGCTACCTCCCCCTGCAGCAGGTCCGCCAGGATCGAGTGGCCCTTGAGCAGGTTGAACAGCTCGCCGGTCATTACCGTACGAAAGGCGGTGATTCGCCCGTCCTCCAGCCGGATCCATTTGTTGTGCGTGCCGGGATGGCAGATGGTCGCCTCCGGCGCGATCCAGCCTTTGGCGAAGGCGCCCAATATCTGCACCTCCTCGCCGCGCATCACATCGGCGTCGGCGCCGCTCTCCCAGGACACACCGGGCACAATCGCCACCCGATCCGGCTCCGCCCATTGCAGGCGTGCGGCGAGCTCGGGAAGCCCGGCGGGGCAGGGGACGTAAGGCGCCTCAATCCAGCCGCGGTTCGATCCGACCATTCCCGCCATCAGCATCGGCAGCTCGCCCAGCCGCTCGCGCACCTGCTGCACCGCGCCCGGAAAACGGCCTTTGGGGATCGAGAGAATGCCGCAGCCGTCCTCCATCTCCTCGGCGACGGCGCCGTCCACGCCGATGCGCCAGGCGCGACGGTTGGTCGTGCCCCAATCGACGGCGATAAATCCTTCGGCCCAGCGCATTCACACCTCTTGCCATCCCTGAACGCCCAAGCGCGCCTTGGGTCCCGATGCAACTTTCTTCCGGAGCAGTCTTTTCTCCTGCACGAAGCGGCGCCTAAGGATCAGGCCGTACCCAAGGGAGGGCTCCAATCGCCAATTTCATTTTCGCGACCGGCATCGAGAACAGCATCCCGACCATCAACAACGGCCGAACGCGCGTCGACCAGATGGAGGAGTGCGGCCATTATCGCCACTGGCGATTGGATTTCGACTGCCTCGACGACATGGGGATCCAGTTCCTTCGCTACGGGCCGCCGCTCTACCGGACGCTGCTCGGCCCCAACCGCTACGACTGGGAATTCGCCGACATCACCTTCGCGGACCTGAAGCGCCGCAACATAACGCCCATCGTCGATCTCTGCCACTTCGGCGTCCCCGACTGGATCGGCAATTTCCAGAACCCGGATTTCCCCCAGCTCTTCGCCACCTATGCCGGCGCCTTCGCGGATCGCTTCCCCTGGGTGCAGCTCTACACCCCGGTGAACGAGATGTTCATTTGCGCGGTATTCTCGGCGAAATACGGCTGGTGGAACGAACAGGCCACCGACGACCGAAGCTTCGTCACGGCGCTCAAGAACATCGTCAAGGCGAACGTCCTCGCCATGATCGAGATATTGAAGCGGCGGCCGGACGCTATCTTCATCCAGTCCGAAAGCTCGGAATATTTCCACGCCGACAGCCCCGCCGCCATCGGCCCAGCAGAGATCATGAACTCCAAGCGCTTCCTGACGCTCGACCTTAATTACGGCCGGCGGGTGGACAGCGAGATGTACGAGTTCCTGATGGATAACGGGATGACCAAGGAGGAATATCATTTCTTCCTCAACCACCGGCTGAAGCAGCACTGCATCCTCGGCAACGATTATTATATGACGAACGAGCACCGCGTGTTCGCCGACGGCCATACCGAATCCTCGGGCGAGGTGTTCGGCTATAGCGAGATCACCCGCCAATATTACAACCGCTACCGTCTGCCGGTGATGCATACCGAGACGAACATGAAGGAAGGCCCGAACGGCGACGAGGCGGTCCACTGGCTCTGGAAGGAATGGGCGAACGTCCTTCGAATCCGCAATGTCGGAATCCCCACGGTCGGCTTCACCTGGTATTCGCTGACCGACCAGGTGGACTGGGACACGGCGCTTCGCGAGAAGAACGGCAATGTCAATCCGCTCGGCCTCTACGATCTCGACCGCAATATCCGAAACGTCGGCCGCGCCTACAAGAAGCTGATCCAGGATTGGCGCGACGTCCTTCCCGCCTCCAGCCACTGCCTCTACGTGCCGATCGTCTCGCCTTCCCACGCCGACCGAGGCTACGTGCGCGAGCAGCAGGAGGATGCCGCCAAGCGGCTCAAGTCTTTCGTCACCGAAGCCTCGAACCCGGAGACGGCGCCATGAAGATCGCGCGCATCGAAACCTTCTACGTTCCGCCGCGCTGGCTGTTCGTGCGCGTCGAGGCGGACGAGGGCGCCGTCGGCTGGGGCGAGGCGAGCCTCGAAGGCTGGGCGGAAGCGGTGGGCGGCGCCTTCGAGGCGCTGCGCGACCGCTTCATCGGCCACGATCCTTATCGGATCGAGGACATCTGGCAGATCGCCTATCGCGGCGGCTTCTACCGCGGCGGGCCTGTGCTGATGTCGGCTCTAGCCGGGCTCGAGCAGGCCCTCTGGGACCTGAAGGGCAAAGCGGTGGGCCTCCCCGCCTGGGAGATGCTGGGCGGGCGCGTGCGCGACCGAATCCGCGCTTATGCCTGGATCGGCGGCGACCGCCCGAATGAGATTGGCGAGGCCGCCGCGGCGCGGCGCGCGCAGGGCTTTTCGGCGGTCAAAATGAACGCGACGGCCGAGCTCGACTGGATCGGAACGCCCAGATTGTTCGACGAGGTGATCGCTCGGGTCCAGGCGGCGCAAGGGGAGGGGATGGACGTCGGCCTTGACTTCCACGGCCGGGTCCACCGCCCGATGGCCAAGCAGCTCGCCAAGGTGCTTGAGCCGCTCGGCCTCCTCTTCATCGAGGAGCCGCTCCTGTCGGAGAACCCCGAGGGCCTGGCCCAGATCGCGCAGATGGTCTCCACGCCGATCGCGCTCGGCGAGCGGCTCTTCAGCCGGTGGGACTTCAAGCCCTTCTTCGAGAACCGCTCCGTCGACATCATTCAGCCGGACCTCAGCCACGCCGGCGGGATACTCGAATGCCGAAAGATCGCGGCCATGGCGGAAGCTTACGACATCGCCGTCGCGCCCCATTGCCCGCTTGGGCCGCTCGCGCTCGCCTCCTGCCTGCAGCTCGCCGCCACAGCGCCCAATGTCGCGATCCAGGAGATGTCGCTCGGCATCCACTACAATGTCGGGGGGGATCTGTTCACCTACGTGACCGACGCCGCTCCGCTGACTCCGGTCGACGGCTATCTGCCCATCCCGGCAGGCCCCGGCCTTGGAGTCACGATAGACGAAGCTGCGGTGCGCGAGGCGCACAAGGACCGTCACCGCTGGCGCAACCCCATCTGGCGGCAGAAGGACGGCAGCTTCGCGGAATGGTAGCTGCGCCTCCCGCAGAGACTGAAGAAGGACCGTAGCGGCGCCGCGGCCCCCCGGCCGCGGCTGCCGCCCTTGAACCCGCCTTAGGCGACGATCCTCAGCTGGCGCTGTCCGCGCGCCGCAACCGGGCAGAAGCCCAACTCATCTTGCAGCCGCGAAAGCTCGCGTTCGCGCGACTGCTGGTAGGCGTCCGCGTAGCGCGCGTCGCATGCCGCTTCCTCGGCCGTCTGCCGGCGGAAGTAGCTGACGCAAAGATGCCGGCCGAAAATGTCGTCGCCGCGCATCTTCACCTGCGGCTGGGCCTCCTCCGGGAGGCCGTTCTTCACCTCGGTCAGACGCTCAATCAGCGTCTCGAGCGACGTGCAATCCTTGATCTCAATAAAGTCTTTGACGAGCCTACTCATGTACAACCCCTCCCGAATACTCCCCGGAGCTACGCTAGCCCGCTGCGGAATCCCGCTGCAAGGCCATATTGGAATTTTATCCACAGGGAAGTTTCGTCCCGCTGAACGGCGGTCTATCGCGCTATTTCGCGATGTCCATCGATTCCCTGCTCCAACTCGCCTGCGGGCCCTTGTCGCTGACGCTGGCGCCGGCCTTCGGCGGAAGCATCCTCCGGTTCGATCACGTAGGGCCCGACGGTGGAAAAACGCCTCTGTTCCGGGGCGTTGACAGCGTTCCGGAGCGTATCGTCGACACCGCAAGCTTCCCGCTGGTGCCCTTCGTCAATCGCATCCGCGGCGGGCGCTTCGACTTCCGTGGGCGAACGGTCGCGCTCGCCGCGAACATGCCGCCGGACCCGAGCCCGCTGCACGGCCAAGGCTGGCTCGCCGCTTGGACCGCGGGACGGCTCACTGAGACTGAGGCGGACCTTCTCTTCTGCTACGAACCCGGTGAATGGCCGTGGGCGTACGAAGCTCACCAGCAGATCCGCCTCGACGAACGCGGCCTCAGCCTCGCCCTCAGTTGCACCAACAGGTCGGGCGAGCCGATGCCGTGCGGGCTAGGTCAGCACCCTTATTTCCCCTGCAGCTCCCGCACTCAGCTCGACACCCAGGTGGAGAGCGTCTGGACGATCGACGAGAATGTGCTTCCAGTCGAAAAGCTGCCGGCGGAGGGCCGCTACCGCCTCACGGGCCGCGACATCTGCGGACAGGATCTGGATCACGGCTTCGGCGGCTGGTCCGGCCGCGCGCGCATCGCCGATCCGGACTGGCCGTTCGCGCTGGAGATGAGCTCACCGGAAGCCAAATTCTTCCAAATCTACTCGCCCGCGAGCGGCGGCTTTTTTGTCGCCGAGCCCGTCACTCACGCCAATGCCGCGCTGAACGAACCGGAGGAGCTTTGGGAGGGGCTCGGCCTCAAGGTTCTGGAGCCGGGCGAGACCATGCAGCTCTCGACCCGCATCGAGGTCGTGCCGCTTCAGTAGGCCGGCTCGAGCAGCCCCGCGATCGTGTGGTGCTGCACGACGGTCTCCAGCTCATCCACCACCCGGTAGGTGAGGTGGTCGCGCACAAGCGGCGGAAGCGTCTCAAGATAGGCGCGGGTCACTTGCAGGTCGTGATGCTGTGCGTTGGTCGCGTCGGGTGCATCGACTCCGACCACCAGCACCGGCCGCGCCTCGTTGGAGCGGTTGGCGGTGCCGCGGTGGATGGTCAGCGCCGAGCGCGCGGAGATATCCCCCATCTGCGGCATCTTCTGCACTGCCCGTTCGATATAGCGCGGCCAGAGCTCGCGGGGCGGGAACATGCCCTTGGCGCAGCCTTCGAATCGGTCCCACTGAGTCCCCGGCGCCACCTCGAACGGCCCGTGCTCCGGCCGCGTGTCCACCGTCGTCAGGTTGAAGGCCAGCGAGTTCAGACGCCGGCCGACAGTCGTCGCCTCCGGCACCGCGAAGTCCCTGTGCCAGGGCTGGTCCGCCGCTCCGGGAAAGGGGATGTCGAAGCCGATCTCGACGACTCGGTAGTCTGGCCCCAGCACCGCCTCGCACACTGCCACGAACCAGGGGTGCAGTGCGATATCGACAAAGCCGCGGACCCGCTCCGGCTGCACCTCGACATACCAGCGCTGCGGCCCGCGCGGCAGCGCGCCGCCGGGCACTTGCTGTGCCTCTTCGAACAGGGTTTCGATATCTTCCCGTAGCGCCTCGACCCATGGCCGCGGGAAGGCGCCCTTGAGGCCAATGATGCCGTCGCCGTAGAGTCCGCCCATGATGTCGGCGGCCTCATAGTTCCGATCCGATCCCTCGCTGCCCGACATGCTGTCCTCCGCCTCAAGCCGCGGAAAGCTAAACGCTTTCGCTCCGCGTGGCGAGCAGGCTATCGACGAGCCGATGGCTGAAAACCCCTTCAAGATCGAGGCGGCTGCCGAAGGGGAAGGCAGGTGCTTCGCTGTCACAGACACGGCCACCGGCGAGACTCTTCACTACCGCCTCCAAGCTGCCGGCCAGGCCGATTACGGCCGCTTCTTCACTGCGCTCGCGCGGGACCTCGGAACTCGCGCTCCACGGACCGGAGCGGGTGAGCTCGCCGCCGAACCGCCGCTTCGGCCGCTCATCACCCGCAACCTCTCGGCCCGCATCCTCTACGGCTACGGCGACCCCGCCGTACTCGACACCGGCGACGGCTACGTCCTCGTCGCCACCTCGAACGACGCGCCCGACGCTTTCCCTATTCTTCGATCGCGCGACCTTCTCTCGTGGGAGCCCGCCGGCTTCGTCTTTCCGGAAGGGCAGGCGCCCGCCTGGTGCCTCACCGGCCCCAACGCCGCCGACTTCTGGGCGCCGGAGATGGTGCGAGCCGGCTCCACCTACTGGCTCGCTTACACGGCCCGTGAAGCTTCGGGCGAGCTTGCCATCGGCCTCGCCAAGAGCGCTGCTCCCGAAGGTCCATGGCAAGACCTCGGCCGCCCCCTCCTTCGCGGCGGAGTGATCGATTCCCACATCTACGTCGACGAGAGCGGCGAGGCCTGGCTCTTCTGGAAGGAGGACCGCAACGGCCTCTGGCCCTCGCTCCTCGCCGGCCTCCTCGCCGAGCGGCCGCGCCTCATCCCCGACATCTTCCGTGCAGAGGAAGACCGCCGAACCGCCGCCTTCTCCGCCGCCGCCTATGAATGGTCGCTGACGCTGGCGCCGATGGAGCGCTTCTTCCTCTTCCAGCCCTTGATCGAGGCGGCGCTGGCGCAATGGGCGACGGTCCGCCGCGCGCTGGATCTTTGCGGCCATGCCGGCGAAATCCTCGACGCGATGCGCACCCCGATCCATGCCCAGCGACTGTCCCTGGAAGAGGCGGAGCTGACCGGTGACCCTGTTGCCGTGCTTGCGAACGACCTCGACTGGGAGGGCCATCTGATCGAAGGGCCGTGGCTGACGAAGCAGGCTGGCCGCTACTGGCTCTTCTACGCCGGCAACGACTTCTCGACTCCCGATTACGGCATCGGAGTCGCCGTCGCCGACAGCCCGCTCGGCCCCTTCCAGAAACAGCCCGAGCCGCTCCTGCGCTCAAGCCGCGACTGGTGGGCTCCAGGCCATCCTTCCGTCGCCTGCGCCCCGGACGGCCAGCCCCACCTTTTTCTCCACGCCTTTGTTCCCGGAGAAGTTGGCTACAAGGCCTTCCGCGCCCTCCTCACGGCCCGCTTGAGCTTCGACAGGACCGGCGTCCATATCCTGCCGGCGTCCTTGCCTTAAACCTTCCGCGGAGCGTCCGTCCCGCTCCGGCACAGGCTCCAAAAACCGGCCTCCGCCGCGCTGCCTTTTGGTGAAGAAAGCGTTAAGCCGGGATCATGGAACGGATCATCCCCGCCGCCGAAGATGCCCGCCTCTTCCTGCAAAGCTGGCTTGGCGGCCTCGTCTTCTTCGGCACCTTCCTCGCCTGAGGCCGGCGCCTAGTCGCAGGCCTTGTGCAGGCGCCAGGCCAGCCAGGCCGCGCCGAGGCTCGCCACCGCCACCATCAGCAAGGTCTCGGCGACCGACACCCCCATCTGCACCAGTCCGGTCAGAAGCAAGGCGGCCACCACCATTCCGCCCGAATTGACGATGTTGTTCGCAGCCACCGTTCGCGCGGTCTCTGACTTCGGGACGGTGGTGGTGAGAAAGGCGTAGAGCGGCACCACGAACATACCGCCCGAAATCGCGACGCCGAGAAGGTCGAACATCACCCATTCCGCCCGCGGCAGCATGACGAAGGTGCGAAGGTCCATCAGCCCGCCCGGCGCCACGGGCCAGTTCCTGACGTTCCAGTACAGGTGGCAGATGAACAGGCCCATCGCGATGGCCGACGCGGGTGAATAGACGGCCAGGACGCGGCCCTTGAGAAGGCGGTTGATCAGCACCGATCCGGCGCCGACTCCGACGGAGAAGATGGCGAGGAAGAGCGTCGCCACCTGCTCGTCTGCGTGGAGCACGTTCTTGACCAAAGGGGGGAATTGCGCGGCGAGGATCGCCCCCATCATCCAGAAGAAGCTTATGCATACGATCGCCAGGAAAAGCCGGGGAATGTGCAGCGTCGCGTTGACGAGCGTGATCGAGGCTCGGACGATGTGCCAGTCCATCTTCGCCGGCGGCGCGTCCGTCTCGGGCGGCGCTGGCGGCACCTGCCGCCCCGCGAACCATCCAATCACGGCCACCAATATCACGCCCGCCGCGGCAACCTCCGTATAGGCCGCGCCGAGTAGTCCGCCCGCGATCGTGCCGAGCAGGATCGCGATATAGGTGCCCGCTTCGACCAGCCCTGTTCCGGCGAGCACCTCGTCCGATCGGAGATGCTGCGGGAGGATCGCATATTTGATCGGGCCGAAGAAGCTCGAATGGACTCCCATCGCGAACAGCCCGGCCAGGAGCAGCGGGATGTTGTGGAGGAGGAGCCCGATCGCCCCTGCCACCATGATCGCGATCTCGGCCGTCTTCACAATGCGGATGATCCGCGCCTTGTCGCCCCCGTCCGCAAGCTGCCCCGCAAGCGCGGAGAAGAGGAAGAAGGGGAGGATGAAGAGCCCCCCTGCGACGGCGTTGAACGTCGCCTCCTTCGTCGGGTCGCTGTAGATGGCGTAGGTGACGAGGATCACCATCGCCGACTTGTAGAGATTATCGTTGAACGCCCCCAGGAACTGGGTGACGAAAAGCGGCAGGAAGCGCCGCCGCGACAGAAGGTGCATCGAATCCTGCACGTCCGCGCTCAGCCGTGCGGGTGGGAGAAGCGGAACGTCATGCGTGGGCGGTCATAGCCGGTTGCCCGCCGCGGTCAAACGCCGAAGCACTCCACTTCCCGCGCACTTGCCGCTATGGCGGGCGGAGAGCCGATGCTGACCCTGCCCAACATCCTCACTCTCTCGCGCATCGTCGCAGTGCCGCTGCTCGTCTATTTGCTGTGGAAGCCGAGCTGGTACGACTACGCGATCACCTTCGGCCTCTATTGCCTGGTCGGCATTACCGATTATTTCGACGGCTATGTCGCGCGCGCACAGGGCACCGTGTCGCGGCTCGGCGTCTTCCTCGATCCGATCGCCGACAAGATCATGGTCGCCGCCGTGCTCATCATGCTGATCTCCAGCCGCCAGGCGAGCGGCGAGCCGGTCATCCACGACTTCCATATCGTGCCCGCTCTGATCATCCTCCTGCGCGAGATCGCCGTCTCGGGCCTTCGCGAATTCCTCGCCGGGCTGCAGATATCCCTCCCGGTCAGCCGCCTGGCCAAGTGGAAGACGACCTTTCAGCTGGTCGCCCTCGGAGCCCTGATCCTGGGCGGTGCGGTGCCGCAATGGCTGTGGGTCCACAATGTCGGGCTCGCCAGCCTCTGGGCCGCCGCCGCCCTCACCTTGCTGACCGGCTGGGACTATCTGCGCGTGGGCCTCAAGCACATGGATTGACGCCCGCCCGCCCGGCATTTGCCGGGCGGGGCTGCAGGTCAGAAGGGGTTCACCCGCTTCATCTCCATGCCCTGGAGCTCCGGCAGCGTCCGGAGCTGGGGCTCCACCTTGGCGAGGTCACCGACGATGACGAGGGTCATCTTCTCGAGCGGGAAGCGCTCGCGGGCAGCGTCCCTCATCGCCGCCGATTCCACTGCCAGCACGCCCGGAACATAATTGTCCAGCCAGTTCGCGGGCAGTCCATGGAAGTCGCGGGTCGCGATCGAGTTTATCAGGCCCGAGGGGCTTGCATTGGCGAGAACGAAAGTGCCCGCCATCCAGGTGCGCATGCCCGTCGCTTCCTCCGCCGGCGGCGCTTCGTTCTGGAGTCGCCGCACTTCGCTGAAGATCTCCTTCAGCGCCGCGCCGGTGACTTCCGTCGTGATGTCGCCGTTGAAGGTCCACAGCGCCTCGCCCGCATTGAGCGTGGTGCCCGAGCTCGGCGAGTAAGTGTAGCCCTTGTCCTCCCGCAGGTTGCGCGTGATCCGCGAGGTGAAGGAGCCGCCGAGCAGGGCATTGGTGACCCGGAACGGGATGTCCGAACGAGAACCCGCCACCGGAGCGGGGAAAGCGAGGCGGACGGTCGATTGGGGAGCTCCCGGCCGGTCGACCAGAAGCACCTGCGGCCCCTGCTTCGGCTGCGGCGCAAGCTTCAGCCGGTCGCGGCCGGGCGCCCAGTCGCCGAAGGCCTGGCGGACCGCCGCGCTCACCCGCGCCGCGTCGAACCGGCCGGCAATGTAGAGCCTCGCCCGCTTCGCTCCGAAATTCTCCTGATAGAAGCGGCGCACGTCCTCCAGCGTGTAGGCGCGAAGCTGCGCTTCGGTCGGCACCGCCCGGCCATAAGGGTGGCTCGTTCCGTAATAAGCCGCGAGCAGCGCCACGTCGGCCGCCGATTGCGGCTGCGAACGGGCCACGGCCAGCGAGCGCAGCATGTTCTGCCGAACGCGCTCGAAGTCCGCCGTGGGAAAGGTCGGCCGCCGCGCCACGTCCGCGATCAGCCGGATCGCATCGGCGCTATGCTCCGACAGCACGTTCAGGGCGAGGGAGGTCTCGTGCCGGTCCGACCCGACCGAGAGGCTGCTTCCCATTCCGGCGGCCGCCTCCGCGATCTGGGCGCCCGTCCGGGCAGCCGCGCCTTCACGCAGCATCTGGGAGGTGAGCGACGCTAGCCAGGTGTTCTCGGCCTCGTTGAGGCTTCCGGCGGCAATGCGGAGGCTGACGACGGCCTTGGGCACGGAGCCGTAGGGGATCAGCGTGACCTCCATCCCGTTGGCGAGGCGGAAGGTCTGCGAGGCGGGTACCTTGAAGGGCTTGGGGGCGGCGGGCTTGGGCTGCGGCGGATAGGCCTGGGCCCCGGCTGCGACCGGAGCCGCGGCCAGCGCGGCGGCGAGGGTGGCTGTGATCAGGCGGCGGATCATTTCGTGGCTCCCTTGTCGGCGCGCGGCGCCGGTTCCAGCATCATGATGGAGCGGTTGGTGGGGCGCAGATATTCCTTGGCCGTGGCGAGCAGAAGCTCCGGAGTGACCCGGTTGAAACCCGCCTCCAGGCCATTCACCCACTTGGGGTCGTTCTCCCACATCGCCCCTACCGCAAGCAGGTCGATCAGCGAGAACCGGGTCGCCGGGTCTGCGAGGTTGTAGAGGGAGGAGCGGATCTTGGTCCGCGCCCGCTCGAGCTCCTGGGTGCTGACGGGCTTCGTCCTCACATCCTCGATCACCGCGTCGATCGCGCCGGTGAGCTCCTCGCGCGAGCGGCCCGGATCGTGGATGAAGGAAACCGTCCAGAGCATCGGTCCGCGATAATTGTACATGTGGCCGAGGCCGATGTTGATCCCAGCCTGGACGCCGCTGGTGAGACCGCGCTTGCGCACCAGTTCCTGGAACAGGCGGCTGTCCTGCCCTTGGCCGAGGATCTGGTCGAGCAGGCCCATCGCATACCATTCGGGCGAGTTGCGCGGCGGCACGTGCCATGCGGCCCCGAAGGCCGGCCGCGGGATCAGCGGGTCGGGCTGCCGCTTGAACTTCTCCTTGGTCTGCCGAGGCTCGGAAATGTCCGGCAGCTTCACTGGAGTGCCGCGCGGGATGGCTCCGAAATAGCGGTCGATCCAGGCGCGGGTGCGGGCATAATCGATGTCGCCGGCGACGACGAGCACCGCATTGTTCGGCTTGTAATAGGCTTTGTAGAAGTCTCGGGCGTCCCCGACCGTCGCGGCGGCGAGATCGCCCAGATCGCCGTAGAAATTGTGGGCGTTGTGCCAGTTCTCGTTGGCCAGCTGGGGCATGTGCAGCCACGGCCAGCCGCCATAGGGCTGGTTGAGGACGGCACCCTTTACCTCGTTGGTGACGACCCCGCGCTGGTTGTCGAGCACCGTCTGGCTGACGTCGAGCCGCGCCATCCGGTCTCCTTCGACCCACAGCACGTTCTCGAGCGCGTTCGACGGCACCACCTCGTAATAATTGGTGAAGTCGAAGCGGGTGGAGCCGTTGTTCACCCCGCCGTTGTTGTAAATGATCTTGTCGAAGACGCCCTTGGGCGCGTTGGCGGAGCCCTGGAACATCAAATGCTCGAACAGGTGGGCGAAGCCGGTGCGGTTGCGGGGCTCGATGCGGAAGCCGATGCCGTAATAGATGCCCACGGTCGCGGTAGGGACCGCCGCATCTCGCGACAGGACGACCTTGAGGCCGTTCGGAAGCGTATAATATTGGCTGTCGATCCTGAGCCCCTGCGCCGGCGCCGCCTTGGCGGGCGTGGCCCGGCGCTGCGCCTCGGCGGGGGCTGCGGCGGTTGCGGCAAGCGCGATCCCAAGCGCGGCTGAAACGAACGATCTGCTCCGCATGAACACCTCTTTTTTCCGGTTTTCGCTTCGGACCTTAAGAGGGACGGCCGGAGCGGTCAATTTGGTGTATGTGCAGGGAGGGCGTGTTGGCGCGCTCGTTCGTCAAGGGATCGTAGTTGAGCGTGTAATTGGGCGCGGAGGTGAGAAGGTTCTCCGAGCTGTAGCCGTAGCTCGCGCTTCCGATCTGGGTGATGTTGCCCTTCGCATCATAGCTCAGCGTCCCGTTCCAGCTCGCGATCCGGTTCAATCCGTCCGCCGTGGTCGAGGTCGTGCCGGAGCCGTGCTGGGTCCAGCTATAGGCGTCGTTCGAGCGGGTGTTCTGACCGATCTGCGAAGTGGGCTTCCTCTGAAGGGCTAGTTAGTTTGCTGCTCACGAGGGACGCGCAGCCCTTGAGGGGACGTGCGCCTACGCCGTCAGCGACCCGTTGAACATTCCAGGTTTGGCTGAGACGACTAATCACTTTCTGAGAGAAGCGTTCTGCTTCTGCTCTGCTTGAGCCTTCCGTGAAGCCGAATGAAACCTGATTAGCAGGAAGTCCCGCGTTCCCGCCCCCTACACCTAGCCCATCCTTCCGACGCAAACCGACGTTGATCAGCGGGAACGACTGATTGATGTCGGAACCTGGATCGGAACGCAGCAGCTCTTCTGTTCGGCTGCTCCAGTCAAAGAACTGAATTCTTTCCTCTTTTGCAATCCTCCGTATTGTTTCTTTAAGCACTTTCGCATCTCCTGTCCGGCTCAGGCAGAACTGGACATGTGGCAGTTGGGGGCCTTTCTCACATCCCGATAGGGGGATGGCCAATACACCAATTGTGATAAGTGCAAATCTCATCACGGAGCTCGATTCTGATAAGAGTTCAAACCACCCATACATTCTAGTGACAGAAGAGTAGCCACTCCTCCAAAGAATATAGAACCGACAACATCGTTCTCATAGGCATGCTCGCCTGTTCCTTGACCTACGATCGTGATTCGCGACGTACCTGGTGTTATCGGTGTGATCCTCAGCGTGACGGAGCCTGGATGATAGCGGTGACCAACCTCGGTGATGTTTCTAATCGTTCTATTCGCAGAGTCTACGACCTGCGTGATCGGATGGTTCCCCCATAGTCGGACGCCGCGGCTTGTGCCTTCCCGGGCGCGTGGAGCGCCGGGGGCAGAGTTACCCTCCTGCATTAGCTTCTGAAACGCTTTTCCCGCCGTACATTGGAGCATGCGGGTTATTTCGAATCGATGCGGCTTTGCCTTCAGTGCCGGCAGCTTCGGCTGTGCTCGTTCGGCGGCGGCGAGTCCCAATCGTCCCCTCAGCGTCGGCCCATCCCGTGAGACTCGGTCTATAAGCATCTGCGCCCCTGGGCTGATGCCTCTGCTCACGCAATTGCCCGATCTATCCCGAGAGCCGCCGCAGACCTCGATGGCATCGAGCCCCGTCGGATCCACATTGTTCACCGGGTCTCCGCCCATGGCGAGGTACGGGTTCATCCCGTCGCCGTATCCGATGGGGTCGGGCTGCAGGAACCGGCCGCCGACCTTGGGATCGTACATCCTGGCTTTGTAGTCGTAGAGCCCAAGCTCCGGGATCCACTTCTGGCCTGTGTACTGGAACCTCCCGGTGTTGGTCGGGGCGGGCTGGCCGTATTCGTCATAGGCATTGTAGGCCAGAGCGTTGCCGCTTGAGTCGCTGACCGCGACGATGCTTCCGCGCTCGTCGGCGTGGAGCCAGCGTTTGTCGGCCGTTCCCGGGCCTTCGTACCAGACCAGAGGCTCGTCAGTGCCCGGGCCGTGGACGTAGCGGCGAAGCACCTGCAGGCCGGTCGGCTGGTCGATCTCGGTGATGAGGTCGGAGCCGTCATAATCGAGTATGACTCCCGAAAGGATGCCGTAGAGCCGCCCCAGCGGGTCGTGGATGAGGTTGGTCGAAGGCCCTGTCGCCAGCCGGCTCTCGGCGGTGTAGCTGAACGTCCTCGAGCCGTCCGAGACGAGGTTCCCCTTCGCGTCGTGGACGAGCGCAGCGCCGCCGTGGCTCGTCAGCTGGTTGAGCCCGTTGGCCGGCGAGGAGGTGGTGCCGGATACGGCGCCCGTCCAGGCATAGGCGCCGTGAGCGCCGCTCCGGGTGACGATCTGGCCCGCCGGATTGTAGGTCAGCGACAGGCCGAGGTCGCTCCCCACCCAGGGAAAATCCTGATCCAGCTGCGACAGCCGAGACACCGCGTCATAGGTGTAGCTGGTGCTCGTCCCGTTGCCGCGGGCGAGGCTGGTGCGCCGCCCGAGGTCGTCATAGCCGAACGTCGCAAGCACGCCCGCGCCGGAGGTGGCGCCGTTCTCGCGGATCGCCGTCATCTCGCCGGTGACGAGATGATCGTAGGTGACGAAGAAGCCGTCGCGCCAGGTGAGCCGGGTGCGGCGCCCGGCAAGGTCGTAGGCCGAAACCCTCGCGCCGTACCAGTTGCTCTCCTCGACGAGCCGCCGCCCGAGCGCGTCGTAGCTGAAGGTCCCGGAATAGCCGTTCGAGTCGAACGCCGCCGTCAGCCTCCCCAGAAGGTCGTAGCCATAGCCTACGTCCGCCTCGTACATGGCGGTGTTCGGGAGGTCCTTGAACGTCATCCGGCCGAGCGCGTCATAGACGTAGCCGATCGTCTGGCCGTCCCGTGCTCGAAAGCTGGTGACGCTGGAGCCGGCGTCATAGCCGAGCTGCTCGTAATCGGCAGGGTTGCTGGCGCCGGCACCCTTGGTCGCGCTCGGATACTGCGTCTGCGAAAGCCGGTCGTGGCCGTCATAGACGTAGGTGGTCTTGTTGTTCTGCGCGTCGGTGACGGTCTCCACCTGGCCGTTGTCGCGGTAGGTGGCGGTCATCTCGTCCGCTTCCTCTCCGGTCACGCCGAGCGCGGTCTTGACCTGAGTCACCTGTCCGGCCGCGTCGTAGATCGTCTTGGTGATCCGGTCCGGCCCGTGGCTTCCCTGCGTGCCCAAGGTGCAGGCGGAGGAGGGGAGGGACGAGAAGGCGCTTATGTTCATCCTCTGCGCCGTGCACTCCGGCCGCCCCGCCGCGTCGTAGCTGGTCTGGGTCAGCGCATAAGCGGCGCCGGTGGAGTCGGTCAGCTTGGCCGTGACGGGGCGCCCGCCCGCATCATAGCCCGTCTCCACCGCCTCGAGGCTGGCGAACGCCGCCCAGTCGCTGTCGGACTGGCTGTTGACCGTGCCGTTCTCCGCCTTCGTCACTTGCCCGTCAGCATTGTAGGTGACGCGCTGCGCCCGGTGCTTGAGCGCGCCCGTGCCGTCAGGATCGGGGCCGGCGACCCCGACGAGCTGCCGGACATTGTCGTAGCGGTAGCGGGTCGTGTCGGCGCTGCCAGACAGCGGCCCGTCCACCGTCAGCACATTGCCGACGTTGTCGTAGGTGCTCGTGGTGGTCGCCGTCAGGCTCCCGTCCCCCGCGCCCGTCGAGACGCCGGTGGGAAGAAGGTTGCTGTGGCTGTAGGCGATCGTCGTCTTCACCTCATCCGACGTGCCGGTGCAGGAAGAGCCCGTGCGGCAGGCCGAGACGGAGGTGAGCTTGGTGATCGGCGTCGCCGCCGGCACGAGCGATCCGCCGCTGTTCTTCTGCTGTGCGTAGGGCGAGGAATAGGTGTAGCGGGTCTGCGGGCTGACCCCGCCCACCGCCGGTTGCGTCTCGGTAAGGACGCCGCCGTGTGACGCGTCGTAGGTAAAGCTGGTCGTGTTGCCGCGGGCGTCGGTGACCGAATTGGGCTTGTTGCACTTGCGGAAGTCGGTGCACGTCGTGTCGTAGCTCGCTGTCGTGACAATGTCGGCAAGGCCGGAACTCGGCTTAGCGACATGGCGCGTCTCGGTGACGTTGCCGCGCGCGTCGTAAGTATATTCGACGTAATTGTCCTCGTCTGCAGTGACGCGGGTTAGGCGGCCGTTCGTGTCATACTGATAGCTCGTGGTGCGGTTCAGCCCGTCCTTGTCGCTGAGGATGACGCCCAGCGCGATGTCCGAGGTGACCACCCGCTGCTGGTTGAGCGGGTTGGTAACGGTCGCGGTGCGCGTGTTGCCGCTGTCGGAAAAGCTGTAGGCCCAGGTGCCGTTCGGGTTGGTGACGGAGGCTACCTGGCCGGTAGTCCCAACATAGGAGATCGTTACCCGATCGCTGCTCGCCCCGGGCGGGCGAATGCCCGTTATCCGGGTGTAGAGGTCCGTCGTATAGTTGGTGGTTCGACCGGCGCTGTCCTTCATCCACGACCAGCCGTTCGTCTCCATCGTCGGCCAGGTCTGGGAGAACGTGCAGCTGTCCGCTTCCGGGTCGCAATAATCGACCGCGCTGTTGACGAGATGGGCCTTGACCCTCTCCTGCCATGTACCGGGGCTAGAGGTATCGAGCGTGTCCGTCGTGTGCCTGAACCTCAGCTGGAAGCCGGCGGTGCTGACAATCGATTGCAGCCGGTTGATCAGGATCATGGCCGACTCCGGATCGTAGGGATTTTCCGGCACTTCCGCCCACTTGTACCAATAAGAGAGCTTTTCGCCGGACGGGCGGGTAATGTGCGTGACGAGTCCCGCGGGAAGCCCCATGCCCGAAGGCATGATCTTGAACTGATATTCGGTGCCTCCGCGGTCCCGAACGATGTAATATCCCATTCCGTTGTTCGTGAGAGTTGATCCATCCTTCTTCTTCGGCTCGTAGACCCCATTCGTCAGGGTGAAGACGTTCGAGAAGTCGCCGATGCTCACGACGAGCTCTCCCGATAGGTCGCCTTCGAAGATCCCCGCCTCGATGCTTTCGAACCAGCCGTCCTCGGAGATCCAGGACCGCTGATAGCTGAGGCTGTGGGCGGCATTGCGCGCTTCGGCGAAGTCCCAGCTCACTTTGAGGTGACCCGTCAGCAGGTCGACGCCATTGGCGTCGACGGCTTCCCGGGAAGGCGCCGCCTGGGTCTGAGCCGCGGCGGGCTGGGCGGTGAGGCCGCAATAAGCGGTGGTGGCGAGAAGGGCGCACGCAAGGGTGCGCGCCCGAAAGGACGTCGTTTTCATGTTCGTATCTCCAGGATTGCTGGTTGAGGCTGTCGGGGTCGAAGAGGCTAGGTCAGCATGTGCCCGGCACCACGGTCACGTAGAGGGTGCCCGTCGCTTGGGCGCCTTCGGAATCCTCGACCGTATAGCTGACCACGTCGGACCCGGTGACGGATCCGGCGGAGTAATTGATGAACCGCCACATCGCCGGCGTGGCGGTGCCTAAAGATCCCCCCGAAGCGGACACTACTATAAGACGGGCGTAGGGGTCGTCGGGGTCGGTGTCGTTTCCAACGACATTCTCCAGGGCCGAGCTGCACTGCGCCACCGTCAGATAATCCGGGTTCGTCACCGGCGGCGGATTGCCCGGCGGTGGCGGTGGCGGCGGTGGCGGCGGCGGCGGCGGCGGTGGC
>DASWOC010000018.1:0-15253 GCA_036398895.1 Allosphingosinicella sp. | reverse complement strand
GGGAGGTGGTGATCGGCCTCGAGGTCCACGCCCAGGTGACCTCGAACGCCAAGCTCTTCTCGGGCGCTTCGACCGATTTCGGCGCGGAGCCGAATAGCCAGGTGAGCCTCGTCGACGCGGCGATGCCGGGCATGCTGCCGGTGCCGAACCGGGAGTGCATCCGCCAGGCGGTGCGCACCGGCATGGCGCTGGAGGCGAAGATCAACGCCTGGTCGCGCTTCGACCGGAAGAATTATTTCTATGCCGATCTGCCGCAGGGCTATCAGATCAGCCAGCTCTACCACCCGATCGTCGGCGAGGGCGAGATCCTGATCGAGCTGGACGGCGGCGGGACGAAGACGATCGGCATCGAGCGCATCCATTTGGAGCAGGATGCGGGCAAGCTGATGCACGATCAGCATCCGAGCTTCTCCTATGTCGATCTCAACCGTTCCGGCGTCGCCTTGATGGAGATCGTGTCCAAGCCCGATATGCGAAGCCCTGAGGAAGCAGGCGCTTACGTCCGCAAGCTCAGGTCCATTCTCCGCTATGTCGGCAGCTGCGACGGCAATATGGAGCAGGGCTCGATGCGCGCCGACGTCAATGTCAGCGTCCGCCGCCCCGGCGAGCCCTTCGGCACCCGAACCGAGACTAAGAATGTGAACTCCGTCCGCTTCATCATGGCGGTGGTCGAGCACGAAGCGAGCCGCCAGGTCGATGTCCTGGAGTCCGGCGGCAAGGTCGTCCAGGAAACCCGCCTCTACGATCCGGATCGCAACGAGACGCGCTCGCTCCGCTCCAAGGAAGAGGCGCACGACTATCGCTACTTCCCGGATCCGGATCTGCTCCCGGTCGAGCTTTCGGACGAATTCCTCGCCGAATGCCGCGCCTCGCTGCCCGAGCTGCCCGACGCGAAGCGCCGCCGCTACGAGCAGTCGCTCGGCCTCCCAGCCTACAATGCCGCCGTGCTGACGGCGGAGGTCGAGACCGCCCGCTGGTTCGAGGAGCTCCTCGCGGCGGTCGGCGACGAGCATGCTGTCCGCGCCTCCAACTGGCTGATCTCGGACCTGTTCGGCGCCTTAAATCGCCTCGGCCGCTCGGTCGAGGATAGCCCCGTCACCCCCGCTCAGGGGGCCGAGCTCCTCCGACTGATCGCCGACGGCACCCTTTCCGGAACCCTGGCTAAGCAGGTCTTCGAGATCATGCTTGAAACCGGCGAGGAGCCCGGCCGCATCGTCGAGGAGCGGGGGCTGAAGCAGACCAGCGACACCGGTGCGATCGAGCGGGTCATCGCCGACATACTCGCCGCCAATCCGGACAAGGTCGCAGAATACCGGTCCGGAAAGGACAAATTGTTCGGCTTCTTCGTCGGCCAGACGATGAAGGCCATGCAGGGCAAAGCCAACCCGCAGGTCGTCAACGACCTGCTGCGCAAGGCGCTCTCCTGAAGGTGCGGGCCGGAGGCGGCGAGGTCCTTCAAGACGACCTCCGGCCCTGACCGCGGTAAGGAGTCAACCGCGGCTGATTGTAGATACGGAGGCGCGGGGCCTTCGGCTTCACGGGCCGCGCCATTGCCGCGCATCCAGGGCTGTGGCAGGGGCCGGGCGTGACCGACAGGGCCGCTGACCGAGCGCGCGACGAGCGCCAGCAACTGACGGCCGCGCTTCGCCAGGTTGCCGGTGGAAGCGAGCAGGCGCTCCGCGAAGTTTATTCCCGCACCAGCGCGAAGCTGTTCGGCCTTTGCCTCCGTATCTTGGGGGACAGGAGCGAAGCCGAGGACGCGTTGCAGGAAATCTATCTCAACGTCTGGCGAAAGGCCGGAAGCTTCGACCCGCAGCGGGCGAGCCCGATCACCTGGCTCGCCGCTTTGGCCCGAAACCGCGCCATCGACCGGCTCCGCTCGTCCGGCCGCCCGCGCCCCTCGGAGCCGATCGACAGCGCGCTGGGCGTCGCCGACGAGCGGCCTGACGCCCTTTCGCAGCTCGAAAGCGGCGAGGAGCGGGGGCGCCTCATGAACTGCGTAAGCGAGCTGGAAGGCCGCCAGGCGCAGGCGATCCGCTCCGCCTTCTTCGACGGCTTCAGCTATTTCGAGCTTGCCGAGCGGGCGAAGGTGCCGCTCGGAACGATGAAGAGCTGGATCCGGCGCGGCCTCATCGGCCTCAGGGAGTGCCTGGAGCGATGAGCGACATCCGCCATGATCCGGAACGCGACCTGCTCGCCGCGGAGCTCGCTTTGGGGCTGCTCGAGGGGGATGAGCTGCGCGAGGCGAGGGCGCTGAGGCTTTCCGACCGGGCTTTCGCCGCGGAGGTGGAGGCGTGGCAGCTGCGCCTTGCCCCGCTCGCCGACGAAGCGGCGGAGGTCGAGCCGGACCCGCGGGTCTGGGCCGCGATCGCCGCCAGGCTCGGGGCCGTTCAGGCGGCCGCTGGCGGAAATGTCGTCGAGCTTCGCCGGAAGCTGACGGTGTGGAAGGGTTGGGCGGCGGGAATGGCTGCCGTGGCCGCCTCGCTCGCGCTCGCCCTTGCCTATCAGAGCGGCCGCGACGGCCCGCCGGCGGTGGTGCAGCCCGCGCCCGTGCTCGTCGCCAGCCTCTCGTCGGAACAGGCCGATGCCTCCCTCTCCGTCGCCTATGACGGCGGGCGCAGCAGCCTGCTCGTGACCCCCGGGCGCCTCACCGGAGCGGCGGGCCACGATCACGAGCTGTGGGTCATCCCGCCCGGCGGACAGCCCGTCTCGCTCGGCCTTGTCCGCCCCGGCGCTCCGCAGCGCCTCCGCGTGCCGGTATCGCTCGCCCCGCATTTCCGGAGCCGCTCCGCCATCGCCGTCTCGGTCGAGCCCACCGGCGGCTCCCCCACCGGCAAGCCGACAGGCCCCGTCATCGCCTCGGGCGAGCTTTCCTCCCTCTGATCTGCATCCGATCGCGCTGACGCTCCGTAGCTAGCTTGCAGCCTCGAAAGAGAAGGCTGTCCAGCTCAGGAGGAATTTCATGCGCAATTTACGTACCGCTCTCGCCCTCGCCGCCGCGACTTCGCTCGCCGCCTGCGCGACCATGAACGACGACATGGACTCAGGCGCCTCGGCCCGCGCCGAAGGCACGGTGACCGTCGGGGGCGCTCCGATGTACGCCAGCCGCAACATCGTCGAGAATGCGATGAATTCGCGCGATCACACCACCCTCGTCGCCGCCGTGAAGGCGGCCGGCCTCGCCGAGACCCTGATGGGGGAGGGGCCGTTCACCGTCTTCGCGCCCGTCAACTCAGCCTTTGAGCGTCTCCCCGCCGGAACGGTGCAGACCCTGCTGAAGCCGGAGAACCAGTCCATGCTTCAGAGCGTCCTCACCTACCACGTCGTTCCCGGTCGCCTCACTGCGGCCAACCTCATGCAGCGTATCCGCGACGGCGGCGGCTCGGCCCGCCTTACGACGGTCCAGGGCGGCACGCTCACCGCCCGGATGGAGGGCCGCAACATCGTCCTCGTCGATGCCAAGGGCGGCACCGCCACGGTGATCCAGGGAGACGTGATGCAGTCCAACGGAGTCATCCACGTCACCAACAAGGTGTCGATGTACGGCTGAACCATGTCACGGCCCGGCCGTTCACCAGCGGCCGGGCCTTCCCCTCAGGAGACGAGACGATGATCTTCAGCCGCCGAACCTTTATCGGCTCCGCCTCCGCGGGCGCCGCCACCTTGCTGGCGGGCTGCGGCAGCGAGGCGAAGGCGCAATCCTTCCCGGTAAAACTTTCCGACGCCGAATGGCGCCGCCGTCTCTCTCCATCCACTTATGCCGTCCTTCGCAAGGGCAGCACCGAGCGCGCGGGGACGAGCCCGCTCGACAAGGAGAAGCGCCGCGGCACCTTTCATTGCGCCGGCTGCGGCCAGGCCCTCTACCGCTCCGACACCAAGTTCGAGAGCGGCACGGGCTGGCCGAGCTTCTGGGCTCCGATCCGCGGCGCCGTCGGCTCCAAGGCCGACAACACGCTCTTCATGAGGCGGACGGAGATCCACTGCAGCCGCTGCGGCGGGCATCTCGGCCACGTCTTCGGCGACGGGCCGAAGCCCACCGGCAAGCGCTACTGCATGAACGGCGCGGCTCTCGCCTTCCGACCCGCCTGAACCCCTATCCGACAGGAATTTCTCGATGAACAAACCGAACCTGCTCGCCTGCGGCGCACTGCTCGCCGCCGGCCTTTCCGCTCCCGCTTTCGCCCAGAGCGGCGGCGAGTGGAGCGGCCCCTATGTAGGCGGCCGCATCGGCTACGGCTTCCAGCCCAGCGACAAGAATGAGACGATCCTTTTTGACACCGACCTCGACGGCGACTTCGACGATCAGGTGACGACCGCCGCCGGCGCCAATGCCTTCTCTCCCGGCTTCTGCGGCGGCGCTGCCGCCGGCACCGGCCCCGGCGGAGGCTGCGACGATGACGAGGACGGGATCGAGTGGGCGGTCCATGCCGGGGTGGACGGTCAGTTCGGCAATTTGGTGATCGGCGGAGTCGTCGATTACGGTCGCGCGGACATCGAGGACAGCGTCTCCGCCTTCAGCACGACGCCTGCATCCTACACGATCACCCGCCGCCTGACGGACCACGCCTCCGCCCGCCTTCGCGCGGGCGTCGCGATGGGAAGCACCCTCTTCTACGGCACGGGCGGCGTCGCCTGGGGCAAGATCCGCAACCGCTTCGCCACGTCCAACACCGTCAACACCTTCGCCAACAGCGGTAATGACGATGCCTGGGGCTACAAGGTGGGCGGCGGAGTCGAGCAGCGGCTCGGCACCGGCTTCTCGCTCGGCGTCCAATATCTCTACACCAGCCTCAAGGACGAGGATTTCCGGGTCCGCGCCGCGGGTCCAGCTCCGGCGACGAACCCTTTCATCCGTACGAACGCCAACGGCACCGACTTCGCCCGAAGCGGGGACCGCTTCACCAATCACAGCGTGGCGCTAACCGCCAGCCTGCGCTTCTAAGCCTGCAAAAGCCCTGCGCCCGACGGCGCAGGGCTTATTGCCCCGCCGTCTCGGCCGGGCCGTAGAGCAAGGCGTTGAACAGGAACTTGAAGGTTCCGTAAGGCTGCGCCCGCTGCATGACCTCCGGGCCCATCAGGAACAGATTGCCGCGGCCGACATCCACCTCCGCCACCGCGACCGTTCCGTCCAGCTTCTCCTCACCCACGGCCCAGCCGCTGCGCAGAAGCTTCGTGCCCTCGAACCAGGACACCTTCTTGAGGCCCTCCGCCGGCCGGAAGGTCTGCGCCCGGTTGAAGAACATGTCGACGGTATCGGGCATCCCGTAGGCGAGGGGTTGCCGATTATCGACCCGCGCCCGAAGCACCGACCCCGGTATGTAGAAGCTCTTGGTGTCGAGCGGCCTCGGCGTCCCGTCCTTCGACTCGGTCAGCGCGAAGGTCACCGGCGCCTTCAGCAGCGTCGCAAGCCTGGTCGAGCTTCCGATCGCCACCGCGCTTCCGCCCTCCCGGACGAACGCCCCTATCGCCGGCACGGTCTTGTCCTCGGTGATCCCCCCGAGCATCCCCGCAAGCTCCGCCGGAGTCTCCTCGCGCTTCGGCTGGGAACTGTTGCCGCCGCCCGACCATGGAATTGCGCCGTCGGTAAAGACGAGCATGTCGAAGTCGCGGCGCAGATTTCCCGCGTCGAGCCGCTGAGGGAACACGACCTCGAACGGGAATTCGAACCGCTCGAGCAGCCAGCGCGTCCACCCTGACGACATGATGCCGCCCCAGCGGTCGACGAGCCCGATCCGAACCGGCTTCAGCGGCAGCGAAGCCCCGGCCGGCCGGCGCCCGACGGCGCAGGCGCCGATGCCAAGCTCGCCCGCGCTCCTCCGGACGATCTCCGCCGCCGCGCCCGTGGCCGGTACCCAGATCGCCCCCGACTGAAGCCTCTGCCCGCAGGCCTGCGTCGGCTCCCGCAGCCACGCGGGCCGGATGCCCGCCTTTAGCAGCCGGTTGGTGAGGATGAAGCTGTTGTTCGTCTCATGCCCCACTAGCCAGCCCGCGCGGCCGCTTCCCTTCACCTTGCCCGGAGGCGGCGCGAGGAGGTCGGGCACCGGCGCCAGCGGCGCGTCGAAGCCTTCCAGCACCCGGTCGAACTCGATCCCCATCTGATAGGCGAGCGTATAGCCGGCCACGTCGTACGGCGGCGTCGGCGGCCCTCCCGGATATTGAAGGTCGTTCGGATGGTCCTGCGGCTCGAACATGTCGAGCACGTGCGGGCGATAGGCCTGCGCCGCCCGAACGACGAACGATCCCGCCGGATAGGTCTTGCCTCCCACTGAGAAGGCGCGGGTCGCCCGGTCCACCTCCACGCCCGCCTTGATCAGCATGTTCACGAAGGCGACCGCCGTCGGCAGGTCCCTCTGGTTGGCGGGTATGATGTAGCCGCGCGGGTCCCGATCCTGCGGCGCCCGCACCACCTTGTCGTACAGCTTGGGATCGACCTGCCGCCGACCGCCCTGCGCCGGGGCCGGATCGGCGCCCTCCTTCGCCGCCGCTTCGAGGGCGGCGATGTCCGAGGGCCTCACCGTCCAATGGTCGCGGCTTCCCCGCTCGATGCTGTTCATGCCCATCCGCCAGATGTTGAACAGCAGCCGCTCCCGGTTGCGCGAGGCGAAGTCGAGCACCGCCCGGTTCAGGGTCCACTGATAATCGAGCGTCTGCTGAAGCCGCCATTCCTGCGGCGCGATCGGCATCGGCTCGTCGCCCCGCGGAAGCTGGGTCGATGGGACGAGCGGGATCTTCGTCGGGGTCGGCCCGCCGATGATCTCGGTCAGGAGCCCGATCGAATTGTGGAAGTAGGAGATCGAACGCTCCATCCCGTTATGCCAGGTGGAATAAGGCGCGGTGCTCCGCATGCCGGAGCCCGCCTTGCCCTCGCCGATCAGCCGCGAATGCATCGCGAAGCCGACCTCGCTCAGCTGGGTCATGATCAGCGGGTCGTAATTGTGGTTGAACGGGTCGCGGAAGGGCGGGACGAACACCACCATGCCCTCCGGCCCGGTCTGGTGCTGGTTGTAGACGATCTGCGGGTACCAGATCCGGAAGAGTTGCCGGTTGACGTTCTCCGTTTCCGGCATGTGGGCGGTGAAGCTGTCTCGGTTGTTATCGTGCCCCACATATTTCTGGTAGAGGCGCGGCAGGGTCGAGAACTCGCGCTTCTTCGGGTCCTCGTGGCGCATGTACCAGTCGCTGACCAGCTCCATGCCGTCCGGATTGTCGTGCGCGAACAGGATGATCGTGTCCTCGAGCATCCGCAGCGTTTCCGGATCGTCCTGGGTCAGCATCCGGTGGAGCACCTGGATCTGCCCCTGTGAGGTGACGACCTCGGTCGCGTGCATGCCGGCGTCGATCCACACCACCGCTTTGCCTTCGGCGGCCAGCGCCCGCGCCTTCGCCTCATCGAGCCCGCGCGCCCGCGCCAGCCGCTCGGCGATGCTTCGATAATGGTCGAGCCGCGCAAGGTTTGCCGGCGAGGAGACGATCGCCATCCACTGCGTACGACCTTCCGCCGTTCGGCCGATATCCACCAGCTTCATCCGGTCGGACTCGGAGGCGACCCGCTTCAGATAGGCTTCGTAGGCGGTGTAATCGGCGAGGAAATAGTCGCTCCCCGGCGGCTGCTTGAAGAAGTCCTTGGGGGCCGTGACCCGCGCGCCGCCGCCTTGGGCCAGAGCCGCTGCGGGGAGAAAGGCAAGGGCGGCAAGGCAGGCGAAGGATCGGCGCATCTATATTCCTCTCGGCAGCGGACGCTCCCGATCCTTCGCAGGGGCTTCGCAGGAGTCAATCGCCGTCACGTACTTGTGTCGCTCCCGCAACCATTCACCCGCCATTCAACTCGTCTATGGAACAGAACGTTTCACCGCAGCGTTTGGTGCGCCCGGTAGAAGGAAAGAAGACGATGTTGAGGTCGATCGAAGGCAGCAGGGGCAGGATTTTCGCCCACGATCCCGCAAGGCGCGGGTTCCTGCCGCTTTACCACCCGGGCGAAACGAACCGCTGCCCCGGCTGCGGTCGCACCCACTGGTATGTCGGCCGCCTTTCCGCCGAATGCGGCTTCTGCGGAACCGCCCTCGCCCTTGCCGACACCGGCATGACCGGGGTGGGCCTCTTCCAGCGGCACCGCGAGCCGGACTTCGACGTCGCCGCCTGAGGCGCTCGTCGCATCTTGCTAAGCGCCCGTTTTCGTTGCACCTTCCCCGCAAGGGAAGGGGCATCGGAATGTATCTGTTTCGAAAAGCCGCGTTGGCGGCCGGAGGCGCGGCTTTGCTCGCGTCCGCCCCGGCGGCGGCCGGCGATCGCTATTACTTCAACAAGCCCGGCGTGTCTCGCGACGCTTACGCGGCGGACGTGGCCGAATGTGCCGAGCTCGCGGGCGGCGCCCGCGCTACCGGCCAGACCGGACCGGTCTATTTCTCCTACCCGAACACCACCGCGGGCGCGGCCGGGGCCGCCATCGGAATCCTCTTCGCCGGCCTGCTTTCGGCGAGTGCGGCGAAGAAGGAGCGCAGGCTCATGCGCCGCTCGGTCGAGCGCACGTGCATGGCCGACAAGGGCTATGGCCGTTTCGAGATCGAAGAATCGATTGGAGAGGAAATCGACAAGGTGAAGGACGAGAATGCGCGGCTCGAACGGATGTTCGCGCTCGCCGCCTCGCCGCAGCCGATTGGAAAGAGGATCAAGGAATGAAGCTGTTCAAGCTGGCGCTCGCCGCCCTCGCCGTCGCGGCGACTCCCGCCGCGGCACAGGTCCTGAAGGCGCCTCCGGCCACCCTCGATCCGGCCAAAGCCTATGCGCTGGTCGAGCTTCGCAACGTCGACGGCAAGAAGGCGGCGGGAACGCTGGTTCTCGCCCGCTACGACGCGGAGGGCGGCGACGTGCGCGGCGGCACCCGCTCGCCCGGCTCGGCGCTTGCCAAGGGGGTTCCGGTGCGGGTCACCATCGCCGGCAAGCCTCTGGTCAAGTCACCGGGCAGCCGCCTCTACCTCGTTGCTCTCGAGCCCGATACCTGGGTCATCGAGGGCAGCGGCGGCACCGCTTTCTCCCTCGGCTCGAACCGGTTTGCCGTCGCGGCCGGAGATATCGTCGATCTCGGCGTCGTTACGCCGCGCACCGACTGGCGAGAGGGCGACGGACCGGAGAAGATCACCGCCGGCAAGGTCGCTAAGATGGCTCTTCTCGGCGGCTTCGCAATGAAGAAGAAAGCGCCGACGCCGATGTCCATCGATCTGCAGCCGCGCGGCGGTGCCGACATGCCGCTGCCCGCCACGCTGAAGGCCCAGGCCGTCCCCGCCTCCTATGTGCCCGGCGCGAAGTTCGGCAATTATCTCGGCGGCCTCGTCAACCGGCTCGACGGGCGGAAGGGCAGGCCCGGGGCGGATGCCGCCCCGGCGGACGAAGTGGAGGGGACGCAGCCCTCCAGCTAGGTTTGCCCGCAGCGGATTCGGAACGGAGGCGCAATCGAAGCGTTCGGCCCAAGTCGTTAAAGCGGAACGGGAAATCTTCAGCCCCTAAAGGGCCGCGGCCTCTTCCCTTCCCAGTGAGGAGTCACGGCATGGGCCGCCGCTTTCTTGTGTTCCTCTCCGCCTCGTCCATCGCGCTCGCCGGCTGCGTTCAGACGCGCCAGATCGCCGACGTCGAGTTTGAACCGCCCCAGGGCGATTACAGCCTCATCGTTATGCGCCCGGACGTGAAGGTCGGCGTCGTCACCACGGGCGGCCTCGTCGAGCCCCGGGCCGACTGGACCGAGGAGGCGAGGGGCCATCTTCTGAGGGCGCTGACCGAGCAGCAGGCGGGCAGGGGCGGCCGAACCCGAGTCCTCGAGACGCGCGAGGGGATACCCGGCGTCAGCGCCGAGACCGTGGCGGAACTCGAGCGGCTTCATAATGCGGTCGGACAGTCGATCGCGCTCCACAAATATATGGGGCTTGAGCTTCCGACGAAGCGCCGCCGCGGTCTCGACTGGACCTTGGGCGAGGACGCCGTTCGCTTCGGCAAGGCCACCGGAATGGATTATGCCCTCTTCCTCCACGCGGAGGATTCCCATGCCTCGACCGGGCGGACCGCACTTCAGGTGCTAGGAATCGCCGGCTGCCTGATCGGCTTCTGCGCGCCCCAGGGCGGCGGCGGCCAGTCCGCTTACGCCTCCCTTGTCGATCTGCGCACCGGTGAGGTCGTCTGGTTCAACGTTCTCCAGACCAGCAGTCAGCTCCCCGGAGTCACCTTCGGCGACATCCGCACTGCGGAAGGCGCGTCGCAGATGGTCGACCGGCTGCTCGGCAAGATGAAGGCGGGCCGCAAAGTGAGGGACCGCCGATGAGCCAGTGGCACGAAGCGCTCCCGCTTACCCGGCGGATGATGCTCGGCGGCCTCGGCTGCGCCGCCTGCGCGGGCCTCGCCGGCACCGCCGAGGCACGCATCCGCCCGGCCGACATGAAGCCCCTGATCGGCCCCGGCCATCGCCCGACCGACAAGGACGAGGAGGGGATGTGGGCCGAATTCCGGCGCGTTGAGGAGGAGATTGCGGGCTCCAACCTGCTCGTGAAGGACCCGGCGCTGGCGCGGTATCTGGGCGGCATCGCCGAGCGCGTCGGCGGCCCCGCCGCCCGCGACCTGCGCGTCTACGTGGCGCACATTCCGGAATTCAACGCCTTCATGGCGCCGACCGGGTTCATGGTCGTCTTCACAGGCCTGCTCCTGCGCATGCGGGACGAGGCTCAGCTGGCGGGCGTTATCGCCCACGAAGCGGGCCATTTCCTGCGCCGCCACCAGATCCGGCAATGGCGCTCGATCAAGAAGAAGACCGCCTTCCTCAGCGTGCTGGCGATGGGCGCGGGCGTCGGCGGCGCCGCGGCCGGAGTCTATACAGGAGACCTCGTCCGGCTCGCCCATATGGGTACGATCCTCACCATCCTCTCCTACAGCCGCGAGCTGGAGGCGGAGGCGGACGCTTTGGGCCTGAAGCAGATCGCCGAAGCGGCCTACGATCCTCTCGCCATGCCTGAGACCTGGCAGCAGCTGATCGAGGAAATGAAGGCCAGCGCCGAGATGCGCAAGAAGAGGTACAGGCGCCGCCACTCGCTCCTCGCCACTCATCCCGCGCCCGAGACGCGCATGGCCGACCTTCGGGCTTCGGCGAGGGAAGTGACCACCGCCCGCACCACCGACCGCGGCCGCGACCGCTACCTCAAGGCCCTCGCCGGGCACCGGAAAACCTTCCTCGACGATCAGGTGAAGCTCAACGACCCCGGCGCAAGCCTCTACATCGTCCGCAACCTTTCGAAGGACGGCTGGAACGGCCTGCTCCGCTTCGCCGAGGGCGAGGTGTGGAGGCTTCGCGGCCAGCGCGGCGACAGCGCGCTCGCGGGCCAGAGCTACGCCGCGGCGATCGGCTATCCCGACGCTCCGCCCGAAGCGTGGCGGCAGCATGGCTACCAGCTTCTGCGCGACGGCCGCCGCGACGAGGGGAGGGCGGCGCTCAACCGTTACCTCGCGCTGGCTCCCAATGCCCCGGACGCGCCGATGGTGCGTGCCGAGCTCAGCAAGTGAAGGAAGACTCGATGGCGAAGCGCACCTTGTTCGGAGCCCTCGCGGCGGCCCTTCTGACCGCGGGCTGCGCGGGCGGAGGCATGGGCGGTGGGGGCTACGGCCTCAGCTATTACCGCCTCGTCGAGCCGGGTCCGGAGGACGTCGCCCGCGACACGATGATCGTCCAGCCTTCGATGCGCTGGAACAAGGCGCCGCGCGGCCCCTACGATATCGAGCGCGAGGAGAATTGGACGATGAACGGGCCGTTCCTCGACGGCCTCACCTTCATCGGCGGCCTTGAGAACGACAAGCGCATCGTCGTTCAGCGCCGCAAGGCCGACCGCAAGGTGCCGAACTTCCGCTCCGACATGAGCCCGCCCGACATCGCCTCGATGGTGGAAAGCTTCTACCGAATCCGCGGCGGCGCCACCCAGTTCAACATGACAGGAATGGCTCCGCGCAGCTTCCTCGGCCAGCCCGGCTTCCAGTTCGACTACGAGCATTTGGGCGGCGACGAAGTCTGGCGCCGCGGCCGCGCGGTAGGCGCGATCATCAACGGCCGTCTCTACATGGCCCTCCTCGACGCCGTGCGCTCCCACTATTTCCCCGCTGCTCTCCCGGAGTTCGAACGCATCGTCGAAACCGCCCGCCGTAAGGGTTGAGCGATTGCGAGGCGCGCGCCGCCTTTTGGCTTCAGGCGTGACACTCAAGCTTCTGTTCAAAGGCGTAACTTTCGCGGCCCTGCTCGCCATAGCGGGAACTCTTCTCTCCTCGGAGTGGCCAGACGAGCCCGGCCGATGGGCCGTCTTCGTCTTCCTCCTGGGATGGATCGGCGGGCCGCTCGTCCTCCCCTACCTCTTATCGAGAAGTGACAACGGCGCTCTGGTCCGGCTCCCGTTTCTGATCGTCTTTCTGTTTGAAATTGCGTTCACGGCGTGGATGCTGAACTCAGTCTTGTCCTCGACTAGCTCTACCGCGGGTATCGGCTTCCTAGTCCTGCCTCTTCTGGCTTGGGGTGGCTTGATGGTGGCGGCCTGCGCAATCGGCGGCGTCAGCGGGTGGCGACCTCTCAGCGAAGAGGACTCACATGCTCAGCTACAATCTCCTCCGCCTGCCTGAACAGGGCCGGATCGACCTTCGCCCCAGAAGCGGCTGCGTTCTCCTCCAGCTGCTCGGGCCGTGAGGCCCCGACAATAGCAGAGGCGACGTTCGGCTCCCTGAGCACCCAGGCCAGTGAAAATTGCGCGAGCGTGAGCCCCGCCTCCGCCGCGAGCGGCCTTAGCCGCTCCACCGCCTCGAGCACGTCTTCGCGCAGCAGCCGGTCCATCCAGCCGCCCATCTCCTCGCTCGTCGCTCGGCTGTCCGGCGGCGGAGCCGAGCCCGGCCGGTACTTGCCGGTGAGCACGCCCTGGCCGAGCGGCGACCAGACGATCTGCGAGATGCCGTTCGCCGCCGAAATCGGGATCACCTCCTTCTCCGGCTGCCGCCACAGGAGTGAATATTGCGGCTGGCTGGAGACGAATTTCTCCACGCCCGCCATCTCCACCGCCGCCCGGATATTGTCCGCCGGCCATTCCGAGAAGCCGATATAGCGCGCCTTGCCCGAGCGGACGGCCGCCGTCAGCGCCTCCATCGTCTCCTCGAGCGGTGTCTCCTCGTCGTAGCGATGGCATTGGTAGAGGTCGACATAGTCGGTCTTGAGCCGCCTCAGCGACGCCTCCAGCTGCTTCTCCACCTGCCCGCGCGAAAGCCCCCGGTCCGTCTCCGTCATCGGGAAATAGAGCTTGGTGGCGAGCACATAGCTGTCCCGCGCCCGCCCGCCCAGCACCTCGCCCAGGAACGTCTCCGCCGCCCCGCGTCCGTAGATGTTGGCCGTGTCGATGAAGTTGATGCCGAGCTCGAACGCCTTGTCCACCACCGCCGCCGCCCGGTCCCGCTCCACTCCGACCCCGAAGGTCAGCCACGATCCCAGCGAAATCTCTGAAACCTCGAGCTCGCTCGATCCAAGCCTTCGATATTCCATACGCGCCTTCCTGCTTCTCCCGCACAAGGCGGGAGGCTCCGGAACGTTCCCTTAGAGCTGCCGGATCCTCGGAACCGCGCGCCGACCGGCGGCCCGGCGGGCGTGGCGGAACTGGCAGGCGCGTCGGCGCCTTTCTCGCTCGTCGAACAGCAATCCCCATGATTTATGGCCCGGATGGCGTCCTGCCGGTCATTGGCTTGCCTCCTCCGCTCGTGCAGGGTGACGAGCATGGACGGCGGCGGCACCCACGACGAGCCCGGCCTCGATGAGGACGTCGTGTCCCTCGGATTCGGCGCGGAAGCTGATGAGCAGGAGGAGGCGTCGGCGTTCGTGCGGCTTGGCGTCTGGGCCGTACCCGTCCAGTGGTGCACCTGTTTCTGCTGTATGTTGTCCTGCGTGCGGCAACCGGCTTCACGCTCCCGCGCTTCCTGCATGCGGATGCGCTGACCGCCTCGCTGTGGGTCAACGGGGCGGCCGTCGCGCTCGCCGTGTGGCTGTGGAGAAAGGGCCGCGTTCCCGTCGCTACAGGCAAATGGCTGACCGGCCGGCGCGCGAAGGTCATGATCCTGTCGTGGATCGCTCTTTCCTTACTCTGGTTCCTGCTGCCGGGCCTTGTCCGCGACTTGTTGAGTCACCTCTCGAACCTCCACTGGTGAGTCCCCCCCCCCCCGGCCGCAAGTACCACTTGCGGACGAACGCCTTGCCCTCCTTGGCAGCCCTGCTATACCGCGCGCCGACCGGCGGCCCGGCGGGCGTGGCGGAACTGGTAGACGCGCTGGATTTAGGTTCCAGTATCGAAAGAGGTGGGGGTTCGAGTCCCTTCGCCCGCACCAGTTTCCCTGTCCCGCAACCGGCCCGGGGACGGTTGCGGCTGGGAAACTGGTGCGCCCGGACTCACAGCCGTCCGGGGGACGGCTGTTAGCCGGGGCACCTCCAGCGTCAGCCGCCCGATGCCACTTACGAGAGAGATGAAGACAAGCACCATGCAGACTGTCGAGACGTTGAACGAGGGCCTGAAGCGCGCCTACCGGATCACCATCCCCAAGACGGAGATCGACGCGCGCATCGACGGCGAGGTGAAGAAGGTCGCCCCGCAGATCCGCATGCCCGGCTTCCGCCCCGGCAAGGTGCCCGCCAACCTCGTCAAGAAGATGCACGGCGCGCAGCTGGAGCAGGAAGCGCTCAACACAGCGGTGCAGGAAGGCGTCCAGCAGCTCCTCGTCGAGCAGAAGCTGCGCCCGGCGATGCAGCCCGCGGTCGAGCTCGAGGAAGGCGGCCCCGGCAGGGACGCGGTCGTCCGCGTCGAGCTCGAGACGCTGCCCGATCTGCCCGAACCCAACATCGCCGACCTGAAGCTCGAGCGGCTCGTCGCCGAGCCCACCGAGGCCGAAGTGGACGAGGCGCTGCAGCGAATCGCCGGCGGCCAGAAGAGCTTCGAGCCGGCTCCGGCCGACTATGCCGCGCAGCAGGGCGACCTTGCGGTGATCGACTATGAGGGCCGCGTCGACGGCGAGCTGTTCGAGGGCGGCAAGGGCGAATCCATGCGCGTCGAGCTCGGCTCGGGCCGCCTGATCCCGGGCTTCGAGGACCAGCTCGTCGGCGCGAAGGCGAACGAGCAGCGCACCGTCACCGTCACGTTCCCGGAAGAATATCCGGTCGCCTACCTGAAGGGCCGCGAGGCGGTGTTCGAAGTCACCGTCGGCGAGATCCAGCGGC
>DASWOC010000017.1:0-14380 GCA_036398895.1 Allosphingosinicella sp. | reverse complement strand
CAGTTCGTCCATCGGGCGAGCGGGCTCACCGCCTCGATCTTTGGGCTCGAAGGGCGCGGCACTCTGCGCGTCGGCGATTTCGCGGACGTCGCCGTGCTGGATCCCGGCCGCTACGCCTCCCGCGCGTCCTACGACGATCCGGAGGAGCTCGCGGAGGGCGTCGACACAGTGATTGTGAACGGGCAGCTGGCGGTGGACCGGGGGCGCCCCACAGGCCTGCTTGCCGGGCGACCGCTGACAAAGCCGAGAAACCCCGCCTGGCAGTGCCCGACCTGAACCCGCTTCCCCGCAAGGAGATCCTGATGATCCTGCGCCGCCTCTTCCTCGCTCTCTCGGCAATGTCCCTCGCCTTCGCTCCGGCGGCGGCGCAGCAGAGGCAGCTTCTCGAATATCCCAGCATCCATTCTCCCACGGTCGGCACGCGCGGAATGGTGGTCTCCCAAAACGAGATCGCCAGCCGGGTGGGAGCGGACATCCTGAGGGGCGGCGGCAATGCGGTGGACGCCGCCGTAGCGGTGGCCTTTGCGCTGGCCGTGACCCTGCCGCGGGCCGGCAATATCGGCGGTGACGGCTTCATGACGCTGTATGAAGCGAAGACAGGCAAGGTCCACGTCATCGACTTTCGAAGCGTCGCTCCGCGCGCCGCCAAGCTCGACGACTTCGTCGACGCCGCGGGCAAGGAGCTGAACGAAGCCAGCGTAGGCTACAAGGCGTCTTCGGTTCCGGGGACTGTGGCGGGGCTTCACCTCGCCCACCGCAAATACGGACGGCTTCCGTGGAAGCGGGTGGTGGAGCCGGCGATCCGCCTCGCCTCCGAAGGCGTGATCCTCAGCCCCGACGAAGCCTTCGTCTTCCGCTGGGGAAAGGAGCGGCTTTCGGCGAGCGCCGCCGCGCGCTCGACCTTCTACAAGCCCGGCGGCGCTCTCTACGCGTCCGGCGAGCGGCTCAAGCAGCCGCAACTCGCCTGGTCGCTCCGGCAGATCGCCGCGGGCGGCGCGGATGCATTCTACAAGGGCGAGATCGCACGCCGCTTCGCCGCCGACATGAAGAAGAATGGCGGCCTCATCACGATGGCCGATCTCGCCGCCTATCATCCGGTGGAACGCGAGCCGCTGGTCGGCACCTATCGCGGCCACACAATCTACACGACGCCTCCCGCCAGCGCGGGTGGGGCAACCCTGCTCAACATGCTGAACATCCTGGAGCATTTCGATCTGAAGCCGCTCGGCGCAGGCTCGGCAGCCTCGCTCCACCTGATGGCCGAGTCGATGAAGCTTGGGTACGCCGACCGCTTCCGGCATCTGGGCGATACCGACTTCGTCTCCGCGCCGGTGCGCGGCTTCGTCTCCAAGCCCTATGCAGCGGAGCGGGCGAAGCTGATCTCGCGCGAGCGGGCGCGGCCGGTCAAGGAGATGGGGCCGGGAGATCCCACCCGTTTCGAAAGCCCCCAGACGACGCACTTCTCCGTGGCGGACTCGGAGGGGAATGCCGTCAGCACCACCTACACGCTCGGCGCCGATTTCGGCTCGGGCGTGATGATCGAGGGGACCGGCATCCTCCTCAACAACCAGATGAACAATTTCAGCCACGAAGCCGCGTTCGAAGCTCGCAAGGCCGGTGGCGCGCCGCCGCTCAACGCCATGGCGCCGGGCAAGCGCATGCTCTCGACGATGATGCCCACTCTCGTCTTCAAGTCGGGGCGCCCCTGGCTCATCACCGGCACCCCCGGAGGCTCGACGATCATCGACACCGTGCTCCAGATCATCGTCAATACCGTCGACTTCGGCCTGAACGTGGAGGAGGCGACGCACCAGCCGCGCATCTATCAGGGAAGCGCCGACGGCCTCCGAGTCGAGCCCAACTTCAATCCCGACACGGCCGCGGTGCTGAAAAGGCTGGGGCACCGTATAAGCTCGGATGAAACGATGGGGAGCGCCCAGTCGATCATGATCGAGAACGGCCTCTTCCTTGGCGCCGCCGACCCCCGCCGTCCCGGCGCGAGGGCCATCGGGAATTAGCCGTCAGGCCGTACCGAAGTCGGCGGTCAGCAGCCGCGGGTCGATGCCGGCGCTCTTGAAGCCTGCCTCCCAGCGGCTTTCGACGTCGCAATCGTAGAGCAGTTCGTCCGTGCCGGGGATGCTGAACCATCCGTTCCCGCACAGCTCCTGCTCGAGCTGACCTGCACCCCAGCCCGCATAGCCCAGCGCAGCGATCCAGCGCGTGGGGCCCCGCCCTTCCGCTATGGCTCGGAGGATGTCGAGCGTAGCCGAGAGGGCCCAGCAGTTGCTTACCTGGATGCTCTCCTGTCCGCCCCAGTCGAGCGAGTGGAGCAGGAAGCCGCGCTGCGGCTCGACCGGACCTCCCAAGTGGATCGGTACGTCGGGCGCGACGCCCGGTTCGATGTCGAGCTGCCCCAAGAGAGTGTGGAAACCGATCCTCGGCACAATTCGCCCGAGCCCGATGCCGAGCGCGCCATTCTCGTCATGAACGCACATGGCGATCACGGCCTTCTCGAACCGGGGGTCGCCGATGCCTGGCATGGCGAGAAGAAGCTGGCCGGAGAGGAAGCGCGCCTGTTCCATGGGCTCGGCTATAGGCGGCGGCAAAGCGCGCTGCTAGAGCGACGCTCCTCTTCCCGGCGAAGTGAAAGGATCAAGCGATGAGCATCAATGTCGGCGACCGCCTCCCCAAGGCGACCCTCGTCAAGGCGACGCCGGACGGCCCGCAACCGGTGGACAGCGAGGAGTTCTTCCGCGGCCGCCGCGTCGCGGTCTTCTCCGTGCCTGGCGCCTTCACCCCGACCTGCTCGGCGCGGCATCTGCCGGGGTTCATCGAGAAAGCCGACGACATCAAGGCGAAGGGCATCGACGAGATCGCCTGCGTCGCCGTCAACGACGCCTTCGTCATGCAGGCCTGGGCCGAGCAGGCGGGCGCGAGCGACCAGGTGACCATGCTCGCCGACGGCAATGGCGATTTCGCGCGCGGCGTCGGTCTCACCATGGACGGCTCCAAGTTCGGGATGGGCGAGCGCGGCCAGCGCTGGTCCGCGATCGTCAACGACGGGACGGTCGAGCAACTGAACGTCGAGGAGCCGGGCTCCTTCAACGTCAGCAGCGCCGATTATCTGGTGGAGCGGCTCTGAACCGGTCACTCTGACGCAACGCGAGGGCGAGGAAGGCGTTGTAAGCGCCTGACTTGATTTGAGCGGGAGAAATGAGATGGCTGGCAAAGAGGGCGAGAAGTCGGCCGCGTTGAAGCTTGCCGAGGAGATCCAGCGCCGCCCCTTCGCCGCCGCCGCCATAGCCGGCGGTGCGGCGGCAGCCGCCGCGGGTGCGGTGCTGGGCGCTCGAGCGCTTGCCAAGCGCAACGGCGGGAACGTGAACTCCGTGCTGAAGGCCGCGATCACCGCCAGCGAGGCGGCCTCGGCCTGCCAGGCGCAGGAGGCTTCGGCGGCACCGGAAGCGGCCGCCGCCGAAGCCGAGGCCCACCCGAGCTAGAGCGCGCGCCTCACGACTGCCAGCCGCACTGCTTGCCTCTGTTCTGCTCCTGCAGCCAGCCGATCAGCGGCCGGAAATATTCGATCATCGGCTGACCGGACATCTCGCGGGTGCCGGTGAAGGCTTCGAGCGCATCGGGCCAGGGCTTCGAAGCGCCCATCGTCAGCATGGCGTTCAGCCGCTGCCCAACTTCCTTGTTCCCGTAGAACGAACAGCGGTGGAGCGGGCCCGTCCACCCGGCCTGCTTGCAGGCGGCCTGGTAGAATTGGAACTGGAGGATGCGGGCGAGGAAGTAGCGTGTGTAGGGCACGCTCGCCGGAATGTGGTATTTGGCGCCCGGATCGAAATCCTGCTCCGTCCGCTGCACGGGCGGGGTGATGCCCTGATATTGCAGCCGCAGTTGGTTCCACCCCGCCTCGTAATTGGCCGGTGCGATCTCGCCGCTGAACACCTTCCAGCGCCACTTGTCGACGAGCAGGCCGAAAGGAAGGAAGGCCACCTTGTCCATCGCCTGACGCAGGAGAAGGCCGATGTCCTTGTCCGCCGAAGGCACCTTGTTGCGCGGCAGAAGCCCCACCTGCACCAGATATTCCGGAGTGACGGAGAGGGCGATCATGTCCCCGATCGCTTCGTGGAAGCCGTCATTGGCGCTGTCGAGGTAGAGGAAGGGCTGCTTGTTATAGGCGCGTTGGTAATAATTATGGCCGAGCTCGTGATGCACCGTTACGAAATCGTCCGCGTTGACCTTGGTGCACATCTTGATGCGCAGGTCCTCGACATTGTCGACGTCCCAGGCCGAGGCGTGGCAGACCACCTCGCGGTCGCGCGGCGCGGTGATCATCGAGCGCTTCCAGAAGCTCTCCGGAAGCGGCGCGAAGCCCAATGAGCTGAAGAACTGCTCGCCCGTGCGGACGATCTTCTCCGGCGTGTACTTGTTCTTCACGAGAAGGTCGGTGAGGTCGTAACCGACGTCGCCGGCGCCCTTTGGCGCCACCACGTCGTAGATATTACCCCATTCCTGCGCCCACATGTTGCCGAGCAGATCGGCACGAATCGGGCCGGTCTCCGGCTGGACCGCCTTGCCGTGCTTCTGGCTGAGCTTGGCGCGCGTGTAGCAATGGAGCTGGTCGTAAAGCGGCTTCACCTCGTTCCACAGGCGGTCGGTCATTGCCGCGAACTCGTCCGGCGACATGTCGTAGCGCGAGCGCCACATCGCGCCCGTGTCGGAGAAGCCGAGATCCTTCGCCCCCTGGTTCGCGATCTCGACAAGGCGAGTATAATCCTGCCGCATCGGGCGGCCGACATTGGTGTGCCAGCTCGTCCACATCTCCTTGAGGTCCTCGTGGTCGCGGACCGTCCCCATCTTCTCCTCGAGATCGTTCCCGGTCATCTCCTTGCCGTTCAGGGTGCCGCGGCCCTTGCCATAGGTGGACTGAAGGCGGGTGGAGATGGTGTTGAGCTCGGCCGCCGCGCCCGGGGTTGTCGGCGCCGGCAGGGTCAGCGCGCTCCTGAGCAGGTTGAGCTTGCGGGAAGTGTCGTAATCGAGGCCCTGGACATTCGCGTACTTCGCGGCCTCGTTCGCGAGGCGCACCCGCATCTCAGTGTTGAGGGTGCCGAAATGGGCGGCAAGAGCGTCCGTATCTTCGGTAATGTAGGTGGCGTTCACCCAGTCCGCGCGGGCCTGGATGACTCCGAGTTCCCCAAGCTCCTTCTCCGCCCGAGCCACGAAGGCGGCGGCATCGGCGGCGGTCGGCGCGGCCGCACGCGGTTCGGCATCGGCTACGGGAGCCGCAGAGGCGGTTTCAGGCGCATCGGCAGCGGAGGTGGTGCAGGCGGCGAGGGAGAAAGCGAGAGCGAGAGCAGAAACGGTGGCTTTCATGACAGGCATCCTCGACTGGAAACGGATACGGTGCGGTTATTGCTCTTCGGGCGCAGGGTGGGTCAAGATGCAAGGAAATCGGCGATGGCGCGGCCGAATTCGGGCTTTGTGACCGAACTCATATGGTTGCCGGGCACCTCCACGTAGCGGACGTGGGGGAGCAGCTTGGTGATCTCCTCCGCCGGTCCATTGTCCTGATCCTCCGCGCCCGACAGGACCAAAGTGGGCATGTCGATTCGGCGCAGTTCCTCTTCCGTGGAATCCACGAAGCTGCCGAGCAGGGGCAGCATGGCCTTCGGGTCGCCTCCGGTCGTCTTGAGAAAGGCCTCGGCCATCCAGGCGGGGGAGCCGCGGGGATGGGCGCCCATGCCTTCCAGCACCTTTCGGAAATGGCCGGACCGGCGTCCCGTCTCCAGCAGGCCCCGAAGACCCATTCCGGCGATGACGAGCTTGCGCGGCTTTGCTCCGAGAACCGCCATCCGAACCGCCGTTCGGGCGCCGAGCGAATAGCCGCCGAGGTCGTAGTCGGTGAGGCCGAGATGGGCGATCAGCTCGAGCCCGTCGCGGGCGAGCACGTCCGGCGGGTAGGACCCTTCATCATGAGGCGCGGCGCTTTGCCCGTGGGCACGCAGGTCCGGCATGATCAGCCGGAAGCCGCGCGCGGCGATCTCCTGGGCATGACCGAACTTCAGCCAGTTGGTCTCCGCGTTGGAAAAGAGGCCGTGGATCAGGACGACCGGCCGCCCCTCCCCCAGCTCGTGCCAGACGACGCGGGCGCCGTCCGAAGCGGCGAAGCTATGGCTAGCCAGGGAAGCTGCCGGTGGCATTGATCCACCTTTCGACGAGGGGCTTGTGCTCATCGGTGCGGCATTCCGGAAGGCCCTCCGTGTCGATCCAGGCGCGGTGCAGGCTCTCCGCGCCGAAATGGTGCTTTGGGCGGAAACGCGACGGATCGTCGAACGATGCGACGGTGAGATCCATTTTCTCGCTGTCTGGGAATTCGAAGCCGAGCGAGGTGCCGCACTCGCGGCAATAAGGCCGGCGCGCGATCGGCGAGGAGACGTAATAGTCCGGCTCCGGCTCCCACGCGACGTCGGCCTTTTGCATGTTCTTGAAGGCGATCGAGACGCTGCCGGTGGCTCGCTGGCACATCCGGCAATGACAGAGATAGGCCTCGTCGTCATGTACCTGTGCGGTGTAGCGCACCCGCCCGCAGGCGCAGCCGCCGGTCATCGCGTCAGCCATAGATGCTCCTTCCTCAGGCCGCCTTCTGTAGGTGCTTCCTTCCGAGCAGCTCGGCGATCTGCACCGCGTTGAGCGCCGCGCCCTTCCTGAGATTGTCGGAGACGCACCAAAGGTTGAGCCCGTTCTCAAGGGTCGAATCCTCACGGACGCGGCTGATGTAGGTGGCATATTCGCCGACGCACTCGACGGGCGTGACGTAGCCGCCGTCCTCGCGCTTATCGACCAGCATGACGCCCGGCGCCTCGCGGAGGATGTTCTGCGCCTCTTCCGCCGAAATCTCCTGCTCGAACTCGATGTTGATCGACTCCGAATGGCCGACGAAGACAGGCACCCGGACGCAGGTCGCGGTCACCCTGATCTTCGGGTCGAGGATCTTCTTCGTCTCGACCACCATCTTCCACTCCTCCTTGGTCGAGCCGTCGTCGAGGAAGGAATCGATGTGGGGGATCACGTTGAAGGCGATCTGCTTGGTGAAGAAGGCCGGCTCGTTGGCGTCCCCGACGAAGATGTTGCGGCTCTGCTCGAACAATTCGTCCATGCCGCTCTTCCCGGCGCCTGACACCGACTGATAGGTCGAGACGACCACCCGCCGGATCCCAGCGGCGTCGTGCAGCGGCTTCAGCGCCACCACCATCTGCGCCGTCGAGCAATTGGGGTTGGCGATGATGTTCTTCCGCCGATAGCCGTCGATCGCCTCCGGGTTCACCTCCGGCACGATCAGCGGCACGTCCGGGTCCATCCGGAAGAACGACGAATTGTCGATGACGGTGCAACCGGCCGCCGCGGCCCTGGGCGCATATTCCTTCGAAGCGGCCGAGCCGGCGGCAAACAGGGCCATGTCCCAGCCGGAGAAGTCGAAATGCTCGATATTGCGGACCTTGAGCTCTTTGCCGGTGTCGCCGAAATCGACGAGGTCGCCGGTGGAGCGGGGTGAGGCAACGGCCGCGACTTCGTCGGCGGGGAATTCCCGCTCGGCCAGAATGTTCAGCATCTCGCGCCCGACATTGCCCGTCGCACCCACGACGACGATCCTATAGCCCATCAAAAGCTCTCCAAAGACGTGAGACGGCGCCTGCTATCGCACGCACCCTGCAATATCGATATGGGGTGCGGAACAACCGGGGGGAAGTGATGAAAAGGACCGGCATCCTTTTGGTGGCCGCGCTCGCGCTACTGGTCTGCGCGATGGTGCTGAAAGGCCTGCTGGTGACATTGCCGGAGCCTCCAGCTCCGTCCGCCGGAGAATTCGATTCCCGGCGCGCCGTGGCCCGCCTCGCCTTCGTGCTCGGGGATCAGCGGCCGCATCCGGTCGACAGCGACGCCAATGACGCGGTGCGCGCCAGGCTCATCCAGCAGATGCGCGCGCTCGGGCTGGAGCCGCAAGTCAGCGACGATGTCGCCTGCAACAGCTCCAAGAGTGTGCCGAGCATCAGCTGCGCCCGTGTCAGAAACGTCTTCGCTACGATCGGCCCGCCGCAGGGAAGGCATCTAATGCTCGTCTCGCATTACGATTCGAGCCCTGCCGGACCCGGTGCGGCCGACGATGGTATCGGGATGGCGGTGATGCTTGAGACGGCGGCGCAGCTTAGAGGCAGGAAGCTGGCGCGGCCGATCTCTTTCCTTTTCACCGACGGAGAGGAAGCGGGCCTGCTGGGCGCGGGCGCTTTCCTGGAGACAAATCCGCTGGCGGACCGCGTCGAGACTCTGCTGAACTTCGAGGCCCGCGGAGTCAGCGGGCCGGCCATCATGTTCGAGACGAGCACGCCCGACGGCGCGGCGGTGGCGCTGTACAAGACGAGCGTCGATCGGCCGGCGGCCAACTCGCTCACAGCGGATTTCGCCAAGCTCATCCCCAATTCCACGGACGTTGAGCTGTTCAAGGCGCGCCGGGACTGGACCATCCTCAACTTCGCGATGATCGGCAATGAGACCCGGTACCACAGCCGGGGCGACAATCTGGCCGCACTGGACCTAGGAAGCGTTCAGCATATGGGCGATCAGGCGCTCGCCCTGGCCACCTTCATCGCAGCGGGGCGCGAGGTCTGGGCAGGGGGAGAGCACGGCTATGCCGACCTGCTCGGGCGCGGAATGGTCATGATGCCGCTTTGGGCCGGCCTGGTGACACTCGCCGTGCTTGGGCTGCTATTCGTCTTCTTCGGCTGGCGAAGCCGAGGCGGGCTCGGCCGGGCAGTGCTGGCGGTGACCGCGTCCATAGTCGGAGCGGCCGGCCTCGCTTGGCTGGGCCAAAACGCCGTTAGCCTCGTGCGGGCGGGCGAATATTGGCGAGGCTATCCGGAGGTCACGGGACTTGCCGTTTACCTCTCGGCCCTTGTCGGGGGCCTGCTGTCGCTGGGTCTGATTGCCCGCAACAGCGAGCCGAGCCGCCTCCGTGTCGCCTTCTGGCTGATCTTCCTCATTCTTGGAGGAGCGCTCTGCGCTGTGGCGCCGAGGGGGACGATCTTCTTCCTGCTGCCTCCGCTGGTCCTGGGCGTCGGCATGCTCCTGGAGCCGCGCTGGGGAGGAGCCGAGCGCGTGGCGGCACTACTCGCATTCCTGTTGCTCTTCCTGTCCTGGGCGCCTCTGCTGCACCTATCGGAGACCCTGCTTGATTTCGACGCTGCCTGGGTGTTCGCCGCGGCGGCGGCGATCATCCTCCTTCCGGCGCTGATCGAACTGAAGGCCCTGGCTGCCGAGATGCCGAGGCCGCTGCTTCTCACCGGCGCCGTGGGGCTGGTATTTGCCGGCTGGGCCGCAGCGGCCCTGGCTCCCGCTTATTCCGCCGACCGCAAGCAGGCCTTTGGGATTGAATATGTCTGGGACCGCGCGACCGGCCAGTCGAGCTGGATGGTTGCGAATGACGGCGCACCCCTCCCTGCCGCCTTTGCGGGCTTCAAGAAGAACGTTACCGTCCCTTTTTCAGGGCGAAGGCGTTGGGCCGCGCCCGCTCCGCGGCAACAGGTGATCGCCCCCGCCGTGGAAAAGCTAGCCGAGCGCCAGGTTCCGGGAGGGCGGCTGCTGACCCTTCGCCTCAGGAGCAACGGTGCGGAGACAGTGACACTGCGGGCCAAGGCCGAAGCCGCCTTCCGCGCCGTCCGCGTCGGTGGCGGAACAAAGCCGTTCGGAACGGGAGACGGCAAGGGCGACTATTTCCTACGCTGCCACGGCCGAAGCTGCGAAGGGCTCCGGCTGGACCTGCTTGTCGGAAGTCGAGATCCGGTCGAGGTAACGGTGATCGGCACTCGGGCAGGCCTGCCCGCCGCGGCCGATAAACTGGTCGCGGCGAGGCCCGCTACCGCCCAACCTCAATATTCGCCCGACGCGATCATCGCCCTCGACCGGGTGAAGCTCTAGCGCTGGCTCTTCACCCGCCGATTGAGGAAGTCCTCGATCGTCTTCCACATGTGGGTTTGGCGCGCTTCGCCGGTGACGGCGTGGGTGGCGCCCGGATAGACCATCAGCTCGAAGGGCTTCTTTTCCTCCTGGAGCCTGGCGATCATCGCGGTCGTGTTCTCGAACACCACATTATCGTCGGCCATTCCGTGGATGAGGAGGAGCGGGTCGGCGATCTTCCCCGCATCGGCGAGCGTATTCGCCCGCTCGTATGGCTTGGGATCTTTGGCGGGGTTGCCAAGATAGCGCTCGGTATAATGGGTGTCGTACAGCTCCCACTTCGTGACCGGCGCCCCTGCGATCCCGGCCGCATAGGCGCCGGGCGCTGCCTCGAGCAGCTTCAGCACCATGTAGCCGCCGTAGGACCAGCCATAGACGGCCAGGCTGTCCGAATCGACGAAGTCCTGCTTCTTGAGCCACTCCACGCCGGCGAGCTGGTCCTCGACCTCAACGCCGCCAAGCTTCAGGAAAAGCTGGTCGGCGAAGGCGCGGCCGCGCCGAGACGTCCCTCGATTGTCCACCGAGAACACGATCCATCCTTGGTCCACGAGATATTGGTGGGTGGCACTCGTCCAGGTGCGCAGCACCTGCCCGCCTGAGGGCCCGCCATAGACCTGAATGAAGACGGGATAGCGCTTGCCCGGCTCCCGCTTGGGCGACAGCATTTTGTACGGGATCGGGGTACCGTCCGCAGCCGGAAGGGTTCCGAAGACCGGAGTGGCGTGGCTGTCGAGATAGGGCGCATAAGGATGGGAGGCATCAAGGCGGTTCTCTTCGATCCACGCCACGCGGCGGCCTGAGGCGTCCGCCAAATAGACTTGGGCCGGCTGCGTCGGATTGGAACGGCCTATGAGGGCGCGGCTCCCGCGCTCGTCCATCTCGGCCGAGTTGGACCAGCCCGGCTCGGTCACCCGCACCGGCTTGCCCGGCTTGGCGAAGCTCACCCAGTAAAGGTGCTGCTCGTCCGGATGGTCGAGCGTGCCGGTGAAATAGACCCGCTTCGCCGCCTCATCGACGCCCTTGATGTCTGTGACCTCCCAATTGCCGTGGGTGAGCTGGCGAAGCCCGCCGCCCTTCCAGCGGTAGAGATGGGAGAAGCCGCTGCGTTCGGAGGACCAGAGGAGGCTTCCGTCCTTCAGCGGCTTCAAATTGTCATGGAGGTTTATCCAGCTCTTCGAGGTCTCGCTGAAGAGGGTGGCCGACTTGCCGGTTTCCGGGTCGGCCCGGAGTACGTCCAGCACCTTCTGGTCACGGCTCTGCCGCTGGACGAGGAGCGACTTGCCGTCGGCCGTCCAGTCGACGCGCGCGAGATAGATATCCGGATCGGGGCCGAGATCGACCTTCACCCGGCGGCTACCGTCGGGCGCCATGACGTAGAGGTCGACCAAGGCATTAGCGCTTCCGGCGACAGGATAGCGCTGCTCGTAGAGCTTAGTCCCCTCCGCCCCGATGGCGGCGCGCGTGACGACCTTCACCGGGCCTTCGTCGACTCGGGCCACGGCGAGGTACCGGTCGTCCGGCGACCACCAATGGCCGGTGTTGCGCCCCATCTCCTCCTGCGCGACGAATTCGGCCGAGCCCCAGCTCAGAGTGCCTCCGCCGTCGGTGGTGAGCTGCCGCTCCGCCCCGGCGGCGACGTCGGTGACGAACAGATTCTGGTCCCGCACGAACGAGAGGTAGCGGCCGGTCTTGGAGACCTGCGCGTCGAGCTCCGTCTCCTTCGTCGCGGTGAGGCGGCGGGCGCTGCCGTCCAGGGAAGCGAGGTAGAGATCGCCGTCCAGCGGGACAAGGATGGAGCGGGCGTCGGGCGCCCATTCGTACGCGGTGATGCCCTTGGTTCCGGCGATGCGGAGCCGCTCGCGCCTCATCTTCTCCTCCTCGGAGATTTCGGCGCCCGTTCCGAGCTTCAGCGAGTCGACCAGCATTCGGGAGGCGCCGGTGCTCGTGTCGACGGCCCAAAGGTCGTAACGGTCCTTGTCGTCTGCCCGGTTCCTCAACAGCGTCGCGAAGCGCCCGTCCGGCGAAAGCTTCAAGGAGCGGGGCGCCGAGCCGGAGAGCGAAGGGCTCTGAAAAAGGCGTTCGAGGGTGAGGTCCTTGGCGAAGGCGGGAGCCGCCGCGAGGACAAGGAGGAGTGGGAGGATCTTGCGCATGACTCACGACTACGGGTCGGCGGCGCAAAAGAAAAGGCGGGGAGAGTCGCCCCTCCCCGCCTCGATTCTTCTTGCCCGAAGCGGCTCAGCCCTCGGCGGTCTCGGTCTCGGGCGTTGGGACGGGCGCCTCGGCCTTCGCCTGCGGCCCCTGGCGGGTGTCGCGGCGCTCAGCGATGCGGGCGGCCTTACCGGTGCGGCCGCGCAGATAATAGAGCTTCGCACGGCGGACGACGCCGCGGCGGACGACCTCGATCGAATCGACGTTCGGCGAATAGAGCGGGAAGACGCGCTCGACCCCTTCTCCGAAGCTGATCTTGCGGACGGTGAAGCTGGAGCCCATGCCGCGGTTCGCGCGGGCGATGCAGACGCCTTCGAAATTCTGGATGCGGGTACGGTCGCCCTCGACCACCTTCACGCCGACGCGGAGCGTGTCGCCCGGGCGGAATTCGGGGATGGCGCGGGCCTGGGTGAGGCTTTCGATCTGCTCGGCCTCGAGCTGCTGAATCAGGTTCATGTCTTCGCTCTCTTCAGTCTTCGCGCTGCGCGCCAGAGGGCGGTGGCCTTCGCGCGTCCCAATGACGCTCGATCAGGTCCGGCCGCCTTGACCGTGTATCCTCCGCGGCGCGAGCTTCGCGCCATGCGGCGATCCTCGCATGATCCCCCGACCGCAGCACTTCAGGGATCGTGCGCCCTTCCCATTCGACAGGTCGGGTATAATGCGGATATTCGAGAAGCCCCGTCTCGAAGCTCTCTTCCTCTCCGCTGGAGGCCGCGCCCATTACCCCGGGGAGCAGCCGAACGCAAGCGTCGAGGAGGACGAGGGCGCCGATCTCGCCGCCGGAGAGGACATAGTCGCCGACGGACACCTGGACGACGGGACGGGCCTCGAACAGGCGCTCGTCGATACCTTCGAAACGGCCGCACAGGATGGAGACTCCCGGCCCCGCCGCAAGCCGGCGGACGCAAGCCTGGGTCAGCGGCCTGCCCCGAGGGGTCATGGCGAGGAGCGGCGCCTCCGGACGGCGAGCGAGCACATGGTCGACCGCCGACCCCAGCACGTCGGCGCGCATCACCATCCCTGCCCCGCCTCCGGCGGGCGTATCGTCGACCGAGCGGTGCCGGTCGGCGGCGAAGTCGCGTATCTGGACCGCCTCCAGCGCCCAGATCCCCTGCTCGAGCGCCCGGCCGGCGAGGCTCAGGCCGAGCGGCCCGGGGAACATCTCGGGATATAGCGTCAGGATCGTGGCGGCCCAGGTCATCAGGGGGCGACGACCTTGAGGCCGAGCGCCTGGATGGAGGCGGGCTCCGTCGGCGCGAGGAGGAGGCTTCCGGAGATCCGGCCATGCTCGCAGCGCCAGGTGAAGGTGCCCGCAAGGGCGCTGGTCGGCTCGATCGCGGCGCCGGTGTCGCACTCGCCGACCTCCTTCCTCAGGCGCTCGAATTCGCGAGCCCAGTTGGCGGCGGAGCGGTCCATCAGGAAGTTCATGGCCAGCAGGCCGTGCGCGGGGCGGACGCTGCCGGACCGGTACATCGCCCCGGCCGCCCCGTAGGCAGCGGCGAGATGGTTGCTCAACGGCGGCTTGCGCCCGGGCAAAGCACCCGCCTTGTGCAGGGCAACCGCCGCGTCCCAGGCCGGGCCGGAGCCACCATTGTAGGTCCGGTTGCTGAAGACGAAGATCCCGATTCCGTGATCGAGCAGCAGAAGCATGTGCGACCCGTAGCCGGGGAAGCCGCCGCCGTGGCTCAGGGTATTTCCCAGATCGGGGTCCTGAGCCTGGATGACGCCCATGCCGTACGCGATGGCCTGGGTGGCGGGCGACTTGCCGAAGCGCTGGCGAAGCCGTGCGAAGCTCGAGCCCTGCGCCATCTCCCGAACCGTCGAGCGGCGGACCGGGCCCGCCTCCGGCCCGTCGCGTGCCGGCCATGCGGAGAGCAGGAAGGCGATCCAGCGCGCATAGTCGGCGGCGCTGGTCTGGACCCCGCCCATCGCCCCGAAGGCGCCATGGCGCATCGTCGGCTCCTCCGACCAGCGGTCGTTCTCCCAGCGATAGCCGATCGCTCGCCGCTCGAGCGGCCAGTCGCGGACCTCGTAGCCGGTCGAGGTCATCCCGAGCGGCAGCTGGATTTCGCGCCGGATATACCGGTCGAACGGGAGGCCGGAGACGTTGGTGACGATCCGGCCGAGCAGCGCATAGCCGAAGTTCGAATATTCGAAGGCG
>DASWOC010000016.1:0-63779 GCA_036398895.1 Allosphingosinicella sp. | reverse complement strand
AGGCTCGCTCAGTACCGCCAGCTTCGACAGCGACCTTGAGGCCGCGATGAACGGCACGCTCGACGCGAGCGAAGCGGTGCTGTTCACCGCAAACAGCGGCGACCTTGCGGGCAGGCTGTTCCTCGTCGTCGATGAGAACGGCGTCTCCGGATACCAGGCGGGCCAAGACTACGTCATCGAGATGACGAACACGACGATGCCGGTGATACTGGGCGACTTCATCGTGTGAGGGTTGGTGAGGCTGAGGGGGCGTGTCTCGCCTCCCCAGCCTTTCGACGACCTGCCGTTCGGGCGGGCCAGGTGCGTGAGCTGAAGGCGGCTGGAGCGGGTAGCGGGAATCGAACCCGCGTCACAAGCTTGGAAGGCTAGTGCTCTACCATTGAGCTATACCCGCATGCCCTTCGCCTAGCGGCCCGAGCTTGGGCGGGCAAGCCCGGCTGACGTGCCGCGTCATTCTCACCGTTGCCAGCCGAAGTCCCGCCACGGGAGGGCTGGTGGACAGGGCTGGATTCGAACCAGCGTAGGGGCAACCCCGGCAGATTTACAGTCTGCTGCCTTTAACCACTCGGCCACCTGTCCGACGGGCCCGATGACGGGAGGGGGACCCAATGACGAAAGGGCTTATGCCTGTCAACGCTTGCCACCGGCAGGCGGCGGCGCCATTCGGGACCGATGCGACGCAAAGCCCGGCAGCAGACGAAGCCCGAGAACCGGCCCCGTTTCTGGGGCCGGCATGCGGTGGCGGCCGCGCTCGACAATCCCGAGCGGCGGGTGGTGCGATTGTGGCTGACCCGGGAGGCGGCGGACTATCTCATTCCGCCGAAGGAAATCCCGGTCACCTATGCGGACGTCGCGGACCTCGCGCGCCTCGTGCCCGGCGACGCTCCGCATCAGGGCGTGGTGGCCGAGGTGGAAAGGCTCGAGGACAGGCTGCTCGCCGATCTGCTCGACGAGGCGGAGGACGGCCGCCCCCTCCTTGTCCTCGACCAGGTGACCGATCCGCACAATGTCGGCGCGATCCTCCGCTCGGCGGCCGCGTTCGACGCTCTCGCACTGGTGACGCAGGACCGCCACGCGCCACCTGAATCCGGCGCTCTCGCCAAGGCAGCGAGCGGCGCGCTCGAGACGGTGCCGTGGGTTCGGGTGGTGAACCTTTCCCGGGCGCTGGATGAGATGGCGGAGGGCGGCTTCTGGCGGATCGGCCTTGCCGGAGAGGCGGAGGCGACGCTCGCCGAGGCGCTCGGCCCGGCGCGGGTGGCTCTGGTGCTCGGCGCGGAAGGGGAGGGGATGCGGCAGAATACGCAGACCCATTGCGACGCGCTGGCCCGTCTCCCGATCGGCGGCCGGATGGAAAGCCTCAACGTCTCCAACGCCGCTGCCATTGCCCTCTACGCCGTTGCTACGCATAAGAGCTGAAGCTCCGATCCGGTTCAGTCCTCCGGTGCTATCGTCACGCTGAGGCCGTCTAGCGCCTCGTCGAGCTCGATCTTGCAGGAGAGGCGGCTGTTCGGCCGGCGGTGGCTGGAGCTGTCGAGGAGGTCGTCTTCGTCCGCTCCCATCGGCGGGAGCGAGTCGAGCCACGGCTCGTCGACATGGACGTGGCAGGTCGCGCAGCTGCAGCAGCCGCCGCAAAGCGCGAGCAGCTCATCATACCCCGCGTTGCGGATATTCTCCATGACGCTCCAGCCGGAGCGGCCTTCGATGGTCCGCTGTCGTCCGTCCCGGCCGGTGATGGTGAGCTTTGGCATGTCGCGCGCTATGCTAGGGCCCTGTCTTCATGGCAAGCGGGGCGGAATGGGCATTTCGGCTGAGGATCTGAAGGCGTCGCTGGACGCACTCGCCGAGAGGGAGCCGAAGATTGCGGCTGCGCTCGCGCGGGCGGGCTATCCGGAGCCGCGCACCAGCGAGCGCGGCTACCAGACTTTGCTGAGGGCGATCGTGGGGCAGCAGGTGTCGATCCAGGCCGCGGCTTCGATGTGGGGCAAGCTGGTCGCGGCGGTGGGAGACCCGCCCAATCCGAAAGCTTTGATCGAGGCGTCCGATGAGGCGCTTCGAGCCGCCGGGCTTTCGCGCCAGAAGGCGTCCTACGCGCGAAGCCTGGCGGAAGAGGTGATCTCCGGCCGCCTGGATTTCTCCCGGCTCCCCGAGGACGACGAGGAAGCCATTGCCGAACTGGCGCGGGTGAAGGGAATCGGCCGCTGGACCGCCGAGATCTACCTGCTCTTCGCGGAAGGACGCCCGGACATGTGGCCTGCGGGCGACCTCGCCGTGCAGATCGAGATCGGAGTGATTCTCGGCCTTGAGGGTAAGCCGACGGAGAAACGGCTGCGCGAGCTCGCGGAGTCGTGGCGGCCGCACCGAGGCGCTCTCGCCGTCTTCGCCTGGCACCACCGCCGCACCTCGGGAGCGCCTGTCTGACCCGCGGCTAAGAAAATCGTAAGCCTTGGGCCTTAGCAGGAGACTCAGGTACGCGACCGGGGGGGCGGAGGCGGCATGGACGCTTCCGCCTTCTTTTTGTCCTCTTTCTGCTCCCGTTCATCTTAATGGCCAGAAGGATGAACAACTGCTGACATGATCATTCAGCCTTTCCTCAATCCTCTTGGGGCAGAGAGCTGGCCGCCGCCGAGTTGAGTTCCTGTCGAAGCGGTCTCTCGTGTCGCGTATCGAGGGGGGGCTGGTGCGAAAGCACCGGCCCCGAACCTCTAAACCCAATCTTTACCGCGCATGCCTAGGTCACGGGGGACACGCCTCGGGGGATCCGACCTTGTTCATTCACGCAGAACTCTCGCGCATTCCAGTCACCGATGGTCGCAAGGCGGAAAGGCGCATCGTCAATCTCGCCGCCGCTCTGCGCGAGGACGGAGCGAAGACCGCGAAGATCGTCGTCATCGATATCTCGACCGGCGGCTTCAAGGCGGACGTCGAAGAGCCGTTGGAAATCGGAAGCGAAGTCTGGCTCAAGCTGCCCGGCTGGGAAGCGAAGAGGAGCCGTGTCGTGTGGGCGCAGGACAAGGAGGTCGGCTGCGAGTTCGAATGGCCGCTTCACGCGCGCGAGCTCGACCTCATCGTGGCGCCCCAGCCGCGCCGAATTCCCAAAGGCGTGTTCCGGCGCGTCTGACGCTTCCGCTCACATGGCGTAGCGGGCGACGTCGCTCAGCGGCAGCCGCTCCACCGGAGCGCCGCCCTCGTCCGCGATGACGATCGCCTGACGCTCCCACTGGCCGCCCAGGGTCAGCTCCGCCCGGATCAGCTCGCGCGCGCTCCGCACCGCCTGGTACCAGGCGGCTTCGGCGTCGGGCAGCTTCATGCCTTCCTCGTCGGTAAGGGCGCCGTCCTCGCGCTGCAGATGGAAGTAATAACGGGGCATGCGGCGGAAACGCGGCAAGACCTTGAAGGGTACCGTGAAAAGAGGGTTAACCCACGCTTCACCGCATTTGGCGATCCGGGGGAAAGGCGGCGCCCTCTCCCACGCCTCTCAGCGGGCGTCGACGAGCACGATCTCCGCGCCCTCGATTGCCCGGAAAGTCACCTTTTCCTCGCCGGTGATGGCGACCCCGTCGCGCGCCTCGGCTCGCCGGCCGTTGACCTCCACCGCCCCGCCCACAGGCACCAGGTAGACGTGGCGCGAAGGATCGAGCGCCAGCTCCGCCGTCTCCCCGGCGTTCAGTGTCGCCCCCATCACCCGCGCGGCGGCATTGATCTTGAGCGCCTCGGCGTCCTCGGGGAAGCCGCTGGCGAGGGTGACGAAGCTCCCCGCCCGGTCAGACTTCGGGAACTTCTTGGCGCCCCAGCTCGGCTGAGCGCCCGGGCGATCCGTCTGAACCCAGATCTGGAACAAGGTCGTACGCTCATTCTCCAGGTTGTATTCGGCGTGGCGGACGCCCGTCCCCGCCGACATCACCTGGACGTCGCCCGCTTCCGTGCGCCCCTGGTTCCCCATGGAATCCTGGTGCGTGATCGCGCCTTCGCGGACATAGGTTATGATCTCCATGTCCGAATGCGGATGCGGCGGGAAGCCGGAGCGGGCGGCGATCTCGTCGTCGTTCCACACCCGGATCGAGCCCCATCCCATGCGCGTCGGCTCGTGATAGCCGGCGAACGAGAAATGGTGCCGCGCATTCAGCCAGCCATGATCGGCATGGCCGAGCGAGGAGAAGGGGCGGATGTCGATCATTGGATCAGTCCTTCCGCGCGCAGGGTCTCCTGCACGGCGGGCCGCTCGGAGACGCGCTTGAGGTAAAGGGCAAGGCCGGGCCACCGGTCGACGTCGATCCGGTGGATTCGGCTCCAGTTGAGCACCACGAAGGCATAAGCGTCGAGGATCGAGAAGCGCTCGCCCAGGATGTAGGGGCCGTCGCCGATCTTCTGCTGAAGATAATGGAACTTCTTCCCCAGCAGCTCGCGAGTCGCATCCTTGAAGGCGTCGGGCGCGGCCGGGTTCCACAGCGGCCCGAACCCTTTGTGGAGCTCCGTCGCGATGAAGTTCAGCGATTCCAGCAGGCGGTAACGCTCGATTCCACTCTCCGGCAGAGCGAGCTCCGAGCCTGGCGCCTGGTCCGCAAGATATTGCAGGATGACGGCGTTCTCCGTCAGCACTTCCCCGCTGTCGAGCCGCAGCGCCGGGACCGAACCCTTGGGGTTGATGCTGCGATAGTCTTCGCCGTGCTCGGTCTGCTTGGCTGCGAGGTCAACCTTGACGATCTCCACCGGGAGACCGGCTTCGCGGGCGACGATATGGGGAGCCTGGGAGCAAGCGCCGGGGGCGTAATAGAGCTTCATTCGAAATCTCCTTTGTCGCTTCGGAGAGTCGGCCGCGATCCGGCGATCGTGCCTGCCGCCGCGAGGGGGCGTTCAGGCGGCGAGAGGAAGCTCCTGCTCAACCAGCGCGCGGAGCTGCCGTGCCGCGGCCGCGATGGAGGCCTCCGCGGCTTCGGGGCCGAAAGCAAGCTTCTCGGCGCGAACGAAGGCCACGTCCGTGATCCCCATGAAGGCGAGGAGGGTGCGAAGGTGCGGCTCCTGGTTGTCCATGGGGGCGGAGGGCCCCTCGCTGTAGAGGCCGGCGCGGCTCTCCACCACGATCGCGCGCTTGCCCTTGATGAGGCCTTCGGGTCCGGCCTCGGTGTAGCGGAAGGTGATCCGGGCGCGCAGCACATGGTCGAACCAGGCCTTGAGAGTCGAGGGCATTCCAAAATTGTACATGGGCGCGCCGATGACGATGAGGTCCGCCTCGCGAAGCTCCTCGATCAGGCGGTCCGAGAGGGCAAGGGCCTGGCGTGCGGCCCCGGTCTCCGGTTCCGCTCCGCGGATGGCGAACACCGTCTCTTCCGTGAGGTGCGGGATCGGGTCGGCACCGATGTCCCGGCGGACGATACGGGCGCCTTCAAGGCCGGCGAGTTCGCCCGTGAGGCGCTTCGATACCGAGGCTGCGCCGGTGGCGGCGCTGTCGATGATGAGGACGTTGGGCATCTCTTGTCTCCAATGAGCTTGTGAGATGCGATTTAGGAGCCTAACGCCGTTGCGCGCAGGCACGCAAACCGCATTATGGTGTTGCATCTTATGGAACGCTCCTCTGTCGACCTTCTCGATGTCCTCGCCTTTGTGCGAGTGGTCGAGACCGGCGCCTTTTCCCGGGCCGCCGAGCGTATGGGCATGTCGAAGTCGATCCTCAGCCGCCGGGTCGCGCGCCTCGAGGAGCAGCTCGGAGCCCGGCTCCTCACCCGCACTGCGCAGGGTGCGCAGCCGACCGAGGCCGGACAGGCCTATTTCGAGCGGGCGTCGAACGTGCTCGCCGAACTCGAGGCCGCGCAGGAGGTGGTCGCCGAAGCGGTGAACGAGGTGGCGGGGCCGCTTCGAATCTCGGCGCCGCTGACCTTCGGAGCGCAGCATCTGGCGCCAGCCCTCGCCGAGTTCGCGCAGGCCCATCCCCGGGTGGAGCTCGACATCTCATTCGACGACCGGACGGTCGACCTCGCCGCCGGCGGCTTCGACCTCGCGGTGCGGATCGGGACCTTGAAGGATTCCGCCCTCATCGCCCGCCGGATCGCGCCGGTGCGCAAGGTGGCCGTCGCAAGCCCGGCCTATCTCGATACGCACGGACGCCCGGAGCACCCCCGCGACCTCGCCGCCCATGACATCCTTCTCTACGCCAACGAGCAATGGCGCTTCCGCGTCGGCGACCGGTGGGAATATGTTCGCAGCAAGGTCCGCTTCCGGGCGGACAATGGCGAGATGCTGAGGGCGGGGGCCGAGGCGGGGCTCGGCGTTTGCATCCTGCCGAGCTTCATCGCGGCCTCTTCCTTCGAAGCGGGAAGGCTCGAGCCGCTGTTGCGGGACTATCCGATGGAGGAGGCCGGCCTCTATGCCGTCATGCCGCCGGGCCGCGCCACCACCGCGCGGGTGCGGGCTTTGGTCGAGTTCCTCGCAGGCCGTTTCGGTCCGGAGCCGAGCTGGGACCCCTGCTGGATGGCGGGAGGCTGCTAGACGGCAGGGCTGAAGGCGCTAAAGCAGGGGCATGAAAACCTCCCTCCCGCTCCTCGCTCTCCTCCTTGCAACCGCCTGCACCACCACGCCGCAGCGCGACGGGCCTCAGCCTGCGCCGCCGGCCGTCGTCTCGGCCGAAACTTTATCGAGCGCGGCGGCGGAGGACGCGCGTCTGCTCTCCTTCCTCGACAAGGCTTTCCAAGAGAGCATCGCTTCCTCGCCGCAGGCGCTGACGAGCCTCGGCCGCAAGGAGCTGTACGACCGTCTCAACGATTATACGGAAGCGAATGCGGAGCGGCAGCTCGCCCTCTCGGAGGCGCAGCTTGCGCGGATGAAGGCGGAGTTCGACCCCGCGCGGCTGAGCCCCGCCGGCCGCCTCAGCTATCGCCTCTTCGAGCATGAGGTGACCCAGGCCCGTCAAAATGCCCGCTGGCGCGACTACGGCTTCCCGATGTCCACTAACGGCAGCCCCGCCGGCAACCTTCCGGTCTTCCTGATCAACCAGCACCGCGTGACCAGCGTCGCCGACGCCGAGGCCTATATCGCCCGCCTTCGCGATACGGAGCGGGTGATGGGCGAGATCACCGCTCGCGTCCGCAGGCAGGCGGACAAGGGAATCGTGCCGCCGAAGTTCAACTTCGCGCCGGTCCGGGCGGACGCCCGCAAGGCGATTTCCGGGGCCCCGTTCGGGCCGGGCGCGGATTCGCCGCTCCTCGCCGACTTCACAAAGAAGGTGAACGCCCTTGACGTTCCCGCCGCGGAGAAGACGCGGCTGATTGCCAATGCGCGCGAGGCCCTCACCGGCCCGTTCCGCCGCGGCGTCGACACGATGCTCGCGACGCTCGATGCTATTGAGCCCAAGGCGACCGGCAATAGCGGGGCGTGGAGTCTCCCCGACGGCGAGGCCTTCTATGCCGCGCGGCTTCGCAACTCGACGACCACCGACCTTTCCGCCGACGCCATCCACCGGCTGGGGCTCGATGAGGTTCGCCGGATCCACGGCGAGATGGAGCGGATCAAGGACCAGGTCGGCTTCAAGGGCACGCTCCAGCAATTCTTCCAGCACATCAAGACCGCGCCCCAGTTCAAATATCCGAACACAGCGGCCGGCCGGGAGCAATATCTGGCGGAGTCCCGCGCCTTCATCGCCCAGGTGATGGAGAAGGCGCCGCAGTGGTTCAGGCGGCTTCCCAAGGCGCCGCTCGAGGTCCGCGCGGTCGAGACTTGGCGGCAGGAGACGGCGTCGGTCGCCTTTTACAACTCGCCGGCGCCCGACGGGTCGCGCCCGGGAATCTATTACGTAAACCTGGCCGACATGACCCAGGTGCTGAAGCCGCAGATCGAGGGTATCGCCTATCACGAGGGCGCTCCGGGACACCACTTCCAGATCGCGCTTGCTCAGGAGCTTCCAGGTTTGCCGATGTTCCGACGCTTCGGCGGCTACGGCGCCTATAGCGAGGGCTGGGGGCTTTATGCAGAACGCATCGGCCGTGAGATGGGCTTCTACCAGGATCCCTATTCGCTGTTCGGCCACCTCAGTCTCGAGCTGTGGCGCGCCGTCCGGCTGGTCACCGACACCGGTTTACATGCCAAGCGCTGGACCCGCGAGCAGGCGATCAAATATTTCCAAGATAATTCGCTCCTGTCCGAGCGCGACATCGTCAAGGAGGTGGAGCGCTACATCAACAATCCCGGGCAGGCGACGAGCTACAAGATCGGCCAACTGAAGATTTTGGAGCTTCGCGAGCGGGCGAAGCGGGAACTCGGGTCGCACTTCGACATTCGCGACTTCCATGCGGCAGTGCTTGAGAACGGCTCCCTGCCGCTGGACCTGCTCGAGGAGCAGGTGAATGCCTACATCGCCCGGGCGAAGAGCTGAAGGAGAGACGAGATGGCCAAGGGACAGGTGCGCGGCAACAAGGAAACGCGTAAGCCGAAGAAGGAAGTGAAGAAGACCATCGCCGCCAACCCCTCCACCAAGGGAACGGTCGCGAAGGACTGATGGCCGAAAACTTCACCCGCCACCGCCAGCCCTGGAAGCAGGAGGAGCTTCAGAAGCTTCACCAGCTCGCGGGCAAGGGCATGTCGCTGAAGGCGGTGGCCAAGGCGCTGACCCGAAGCGAGGAATCGGTGAAGGAGCGGGCGAAGATGGACGGGCTCAAGATCAGCAAGCTTCGCTGAGCAGGCTCGCGGTCAGGCGGGCGGCGCTTCGAGAGGGAAATAGGGCTTCAGCCGCTCGATCGACTCGTCGGCGCTCCGGTGGTGGATGAAGATCCCGCCGGCCTCCTCCCAAAGATGGGCGTGCCTGAGCTGGTCGTCGACGAGCACGTCGCCTTCCTTCGCATGGTTGCGCTTGTCGCGGGCGAGGGTGGTGATGATCCGGGTGCCCGGGAAATGCTTCGCCGCCCAGCGGACTTTCTGGTCGGCGGCCCAGTCTCCGATCGGAAGGCCGGTGAGGATGATCGGGTCGAGGTGCTTCACCGCGTCGAACAGGCGCATGGCGTCGGGCATGAGCGGCAGGCCGAAGTAGAAATCCGGCGCCTTGGACAGCCGCGACCAGAAGCGGGCGACGCCGTAGCGCTTCTCGAACGCCTTGAGGTCCATTCCGAAGACGGCGGCGGCGCCTTTCTCGAAATCGGCGAGGACTCCGTCGCAGTCGAGGTAGAGCTGGCGGGGCATGGCCTCAGTTCAGGACGGCCGGCCGAAGCCTGACCGGCATCGGCAGGTCGATCATAGTCCAGGGATGGGAGCGAAGGACGTCGTTCGATTCCCTCGCTTCCCGACCTTCGCCGAGCGACCAGGTGATGTGATAGCTGCTCCCGTCCGGCCTGTCCGTGGTCCCGCCGATGCTGACGATCATCGCCTGGACGCCATGGCCGTCGTTCACGCAGCCGACGATCTCGCCGTGAATCTCCTCGGGCAGCGGCGAGTCCTCCGCCACGTGCGAAGCGAGGGTCACGTGGTGCGCGAGGATATTGCCGTAGGCGGCGGGGAATTGCTGAAGCAGCTCCTTTCGCTGCGCCTTGTTGAGCTTCCAGCCGATGACGCACTCCCCCTGCGGCGCGTTTGTCGCGGCTTCCTGCGCTGAAGGTGCCATGGCGCTGGAAAGCACAGGAGCGGGAGCGGGTTCCGAAGCGGCGCGTTGGGAAGCGTGAAGGAGACCAGACATGGGCGGAGAAAACCCGCGGGAAGACCTCCCGTCCGACGATCCGAAGATCGAGGAAGAGGGCGAGAAGAATCGGGAGGCGATGGACGAGGTGCCGCCGCACGGCACCGATCCGCTTCACGAAGGCCCCTGACCCCTTGCCCGCGCCCGCCGGGCGGGCATAGTCGAGCGCGAAGGGGGAGGGGATGGGCGACAGGCTTCTCGTCATCGACGAAGGGACGACCAGCACTCGGGCGATGGTGTTCGCGCCCGACGGCTTCTGCTTCGCCACGGAGCAGCGCGAGCTCACCCAGCATCACCCGCGGCCCGGCTGGGTCGAGCATGATCCGGAGGAGATCTGGTCGCTGAGCCTCGCCTGCGCCCAAGCGGCTATTGAGGCGGCGGGCGGGGCGGAGCGGATCGCCGCCCTGGGAATCACCAACCAGCGGGAGACCATCGTCTTCTGGAGCCGCCGCACCGGCCGCGCCTTGGCGCCCGCTATCGTGTGGCAGGACCGCCGCACCGCTTCGCTTTGCGAGAGCCTGCGCGAGGCGGGGCATGAGGAGACGGTGCAGGCGCGAACGGGGCTTCTGCTCGACCCCTATTTCAGCGGCTCGAAGATCGGCTGGGCCATGGAGCATTGGCCGCAGCTCGAGGAGGCGGGAGACGATCTTTGTCTCGGCACGGTGGAGAGCTGGCTCGTCTACCGCCTCACCGGCGGGCTCCACCTCTCCGACGCCACCAACGCGTCTCGGACGGCGCTGATGGACATCGGCAAGGGCCTCTGGGACGCCAAGCTGATCGAATTGTTCGGAGTGCCAGGCAAAGCGCTTCCGGAGATCGTCGACTGCGCCGGCCGCTTCGGAACGACTCTGCCCGACCTGTTCGGAGCTCCTATCAAGATCGCCGGAATGGCGGGCGACCAGCAGGCCGCCTCGATCGGGCAGGCGTGCCTCGCCCCCGGGGACACGAAGGCGACCTGCGGCACCGGCGCCTTCGTCCTCACCCATACCGGCAGGGAGCAGCGCCGAAGCGGCCACCGCCTCCTCTCCACCATAGCCTGGCAGCTGGGCGGCGAGAGAGCCTATGCGCTCGAAGGCTCGGTCTTCACGGCGGGGAGCCTCATCAAATGGCTGCGCGACGACTTGGGCCTCATCGGCAGCGCCGGGGAGACGGAGGCGCTCGCGCGGTCGGTGCCGGACAGCGGCGGAGTCCAGATCGTCCCTGGCCATAGCGGCCTCGGCGCCCCGCATTGGCGGCCGGACGCGCGGGGCGCCATTTCGGGCCTCAGCTTCTCCACGGGCCGGGCGCACATCGCACGTGCCGCTCTGGAGGCGATGGCGCACCAGACCCACGACCTGATGACGGCTTTCACCGCCGACGGCGCGCCCTGGGGCGTTCTGAAGGTGGATGGCGGAATGGTGGCGAACGACTGGCTGGCGCAGGACTTAGCGGACATGCTGGACCTGACGGTGGAGCGGCCGGGCTTCGTCGAGACCACGGCACTCGGAGCGGCGATGTTGGCCGGCGTCGGCTGTGGTCTGTTCTCCTCCCTGGAGGAAGCGGCGGCGATGCGGGGGGCGGTGGAGCGCTTCACTCCGGCGATGGAGGCGCCCGTGCGGCAGGCGCGGCTGGCGGGCTGGAGCGATGCGGTGGGGCGGGTGCTGCGCTGACCTAATCTTAAGCCTTTGGCCCTAGGCCGCCCCTATGGCCCAGCGAATTCACCTGATCGCCGCCGCGCGCCCCAATTTCATGAAGGTCGCGCCCCTCTGGCACGCTCTCGACGCAGCGCCGGGCTTCGAGCCCGTGCTCATCCATACCGGCCAGCATTACGATCCGAACATGTCGGACGCCTTCTTCTCCGACCTGAAGCTGCCCCAGCCGGACCATCATCTCGGAATCGGATCGGGAAGCCATGCCGAGCAGACCGGCGGCGTAATGATCGAATATGAAAAGGTGGCGCTCGCCGACCGGCCCGACTGGATCGTCGTCGTGGGCGACGTCAATTCGACCGCGGCCTGCACTCTCGTGGGTGCCAAGCTGGGGATCCGGGTCGTCCACCTCGAGGCGGGCCTCAGGAGCCGCGACCGGGGGATGCCGGAGGAGGTGAACCGCCTCGTCACCGACGTTCTGGCGGACGTGCTCTGGACCCCTTCCGCCGACGCCGACGAGAACCTGCTCAACGAAGGCGTTCCCAACGGCCGCATCACCCGCGTCGGCAACATCATGCTCGACAGCTTCGAGCTGGTTCGGCCGGCCATCGAGGCGGCCGACGTTCCGGGCGAGCTGAAGCTGGAGCGCGGCGGCTACGGCGTCGTGACGCTCCACCGCCCCTCCAACGTGGACGAGCCGGCGCAGCTTCTGCGCCTCGTCGACGCCCTGATCGAAGCGCAGAGGCGGCTTCCGCTCGTCTTCCCCGTCCACCCGCGGACCGCCAGGCGGCTCGGCGCGGCGCTCCTCGATAGCCGCCTCGCCCGGGCGGGCGTGAAGCTGATCGAGCCGGTGCCCTATGTCCGCTTCATGAGCCTGGTGACTGGCGCCGCCGCGGCGATCACCGATTCCGGCGGGGTGCAAGAAGAGACGACCTATCTCGGAATCCCCTGCCTGACGCTTCGCGAAAATACGGAGCGGCCTGCCACGATCACCGAAGGCACGAACCGTCTGGTGACGCCCGAGTCTCTGCTCCTGGAACTGGAGCGGGCGCTGACGGGGCCCCGGCCGGTCCGTTGTCCGGACCTATGGGATGGCAAGACAGCGGCCCGCTGCGTCGAGGATCTTCGCCTCCGCTCCGGTCCGGCGCGGCTCCCGGTCGCGGAGCCGACGCCGGCCGAGCTCGTCGCCCGCTATGGCGGTGGGGAAAGGCGGCGCGCTAACGGCGCCAGCTATCGTCGATCATCTTTATGATGCCGGAAAAGTCCTTCCCGCCGCCGCCGAGCGCCTCCGCGAACCGGGCATAAAGCTCCTCCGCGTAAGCCCCCATGGGGGTGTAGGCATCGACGCTCTGCGCCGCTTCCATCGCCAGCCTTAGATCCTTCAGCATCAAGGCGGCCGCGAAGCCACCCTCATAATCGCGGTCGGCAGGCGTCTCCGGACCCACGCCCGGAACCGGGCAATAGCTCGTCATCGACCAGCATTGGCCTGACGCCTTGGAGGCGATGTCGAAGAAGGTCTGCGGGTCGAGCCCGAGCTTCTGAGCGAGCACGAAGGTCTCGCACGTCGCGACCATCGACGCGCCGAGAAGCATGTTGTTGCAGATCTTCGCCGCCTGCCCCGAGCCGGGGCCTCCGGCGGGGATCACCGCCTTGCCCATCTTCTCGAGGAAGGGCCGGGCGGCGGCGAACGCCTCTTCGTCGCCGCCGACCATGAAGGTGAGGGTGCCGGCCTCCGCCGCGGCGATTCCGCCCGAAACCGGAGCATCGACCATCCGATAGCCCGCCGCCGATGCCTTGCCGATCTCCTCGCGGGCGGTGCCGACGTCGATGGTCGAGCAGTCCATCAGGATCGCGGACGTGGGCGCCCGGCCGATGACGGAGCTCTCATAGACGTCGCGGACATGCTTGCCGGCCGGGAGCATGGTCACCACCGCCTCGGCATCCGCGACCGCTTCGGCGGCTGAGGGCGCGCGGCTGCACCCGTTCTGCTCGGCCTTGGCGAGGGCCGCTTCGGAAAGGTCGAAGGCGCGGACTTCGTGCCCCGCCTTGACGAGGTGCGCGGCCATCCCGCCGCCCATGTTGCCGAGACCTATGAATCCAACGCGTGCCATTGCTCTACCTCGTCATGCCGGACCTGATCCGGCACCCATGAACACCGGCGCATCCGAACTTCAACCGTCCGCGTTCATGGATCCTGACTTTCGTCAGGATGACGTCAGCTCCCTTTCCAGCGGGGCGCCCGCTTGTCGACGAAGGCGGCCATGCCTTCCTTCTGGTCCTCGGTTCCGAAGAGGCCGTGGAACAGGCGGCGCTCGAAGACGACGCCCTGCGCCAGGCTCATCTCGAAGGCGGCGTTGACCTGCTCCTTAGTCGCCATCGCGGCGATTGGGGCCATGGAGGCGATCGCCTCCGCCGTCTTCAGCGCCTCGTCGAGGAGCAAGTCGGCGGGCACGACCTTTGCGACAAGACCCGAACGCTCCGCTTCCTCGGCGCCCATCATCCGGCCGGTGAGGCACATCTCCATCGCCTTGGCCTTGCCGACGGCGAGCGTGAGCCGCTGCGAGCCGCCCATTCCGGGAGTCACTCCGAGCTTGATCTCGGGCTGGCCGAACTGGGCGGTGTCGGCGGCGATGATGAAGTCGGCCATCATCGCCACCTCGCAGCCGCCGCCGAGCGCGTAGCCAGCGACGGCGGCGATCCACGGCTTGCGGGTGGCGGTCACCTTCTCCCAGCCGGCGAAGAAGTTGGACGAATACATCTGAGCGAAGCCCTGGCTCGACATCTCCTTTATGTCGGCGCCGGCGGCGAAAGCGCGCTCGTTGCCGGTGAGGACGGCGCAACGCTGGCTTTCGTCGGCATCGTAAGCGGCAAAGGCGTGGATCAGGTCGGCGAGGACGCCGCTATTCAGAGCGTTGAGCGCCTTCGGGCGGTTGAGCGTGATGAGCGTCACCGTCCCGCGCTGTTCGACCAAGATGTTCTCGTATTCCATGGGCTTCCTTCTTCCCCCTCTCCCGCGGGCGGGAGAGGGCAGGTGAGGGTCTTCTTGCGTCTCTCGTCACTGGCGCGGCAAGGAGAAGAAGGGAAGACCCTCATCCAAACCTTCTCCCGCACGCGGGAGAAGGCTTAAAGAGGCGTCCATTCCTCTCCCTCCGGCATTGGCGCGAAGATGGTGTCGATGAGGTGCTGAGAGACCCCCTCGGGCGCCGAGGGCTCCCACCGGGGCTGATTGTCCTTGTCGACGAGCAGGGCTCGAACGCCCTCGACGAAATCATGGCGCTGCACCACCCGGGTGGCGACTCCATATTCCATCCGCATCTCGTGCATGAAATCCTGCACCCGCGCGCCTTCGTAGAGCAGCCGCAGCGAGACCTTGCAGGCCTGGGGGCTCTTGGTGCGAAGCGTCTCCAGCTCCTTCAGCGCCCAATCGGAGCCGTCCGCCTCCAGCGCGGAGAGGATCGTCTCGTAATCGTCGGAAGCGAAGAGGCGGTCGATCCGCTCGAGATTCTCCTCGATCCGGGCGGGCGGCGGCGTGGCGCTATGCTCGTCGAGCAGAGCCTCGATCCGCTGCGGCTCGGCGGCGATCCGCGCCTTGAGGTCGTCGAGGGCCAGGGACGGCACATAATGGGTGGCGAGGCCGAGGCGGAGGCACTCGGCGCCATCGAGGCGGGCGCCGGTCAGCGCCAGGAAATGCCCGGTCCGGCCGGGGAGGCGCGATAAGTACCAGCCGCCTCCGACGTCGGGGAACAGGCCGATGCCGGTCTCCGGCATTGCGAAGCGGGTATTCTCCGTCGCCACCCGCCAGCGGCAGGGCTGAGAGATTCCGACGCCGCCGCCCATCGTGATCCCGTCCATGAAGGAGACGCTGGGCTTGGCGTAGGTGAAGAGGAGGTGGTTGAGCCGATATTCCTCGTGGAAGAAGGCACGGGCCTCGCTTCCGTCGCCGGCGCTGCTTCGCGCCAGCATGACGATGTCGCCGCCCGCGCAGAAGCCGCGGCCTTCGGCATGGTCGATCATCACCGCCTCGACGCCCTCTTCTTCCCGCCAGGGGACGAGTGCCTCGATCATCGCGCTGCACATCTCCTTCGTCAGCGCGTGCAGGGCCTTGGGGCGGTTAAGGCGGATACGGCCGACCTTGCCGTCGATCCGCGCCAGGATGTCGGCCGTCACTGCCTCAGCATGTCCCGCGCCACGATGACCCGCATGATCTGGTTGGTGCCTTCCAGGATCGAGTGGACCCGGAGGTCTCGCCAGAAGCGCTCCACCGGATAATCCTGGAGATAGCCGTAGCCGCCGTGGAGCTGCAGCGCCCGGTCCACCACGCTCGAGCCTGTGTCGGTGGCGAGGCGCTTGGCCATGGCGGCGAAGCGGGTCTTGTCGGGTGCGTTCTCCGTCACCTTCACCGCGGCGGCGTAGAGGAGGGTGCGCGCCGCCTGGAGCTCGGTCTCCATGTCGGCAAGGGTGAACTGAGTCGCCTGGAAGTCGGCGATCGGGGTTCCGAACTGCTTGCGCTGCTTGGTGTAGGCGATCGCCTCATCAAGGCAGCGCTGCGCCCCGCCCAGCGAGCAGGCGCCGATGTTGAGGCGGCCGCCGTCGAGGCCCATCATCGCGATCCGGAAGCCCTCACCCTCGCCGCCGACGAGGTTCTCCGCAGGCACCCGGACCTCGTCGAAATTGACCTGCGCGGTCGGCTGCGAGTGCCAGCCGAGCTTCTTCTCCTGCGCCCCGAAGCTGACGCCCGGCATGTCCTTCTCGATGACCAGGCAGGAAATGCCCTTCGGCCCCTCCTGACCAGTGCGGACCATGGTGACGTAGACCTCATTCTCGCCGCCGCCGGAGATGAAGGCCTTGGAGCCGCTGACGATATAATGATCGCCGTCCCTCACCGCCTTGGTCTTGAGCGCCGCCGCGTCGGAGCCGGAGCCGGGCTCGGTGAGGCAATAGGAGCCGAGCCGCTCCATCGTCACCATCGAGGGGAGGTACTTCTCCTTGACCGTCGCCGACCCGAAGCGGTCGATCATCCAGCTCGCCATGTTGTGGATCGAGATGAAGGCGGAGGTGGAGGGGCAGCCATAGGCCATCGCCTCCATGATCAACGCCGATTCAAGCCGCCCGAGCCCGATCCCGCCGCTCTCCTCGGAAACGTAGATCGCCCCGAAGCCGAGTTCGGCCGCCTGCCGGATCGTATCGCGGGGGAAGATATGCTTCTCGTCCCACTCGCCCGCATGCGGCGTGATCGCGTCGGCGGTGAAGGCCTGAGCCATCTCCTGGATCTGGCGCTGCTCGTCGGTAAGGTCGAACTGGCTCATCAACTGGCTTTCCCTAGGGCAATAACGGCGACGGCAAGAGAAATGAGGGAGATCGCCACTGCAAGCCTTGCCAGGCGTGCGGCTTTCCTTCCGGCTATCAACGCATCGCCCGAAATTAGCGCCGCTCCCTCCCAGAAAGCTTCATCTTCGTTCGCCAGCTGTTGATCTAATTTTTCAGTCTCGCGCTCACTCATCTCTTCACCCCATGGTCGGGATGACGAACGCGTTCTCGCCGGTGACGCTCCCGTCCGGCCAGCGCTGGGTGATCTTCTTGAGCTTGGTCCAGAAGCGCACGCCCTCCGGGCCGTGCTGATCGATGTCGCCGAAGCCCGAGCGCTTCCAGCCGCCGAACGTGTGGTAGGCGACCGGCACCGGGATCGGGACGTTGATTCCGACCATGCCGACGTTCACGCGGGCCGCGAACTCGCGCGCCGCGTGTCCGTTTCGGGTGAAGATGGCGACACCGTTGCCGTACTGGTGATCTGAGGGGAGTCGGAGCGCCTCCTCGAAGCTGTTCGCCCGGACCATTTGGAGGACGGGCCCGAAAATCTCCTCCTGGTAGCTTTGGAAGTGCGGCTTCACATGGTCGAAGAAGGTCGGGCCGATGAAGAAGCCCTCCTCATGGCCCTGAAGCTTGAAGCCGCGGCCGTCGATGACGAGCTCGCCGCCCTCGTCGGCGCACATCTGGATGTAGCTTTCGATCCGCTGGCGGTGCGCGGCGTTGACCACGGGGCCGTAATGGGCCTCGGCATCGGTCGAAACACCGACCCGCAGGGCGTTGATCGCCGGGATGAGCTTCTCGCGCAGGTTTTCGGCCGTCTTCTCGCCCACCGGCACGACCACCGGGAGCGCCATGCAGCGCTCGCCCGCCGAGCCGAAGGCGGCTCCGGCGAGGTCGTTGACCACCATGTCGAGATCGGCGTCGGGCATGACGATGCCGTGATTCTTGGCGCCCCCGAACGCCTGGACCCGCTTCCCGTTCTCGGTTCCGCGGCTGTAGATATATTGCGCGATGTCGGACGATCCGACGAAGCTGATCGCCTTGATGTCGTCGTGGTCGAGGATCGCGTCGACCATCTCCTTGTCGCCGTGGACGACCTGGAGGATTCCGTCGGGCAGGCCTGCTTCCTTCATCAGCTCGGCCAGCCGCACCGGCACTGACGGGTCCCGCTCGGACGGCTTTAGAATGAAGGCGTTGCCGCAGGCGATGGCGACCCCGAACATCCACATCGGGATCATCGCCGGGAAGTTGAACGGAGTGATGCCCGCGACGATTCCGAGCGGCTGACGCATCGAATAGACGTCGATCCCCGGGCCGGCGCCCTGCGTGTACTCCCCCTTCAGGACATGCGGGATGCCGCAGGCGAACTCGATGACCTCGAGGCCGCGCTGGATGTCTCCCCTGGAGTCGGCGATCACCTTGCCGTGCTCGGAGGAGAGGAGGAGGGCGAGCTCCTCCATGTTCCGCTCCACCAGCTCCTTGAACTTGAACATGACGCGGGCGCGGCGCTGCGGGTTGGTCGCGGCCCAGGCGGGCAGCGCCTCGCGGGCGTTGCCGACCGCCCGCTTCAGGTCCGCCGCGGTCCCGAGCCGGACCGTCGCCTGAACGCCCCCGTTGTTCGGGTCGAAGACGTCGCCCTGCCGCTCGCCGGACGCATAGGCGCCGCCGCCGATGAAATGATCGATATTACGCATGAGGGGTCCTTGGACTCGGGAAATCGGAGGTTGGCAGCCCCCTAGCCAAGCGGCGCGGCAAATGCCAGTTGCCGAAGCGACGGAGGACGCATGAAGCTTGGATCGCTCAAAGGTGGCCGGGACGGACGGCTGGTGGTGGTGAGCCGGGACCTCGCCTGGTGCGCGGACGCGGGGCATATCGCTCCGACGCTTCAGGCGGCGCTCGACGATTGGCAGCGGGTCGCGCCGCAGCTGGAGCTGCTCGCCACCGACCTCGAGCACGAGGCCATTCCGATGATGCGCTTCCATGAGCGGGACGCTCTCGCCCCGCTTCCGCGCGCCTATCAGTGGGCGGACGGCTCCGCCTATGTGAACCACGTCCAGCTCGTCCGGCAAGCCAGGGGCGCCGAGATGCCCGAGAGTTTCTGGGCCGATCCGTTGATGTATCAGGGGGCCAGCGATGAGATGCTGCCGCCGCGGGCGCCCATCCCCCTTGCCGATGAGAGCTGGGGCTGCGACCTCGAGGCTGAGGTGGTGGTCGTGACCGGCGACGTGCCGAGGGGCGTTTCACGGGAGGAGGCGCTCGGCCACATCCGCCTGATCGGCCTCGTCAACGACGTCTCCTTGCGCAACCTGATCCCGGCCGAGCTCGCCAAGGGGTTCGGCTTCCTTCAGTCGAAGCCCGCCTCGGCCCTCTCCCCCGTCTTCGTCACGCCCGACGAACTCGGCGAACGCTGGAAGGACGGCAAGCTCCACGGGCCGCTCAAGGTGGACCTCAATGGCCGCCCCTTCGGACGAGCCGATGCGGGCGTGGATATGACGTTCGACTTCGGAACGCTCGTCGCCCACCTGGCGAAGACGCGCAATCTGGGGGCCGGCACCATCGTCGGCTCCGGCACGGTCTCCAATCGCGATTCCGACGGAGGTCCCGGCAAGCCGATCGACCAGGGCGGCCTCGGCTATAGCTGCATCGCGGAGGTCCGGACGGTGGAGACGATCCTCCAAGGCAAGGCCGCAACCCGCTTCCTCGCGCCCGGCGACACCGTCCGCATCTGGATGGACGACGATCGCGGGCACCCGATCTTCGGCACGATCGAGCAGGAGGTGGTCGCCGCCTGAGCCGCTCAGAGGCGGCCGTTTTCGAGGCGGGAGGCTTCGAACAGGCGATCGAGCTTGATGCGGGCGGCGAGGACGAACTCGTCGCTCGGCGGCTCGGTTGCAAAGGGGCGAGGCTCGGGAATGCTCTCGCGCGCGGCCCAGCGGAAGACGGTGGCGTTGAGCAGGATCGCGGCGATCAAGGCGCAAGCGGCGGCGATGCCGTCGAGGCCGGCGAGGGCAAGCTGGCCGGCAGGGCTGGACACCGTCTTCATCATCAGCGTGGAAAGCAGGATGTGGACGAGGTAGAACGGGAGGACGAGCACCGCCCATCCGCGTACGATGTGCCAGAGGCGCCCGCGCGTGCCGCGCCAGGCGGCGGCGAGGGTGACGTCGCGTCGATCGATCGCAAGGGCGGCGAGCCATGGCTGCACGCGCATCGCTGCGCAGGAGAAAAAGGCGACGGCGGCGAACGCGGCGGCGGTGCGCACGGCTGGCGGGGCGCCGATGAGGCTCAGCGGCGCGATGAGAAGGAGCACTGCGCCGATGATGGCGGCCAGTAGGCTCACCTGCGCGGTGGCGAAGCGGAAGGTGGAAAGCTTTGGGACCCACGGCTCGCGGTCGTCGCTGAGGATGATCCGGTAGGCGGCGGCCATGGCGGCGACGATGACAACGACGCGAACAATCATGACCGGCCATGCTTCGACTCCGGCGCCCGAGCCGGTCTGGGCGAGGAGGAAGTTGGTGCCGGTGAGCGTCGCGACGGCGGCCGCGCCGACGAGCTGCAGCCCGTCACGGCTGGCGAGGCGCGTTGCGTTCACCTGCGCAACGATGTCGCGGACCTTGAGGCGCGGGCGGTGGCCTGCGACCTCGTCCGGGAGTTGAAGGGGGACGAGGGCGCGGCCGGGGAGGCCCACCTTACGCAGACCCTCGCCGGTGCCGGCGACGGCGAATTCCCGGGCGAGCTCCTCCGGGTCGCCGAGACCGGCGATTGCCGCAGCGAGCGCCGCTTTGCCCTGCGCGGCGCGACCGAACAGATGGCCACGCAACTCAAGCAGGATCGCATCGCGCTCACCCGACGAAAGCGGCCAGAGCGCTTTCTCAAGCTGCCGAAGGAATAGGTCGGCTGGGGGCGGCAGGCGGTCGTTCATGGGCGGACTCCTCGATGGCGCCCGTGACGAAGGCGCTGAATTCATGCCAGGCGCGCTGCATCTCGGCGACCAGGGCTTCGCCCTCCGCGGAGAGGCGGTAATATTTGCGCGGGACCTTGGCTTCGTCAGCCATCGCCCACCGCGCCTTGACCTTTCCTTCCCGCTCCAGGCGGGTGAGAAGGGGATAAAGCGTGCCGTCCGAAAGAACGCCGCCCGCGCCCCCCGCATGGTCGAGTATATCAAGTCCGTAGCGCTCGCCTGCCGTGAGCAGGCTCAAAACCACTAGTTCGGCCGCACCCTTGCGAAGCTGAGTCTGCCAGGCGGTTATATCCATGATGGCTTGCTACCCTAGCATACCTTGTAATGCAAGCCTTCACCTTGCGCTTGCGACTTCCAGCCGCACGGCGCAGAGGCTCTCTTGATGAAGTACATCCCTCTCCTCGTCGCCGCCTTCCTTCTCCCCACCGCCGCCTCCGCCGCCACTCCGCAGAAACTCGCCGACGAGGTGAGTGAGCAGCGGTTGCGGGCCATAGTCGAGAAGCTGGTCAGCTTCGGTACGCGGCATACTTTATCGTCGCAGACAGATCCTAAGCGTGGGATCGGCGCCTCGCTTCGCTGGACCGAGGAGGAATTTCGTCGCTACTCCCGCGCCTGCCGGGGCTGCCTCACGATCACAACCCCCTCCGACGTGGTGACGGGGCGGCGGGTGCCGACTCCGACGAAGGTGACGAACGTGCTCGCGATCCAGCCTGGGACGGTGGATCCGAAGCGGGTGGTCATCATCTCAGGCCATATCGACAGCCGCGTCTCGGACGTGATGGACTTCACAAAGGATGCGCCGGGGGCGAATGACGATGGCTCGGGCACTGCGGCCACGATCGAGGCGGCGCGGGTGCTCTCGCGGCACAAATTTCCTTACACCGTGATTTACGCGGTTCTCTCCGGGGAGGAGCAGGGACTGCTCGGGGGCAAGATCCTGGCCGACTATGCGAAGGCGCAGGGCTGGGAGGTGATCGCCAACCTCAACAACGACATCATCGGCAATAGCTGCGGCTCGGACGGCACCTGCGACGATTCCCATGTTCGGGTCTTCTCAGAGGGGCCGCGGTGGCAGGGGCGGGAGGCGCTGGCCGCCCAGCAGCGGAGCCTCGGCGGCGAGAACGACGCCCCTTCCCGCAACCTCTCCCGCTGGGTCGCCGACCTGGCGGAGGATCTGGGCCTCGGCCTCGACGTTCGCCAAATCTGGAGGAACGACCGCTTCGGGCGCGGCGGCGATCATACCGAGCTGCTCAATGCCGGCTACCCCGCCGTCCGGTTCAGCGTCGCGGTCGAGAATTACAATTGGCAGCACCAGGACGTGCGTGAGGAGAGCGGCCTCGAATATGGCGATACCACCGACAAGGTCGACTTCCCGTACCTTCGCAAGGTGACGCAGCTGAACGTCGCGGCGCTTTCGGTGCTCGCTCGAGCGCCGATGCCGCCGGAGCCCACGGTCGAGGGCGCGGTTTCGGTCAATACGACCTTGCGCTGGCGCCCGGTGAAGGGCGCCGCCGCCTATGTGATTCGCTGGCGCGGCACGGACAGTGCGCAATGGGAGAAGAGCCTGCGGGTTGCCGCCGACGCGCCCGAGCTCTGCCGCAGGCTGAGCGCCGAAGGAAAGCCGCTGCCCGAGGTGCGCTGCGACGAGGTTCTGGAAGGCGTGCGGGTGGACGACTTCGTGTTCGGGATCTCCTCCGTCTCCGATGACGGGTTCGAGAGCCCGGTTGCATCCGCGGTGCCGGGCGGTGCTTTCCGGCCCTACACGCCTCCACCGCCGGCACAGTAGGGAATGGCCAGAAAGCAGCGCACGCCGGGGCTTCCGACGCGGGAGCAGGTCCTCGACTTCATCGCCTCCAGCGACCAGCCGGCCGGCAAGCGCGAGATCGCGCGCGCCTTCGGCCTCGGCGGCGCGGACAAGACAGCTCTCAAGGTGCTGCTCAAGGACATGGCCGATGAAGGTCTGATCGACAGCTCCCCCGGCCGCGCCTTCCACCAAGCGGGCGGAGTTCCGAAGGTGACGGTGCTCCGGATCGTAGACGCGGACGACAGCGGCGGTGCCTGGGCAGTGCCCGAGCGATGGGAGGCTGAGCTTCCCGAGCCGCGCCTCCGAGTGCTGGAGCGGAAGGGAAGGGGCGCCTCGGCGCTCGGCGTCGGCGACCGGATCCTCGCCCGGACCGAGCAGCGCGGGAACGGCTGGGCCGCCCACCCGATGAAGAAACTGGCGAAGGGGAGCGAGCTCCTCCTCGGCGTCGTCCACAAGGAGGGCGACGCCTTCTGGCTGAAGCCGGTGGAGAAGAAGGAGAGGCGCGAGCTTCCAATCTCCGACCTCGGCGGCGCCGAGGCGGGCGACCTCGTTCTCGCCGAGAAGGCGGGTCGCCCGCCCCGTATCACCGCGCGTGTCTCGGAAATCCTCGGCGACCCCTTCGCCCCGCGCAGCTTCAGCCTGATCGCCATTCACAAGCACGGCATTCCCCATGAATTCCCCGAGCGGGTGATCGAGGAGGCGGAGCGGGTGGCCCGGCAGGACATCGGCGCGCGGGAAGACCTCACGCACATCCCGATCGTCGCCATCGACCCCGCAGACGCGCGGGATCATGACGATGCCGTCTGGGCCGCTCCGGACGAGGATCCCGGCAACGAGGGCGGCTGGAAGGCGGTCGTCGCAATCGCCGACGTGAGCTTCTACGTCCGCCCCGGCTCGGCGCTGGATAAGGAGGCGCGCAAGCGCGGCAACAGCGTTTATTTCCCGGACAGGGTAGTTCCGATGCTGCCGGAGACGCTGTCGGCGGAAATCTGCTCGCTGAAGGAGGGGGAGGACCGCGCCGCCCTCGTCTGCCATTTGCGGGTGTCGAAGGAAGGGCAGCTCAAGAGCTGGCGCTTCACCCGCGCCCGGGTACGGATCGCCGCAAACATCGCCTATGAGGACGCCCAGGCGGCGATAGATGGCTCGGGGGAGCAGGAGCGGATCGAGCTGGCCTCCTCCCCCTGCTCAATGCCGGAGGTCGAGGGCGAGGGGCCGCCGGTGGCGCCGGAGCTTGTGGAGACGGTCCTGACGCCGCTCTGGGCCTGCTGGCGGGCGCTGTATGCGGCTCGTGAGGCGAGGGCGCCGCTCGATCTCGATCTTCCGGAACGCCGCGTCGTGCTCGACGAGAAAGGGCGGATCATGTCCGTGGCGCCGCGTGAGCGGCTCGATGCGCACAAGCTGATCGAGGATTATATGATCGCGGCCAACGTCGCGGCCGCAAAGGCGCTGGAGGCGAAGAAGGCGCCGGTCATGTACCGCGACCACGAGCCGCCCAGCCGAGAGAAGCTTGTCGCGCTCAAGGATTATCTCAAGACCTTCGAAGTCGAGTTCGCCCTCGGCCAGGTCGTCCGCCCCTCCACCTTCAACCGGATCATCGAGCGGCTCGGGGATGCCGACTTCAAGCCGCAGGTGATGGAGCAGATCCTCCGAACCCAGACCCAGGCTTATTACTCACCGGAGAATAAGGGCCATTTCGGGCTGGCCTTGGGCAGCTACGCCCATTTCACAAGCCCGATCCGGCGCTATGCCGACCTCGTCGTCCATCGGGCGCTGGTGCGCGCCTACGGCCTCGGCGACGGCGGCCTGAGCGACTCCGAGGCGGAGGCGATGGAGGTGACCGGGGAGCTTATCTCGCAGCTGGAGCGCCGCGCGATGGAGGCGGAGCGCGAGACACTCGACCGCTATGTTGCCGCTTATCTGTCCGAGCGGGTGGGTGACCTGGTCGATTGCCGTATCACCGGAGTCCAACCCTTCGGCTTCTTCGCGACCGTGGAGGGGCTAGGCGGCGACGGCCTCGTCCCCGTCTCCACGCTCGGCACCGAATATTTCCGCTACGACGAACCGAGCCAGAGCCTCGTCGGCGAGCAGAGCGGCGAGACCTTTTCATCCGGCCGGCGGCTGAAGCTCCGGCTCGTCGAAGCGAATCCTGTGTCCGGTGGCCTCCGCTTCGAGCTCCCGGACGCGGGCTATGCCCCCGCTTCTCCCCGCCGCAACGTTCGCCGCGACGGGCGGCGTGGAGAGGAGGGCCGGACGCAGGGCCGCCGGGGCCGCCCCTCGAACATCCGGCACAAAGGGCGCTAGAGCTTCGGTAGAGTCACCCCACGCTGGCCCATATATTTGCCGGCGCGGTCGGCGTAGCTCACCTCGCAGGGCTCGTTCCCCTGGAGGAAGAGGAACTGGCAGGCGCCTTCATTGGCGTAGACCTTGGCGGGGAGCGGCGTAGTGTTCGAGAATTCGAGAGTCACATGGCCTTCCCAGCCGGGCTCGAGCGGAGTGACGTTCACGATGATGCCGCAGCGGGCATAGGTCGATTTTCCGAGGCAGATGACGAGGACGTCCCTCGGCACCCGGAAATATTCGACCGTGCGGGCGAGGGCGAAGCTGTTGGGCGGGATGATGCAGACGTCCGTCTTTCGATCGACGAAGCTGTTGGCGGCGAAGTCCTTGGGGTCGACGATCGCATTGTCGACGTTGGTGAAAATCTTGAACTCGTCGGCCACGCGCGCGTCGTAGCCGTAGCTCGACAGGCCGTAGCTGATCGTCCCCTCGCGCCGCTGCCCGTCCTCGAACGGCTCGATCATTCCGTTCTCAAGCGCTTGGGCGCGAATCCATTTGTCCGCCATGATGCTCATGGGGCCGAGTTCATCGCCGGGTCCGCCGGGAGAGGCAAGTCACTTGATGTGGAGGACGCAGATCAGGGTGAAGAGCCGCCGCGCCGTGTCGAAGTCCATCTCGATCTTGCCGGCGAGACATTCCTGGAGGAGCTCGGCGGCTTCGTTGTGGAGGCCGCGCCTCGCCATGTCGATCGTCTCCAGCCCCTGCGGCGAGTCGGAGCGGACCTTTTTGAAATAGCTGTCGCAGATGGCGAAATAATCGCGCACCGGCCGCTTGAATCGGGCGAGGCCGAGGCGGACCGTCTCCAGCGGCTCCCCGGCCTTGTCCTTCAACTCGATGGCGAGGCGGCCCTCCTCGATGTGGAGGCGGATCCGGAAGGGTCCGTCCAGCCCGACCGGCTGGAAGCTGTTTTGCTCGAGCAGGTCGAAGATCGCGACCTTGCGCTCCCGCTCGATATCGTCGCTCCGGCGGATGATCGTATGCTCGTCGAGCTCGATGTCGATGATCCGCGGGTCGGCCATGTCCCTCCTGTTAGCGGCCTTTTCCACAGCCCGTCCACACAAGCGCGCCCCGCTATTTTCCCGCGCGGGCTACACCTTAGCAGCGCGTGGGAGTAGGATGCCGCCATGGCCGACAACATCATTCGCCTCGCCGACGCACCGGCACCGGAACCCGCTTCGCTTCCTCACAACGTTGAGGCGGAGGCGGCGCTTCTGGGCGCGCTGATGATCGACAACCGGCTGGCTGAGGATATCCAGCTCAAGCTCCGCCCCGACCATTTCTTCGAGCCGCTCCACGCGCGGATCTACGAGCAGATCCTCAAGCTCATCGACCGTAACATGATCGCCTCGCCGGTGACCCTGCGGCCCTTGTTCGAAGCCGATTCGGAGATGAAGGAGCTGGGCGGCCCCTCCTACCTCGCCCAGCTGACGGGGAGCGGCGCCGCGATCATCGGCGCGCGCGACTTTGCCGAACAGATTTACGAGCTCGCTTTGCTCCGCGCCCTGATCGGTGTCGGCCGCGACATGGTGGAGCAGGCGCTCGACACCTCCGAGGACGTCGATCCCAAGGGGCAGATCGAGCAGGCGGAGAGCGCCCTCTACCGGGTGGCCGAGGAGGGCGGCGGCGAAGGCTCGGTGAAGAGCTTCGCCCAGGCCGCGACCGAAGCCGTCCGGATGGCCGAGCGGGCGTTCAACTCCGGCGGCGGCCTCTCGGGCATCACCACCGGCTTCGAATCGATCAATGCCAAGACCGGCGGCCTCCATCACAGCGACCTTCTCATCCTCGCCGGTCGTCCCGGCATGGGTAAAACCTCGCTCGCGACCAACATCGCCTTCAACACGGCCCGCCGCTACGTCCAGGATCTGGAGGACGGGATCGAGCCCCAGAAGTCGGCCGGATCCGCCGTCGCCTTCTTCAGCCTCGAAATGTCCGCCGACCAGTTGGCGACTCGCATCCTCGCGGAGCAGTCGGCGATCAGCTCCGAGAGCCTGCGCATGGGCAAGATCAACCAGCAGGAATTCCGCCAGCTCGCCCGCGCCGCCGCCGAGCTCGAATCGCTCCCCCTCTACATCGACGACACGCCCGGCCTCACCATTGCCGCTCTTCGCACCCGCGCCCGCAGGCTGAAGCGGCAGCGGGGCATCGGCCTCATCATCGTCGACTATCTCCAGCTGCTCCAGGGCTCCGGCAAGTCCACCGGCGACAACCGCGTCCAGGAGATTTCGGAGATCAGCCGGGGGCTCAAAACGTTGGCCAAGGAGCTGAACGTGCCGGTGATGGCGCTCTCCCAGCTCAGCCGCGCGGTCGAGCAGCGCGAGAACAAAAGGCCGCAGCTCGCCGACCTTCGCGAATCCGGCTCGATCGAGCAGGACGCCGACATCGTCATGTTCGTCTATCGCGAGGAATATTATCTCGCCTTCCAGAAGCCGAAGGAAGCGACGGACGGCGACGATGCCAAGGACGTGGCCGCGTTCGAGCAGTGGCAGGCGGACATGGCGAAGGTCTACGGCTCGGCCGAGCTGATCATCGCCAAGCAGCGCCACGGCGCGACGGGAACCATCGATCTCATGTTCGACGCGAAGGTCACCCGCTTCTCCGACGCCGTGAAGGAGCGCTATCTGCCGGAGATGCGCGGTTAGCCTTCCAGCTCGTTCGCGGCGTACGGGTTCCTGAGGCCGACCCCGATCGAGGCTCGGGCCTGCTCGGCTTCGGAGCTGGTGACCGGATAGGCCGAATAATCCGCGGCGTAATAGGCGCTGGGGCGGTGGTTGCCGGAAAGGCCTATGCCTCCGAACGGCGCGTTCGAGGGCGCGCCGTTGGTGGGCTTGTTCCAGTTGATGACTCCGGCGCGCACGTTCGCCCAGAAGCGGTCGTAAAGCTCGGGACTTCCGCCGACGAGCGAGGCGGCGAGGCCGTAGCGGGTCGAGTTCGCCTCCGCGAGGGCGGCGTCGAAATCGGGGACGCGGATCACCTGCAGCACCGGTCCGAACAGCTCCGCGTCGGGACGGTCGCGGACGTCGGTGACGTCGATGATGGCGGGGGTGAGGAACGGCCGGTCCTCGTGCGGCCGGTCGATATGCTTGATCGGCCGTCCGCCCTTGATCATCAGGTCGAGAAAAGCCTCCTGCAGCTGGTCCGCCGCCTGGTTGTCGATCACCGGGCCCAGGAAGGGAGCAGGATCGGCGTGAGGATGATCGACGATCAGCCGCTCCGACAGCTTCACCACCTCGGCGAGCAAAGCTTCGTGCTCGCCGTCCTTCACGATCAGGCGGCGAGCGGCCGTGCAGCGCTGGCCGGCGCTGAGGAAGGCGGATTGCACCGCGATGACCGCCGCCGCGGCGACGTCCCTCGCGTCCCAAAGGACCAGCGGGTTGTTGCCGCCCATTTCGAGCGCGAGGATCTTCTGGGGCGTCTCGGCGAACTGGCGGTGCAAGGCGAGGCCCGCCCGAGCCGAGCCGGTGAAGAGGAGACCGTCTATGCCCGGTTCGGAAGCCAGGGCACGACCCACGTCCGGGCCGCCCTGGACGCAGATGAGCACGTCTTCCGGAACGCCCGCCTCGTGGAACTGGCGGACGAGGAACTCGCCCGCCGCCGGCGTCTTCTCCGACGGCTTGAACACCACGGCATTGCCGGCGAGCAGCGCCGGAACGATGTGTCCGTTCGGAAGGTGGGCCGGAAAATTGTAGGGCCCGAGGACGGCCAGCACACCGTGGGGCTTGTGGCGTACGGCAACGCGGGCGCCTAGCGCCCCCTCAAGCCGTCGCTGGGAGGTGCGCTCCGAATAAGCGGTGACTGAGATGTCGACCTTGTTGACGACGGCATCGACCTCCGTCGCCGCTTCCCAAAGCGGCTTGCCGGTCTCGCGCGCGATCAGGTCGGCGAAGGCGTCCTTTTTGGAGCGCACGGCGTTGGCGAAGCGGCGGAGCGTCTCCATGCGGACGGCGAGCGGCTTCGCGGCCCAGCCGGACCAGGCTGCGCGCGCGCGCGCTACCGCGTCGGAGGAATCGCCGCTCTCGCCGGTCCACAAGACGGCGCCGGTCGCGGGTTCGTATGAGCTGAGCGCCGCCATCGCCGCTTTCACCACCAAATTAGAGGAATTTGGTCAAGCGGCGGCCGCCAGGGCCTCGCCCATGCGACGGATGGCGGCGACCTTGGAGTGAAGCGCCGACCAATCGTCCGCCTGGTCGATCCGGCTCCAGATGGCTTCAACCTCGCCGATATGCATGGAGCAAGGTGCCTCGTCCGACCAGTAGGAGTGATCGAGTGCGGCTGGGACGGGCTCATAAGCTGCGATCGCGTCTCTGAAGCTGGAAAAGGCTTCCGCTTCGTAGACTGCATCCGCCGGGGAGGCGCCGCGCCGTCGGCCGCCGCGCCAGTCGAAGAAGAAGCGGTCGATCTCCACGGTTTTCGCCGCCAGCGCCGTCTCTATCGCAACCAGCAAGGCGCTGTCCCGCTCATGGTCGGTGGGGACGATGCCCAGCCGCGCGAACAACGCCTTCACGAGCTGACGCTGAAACTCGGCCGGGATCGCGTCGAGCGAGGGGGTCAACACCTCCGCTTCGGCGATGGTGCGTAGGGAGGCGGCAAGCTGCACCATGTTCCAGTGGATCGCCTCCGGCTGCCTCCCGAAGGCGTAGAGGCCGGCATGATCGAAATAGGCGGCGGTGAAATAGCCGTCCCAGAAGGGGGTGAAGCGCCACGGGCCGTAGTCGAAGCTTTCGCAGGTGATCGCGATATTGTCTGTGTTGAGCACTCCGTGGACGAAGCCCGCGGCGATATAGGAGGCGGCGAGCCGCGCGCCCTCCCGCGCCACATTCGCCAGCAGGCGCGCGGGCGCGTCCTCTCCGCCTTCCTCGCCATAGTAATGGCGAAGACAGTAGTCGGTGAGGGTTCTAAGGTTCTCCGCCTCCTGGAAGTAAGCGAGCCGCTGGAAGGTGCCGATGCGGATATGGCTGTGCTGGAGCCGAACGAGCACCGCCGCGCGGGTGGGGGAGGGCTCGTCGTTCCGCTCCAGCGCCTCGCCCGTCTCGATCAGGGAGAAGGTCTTGGAGGTCTCGGCCCCGAGCGCCTCGAGCATCTCCGTGGCGAGGATCTCGCGCACCCCGCCCTTCAGGGTCAGCCTTCCATCGCCGAAGCGACTGGAGGGCGTCTGGCCTGAGCCCTTCGTGCCGAGGTCGAGAAGGCGGCCCTCGCCGTCACGAAGCTGCGCAAACAGGAAGCCGCGACCGTCGCCGATGTCGGGATTGTACACCCTGAACTGGTGACCGTGATATCGCAGCGCCAACGGCTGCGGCAGATTGTCCGCCAGAGGCTCGAAGCGGCCGAAATGCCGGACCCACTGCTCGTCGGTGAGGCCCTCCAGCCCCACGCTCGGCGACCAGCGGTCGTTGCGGAAGCGAAGGATGGTCTGGGGGAAGTCGGCCGCCCGCACGGGGTCGTAAAACTCCCCCCCGAGCTCCAGGATCGCCGGGTCGGCCCGGTAGGTGGACGGTTGCGGAAGCCGGGTCATCGGGGGATAGAAGGAAGCGGCATTTGGGGGAGAGGCATGGCGGAGTGGTCCGATGGCTGGTGGACGTCGAGCGACGGCCTGAGGCTTCACTATCGCGACTATGCGGGAGATTCGGCGCGCCCGCCGATCCTGTGCATACCCGGTCTCACCCGTAACGCGCGCGACTTCGAAGGGGTTGCGGAGCGCCTTGCGGGGGAATGGCGCCTGATCTGCGTCGAGCTGCGCGGCCGCGGGCAAAGCGGTTACGCTCAGGAGGCGATGACCTACACGCCGCCCGTCTACTGGCAGGACGTGGAGGCGCTGATCGCGCAGCTGAAGCTGGAGCGGTTCATCCTGTTCGGCACGTCGCTCGGCGGCCTCATCACCATGCTTCTGGCGATGGCGAACAAGGAGCGGATCGCCGCCGCCCTCCTCAACGACATCGGTCCGGTCATCGAGCCCGACGGAATCGAGCATATCCGCTCCTATGTCGGCCGCTCCAAGAGTTGGCCGAGCTGGATCGAGGCGGCGGAAGGGATCGCCGAGCAGCAGCGGGATCGCTACCCGGACTGGAATATCGACCAATGGCTGGTTTACGCCAAGCGCCTCTGCAAGCTGGCGCCGAGCGGACGCGTGGTTCTCGATTACGACATGCGGATCGCCGAGCCCTTTCGGGCGCCCGGCGGCGACACCGGCTTCGACCTCTGGGGGGCGTTCCGGGCATTGAACGGCATCCCCTCCCTGATCGTCCATGGGGAGCTCTCCGACCTGCTCAGCAGTGAGACCGTTGCGCAAATGGTAAAGGAGAATCCCGCAATGGAAGCCGTCACCGTGCCGCGGGTCGGCCATGCGCCGACCCTCGACGAGCCGGAAGCCGCCGCCGCGATCGACCGACTGCTGGCGCGCGTGGAGGCCCGCTAGGCGCGGATGGAGCGGCCCGTCCGGATCCTTCACGCCCATTCCACCTTCAGCCTGGGAGGCAAGGAAGCCCGCGCGGTCCGGCTGATGAACGCGTTCGGCGAGGCGGCCGAGCACGAGGTGCTTTCGGCCATGCCGGGGCAGCTGGCGGCTCGGGAGGCGATCGATCGGAATGTGCGCGTCGATTTCCCGTCCGACGCGCCTGCGCTGGCGGGACGGGCTTCGCTCCGCCGCCTTTACCGGCTGTCGCGCTACATGCGCCGGTTCGACCTCGTCCTCACCTACAATTGGGGTGCATTCGACGCGGTGATGGCCCGGCGGCTGTTCGGCGGGCCGCCGCTTGTCCATCACGAGGACGGGTTCAACGAGGACGAAGCTCTAGGCCTGAAGCCCCACCGCAATCTCTACCGCCGCCTCGGTCTTCCCGCCGCGTACCGGCTCGTCGTGCCGTCACAGCGGCTGGAGGCGATCGCCCGCGCCGAGTGGCGGCAGACGGCGGCGAAGATTGTGCGGATTCCGAACGGGATAGACGTCGCGCGTTATGCCGGCGCTCCTGTCGATGACATCCCCGGCTTGGAGACCGGCGGGATCGTCATCGGCACGGTTGCCGGCTTGCGGGCGGTCAAGAACCTGCCCCGCCTGGTCCGAGCCTTTGCGGCGATGCGAGAGAAAGCAGGGCGGCTGGTGATCGTCGGCACCGGGCCTGAAAGCGAGCGGATCGCCGCGGAGGCGCGGGCGCAGGGCGTGGCCGATCGCGTCATCATGCCGGGCTTCATGGCGGACCCGGCGCGCTGGATCGGCCGGTTCGACGTCTTCGCCCTTTCGTCGGACAGCGAGCAATTCCCCATCTCGCTGGTCGAGGCGATGGCGGCTGGGCTCCCTGCGGTCTCCACGGCCGTTGGCGACGTCCCGAACATCGTCTCGGACGACAACCGGCCGCTGATCGTAGAGCCGGAGGACGAGGCCGCCTTCACGGCCGCCTTGGACAGCCTTGCCGCTCGGCCGGACCTTCGCCGCGCCATTGGCCACGCTAACCGGGTCAAGGCGGCGGCTGAATATGATGAGGCCGGGATGATCGAGCGTTATGCCCGCCTCTATGGTGAAGCCATCGGGCGGCCTCGGGCGTTCACCTGACGCCCGGCGCGATTTTTTCGCGCATTCCGACGGGACTGTCGGTATAGGCGCGCACGATTTCTCTGGAGGTACGATGTTCAAGGGTTTGAAGCCGATCCTCTATGGCGGCCGCGAAGTGTGGCCGCTGATCGAGGGCGGCAAGGGCGTCTCCGCGACCAATCATATGAGCTCCGGCGCCTGGGCCGCGGCCGGCGGCATCGGCACCGTCTCCGCCGTCAACGCGGACAGCTACGACCCCGAAGGCAAGATCATTCCGCAAGTCTATCACGCCCTCACCCGCCGCGAGCGGCACGAGGAGCTGGTCCAATACGCCATCGACGGAGCGGTCGCCCAGGTCGAGCGCGCCTATGAGATCGGCGGCAGGCAGGGCGCCATCAACATCAACGTCCTGTGGGAGATGGGCGGCGCCCAGAGGGTGCTGGAGGGCACTCTCGAACGCACCAAGGGCCTCGTCACGGGGGTCACCTGCGGCGCCGGAATGCCCTACCGCCTGTCGGAGATCGCCGCGTCCCACGGCGTCTACTACCTTCCGATCATCAGCTCCGCCCGCGCCTTCCGGGCCTTGTGGAAACGCGCTTATTCGAAGGCGGCCGAGTGGCTGGGCGGCGTGGTCTACGAGGATCCCTGGCTCGCGGGCGGGCATAACGGCCTATCGAACGCCGAGGACCCGCTGAAGCCCCAGGACCCCTATCCGCGGGTCAAGGAGCTTCGCGACACGATGCGCGAGGGCGGCATCTCCGACGAAGTACCGATCGTGATGGCCGGCGGCGTCTGGAACCTGAAGGAATGGGACGACTGGATCGACAATCCCGAGCTGGGCCAGATCGTCTTCCAGTTCGGCACCCGGCCGCTCCTGACGCAGGAAAGCCCGATTCCCGAGGAGTGGAAGCAGCGGCTGATGACCTTGGAGGAGGGCGACGTCCTCCTCCACCGCTTCTCGCCGACGGGCTTCTACAGCTCGGCGGTTCGCAACCCCTTCCTTAGGAGCCTCGAAGCGCGCTCGCAGCGCCAGATCGCCTTCACCAAGGAGGAGCTGGGCGACCATTGCTTCCAGCTCGACGTCGGAGTCGGCGGAAAGAAGAATTACTGGGTGACCCGGGGCGACCTGCTCCACGCGCGCGAATGGTATGCGCAGGGCTATACCGAAGCACTCAAGACGCCCGACGACACGCTCGTCTACGTCACTCCCGAAGAGAAGGTGCAGATCCGTAAGGACCAGGCGGACTGCATGGGCTGCCTCAGCCAGTGCGCCTTCTCCTCCTGGGCGGACAATGAGAAGAACTCCACCGGCCGCCTCGCCGACCCGCGAAGCTTCTGCATCCAGAAGACGCTTCAGGACATCGCCCATGGCGGACCGGTGGACCAGAACCTCATGTTCGCGGGCCACGCCGCCTTCCGGTTCAAGAAGGATCCCTTCTACTCGAACGGCTTCGTCCCCACGGTGAAGCAGCTCGTCGACCGGATCCTGACCGGGGACTAAGCAGCCGGCAATCCGTCCCGAAGCGGGAGCCGCAGGGATAGGGACGCGCAAATGGGCGTTGAACGGCGGCGTGCCTCTTGCTTAAGGGCGGCGCGAAGGAGGCTGCCGATGGCCAGGAAGATCATGCTGGGCACGCTGCTGGCGCTGGGCCTTACGGTGGGCTCCGCCCAGGCGCAGGAGGAGAGAAAGACGCCCTATTGGGCCTCCATCTCCGCGACGAAGGCGGCGATGCGAACGGGCCCGGGCCGCAATTATCCGATGACCTGGATCTACATGCGGCCCGATCTGCCGATCAAGATCGTCGAAACCTATCCCAATTGGCGCAAGGTCCAGGACCCGGAGGGGGAGACGGGCTGGATGCTTCAGCGCCTGCTGAGCGACACCCGGACCGCCCTCGTCACCGGGGATGAGCCGAGGCCGATGCACGAGGAGGCGAACGAAGGCTCCAAGGTGCGCTACCGCGCCGAGCCGGGGGTCGTGGGACGCCTCTCCAAATGTTCCGGCGACTGGTGCCTGCTCGAGGTCGGCGATCGGAAGGGCTATATCCGAACCGCGCATTTCTGGGGGGTCGATCCCGGCGCCGGGCTCGACTAGGAGCGCCCGATGACGGGCATGCATGGCTGATTCACCGCCGCCGCTGGCGGATCTTGCGCCGGCCGCACTCTTCCTCGACTTCGACGGGACTCTGGTCGAGCTTGCCGACGCGCCCGACCGCATCGAGGTGCCGTCGCGGCTCAGGCCGCTGCTGGAGACTCTCGCGGACCGACTCGAGGGGCGGCTAGCCGTCGTTAGCGGCCGCTCGGTCGCCGACCTGGAACAGTACCTCGGCTCGGGTGGATGGGTGCTGGCGGGCTCGCACGGTGCGGAGTTCCGCTATGCCGACGGAAAGACGCTTCCGGTTCTCGAGCCAGCGGGTCTCGGCGAGGCTCGGGAGGAGGCGCGAGCCTTCGCGGAAGGGACGCACGGCCTCCTGGTGGAGGAAAAGCCGACGGGTCTCGCGATACACTACCGTCTGGCGCCGGACCGGGAGCGGGAGGTGCGAGATTTCGCGGAGGGGCTCGCGGCGCGCCACGGCTTCGCGCTTCAGCTCGGGAAGATGGTCGCGGAGCTCAAGCCGCCCGGCGCGGACAAAGGCGCGGCGGTTCGCAAATTGATGCTGGAACCTCCCTTCGAGGGTGCGCGTCCTGTCGTCGTGGGCGACGATCTGACGGATGAGGATGCGTTCCGCGCGGCGGCCGAGCTGGGCGGGACCGGGATTTTGGTGGGGGCCCCTCGCGAAACCGCGGCTGGCTGGCGGCTGGAGGACGTAGGTGCCGCGCTTTCGTGGCTGGAGGCGTCGCTGAATGGCTGACCTCAACCTCTGGCCGATCGGAAATTGCCAGGTGAGCGCGCTCATCGACAGCGCGGGCGGGCTCGTCTGGGGCTGCGCGCCTCAGGTGGATGGCGATCCGCTCTTCTGTTCGCTTCTCCAGCCGAAGGGCGGGGAGGGCGCGCCGCGGGGCGAATGGCGGATCGAGGTCGAGAACCAGGTGAAGGTGGAGCAGAGCTACCTTCGCAACACTCCGATCCTCTCGACCCGCCTCACCGACGCGGACGGAGCGGTGGCGGAGATCTACGATTTCTGCCCGCGCTTCGAACGCTCCGGGCGGATGTACCGGCCGGTCGCTTTCGTCCGGATCGTTCGGCCGCTCTCCGGCGCTCCGCGGATCAAGGTCGGGCTCAACCCCGCCTCGGGCTGGGGCGCGAAGGACGCCGAGCGAACCAGCGGCACCAACCATATACGCTATCTTCTTAAGCCGCAGCCGCTTCGCCTCACCACCGATGCCCCCGTGGGTCACATCCTCGACAGCCGCGCCTTCCGGCTCGAAAAGTCCCACCATTTCTTCGTCGGGCCGGACGAGCCTTTCTCCGGCCATGTTGGCCAGAGCCTCGCAGCCATGCTCCACGAGACGGCGGACGAATGGCGCGCCTGGGTCCGCGGCCTCGCCATCCCGCTCGAATGGCAGCGGGTGGTGATCCGCGCTGCCATCACTCTCAAGCTCTGCCAGCATGAGGAGACGGGGGCGATCGTGGCGGCGCTCACCACCTCCATTCCCGAGGCGGCGGACAGCGGGCGCAATTGGGACTATCGCTACTGCTGGATCCGCGACGCTTATTACACAGTCCAGGCCCTTAACCGCCTCGGCGCGCTCGACGTTCTGGAAAATTACCTCGGCTACCTCAGGAACATCGTCGACGCCTCTAAGGGCGGTCATATCCAGCCCCTCTACGCCGTCTCCGGCGAGCCCAAGCTTGAGGAAGGGGAGGCGGAGGCGCTGGAGGGATATCGCGGCATGGGGCCGGTGCGGGTCGGGAATGCGGCCTACACCCAGATCCAGCACGACGCCTACGGGCAGATCGTCCTGTCCAACATCCAGGCCTTTCTCGACGAGCGACTGTTCCGGAAGGCGACGGAGACCGATTTCCACTCGCTCGAGAAAGTTGGGGAGCGGGCCTGGGAGATGCATGATCAGCCCGACGCGGGCCTGTGGGAATATCGCACGAGAAGTGCGGTCCACACCTACAGCTCGGTGATGAGCTGGGCGGCGTGCGACCGGCTCGCGAACGCGGCGGCGGTGCTCGGGCTCGACGAGCGGGCGATCTTGTGGCGCGACCGGGCGGAAGCCATCCGCCAGAGGATCGAGACATCCGCCTGGTACGAGGCGGAGCAGCGCTTCGCCGCCAGCTTCGGCGGCGACGATCTCGACGCGAGCCTGCTCCAGCTCGTCGACATGCGCTTCATCGCGCCGGACGATGAGCGGTTTCGCAATACCTTCGCGGCAGTGGAGCGCGGCCTTCGCAAGGGCGAGCACATGCTGCGCTACGCCGCCGAGGACGATTTCGGCCTCCCCGAAACCGCGTTCAACTTCTGCACCTTCTGGCTGATTGAGGCGCTTCACCTCTCCGACCGGGGCGAGGAGGCGCGCGAGCTTTACGAGAAGATGCTGGAGCGGCTGACTCCGGCAGGCCTTCTCTCCGAGGATACGGACTTCGAGACGGGGGAGCTTTGGGGTAATTACCCGCAAACCTATTCGCTGGTGGGCCTCATCAACTGTGCGGGCCTGCTGTCGAAGCCGTGGAGCTCGATAAGATGAGCCGCCTGATCGTCATTTCGAACCGGGTCTCGGCGCCGCGCGCGGACAGCGCCACGGGAGCCCAGGGCGGGCTGGCGGTGGCGCTGGCGGCGGCGCTTCGGGACCATCGCGGCCTGTGGTTCGGCTGGTCGGGAGACAAGACTGACAGCTTCACCGGCGACATCAGCCTTCAGCGGCACGAGGGCGTCACCACCGCGACCATCGACCTCGAAGAGCAGGATATCGAAGAATATTATAACGGCTATGCCAACCGCACGCTCTGGCCGCTCTTCCACTACCGGATCGACCTTGCCGAGTACGATCGCAGCTTCGCCGGCGGCTACGAGCGGGTGAACGAACGCTTCGCTGAGACGGTGGCGCCGCTGATCGAGCCGGACGACCTCATCTGGATCCACGACTACCACCTCATCCCGCTCGCTCAGCAGCTGAGGGCGCGCGGCCTCAAGAACCGGATGGGCTTCTTCCTCCACATCCCGTTCCCGCCCGCCCGCCTCATGGTCTCGCTGCCCTTCCACGAGGGGCTGGTCCTCTCGATGCTCGCCTACGATGTCATCGGCTTTCAGACCGAGGAGTGGCTTGAGAGCTTCCGCCACTATGTCGAGCGGGAGCTGGGCGGCAATTGCGAGGCCGACGGCACGATCCATGTGGGCGACCGCTCCGTCCACGCGGCCGCCTATCCGATCGGGATCGACTATGCGGAGTTCGAAAAGGCGGTCGCCAGCGACCGTGCAAAAGCGGCCTTCGATCGGATGCGGGTGAGCGCCGCCGGCCGGAGCACGATCATCGGCGTCGACCGGCTCGACTACTCGAAGGGGCTGGAGGAGCGCTTCCTCGGCTATCGCCGCTTCCTCGAGGAGAATCAGGACTGCCTCGGCAAGCTGTTCTTCCTCCAGATCGCCCCGCCCTCCCGAGGGGAGGTCCATACCTACGAAGCGATTCGCGAGCGGCTCGACGAGCTTTCCGGCCGGATCAACGGCGAGTTCGCCGAAGTGGACTGGGTGCCGCTGCGCTACGTCAACCAGGGCTATGACCGGGAGGACCTTGCCGGCTTCTACCGGGCGGCTGAGATCGCTCTGATCACGCCGCTTCGCGACGGAATGAACCTCGTCGCGAAGGAATATGTCGCGGCGCAGGATCACGAGGATCCGGGCGTCCTCATCCTCTCCCGCTTCGCCGGAGCAGCGCTTCAGCTGAAGGAGGCGATCCTCGTCAATCCCTACTCCAAGGAGGAGGTCTCGGACGCGCTTCTGCAGGCCCTACGAATGCCGCGCGAGGAGCGCATCCGCCGCTGGCGGGCGATGAACGACGTGGTGCGGGACGCGGATGTCATGGCTTGGCGCAAGGGGTTCGTTGCCGCGCTAGAGGGGGCGAAGCCGCCGGAGCGAACGGCGCAAGCTTCCTGATCGGGCTATGGTAATGGGTTTCATCGCAGGCGCACTGGCGTTGGCGGTCCTTGCATCGCCCGCCCTTTCCGTGCCCGTGGGTCCGCCACCTGCCGCCCTGAGACTTCATCCTTTCTACGCCAAATATGTGAATGCCGGTGGGATCCCGGTCATTGGCTCCGCCCGGGCGCCGGAGGCGGCGCTGCTCCGTGCCCGGGAGATCGTAATAGCGATGCTGGCGCGGCGCCCCGATCTCCGAGCTGAGCTGGTCCGGCAGGGTGCGCGGGTCGGCGTCATGGCGGAGGAGGAGACGACCACCGACCTTCCCGAGCAGAGCCACTGGAAGAAGCCGGTGCGCAGCGACCAGCGCCTGACGATGTGCGAGCTCAAGCATTTCGCCTCAATCGAGGCGATGAGCGACCGTGACTATTGGAACAGCCGCGCTCGGGGCACGGGCGGGATCTTCACCACCGTCGGTGCGGAGAACCTGCTCGCCAAGCCCGGGAGCCGCTATTTCGGCGAGAACATCCTCGTCCACGAATTCTCCCACGCCATCTTGGGCGCGGTCGAGCGGGCCGACCCGCCGCTCTATGCCGCGATCGGGCGGGCTTATTCGGCGGCGCGCGCGGCCGGGCGCTGGAAGGGCGACTATGCTTCGGTCACCCTCCAGGAATATTGGGCGGAGGGCACCCAATTCTGGTTCAACACCAACATGCTTTCCCGCCTCAAGGAGGCTCAGATCGTCTCGGACCGCGACCTCAGGCGCTACGACCCCGCCTTGGCGTCGGTTCTGAAGCGGGTTTACGGCAGCCGCCATCGGCTGACGGCGGATCCTTTCTACAAGCATCCAGCCCGGATGAACGTCCCGATAGGCTATCAAAGCGCCGATTGTTGACGCTTCTCCTTAGGCTTCCCCAGGGATCGCCCCGCCGCTCTCGTCTGCTATAGAGCGCCGATGCAGCTGAGCGATCTCGAGACTCCGGCCCTCGTGGTCGACCGCGCCCGCCTTGTCCGCAACATCGAGCGGATGCGCAGCCGGCTTGCCGAGCTGGGAGTGCCGCTACGGCCCCACGTGAAGACCGCCAAGTCCGTCGACATCGTTCGTCTCGCGGTCGAGGGGCAGCCGGGCGGGATCACCGTCTCGACACTCAGGGAAGCGGACTATTTCCTCGATCACGGCTTCACCGACATCCTCTATGCCGTCGGGATCGTTCCTTCGAAGCTGCCGCACGTGGCGCGCCTCCAGCGCGGCGGGGCCAATGTCACGATCATCCTCGACAGCATCGAAATGGCTCAGGCCGTTGCGCGGGAGGCGGAGGCGCTGGAGAGCGTCTACCCGGTGCTGATCGAAGTGGACACGGACGGCGGCCGAGCGGGCGTGGCGGCGGGCGATCCCCGCATCGTGGAGATCGGCCGCATTCTCGACTCGGCGCCCGGGACCGAGCTTCGAGGGGTGATGACCCATGCGGGCCTCTCCTACGGATGCCGGTCGCCCGAGGCGCTGAGGGCGGTGGCGGAGCAGGAGCGGTCCCGGGCCGTGGCCGCGGCCGAAGCGCTCCGCGCGGCGGGCCTGCCGGCGCCGGTCGTCAGCGTGGGATCGACGCCCACCGCTTTGTTCGCCGAGCGGCTCGACGGGGTCACCGAGGTTCGGGCGGGCGTGTACATGTTCCAGGATCTGGTTCAGACCGATCTCGGAATCTGCGCCGAAGATGAGATCGCCCTCTCCGTCCTCGCCACGGTTATCGGGCACCGGCGGGACCTCGGCTACCTTCTGGTCGACGCCGGAGGCCTTGCCCTTTCGAAGGACACGGGGCCCGCCCGGGACAAGCCGTGCTACGGCAGGCTCTGGGACGCCGCGAGCGCCGCTCCGCTGGAGCTTCGCATCGCCTCCACCAACCAGGAGCACGGGCTGGTCCCCGCTGGAGACGAGGATTTCGACCTTCTGCCGATCGGGAGCCGGGTCAGGATCGCTCCGAACCACGCCTGCATGACCGCCGCGGCCCACGAGCGGTATCATCTGGTCGAAGGCGGAACCGAGATCCTGGAGGTCTGGACCCGCTGCAACGGCTGGTGAACCGATGCGGCGGCGCTACCGCTGCGCCACCCTCACCAATCGCCTGGCGAAATGCACTTCGATGGCGTTCTTGAGGCCGAGGGCGATCTGCTTCTGACCTTCGGGGGAGTGCAGGTAAGCGGCGTCGACCGGATTGGTGAGGTAGCCGGTCTCGAACAGGATCGAGGGGACGTCCGGCGCCTTGAGCACGATGAGCGACGCGAAGCGGTGGTAATCGGGGCGGAAGGGGAAGAAGGGCTCCGCCTCGCGCCGCAGCAGTGCGGCGAAGTCGGCCGAGACGTTCATGCTTTCGCGCTGAGCGAGGTCGATGAGGATCCGGTTCACTTCCGCTTCGTCGCTTAGAGCGGAGCCGGCAATTTGGTCCGAGGCGTTCTGCTGCTGCGCCAGAAGGGCCGCCTGCCGGTCCGAAGCGACCTCCGATAAGGTGTAGATGGTGGCGCCGCGAGCACCGTCGTTCGCCGGCGCAGCGTCGGCGTGGATAGAGATGAACAAGCCCGCGCCCATCCGGCGGGCGATCTCGTAGCGGTCGCTCAGCACGAGGAAGCGGTCGTCCTCGCGGGTGAGGGCGATGCGCACCCGGCCTGAGGCGGCGAGCTCGTCCCGGATCGCACGAGCGATTGCGAGCGTTACGTCCTTCTCTCGGCGACCGCCGAAGGGGGAGGTGGCGCCCGGATCCTTGCCGCCGTGGCCAGGGTCGAGCACGACCAGCGGCCGGGCAGGATCTCGGGCACCATAGACCCGCGGGAGGTTGGCGGGGTCGATCGGAGCGTCGGAACGTATGTCGATCTCCACGCCCCGCTGAGCCGGCGCCTGCGCCAGCGAAGGCAGGGACTGGCCGAGCAGGCCGAGCAGGAGTGCGATCAGCGCTTCCATCTTCGTCTCATGTGCCTTCCGCCGGGCGGGCGGGTCCAGAGAAAAGCGTGAAGCCGCCGCGGTGGATGGTTGCCGCTCCCCAAGCCACCTGCTAGCAACGAGGCTCGGCACGCGCGCGGAAGGCGAATTCTTCCCGGCTTGCCGAGACCCGCGCCGGCGACATTCTACTTCCGGCCATCGAGGTTGACGCTGCATGAGGCATTTTTCCCCGACACCGCCGCCGGCCCTTTCGGGCTCGTGCGTCGCGGCCGGGGCCTTCGCGCCTGCCCGTCGGGCTGGCCTGCCGAGCGCAGCAGAGGCGACTATTTTCTTTTCAACCCGGACATTGAAGGCGCGTGGCCGACTGGTCGCGCCCCTGTCCCTATTCGAGCGCGCGCGCCGCGCCGCCGCAAGGCCTGCGGAGCGCGCGTGGAGAGACGTTAATGACAATGCGCATGCTAATCGACGCGCGCCACCAGGAAGAGACCCGGGTGGCGGTGGTCAAAGGAAACCGGATCGAGGAATTTGACTTCGAATCCGCCGAGCACAAGCAGCTCAAGGGGAATATCTATCTAGCCAAGGTCACTCGGGTCGAGCCGTCGCTCCAGGCGGCGTTCGTTGATTACGGCGGCAACCGGCACGGCTTCCTGGCCTTCTCGGAAATCCACCCGGACTATTACCAGATACCGCGCGAGGACCGCGAGGCTTTGCTCCGCGAGGAAGCCGAGCACGCGGCCGAGGAGGAGCGCCTGCGCGCCGCAGAGGACGCCCGCTACTCCGACCGCGACGAGGAGGATCACGAGCAGGAGGCCTATGAGGACCGCCACTCCGATGAGGAGGAAGGCGAGTCCGCGCATTCCGACGAGGAGGCGCCGCCCCAACCCGAAGCTGCCGAGAGCGCCCCTGAGGAAAATGCCGCCGACGAGCTTCGCCGCAAGCGCCAGAATCTGCGCCGCCGCTACAAGATCCAGGACGTCATCCGCCGCCGCCAGGTGCTGCTGGTCCAAGTCGTCAAGGAAGAGCGCGGCAATAAGGGCGCGGCGCTAACCACCTATTTGAGCCTCGCCGGGCGCTATTGCGTGCTGATGCCCAACACCACCCACGGCGGCGGCATCAGCCGGAAGATTCAGAGCGGCGCGGACCGCAAGCGCCTGAAGCAGATCATGTCGGATCTGGCGCTCCCAAGCTCGATGAGCTGCATCGTTCGCACCGCCGGCCTTTCGCGCACAAAGACCGAGATCAAGCGCGACTTCGACTATCTTGCGCGCCTTTGGGACGAGATACGCGAGCGCACGCTCGGAAGCTCCGCGCCCGCCCTCATCTACGGCGACAGCGACCTCATCAAGCGCGCCATCCGCGACATCTACAATCGCGACATCGACGAGGTGATCATCGAAGGGGAGGACGGCTACAAGGCCGCCCGAAGCTTCATGAAGCTGCTGATGCCAAGCCACGTCAGGCGGGTGAAGCATTATGCCGACCCAGTGCCGCTCTTCCAGCGCCATGGAGTCGAGGATCAGCTTTCGGCCATGTACCAGCCGGTCGTTCAGCTTAAGTCGGGCGGCTATCTCGTCATCAACCCGACCGAGGCGCTCGTCTCGATCGACATCAACTCGGGCCGCTCCACGCGCGAGCACAATATCGAGCAGACCGCCTACGCGACCAACATCGAGGCCGCCAACGAGATCGCCCGCCAGCTTCGCCTGCGCGACATGGCGGGCCTCGTTGTCATCGACTTCATCGACATGGAGTCGAACGGCCATATCCGTAAGGTCGAAAAGGCGATGAAGGAGGCGCTGAAGAACGACCGCGCCCGAATCCAGGTCGGCCGAATCTCCTCCTTCGGGCTGATGGAGATGAGCCGCCAGCGCCTGCGCACCGGCGTGCTCGAAGCTTCCACCCGGCCTTGCGCCCATTGCGAAGGCACCGGCCTGATGCGCACGGCCGCCTCCGCGGGGCTCTCCGCGTTGCGCATGCTTGAGGACGAGGCGGCCCGCGGCCGCGGAAGCCGCATCCTGCTGCGTGCGGGCCGCGAGGCGGCGATCTACGTGCTCAACAAGAAAAGGTCCGAAATCGCCGAGGTCGAGGACCGCTACGGCGTTCAGGTCGAGGTGCTTATCGAGGAATCGTTCGAAGGCGCCCGAATGGCGGTCGAATCCTTCGGCCCGCCGCCGACGGTCCGCCCGAGGGTGGAGCCGCTGGTCGAGCCGGAGGTCGACGAGGAGGAGTTTGCGATTGACCTCGCCGACGAGGAGGAGGACGAGGACGAGGACGAGGACGAGGCCGACGAGCAGCCGGAGGCGCGGTCCGACCGACGTCCGGACGAGGATCGCGGCCGCCGCGAAACCCGCGAGGAAAGCGAGGAGCGCGGCCGCAAGCGCCGCCGCCGCCGCGGCCGCCGCGGTGGTCGCCGCCGGGAAGGCGAGCCGATGGAGGGCGCCGAGGGAGCTGAGGCCGCCGAGGCTCCCGCTCTGAACGAGAGCGAGGCTCCTTCGATCGACGAACAGGCTCCCCCGGCCGAGGCTCCGGTTCCCGAGCCGGTGGCCGCCCACGCGGAAGAGAAGCCCAAGGGTCGTCGGCGTCCCCGAGCGCGCAAGAAGGGCGACGCCCCGGCCGAAGCGGTCGAGGCGGCTCCCGCTGCGGCAGAGGCTGAATCCGCGCCCGAGGCTGCTCCCGAGCCCGCTCCGGCTGCCGATGCCGAAGCACCAGCGGAGGAAGCTCCCGCGCCGGTGAAACCGAAGCGGAGTCGCCGCAAGAAAGCGGAGGAGGTTCCGGCCGCCTCCGCTCCCGAACCGGCTGCCGCGGAAGCCGAAGCTCCCGCTCCCGAGGCCGCCAATGACCGTGGCGGGGAGGCTCCGGCCGAGCCGTCCCCAGCACAGGCGGCGGAAGCGGCGCAAGCCGTGGAGGGGCCGCCCCGCCGCGGGTGGTGGCAGCGGACGTTCGGCGCCTGAAGCCTGCAACCCGGCATGAGCGCGCTTGCCCCGGCGGGCGCGCTCATGTCAGGTTCAGGCCGCCGCCAATAGGAAAAGCCATGGTCGAACCCTTGCGAACGCGCCGCCGCCGGGGCGCCCTTCTCGTCCGCTTCCTCGCGCTGATCGCGCTCAGCTTCGCCGTCACCGCGCGGCCGGCGCTTGCCCAATCGATCCTTCGCGATGCGGAGACCGAGGCCCTGTTCAAGGACATGTCACGTCCAATCGTCGAAGCGGCCGGTCTGAGGCCGGCCGACGTTCAGGTCGTCCTCATCCACGACCGCTCGATCAACGCCTTCGTCGCCGGAGGCCAGATCGTCTACATCCACTCGGGCCTGATCTCCGCGGCCGAAAGCGCCAACGAGGTGCAGGGCGTCATCGCCCACGAGGTCGGCCACATCACGGGCGGCCACGTCATCGGCATCCAGCAGGGCATAAAGGTTGCGACCGGTATCATGCTCCTCTCGCTGGTCCTTGGCGGCCTCGCCATGGCGGCGGGCGCGGGCGAAGCGGGCGCCGGCATTATGGCCGCGGGCGAGCGAGCCGCGATGGGCAAGTTCCTGGCCTTCAGCCGCACCCAGGAATCGGCGGCCGACCAGGCGGGCGCCAGTTTCCTCACCAAGTCCGGGATCAGCGGCAAGGGCTCGCTCAGCTTCTTCAAGAAGCTCCAGAACCAGGAATTCCGCTACGCCATCCCGCAGGAGGATGCCTATGCGCGCACCCACCCCCTGAGCGGGGAGCGGATCGCCGCGCTGGAGGAGACCTACAAGGCCAATGAGGGCTGGAGCAGGCCTTCCGATCCCGCGCTGGAAGCACGGTTCCAGCGGGTGAAGGCAAAGCTGACCGGCTATGTGGACGATCCGAAGCGCACGCTTGTGCAATATCCGGAGCATAAGAAGACGGTTCCGGCGCGCTACGCCCGCGCCTATGCGTGGCACAAAAGCGCCTATCCCGAAAAGGCGCTGGCCGAGGTGGAGAGCCTGATCGGCGAAGCGCCTGCCGACCCTTATTTCCACGAGCTCAAGGGGCAGATACTCCTCGAGTCCGGCCGTCCGGCGGAGGCCCTTGCGTCTCTGAGAGAGTCGGTAAAGTACGCGCCCGACCAGCCGCTCATCTCCGCTTTGCTCGGCCACGCCCTGATTTCGACCGAGAAGCCGGGCCATTTCGAGGAAGCCAAGCAGGTGCTCCGCTCCGCCATCGGCCGGGACAATTCCAATCCCTTTGCCTGGTACCAGCTCGGCATCGTCCACGACCGGGAAGGGGATGAGGGCCGGGCGGCGCTCGCCACCGCGGAGCGGTACAACCTCCAGGGGCAGCCGCGCCTCGCGCTCGCCCATGCGGAGCAGGCGCTCAAGAGCATCCCCACGGGAACCTCCGATTGGCTGCGCGCTCAGGACATCGCCATGGTCTCGCGTACCGAGGTCGACAAGAACAAGAAGAAGAAGGGCGGGGATGGCGAGCCCCGCTGAGGCTCGCGCCGGCGGCCTCTCCGGCTGGAAGACCGCTCTCGCCGCGGGCCTTTTGGGAGCGCTGATCGGAGGCGGCATCGTCGCCTACGCGGCTCGCAATTCTGTTCGCGACTATCTTCTCGCGAATCCCGAGATCCTCCCGCAGGCGATGGAACGCCTTCAGGAGCGCGAAGCGGCGAAGGCCGTGCTCGCCAATCGAGATCCGCTCGAAACGCCCTTTGCCGGCGCATGGGCCGGGGCCGAGAATGGCGACGTCGTGCTCGTCGAATTCTTCGATTACGCCTGCGGCTATTGCCGGAAGAGCAACGCGGACGTGGAGCGGCTCCTCAAGGAGGATCCAAAGCTGAAGGTGGTCTGGCGCGACTGGCCGGTCCTCGGCCCCGATAGCGAGGCGGCGGCGCGGGCGAGCCTTGCTGCGGCGCAGGCGGGGCGGTTCAGGCAATTCTATGACGGCTTGTTCGCGCTCGGCCGCCCTACTCCGCAGGCGGTCGCTCAGGCGCTCAACGCGGCCGGCGTCACCGCGGACGCGGTGCAGCGCGTCACCGCCGAACAGGAATTGCGCAAGAATGCGGAGCTCGCCGAAGCGCTCAGCGCCACGGGGACGCCGACCTTCGTGGTTGGGGACCAGCTGCTGCAGGGCGCGGTCGGCTACGAGGCGCTCAAGGAAGCGATCGCCGAGGCGCGCGCCTCCGCCTGACCGGCGTCACCCCTTGAATTCCTGCGCCACCACATACCATTCGGAGGAGCCCTTGCGGCTGGCCGGCGGCTTTGCGTGCTTCACGCTGGTGAAACGCCGCTTCAGCTCCGCCACCAGAACATTGTCGGCGCCGCCGGCCAGCACCTTGGCGACATAGGCGCCGCCGGGCCTCAGCACCTCGGCGGCAAATTCCAGGCCCGCCTCCACTAGGGCCATCGTCCTCAGATGATCGGTCTGGGGATGCCCGACCGTGTTCGCCGCCATGTCTGACAGGACGAGGTCCGCCGGGCCACCCAGTGCCTCGCGCAGCCGCGCCGGTGCCTCCTCGGCCAAGAAATCCATCTGCAGGATCGTGGCGCCGTCGATCGGGTCGGTCGGGAGCAGGTCGATTCCGACCACGACCGCCTTGGGAAGCCGTTTCCGAATGACCTGTGTCCAGCCGCCCGGCGCGATGCCGAGGTCGACGATCCGCTCAGCGCCTTTGAGAAACCCGAACCGCTCATCCAGCTCCGTCAGCTTGTACGCGGCGCGCGAGCGATAGCCTTCCGCCCTGGCGCGCTTCACATAGGGGTCGTTGAGCTGCCGCTCCAGCCATTGGGTCGAGCTCACCTTGCGACCCTTCGCCGTCTTGACCCGCTTCATTGCCGGGTCATAGCTTATGCCCGTCCTTCGCCATCAGCGACCGCAGGATCCCCTCGCGTATGCCCCGGTCGGCGACCCCCAGGGTCTGGGCCGGCCAAATGTCCATGATCGCTTCCAGGATCGCGCAGCCGGCAACCACCAGGTCGGCCCGCTCGAGCCCAATGCAGGGAAGCTCCGCCCGCTCCTCGAGGCTCATCCGGGAAAGCATCCGGTTGACGTCGCGCATCGACTCGACCGGCATCATCAGCCCGTCCACGGCCTTCCGGTCGTAGCTCGGCAGCGCCAAGTGAACGCTGGCGAGGGTCGTCACCGTGCCGCTGGTTCCCAGCAGCCGGATGTTCTCGGTGCGCGGCGGAAGCAGCTCGGAGAAACGGCGAAAGGCGTGGCGAACGCGCTCCTTCATCCGGCCATACGCGGCGAGCCGCTCGTCCGCGTCCGCGAAATTCCGGCCTTCGCTCTCGGTCAGGGAGACCACGCCCCAGGGCGCGCTCCACCAGCATTTGATCTTCGGCGTGCCCTCAACGTCCGTATCGATCAGGATCAGCTCGGTGGACCCTCCCCCGATATCGAAGATGAGCGCGGGACCGTCGCCCGGCTCGAGCAGGCGGTGGCAGCCTAGCATGGCCAGCCGCGCTTCCTCCTCGGGGGCGATGATCTCCAGGCAGATGCCGGTCTCGCGCCGCACCCGCTCGACGAAGTGACGCCCGTTCACCGCCCGCCGACACGCCTCCGTGGCGACGGAGCGGGCGAGGGAGACGTGGCGGCGCCGTAGCTTCTCGGCGCAAACGGATAGCGCCGCGACCGCCCGGTCCATGGCTTCCTGGCTGATCTTGCCGCTCGCCGCCAAACCTTCGCCCAGCCTCACAACGCGCGAGAAGGCGTCGATGACGAGAAAGCCCTCCTCGGCGGGCCGGGCGATCAGCAGGCGGCAATTGTTGGTGCCGAGGTCGAGCGCGCCGTAGGTGGTGCGGGGGGCGCGGAAAGGCCGACGGGCGACCTCGTTCGTCGCGATCTGGGCCGGACCTGATGCCGGCGGAAGCGGAGCCGTCGCGGCTTGCTGCGCCATAGCGTGAAACACTCTTTTCTCATTCCCGGATGCCGAAGCCGCCGGTGACTTGGCACCTTGGTACATCGCCCGCCCGGACTCGGCAAGCGGCTGGCCTCGGATTATACCCGGACGTAATTGACGGCATATTTCATCCGGGTAAAATGGTCACGAGGAGATTCGGCATGACGAAGGTAACGGCCTTTCTGGAAGCGAAGGTGATCGCCCGCGGCTCACCCGACGAGGTGAAGCGCCGCGTCGAGGAGCAATGGCCTTCCGACCACTCCGCCATCCGAGTCTACGAGGATGGCAGCGGGCGTGTGGTCGATCTCGATTACTGGGATGCCGCCGCTACCGCCGCTCCGGCGTCCGACCAGCGCCGGGTAAGGGGGCGGCCCCGGCTTGGGGTGGCGGCGCGCGAAGTCACTTTGCTGCCGCGTCACTGGGAATGGCTTGCGCGGCAAAATGGGGGCGCCTCCGCTGCCCTCCGGCGGCTGGTCGAGGAGGCCCGCGGCCGCGAGCCTCCTGCCCAGGAGCGACGCGACGCCGTCTATCGCTTCCTCTCCGACATGTGCGGCGACCGGCAAGGCTATGAAGAGGCCCTCCGCACCCTCTACCGGGGTGAGCGCGAGGCCTTCCTCGCCCGGATGTCCGATTGGCCTGAGGACGTGCGAGCTTATACCGCGGAGCTGCTCGGCTAGCTTATTGGCTGTTGCCGCCAGTGCCGCCGCCGGCGGGCACCTTGGGTGGAGGCACGGGATCGCCGGGCGCGTGCGGCTTGGCGCCCTGGGACGGCGGAGCGGCCGGCTCGTTGCCGGCGGCAGCCGCCTGGGCGTTCCCGGCCGCCTGCATCGCGTCCTGCACGTTTGTGCCCTGCTCGGCTGCATTCTCCAGCACGGCGGCCGCTTCCGGCGTGCTCTGCTCCGCCGCGTTCTCTAGGGCGGCGGCGCTTTCGTTCGATTGGCCGCAGGCGGCGAGGGAGAGGGCGAAGGCGATCGGGGCGACGCGGGCGAGTTTCATGGCTGTGTCCTGTCGTAAGGCGGCTGTGGCCACACAACCGGCGTGGCGGCGAACGGTTGCGCCAGGCCGGTCTTCAGGATTTATCAACCATGTTCCCGGTAAAACGGGGCATGAACCGGGCCGACGACATCGTCATCGAGAGGGTCTTTTCACCGCTCGCCGGCTGGGCCGAACACTGGCTCGGCATCGGCCAGTGGAAGCTTTCGCTCGAGTGCCTGAACGGCCATGTGGTCTTCTACTTGGCCGGCCTCGCCTTCACCCTACCGCGTGTGGGCGCGACCGACGGCATTTTCGGCCAGATGCTCATCGCGCTCGTCTGGCTGCTACTGATGGAGAGCGTCCGCCACGTCGCCCGGCGGCAGTCGGGCTCCTCGATCGGAGTCCAGACGGCCCGCCTTCGCGAATGGCATTTCCGGCTGATCCTCGCGGCGATGCTCCCCGTCAGCCTCCTCTACGTCCGGGGCGTCGGCAATGCCTGCTACACGGCCTCGCTCTTCCTCCTCGTCTGCCACCTCTATTTCAAGGCCTGCGACACGCCTCCGGCGGAGCGCCGCACCCGCCTCGCCTACAACCGGCTCTAGGCCTGTCCCATATCGGTGCGCTGGCGGAACATCCTTCCGGCGCATGCGTCTTTGAGTCGATCCGCCGCTGCAGCCACGCCGCGCGGAGCCTGGTAGGAGTAAAGCCATGGGTCTCATTATCGCACTGATCATCGGTGGTATCATCGGCTGGCTCGCCAGCATCGTCATGCGCACCAACGGGCAGCAGGGAATCATCCTCAACGTCGTCGTTGGCATCATCGGCTCGCTGCTCGGCAGCTTCCTGCTGGGCCGCTTCTTCGGCGCCGAGGGCAGCATCCTCAACAGCCCGCTGGACGGCGGCACTCTGCTCGCCGCTTTCGTCGGCGCTCTGATCCTGCTCGCGATCGTCAACCTCTTCCGCCGCGGCTCCGTCCGCTAGGCGAATCCGGTCTACCGCAGGAGCCCGCGGGCCTCGGCTCGCGGGCTTCGTCGCGTCAGAGCGGTTTCTCGTAGATGCGGTAGACTCGGTTCACCCGGCTCTCGATCGCCTCGGCGATGGAGATCATCGGCCCGTTGTCCTCCAAAACCCAACCCACTTCGCCCCGCTCGATTCCGTAGCCGCGCGTGCCGGCGTTGCGGATCCTGTCGATCATCATGAAGGCGAGCTGGCTCGCCATCCGGCTGGAATGGAGCTTGCGAACCACCCCCATCAGCGGCACCCGCCCGCCCCTCGGCCGCATCCGCCGAAGCCGCCACAGCAGTTTCGCCCAACCGAACGGAAACAGGCTCCCGTCCAGATCGCCGATGAACTCGTTAACGTCCGGTAGCCCCATCATGAACGCCACAGGCTCGCCCTCATATTCCGCCACAAGAATGAGGTCCTCGAGCACGATCGGCTTCAATTTACGCCCCGCATAGCCGATCTCCCGCTCGGTCAGCGGAACAAAGCCCCAATTGCCCGCCCAGGCGTCGTTCAGGATTCCCAGCAATAGGGCCGCCTCCTCGTCGAACCTCTTCTTGTCGACGTTGCGGATCCGGATCTTCGGGTTGCGCTCCCCGGCTTCCACGATCCGCCGGACGATCGGCGGGAAATCGCCCGTCACGTTGAGGTCGTAGGTGAAGAGGTCCTTCGCCTTTTCGTATCCCGCCGCCTCCACCCAGCTCTCATACTCGACCTTGTTGTGCCCCATCATCACCATCGGCGGATGGTCGTGCCCTTTGATAAGAAGCCCCGGCTCGTCCCAGATCGAGAGGCTGAACGGCCCCATCGACCGGGTCATGTCCCGCCCGCGAAGCCAGCTTTCCGCCCGGTGCAGAAGCTCGCCCGCGACCTCAGCGTCCTCTGCCTCCAGCATCCCCCACTGGCCGATGCCGCGCCCCATATGCTCCTGCACCAGGGCGTCGACCTGAGCCGAAATCCGCCCCACGACCCGCCCCTCCCGCTCGGCGAGGAACAGCCGAGCCTCGGCATGTTCGAACCAGGGGTTGGTGCGCGGGTCGATCAGTCCGTGCGCTTCGGTCTTCAGCGGCGGCACCCAGTTGGGGTCATCCCGGTTCAGCCGGTAGGCGAGGTCGATGAAGGCCTTCCGGTCCTCCGCATCCTCGGCGGGGCGTATCGTAAGCTCGCTCATCCGCGCACCCTATCCCTCCGGCCCGAGCGAAGTCGAGGGGGCTACCGCCGTGTGGTGGATGGGCGACGCACCCGCCCCGTGAGCCAGTGCTGCTCGCCCGCGAGGATGAGCTCGCCGTTCGGGCCGATGAGGACTTGCGCGCGGCCGTTGAAGAGGCGGGAGAAGGTGGAAAGGCGCTCGGCCAGAGCGCCGGCGCAGGCCCCCTCCGGCGGCGGCTCCGGGTCGGTCAGGAATTCGAGTTCGCCCGAGCGGACCCTCCAGATGCCGCCGAAGCGCCCGCAGCCGGTGTTAATGTCGAACCTTTGCGCACTGAGGCGTAGACGGGTGACGGGATCGGAAGGGCGAGACTGAAGCGGCCGGCCGTCGAGGCGAATGAGCTCCGCTTCCAGCGGCTCACCGCGCCAGAGCCTGCCGACGGGCGGCGATGAGCCGGCGGCGGTCTGGCGGCTGAGGCGCAGGCTTCCCCCTTCGTCGACGAGGAGGATATCGCCGTTCCCCGCGAACGCGACTCGAGGGCCGTTCGCAAGCAGTCCGGCGATCCGCTTTTCCTGCGCGTCGAGCGGGCCGCCGCAAGCGCGCTGCGTCCGTATCGGCGGATCTGAGAAGAAGCGGCGCGAATGGGCGATGTACACGCCCTGGAAGCTGTTGCAGCCGGTCGTGCCGCTATAGTCGCTGGGCCCGAACTCCACCTGCAGCGGGCCCTCACCGGCCGGGGGAGCCTCGTCGATCGCGACGATCCGCCATGTTCCCGCCAGCGGAACGTCGTCCTTCAGCTGAGCGCGCGGGCCGTCGCCAGTCACCCAATGGCCGCCGCCGCCGATCAATATCTCCCCGTTCGGCCCAGTGACGAAGCGGGGGTCTGCCTCGATCATCGCGACGAGGCTTGCATCCATCGCCGCCGCTTCCGCTGCGCAGGAGACTGCGGGAGCGGGATCGGGGGCGTCGGCGACGATCCGATCCCCAGTCTGTCGCCATGCGCCGCCGCGCGTTCCGCACGGGCTCGCGAGCAACCAGCGGTCCGCCTCGAAAGTGAGAGTTCGACCTTTGAGGTTGCCCCAGGCGCCGTCGATCCCGCCGAGCACCCACTTCGTCCCGGCGAGGAGCGGCGTCCCTCTCCAGGGATCGACCGGCTGCGGCGGAAGCGGGGCAGTATCGCGCTCGATCACCATCGTGCGCGACCCTGCGCTAAGCGTGAGCCGCCCATCCCCATTGGCAATCACCCGCGGCGCCGAGCCGATCAGGGTCAGGATCGCCCGCTCCTGCGCTTCGAGTGTCGGGCAGCCGATCAAGGTCTGCATCGCCGGGCCGCCATAGTAACGCTCCCCGTCGAAGACGCCGAGGCCGCCGAACCCGTTGCAGCCGCTATTCCCGCCATAGCCGTGCGGCGAGATGACGAGGCTAGGCGCACGCTCCCCGCCAAGGCCGCCCAGAGGCGCCCGCCCGTCCAGCGAGACGATCCGCCAGTGTCCCTGAAGGTCTTTGCCGGTAAGGCCGGGGGGTGGGGCGGGCAGCGGTGCCGGTTCAGCGGCTGCGGCTGCGGGAGGCTCGGGGGTTTTGAGCGGCTGCGTTGTTGTGCAGGCGCCAAGACTTAGGGAGATGAGGGCAAGGCGCCGGAGGCCGGGCACGCGCCGCCTATCTGCCGGCCGTCTCGCGCTGCCTAGGGTGCCCGGTCGCGACGCCGCCGCTCAGGCGGGCGACGTGCGGGTATTTCTCCGCCACTTCGGGCGTGTAGCCGAGGTTGAAGACGGTGGGGCTTTTCTCGGGGCGCTCGGGGCGATCGTAGAAGGTGCCGAAGAGCTTGTCCCAGAGGAAGGTGGTGATCCCGTAATTGCCGTTCTCGTCGTGGAAATGGTGCGCCATGTGACGCTTCTTCATCTCCTGGAGGAACTTGCGCTTCGGCTTGTAGGCGAGGTGCTGGATGCAGTGGACGAACTCGTAGAAGCAGGTTGTCAGCAGGCCCGTCGCGAAGGCGGCGGCCGCTCCGCCGATGGCGGCGTCCGAGCCCCAGGGGAGGCCGATCGCATAGCCGATGGGAAGGGTGGCGAGCGCGATCGTCGGAAGCGTCGTGTGGAGCGCTCCGAACAGAACTTCGAGGTGGTTGGGGTCCTGGTGGTGGTCGTAGTGGATCCGCTTCCAGGTCGAGGCGAGGAAGGGCACTTTGAACATCCAGCGGCTGTGGAGGACCCAGCGGTGGAGGACGTACCAAACCAAAGGATAGATGAAGGTCGCGACCGCGATCGCGATCAGAGTCGGGGCGAGCGGCGCCGGACGGGCCGCGAAGATCGCGATCGCCGCCGCCGACAGCGCCAGATAGCAGATGATCGCCGGATATTGGAAATAAGCGACCACCAGCTCCCGGAACGTCATCCGGTCCAGATGATGCTCGCGCCTCCAGAAGCTTGGGCGCAGGGTCTGGGCGGGTTTCACGGCGTCTAATTCCTTGATGGTTTGGAGCGCGGCCGCTTTGGGCACGCTCAGTCCTTCAATATGTGGTGCCGTTGTCTGGATTCTCAATAAGGCGCTTTTAGGGCCGCGCCTGCGGCTCAGATGAGGCGAAGGCGCCGGGCTAGGCCGCCCAACGCCTCTCGATCGGAGCGGACGAGGCCGAAGCGCAGGGCGAGCCAGCTCGCGATCGCCCACAGGATGGAAACGGCGGCGAACCGGATCGGCCCGCCGAGCACCTGCGCCGCGCCGCCCATCGCGGCGACTCCGATCAGTGCCACGAACAGCCCGAGGAAGAGCTTGCGGTCGAAGGGCGAGAGCCGGTCGGCCAGCTGAAGCTCCAGGGTCGCCGCATAAGTGGAAGCCACCGTCGCGCCGGCGACGGCGATGGCCATGCCCGCCGCTTCCATCTTCGGCACGAGCAGCCAGGCGAGCAAGGCCCAGATCAAGACGGCGATGAGGCTGTTGACCAGCGGGAGGAGGCGATGCCCGGTCATTTCGACGATCGGCGTCGCCGGCCCCACGATCGCTTCGAGCCCTCGCGCCGCGACCAGGATGTAGAGGAGGGGAAGGGCCGCTCGCGCCTCAGGGCGGTAGAGCGACAATATGTCCACGCCCGCGAAGATGAGCAGGCCGCAAAGCGGGACGACCAAAGCCGTCGAGACCCGGCTGGCGAAGCGGTAGAGGGGGGCGATCTGCGCCCGATCCGCCTTCGCCTGAGCGCTGGAGAGCGGCGCCATCACATATTGGAAGGCCTGCCGTACCGAGAGAGGAACCGTGGCGATCTTGCGCGCGATCTCGAACAGTCCGGCGGCGACGGCTCCCCTCGTGCCGGGCAGCATCAGGTTCAGGAGAAGGGGCGGTGCGTCGATCAGAAGGCGGCGAGACACGCCGCCCGGCAGGAGCGCGATTCCGGTCCAGACCAAGCCGCCCAGCGGCCGGATCCGGATGGGCGCCCGCACGAGGCGCTTCAGATCGTAGAAGCGGCCCAGCAGGGGCACGCAGAGGGCGGCGGTGAGGGTGAGCGAGCAAAGATGGGCCGCCATCATGCCGATGCTTCCGACGCCGATCGTGAAGAAGACGAGCGCGAACAGGATCCGAGCGATCTGCTCCCAGAAGATGCGAAGCCGGATCTCCGGGCCGAAGGCACGGCGCGCCCGCACGGCCGATGTCGCCACTTCCACGAAGGTCCAGAGCGGCAGGGCCCAGACGAAGAGCCGGATAGCCCCCGGAAGGCTCGCTCGATCCTCCGGCGCGGCGGAGAGCAGAGCGGCCAGCCAATCCGCGCTCAGCGTTACAGCCAGGGCAATGAGCGTTGTCGGCAGGAGCGAGACCAGGAATGCCCCCTTCACGATGCTGAGCGCCCGGTCCTCCTCCTCTTCCCCCGGAACGACCCGCTGGAGCGCGCTGGTCATCGACAGATCGGCGATGTTGGACGCGAGGCTGATCGCTGCCCACAGCACGACGTAGAGGCCGTAGGTCGCGAGCCCGAACAGCCAGATGTAGAGCGGCTGGGCGACCGCTTCGATCAGCGAGCTGGCGCGCGACAGGCCCGCCAGGCCCGCGCCCCGGGCGACTTCGCTGCGGCTGACGCCCGAAGCAGGCTGGCTCATTCCTCGGTCCGCACCAGCACCGTCTCGCCGATCAGCAGGAACAGGACGAAAGGCGCCCAGGCGGCGAGGAGGGGCGGGTAGGCGCCGAGATTGCCCATGGCGAGCGCGAAATTATCGACGACGAAATAGGCGAAGCCGAGCGCCATCCCGATGACGGCGCGGAGGAACAGTTGGCCGGAACGGGCAAGGCCGAAGGCGGCGACGCCTGCAAGCAGCGGCATGAGCACCACCGACAGCGGTCCGGAAATCTTGTGCCAGAGGCCGGATTCCAGCGCCGTCGTGGAGCGCCCCGTCAGCTTCAGCTGCTCGACCGAGCGGCGAAGGGTGGCGAAATCCTGCTCCGCGGCGGAAATGTTTGCCAACGTGAATTGGGTCGGCTCCAGGCCGGGGCCGTAATGGACGGTGGGGAGCTTGCGCGTGGCGCCGGTGTCAACGTCGAAAATCTCGACCTGGTGGAGCCGCCAGCCGTCGCCGCTGCGCACGCCCCGCTGAGCGCGCACGATCCGCTTCAGAGTCTCGTAATCGCGGTCGAAGATGCTGATCGCGCGAAGCTCGGTCGCCCCGCTTGTGGTCCGAACCTCCCTGGTCAGGATGAGATCGTCCTCCCACCGCACCCACACGTTCGTCCGCAGCCCGGTATCGCGCGGGACCGGCCCGTATTCGACCTTTTCCCAGGTGCTGAGCGCGTCCGTCGCTCGAGTCACGATACGCTCGTTGAACACGAAGCTGATCGCGGCGATGCCGAGGCTGGCAAGCATCAGGGGCGCGAGGATCTGGTGGGCGGAGATGCCCGCCGCCTTCATGCTGACCACCTCGCTATTCTGGTTGAGGGTCGCCAGCGTGATTAGGGTGCCCAGCAGCACCGCAAAGGGGAGGAAGCGGGCGATCAGCTGGGGAACGCGGAGCGAGGCGTAGCGCCACAGCTCCGCATCGCCATTCCCCGGGTAGCGCAGGATCTTGCCTGACTCGCCGAGGAGGTCGAGCGTCGTCAGGATGACGATGAGCGCCGCCAGCACCGCGAGCGAGCGCATGACGAACATCTTCGCGGTGTAGATCGCGATCCGCTTCGACGGGAAAATCTTGGAGATCATTCGGCGGGCACCGGAGCCGCTCGCCGCCCGCTACCGCCCAGCCTCAGCACCCGCCCCAAGGCTTTCCCGAACTTGGACGCTCCCCGTTCCAGGGCGCCGATCGGCTGCCCGCCCGGCTTGTAGGCGAGAGTCCAATACATCCAGAAGATGAGGGCGGCGAAGACGCCGAACGGGATCCACAAGGCAAGGATCGGGTCGATCCGCCCCTGCGCGCCCATCTGCTCGGCATATTGGTTCACCTTGTGGTAGGTGACCACCATCACGATCGAGAGGAAGATGCCGAGGCCGGACGTGCTGCGCTTGGGCGGCACCGCCAGCGCCACCGCCAGAAGCGGGATCAGAAGCATCATCACGATCTCGGTGGCCCGGTAGTGGAAGTTCGCGCGTACCGCGTTGCGGAACTTGGGCGGCGCCGCTTCGGAACGGCTGGTGGTCAGCAGCTCCTGGATAGTCATCTCATCCTCGTCCCCCCGCCCGCGGCCTCGGAACTCGGCGATCTTGGGCAGGTCGATCGGAATGTCGTGGATCCGGAAGCTCAGCACCCGCGGCGCCCGGTAGGAAGGGGCGTTGTGCACGAGCCGGCCGTTCGAGAGACGAAGAAGCATCACATTCGGGTCGTCCGTCGCCAGGAAGGTGCCGTGGTCGGCGGTGACGGCGAGGGTTCGCCCGCCGCGGGTCTCGGCGCGGACGAATACTCCGTGGAGGAGCCGCCCTTCATTCTCGCTCGCCTCCACCCGCATCGTCATCCGTTTGCCGAGGTTGGTGAACTCCCCCACCTTGATCGAGGCGCCGAGCGCGCCGGAGCGCAGGTCGAAGCGAAGCTGCTCATATCCGTAGCGGGTCACGGGCTGGAGATAGCCGACGACGAACACGTTCAGCCCCATCAGCACGATCGCGTACAGATAGGGCACTCTCAGCAGCCTTGTGTAGCCGAGCCCGACGCCGCGCAGGCTGTCCAGCTCCGAGGAGAGCGCCAGCCGCCGGAACGCCATCAGGATGCCGAGGAGCAGGCCGATCGGAATTCCGAGGCCGAGATATTCGGGCAGCAGATTGGCCAGCATTTTCCAGACGATATCGACTGGGCCGCCTTCGCTCACGACAAAGTCGAAAAGCCGCAGCATCTTATCCAGGACGAGCAGCATCGCCGCGAGCGCGAGCGTGCCGAGCAGCGGCACGAGCACCAGGCGCGCAAGATACCGGTCGGTGAGGTTGAACATCTTGGCTGCGGTCGGGTCTTCGAAGGGAGGGTCAGCCTATAGAGGCGGGAGGATGGGGGGCAAGGCGTAGTTCCACGCTGCTCGGCTCAGATCGCCCGGCTCACCACTTCCTTCATGATCTCGTTGGTGCCGCCGAATATCCGGGTGACCCGCGCGTCGCGCCAGAGGCGGGCAATCAGATATTCGTTCATATAGCCCGCGCCGCCGTGGAGCTGGAGCGAGGCGTCGCACGCCTCCCATTGCAGCTCGGTATGCCAGAGCTTGGCCGCCGAAGCCTCGGCGGCGGTGAGCTCGCCCGCGACGTGCCGCTTCAGCGCCCAGTCCGCATGGGCCCAGCCGACCTGCAGCTTCGCCGCCAGGTCGGCGAGGGTGAATTTCGTGTTCTGGAACTCGAACACGGTCTTGCCGAAGGCCTTGCGCTCCTTCGTGAACTTCACCGCCTCGTCGAACGCCCGCTGCGCCCCCGCTTGCGCGGCAAGAGCTATGGAGAGCCGCTCCTGCGGCAGCTGGTTCATGAGGTAAGCGAAGCCCATGCCTTCGCCGCCGAGGCAGTTGGTGATGGGTACCCGCACATCCTCGAAGAAGAGCTCGGACGTGTCCTGCGAATGGAAGCCGATCTTGTCGAGATTTCGTCCGCGCGCGTAGCCCTCCCGGTCCGCCTCGACGAGGATCAGCGAGACGCCCTTCGCGCCCGCAACGGGATCGGTCTTGGCGACGACGATCACCAGGTCGGCATGCTGGCCGTTGGTGATGTAGGTCTTGGAGCCATTGATCACATAATGATTGCCGTCGCGCCGGGCGGTGGTGCGGATCCCCTGGAGGTCCGAACCGGCCCCAGGCTCCGTCATCGCGATGGCCGTTGCAGTCTCGCCCGAGACCATGCGCGGGAGCCAGTGGCGTTTCTGCTCTTCGGAGCCGTAGGCGACGATATAGTCGGCGACGATGTCGGAATGGAGCGTGATGCCCGCCGTGGAGCCGACATAAGCGAGCTCCTCATCAATGACCGCGTTGAAGCCGAAATCGAGTCCGGGGCCGCCATATTCCTCCGGCACCGTGGGGCAGAGCAGGCCGGCCTCCCCGGCCTTGTTCCAGAAGGTCCGGTCGATGATCCCTTCCTCCTCCCACTGGTCGAGGTGGGGGACGAGCTCGCGCTCCAGGAAGCGTCGGACCTGGTCCCGGAAGAGGTGGTGCTCCTCGCCAAAAGCGGTGCGGCGGGAGAGGTCTAGCATGGCGGGTCCTTGAAGCGGGGGGCGGGGGCGGGCTGGACGACGCCGCCTATGTTGGCGAAGGTGCCGCGCCTCGCGTTATGCGGGTGGCCCGGAGCGTCGGAAAGCGAGAGAATCGGCGAAAAACAGGCGTCGCTTTTGTTGAAAAGTCGCACAAAATGTTCACGCGGCCGCGCCAGAAAGGCGGCGGTGAGCTCGTCGCGAAGCCCCGGATCGCCCCGGCCGCAGCGAAGGCCGAGCTTCTCCTTCAGAATTGCGAAGAATTGCGGCTCGAGCGCCCCGACCGCCACCCATTCCCCGTCCGCGCACCGGTAGACGTCGTAATAGGGCGCCCCCGTGTCGAGCAGGTTCACCCCCCTCTCGTCCTTCCACATGCCCGCCGCCTTGAGCGACCAGGTGAGGGCGGAGAGGAGAGCCGCTCCGTCCACCATCGCGCAGTCGATGACGCTCCCCTTGCCGGTCGCCCGCGCGGAGAGGATCCCGGCCAGCATCCCGAAGGCGAGCAGCATCCCGCCGCCGCCGAAATCCGCCACCGCGTTGACCGGCGGCGTCGGCGGGCCACCTTCTCGCCCATAAGTATGGAGCGCTCCAGCGAGGGCGATATAGTTGATGTCGTGCCCCGCCGTTTGCGCAAGCGGCCCTTCCTGCCCCCAGCCGGTCATCCTTCCGTAAACGAGCCGCGGATTGTCTGCGCAAAGCACCTCCGGCCCGAGCCCCAGCCGCTCCATCACCCCCGGCCGGAAGCCTTCGATCAGCCCGTCGGAATTTCGTACCAGCTCCCGAACCCTCGCCGCGCCTTTCTCGCTCTTCAGATCGAGCCGGATCGTTTCCGCTCGGCCGCGGGCGAGGATGTCGAACTCCGGCGGAATGACGGGGGGCTGATCCTCCCGCTCGATGCGGACGACGGAGGCGCCGTGATCGGCCAGCATCATCGCGGCGAAAGGGGCCGGGCCGATGCCGGCCAGCTCGACGATCCTGATCCCTTGAAGGATTGACGCCATGTTGCGCTGATAGAGGCCGCGCCGAGGCGGGGCTAGAGGCGCGGCCCGAAGAATTCCGCCGCCAGGAGGAGGGACCCGGAGCAGGACGGAGAAACGCTTGATTTTCTGGTACTTACGAGTACCGGGAAGGTCCGGGTGGTGGATGAGCTGAAAGTGCACATAGTCGGGCGGCCGAGAGCGCTTGCCCGGCTGACGGCGCAATCTCCTGCGCAGGATTTGGCGGAGTGGGCGAAGGCATGCGCCCGTATTGGAGTGGGTGGAATGGCGATAATCTGGGGAACTCGGGGCGACGACTCGCTTACCGGGACGGAAGAGAGCGATCGTTTGCGCGGCCTCGGCGGCAACGACACGATCCAGACGGCAGGCCTCGGCGACTGGATGTACGGCGGGCCCGGCAACGACCTTCTGATCTCGAGCGACACTTCCGCCTCAGCCTTGTACGGCGAGAGCGGCAATGACATTCTCGTCGGCGGCTCGATCGGCGAGGAGATGAACGGCGGCTCCGGCGACGACACCATCCACGGTGGCGGCGGCAGCGACCGTATCTGGACCGAGGAAAGGCTCGGCTCCGACATCATCTACGGCGACGACGGCGACGACAGCATCCGAGTAACGCGCCGGTCCGCCGGAAGCACGATCGAGGTGTTCGGCGGCAACGGCGCCGATACGATCGCGCTCGAGATCCGCGCAGGCAACACAATCAAGGTCGATGCCGGCGGGGGGAATGACGTCGTCTCGGTGCTCGCGCTCTGGGCGACGTCGGAACTCGGTGCGTCGACCATTACGCTCGGTGCGGGCCGCGATACGATCAGCGTCTGGGGCTACAATAGCGGAGCGGTCTATAGCGGGGCGACCGTCACGGATTTCCAGACCGGAGCGAATGGCGACTTCGTCGACTTCATGTCGCTCCTGCGCGTCTATACCAGCTTTGCCTGGGTCTATTCGGCAAACCCCTTCACGGCCGGCTTCGCCCGGCTCCAGCAGTCCGGGGCCGATACGCTCCTCCAGTTCGCGAGCACCGCCAACGGGAGCTTCGCCACCGCCCTGACCTTCAAGAACGTCTCGGCGTCCACCTTCACCTCGGAGAATCTGGGCGTCTCGCCGACCGGGCAGGCGGAAGCCGACCGCGCGGAATCGGGATCCGAAGAGGCCGACCTCCTCATCGGCGGGGCAGGCTCCGATACCCTGAGCGGCTCGGGCGGCCGTGACCGCCTGTTCGGCGGCGACGGAGCGGACTCCCTCGACGGCGGCGAAGGCAATGACGCGATCCGCGGAGGCTTCGGCAACGACACGATCCACGGCGGCGCCGGGGCAGACAATCTCGCCGGAGACGGAGGTGACGACGTCATCCACGGCGGAGACGACGACGACACTCTCTCCGACTCGGAGAACGGCAACGACGCGCTGTACGGCGACGGCGGGGACGATTCGCTGACCATGAGTCGTATCGGCGGGGGCAGCGTGGCCCTCAACGGGGGCGAGGGCAACGACCACCTGATGGTCTCGGGCTGGGCGGCCGGCGGAGTCACGATCGACGGGGGGAGCGGCGCGGACACGATCCTGCTCAACTCGGTGACGGGAAGCCTGGATCGTCCTGCCGGAGCGATCACGATCACCACCGGCACCGGCCGGGACCTGGTGGAAATCTCGGCGCCGGTCCATTCGACCAATGCCCCTCCGATCAGCGTCCTGGACTTCACCGCCGGCGCCGGCGGCGACCGGGTCGACATGACGACCTTCCTTCGCTTCTATGCCTATGGACTGGCGGTTGGTGCCAATCCCTTCGCGAGCGGCCATTCCCGGCTACTGCAGTCAGGAAGCGATACGCTCCTTCAATTCAGCGAGAACGGCACGGCTGGCGGCTTCGTCACGATCCTGACCTTCCGCAACACGCAGGCGAGCGCGTTCACGAGCGCGAACTTCGACGGGTTCAGCCCGAATGGAACAGTTTCGGCCCCACTGGTGCTGAGCGGCAGCGACGACGGCGATGCGCTGGAGGGCGACGGGGGTGGAGACACGATCGGCGGCCATGGCGGGGACGATACGCTCTACGGCTTCTCGGGCAATGACACGCTGCGCGGCGGTAGTGGCCACGACGCCCTTGACGGGGGTTTCGGCGACGACCTGCTCGAAGGGGGGGAGGATAATGACCGGCTCAGTGGCGGCGCCGGCAATGACGAAATGCACGGCGGTGCGGGCCATGACTATCTGGACGCCTTCGACGGGGGGTCCGACCGGCTCTATGGCGGGGACGGCAACGATTCGCTTAACGTGAGCTCCAACTCCGCCAGCGACCATATGGTCATGGACGGCGGAGCCGGGCTGGATTCCTTCTACGTGAGCATGTCCGGCGGCGGCACCTATTCTCTCGACGCTGGTGCGGGACGAGACTCGATCACGGTCGCCTCGATGTCCGGGGTCGGAACGATCGCGCTCGGCGCGGACTCGGATATCCTGCGCATCGGGCGCACCGGAAGCGGCAGCGGATCGATCACCCTGACGGACTTCGAGGCTGGGGACGGCGGCGACACGATCGACTTCGACGAGTGGCTCGCGTCGGAGCTCACCAACTACAATACGGCGCTTAGCCCGTTCGACACCGGGCATCTGCGCCTCGTGGAGAGCGGCACGAACCTGATCCTGCAGCGGGACATGAACGGCGGCGGCGACGGGTTCGTCAACTGGATCACGTTCCGGAACACCGGTATCTGGACACTCACCGACTTCAATCTCGACGGCTATGCGATCCCGAACCGATCAGGAACCGGGACGGTGGCATCGGACCGGTTCCAAGGCGCGGCGGGCTCCGACAATTTCGTGGGCGGGGGTGGCAACGACCTGTTCCTGATCGGCTATGGTGGAACCGACCGAGCCATTGGGAACATTGGCACAGACATGTTTTTCGTAGCCCTGCGGCCCGCGGGTAGCGACAGCCACGTCGTCGATGGCGCCGGCGACACCGACACGCTCCAGCTTCAGGGCCGCGCCTCGCAGACTCTCGTCACCCTCGGCACCTCGACCGCGTCGGGCAATCTGCTGGACATCAGCTCGGTCGAGAAGCTGCAGCTGCTCTCCGGTTTCGATGCGAGCCGCGCCTGGAACGGGACCTTAGCGATTGAGTACAGGATCCACCTGCAGGATGCGGCGACGCAGAGCGGGACCGTCTTCACGCTCGACGCCTCAGGTCTGGCGACCGGCGAGCGGGTGCAATTCAGCTCCACCGAAACCAATGCGCAGCTGCACCTTTTGGGCGGTGCCGGAAGCGACGAACTGGCGGGCGGAGCGCTCGGCGACCAGCTGACCGGCGGAGCGGGTGACGACAAGCTGGACGGTGGTGCCGGAGACGACGTTCTCAACGGGGGCGCCGGGGCGGATGTCATGACCGGCGGGTCCGACAACGACATCTATCATGTCGACGATGGTGGCGATTCGGTCGTCGAGCTTGCCGACGGCGGCACCGCCGACGAGGTCCGGACGATGCTCTCGAGCTACACGCTGGCTGCCAATGTCGAGCGGTTGACCGGCCTTCTGGGCAGCGGTCAGGCGCTGGCCGGGAACGGCCTCGCCAACCGCATCGCCGGAGCCGCTGGCCATGATACGCTCGATGGCGGGGGCGGCGCAGATGAGTTGATCGGTGGGCTAGGCAACGACATTTACATTGTCGATGCCGCTGGGGACATCGTCACGGAGAATGCGGGCGAAGGAACCGACGAGGTGCGCACGACGCTCGAGACCTACGCGCTTCCGGCGAATGTGGAGACGCTCACCTTTGCCGGCACGGGCACCTTCACGGCGACGGGCGATGACCGGGGTACCACCTTCAAGGGCGGCAGCGGCAGCGACTTCATCGATGCGGGCGGCGGCGGGGACTTCATTGATTTGTCGCGGGGCGGCGACGACAGTGCTTCTGGCGGCTCTGGCCGCGACGGCTTCTACTTTGGGAGCGCTCTCACCAGTGCCGACAGCGCGGACGGCGGTGCGGATCGAGATTACGCCACTCTGGCCGGCGATTACTGGACGGTTCCGCTGACGCTTGGCGAAGGCTTCAAG
>DASWOC010000015.1:0-238672 GCA_036398895.1 Allosphingosinicella sp. | reverse complement strand
CGGCTGCGCACGAACTTGCGCCACCGCTCCGCGAAGCTTCCAAACCTGCGTGGGTGCCCGTCCACCGCGTCGGAGCTTGCGACCACCCAGGGCTGACGAGCGAAGGTTTCTATGTCGGCCTCGGCCATGTTGAAGGAAGCGATCGGAGCGTCGCCCTCCTCGGTCATGATCCGGATCGCGGCGGAGATGGGGTCGATGCTCCACGACGCGGCGACCTTATCGAGCCGTAGCCCGGCATGGCTCCCGCCGATGATCAGCACTGCGCCCGCCCCGCCCCGGCGACGCAGATTGTCCACCATTCCCTCCCTGAGGCGGGTCGCAACCGCGGCGTCTCCGAACCGCGCCTGAAGCGCATTGCGGCCGCCATCCATCGCCCAGCGGGGAACGAGGGCGCTGGTGAGGCGGGTGCCCGACGCGCTCCAGGGATATTGGTCCGCCGTCATTCGAAGGCCGGTGGAGCGGGCGGCCTCGATCAGCTCAACCACGCGAGGGGCCTGTCCGTGCACGTCCACCCCAAGCGCCTTGATATGGGCAATATGGACCGGAAGGCCCGCAGCTCGGCCGATGCCTATCGCTTCGTCGACGGCCGCCAGAAGCCCGATATTATCCGAGCCCTCGTCCCGAAGATGGCTCTCGTAGAGGCCGCCGCGAGCCGCCGCTTCCCGGGCGAGCGCCACGACCTCGTCCGTCTTCGCGAAGCTTTGCGGCGCGTAATAGAGGCCGGTCGAGAAGCCGAGCGCCCCTTCGCACATTCCGCGCGCCACATGGGTGCGCATCTCCGCCACTTCGGCCGATGTGGCCGCGCGGTCGCTTTCCCCCACCACCTGTCGGCGGATCGGCCCGAAGCCGACGAAGGCGCCGACATTCACGCCCGTGCCGGCGGCAGCGAAGGCGGCCATTTGGCGGCCTACTCCCGGATCTCCGCCCCCGTCATTGCCGATGAAGACCGTCGTGACGCCCTGCATCAGGTGGTTCAAGGCGGCGCGACGGAAGCGGTCTTCGGAACCAAGATCCTCAGCCGAATGGGTGTGGGGATCGATGAAGCCTGGGGCCACAAGCCGCCCGGAAGCATCGATTCTGCGCTTCGCCTTCACTCGGGCCGCCGCGGCATCGCCGACGAATGCTATTCTGTCCCCCGCTATGCCGACGTCGGCGCGGCGAGAGGGCGCGCCTGTACCGTCCAGAACCTCGCCCCCGACGATCAGCAGATCGAAGGGATCGCTTGCTCTGCCCGACGCGACGCAGCCGGAGAGAAGGGCCGCCGCCAGAAGGAGGAGGCGACGGTTCCTCTGGATCGGCGACGAGCGCATCGGGGTCTTGGGCTCAGAAGCGCTTCGAAAGCTCGAAATAGACGAACCGGCCGACCGCGCTGTGAAGCGATCCTAGGAAGCCGAAGTTGTTGGAGGAGAGCGGCGGGTCCTTATCGAACAGATTGCGCGCGCCGACCCGGAACCTGGTTCCTTCCAACGGCCCTCCGTCGCTGAACGAATATTCGCCGTACACGTTGACCGTCGTCCAATCGTCGATCACAAACGGCTGACCGTCGACCGGGTCAGGGCCCGTGTCGATCACGGAGCTCACGTAATTGACGAGCACACCGGCGCGGAGGGGCCCGGAGCGCCAGTTGAGGTTTGCCGAGCCGCGCCAGCGGGGATTTCCGTTCTGGCGGAGCAGGCTGTTCGCGCCGGCTACCGAAATCGTCGTGATGAGCTTGCCCGACGCGATCGCATCGATCAGCTCCTGCTGCATTTCCGACGGCTGCTGGTCGAAGGACAGCAGGTGCGAGCCCGCGAGTTGGAGGTTGAAGGTGCCGAGCGGCGTATCGCGGAGGCGATAGTTCAGCTCGAGGTCGATCCCCTTGATCGAGCGGGGCTGAAGGTTAAAATAATCGTCCTGGACGAAGGAAAGCTGGCCGACCGTCTGGCCAGCGCCCGGGGTTAGGCGGACGATGTTCGGATTGCTCGAGCCGTTCAGGCGCAGAAGATAATCGTAAAGCAGCTGGTTCTGGGCGCCTTGAATGCCGATCACGCCCTCTTGCCGTATGCGCCAGAAATCCGCGGTGATCACGAGGCCCGGAATGCGTGGCGGCGTCATCACGATCCCGGCGGAGAGGTTGGTCGCGTTCTCCGGCCTCAGGCCCTTATTGCCCGCGCGGACCTCCAGCGTGCTCGCGGCGGGGCAGGTGGTCGCGTTAGGATTGTTGATCCTGCAGAAGGCCAGGTCCGTCCGGTTGTTCGAAACCTGGGTGCCCGCGCTGTAGAATTGCGGCAGGTTGGGGGCGCGGAAGCTCTCCGACCAGGATCCGCGCAGCTTCAGCCCCTCGAACATCTCCCAGCTTGCGGCCACCTTGGGCTTCAGCACGTTGCCGAAATCCGAATAATGCTCGTTGCGGGCGGCGAGCTGGACGTCGAGCGAGCGGATCATCGGCACGTTCATCTCGGGAGAGATCAGCGGCACCGCGAATTCGAGGAAGGCCGAGGCGATCGTCCGGTCCGCCTTCACGTCCGGCGCTGGGCTGGCGCCGAGGATGTCGGTGCCGTAGGTGACGCCCGTCACGCCGTTCGTGTAGGTGATCGTCCCGTCCAGCCGATCGTCCCGATCGTCTTCGTAAGTCTCCCGCCGCACTTCGGCACCAGCGGCCATTCCCAGGCCGCCGGCCGGCAGCTGGAGCAGATCAGGCGTGGAAATTTTCAGATCGCCGGTCGCCAACGACGTTCTGCTGATGCGGTGCACTTCAACGAGGAAGGACTCGATCGTGGCGGCATTGCTGGGCGTCGCGTCGCCCAAGGAGAAAGCCGGTTGGGTGCCGCCGTTGAAGGGGTTGTAGGCGTCCGGCGTGGACTTCGACAGCGCTTGCTGGAACAACGTGTTGCTGATCGCATCGTGCGTGTTGTCGTCGGTTTTCGCCCAGGAATAGGTCAGGGCCGACTCCCAATCGAACTTGCCGAATTCGCCCCTTAATCCGCCGAGCAGGCGGTAAAGGTCGTCGGTTACCGTGAAGGTGCGGGGGCCGGTGTCCACGGGCCGATAGTTGGTGATCGTGAGAGCGCGGCCGCCTGCCGGCACGTCGGCCAGATTGAGGTTCGGAAGCCGGTTCGGATTCGGCGCTCCGTTCAGCGTCGTCGGCCCGAAAGGATTGTAGAAGTTGGTTGCGGGGATGCTGATCACCGCGCTGGAAATCGGAGCTGACTGCTCGCGCTGCCCGTCGAGCTCCGCATGGTAATAGCCCGCTTCTCCGAAGAACTCGACACCGCCGAAATCGTGGGTCAGCGTGCCAAAAGCGTTGATGCGGTCGAGGCCGCCGCGAAGCGTGCGGTCGGGATTTTCGTCATAGCGGAGCGGTCGGGTCGCCGCGGTGTTCGCCGAGGGGCTGGTGAATGTGCCGCTGCGAAGGCACAGATTTCCGTTGTAGACCGTGCTCGAGCAGGTGGCGGCGGTGTTCGAGGTCGGCTGGACGTGGAACGCACCTGAGGCCGTGAGAGGAGTGGTTCCCTGCCGTATCGTGGTGGGAGTTCCGATGACGGTGAAGACGCCGAAGGGCGCGGAGGTGGAACGGTTGTCAAAGGCCGTGCTGCCTTCGAAGGGCGTCCCCACCAGCCGCGGGCGATGATCTTCGCTCGCGGTGAAGTCGCGCTCACTCGCGAACAGCGGCGTACGGTGGGTGTAGCTGCCGAACAGCATCACACGCGTATTGTCGCCGAGGCGGGTGCCTGCCTTGAAGGCCCCCGTCGCTTCTTCGGTGCCGTCGGCGAAGCCGTAGCGCGCGTCCAGGCGCAGGCCGTCATATCTATCGTCGAGGACGACGTTGACCACGCCGGCGACCGCGTCGGCGCCGTAAATGGCACCGGCGCCCTCTCGCAGCACCTCGACCCGGCGCGTGGCGCCGACGGGGAGGGCATTGGTGTTGACGGTCTGGACGGGCACGAAATTCTCGGTCTGCGTGCCCGGGGTCGGAACCATGCGGCGCCCGTTGAGCAGCACCAGGGTGTTGCCGGTGCCGAGGCTCCTGAGGTTGATCGAGCTATTGTCCCCACGCGCGTCGTTGAGGTTGCCGGTTGTCCGCGCTTCCTGGAACTGAACGTCGCCCGCCTGAGGGATGGAGCGAAAGAGGTCGTCGCCGGAGACGGAGCCGGTGGCGTCGATCCGGTCCTGATCGACGACGGTGACTGGAAGGGTGCCAGTCGGCTGAGCGCCGCGGATTTGGGTGCCGACGACGACGATCTCCTCCTCAGCGTCCGGGTCCGCCTTCGTGTCGTCATTGGTGCTGTCCGTGACGGGGGGCGTCGCGGGGGGCGTCGTGGTCTGGGCGGCTGCGGCCGAAGCCAGCAGCGAAACTCCCGCGCAAAGCAGGTATGATGTCTTTCTCATGATATTCCCCCCATTCGTCGGCGCCGCAGAAACGTCCGGAACGGATAATGCACCCGGCGGCAGGCGCTAGCAACTATCAGAATTGCCGTGGAGATCAACGGCTTAGGGAGCGAACACCCGGGCAAAGATCGTATCGACGTGCTTCAGGTGATAACCGAGATCGAAGCTTTCCTCGAGCTGTTCGGCGGGCAAGAGCGCCGAGACGTCCGCATCGGCCTTCAGCAGCTCGAGCAGGGAGAGCTCGCCGTCGGATTCCCAGACCTTCATCGCGTTTCGCTGCACGAGGCGGTAGGCATCCTCGCGGCTTGCGCCAGCCTGCGTGAGGGCGAGGAGCACGCGCTGCGAGTGGACGAGCCCGCCCATGCGGTCGAGATTCTTCCGCATCCGCTCGGGGTAGACGAGGAGCTTGTCCATCACGCCCGTGAGGCGTGCGAGGGCGAAGTCGAGCGTCACCGTCGCGTCCGGCCCGATATAGCGCTCAACGGACGAATGGCTGATGTCGCGCTCGTGCCAGAGGGCGACGTTCTCAAAAGCCGGGTTCACATAGGCGCGAACCATCCGCGCGAGGCCGGTCAGGTTCTCCGTCAGGATCGGGTTGCGCTTGTGCGGCATTGCCGACGAGCCCTTCTGGCCCGGCGAGAAATATTCCTCCGCCTCGAGCACCTCGGTTCGCTGGAGGTGGCGGATCTCGGTCGCCAGCCGCTCGATGGACGAGGCGATTACCCCTAGCGTCGCGAAGAACATGGCGTGGCGGTCGCGCGGGATCACCTGGGTGGAGATCGGCTCGACCTTCAGGCCCATCTTCGCCGCGACATGCGCCTCGACGCGCGGGTCGATGTTGGCGAAGGTGCCGACAGCGCCGGAAATGGCGCAGGTGGCGATCTCCTCACGCGCCGCGACGAGGCGGGAGCGGCAGCGGGCGAATTCGGCGTAGGCGAAAGCGAGCTTTAGCCCGAACGTCACCGGCTCGGCATGGATGCCGTGGCTGCGCCCGATCGTGGGCGTCAGCTTGTGCTCGAAGGCGCGGCGCTTCAGCACGGCGAGCAGCTGGTCCAGGTCCTCGACCAGCAGGTCGGACGCGCGCTTCAGCTGCACCGCGAGGCAGGTGTCGAGGACGTCCGAACTGGTCATGCCCTGGTGGAGGAATCGCGCCTCCGGCCCGACATGCTCTGCGACGTTAGTCAAAAAGGCGATGACGTCGTGCTTCACTTCCGCTTCGATGGTATCGATCCGCTCGACCTCGAAGGCGCCGCGCTCCCACACCGCCTGAGCCGCTTCCTTCGGCACCGTCCCCATCTCCGCCATCGCGTCGAGCGCGTGCGCCTCGATCTCGAACCAGATCCGGAAGCGGGTTTCGGGCGCCCAGATGCTGCTCATCTGAGGCCGCGAGTAGCGGGGGATCATTCTGCTTCCTAACCTGCGTTGAAGAGAGGCGCGCCTAGCAAAGCCGCCTGGTCGCTTCAATGACGCGGCAAAGCTACATCAGCCCCATCGAGCGCATGCTGAGGCAGCGGGTCGCACCGACGATCACATGGTCGTGTACCGCGATCCGAAGCGGCCGCGCCGCCTCGACGATCTCGCGCGTCAGCTGGATGTCCTGACGGCTCGGTTGCGGGTCGCCGCTCGGATGGTTGTGGACGAGGATCAGCGCGCTGGCATGATGATCGATCGCCTTGCGCAATATCTCGCGCACATAGACTGCGGCTTCGTTCACCGACCCCTCCGACAGCAGCTCGTCGCGGATGAGGACATTTTTGGTGTTGAGGAGCAAGGCCCGCACCCGCTCGATCTGGATGTGGGACATGTCGCCGCGAAGATAATCTTCGAGCGCCTGCCAGCTGGCGAGCGCCTTCTGCTCCTTCACATCGGCCTCGAGGAGGCGGAGCGCCGTCGCCTGGGCTATCTTGATCGCTGCGGCGACGCCCTCCGTCACTCCGCCGCGCCGCATGATCGCCTCTGCGTCGGCGGAGAGGAGCTTTCCCAGCCCGCCGAACTCGGCGATCAGCTTCTTCGCGAGCGGTTTGGTGTCGCGGCGGGGAAGGGCGAGGCCGATCAGATATTCGAGAAGCTCATGATCATGGAGCGCCTTGTGGCCATTGTCGAACAGACGCTGCCGCAGCCGCGACCGGTGCCCCGTGTCGTCCGTCGATCCATGCCCCATCAGCAAAGATTAAGCTTCTCGAGCCTCTTAGGCAAACCGCCTTGCCTCCCGGGCCATTCGGTGGTGACGGAGGCGGAACGTAGGCGCCAGGGAAGAGGTTGAGCAGCCGGTGGATGAGGAGGCCGTAGAGGTGGCGCGGCGGCGCCCGGTGAAGCGGCTTCTAGCTCTCGCTGCCTTGCTGCTTATCCTTCTCGCTTTGCTCATTCTGTGGAGCCAGCGCCGCCCCATCGCCTCGGACTATCTGGCGGACGAATTCCAGCGCCGGAACGTTCAGGCGAGCTACCAGGTCACCCGGATCAGCCTTCGCACCCAGCGGCTCGAAAATCTCGTCATCGGCGATCCACGCAACCCGGACCTTACCGCTCGCTGGGTCGAAGTGGACCTGCGGTGGAACTGGTGGCGGCCGCGGGTCAGGATGATCGCCGCGCGCGGCGTCCGGCTCAATGCGCGGCTTGTGAACGGCCGCATCCGAATGGGCCAGGTGGACCGGCTCCTGCCGCCGAGCGGGCTTCCCTTCCGGCTGCCCGATCAAAGCGTCGACGTAGCGGATGCCAGCATCCGCTTCGACACGCCCGCCGGGCGAGTGGGAATCGCGCTCGCCGGCCGCGGCAACCTGGCCGACGGCTTCCGCGGGCGAATGGCGGCGGCGTCGCGGCGCCTGAGCCTCGGCAGCTGCCGGATCGAAGGCGTGCGTGGGAACTGGGCCGTGGCGACCCGGGACCTAAGGCCGAGCTTCCGCGGTCCGGCCCAGGCGGAGCGCGTCGGCTGTGATGACGATCTCGCAATTGCCGGGCTTCGGCTCGATCTGGACGCCACGCTCGCCAAGGCGCTCGATGGGTGGCAGGGCAACACCGCCCTCGCGGCGGCTGACGTGCGGGTTGGTGACCATCGGGCGCAGAGCCTCACCGGCAGGCTCGGCTTTCAAGGAAATGCCGAGCGGACCAAGGGCGCCCTCTCGCTGGCTACGGCATTGATGCGGGTGGGCAGCGTGACGGCCGCGCGGTTGGCGACGGAGGGCCGCTACGCCTTGTCCCTCGACACCGGAAGCCTCGCCTTCGTGGGAGACGCCTCGGTGCGAGGGGCTTCCACTGGCGCTCTCTCCGCGGCCGCTAGCTCGCTCGCCTCGCTCGACGGAGCGCCGCTGGAGCCGATCGGCGACGCGCTGGCGGCCGCGGTTAGAAGGGGGCAGGGCGCGTTCGATGCCGATGCCAGCCTTCGGCTGGTGAGCGGCGGCGGCTATGGAGGAGTTCGGTTCGAACAGCTCGCGGTCCTAACCCGTAGCGGCGCCCGCGCGAGCCTCGGCGGCGGCCGCGGACTTACTTACTACTTCCGCGGGGCGCGCACTCAGCTGGACGGGCGCTTTGCCCTGTCCGGCGGCGGCTTTCCTACATTACGCGTAGCGCTCTCGCAGCCGCGCCTCGGCGGGCCGGTCTCCGGCTCGGCCCAGATCCAGCCGATGCGCGCCGACGCTGCAAGGCTCGCGCTCACGCCGGTCCGGTTCAGCGCCGCGCCGGGTGGGGCGGTCCGGCTCGACACTCTCGCGACCCTCGACGGACCGATCAACGACGGTCGCGTGGAGGGGCTGGTCGTGCCGCTCGCCGGCCGCCTTGACGGCCGCGGCGGCTTCACCTTCGGCGAGCGCTGCACCCTCGTCCGCTTCGCCAGCCTGCGCCTCAACACGCTTCGAGTCGGGCCGACCCGGCTCCCGCTCTGCCCGACCGGCCATTCGCTCGTGTGGAAGGCGCCGGGAGGCCGAGTGGATGGCGGAGCGCAGCTAAGCTCGCCCCGTTTTGCCGGTATGCTGGGCGCCTCGCCGCTCAGCGTCGCCGCCGGCCGCCTCCGCTTCAGCGCCCGCGGCCCGACTTTTGACAGCTCAAGCGTGGCCATAAGGCTCGGCCGCGAGGGCTTCGTTCACTGGCTGGACCTCGACTCCTTCACGGGCGATTTCGGCCGCGGGGGCGTCACGGGGCGCTTCTCCGGCTTGAGAGGAAAGCTCGCGAGCGTGCCCCTTCTCATGAGCGGGGGCAGCGGCACCTGGCGGGTGAAGGACGGCGATCTCTTGATCGCGGGCGGTATGCGGGTTGCCGACGAGGTGGATCCGCCGCGCTTCTGGCCGCTCGCCACCCGCGACTTCCGCCTGGCCCTCGCCGACAACCGGATCCGAGCGACGTCCTGGCTTGACGATCCGGAGACCGGCACCCCTGTCCTGCGGGCGGAGATAGGCCACGACCTGCGCCGAGGGGAGGGGAGGGCGACGCTGGACGTGCCGGGCATCCGATTCGACGATACCTACCAGCCGGAGCAGCTGACCCGTCTCACCACGGGCGTCGTGGCCCTCGTGAACGGCATTCTGAAGGGCAATGGCGAGATCGCCTGGGGCCCCGGCGGGACGCGCAGCAGCGGCACCTTCTCTACCCAAGGCACGAACCTCGCCGCGAGCTTTGGACCGGTCGAGGGCCTGACCACCGCTGTCTATTTCACCGACCTTCTCGGCCTCGTCAGCGCGCCCGGGCAGGTGGCGGAGGTCGGCCTTCTGCGCACCGGGATAGACGTATTCGACGGCCGCATCCGCTACCAGCTCCTCCCCAACCTCCATGTGCGGGTCGAAGGCGGGAGGTGGCCTTTCGCGGGCGGGGAGCTGCTGCTCGAGGAGACGATCCTCGATTTTTCCAAGCCCTCTCCCAAGCAGCTGACCTTCCGGGTGATCGGCCTCGACATGGCCCGGTTCGTCCAGCAGATGGAATTTGCCAACATCACCGCCACCGGAACGTTCGACGGCGTCATTCCCATGGTCTTCGACGAGCGGGGAGGGCGGATCGTTGGCGGGCGGCTGGTGGCCCGGCCGGAGGGCGGCACCCTCTCCTATATCGGCGAGCTGACCGACAAGCAGCTCGGTCTCTACGGCAAGCTCGCCTTCGACGCCTTGAAGTCGCTCCGTTATTCGAAGCTGGAAATCGCGCTCGACGGATCTCTTGAGGGTGAGTTCGTCGCCGGCATCGAGCTGGATGGCGTCGCCCGCGACCCCCTTCTCACCACGCCGCCGCGGCTGGGCGGCGTCAAGGGACTGATCGCCGGCCGCGCCCTCGGCCAGCTCGCGCGAATTCCGTTCGAGTTCAACATCACGGTGCGCGGGCCGTTCAGGGCGCTGATCGCCACCACACGCTCGTTGAGCGACCCCTCGATCCTCATCCAGACCACTCTTCCGGAGCTGCTGCGCGCGGCGCCGGCCGAGGCCCCCGTTCAGCCCAAGGAAAGCGAGCCTGTGAAATGAAGCGCCCGGATATTGACGAGGCTCTACGCCGATGCGACGTGAAAGGCGCGATGAAAAGGCTGAAGCTCCTGCTGGCTCTGCCTTTGTTCGGCCTCCTCGCCGGCTGCGTTCAGGTGAGCGCGCCCGAGGAGCCGATAGAGATCAACCTCAACATCAATATCAGGCAGGAGGTCGTCGTCCGGCTGCAGGAAGACGTTCGCGACCTCATCAAGAAGAACCCGGGAGTGTTTTGACATGAGCCGCCGAATGAAACTGATCCTCGCCGCGGGCATCGGGCTCGGCGCCGTTGTGGGAACGACCACCGCTTTCGCCATGCTTCAAGACGCCTCCGCGCAGCTTCGCGCCTCCGGCCAGGCCGGCGAGCAGGCCGACGGCTATCTCGGAATCGTCGGCTCCGTCCCCGCCTCGGTCCGCGCGCAGGTCGATTCGGTGAATATCAAGCGCCGCGCCTATTACACCGATCTCGCGGCAAAGCGGGGCGCGAAGATCGAGGAGGTCGCCGCAACCACCGCCTGCGAGCTTTTCCGGACGAAGGTGGCCCCCGGCCAATATTACCGCCTTCCCGACGGAGTCTGGCGCCAGCGCGACTCAGCCCCCATCCCGCTCCCCGCCTATTGCGGCTGAGCGAAGGCCGCTGCGGCGGGGACTTGTTGCGCCGCAGCGTGTTGACTTGACCAGCCCCCCTTTCTAAAGGGGCGGCGCCTTGGCGGGGTAAGTTCGCCGGCATGTCCTGCACCTCTCGCACCCGCTTTCTAAAGCGTGGCTGCACATGGAAGAAAGACATGGCGGAAGACGAGCTTCGCGAGGACCCTGAGCTTCCCCGGGACGCGCGGTTCGGCTCGCTTGAAGAGCGGTTGCAGCAGGCGCGGACGGAAGAAGCGGCCAGGACGGGATCGGACCGCAAGCCTGCCGACGCTAATGAGCAGCTCGGCAGCCGGGTTCTTTCCTACCTGATCGGGGGCCTTGGCGGCGGCGCGGTGATCGGCTGGGTGCTGGATACCTGGCTCGACACCCTGCCGCTCTTCCTGTTGCTGCTGATGTTCCTCGGGACGGCGGCTGGCTTCAGGAACATCTATCGGATTTCAAGCAAACGCCCGGACTGAAATTCGGGCGTTTGGATTATCGACGGGAAGCAGACGTGGCGGCCGAAGAAGGCAAGATCGACCCGATGCACCAGTTCGAGGTGCAGTCCATCTACGAGGGGTTCAATTTGGGCGGTCAGCAGATCGCCTTCACGAACAGCGCCTTGTGGATGCTGATCGCGCTGGGCGTGCTGTGGCTGTTCATGCTGGGCGGAATGAAGCGCCAGCTCGTCCCCACCCGCTGGCAGGCGGCGGTCGAAGGGGTGACGGGCTTCATATCCGGAATGATGGCGACCAACATCGGTCCCGAAGGCCGCAAATTCGCGCCTTACGTCTTCTCCCTCTTCATGTTCATCCTGGTCGCGAACCTGATCGGAATGCTTCCGACCGGCATCGTCGGCATCCATCCCTTCACGGTCACGAGCCACCTGACGGTGACGGGCGTCCTCGCCATCGTCTCCTTCGCGATCGTGCTGATCGTCGGCCTGGTGAAGCACGGCTTCCACTTCTTCTCGCTGTTCGTCCCCCACGGCGCGCCCTGGTGGATGATGCCGATCCTCGTCCCCGTCGAGTTCGTCTCCTTCATGGTGCGCCCCTTCAGCCTCGCGCTTCGTCTCTTCGTGGCCATGACGGCGGGCCACATCCTGATGAAGGTGCTCGCGGGTTTCGTGATCAACGGCCTCAATGCGGAGGCCTTCTGGGTTGCGCCGGTGGTCAGCCTGCCGAGCTTCATCCTGATGATCGGAATCACGCTGCTCGAGCTGCTCGTCTGCGCGATCCAGGCTTATGTGTTCGCGCTTCTGACCTCGCTCTACCTCAACGACGCGATCAATCTTCACTGAGTTAGTTCAACCTCTTCAACGATTTACACAAAGGAGTTTTCTCATGATGGAAGCAGATGCCGCAAAGCTGATCGGTGCCGGTCTCGCCGCGATCGGAGTTGGCATGGCCGCGCTGGGCGTCGGCAACGTGTTCGGCTCGTTCCTCGAGAGCGCGCTCCGCAACCCGGCCGCCGCTGACAGCCAGCAGGGCCGTCTCTTCATCGGCTTCGCCGCCGCCGAGCTTCTGGGCCTTCTGGCCTTCGTCGTGGCGATGATCCTGCTCTTCGTCGCGTAACAACGGCTGAAAGCAAACTGCCGGGCTCCCCGTCGTCGTTGAACGACGGGCGGGGCCGGCAAGCGGGAACGACATGCCTCAGATAGCTCAGATCTCCGAAATCTTCGCGTCCCAGCTCTTCTGGCTCGTCCTCACCTTTGCGATCATCTATTTGGTGATCGGACGGGGGATGCTCCCGAAGATCGAGGCGACCGTAGAAGCGCGCGACCAGCGCATCGCCGGAGATCTGGCGGCTGCCGAGGCGGCTCGCCGCACGGCTGAGGAGGTCGACGCCGCCAACCGCGCCCGCACCGAGGCGAACCGTGCCGACGCCCTGAAAGTGGCCCAGGCCGCGAAGGAGGCTTCGGCGCGCGAAGCCGAGGCCAAGGTCAAGGCGGCCGACGCCGCGACGGGAGCCCGGGTCGCGGAGGCGGAAGCGCGGATCCGCGCCGCCACCGACGCGGCGCTCGGCGATATCGAAAACGTGGCCGCCGAGGCCGCGCAGGACATGGTGGCCCGCCTCACCGGCGTCGCCGTTTCCCGCGACCAGGCGGTCAATGCAGTGAAGGCGGCGCTGGCCCATGGCTGATGATCCCGTGAAGACCGGCGCCTCGATCGAGCACAACCTCTCCGCCGCTTCCACCAAGGGGGAGGGCGGGGCGATCCCGCACACCGGCGGCGACGCCGTCGCGACCACCGCGGCCGAGGGCCACGGAGCCCCGCACGCGGAGCCCAAGGCCCTGGGCATGGACGCTACCGCGTGGGTCGCGCTGGCGATGATCGTCGTCGTCGCCATCCTCCTGTGGAAGAAGGTGCCGGCGGCGATCGGCAAGGCGCTCGACCGCAAGATCGAGGGCATCCGCCAGCAGCTGGACGAAGCCGCTCAGCTTCGCGCCGAAGCCGAGGCGCTGCGCAGCGAATATGAAGCGAAGGCCGCCTCCGCCGAAGCGGAAGCCGCCGCAACGCTCGAGCGCGCGCGCCACGAGGCGGACCTGATCGTCCGGCAGGCGCAGGCGGATTCGGAGGCGCTGATCGAGCGCCGCGGCCGAATGGCCGAGGACAAGATCGCTGCCGCCGAGCGTCACGCGATCGAGCAAGTCCGCGCTCGCGCCGCGACCGCAGCGGCTGCCGCGGCGGCTCAGCTCATTTCGACGGAGCTGGACGCGCAAGGTGACAAGGCTCTGGTTGACCGCACGATCGCAGGTCTGGGCCGGGCTCACTGAGCTTAGGCTCCTAGGTGGAGTGGCGTATCGACGCTCGCGCCCCTAAATCGGCCCCGTGACCGAGTCCCCCGCCGACCGCTTCAACGAGGAGAAATCCGCGTACACCGTCCGCGGTAGCGACCAGCCGGACCTGGAGGCCGGCGTGGCGGCGATCCGCAAGGTGGTGAAGACGCTTCCGGTGCGGCCCGGCGTGTACCGGATGCTCGATGCTAAGGGGGACGTGCTCTACGTTGGCAAGGCGCGGGCGCTGAAGAACCGGGTGACGAACTACACCCAGGTGGCGCGTCTTTCGAAGCGGCTTCAGCGAATGGTGGCCCAGACGCGGTCGATGCAGATCGTGACCACCAACACCGAGGCCGAGGCGCTGCTGCTCGAGGCGCAGCTGATCAAACGCTACCGGCCGCCCTACAACGTGCTGCTTCGCGACGATAAAAGCTTCCCCTTCATCCTGCTCCGCGAGGACCACGCCTTTCCGCAGGTTCGCAAGCACCGCGGCGCGCGCCGTCATAAGGGCCAATATTACGGCCCCTTCGCCAGCGCGGGTTCGGTCACCCGCACGCTGAACGCGCTCCAGAAGCTCTTCCTGCTTCGAAGCTGCACCGACGCCTTTCTCGCCACCCGAAAGCGGCCCTGTCTGCTCTTCCAGATCCGGCGATGCTCGGCGCCCTGCGTGGGGCGGGTGACGGCCGAAGCCTATGCGGAGCTCGTCCAGGACGCGAAGGACTTCCTGGCCGGCAAGTCCAGCCAGGTGCAGCAGAAGCTCGCCTCGGCCATGCAGGAAGCGGCTGAGGCGATGGATTTTGAGCTGGCTGCCGTGTTCCGCGACCGGCTGCGCTCGCTCACCTTCATCCAAGGGACCCAGACGATCGCCGCGGAAGGGCTGGGGGACGCGGATATCTTCGCCCTCGCCTGCAAGGGCGGGACGATGTGCGTCCAAGCCTTCTTCATCCGCGGCGGCAACAATTGGGGGCATCGTAGCTTTTTCCCCGCCCACACCAACGACGTGCCTGAGGAGGAAGTGCTCGCCGCCTTCCTCATGCAATTCTATGAAGAAGTGCCGCCGCCCAGACAGATCCTGCTAGATCGGGAAGTGTCCGAGGCGGAGCTGCTAGGCGAGGCGCTGAGCGAGCGCTCCGACCGCAAGGTGACCATACGCGTCCCCAAGCGCGGAGATCAGGTGAAGATGATCCGCCAGGCGTCGCGGAACGCCGAGGAGGAGCTGGAACGCCACCTTGCCGAGACCAGCACCCAGGCGAAGACGATGCGGGCGCTGACGGAGCTGTTCGAGCTTTCCGAGCCGCCGGAGCGCATCGAGGTCTACGACAACAGCCACGTCATGGGCACGAACGCGGTGGGGGCAATGATCGTCGCCGGGCCGGAAGGGTTCCGGAAGAACGCCTATCGCAAGTTCAACATTAAGCGTGAGGAGACGGCCCCCGGAGACGATTTCGCGATGATGCGGGAGGTGCTCGGCCGCCGCTTCGCTCGCCTGGAGAAGGAGGATCCGGACCGCAGCCGCGGCGAATGGCCCGACCTTCTACTGATCGACGGCGGCAAGGGCCAGCTCTCAGCGGTCATGGAGACGCTGGAATGCGCCGGGATCCACGACGTGCCGGTGGTGGGTATCTCGAAAGGGCCGGACCGGAATGCGGGGCGGGAGGTGATGCACATGCCGGATGGGCGCGACTTTCAGCTGCCGCCCAACTCGCCGGTCCTCTTCTACCTCCAGCGCCTGCGCGACGAGGCACACCGCTTCGCCATCGGAGCGCACCGCCAGAAGCGCGCCAAAAGCATGACGGCCTCTCCGCTGGACGAGGTGCCGGGTATCGGCCCAAGCCGTAAGCGCGCTCTGCTCATGCATTTCGGAACGGCGCGGGCAGTGAAAGGGGCGGCGCTCGAGGATCTGGAAAAGGCGCCCGGAATCTCGCGGACTATGGCGCGCTCGATCTACGATTATTTCCACCCGTCCGGCTGATGCGGATGGTCACCGAAGCGATCGTCTGCGCCGTGCGTCCGCACGGAGAGCATGGCGCTATCGTGCGGAGCCTGACGCCGGACCACGGCCTTCAGCCGGGCTTCGTTCGGGGCGGCAAGTCCCGCCGCCTGCGGCCGGTGCTGCTCCCCGGGAACAAGGTTCAGGCGGAATATCGCGCCCGCACCGACGAGCAATTGCCCCAGCTCAGCCTCGAGCTGACGGTCAGCCGTGGCGCCTTGCTCGAGGAGCCGCTCGCGGCGGCGGCGATCGAATGGTCGACGGCTCTCACGGCGGCCGCCCTGCCCGAGTGTCAGCCTTATCCCCGCCTCTACCAGACGCTCGACGGCTTGCTCTCCGCCGTGGAGGCGGCGCCGAGTGCCCGCGGCTGGGCGGCCGCCCTCGTCCGTTACGAGTTTCTGCTCCTCGCTGAGCTCGGCTTCGGGCTGGACCTGTCTGAGTGCGCGGCGACCGGTCGGACGGAGGATCTAACCTTCGTCAGCCCGAGGAGCGGCCGCGCGGTCAGCGCCGTCGCCGCCGCCGAATATCAGGACCGGCTGTTCCCGCTCCCGCCTTTCCTTCTCGGTTCTGCCGCCGCGGATTGGCCGGACATTCTCGCCGGTCTGCGCATCACCGGCCATTTCCTGGGCCGCGACATGCTGATCGAACGGCAGGCCGACGCGCTGGCCGCTCGGGAGCGGCTCGTCGATCGGCTGAAGAGAGCCTCCTAGGCGGCGCGCAGATCCCGCCGCGCCAGCCACGCTTCGATGGCGCTGACGATCCTTATCGAGGCACGGCCGTCGCCGAAGGGGAAGGCGGGACGGGACATGCACGAGTATCTGTCCTTGTCGTGGAGCAGCTCAGCTACGCTTCGGAGGATCTCATCGGGATTGGTACCGACCAGCTGGATGTTCCCCGTAGCGAGCGCTTCTGGCCGCTCGGTCACGTTGCGCAGGACGAGCACCGGCTTGCCGAGGGCAGGACCTTCCTCCTGCAGACCCCCGCTGTCGGTGAGGATCAGCCAGCTTCGCAGCAGCAGGCGCACCATCGGTTGGTAATTCAGCGGATCGAGAAGCTGAATATGATCGAGGTCCCGAAGCTCCTCCTCCATAGCGGCGCGGGCGTGACGGTTCGGGTGGAGCGGCGCAGCGATCCGTACCGGCAGCTCTTCCACGAGCCGCTTCATCGCGGCGCAGACGGCGCGTATCGGATCGCCCTGGTTCTCCCGCCGGTGGCAGGTGACGAGGATCAGCTTTCGGTCGGTGGCATCGGCATCCACATCGCCGATCCGGCCACATGCGTCGAGCAGAGCGTCAATGCCCGTATTTCCGGTTACCAGGATCTCGCCCTTCGCTCGCCAATCCCGGCGCAGATTTTCCGCGGCACTTTGCGACGGCGCGAAGAGGATCTCCGCCATGGCATCGATCGCCACTCTGTAGCCTTCCTCTGGGCTCGGCTGCTTCATATCGAAGGAGCGAAGCCCGGCCTCCACATGACCGATCGGAATGCCACAGCCCCTGGCCGCCAGCGCCGCCGCCATCGCGCTCGCAGTGTCGCCATGGACGAGGAGCAGGTCGATCGGGGCCAAGCGGAACTCCCCGCATAACAGATGGTGCAGCATCTCACGCAATCGAACTGTGCTGCGCCCGCGCGGGTCGAACGGGAGCTCGCTTACCTGCTCGTCGGGAAGGTCGAAGCAGTCGGAGAGCCCCGAATGCTGGCGGGTAAGGATGAGCCGCTGCTCGATGCGAGCCGAACGGTTCAGCGCCCGCACCAGCGGCGCCATCTTGATCGCCTCGGGCCGGGTGCCGACCACCGACACCACGCGCCGCCGCCGGCGGCCGCCGCCTCTAACTTCCACGCATATTGCGGCTGCCCCTATCCGCTCCCTTCGCGGATATGAGCTTATTCTCAGTATCCAAGCAAGCGTGTCGCATTTGAGTTGCCGACGGTTCAGCCACAATGGCGTAAGCGAGTACAATCGAATCGGCCGAGCACGAGCCTACCCAGAAGTTGGAGAGTAAGTTTGAAGCCCCATTTCCTTGCCAGCACCGCCGCCCTCCTGCTTGCCGGTTGCGCCACGACCTCCACGAATGAGATTGCGTCTGCAGAGGCTCCGGCCGCGACGGCTTCGGCTGAAGCCGCGCCTTCCGTGCCGGATAACATCCTGCTCGCGGACTGGACCGGTCCTTTTGAGGGGGTGCCGCCTTGGGACAAGGTGACTCCGGCGCTGTTTCCCGAAGCCTTTCAGTTCGCGATCGACGAGCAGCAGCGCGAAGTGAACGCCATCGTCAGCAATCCCGCTGCGCCGACCTTCCAGAATACGGTGGAGGCCCTCGAGCGCGCCGGCGAGCGGCTCGGCCGCGTCGGCAGCCTGTTTGGGGTGATGACCTCCAACATGGCGACCCCGGAATATCAGGCGCTGCAAAAGCAGTGGGGGCCAAAGCTCGCGGCCGCGTCGGACGCGATCGTGCTCGACCCGCGGCTCTTCCAGCGCATCAAGTCCGTCTATGAGGCGCGCGAGAGCGCCGGCCTCGACGCCAAGCAGCAGCGGCTCGTGACGCGCCTATACGAAGGCTATGTGCGGCGCGGCGCCAACCTGAATGCCGAGCAGAAGCAGCAGCTTTCTGCTTACAACCAGCAGCTCGCCCGCCTGTTCGCCGAGTTCAGCGAGAAGGTGCTGGCGGACGAGAGCACCCACATCGCCGCCAACGAAGCGGAGCTGAAGGGCGTGCCGCAGGACGTCAAGGCCGCGGCGCTTGCCGCAGGCAAGGAGCGCAACCTGCCGGCCGGCGTGGCCGCGATCGTCAACACCCGCTCGGCCGTCGATCCGATCCTCACCTTCGCCGACAGTCGCGCGCTGCGCGAGCGGGTGTGGAAGGCCTTCGTCAACCGCGGCGACAATGGCGGCACGAGCGACACCAATCAGACCATCGCTCAGATCGTGAAGGTGCGCTCCGACCGGGCGAAGCTGCTCGGCTACGAGACGCATGCGCATTGGCGGATGCAGGACACGATGGCGAAGACTCCGGCGCGCGCGCAGGAGCTGATGGAGCGCGTCTGGCCCGCTGCGGTCGCCCGAGTGAAGGAGGAAGTGCGCGACCAGCAGGCGACGGCCAAGAAGCTCGGGCAGAACATCACGATCGAGCCGTGGGATTATCGCTATTTCCAAGAGAAGGTCCGCAAGGAGCGCTACGACCTCAGCCAGGACGAGATTAAGCCCTATTTCGAGCTGTCGAACATGATCGAAGGCATGTTCTGGGCGGCGGGGCAGCTCTACGACTTGGACTTCAAGGAGAACACCGGGTCAGTGCCTGTGTGGCATCCGGACATCCGCACCTTCGAGGTTCGCGACAAGCGGGACAACAGCCTGGTCGGCCTGTTCTACATGGACAATTATGCCCGCACCGGGAAACGCTCCGGCGCTTGGGCGACCACCTATCGCAGCCGTTCGGGCTTGCTTGGCGAGGACGTCGTGCTCGGCTCGAACAACAACAATTTCACCAAGCCTGGACCGGGCGAGCCGGTTCTGATCAGCCTCGACGATGCCGAGACCCTGTTCCACGAATTCGGCCACGCCATCCACTATTTCCTGTCGGATGTGCATTATCCCGGCTTGGCCGGAAGCCCGCGGGACTTCGTCGAATATCCGAGCCAGGTGAACGAGAATTGGCTGATGACGCCGGAGGTGCTGCAGCGCTTCGCCAAGCACTACAAGACGGGCCAGCCGATGCCGCAGGCGCTCATTCAGAAGATCGAGAAGGCGGCGACCTTCAATCAGGGCTTCGCGACGGTGGAGTATCTGGCGTCGGCGATGGTCGACATGGCGCTGCATCTCGATCCAGACGGGGTGGTCGATCCCGACGCCTTCGAGCGGGAGACGCTGACGAAGCTCGGAATGCCCAAGGAGCTGGTGATGCGGCACCGCCTGCCCCAGTTCAACCACCTCTTCAGCTCCGACGCTTATTCCGCCGGCTATTATTCCTACCTCTGGTCGGAGACGATGGACGCGGACACCTGGGCGGCGTTCGAGGAAGCAGGCAGCGCCTGGCACAAGCCGACCGCGGACCGTTTCCGGCAGTATCTGCTCTCGACCGGCCAGGAGACCGACCGCGCCGAGGCCTACCGTCAGTTCCGCGGCCGCGACCCGGACGTTCGGGCACTGCTGAAGAAGCGCGGCTTCCCGACGAAGTAGCGGGCAAGCGGCGCGGGTGCCCTACGAGGCGCCCGCCCGCACCGCCTGCGCCCACGCCCCTTCCGCAAGGGGCTCCAGGCGGGCGGCCATTCGGTCGGCATGGGCCGAAGACGCATTGCCGCGCGCGAGCCGGCCCTTGATGCCGTGGACGATGGCCGCGAGCCGGAACATGTTGAACGCCATGTAGAAGTCGAGGTTCTCAATTCCGGCACGGCCCGTGCGGCGGCAATAGGCGGCGACATATTCGGCTTCCGACGGAATGTTCAGCGCCTCGAGATCGAGCCCCGCGAGGCCGGTGGAGACTCCCGCCGGCATCCGATAGACCATCAGATGGTAGGTGAAGTCCGCCAGCGGGTGGCCGAGCGTGGACAACTCCCAGTCGAGTACGGCCAGCACCTTCGGCTCGGTGGGGTGGAAGATCATGTTGTCGCAGCGAAAGTCGCCGTGGATGATGCGTCCCGCCTCCTCATCCGCCGGAATGTTCTGCGGCAGCCATTCGACGAGACGGTCCATCGTCGCAACACGGCCCGCCTCCACGTCCCCGAGATATTGCTTCGACCAGCGGCCGATCTGCCGCTCGAAATAATTGCCGGGCTTGCCGTAGTCGCTGAGACCGGCTGCTTCCGGATCGATCTGGTGCAGCTGCGCTATGGTGGCGTTCATGGCGTCAGAGTAAGCCGGTCGATCCTCGCGCGACACTTGAGGGAAGTCGGCATCCCAGAAGATCCGCCCCTCGACCATCTCCATCACGTAGAAGGGGGTCCCGATCACCTCCTCATTGAGGCAGAGGCCGTAAGCGCGGGCGACGGGGAATCCTTGGGTGCCGAGCGCGGAGATAACCCGATATTCCCGATCCACCGCGTGGGCGCCGGGAAGCAGCTTCCCGGGGGGTTTGCGTCGCAGCACGTAGGAGCGGCCGGGCGTAATCAGCTTGTAAGTCGGATTGGACTGGCCGCCGCGGAACTGCTCGACCTCGAGCGGACCTTCGAACCCCTCGACCTCTTGCCGCATCCAATTCTCCAGCGCCGCCGTGTCGAAACGATGAGCTTCGCGCACCTCTATTGTGCCGCTATTTTGCGCGCTCCTGGTCATCGGGATATTTCTCCATCCTCGATTTGAATTCCCGTACGTTTTCGGGCACAGACGGCCCCTGTGGGACTTGCAAGCCTCGCCACGACTGCTTCCCCCGCCAGCGGCGGCTCGAAAGAGCAACTCTTCGCCGAGGTGACGGCGAACTGCACCGGCCTTATTACCCGCATAGCGCTTTCCTATGAAGCCGATGCCGTGCTTCGGCGAGAGCTCATACAGGAAATCCTTCTCGCAATCTGGGTAGCTCTGGGCTCCTTTCGCGGCGAGGCGTCGATCAAGACCTTCGCTGCGTCGATCGCTCAGAAACGGTGCATTTCCCACGTGACAAAGCGGGCGCGGGAACCGAGGCAGGTAGAGCTTCCCCCCGATCTTGTGTCGGGATCGCCTCCGCCTGACGAGATCGCGCTCAGGAACGATCAGAAGCGCCGGCTCGTCGAGTCCATTCAGCGACTTCCCGTCCCTCAGCGGGAAGCCATAGTTCTCTGCTTCGAAGGTTTCAGCTATGGTGAGATGGCGGATATTCTGGGGATCACGCCTAATGCCGTTATGCTGCGCTGCCAGCGAGCCAAGAGCAGCCTCAAATCGATGATGGAGCGGCGATGATGATCGAGCGGGAAATCGACGACTTCACTCTTCTATGGACGGAAGAGGTCGGCTCCGAGGAGGAGCAGATCGTTCGTAAGCTTGCGGGCCGGATCGGCTTGCGAGCACAGCTTCTGCGATATGCCGATTACGGTATCGCACTCGCCGTTTCCGGTGGAATCGCTCTCCTGGTGCTGACGGACGGAAGCGGCGCCACGGCGCTTAGCGCGCTCCTGCTCGTGCTGGCGATGGGATGGTCGACCTGGAAGCGCCAAGCTCTTTGGGAGGTCGAGATGAACGTCGCGGCTGCCGGCGGAGAGGCGCTTCTCGAGAAGGCGGAAGCGAGCGGCCGGGCTCGGCTCAAGCGTACGAACGTCAGCCTCAGCGCGCTCATGCCGGCGTTCCTTCTCAGCCTGTGGTTTGGAGCGAGGTTGTACCACCCGGAGTTGGATAGTTTGGCTGAGCTGCAGGCCTATCTGCGGGGCGTCCCCGTGCGCGCATTCGCCGGAGCCGGGATTGTTCTGATCGGCCTCTTCGCCTTTCTGCTCCGTTCGAGGCGCTCGATAGCTGGCGAGCTCCAGCGCATCGGTGAGCTGAGGGACGAGTATCGGCTCGAGTCCCGCCGCGAGCGCAGCTTCTAAGAAGCAGCTTATTTCAACAAACTAGAGTCGCAAGCGACAGGTTTTTCCCATCCCGGAGACTGATGGGGAGGGGTCGGAGTGGCCTTTTGCCTTTTTGCTGAACCGTCGGTGCGGTCCGTTCCGCCCCGGTGCCGTCGCTCGTCCGGGCGGCGGGCGAACTCGCGGACTTCTGCTCCCTCCCCCCACTCAAACGGAGGGAATGATGAAAAAGATCAATATCAACGAGCTTCCTGAGCTGGCCACCGCCGTGGGCATGCATGGATCGACCAAGCAGAAGGAGGTCGGAGGGCCGGTCTGCATCGCCGTGATCGTCGGCATTATCTTCATGGGATCCGGAGACACGGATACACCAACCCCCTGAGGGGGCACGGGCGGGAGCTGGCTCCCGCCCCTTTTCCTTCTGCAGCGACAGGTTTCAGCCCGCGCTTTGACTAATTCTCCCCGGAAGCAGCCGAGCATCCTTGCCTGCTTCCCCGCCGGCTGGCGGACTCATTGCGGGGGAATCGATGATCATTGGGGCGGAACTCGGCAGGTGGCTGTCGAGCGCGGAGCTGCAGGGCGCCACGAGCGGAACCATGGAGGAGGTGCGGGGGCGATGGAGCCGCCACTCCTTATGGCGCGAGGTGCGCGCGCAGGTGGAGAATTCGAACGGCGATGTCGCGGTCCTTATGTCCGCCGCCCGCCGGGTCCTAGGCTCGGACGAAGTCGTTACTGAGGTGCTGGGGGACATGATCGAAGCCACTGCGTCCGACCCTTTCTTCAGGCCGCCCTACCCGACGGTTGGAAGCGAGCTTCACTCCGGGCTCCTGCTCTTCAGCTCGCCGGAGCTGCTGGTCAGCGTCGGCATCATCCGCCTGGAGCCGCTCGCGGCGAAGAAGGCGGGGCCGCGCGGCCCCACGTCGATCATGTTCAACGGGGAGAGGACGCTTCTTCGACTGCTTTGCGCCGGTGGAGCCACTTTCTCATTCTGGGAAGCGCCTCCGGCAGGGGAGGATTTTCAGGCGGAAACGGCCGGGGGCTGCCGGCTGGTGGGACGTCGAACGATGGAGGACGGCGAGATCCTCCTGGTCGACGGGCGAACGCAAAGCTTCGTTATCGAGCATGCCAGCTCCGACATCGTCCTGATCCAAGCCGCGATCCACAGCGGCGCCTCGCCACTTTCGCTGGAATATGATTCGCGCACGGGCGCCTTTCTCGGGGCGAGCAGCACGGACGAGTCCGGGTCCCGTCTTGAGATGATGGCGACCCTGATGCGCCTCCTCGATGTCCGGGAGGCCTTGCCGCTGGTCGCCAAGAGCATTGAAGGCTCGAGCTTTCACACCCGCTGGCACCTGATGCGAGAACTTCTAGCGTGGGACGCGGAAGCGGCCCTGCCGAACCTGAGGGACATGGCGGAGCGCGATCCGCATCCGGAGGTGCGCGACGCCGCCCGCAGGACCCTCGCCATGCTACTCGAAGAAGAGGAAGAGCCGGAATGCCTCGTCTGATTGCGGCCGAAACAGAGGAGCAGATCGAGCTCCAGGAGATGGTCGAGGCGCTCGACGCCGGCCCTTTCGATGCGGAGGACGAGGATTGCTTCGCCTCCTGGGGGACCTTGCTGCGCAAGCTGGCGAACAACCGCCGGTTCCTCGCGGATCTGGTGATGGAGGAGCTGAAGGGCCGCTGCGAGGGGCAGGTGCGCAACAACCAATATAGCGCGCAGGTGATCCTGGTTCACGGCCGTTCGACGAAATACCTCATCCGGGCGAACTTCTGGCCCGCGGAGAAGGACAGCATTGCGCGCAAGAGCGGGAATGACGCCTTTTTCTATGGCCTGCCGCACGACCACAATTTCTCGTTCCTGACGGTCGGATATCTCGGCCCCGGCTATTGGAGCGACTATTACGAGTATGATTACGAAGGTGTCGTGGGATACCCTGGAGAGCCGGTCGATCTCCGCTTCGTGGAACGCTCCCGGCTGGAGGCAGGAAAGGTGATGCTCTACCGCGCGCACAAGGACGTGCATCGCCAGCTGCCGCCCGACGAAATGTCCGTTTCGCTTAACATCCTCGGCCTTTCCCAGGCGCAGGACCTGCGCGACCAATATCAGTTCGACCTGGAGCGGGGGCAGGTGCACGGCATCCTGAGCCAAGCCTCCACGGAGCCGCTCCTCGCCCTCGCCGCGAAGGGCTTCGGAGGAAACGGTCTCGATCTCGTCGAGAGCTTTGCCGCTGGCCACCCGAGCGACCGAATCCGCTTCGCGGCAGTCCGCGCTCTAGCCTCCCGCGCCGCCACGCTCGACGAGCGCCTGTCCGTCTATGACCGCGCCGCCTCCACGGGCAACCGGTTCATAAGCGAGATGAGCCGATACGAAGCGGAACGGCTCCAGCGATGCCGCGCCTGGATCGAACCGGACCCGGAGCTTCAGCCGGCTGCCTGAGCCTGTTGCCGGGCGTGCCGCAGAAAGGCCTCGGCTTGTTCGTCGAACCGGTCGAATCCCCACAGCCGTTGCGCCCGAAAGACGGGCACCGCGCGGGCAATTTTGACGCATGTGGCTAGATGGCTTCCGGTGCGGCCGATCGTCTTCAGAAACGCCCCGCGATAGGTGTTCGAAACCAGGGTATCGATCGCCTCCACCCCGGTCAGCCGGTCGACCAAGGCCCGCTCCTTCTGATTCTCGGCCTTGCGGAGCAGATAGATGACGGCGAGGGGAAGCGGCTCGAGTTCTCTCTCGACGCCCGTCGGAACGTCATACTTGTCGACGTCGTCGAAGGAGCGGTCATACTCGCCGGCGTTGCGGCCGCTGGCCTCCAGCGCTTCCCGCCACAGCCGGAGCCGCGGAATGCCGGGATAGGCGAGCGCTTGCCCGTTCTTATCGAAGCCTATGACGCAGACGTCGTCGGCGAGGATGGCGTGGCCCCGGTCGTGGAACCAGGCCGCGATCGTCGACTTTCCGGCTCCCGAGTGTCCGCAGAAGGCCACTGCACGTCCGGCAACGTCGATCGCGTTCGCGTGCAGCGGCAGCAGTCCCCGCTGATGGAGGAGCGCTCCGATGGCCGAACCGAGCAGGAAGAGGCGCAGGTTACGCTCCGAGGCGCCCGGCGCGGGATCGATCACGATCTCTCGGCCCTTCCGGATCAGATAGCGGCCGACCTTGGCGACGTCGAGCAAGGTGCCGTCGGCCGTCGCCGAATAGCCGGGAGGATATTCGCCGGACGGCACCCTACCGAAGACCACCTCCACGTCCGCCGCCCCGGCCTCGACCCTTGGTGCGAGGCCGGCAAGGCTGACCTCAGAGCGCAGGTTCAGGCCGAAAAGTCGATAGGTCGAGCCGGCGCACGCCTCTTCGGAAGCTAGCATCTGCCCGCCCGATCGATCCGCTTTACTGGAGATCCGTTCCGCACCGATCGCTCCATAGGAGGATCAGCGGCCTGCTGCCAAGATGAAGTGCCCGACCGTGAGACCCTTCAGAAGGGCGAGCCGATAGGCCCCCATGATCCGCGGGTGCTCCCACCCCGAATCGGGCCAGTTGCAAACCAGGGCGCGCAGTCGCTCGACGTCGATCAGCCGCGACGCCATCTCGTTGGCCGCCAGAGCCTCGACGAGCCGGCTGACGCCGGCGACGTCGGCGGTGAGCCCTTCATGCCAGTCGGCGGACTGATAGCCCTTTCGTCTCTCGGCCAGGACCTCAGGGGCCACACGGTCGGCGAGAGCGGCCCGGGCGAGCGGGCGCCGGGTGCCGTCCTTCAGCAGCATGTCGAGTGGGAGGGAGAGGCAGAAGTCGATCAGCTGCGGATCCGCAGTTGGGTCGCGCTTGTCGATCCCCCAACAGCCGAGGATGCCCTTGCGATATTCCCCCCAATCCATCTCCATGATCGCTGCCTCGGCCTGCTCGAAATAGGTGCTCGAGCGTTTGGTGAAGCCGGCCGGCGCCGACTCCCGCTCGGCCTCGACCCATTCGCGGAGCCTGGGGTGGAGCGGGTCCGCGATCGAGCCGTCGACGCCCGAGGAGAAGCGCTCAAGGCGGCTCCAGAGAAAGTCCGGTATCCAGGGTCCGAAGGAGCTCGCGGCGACTCCACGCAGCCGCGCCCGGCCGTCCCGGAGCATGGCGCGAGCTTCGCGGGACCAGGCGAGCCAGTGGCCTTCACGCAGGAAGTCGGCGAGCAGGGTGTTGGGCGCGGCGCTGATCGTCCAGTTACCGATTTCCCCGGTCAGCAGAACGCGCGCGCCGGCGGCGCTCGCCGCCATTCGGATCTGAGAGAGCCAGACGTGGTTGCAAAGGTTGAAGACCGGGCGCTCGAACAGGGCGGCGTAGAGATCGAGATTGGCAAGGGGCGAGCGCCCCGGGCTCCCCATGATCACATGGTCCATGTTGGGGTAGAGCCGGGCCGTCTCCGCGGCGAGCCCGCTCTCATCAGCGAATCGGTTACGGGGCGTTGCCGGGCCGGCGCCGCCGCGGGGGGCATGGGTGAAAGCGAGCACGCGCCCTCCCGTCGCGGCGGTCAATCGTGCGGCGGTCGCGGCGACGGCGTTGCTGTCCCACCCGCCGCTCAGATGCGCCGCTACGAGGTCGCCTGCGCCGCGCAGCCGCTTCGCAACAGCCGAATCCAGTTCTGATCGGAAGGCCTCTACATAGCCGTCGAAGCGCTTGAGCCGGAGCTCGCGCCGCTGCGGGCGCCAGTAGCGTCGCCGCGTCGTGCGGTCCGCGGTCACAGTTACGAAATGCCCGGGCTCGACCCGCTCGATGCCCTCGAAGAAGCTCTCCGGGCCAATGCGCGGCAACCCGGCGAGATGGCGAATGAGGCTCGTCTCGGCGGGGCGCCTCTCCACCATGCCCGAGGCGTGGATGCCGCAGGGCATGGACGAGAAGGCGACGAAACCCTCCCCCCGGTGCCAGAAGAGCGGCCGCTGACCGAGCGGGTCGCGGGCGAGGAGCAATTGCCGTTCGAGCGCGTCGTAGAAGGCGAAGGCGAAGTCTCCCTGGACTCTTTCGAGGGCAGCCTCCCCCCAGCGTTCCAGCGCGAGGAGCAGCAGGGCCGAATCGGCCAGGGCCGCGACCTGCGCGGGGTCCAGCCGCAGCGCTGCCGCGAGCTGCGATCGGTTGTCGAGGCGCAGGTCGGCGACGAGCGCGAATCGTCCGCCGCCGCCGATCAGCGGCTGGGCGTCAAATCCGTCTTCGGGAAGGAGCGGGTGAAGCCTGACCGCAACGGCCAGGTCTTCGAGGGATCCCGCCGATTGGCGGATGCCGTAACGCGCCTGGGCCTCGATCATCGCCCGGCACCGTGCCGACGGATCGGAGCGGCCCTGGATGCTCCAGAATCCGGCGAGCGCTGTCATAAGAAAGCCCCCCGCCGGGAGGCGAGGGGCTTTAACTCGGTCTTGGCTGAGGGCTTAGGAGCCTTGGTTGCCGCCGCCACCGTCCGGAGTGGAGCCACGCTGGCTCTCCGCGGCGCCGGCCTCGAGCTGACGGAGCTCCGGACGAACCCAGTCCTGCTTCGGTGCCATGTCGTGATTTTTAGTCTGAGTCATCGCTGTCTCCCTCGTTTTATTCAGCGTCGTTTGGCGAGCTTGTGGCCTGAATCGGACAAAGTTGCAAGATACACATTCGCCTAGCAGTCGTTTCAACGCCTCGTCGAGCCGGATTGTTGCGGTTGAGCCACAAGCGGCGCCACGGCGATGCCGAAGATCCGCCATTGACCGGTAACATTCTGAAAAAGCAGGTCAAACGCGATCGGGGCGGGACGTAACGGGAAGCTCCCGCGGATCCTCAGAAGGCCGCCTTGCACGATCCCGGGTGGGAACTGGTAGGCTGGTGACACCACCAGAGTGTAGCTGAGATCGACCTGCTGGCTCCTTAGAGCCTGAAAGATACCACCCAGCGTGGCGGCCGAGTTGTTGGTCTGGAAGCTCGGGGCGCCCATGTCGCGCAGCACGGAATAATTGCCCGTCTGGTTCGCCTGGTCGAGCGCCGCCATTGCCGACCACACCAGCTTGTTGATTACGATCGCATCGGGCACGCCGGCCTGAGCGGCCTGAGCGGCCTGAGCGGCCTGAGCGGCCGGAGCCGGTGTTTGGCCTGCTGCCGGGGACGCCACGGCGGCCGCGCAGGCGGCAAAAAAAAGCCGGGCCGGGGTAATTAACCCCGGCCCAGCCTCTGCTTTGGTCTTAGAGCTTACCACGCGGTGGAGAAGCCGGCGCGGGCGCCGATTTCACCGCTGTCGAACCCGACGCCGACACCCGCCGAGAAGGCGGCGTTCGTGCCGACCCGCGCGGAGAAGGCGGCGGTTCCGGCGATACGGTTCTGGAAATAGCCGAGGCCGCCGGCGAAGCCCATCGTGGTGCCCTCCGGAAGCTGCGGCGTTTCCATCGCCAGCGCCATTGCGACGCCCTCGTTCGCTTTGCGAATGTTGGCGATGTTGACGTTTGTGAGGTTCTGCAGGTTCGTGATGTTGGTGTTGGCTGTCCCCAGACCAGTCTGGAGGGCGGTGATCTGCCCGGCCTGCGTGGTCTGTGTGGTCTGCAAAGTCGCGACATTGGTGTTCAAGGTCGCGATCTGGGTATTCTGCGTATTGTTGACGGTTTGGATGGCGGCAATTTGGCCGGCCTGCGTCGTCTGTGTTGTCTGAAGGGTCGCGATGGCGGCGGTGTTCGTCGCCACCTGCGGGATCAGCGTTGAGTTTGTCGACACGCCAGTCGGACCAACCACCACGACGCTCGGCGACGCCGCCGTCACGGTCGAGATGTTACCGTTCGCATCGTTCGCCAGCACGCCAGCCGTGGTGTAGCCGCCGAAGCGGACGGTGCTTCCTGCGGAGCCGATTGTTACCTGATTGGCAGCGGTGGTGGTCGCTCCGGTGCCGATAGCTGTGGAGTTGGCGTGAGTTGCTCTGGCGCCAGTGCCCAACGCGGTCGAGTTGGCCGCCGTGGCAAGAGTGTCGCGGCCGAGGGCGGTCGAATTGGCGCCGAGCGCGCTGGACGAGCTGCCCAGAGCCGTCGACTGAAGCCCGTCCGCGGCGGCGAATTCGCCGATCGCGGTCGAGAAGTTACCGTTGGCGGCCGCGCGGTCGCCGTAAGCGCTCGATGCCTGGCCGACCGCTCTGGAGCCCGTACCGACGGCGGTCGAATTGACGCCGGAGGCACCCGACTCGGCGCCGATCGCCGTTCCGTTGGTGGCGGCGGCAGCCACGTTGGCGTTGCGACCGAAAGCGCTGGCGTTGGTGGCCAGGGCGCTGGCGACGTCGCCGACGGCGGTGGACTGGAGCCCAGCGGCGGAGGCGAAGTCGCCGACGGCGGTGGAGAAGTTGCCAGCGGCGGACGAACGGTCGCCGACGGCAGTGGCCGAGGTGCCTGTCGACGTGGCGCGCCACCCGACGGCGGTGGAGTTCACTCCACCGGAAAGCGATTCACTGCCCAGCGCCGTGCCATTAGTGGCGGCGGCGACGACGTTGGCGTTGCGGCCGACGGCGACCGCGTTGGTTGAGAGGGCGCTGGCGACGTCGCCGACGGCCGTCGATTGGATGCCGGTCGCGGCTGAGAAGTCACCGAACGCGGAAGAGAAATTGCCGGAGGCTACCGCGCGATCGCCCACTGCCGTTGCTCCGATTCCGGCTGCCGCTGCACCCGGCCCGCAGGCCGTCGACGTAGCCGTGCCCGGAGTGCCTTGCGCTGGCGCGACAGGGTTGCCCGCTGCATAGGTGGAGCAGGTCGCGCCCTGCGCTGAGGCCGGGGTGGCAACCGTAAGCGCCGCGATACCCGCGACCGTCGGCGCCGCGAACCTTAGAAATTTGAAGCTGGACTGCATGCCGTTCACTCCCTGTTTCATCGCACTTTGATGTGATGTGCACCAAGTGTTTAGTTTCGCTTGCCCCTCAAACGCAATGTTTATTCGTCCGTGAAGGTGCGCTTCTTCGCCTAATAGGAAGCAGGCCACCCCCCAAGGGTAGGAGCTTGTCAAAACCACCGTCCCGCGGCTTAGGTGCGTGAATCACATGAAAAACGATTCATCCTCTCTGGCCGGATTGCTTTCCGTTCCCGGCGCCCTGGTCAAGCTGGGCTGCGCCCTGATGGGAAGCGGCCGGGGCGCGCAGGCGGTCGCACTGCTTGATAGGTGGCTGGCCCAGAGACCGGACGATCCCCAATTGCGGGCTGCCGCGCGGGTCATCCTCTCTCACGGGGTGCCGGGCTGGCACTCGCCAATGCTAGCGGACCGCACTCGGAACGAAGCCTACGCGGCCGCCATCGGCCGGGTCGTCACTCCCCAAGCGACGGTGCTCGATATCGGCAGCGGATCCGGCCTCTTGGCAATGATGGCTGCAAGAGCCGGAGCCCGCCGGGTCGTCGCCTGCGAAGCTCATCCCGCTCTTGCGGAGACGGCTCGGCAGATCATCCAGGTCAACGGCTGGGGCGACTCGGTCGAGGTGGTCGGCCGTCCGTCGACGGACTTGCGTCGCGACGTCGATCTCGACGGAGGTGCGGACGTGATCATCGCGGAGATCTTCTCGAACGATCTCTTGATAGAGGGCGCCCTGCCGACCTTCCGCCACGCCGCCGCCGAGCTTGCCGTCCCTGGCGCGAGATTCATCCCCCGGGCCATGTCGATTCGGGTCGCTTTATGCCACCGGGAATTCGAGGAGCCCTTCGATGTCGTGGCGGGCTTCGACTTGTCACTGTTCAGGCGCCACGTGCCTGCTTACCGGAAGATACCGGTTGGGGACAAGAAGCTCAGTCTGCGAAGCGAGGCCGCGGATCTTTTTCGCTTCGAACCAGGTGCTCCCAACCTTCCGCTGAACGGCGCGACGAAGCTCGCTCTTACGGCAAAGGGAGGGCCTGCCAACGGCGTTTGCCAGTGGATCCGGCTCCAGCTCGATCCGGACATCGCCTACGAAAATGCGCCCGAGCCCGAACGCCGCTCGCACTGGGCGGCACACTTCTACCCGCTGCCGGAAGGTCGAACTGTTCAAGAAGGCGAGACTATTCAGGTAAACGCCGCGCACGACGAAACCCGCCTGCAGCTATGGTTCTAGAGGTCGCGGCTCCGTGCGCCCGACATGAGCCGAGGTAAGGTTCAGCGAAGCTGGAGAAAAGGCTGGAGGCCCGAGCCGGAATCGAACCGGCGTGCAAGGATTTGCAGTCCTCTGCGTAACCACTCCGCCATCGGGCCGCCGCGGGCGACTTGTGCAGGAACGGCGGCCAAGTCAAGCCATCCTCCTGTTCGTCCCCGGACAAAGCGGCTGTACGCTTCCGGACAGAAGGCTGGCGAGGCTGCCCGGCCTGCGCCCTATCGAGCACTGGCACGAGCCTTGCTGCACCGGCAAAGGTGCGCGACTATCCGCTTGGCCTTCCATAGCCTTCCGGATAGAAAGCGAGCCGCAGTCGGTGTATTGCAGCAGTAAGACAGTTGTGGCATGAGACCCGCTAGATGACCGAGCACAATTTCGAGCACATGCGGCGAGCGATGATCGCCAGCCAGCTGAGGACCACGGGCACGAACGACCCGGCGGTGCTTGCGGCCATGGGCGAAGTGGCGCGGGAGCGGTTCGTCCCGCGCGAAAGGCTGCCGATGGCCTATGCCGATGCTTTGGTGCCGCTGAACGGCACGCGCAGCCTCAACAGCCCGATGGCGCTTGGGCGGCTACTTACCGAAGCGGCGCCGCGCCGCGGGGAGCGGGCGCTCGTGATCGCGCCCGCGCTGGGCTATGCCGCGGCGGTGATGGACCGGCTGGTGGGTACCGTCATCGCCGTAGAGGAGGATCCGGAGCTCGCAGCCGCCGCCAGGAGCAATCTTGCCGGAACCGAGGTCAGCCTGGTGGAGGGGCCTTTGAACCAGGGTTGCTCCGAAGGGGCTCCCTACGATCTTATCCTAATCGACGGCGCCGTCGAGTTCGTGCCGGAAGCGCTGGTCGAACAGATCGCCGACGGAGGTCGCCTCGCCTGCGGACTTCTTGAGAACGGCGTCACCCGATTGGCTTTGGGGCGAAAAGCGGGGAACGCCTTCGGGCTGGCGGCCTTCACCGACGTTGCAACGGCAATTCTGCCCGGCTTCACGAAGCCGCGGGCATTCACCTTTTGAGAGCGGAGTAGAGTCAATGCGGGGAGGGTTATTGGCCGCGGTGGGGGCCGGGGCGTTGCTGAGCGGAGCGGCCGGCGCTGAAACGTTGCGCGAGGCGCTCGTCCAGACCTACAACACAAATCCGACCATCATGGCGCAGAGGGCGCAGCTGCGCTCGCTCGACGAAGGCGTCGCCGTGGCCCGTGCCCAGGGCCGCCCGCAGGTTTCCGGAGTGGTCGGCGTCAATCAGAACCTCATCCGGCGGGGAGGGGTGCCGGGCCGAAGCGTCAGCGCGGGCGTCGATTTCAGCTATCCTTTGTTCAACGGCGGCAGCGTCCGCAACGGCATCCGCGCCGCCGACGAGCGGGTGCTTGCAGGCCGCGCGGACCTGAAGGCCACCGAGGGTGATGTCTTCACCGAGGCGGTGGGCGCCTACATGGACGTGATCCGCGACCGCTCGATCGTCACGCTCCAGCGCGGCCAGGTCCGGGTGCTGGAGACGAACCTCGAAGCGACCCGCGACCGGTTCGAGGTGGGCGATCTCACCCGCACCGATGTCGCACAGTCCGAGGCCCGCCTTGCGCTCGCCCGCTCCACCCTCGCGACGGCGCAGGGACGGCTCCAGGGGAGCGAGGAGAATTACCGCCGGATCATCGGCGAGCTTCCCGACGAGCTCGAGCCGCCACCCGCGCTTCCGACCCTGCCCGGCACACCCGATCAGGCGGTAGAGATCGCGCTCGCGAACAATTCCGATCTTCAGGCCATCGCCGCCCGGATCCGGGCGGCCGGTCGCGACGTGTCGATCGCTCGCTCCGACCGGCTGCCGACGGTGTCGGGCGTGAGCAGCACGGATTATATCAACTATCTGGGTTCGGCGCCCGGAACGAGCAGCGGCAGCGCGACCAGCGGCAGCGTCGGCGTCAGGGCCAGCGTTCCCCTCTATCAGGGCGGCCTCGTCGGAGCGCGGGTCCGGCAGGCGCAGGCGGTCCAGGGCCAGTTCCTGGAGCGCGGCATCGAGATCGAGCGGCTGGTCGTTGCGAACACCCGCGCCGCCTTCGCCAATTACCAGGCGGCCCGGCAGGCCATCGAATCGAACGAGCGGGCGATGGAGGCCAACACTCTCGCGCTCGAAGGCACTCGCGCCGAGCAGACGGTCGGAACCCGCAACGTCCTCGACGTGCTGAACGCGGAGCAGGAGCTACTGAACAGCCAGGTGGCGGTCGTCACCGCCCGCCGCGACGCCTATGTCGCCGGCTTCGCCTTGCTCAACGCGATGGGGCAGGCGGAAGCGGAGGATCTGAACCTGGACGGCGGCGCGCTCTACGACCCGCTGATCAATTACAAGCGCGCCCGCGGCCGGACTTCGGACTGGAGCGACGGCCCCGAGCCGAAGCCCGTCTCCACCCGTACTGTTACGGGGTCGGCAATCTCCCCCGTGACACCGCCTCAGGAATAAGCGATAAGCCTCTCCATATGGGGGAGATTAATCAGGAACCCTCGATGGAGGATATTCTCGCCTCCATCAAAAGGGTGATCGCGGAGGATGGGCGGGCCGGGCCCGCGCGTCCGGCGCGCGGCTCGCGTCCGACCGAAGCGCCGCGGGCGAACGGCACGCCCCAGGACGAGGACGTGCTCGAGCTTCACGATCCGGTTTCGGACGGGGAAGGGCTCGTCTCGGCGGACGCGACCTTGGCGAGCCGTCAGGCGCTGGCGGCGCTCTCCGCCCTTCGTGAAGCCGGGGAAGCGGCGCCCACGGACGATAGCGCCCTTGGGGCCGTGGTCCGCGAGATGCTGAAGCCGATGCTCAAAGACTGGCTCGACCGCAATCTACCCGACATGGTCGAGGAATTGGTCACTCGCGAGATCGCCAGGATCACCGGGAAAAGTCTCTAGGCCAGCGGGTCTTGGCCCCGGCGGCGCGCTTCGTCTAAGCGCCCCTGATGAGCGAGCTTCCAAAGACCTTCGATCCCGCCGCGATAGAGGCGCGCTGGTACCCTTATTGGGAGGAGCAGGGGCTGTTCCGGCCCGAGCGGCCGGACGCCGAGCCCTTCACCATTGTCATCCCGCCGCCCAACGTCACCGGCTCGCTCCACATCGGCCACGCGCTCGACAACACGCTTCAGGACATACTCGTCCGCCACGCCCGCCTTCAGGGCAAGGACGCCCTGTGGGTGGTCGGAATGGACCATGCGGGAATTGCCACCCAGATGGTGGTCGAGCGCCGGCTCGAGGAGCGGCAGGACAAGCGCACCAACTACACGCGCGAGCAGTTCGTCGAAAAGGTTTGGGAATGGAAGGCCGAGAGCGGGGGCGAGATCACCCGCCAGCTCCGCCGCCTCGGCGCCTCGTGCGACTGGGCGAATGAGCGCTTCACCATGGACGAGGGGTTCAGCCGCGCGGTTCTGAAGGTCTTCGTACAGCTTCACCGGGAGGGTTTGCTCTACCGCGACAAGCGCCTCGTCAATTGGGACCCGAAGTTCGGAACCGCCATCTCCGATCTCGAGGTCGAGACCCGGGAGGTGCAGGGCAAGTTCTGGCACCTGCGCTACCCGCTGGACGACGGCAGTGGCTTCATCCATGTCGCGACGACACGGCCCGAGACGCTGCTCGCCGACATGGCGGTCGCGGTCCACCCGGAGGACGAGCGCTACCGTGCGCTGGTCGGCAGGCGCGTTCGGCTTCCGATCACAGGACGGCTGGTGCCGATCGTCGATGACGAGCATGCCGACCCGGAGCTCGGCTCAGGCGCGGTCAAGATCACGCCCGGTCACGACTTCAACGATTTCGAGGTCGGCAAGCGCGCCGGCTTCAAGGCGGCCGACATGCTCAACATGCTCGATGCGGCCGCGCGCGTCGTCCAGACGCAGGACGGCCTGATCCCGGAAGCGCTGCTCGGCCTCGACCGCTTCGAAGCCCGCAAACGCGTCGTCGAGATGCTGGAGGAGAGCGGCTTCCTGGATCGGGTCGAGGACCGGGTCATCCAGACCCCTTATGGCGACCGCTCCGGGGTCGTCATCGAGCCCTGGCTCACCGACCAATGGTATGTCGACGCGGCGACGCTGGCAGGGCCGGCGATCGAGGCGGTGCGCTCGGGCAAGATCAAGGTCGTGCCCAAGACGTGGGAGAAGACCTGGTTCAACTGGCTGGAGAACATCCAGCCCTGGTGCGTCTCGCGCCAGCTCTGGTGGGGGCATCAGATTCCCGCCTGGTATGACGAGAGCGCCAAGGTCTACGTCGCCGAGACGGAGAAAGAGGCGCAGGCGGAGGCTGGGGAGGGGATTTCGCTCCGCCGCGACAATGACGTGCTCGACACCTGGTTCTCCTCGGCCCTCTGGCCTTTCGGCACGCTCGGCTGGCCGGAGGAGACGGAGGCGCTGAAACGCCATTACCCCAACGATGTCCTCATCTCGGGCTTCGACATCATCTTCTTCTGGGACGCTCGAATGGCGATGCAGGGGCTGCACTTCCTCGGCGAGGTGCCCTGGAAGACGCTTTACCTCCACGGCCTCGTACGTGACGCCAAGGGCGCCAAGATGTCGAAGTCCAAGGGCAATACGGTCGATCCGCTCGGCATCATCGATCGCTACGGAGCCGACGCCTTGCGCTTCACGCTGGCCGCGATGGAAAGCCAGGGGCGTGACATCAAGCTCGATGAGAAGCGCGTCGAGGGCTATCGCAACTTCGCGACCAAGCTCTGGAACGCCGCCCGCTTCTGCCAGGCGAACGGCATTGGCGCTTCGGCCGGGCTGGAGCCGCCGCAGGCGAGCCTGCCGATCAACCGCTGGATCGTATCGGAAACGGTGAAGACGGTCCAAGCGCTCGACCTCGCCATGGCCGAGCTGCGCTTCGACGAAAGCGCCAACACCATCTACCATTTCGTCTGGTCGACCTTCTGCGACTGGTATCTGGAGCTGATCAAAGGCCAAGTGGACGAGGAGACGAAGGCGGTCGCCGGCTGGGTGCTCGACCAGATCCTCGTCATGCTCCACCCGTTCATGCCCTTCATCACCGAAGAGCTTTGGCACGCGATGGGCGAGCGGCCCTACCCTTTGATCCTCGCCAAATGGCCGATGCCGGACGCCCAGGCGCTGGATCCGGAAGCGGGGCCGGAGGTGGACTGGCTGATCCGCTTGGTGACCGGAATCCGTGCCGCGCGCGCCGAGCTCAACGTTCCTCCGGGCGCGAAGCTGGCGCTCCACGTGCGCGACGCGGGGGAGGGGACTCGGGCGCGCCTCGCCCGCCACGAAGCGGCTCTCAAGCGGCTCGCCCGGATCGAGAGTATCGGAAGCGAGCCGCCCGCCGGAGGCGCGGCCCAGGTGGTCGTTGACGAGGCGACCTACGTCCTTCCGCTGGAACGCGTGATCGATGTCGAGGCGGAGCGGGCGCGCCTCTCCAAGGCCCTGCAGGCCGCGGAGAAGGAGCGGGATTCGCTCGCGGCCCGCCTGTCGAACCCGAGCTTCGTCGAACGCGCGAAGCCCGAGGCGGTGGAAAAGGCGCGGGCGGACCATAGGGAGAAGGCTTCCGACGCCGAAAAGTATCGCGCGGCGCTGGAGCGGCTGGGCTGAAGCCGAGCTTGACCCGGGGCAGTTGTTCTGCTAACGTTCCGTCCGGCTCTTTGGCGTTATTATACTTGACGTACCCACCCGGTTCGGCTAGGGTCTCTCTATCAGGAGAGAGATGATGGCTTCCGCCCTTTCGGCGCCCCACTTTCACAACGAAGAAGCGGCTTACGCTTACGTCGAAAAGCGCATCTGGCCTGAGGGTCCGGTGTGCCCGCACTGTGGCGGCGTGGAGCGTATCGGCAAGATGGGCGGCAAGAGCACCCGCGTAGGCACCTACAAATGCTATCAGTGCCGCAAGCCCTTCACCGTCAAGATCGGCACCATCTTTGAGGCTTCGCACGTCCCGATGCACATCTGGCTTCAGGCCATCTACCTCATTGCCGGATCGAAGAAGGGCATCAGCTCCAACCAGCTTCACCGCACTCTAGGCGTCACCCTGAAGACCGCTTGGTTCATGTCTCACCGCATCCGCGAAGCCATGCGCTCGAACGATCCGGGCTTCTTTGGCGAGGGTGGTGGCATCGTTGAGGTTGACGAGACCTTCATCGGCACCGAGCCGGGTGCCACCGAGAAGAAAGCTTGGCACCACAAAATCAAGGTGCTTGCCCTCGTTGACCGCGACACTGGCCGCAGCCGCGCCATGGTGGTGGACAAGCTCACCTCGGGCGACATCGAGCCGATCATGCGCCACAACCTTGCCGAGGAAGCCCGCCTTGTCACCGACGAAGCGCGCCACTTCCTTCCGTTCTCGTCTGTCTGGCAGCACCGCGCCGTCAACCACGGCGCTGGCGAGTACGTCCGTGGCGACATCCACACCAACACCATCGAAGGCTACTTCAGCATCTTCAAGCGGGGCATGAAGGGCATCTACCAGCATTGCGCCAAGAAGCATCTTCACCGCTATCTGGCGGAGTTCGACTTCCGCTACACCAATCGTGAGGCGACCGGTTTCAATGACCTTGCCCGCGCCGATACCCTCCTGAAGGGCATCGTCGGACGCCGCCTCACCTATCAAACATCTTGTGGGAGGGCTTGATGCCCAAGAAGGCGAAGCCGGAAACTCCAGCGGAGCAGAGTGCAAGGTTCAGGCGCGAGGCGCAAAGGCTAATCGACGCTGGCGAACTAAACCCCACCGAGGCCGGTCAAGCACTTGACCAGCTCGTGCGACGAATATCCTCTGGAAATCAAAAGAAAACTTGACTTTTTATAGATGTTATGTTAGTAAAATAACGCCAGTCTGATCCGGCGAAGGCCGGGGTAGGTCTGGCACTTTTTTTTGAATCATCTTATGATCCCAAGACCTCTCGGATCTGCTGGATTGTTAACTGTCTGACAAATTGGCCTAAGGATTTCATACATCCTATCATGGCCAAGAGTCGTCCGCGCGGGGAGCGGCCGCTCACTCCTAAGCAACGCGTATGCGCAGAAGTCCACGAGCTGGATAAAGTAAGACTGCTTAGAGTCCTTGAATACTGGATCTTCAATAAACTGAGATAAGGGGATGTTTTTGGTGGCGTCGGCAGTGCCGAACCACCGTCCGCGATTGCTAGGAATGGGGTTATGGATACGCATCCGCCTAATTTCTTTCGTAACTTGCCGCTCCTCTCCCTCGTCACATATTAGCAGAACTTTGTGCTTACCTTTCGCCTCTGCCGTGCGGTTGATGCGATTCATCAGGCGCTCAAAGGCCCGCTCCTGAGACACATTAACGCTGCTCATTATGGCGAACTCTTTTGCTGTCGCCACGAAGGTTAGCACCTCCCGGAAGATGTCCGCACGGGCAGGTTTATCTAGCACGCGATCAGAAATCTGACCCTTTCCTGCAGCAAAGGCTGACGCGTGAAGTTCCTGTGCGAGGTATATTCCGTGTCTTTCGCGCAGCTGTTTCCTGAAATCCTTCACCTTTCGAAAGACCACAGGCCAGCGATCGGCGTTCACTACGAGCACCGAATATACGAAGAAGGAGTTTCGCTCCTTTGACTCATCCATGTAGGCGAACAACATGGCGCCATGAGCAATCAGAGAGGCGGTAGAGTCAACGCTCCAAAATTTCACATAAGTGAAATAATCACAGCATCTCGTTAGCGGCCCTCTCAGGACTCAGGGGGTTGCGCATCGTAGCTGGCGGAGACGGCTGCGGCCTTCTCTCTGCCTTCTTCAACGTGTCCGTCTCGGAGGAAATCCCACACGTCATCGAGGAAGCGAAGCCAAGTCTGAGCGTCGATGCGAGCGTCACCGGATGCCTGAGGAGTGCGGATACCGTAGACCTTCTTCACCGTGAGAAGCGTGCTTTCCAGCTTGGCAGCGGCGCGTTCGATGCCCCGTGCGTCACGTCTGTCAGCAAGCGCAGCGCGAGCTAGCGTTCTAGCTGCATGAACCTGGATAGCCGCATTGCCCCTGTCCGACTGTTGCGTTCGCGCAGCGGCAGCGACGCCATGAGGCGAGACCACTTGCTGACGTTCCTGGATTGCCGGAGGGCTGGCTTCTGCGAGCTTTCCCCGGAGCCGGGCAACCTCAGCCTGCTCGCTCCCCACGTCCTGCCGAAGCCGCTCGACGCGCGCTTTGTAGATGAAGTGAACGAACGCCCAGATCCCAAGGCCAACGAGAAACACGGCTCCGAAAAACAGGAGCGGCGCGCCGCTCACGTTCGCCCACTCTGCCTGAAGTCGATTCCCCATGCGCCCTTCATATCACAGCGCCCGGAGCGGGGAAGTGGGTACGCGAAATATAATAACGCCGGCTCTTTGAACGAGCGCGGCGCCCGATAAATCGATTTACTAGGTTCTGTCGACGGTCGGCTTCTTGATGTGACCTTCGTGTGACCTTTCACCGGGTCAGGAGGCCGGCACCACCACCTCGATCGCGCATTCGGCGACCTGCGCCACCACCGGCGTGCGAGCGACGACTTCGCCGTCGATGGAGATTCGCTGGCGCGGGCGGGTCTCGATGGTGAGCCGGGCGCCGTGGAACTCGCGCGTCGTTCGGTCGCGGGTCGGAAGCTTCCAATATTTGGCGAACCAGTCCCAGACCAGGCTTGAAGCCCTTCGTCCGACCACCGCCTGGACCACGATCTGGCCGCTGTCGACCTCCGCGCTTTCGATCAGCTCGACTCCGCCATGGTGGCCGCCATTGGCGATCCTGACCTCGGTCGCCCAAAGCGTCTCGTCGATCCCCTCGCCTTTGACCGTCACTCGAAAAGCATGGAAGCGGATCAGGCACCAGGTCGCCCAGATGAGGTAACCGAGGCGCCCGAGGTAGCGCTTCAGATTGTGGGGAATGCCCTCTCCGATCATCGGCGAGAGGCCCATGGCGGCGCAATTGGCGAAATAGTCGTCGTCGATCATTCCGAGGTCGATCCGGCGGCGCCGGCCGGTGGCGATGGTTCGGATCGCTCCGTCTAGGTCGAGCGGAACTCCCAGGGTCCTGGCGAAGCTGTTCGCCGTGCCGAGCGGGAGCAGGGCGAAGACGCAGTCGCGCTCCACCACCTCGTCCACGACGGAGGAGAGCGAGCCGTCCCCACCGCCGACGATCACCATCGGAGCGCCGCTCCTTACCGCCTCGCGCACCGTCGGGATCAGCTCCTTGGGATTTCGGACGGCGTGGGCGGCGCTGAGCTCCAGGCCCGCTTCGCGCAGCTTCTCCACCGCCTCGCGGAACAGGTCGCGCCCCCGCCTCGAATGGGCGTTGACGACGAGGACGGCCTGCTTCGGGACGGGTTTGGTTTCGGGCACGTCCGCCTAACTCATGTTGCGGCCGTAGTGTCCATTCTCCTTTTCGCGCGCCACTCGCCGCGCTAGACGCGGTGCCCCAATGTCCTCCGCTTCCTTTCCAGAACTCCGCCTTCGCCGCACCCGAGCCGCCGCCTGGAGCCGGGCGCTGGTGGCCGAGACGGTGCTCACCCCATCCGACCTCATCTGGCCGCTCTTCATCGCGGAGGGGCGGGACGTGGAGGAGCCCGTGGCGAGCCTCCCCGGCGTCTCCCGCTTCTCGATCGATAGGATCGCCGCAAAAGCAAGGGAGGCGAGGGACCTCGGAATCCCCTGTGTTGCCTTGTTCCCCAACACGCCGCGGGAGCTTCGGACGGACGACGGGCGGGAGGCTCTCAACCGCGACAATCTCATCTGCCGGGCGGTGAGGGCGGTGAAGGAGGCGGTGCCGGAGGTGGGCGTGCTGACCGACGTGGCGCTCGACCCCTATACCGCCCATGGCCACGACGGCCTCTGCGACGAGAGCGGCTACGTCCTCAACGACGAGACGTCGAAGGTGCTGGTCGAGCAGGCGCTGGTCCAGGCCGAAGCAGGCGCCGACATCGTCGCCCCCTCCGACATGATGGACGGACGCGTGGGCGCCATCCGGCAGGGCCTGGAGCGCGAGGGCTTCGTTGACGTCCAGATCATGGCCTATGCGGCCAAATATGCGAGCGCCTTTTACGGCCCCTTCCGCGACGCGGTGGGAAGCGCCGGCCTGCTGAAGGGCGACAAGAAATGCTACCAGATGGATCCGGCCAACGGCACCGAAGCGCTTCGTGAGGTGGCGCTCGACATCGCCGAGGGGGCGGACCACGTCATGGTGAAGCCGGGCCTCCCCTATCTCGACATCGTCCGGCGGGTGAGGGAGCGGTTCGAAATCCCCGTCTTCGCTTACCAGGTGTCTGGCGAGTATGCGATGATCGAGGCGGCCGCGGCGGCCGGCGCCGGCGACCGCGACGCTTTGGTCCTGGAGACGCTGATGGCCTTCAAGCGCGCCGGCTGCGCGGGCGTGCTCACCTATCATGCGCCGGTGGCGGCGCGGCTCCTTTGCCGCTGACCGGCGCGGAGGCCGAGGGGGGTGTCGCTCGAGTCCCCGAGCGCTATGCACGGCCGCTCTTCCTCCTCACCGTCCTTGCGGGCTCGTTCCTCCTCTTCCTGACCCAGCCGATGGTGGCGCGGATGGCGCTGCCCCGCCTCGGAGGCGCGCCGGCCGTCTGGAACAGCGCCATGCTCGTCTTCCAGGGGCTGCTTCTCGCGGGCTACGCCTATGCGCATTTCGTCAGCCGCCTCGCGGCTCGCCGTCAGGCGGTGCTCCACCTCGGCATCTTCGCCCTTGCGGCTCTGTGGCTCCCGATAGGCCTCACCTCGGCGACGCTGCCCCAGGACGCCGCGCCCGCCGTCTGGGCGCCGTGGTTCCTGCTCAGCTCCATCGGCCCGCTCTTCTTCATCGTCTCGGCTCAGGCCCCACTGATGCAGCGCTGGTACGCCTTAGATGCCCGCCGGGGCGATCCCTATCCACTCTATGCCGCCTCCAACCTCGGCAGCTTCGCGGGGCTCCTTTCCTATCCGCTCCTAGTCGAGCCGGCTTTCAAGCTGGAGCATCAAAGTCTCCTCTGGACGTCAGGCTACGTGCTTCTCGTCCTGCTGGTGGCTCTGTGCGCTCTCGCCATTCCGGTCGAGACGCGGGAAGAAGCTCCACAGGTGGCGTCGGAGCGGCCGACCCGCCGCCGCGTCCTGCACTGGATCGCCCTGGGGGCCGTCCCCTCGGGCTTGATGCTCTCCACAACCACCCACCTGACGACCGACATCGTCGCCGTCCCCTTGCTCTGGGTGCTGCCGCTCGGCCTCTATCTGCTAAGCTTCGTGATCGCATTCGCCCATCGGCGAGGAGCGGCCAATCTGGTAACCGCGGTCGCGCCTTTCTTCCTGCTCCTCGCCGGCGGCTTCGCTTTCAGCGACGGCTCGAACCACCCTTTCTTCACCGCCACGCTCGGCCTCGTGCTGCTTTTCTTCGTGGCCGTCGCGCTTCATGGCGAGCTCTACCGCCTCCGGCCCGAAGCGGAGCATCTCACCGCTTTCTACCTTGCCATGGCCTTCGGTGGCCTTTTGGGGGGCGTGTTCTGCGCCATCCTCGCGCCGACGCTCTTCGATTGGGCCTATGAGCATCCGATCCTGATCCTCGCCGCCGCCTGCCTCCTTCCCCAGTCTTCCATCCTCCCCTGGACTTCACGTTTCTCCCCTGCCGTGAGGCTCGCCCTCCTCGTCGCGGCGCTCCTGGCCTCCTGGGCGGTGGACATGCGCAAGGGGCCGTTCGACGTGAACGACACCGCCCTTATCGGAAGCATCATCATTTCCTTCGTCGCCTTGCTCTTCATCGGCTGGCGAGTGGCATTCACGATCGGACTCGCCGCCCTGATGCTCAGCTATGGCGGCTGGAGGAAGCTCGACGAGAGCCGGGACGGCATCCGGACTCGCAGCTATTTCGGCATCTACACGGTCACCACAGGGGATCGTCCGCCGGTCCGAAACCTCACCCATGGCACCACCCTTCACGGGGTTCAGAGCCTCGTTCCCGGACGCGAAGCGCAGCCTGTCTCCTATTATGCCCCCAATTCCGGCATCGGCTACGCTTTCTCCGCCCTTCGACTGTTCCACGATCCGACGGCGTCCGTAGGCGTGGTGGGCCTCGGAACAGGAACTCTATCCTGCTACGCCATGTCCGAACAGAAGTGGCGCTTCTTCGAAATCGATCCCGCGATGCGCCGGATCGCCACGGATCCCTCCCGTTTCTCGTTCCTGGCCCGCTGCGCGCCTCGGGCCGAGATCGTGATCGGCGACGCCCGCCTCAGCCTCGCGCGACAGCCGGCCGGCTCTCTTGACCTGCTGGCGGTGGATGCCTTCTCGTCGGACGCGATCCCAATCCACCTGCTGACTCGCGAAGCGCTTCAGCTCTATCGGCGGGTTCTGAAGCCCGAGGGTCTCCTCCTGATCCATATCTCCAATCGCTACCTGGACCTGGAGCCGGTGCTTGCCGCCGCGGCGCAGCGCGACGGTTGGCACGCCGCGGTGTTTGACTACACGCCCACCGTCGAAGAGCAGGCGCGCAACATGACCTCGTCCATTTGGGTGGCGATGACGAAGGACCGGGATGCCTTGCTCACTCTCAAGATCGCCAGTGCGGAGGACGCGCACCGCTGGCGCACGCTGGTCGGCCGCCCCGGCTTCGCCGGCTGGACGGACGATTATTCGAGCATCCTCGCTGTCCTGGAGGATTGGAGGGCGTGGCTTCCGGACATATTGAAACCGGATGATGATTGAAACTGAGCGGCTTCGGCTGAGAGACTGGACGCCGGACGACGCGGAGCCCTTCATCCGTCACCTCAACACGCCCGCCGTCATGCGCTGGCTCGGCGGAGTTCGCACCGAGGAGGAGCAGCGAAGCATCGTCAGCGACCGCTTCATCCGCTGGCAGGAGGAGCGGGGCTTCACCTTCTGGGTGGTCGAACGCAAGGCGGACGGAGAGCTGCTCGGCTTCTGCGGCCTCAAGATCGCCGACGATCCGGCCAGTCCCGTGGAAGGCGCTCTGGAGATAGGTTGGCGACTACGCGAAGATGCGTGGGGCCAAGGCTATGCCAGGGAGGCCGCGGCGGCCTCGCTCGACTATGCCTTTGACGATATCGGCGCCGAGCGGGTCGTGGCGCTGACCGTCGAAGGGAACACCCTCAGTTGGGGCTTGATGCAGCGCCTCGGCATGCGCCGGCGGCAGGACCTCGATTATGTCGGTGCGCCTTGGGCCGAGGGCCCGGTCATCGTCTACGAAATAGGACGCGAAGAATGGCAAAGCTGATCCCTTTCGGCGGCAAGGCGCCGCTCGTCCACGAGAGCGCTTTCGTGGCGCCCGGCGCGGTGCTGATCGGCGACGTCGAAGTGGGGCCGGAGGCGAGCATCTGGTACAATTGCGTGCTTCGCGGCGACGTGAACCGGATCCGCATCGGCGCCGGGACGAACATCCAGGACGGGAGCGTCGTTCACGTCGATTCCCCCAAGCCCGGCGACGAGGCCGGCTTACCCACGCTGATCGGGGAACAGGTTCTGATCGGTCACCTGGCGATGGTGCACGGCTGCCGGCTACACGACCGCGCCTTCGTCGGGCTCGGGGCGATCGTCATGGACGGGTGCGAGATAGAAAGCGATGCGATGCTGGCGGCCGGAGCCATGCTGACGCCGGGAAAGCGCATTCGCCCCGGTCAGCTATGGGCGGGGCGGCCCGCCAAATATGTTCGCGATCTGACGCCTGAGGAACTCGCCGGCCAACGGGCGGGAGTGGCGCATTACATCGCGCTGGCCAAGGCTCACGCGGCGGCGCTCAGCTCCTGAGGGAGGATTGGAGGCCCCGGAGCCGCTCGCTCTGGCTGTCCGCCAGGCGCTGGACTTCCGCCAGCGCGCTCCGCAATCGTTGGATGTCGGCGGCGCTCACTCCGCCCCTGCTGGTCTGCGCAACCGCGAAGGCGTCGAGGTCGGCCAGCGCGCGAGTGGTGACCGTTCGGGCGCTTTCGGCGCGGGAGAGGGCCTGCTGAGCTTCCACCCAGCTGTCGCTACCGGCCGGTCCCGCGCGTCGAACCGCAGACTGGGCAGGAGGGAGCGCGCGCTCGAACTCGCCGGCGCCTCGGCGCGCCTCCGCGGTCAGTTGCGCGATCTCGCTCGTGATCTCGGGGCTGTCGGGCAGCGGCAACGGCTGCGGCTCCTCATCGCCAGCCGCATAGACGGCCTCGGCCGGCCTTACCTTCAGCGATGGGTAGGGCCCCGGTTCGGCGCAGCCGGTTGCGGCGAGCAGCAGCGGGAGAAGTGTCAGCCGGCAAAAGGAGGGACGGGCCATGGCTCTTCGTAGGCGGGGCCTTGGGGCGCTGCAACGGGCTTGCGCCTCGCTACGCCGCCCCCTATGTGGCCGTCTTCCGCGCGCCCGTAGCTCAGCTGGATAGAGCACCAGACTACGAATCTGGGGGCCGGAGGTTCGAATCCTTCCGGGCGCGCCAATTTCTTCAGTCGCTTAGACGGTCGCCCCCGCTTGCGTGGGGGACGCTGTCTACCGCTGGTAAGCACCGGGCACTCACCAGGACGGGTCAGCCCCCTTCCTGGGTCCTTCCGGCCGGATCGAAGAGCCTAGAGCGGTAGGGGACCCCTTCGGAAGCGAGGCTCTCAAAAAATCCGGACACCGGAAACGACAACAGTGGCAACAGCGGGGTCCTGCTGTGCAGCCGCATCAATCTCAGCGGCACGGGTATCGATCGCGAAATCCATGATCGTGCCCGTTCGCATTCGAATGGCGGCACCCTATTTCACTGCTATGGAAGAAGAAGGTCCGGTCACTTTAGACGGCGCAATTCGCCGCATCCTGTCCGAAGGCGGGGCAGGGCCCGGCAGCGTTCAGATCATCTGCCTGCCGGTCGGTCACTTCACCGAGCGCATCGGTACCTACTTCGCACACCTTCTGTCGCTCCTCCTGGACGGCGCACGCGTCTTCGAGCGGCTGCGGCTGCTGGTGCCCCCCGGAACCGAGCCCGGTGAGACGTCGCGCGCGGTCGCTGAGGCTGTCGACGCGACGTTCGTCCGTGCCGGCCACGAGCCGAGAGATGAAGCCGGTATCACGCGTATTCAGAAGCGCGTGGATATCGTCGTCTGCGATGACTTGTCCTCCGACACGGCGCGCAGGTTGGCGACGGCTGAACCCGAGAACACGGTGGTGGCGATTGCGCGGGCTGCGCACTATCGGGTGCCAGATTTAGTCAACCAGGTTTCAGAGGGTGAGGCCGCCATGCTCGGGTCTGACGAGACCTGGCTACCACATCTGCAGCGGCTGGCAGACGATCTGGCGAAGCATGCGTCCGCGACCAAGAAGTTTTTCCTGCTCGACACCGGCTTGTTCAAGCCGCGCGCCGAACTGCTCGATCAACTCTACGCCACTCCGGACTGCTCAATCCTGACCGCCGCCTTGGACGATCCCGAAGCCGAGATCGACGTCCGGATGCCACAGTGGCGGGCGTGGATCGCCAAAGGTCTTATCGGTCGGGTCTTGCAGGATCTCGATGCGATCGAGGGACTTGCCGGAGAGGGGAAGCGAGTCGTTCGCATCCAACTTCTCGATGCTGCCGGCCTCAGACCCCAGGCACTTGAAGAAATTCGGGAGCTGGAGCTTCAAATGCAGCTTCCGCCGGCGGTCGCGGCGAAATTCGCCCGGATCGCTGCCGAGGCTGGCGCTTCCGCCTTGGCTCTCGGGATTCTGACTCCTGTAGCGGCGACGTTGTCCAGTCGCGAGGACCTGCAGAATGGACTGCGCGCTGCAGATCGAGCCGGCGATCCCATACTTGCAGCAAAGATTGAGGATGCGCTCGCCCGGCAGTTCCCGGAATCGTCCGAGCTCCGCACCTATCGCTACCATGAAGCGGTCAAGGCGGGCGCCCATCGGCGGGCGGCGGACTTGCTTGCTGGCTTGCCGGGCAGCGAGGACGCGGTCACATTTCATCGCAAGTTGGCAGAGGCGTTCGATGTCGGTGGCGTTCCGGATTATGATGCTCTGATTGATGGCGTCTCAGGAGACCCTGCCCTTGTAGCCCAATATGTGACCGCATCTGCGGCGGACGCGCTGCGGCGCGGCCTCGTCGTCCACGCTTTCGAATTGTCCACCGATCCGAGGGTCGCGCACCAGGATGTCGGCTCGGGCACACTTTCTACCACGATCGAGCAGCTTCTAATCAACCGTCCGAGCGGAGTGATGGCCGTCCCGTTGGAGCGCATCGTAGACGGTTTTGCAATCTTGGCCCAACGGAGCGCGGATCAGCCGGAGAATGCCTCGAAACGCGCCCTGCTCATGGATTTGCTGGAGCCTGGTGTCGCGGGTGAGGTGGGCCTGGCCATCGTGCTCACGCTCCTGCTCCGATCGGCGTCACGCCCGGTCAATCCCGAGCGGGCACCGATACTGCCCGATGCAACGCCGCTAGGCGAGATTATCCGGCAAGGCCCGTTTAAGGATGCGATTGGAAGATGGGTCGCGCGCGAGGCGCCGATCATGATCGGACGGACCCAATTCCCCCTCGACGAGCTACCAACCGACCCCGACACGATGTGCGCTTCGATCTTGGCGTATCTCGGCGACGCTGCCGAAGACGGTGCTGTGGCCGAGGATTTGGACACGATGAACATCGTGCTGGCGCTCGGTGCCGCGATCGCGCCACACTCGCGCGAGCCAGACATCGATCTCAAGATGATCCGCACGGCTGCCATGGGGCTGGCGATCGGCGGTGCTCGCCAGCCTGCGCGCGATCTCGCAGAGCTGCTGGTTGCTCGAGCCGATACGCCGCGGCGCCGCCGGCTGGCTTGGTTCGGCCTCGCCGACGTGTACAATCGGTGCGGAGACCGGGTGCTCGCACCGCTTTACGGGACGCTGGGCCTACATGCCGACGTGGCCGTCGACGACGACCAGCTATGGCACGAGACGTTGCTCATCAATCGCATCCTTCGCGACAATGGGCTGACCGATCAGGCAGCCGATGTCCTGGATGCCGCATCCGAACTTCTGAGGCGCATGGGCAAGGCCGAGAGATACGAACACCGCGTCCAGACGATGCGCATCATGACCCGCATGACCAGATTCCGTGAGAGCGACGACCCTGCAGTCACGATACGCGGCTTGCTCGCGGAAGCCGTCTCCAATGCCAGGCTGGTGCTTGATCGGGGGGATACCGCAGGTCCCGCAGCAGCCATGCTCGCCCAACTCAACCGGTTCGCACGCGAGCTAGGGCTTCAGATCGACCCCGAGGCCATGAGGCTCGAGGCCGAGTTGCGCGCGAGGCTCGGAGGCAATCTCGCAAGGAATGTTGAGATCTATGGACGGGATGTCCCCACGCGCGATGACCTGCTCGAATTGCTCGCGGCCACGAGCGTGGCTCGATATTCGGAAGATGTCGGTAAGGATGCGCTGCCGGCGACAATGGCGGCGCGTCGCGCGCTGGACGCTGATGAGACGCTCGACGATCCGCAAACCGCCTGCCTTGCGGTTGAGATTTGTTGCGATCGTGCGATCGCCGCCGCGGGGTGGGATGGTGCCAAGGTGCCGCCGGCAGCGCCCACGTCCGCGGAGGCGCTTGCCGAAATTTCCCTCGCTACGGCGTCCGCGGGAGTACGCGTCGTGCAAGCCGCCTTCGCGCGCGACGAAACGCTGGTGACCGTCATCGCAGAGGTTGGCACCATGCGATCTCGGCGCGAACCTGACGCAAATATCGTGCTCTCTCGACTTCAAAGCTGGAAAGAGCGCTACCCGTTTGCCTACGGCACCGCGGAACTAGACGCCAATCGCTTTTACACTTCCACGGAAAACCTGCGACTCGACGCTGTGGCAGGGGGCGCGACGCTAATCGTCGCGGACAAGCATCTGCGCTCGATGCCGCCTAACCTGTTTCGCATTGGAGATGCTTTCGCAGGCGAACTCCAGCCAATGGCAATGGCACCGTCGCTTAGCTGGTTGGCGGCGGTACGCACCGCCGGAGCTGTCGGAAATGGCCGCAGGCTTGCCTGGATCTCGCAAGCGGAGAGCACCGGGACCACCCTGGCTACGCTCGGTGATCGGATGGAGACCACTTTTGCGGCGCATAGCTTCGAGCTTCGCCGTGAGCCAGTTTTACCCCAAGATTTCGGGGGCGCGTCGATGGCGGTGATCGCTGCCCACGGCGGCCTCAATCAGGAAGGCAGCGCGTTCCAGGTGGTAAGCGACGAGGGCCGGCTGGTGATCAGTGCAAACGAGTTCGCAGGCGCGCTTCACAACGTTGGAATCGTACTCCTGTTCGTCTGCAGCGGCGGTCGCTCCGACGCTCATCCCGCAGCCGATGCGACGGTCGGGCTCGCCCGCGATCTGCTGGACCAAGGCGCGCAGGCTGTAATAGCGTCCCCTTGGCCAATGGAGTCGATCGTCGCACCGCCTTGGCTGGAAAGTTTCCTCGCGCATTGGCAAGCGGGAAAAATGCTTGGAGAAGCAGTCTTCGCTGCAAATCAGACGATGTTGCAGCGGTGGCCGCATGATTATGCCAAAGGCTTGGCGATGAACTTGTTCGGCAATCCCTTGCTGCGCGTCTGAGCGAAACCAGACCGCCGTCGGTTGGACGGCTCGGCCCCTATAGCGATGGGGCCGTAAACACGGAGCCTACGGTGCGATGAGGATTAATAGGGGGCGTACACGCCAGCCGGGTGATAATGCCCGACGATGCATTCGCCCGGGAGGTCTTCGGCGATGCTAAGCGCTGTTCCAGAGCCCGGGCTGAGGGTGTAGCAATCGAGACTAGCGAGTTCGCAAAAGAGATATTCGATAATCATCCCCCCGAACTCGCTCAACGTGTGGGGACGCATCATCGACATCGGAATATCGCACACAAACATGGTCGGACGGCCGATCGACTTGAGCGCGTTCTGTGTCTCCCGATCGCCGATCGTGCGGATGCCGAGGCAGTATAGATACTCGCTTCCATAAACGAGATAGTGGCCGGATCCTCCCATGCGGGTGATCAGACTGCGCTCATCGGCGGCGAAGTAGAGCCAGCCAGCCCGCCCCCCGGCGGTTTTTCGCGCGTCGATGTCGGCGATCGCCTCCTGGAGTCTGGCTTCCTTGGCGGAAGGATATTGGTCGTTCAGGAAGATCCCGCGCGCGCGCTCCTCGATCTCGTCGGGCCGAAGATACCGCAGTCCGTGGCGGTAAAATTGGCCGACATCGTTCGTTCGGGTCGCATGGCCGGCCCGGAACGCGCGATATTCCTTGCCGAACCGGTCGGCCACCACATCCTTCATATCAACGACGCGGCCCGTCACATCATAGATGATCTGGTCGAGCCAACTTAGATCATCGGACACGACATATTCCGGCGGGTTGCTGATGAACTCCTCCTTCACCTCTGCCGTGACGATGTCTTCGAGCATGTGCCAAATCCGGCTTCGCCAGCTTTCGGGCAAGGGGAAACAGAAGACATCGTCCGGCGGCAGCGGCCGCCCCGCCAAGTCTTCGGAAATCTCGCGATCTTCGTAGCCGGGCACCATCGCGCCGGCGAACCTGCAATTGGACCAGTCGTAGAGCATGACCGCAGCATAGTGGCACGTGCGGCGAAGTGAACTGCGCCGCGCGGCGACGGGTACTGCGGTCGCCATTGCTGGCGGTATGTATCCACGCAGACCTGCTTGGAGTCCGCCGGGTGAGTTAAGTCCTCAGCACGGTGACCGATCTTTTCGCGGCGATCAGTTCGGGCGAGAGAACTTCGTCCCCCTGCTGCTTTGTCCGCGATGAAGGAGATCGACGATAGCGTCCCTACTGCGCCACAATCGTGTTGTGCCGGTGGAACGATCTAGCGATTATGCCGACGTGAGTGCGGTTGAACCAGATGAGGGGAACAGCGGGGGGCCGACAGATCTCGTCGACCTCGTTGATTTCCCGCGTGAAACGCTCGAGATCGAGCTGAAGCAATGGATCGATCTTCGCGACCGTGTCGCGCAAGCGAAGCTTGCCCGCCACATCGCCGCGCTGGCCAATCACGGTGGCGGCTGGGTGGTCTTTGGCTTTTGCGACGATGGCAGTATCGATCCAGATCGTCCGGCCGAGCTTTCCCTCTACAGTCGCGACACCTTCGGCAGTATCGTGGGTCGCCTGCTCACCCCGGCCTTCCAATGCGATGTGCAGCTAGTTCAGTCGACTGCTGGGCTGCACTATCCGGTCGTCCGAGTACCATCGCATGGTGCGGCGCCGATCGGCGCAAAAGCCGATGGGCCGCATGATGCCAAGGGCCAGCCGCAAGGCATTCGCGCCGGCACCTATTATGTTCGCAAGCCCGGACCGAAGAGCGAGGCGGCCCTCGGGGTGGAGGACTGGCAGCCGCTGATCCGCCGTTGTGTCACTTCCGATCGCGAAAACCTGCTCGCTGACATCACCCGCGCCATCCAGCCGAGGATTGAACCGACCGCTGTTGCGGGGAGTGATCGATTGAAGACCTGGCACGAGGAAAGCGAGGAGCGGTGGCAGGCTGTCGTCCAGCGCGCACCCGCGCTACGCTGGCTGGTCGATCTCAGTGCGCATCGTTGCCAGCTGAGCTATCTGATCGTGTCGGAGACCGGGATCGCAATTTCAGCGCCCGAACTGCAACGCGTGCTCGAAGCAGTGAACCGTGAGGTCCGGGAAACCGTGTGGACCGGGTGGAGCATGTTCTATCCGTTCACCCGGCCGGAAATCGCAGCGTCACTGCACCCAGAGTTCGCCGACGGCAGCGGGGTTGATGTGCTGGAAAGCAATCTCATCGGTAACGGCGACTTCGATATCAGCCTACCAGACTATTGGCGCTATTCGGTAGATGGGCGGGCGACGATCATCCGGCCCTATCGCGAGGATCGGCAGCGTAGCGTGGAGAGCAAGGGGCGGCCCGCGGGTACTTGGCTCAGCCCCGAGACCATCATCCGCGAGACGACTGAGCTGGTGACTCACGCGCGCATCATGACCGAACGTTATGGCGGCAGGGGCGTCGCATTCCGCTGCACCTGGAGGGGGCTTGCCGGCCGTGAGATCGACGACTGGAATGGCTATTGGTCGCCCGGCCGGATCGCGCGGGCCGATCAGCGCACCACGACCGGCAGTTGGGATGTGTCCTTCCTCGTGGCAAATTGGCACGAGGTCGTGGCCCAACTGGCCTGTCCGGTCCTCAGCCTGTTCGGCCTCAACGGTTGCAGCGCCGAAATGGTCGCGGGCATGGCGCCGCGCTTCATTCGGCTATGAAACGGGTGGAGAGAGGTGTCGGTTGGGCCTCGGTGCGCCAATGCGGCTGCTGCTGCTAGGATCGCGGAGCCGTCATGCCCCTATATAAATATCTTGCCGAAGAGGAATATGCCCGCGCGCTGATTGACAAGGGCCAGGTCTTCGCGCGGCCGCTGAGCTATTTTCGCGCTTTCGAGGATGAGCTGGTACGGGGCGATCCGCACGACGGGAAGCTGCGATACGAGCCAGAGGAAGGGTTGCTGCTAACCAAGGGCACGGGCGAAGTGATCGCAATGCCGGCCGGGTGGCGGTTCCGGGCTTCGGTCAGAGCCGAGGATATCTTCGTCTATTGCCTGAGCACCGAGCTGTCCGACACGATTGCTGAGAAGTTCGAATGTTCTTGGTGCGTCGAGATCACGGAGCCGCACAGGCTGCTCGGCCGCATCGCCCGGCATGTCCGGTTACGATCGCAATTCGATCGTCGGGGCATCTACAGCCAGGGAGTCGAGTACCGGAAGCTGACCGTAGCGCCGGGCGTGGACTGGGCGCTGCCCGAGCGGGTGGCGTTTATCAAGCCCGAGGGCTGGGCGTGGCAGAAGGAACACCGCATCGTTTTCGGACGCAAGGGCGCCTTTGCCGTCGAGAATGTCGAATTGGGCCTCGAGACCGAGGGCTTGGCGACAGCGTCGGCGGATGCCAACCGTGACCCGCTAATCTTGAGTGTCGGAGGCCTTTCGCGGCTCACGGCGCTCCATCGATTTTGACTAAGCATTGGACGTCGGAGCGAGGATTCACCCGCAGGGGGAGTCGAAGGTGCTTTACCTCGTGCCGGCGACGCACTGGCGAGCGGTGTCTAGCTCGTTCCGTCTCCGGGTGCAGCGCCTGATGGGATCGGCGCGTCGCCCTCTGGGGGCGAGGTTGCGCCGTTGGGTGAACAGCTGACATTCGGCAGTAGCTCGCGCCAGACCTGCGGCGGTACCGGAAGACGATGCGCGCGGCATGCGGTCAGCACGATTGGCCAGTGACCAAGCTCTACCGCCGACAGCGCGTCATAATGTTTGTTGGTTCTTGCTTCCTCGAGCACGAAGTCGCGCGTGTCCTTCGTCCCCTCGGTCACCGGGATGCCGGCCAGCGCCGCGCCATGCGTCTCACGCCCAAGATACAGGTTGTCCTCGCTGTCCTCGTCGGGAAGCCAAGTTTGGAACGTGCAATGATCAAGCGATCTTGACTTGAACCTAGCGATCTCGTCGAATAGCTCCTGCTTGCCCCGTGACGCCGCCCAGAGCGCGAGCATAGGATAGAGGATACTGCCCTCGGTCGATTCCTTGCGATAGTCGTCGCTGGCCTCGGAGGGATGGTCCACTAAATCCCAGTAGGACCGGCTCGTGATTGGATATCGCCCGTGGACCGTGAACGCGAACATTGAATGCTTCGCCAGTTCCTCGGCCCATTCGTCGATCGCGCGATGCGCGCCGGGACGGCTGGCGAGCAATGTGAAGGCCAATCCGATCTCGATCGCTTGCCAGTCACCGATCGGCGATAGCAGCGCGCGGTTGTTGCTAACGATCGCCATCAGCTTCTCGCACAGCTGGTCGATCCGCGCGACGGTAGCTTTGTTGGTGTCCTTCATGACTGCCGGCAGTGTGTTGAGATAGGCATTGTCGACCACAACAGGTCCGGTGGGCGGTGACAGTCGCCAGACCAGCCACAGCCCCCGCAGCGCCAGCCGGCCCACCAATTCGAATAGCTTAAGGTTCACGTCGAGCGAGGCATGCGATCCCACCGCGCTTGAGAGGGCGTGGCGCGTCTCGGCGTGGGGGAGGATCTTGTCGTCGAACAATGCGTCCCAGATCGTGAAGTGCAGCTCGATCAGTTCGCTAATGACGAGGCTGGCGGCTTCGCTGGCTCTGCTCGTCCGGGTAATGTCCGTCTTGAGCAGCTGCCACACCTCGAGAAGCGCCAGTTCGCTCGCACGATAAGGCGCTTCGACATTGTCAGCCTCGCGAGCCCAGACGAACATGATCCAGAGGCAAATGTTGATGAGTCGCGCCTGGCTCAGCCGCGCCGCCGGCGTTGCGCCCGGCTTGTCCGCGAGGGCCCGCAACAGCTTTTGGAAATGCTCGAGTGCAATGTCCGGCTCTTCGACCATCGCTACGCTCTTGCGCAAATGACTGCGCAAGGGGGCAGGGAGCAGCTCTTCCCGCAGGATGCCATCAAGGATCACATGCGCTAGGCGATCGCCGTTCCATTCTTCGAAGCTGACCTTCGCTGTAGTGTTTCGGGTCATATAGCCGGTGACCTCGGCGCGGACTTGCTCGTCGATCGCGCCGCCGAACGTCAAGCAGATGACGATCGGCAACGCGGCATATTCGGGCGGGATGCGGCTCGATATGTAGTGATCTAGAATCTCGTCGAGTGATGGGCGCAGACTCTGCGGGCTTGCCGTGTTCCACTCATTGCGGTCGAGGTCGCCCGATTTGACCGAGAAAAGGTGGACGCGCCGCACGCCGTCGCGGCCGGTACCGACCGCAGCGACATCGACCCCATATTGCCGCGTGCCGCGCGCTGGCCGCGAATAGACCGTGAAGCCCAACTCAGTGAGCAGGTCGGGCAGCACTGCATCGAGTTCATCGCGCTCCTTGAGAGACGCCAGATATTCGCGAATGACGAGCTTCATGGCGCCGCCTTCCGCATGGCGCGGAACACGCGGAGTGTATAGTCGAGATCGAACGGCTCCAAGATGTTGAGGCGCGGCGATTCAATGCTGTGGCTAAAGCTGTGCATCTTCATCTCGTTGCGCTGTTTCTTGCCGTCTGGTCCCTCGAAATAGCTGATCGACCGCGTTCCGTAGAGCAGTACTTGGCGGCTCACGATTGACATGAAGATCGACTTCTTCTCGGCCTGCTTGTGCGCCTGGCGCATGGACTCATGCTGACGATGGTTCTCAATCAGTCGCTCGCGCTCGGATGGCCTGAACTCCTTGATCCGCCCAGTCCGACGTAGTCCCTCGATATATGCTTCGAGCCGGGCGAGCAGATCCGTGAGGACCGGTTGGACGGGATCGCTGCCGTCGTTCGCGCGCTCGGCGAGCCAGTCGCCGAGACCGCCGGAAAAGTTGATCAGTAGCGGGTCAAACAGGATGTCCGCGATCACCTTGGCCGCGGCATCACCTGCGCCGTCGAGCAGGCCGACCACCAACGAAGCGGCAGTGATAGGATGGATGAACAGCCAGCCGATCGTCCGGTGCGCGAGAAGAATGCGGTCTGCATCGGGGAGGTCGAGCGTCGCACCGTCGAGCTGGAGTATCAGCGATTTGTCGCCATGATGAGCGCCAACCAGCGACATGGTGGCGCGGCCAAGATTGGGATCAGGCGACAGCAGCCAGCCGATCACTACCTGCGCGAGCTGGTCGGGAGGCAGTTGCAGCAGTGCGTACGAAAAGGCATCGAGGGTTTCGAGTGAGGTCAGTTCATCATGCGCCGAGATGAGCGGCGTGATCAGCGCCAGCGCCTCGTCGAGGCGCTTGTGCGTGACGAGCTTGCCGCCGGCGGCGTCGATATGCTCGAGCGTGCCCTGGTTAGCGATCCGCACTTTGTGCATGATCGCGGTAAGGCCGGCGACGATCTCAGCCGGCAATTCTTCCCCATGGAACATGAACTCGAGCGACAGCTGGTGGATCGCTTGATCGCCTGCTTGGGGCGCGCTGGCTATAATCAATGTTGCGGCATCGGCTGACATATCGGGATGCGCGCGGGCGATCTCGCACATCGCCGTTAGGATGTGGCCGAGGCTGTTGTCGTCGGCAGCAGGCGCGGCAGCGCTGAGCGCCTCCGCGGCCTGCTGGCGCCCCTCGGACGTAGAAAGGGCGAACGTGCCAATCGCTTTCGCCGCGGCCGAGCGAGCCGGCGCGGACGTCCCGCCAAGATAGGCGATCGCCTCGTCGAGCGCGGCGTCCGGTTCGGACTTGGCGAGCGCCTGCAGGCCTAGGAACACGTAGGCACTGTCCTCAGGATCATCCGGATCGATCGCAGCAAGGGTTGCCCGTGCGCGCTTGCCTTGCTCAGCCCAGGTCCGGTACGCGCCGTTGGGCATGCCCGATGTCATGTCGTCACCGGCTCGCGCAACCAGCGCCTTCACCGCCGCCAACATCGCGGGCGTCTCGGCCTCAAGGGTAGGGATCAGTTCGGTATAGACGTGCATCACAGTGAAGAACTCGTGCTGGTCAATGGGCGAGGACGCAATTTGTCGGGCGGGTTCGAGCACGTCGATCGTGTCGGCATTGTGGAGGCAGGTGAGCGTCGCGCGAAACGCCTTGCCGAGTTCGTCAGTGCGATGTCGGCGGAGCCGCTCGACGAATAGCTGCGGCAGCGTGCCGGCCGCATAGTGCGCGATGATATCGTCCCGGTCGCTCAATCGGCCCCCACCTCCTAGTGTTGAGCCAGTGGATATAGGAAATGTAGCGGTCGCGTGAATCAGTTGTACGCGTTTCGCGGCGCGATTCTTATCCGCTTTGGTGGTCCCTGAATTCGTGGCGCCAGAACTGGGACGACGCTGAGTTCCTTTGCGCGCGCATCTACCTCCGTGATGTCGCCGGTCATCCGAACCACGGCGATGGTCGAACGACGTGAGCACCGCCGGACGTCTGCAACCGGGCCTTGCTGGATAACTAGCGGCGCACCGGGTTCCGCTGAGTAGCATTTGAATCCGTAAGCACGGTGATGTCCGGCGGCGGATCGAGTGTTCGCGGCCTTCAGAGCCCGGACGCTATTTCTTGAGCCGTATCACTTCTTGGCGGCACAGGCGGCCAAGTCGGAGCACATCATTCTTTCGATAAAGCTCATGGGCCTCGGCGCGGGCCTCCGAACTGAACCGGAGGAGTATGTCGTCTGCATACCGGCTCCAGACCTTATCCAGCGCCTTCTCTCGTGCTTTCTGCTGCTGCGGCGAGGGTGCCCTAGGGGCCAGCGCCGCGTGTTTGCGCAGCGGCCTGGCACGGGGCCGTGTTGACGGCGGTAGATCCGGCTTCTTGGGGGCAAAGGCCATTCCGAGGAGCGCAAGCAACAGCATCAGGCCCATGGTGGTCCAGAGAACATATCGAACACCGTCCTGGCCGAAGAACGATCCCAGCCAAAGCAAGGCGATTAGGATTGCGACGCCGCCACATGCGAAGCCGACAACGTTGGCTATCCAGCCCTTCACGGCGGCGGCACCGAAGAGCAAGATCAAAACAATAACGACCAAAAGCGCCACGATCATCGAGCACATCCCCCTGATCTACGGCCGACTGTTCCATACGGAGCGCCGCGGCCGGCCCGTCGTTTATCGTGAGCGCGTCCACGTGGCCGTATTGCAGGTGCTCGGCAGCCCGCCGCCATAGCGCGACATGATCGAGTCGATCCGGCACCGTCGTGCGTTTGGCATGTAGGGGTCAGGGGCGGGTGCTAGAGCCGGAGCGCGGCATCCGGCACCGCTCAGTGCTTCTTTGGCCATTCTCGCCCTCGACAGAGCGTTGCTCTCCCTGGCTTCGTTGGCGGCGGTGCTGTCCTCGCCCAGAGCCTGGTTTAGGGCGGCAAAGCGGCTCGCTGCGTCGACCTCCGCCCTATACTGCTGGAGAAGCCCAGTGCATCGCTGTTGGGCCGCCGCTTCACTCGATATGGTCAGGCCGGCCGCGGCTATCGCCATCGCCATTCCAGTCCTCAGTCTGTTCATGCAAGTCTCCCGTGCTCGCCCGGCTGGAGCCGGGTGGTTGAACACGTGCGAGCACGGATGCAGCACGCCCCACGTATTCCCCCGTGGGGTCTTGTATTTCGCGGGCCGCCCGACATGAGCGGTCCGTGCTCGGCACGTGATCGTGCGCCGCGAGAGGCTGTTCAAGACCTCAAGAGGCATTCCGAATCTAGGCGAATGACTTTGCGGATGCCAGCTGATTTTCACCGGGAAAAGGCGGATCATCGACTGCAGGATCGCTTCCATCTCGCGCGGCTCAATTCATTTCGTGACGCGAAAATCGGTGTGCAAATTGCCTGATCAAAAGCGCCATACGAGCCGAAAATCGGCAAATTCCCGCCGATTTTCTGACCAGTTCCGTTGTGTGCATCTTTGATCGAGGCAAAATACAACGCAAAACGCTTCTGCTTCCGCAGTCGTCCATCGTCGCGCTGCTCGCATGCCTGCCAGTGCCTGTTTCCCTGATGACCAGCATCTGCAGGGTACTCCGCTCGGCCGTACCCATATTGAGTCCGTGGAGAGTTGAGTCAGGTGATCAATTCTACTGCGGTGACCCTTGGTGAGACTGTTGTTAAGAGCCGAGCGGGACCAGCCCCACCCGTTGGTGAAGCTGGTCCCGCCGCCCCGATGCGTACCGTCTGACCCTCGGAGCCGACCGTCGCCAGGAGCCTCCACCTACCGCAGGACGTTGCGCAAGCGGATCGCCAGCTTCTTGACGGCCGAATTCGTCCCCGGCCGGAGGTCCATGGGCATCTGGCTTTCGCGGTGCCCTTCGGGTTTATGACCTCGCCCCGTAGTACCCGAACTCCCGCGTAGGCTACCGTGTTTAGCCGTCCCCGCGCGGGCCGCCTTCAGGCGGAATTTGGAGTGGTAAGCCTCAAGGTGAGGCGTACTCGCTTGTGCTGGACCTCGTGTGGTCTAGTAACCACGCGTCTAGGTCAGCCGGCCGGTAACACACGGCTCTTCCGAGCTTCACGAACTTCGGGCCTCTGCCTTGTGTCCGCCACTTATTCAGCGTGCTCGCGCTCAAGCCTAATCGGCTGGCCGCTTCCCGGACCCGTAACGTAGACATCGCTTTCTCCCGATTGCTCAGGACACACCACATATGATGGTGATCGCTCGAACGGGGATCTTCGCTGTTCAGTGGGAAGATGCGTTCCGCTCTTCCTGAGTTCGCCTCCAGACCTTCTCGCCGGCGAGGCTTGGGGCCATCCGAGCAGCGACTGCGTGACGAGCACGCACGACCCGCTTCCAATCGGTCGAATGACCGGGACAGACCTCATTCCACGCCTCCCGCAGAAACGTATCAATCGCTCGACCGGCGCCTCGCGCTGAAACGTCAAAATCCGAGAAGTGGCGCAGATACGCCTTCAACACCCGCAGGCCGAACTTGTCCTTCGGCGAGCGAAATTCGAAGTGGAATTCTTGCCAGTCTTGCTGTGCTTTCACCGCCCGAAGATCAGAGTCCCGGCCAATCGCCGATCCAGCGCCCTGACCCTCATCGGGCAACGGGGAGTGCATGCTCAGGAGTCGATCTGCCCCGAGCAAAGCGATCTCCGCTAGGCTTTCGAGCCCATTCACCATCTTCTCCAGCTCATGACGTCCAATTTCGAAGCCGCGCTTTGCACCTTCTTCGTGGATACTCGCCATGCCCACCGGCGATAGGCCATGGATAGCAGCGATCAGCGGCCGGCAATGCTCCTCTATAAGGCCGAGGCGACGGATCGTGCCGGCGAGCTTGCCATGAGATTTTTCATAGCGTTCATCCGCTTCAAATTGTTTGATCGCCTCCTGGATCCGCTGTGCCAATTCTGCCGGCAATCCGGAGAGCCATTTGCTGGCTTTCTTGTCGATCATCGCGAGCGGGCAATCCGCGGCCGCAAAGGAGTCACCTTCGCTCGGCCAGCCGTTGGTTCACCGGCAGCTGGCGCAACAAGCAAACGCTGGATCGCCTCAGCCCACTGGCGGAGAGCCTCTCGCTTTTCCTCGCGCCAATCGTGCCGCTGGTACACACCCGCAACCCCCGAGCGGGCACCACTGACGTGGTTCAAAATCGCTTCCGTGACCTCGAAACGAACGCCGATCCGCTGCAGACCTGTCGCCAAAGTGCGGCGAAGGTCATGAACGCGCCAGGGAGGAGTGGGCGTGATTTCCTCGCCGCCGGCTGCCGCTTTTTCTGCCGACAGTTCCTGCATCGCCACATCAAGGCGCCGCTTCGCGCGCGAGTAGCCTGAGATTGCCGTTGAGCCTGTAGTGGTGAACACGAATCCCCGGCGAGGCCACTTTTCACAAGGGGCTATTTGCCCGAGCAACTCGACGGCTGGAGCGCTCAGCGGCACGATGTGACTCCTGCCGTTCTTCGAGCGCTCCGGCGGGAGCAGCCATGTCGCCGATTCCTGGTCGAGTTCTTCCCATTTCAGCCCGGCAACTTCTTCACGCCGCTGGCCGGTGAGAATCAGGAGGCGAAACATGGGTCCGAATGGGTAACCCAGCCCCTTGCTTGCGTTCCAGACAAGCGCCAGCTCCTCGTCGGTGAGCACTCGCTCGCGCGATGCGACCGTTGCAGGCGCTTCGAAGCCTTCGAGCGGTGACCGTTCGATATCGCCACGGCCGACGGCCCATCGAAGTAGGCGACGCAGGACTGCATAGACGTTGCGCCGCAGAGCCGGCTTGGAGGCCGGCAACCGGTCGAGGACTTCGGTAATGTCGCTCTTCGCCAGCTTGGGAAGGGGCTTGCTACCTAAAACGGGTGAGACGTGGAGACGGAGAATGCTTTCAGCGAAGCCGTAACTCGCGGGCCACTCGCTCCTGACATACAGTGCAAGGAAGCGCTCGGCGTAGCTTCTAAAGGCAAGGTCGACAGCTTCGCGGCGACGCTCCCGTTGATGCTCCCGCGGGTCGATACCCTGCCGCACCATCAGCGCTAAGCGCTCGGCCTCCTCACGGGCGGTTGTTGGCGTCCAGGGCGACCCGTGCGACCCGATAGTGTAACGCCGAGCAGCCGTTTCCCGGCCGCCCATTCGATACTGAAAGACATAAGAGCGCGAGCCAGCGGGCGTAACTTTCAAGCCAAAGCCTCGAAGGTCCGCATCCCAAAGAAAGCCCGAAGGGGCCGCATCGACGCTGCGCTTCGTGATCCGCCCTGTCGCCACAATACATCCTTCCAGTAATCACCGGGAACGCACGCTACGGCAAATCTGAGCAAACACAAGACATCACGAGGACACATAAAAGCTTGGTTTTCTCGTCTTTTTTATAGCTTGCGCTGGTTCGACCCTAGAACTACGAATCTGGGGGCCGGAGGTTCGAATCCTTCCGGGCGCGCCATTCCTCCTTTGACCTTAGCAGCTCCGTCAGAAGCTTGGAGCCGCCCGCACTTCTCCTTCTCCTTCTCCTTCTCCAGGATGCCGTATTGTCGCAACGATGACGGGCCTTGAATTGGCTCGTGTCGCTGCTAGAGAGGACGTCACTGCTGCTTTAAGGCGGAAGCGGTGAAGTGATTTACAAGCCGCAGGTTAAGGTGGGGAGCTGAAGTGAAGGAAGCAGTCATGAGGGAAGAGGCGAGATCGCAGCTCTCCACTTCAGCGAGGCAAACTTGGGTGGCTCCCGCAGTGGTACAAATTTGCGCCGGTTCAGCCGAAGAAGGGTCGGCTGACAGGCTCGATTTCGGACAGAGCAAATCCTAACTCCCAGTGGGATCTAGTCCCACTAATCCTTCAAATCGGCTCTCATGACTGCGCTGGCTGGCATCGTTCGTTTCGATGGCAGCCCTGCCGATGAGCGCACCTGCATGCGTATGCTCGAGACTCAGCGGGCATATGCTAAGGATCTACCACGTGTGAGGACCGAGGGCTCTGCCGTGATGGGCAGGGCACTTTTCCGTCTCCTGCCAGAAGACGTTCATGACCGTGCGCCTGTTCACGAAACCGCGAGCGGGCGCCTTCTCGCCGCGGATGTCCGCCTCGACAACAGGGACGATCTCTGTGTAACGCTCGGAATATCTGTCGTGGAGGCGCGCTCGCTCACGGATTCCCAAATTCTCTTCAGAGCACTGGACCGATGGGAGCTGGACGCGGTCCACCATCTGGTCGGGGATTTCGCCTTCGTCTGGTGGAATGAGCCTAAAAGGGAGGTCGTGCTCGCGCGTGATTTCGCCGGCCAGCGACCTCTTCATTATCATCGAAGGGAAGGGCGGTTTGCTTTCGCCTCGATGCCTAGCGGTCTTCACGCCCTCTCCGACGTCCCGATCGCGCCTGATCGGCAGGCGATGACACGCTTTCTAGCCTTGCTGCCGGAGTATGACACTAGCAGCTTCTTCGAAGGGATCGAAAAGGTCCCCCCCGGACACATCATGACTGTGTCCGCTGATCGAGTCAGCCTTCGTCGCTACTGGAATCCGGCTCCGGCGCCGCTTCGGTACAAGAGGCGCTCCGATTATGAGGAAGCCATTCGCGAAAGCTTGGACGTCGCCGTCGAAGCGATGCTGCGGGGCGCGGGAAACAAGGTCGGTTCGCACCTTAGCAGCGGTTTAGACAGTTCCGCCGTGACGGCCACCGCAGCGCGCCTCATGGGCCGGAGCAGATCCGTGGTCGCCTATACCGCCACACCTCGAGAGGGTTACGGGGCCTCGAATCTCGGCGACTCGATCGTTGACGAGTGGGGATTGGCTGCCAAAGTCGCTGGCCTCTATCCCAACATTGAGCACGTAAGGGTGCAGACGGGACCATCATCACCCGTCGAGCTGCTCGACAAATATTTCTATCTTTATCAAAGGCCGTTCCTGAACCTGTGCAATGGGGTTTGGGCACATGCCATCTTAGCCGACGCCCGCCAGCGCGGGCTGCAGGTCTTCCTCACGGGGCGAGGAGGCAATTCAAGCTTCAGCTATGACGGAATGGTGGCCCTGCCCGCCATGCTTCGTAAGGGACAGCTCATTCGCTTGGCTCATTCGGTTGCGCTCTTAAGAAAGCGCCACATCCGGTGGGGCACCATGACCGCGCAATGCCTGGGGCCCTTCCTGCCGGACTTTGCCTGGCGCGCCGTCAAGAGACTGCGCGGGAGGAGCCACAAGCTGACGGACTTTACCGCCCTCCATTCCGACGCCGCATCGCAGCTAATGGCGTCTTCCAAAGCCGGCGGCGTTCCGCTCGACCCCGCGTCCCGACCGACGGCCGATGCGGGCGAAGCGCGCAGGCGGATCCGTGAGTTTGCTGACTCTGGGAACTACAACAAGGCCGCCTTGGGCGGCTGGGGGATCGACTATCGCGACCCGGCGTCGGACCGGCGGCTCGTTGAACTGTGCCTTTCCATACCTGCCGAGGAGTTTCTCGGCCCGCTGCCGAGGGACCTGGCGCGTCGAACCTTCGCCGATCGGCTGCCCCGGGAGATCGTCGAGGAGCGGCGCAAGGGGTACCAGGCGGCCGACTGGCATGAAGGCTTCACTGCCGCTCTGCCCCAGATCGAAGAAGAATTGGAGCGGGTCTTCAGCGCCGGTGGAGCGGACGACTTGCTGGACTCGCGCAAGATGAAGCAGCTCCTCGCAAGCTGCCCCAGCGATGGGTGGAACGACTTCGCCAACGTGCAAAAATACCGGATGTCCCTACTTCGCGGTATTTCAGCAGGCCATTTCCTCCGCCGGGCGAAAGGATCCAATGCCTGAGCGGATCTGCCGTGTTAGAAAATAATCCCGGCCTCGCTGCTTTCAGGTATGGAGAACAAGGATCGTGCCTCCTTGTCACCGCCACGTTTGGAACCTACGTCCACCTCATGACGGGCCACTCCAGCTTCAGGGACATTGCCGCTATCAACTCAAATCTGAATGGAGATTCTATGAAGATGATCGTCGCCGGAATGGTCCTCACATTTAGCGCCCCTGCCGTCTCACAGACCGCTCCCGCGGGCGGCCATGGCGACCATCAGCAGGCGCTTCACCAGCATGGCGAAGGCCATGCGAAACATAAGCAGGAAGGCGGCAAGTCCGAGCATGAAGGCTGCTGCTGTAAGGGCATGCAGCCGGGCACAAAGATGGAATGTTGCGAGAAACACGGCACGCGTGCGGGCGGCACGCAGGGTAAAGTCTCCGACGGCCACGCCGGACATTCGCCCCGCAGCTGACATGAAGGCGGGCCGGTTGCCTCGCCTCCCTCCTTCCTCGATTTGCTGTGGCGGCGCGCCGTAAGGCGCGCCTCGGCGGCTCATGGAGCGTGAAATGAAAATTGCATATCTGGTCTCGGCCGCTGCCTTGGCGCTGGTGGCGACCCCCGCTGTGGCGCAGCATGGCGGGCACGGCGGCCACACCACCCCTGCTACCACTACGCCGCCGATTGCGGATCCCGTCTCCGCACAGAGGGCCGACCACCGGCACCACGAGGCGGCGCCGGAGGCAAAGGGCGAGGATCATTCCCAGCATGGCGCCGGTCACGCTATGAGTGGGGCTTACGGCCCTTATCCCGCAGCACGCGAAGCCTCCGGCACCGCCTGGCAGCCGGACAGGTCCCGCCACGGCGGCCTTCATACCCGCTCGGGAGACTGGATGCTGATGGGCCACACCCTGCTCAACGGCGTGTACGATTGGCAGCAAGGGCCGCGCGGCGGCGAGAAGTTCTTCGTCTCCGGGATGGCGATGGGCATGGCGAGGCGCGACTTCGCCAGCGGGGACGTCCTGCAGCTGCGGGCCATGCTCAGCCCCGACCCGCTGATGGGAAAGCGGGGCTACCCGCTGCTCCTGGCTTCGGGCGAGACCGCCAATGGAGTCGATCCGCTGATTGATCGGCAGCACCCTCACGACCTCTTCGTGGAGCTATCGGCGAGCTACAGCGCCAGGCTTTCGGATCGGGCGAGCGTCTTCATCTATGGCGGTCTTCCCGGCCAGCCAGCCTTCGGCCCTCCTGCCTTCATGCACCGCACCTCGATCATGGATTCGCCCGAGGCTCCGATCAGCCATCACTGGCTCGATTCGACACACATCACCTTCGGCGTCGTCACCGCGGGCTTCGTCTACGGTCCGGCCAAGATCGAGGCGTCCCGATTTCATGGGCGGGAGCCGGACCAGCACCGCTACGACATCGAGACCGGCGCCCTCGACTCCACCGCCATTCGCCTCTCGCTCAATCCGACGCGCGAGCTCGCGCTACAGGGGAGTTGGGCCCATCTGAAGAGCCCCGAGCAGCTGGAGCCGGACGAGAACCAGACGCGCTGGTCGGCAAGCGCCATCTACACGCGTCCCCTCGGCCGCGATGGCTGGTGGTCGAGCACCCTCGCCTGGGGCCGGCGCTCGAGCGGCCATGAGCAGCTGGACGCCTATCTCATCGAGAGCGCGGCGGGCTGGCGGGAGTGGACGTTGTTCGGCCGCGCGGAAAAGACAGAGAATAACGAGCTGACCTCCGTCGGCGGCCATCACGGCCCGACCTACGATGTCGCGAAGGCGTCGTTCGGGCTCATCCGCGACTTCGAAATCGCGAGCCGGGTGAAGCTGGGTTTCGGCGGCCTCTACGCCTTCAACTTCGTCCCCGATCCGCTCGACCCGCTCTACGGCCGCTCGCCCAACGGAGCGATGGCGTTTATTCGACTGAAGATCGATTAGACAAATCGGCCTCCGCTCACGCGCTCCCGGCTGCTCGTGCAACGGGTTGCAAAGGTGAGAGAGATGGCGGATGTTGCCCGCGATGAAGGGCATCGGGGATTTCGCGCCGCGCTTTCGCTTGGCGCTCCAGGCGATCGGCCTCAGCCGCGGTAAGGCCGCCTCGCTGCTCGGCGTCGACAAGTCGCTGGTCGGCCGCTGGGCAGCGGGGAGCGTCACTCCGTCGGAGCACAATCTGGTCAACGTCACTACTTTGGTGGCGCGGTCGGTGCCCGGCTTCTCCCTCCTCGACTGGCAGCTCGACCCGCCGACTTTCGCCCGCCGCCTGGGCGTGGAGCCGACGGCGCTTACAGCGCTGCAGCCGGGGGAGGGGACCCAAGGCCTTCCGCTCGAATATCTCAGCCATGCCAGAGCGGAGACCGAGCGGCGGGGCGCGGCCTATGAAGGCTTCTGGCGGACGACCCGCCCTTCCGTGATCATGGGCGGGCGAGTCCTCCACGATCACGGCATGATCAGGGCTTCGGGCGGCCTCCTGGAAGTGAGGATGGGCGGCGCTGGGCTCATCTTCAAAGGTTGCGCCATGCTCTCGGAGGGCAATTTGTCCGCCATTCTCTACGATAGCGTTGGCTGCACTCCGCTTTTCCTCGTCTTCCGGGGAGTACCGCTGCCCAAGGCGACGGTGCTCGATGGCCTGCTGCTCTTTTCCTCGCTCGACGCCTCCCGCACTCCGGCGGCGATACCGGTCCTGCTGGAGCGGATCGGCGAGCTTAGCGGGGACCGGGAGAAGGACGAGGCTACCTGCGAGGAATATTGCCGCCGCGAGACCTTTCCGAAAGAGGGGGAGGTGTCGGAAACATTGCTGAGCCACCTCGTCCGCGATTTCGGTCCCACGGCTGCGGCGGCGGGCGGCGACCTGTTCCTCACCGCTTCCGCCAACGCCAGCCTCTCGCGCGGCGTCAGCCCGTCCGGGGAGCTCGAGGGCTGACCGTCTCAAGCCCGGCCATGCTCCGCCCTCTGCTGCTGGTGGGGCTCCGCCTCGGTTACCGGCTCACGCGTGCGCTGCTCAAGGCGGCGGGTGTCGAGCGGCCCGGGGTCCACGCGGTGCCCATCACGCCGGACGGCAGGGTCGTTCTCGTCAGGCTCACTTATGCTCCGGGCTGGCGCATCCCGGGCGGGGGAGCCAAGAAGGGGGAGGCGCGCGAGGAGGGAGTCCTTCGGGAGCTTCGCGAGGAGATCGGACTCGTCTCGTGGAGCCGGATCGAACCTCTGCGTGATTTGCCGCCACAGGCGGACCGGGCCGCGGAGGAATCGGACTTCTTCGTGCTCAGGAACGTGGTGTACGAGCCTCGCCGGAACCTCGAAATCGAGGAGGTCGGCGCCTTCGAGCCTTCCGCGCTTCCGGAGGAGATGAGGCCGGAGGTCCGCGAACTCATCGCCGCGGCCCTTGCGAGCCGGGGAGAGCCGAGCGCCTAGCCGCTCGCGTGCTCGGGCTTGCCCTTGCGCTGGGTCGACGCGAGCTCCTCGAGCTGCTTCTCGCTCATGGAACCGGCCATCTGCTTGGAAGCGCCTTTGAGCTTGTTCTTGGGTGTGTCGCCGCGTTTGGCGGAGAGGGCGGCGCCGGCCGCCTTTTGCTGCGCTTTGGATTTGGCAGGCATGGCATGTCTCCCTATGCGTCGCCGCTGGAACCCGTGCCCGGAGTGCGCGGTTCCCGCACCGTGGAGAGGAAGGCGCGCGCATGGATGAGATCGAATGGTGGGAGTTCGAGAGCGAAAAGGACTTGGCTGAGCAGGCGGCCGGGGACATCGGCTTCGTCATCGAAAGGGCCATCGAAGCCCATGGTGGCGCCAGGGTCGCCCTTCCGGGCGAGGACGCGCCGGAGGCCATCTTTTCTGCCCTCCTGCAGAACCGGGCCATCGATTGGAGCCGGGTCACCCTCATTCCCACCGATGACCGGCTGGTACCGCTCGACGACCAGAAGAGCGCCTACCGCCGTCTCGACGGCATGTTCGGAGCAGTGGGCGCGGAGATCGTGTCGCTGGTCGACGAAAGCGCGCTTCAGGACGTTCGGGAGGCGGGGCGGCTCGCCGATGCGCGTTTGTCACTCCTGCAGTGGCCGCTGGATCTCGCCTGTCTCGGCGTCGGCGTGGACGGCCACACGGCAGGCATGCTGGCGGGGCCTGACCTCGACGCGGCAGTCGCCGGGCCGCGCGAGCGCCGCGCGGTGGGCGTGCGGCATGAGAGCGGGGAGCCTCGAATCACCCTGACGGCTCCCGTCATTTCCTCGGCACGGGCGGTCATGCTCGTGCTGAAGGGCAGCGAGACCCGCCACGCGCTCGAGCAGGCGATCAAGGAAGGGCCGCTCTCGTCCAAGCCTGTGGGGCGGGTCCTTTCGGCGATCGAGGCTCCGATCGATATCTTCTGGAGCGCCGACTAGGCAAGCTCTGGGAGGTCGAGCGTCTGGAGCAAAGCGAAGCGCGCCTGCTCCATCCGCTCCCATAGCTCCGGCTTCACGAGGTCCTCCGGCTCGATCCGTTCGGGCCAGTGGGCAGCGATCGTGTCCCCGATCCGATCCAGCTTCGCTTCGTCCACCAGAAAGCGGCGGTCGACTGTCTGGGGATCCGCGACGACGCGCAGGCGCAGGCAAGCGGGCCCGCCGCCATTCGCCATCGACTGGCGGACATCCACGACGAAGAGCTTCCGGATCGGACCGTTCCCGGCCACAATCTCCTCCAGCCACCGCCACACCGACGGCGTGTCGCGAGCTTCTTCCGGCAGGATGAGCGCTATGCCTCCCTGCGGCAGGGTCACCAGCTGCGCGTTGAACAGATAGGATTTGATGGCATCGTCGAGGCTCACCGCCGCGGCTGGGACTTCGACGATCTCCACCTCGGGGAGCAGCCGCTTCAGCTCGGCATAGATAGAGGGGCGGTCCTCGAACGCCTGCTCGTGGGCGAAGAGAACGTTCTCATTGGCGACCGCAACGACGTCGTTGTGGAAGGCGCCGGCGGCAATGGCCTCCTCCGCCTGGCAGACGAAAAGGGTCCGGTCCGGGTCTAGCCTGTGAAGCCTGGCGACGGCTCGACTGGCCTCTACGTGCTGGCGAACGGGAAAGGCGCCGCCACGCTGGCCGTAGACGAAGATTTCGACGCCCGGCTCTCCGTGGGCGGCGCAAAGCCGCATGTGGTTCGCCGCTCCCTCGTCCCCGAAGGTAGCCGGGACGGGGGCATGAACGGCAAAGGCGCTCTCGTCCGCGAAGGCGAGGCGGAGCTGGGCGAGGGTGGCCGGCCATTCGTGGCTACGGTGCGCCATGGTGCGCAAGTTCGCCACGGTGAGGTGGGTGCGCCCGTCCGCCGTGTCGGGGGCAGGGGAGACGGTGGCGGCGTTCGCGGCCCACATCGCGGAGGCGGAGAAGGCCGCAGGGCGGAGCGAGGCGGGGACCTCTTCCATGCTGGTGCCGAGCTCGGCGAGCCAGGCACGGTCGGGGCGAGGGTGGGGGAGGAGCACGCCCTGCGGGAGGCCGAGCCGGATATTGTGCCGCATCTTCTCCAGCCCCTGGAGAGCCGCCGCGCGGGGGTGGGAGACGAGGCCCTTGTTCGTCGCGGAGGCGATGTTTCCAAGGCTGAGGCCCGAATAATTATGGCTCGGACCAATGATCCCGTCGAAATTGATCTCGCGCACGGTTCAGCGGCCCATTGCGATGAACGTGCCGCCGATCTCCAGCCCCAGCTTCTCCGCCGTCGAGCGATCGAGGGTGGCGCGCTCCCGCGCGTCGACCTGCACATTCGCGCAGCAGGCGGCGAAGTCGGTGAAGCGTCCGCGCGCGAGCATCATGTTCGGCGCCTCGAGCTCGTCCTCGACGATTTCGGCCAGAACCAGCTCGCGCGATTCCCGGATCGTGCGGATCTGATCGGTGGGAGCAATCATCGTCGGTCCGCCGTCGAAGATGTCGATGTAGCAATCGTGCTGGAAACCCTCCCGCTCCAACATCTTCATCGCCGCGCGGCCCGACGGGTGCGGGATACCCATGACGTTGGTGGCGCTCTCCGGAAGCATGGCCGTGTAGATCGGCGTCTTCGGCATCAGGTCGGCGATGAACTGGGTGCCGTGGGCGCCGTTGAATTCGTCCGCTTCCTGAAAGTTCATCCCGAAGAAGCGGCCGGCAATCGCGTCCCAGAAGGGAGAGCCGCCGCTTTCGTCGATGACTCCGCGAAGCTCCGCGATGACGCGCTTGCCGAACCGCTCCCGGTGGAGCTTGATGAACATGTAGCGGCTGCGGGCGAGCAGCAGTCCGAGCCCGCTGGCCCGTTCGCCCGGATGAAGGAACAGGCCGCCGACCTCAGAGGAGCCTTCGAGGTCGGTGGTGAGGTTCAGCATCTGGGCGCGGAACGTCTTGCCGAGTGCCTTCGACGTCTGCGTGAGGGTGCCGATCCGGTAGGAATAGAAAGCGGTATCGACCCCGACCATCCCGAACACCTGGCAGGTGCCGCGTATCTGCCCGGTCTCCACATTCTCGAGAACGAACAGGAAGAGGTCGTCGCCAGGCTCGGTCGCTTCCGAGGTGAAGCTCTTTTCGGAGCGGATGAGCTTGTCGACCAGCGCCCCGCGGTCGGGCGGCAGGTTGGTGAAGCCGCCGCCGGTCAGCTTCGCCATCTCATAGATCGCCTGGAAATCGTCATTCTTCGCCGGTCTTACGCGAAAGCTCACAAGGCCTCCCCATTTGCCAGCCGAAGGAGCGTGAGCGCCGACAATTGCGCCCGCTCCACCAGGCTTTCAACGATCAGATATTCCTGATCGGAATGGATCGAGCCGCCGCGAACCCCCATGGTGTCGACCACCGGCACTCCGCAGGCCGCGATGTTGTTGCCGTCGCACACCCCGCCCGTATCTCGCCAGCCGATGGACTGCCCGAGGTCCGCGCCGCAGCTCTTCACGAGCGCGAAGAGCTTCTCGCTCTGCTCCGTCATCGGTTTGGGAGGCCGCCCCCAGCCGCCATGAACCCCGATGCCCAGGTCGTGTCGCGCCCGCACCTCCGCCACCGCGGCTTCGATTGCTGCGTCTGCACGAGCTTGGTCCGCAGCGGCGAGCGGCCGCATGTTCACTCGCAACACTGCGCGGTCGGGAACGACATTGTTGGGGCCGCCGCCGTCGATGCGCGCCGGATTGACGCTGAGTCCCGGCGCCTTCGCCTCGGCCAGTCGAAGCGCGAGGTCGGCCGCCGCCAGCAGAGCGTTCCGGCCTTCCTCCGGATTGCGCCCGGCATGGGCGCTTCGACCGGTGACGACGAAGGAGAAATTCCCGCTCCCCGGCCGCGCGCCCGCCAGCGTTCCATCGGGAAGGGCCGAGGGTTCGTACGTCAGCGCGGCCTTCTTGCCGCGAGCGACGGCGGCGATCAGCGGCGCCGAGCCCGCGGAGCCCACTTCTTCGTCAGAGTTGATCACCACTTCATAGCCGAGCCGCTCGGCCAGCGGGGACGCTTCGACGGCCTTCAGCGCGGCCAGCATCACCGCCAACCCACCCTTCATGTCGGCCACGCCGGGCCCACGGAGTACTTTCGATCCGAGCCATTCCAGCCGCTGGAATGGGTGGTCGGCTCTGTAGACGGTGTCCATGTGGCCCGTGAGGAGGACCTGTACCGGCGCCTCTGGGCGGACCCGAAGGTGGAGGTTGCGGCCGTACGCGATCGTGCGGAGTGACCCGTCCGGCTCCACCGCCTCGACCCGCGCCGCCTCCTCGAGCCGCATCTCGCCGGGGAGGGAGGAAAAGGCGTCGGCGAGGAGGCTCGCCATTCGCGCAAGGCCCTCAAGGTTGTACGAGCCGCTGTTGACCCGGACCCATTCTTCGACCGAGCCAAGCATCGGCGCATGGGCGATCCGCTCAACCGCCGCCGCTTCCTCATTGCTCAAGCCCCGCATGGCCCGGCTCTAGCCGACGAGTCGCGGCAAGGCCACACCGGGCGAAGCGTCGGGAAGCGACGAATTGCGCTGGAGCGCGGGACCAGCTCGCCCCCAGGGTTCCCCGCGCCTTACCGGGCCTCCAGCCACTTAATAACGATGCTACGCGAGCCGGTTTCGAGTTTTGCGCGCAGCGTCAAAGCCAAGGGCGGAAGGCCTCCAGAACCTCCTCGTAGAGTTTGCGCTTGAACGGGACGATCATCGCAGGAAGCTCGTCCGGAGCGGCCCACTTCCAGGCGCGGAATTCCGGATGCTCGGTCTCGATGTTGACGTCCTCGTCGGTGCCGAGGAAGCGGCATAGGAACCAGCTCTGCCTTTGCCCGCGCCACTTCCCCTGCCAGAGCTTGTCAACCAGGTCTGCCGGGAGGTCGTAGAGGAGCGCGGAAGGCGCGCGGGCGAGGACTTCCACCTTGTCGCGGGAAATGCCGGTCTCTTCCTCCAGCTCGCGAAGCGCTCCGTCCTGCGGGTCCTCGCCTTCGTCCAGCCCGCCCTGCGGCATCTGCCAGGCCTCGAGCGTGCTATCCAGCCGCTGGGCCACAAAGACCTTGCCCTCGCGGTTGAGGAGCATCACGCCCGCGCCGGGGCGATAGGGGAGGGAGGTGGGGTCGGTCATCGCGCCTGCGATGCCTAGAGGGGTCACGCACGAATATCTACCTTGGGCCGGACGCCTGCACGGGCTAGAAGCGGCCTTACCCGAGAGCTTCAGGATCCAAGATGGCGACTGCCACGCACCTCCTCACCCCCGAAGAAGCGGGCGCCGACGTCGCCCTCGAAGCCGTCGTCGTGCGCTTCGCCGGCGACAGCGGCGACGGCATGCAGCTGACGGGGGGGCAATTCACCCTCTCTACGGCGCTGGCGGGGAACGACCTAGCGACCTTCCCCGACTTCCCGGCCGAGATCCGCGCGCCGCAGGGGACGACCTTCGGAGTCTCGGCCTTCCAGATCAATTTCGGTTCGGCCTCTGTGGATACGGCGGGCGACGCGCCGGACGTGCTCGTCGCCATGAACCCGGCGGCGCTGAAGGTGAACGTCAACGATCTGAAGCCCGGCGGCCTGATCATCGCGGACGAAGGCGAGTTCGGCGCCCGCAACCTCGCCAAGGCCGGCTATGAGGCAAACCCGCTCGCGGACGGAAGCCTCGCCCGCTGGCAGCTTGTCTACTTCAACATCTCGCAGCTCACGCTCGACGCGGTGAAGCCCTTCGGCCTCGGCAACAAGGAGGCCCTGCGCTGCAAGAACATGTGGACGCTGGGTCTGGCGCTCTGGATGTTCGACCGGGACCGCAAGCCGATCGAGGAGTGGCTTCGCACCAAGTTCGCGAAGGCGCCGGAGCTTGCCGAGGCGAACATCGCCGCGCTGAACGCCGGCCACGCCTTCGGCGAGACGGCCGAGATCGGCGGCCAGATCCCGCAGCACCATATCGCGTCCGCGCCCGCGGAGCCGGGCCTCTACCGCACCGTCACTGGCGCCGAGGCAATTTCGCTCGGCCTCGTCGCGGGCGCGCAGCTGGCGGGGCTGAAGATGTTCTTCGGCGGCTATCCGATAACGCCTGCCAGCGCGATCCTCCACCATCTCTCGCGCCTGAAGGAATATGGAGTCACCACCTTCCAGGCGGAGGACGAGATCGCGGCGATCGGAGCGGCGATCGGCGCCTCCTATGCAGGCAGCCTTGGCGTCACTTCCTCTTCCGGGCCCGGCATCGCCCTCAAGGCCGAAGCAATGGGGCTGGCGATCATGACCGAGCTTCCGCTCGTCATCATAAATTCGCAGCGCGGCGGGCCCTCCACCGGCCTTCCGACTAAAACCGAGCAGTCCGACCTCTACCAGGCTGTTTACGGCCGTAACGGCGATGCGCCGATGCCTGTGATCGCCGCCCGCTCGCCCGCTGACGCCTTCGACTGCGCGATCGAGGCCTGCCGCATCGCCACCCAGTATATGACTCCGGTCATGCTTCTGACGGACGGCTATATCGCCAATGCGGCCGAGCCGTGGAAGGTGCCGGAGATGGCCGAGTACCAGCCGTTCCCGGTGGAGTTCTACGACGAGCCCGCGACCGACGGCTTCAACCCTTATGCGAGGGACGAGAAGCTCGCGCGCATCTGGGTGAAACCCGGCACCCCCGGCCTCACCCATCGCATCGGCGGAATCGAGAAGAATTCCGGCACCGGCCACATCGACTATGCGCCCGCCAACCACCAGAAAATGACAGACCTGCGCCACGCCAAGGTGGAAGGCGTCGCGGTCCAGGACCAGGAGGCGTGCCTCGGCGAGGCCGGCGCCCGCCTCGCAGTCGTCGGCTGGGGCTCGACCTTCGGCCCGATCCATCAGGCGGTGCGGCGGGCCCGGGGACGCGGCGTGGACGTCGCCCAGATCCACATCCGCCACATCTGGCCGCTCCCCGGCAATCTGGGCGAGCTTCTGCGCTCGTTCGACCGCGTGATCGTCCCGGAGATGAACAAGGGTCAGCTCAAGACCCTGCTTCGCGACCAATATCTGATCGACGCGCGGCCGGTGAACAAGGTCTCCGGCCAGCCCTTCAAGATCGCCGAGATCGAAGCGGCGATAGAGGAAGCTCTCGCATGAACGAACTGACCAAGCTCACGGCGAAGGATTTCGCGACCGACCAGGAAGTGCGCTGGTGCCCGGGCTGCGGCGACTATGCCGTGCTGAAGGCCGTGCAGCGCACCATGCCGGAGCTCGGCGTGCGCCCGGAGGACACGGTGTTCGTCTCAGGCATCGGCTGCTCGTCCCGCTTCCCTTATTACATGGAGACATACGGCTTCCACACGATCCACGGTCGAGCGCCGACCTTCGCCACCGGGGTCAAGCTCGCGAACCCGGAGCTCAGCGTCTGGATCATCACGGGCGACGGCGACGCCCTGTCGATCGGCGGCAATCACACGATGCACGTCCTGCGCCGCAACCTCGACTGCCAGATCCTGCTTTTCAACAACGAGATATACGGCCTCACTAAGGGCCAATATTCGCCCACCAGCCGCATCGGCACCCGCTCGCCTTCGACTCCGTTCGGCTCGGTCGACCGCCCCGCCAGCCCCTGCGCCTTTGCGCTCGGCTCCGGGGCCCGCTTCATCGCCCGCGGCATCGACGTGCACAAGAATTTGCCCGACGTGCTGAAGGCGGCCCACGCCCACAAAGGCGCCTCGTTCGTCGAAATCTACCAGAATTGCATCGTCTATAATGACGACGTGTTCGCGCCCTTCACGGCCAAGGAGAATGCCGGCAGCCAGCTCTGGCTGAAGGCCGGCGAGCCGATGCTGTTCGCGAACGGCACCAAAGGCGTCGCGCTCGACCGCGAGGCGCTGGCGCTGAAGGTGGTCGACCTCGAAGGGGACGACTGGGGAGCGGCCGGCGTGCTCGTCCACGACCCCCGGAACCGCTCGGTTGCGCACATGCTGGTCGAGATGCCGTTCGGCGCCTTCCCGACTGCGCTCGGAGTCCTCTACGAGGATCCGGCGCCCACCTTCGAGAGCGCCGTCGTCGAGCAGAACGCTCAGGCGAGCGCGGGCAAGAAGCCTGACCTGCAGGCGCTGGTCTCGAAGGGCCAGAGCTGGCTGGTGACGAAGGAGCCGCACGCCATCTGAAGGCCCTTTAGCGGAACGCGATCTGATGGCGGTTTTCGCCGGGCCTCAGCTCGAACGCGGCGTGGTTCCAGCTCGTCGATCCACCCGGGTCCGAGGAGTTGTTCGAAAAGGCGACGGGCTCGGTCGCGGCACCCGACGAATCGAGGTCGAGCTTCCCGTTGTCGTTGAGGTCGTGAAAGGCCGTCATCCCGTAGCGTCCCGTGGCGAGAGCGTCGAAGCGGGTCGTGACCTTATCGGCGGTGACCGCGACGTGGGTGGCTCGGAATAGTCTGTTGTTCTCCCAGCTATCGGCACTGTCGAAGAGGGTGACATGGATCTCGCCCTTCTGCGCCGCCATGCCTGTAAACTCGATTTCCAGCGAGGCCGGGCGACCTCCCGGATCCCCATGGCCGGCGTGACTTTGCTGGAAAGAGGCCAATGATAAGGCGGCGAGAAGGGCGCAGATCATCAGATGGTCCTTGTGGATGCGTCGGGTCGTTCGCCGCAAAGCTAACCGACGAACTTGCCGAGTTCCAGCGGTAAGCTGGAGCAGGAGAGCCGGCGCGGCAGCCCTTGCCTCCACTCCGGAGGGCCTTCATCTAGCGGCGGTGAATCGGCAGCATCGAGGACGGCAACTTCTGACCGCGGACCGCCGCTTCGCGACGGGAGGCGGAGTGCCGGCGTTGCTGTTCGCTCGGGGGTTTCACCGCATCCTCCGCCGCATCGACGCAGGGCTCGTGCAAGGCGGCATCTACGCGATCCTACCAGACGGATCGCGCCGCCTCCTCGGCGGCCGCGCGCCGGGTCCCGAGCCTGTCGTCCACCTCCATAGCTGGAACGCGCTCGTGCGGCTGATCACCTCCGGCTCGGTCGGCTGGTACAAGGCCTGGGAGCAAGGGGAATGGTCGAGCCCCGATCCGGTGCCCCTGTTCGACCTGTTCATGCGCAACGGAGAGATGCTCGGGAACACGGCCCGCTCCAAGGGCCTGTTCCGCCTGATCAACCGGCTCGCCCACCGCTTCCGCGCCAACGACAAGGAGGGGGCACGGGAGAACATCTCCCACCATTACGACCTGGGCAACGATTTCTACCGCGCCTGGCTCGACGACAGCATGACTTATTCGAGCGCCGTCTTTGCCGAGCCAATCTCCGAGACGGAGCCGCTCGAGGCGGCGCAGGAACGAAAGATTCGGCTTCTGCTCGACCGGCTGGAGCTGAAGCCCGGGCAGCGCCTTCTGGAGATAGGCTGCGGCTGGGGCGGCCTCGCCGAAATGGCGGCACGCGATTACGGCGTCCACGTCACCGGCCTGACTTTGTCCGAAGAGCAGAAGGCGTGGTGCGACCGCCGGCTCGAAGCCGCGGGCCTGGCGGACCGCTGCTCGATCGAGCTCACTGATTACCGGGATGCGCGGGGGAGCTACGACGCGGTGGCGAGCGTCGAAATGGCAGAGGCGGTGGGGCAGGATTATTGGCCCGCTTACCTGCGGAGCATCGCCGGGCTTCTGAAACCCGGCGGCAGAGCGGCGCTCCAGCTCATCTCGATCCGGGAGCCGCTATTCGACGGCTATGCGGCCAATGCGGATTTCATCCAGACCTACATCTTCCCCGGCGGGATGCTGATCAGCGAGCGGAGGTTCGAAGCTGCGGCGCGTGAGGCGGGGCTCGAGTGGCGCGACCGCAAAGGCTACGGCCTCCATTATGCGGAGACCCTTCAACGTTGGCGCGCCCGCTACGATCGCGCGGTGGAGGAGGGGCGGCTGCCTGCCGGCTTCGACGAGCCCTTTCACCGCCTGTGGCGCTACTACCTCATGTATTGCGAAGGCGGCTTTCGCGGCGGCGGCATCGATGTTGCGCAGGTCACCTTGGTGAAGGGCTGAGCCTTCAGCGCACTTCCACCCTCTCGCCCGTTTCGAAGTCGCGGCTCAGCAGCTTGACCACCGCTTCCGCCACCGCCTCCGGCGGCTTGATCGTCGCCGGATCTTCGCCAGGGAAGGCGCGGGCGCGCATCGTCGTGGCGGTGGCGCCCGGGTCGAGGATCGTGACTTTCACCGGTGAGATGTTGCGGACCTCTTCCGCATAGCTCAACACCAGCGTCTCCAGCCCTGCCTTGGACGCGCCGTAGGCGCCCCAGTAAGCGCGTGGGCTTCGGCCGACGCTGGACGTCACCGCGACGAGGCGGCCGTTGTCGCTCTTCCTCAGCAACGGGTCAAAGGCCGCGATCAGCGCCTGGCTCGCGAGCAGGTTGAGTGTCAGGACCCGGTTGAACTGCTTGCCGTCGATCTGAGCCACGGGCGTCAGCGAGCCCAAGGTGGCGGCGTTGAGCATCAGCAGGTCGAGGCGGCCCCAGCGTTCCGCGACCGCCGCGGCAAGGCGCGAGATGCTGTCGCTTTCGGTGAGGTCGAGCGGGGCGATGGTGGCGTTGCCTCCAGCCGCGTGGATCCGCTCCTCGACCTGCTCGAGGTCCGAAGCGGTTCGGGCGGTGAGGATCACATGGGCGCCTTCGCGCGCCAGGGCTTCGGCCGTCGCGGCGCCGATCCCGCGGCTGGCGCCGGTGACGAGAGCGAGCCGGCTTTCCGGAAAGGTGTCGGTCATGGCCGCCCCTTAGTGGGGCGGGCGAGACGAAGCTAGGCGTAGCGCTCCGCCAGAAGCGCGAGCTGGTCCGGCGCTTCCTGATCCTCCTGGTCGGTGAGGCGGGTCGGATAGGCGCCGGTGAAGCAGGCGTCGCAATATTGCGGCTGCGCCTCGTCGCGCAGGTCCTCGCCAAGAGCACGGTAGAGGCCCTCGATCGAGATGAAGGCGAGGCTGTCCGCCTTGATATAGTCGTTCATCTGCGGGACGTTCATCTGCGCCGCGAGCAGCTTCGCCCGCTCTGGCGTGTCGACCCCGTAGAAGCAGGAATGGCGCGTCGGCGGCGAAGCGATGCGCATATGGACCTCGCGAGCACCCGCGTCGCGAAGCATCTGCACGATTTTGAGCGACGTGGTGCCTCGAACGATCGAATCGTCGATGAGGACGAGCCGCTTGCCCTGGATCAGCGCGCTGTTGGCGTTGTGCTTGAGCTTGACGCCGAGGTGGCGGACGGCGTCTCCAGGCTGGATGAACGTCCGTCCGACATAGTGGGATCGGATGATCCCCAGCTCGAACGGGATTCCGCTCGCCTGCGCGTAGCCGATCGCCGCGGGAACTCCGCTGTCGGGCACCGGCACGACGTAATCCGCGTCCACCGGATTCTCGCGGGCAAGCTCAGCCCCGATTTCCTTGCGCACCGAATAGACGGAGGCGCCGTCGAGGATCGAATCGGGCCGCGAGAAATAGATATGCTCGAACACGCAGGGACGGGGGCGCACGTCCGCGAACGGCCGATGACTGCGAACGCCCTTTTCGGAGACGATGATCATCTCTCCGGGCTCGACGGAGCGGATGTAAGTCGCTCCGACCACGTCGAGCGCCACGGTTTCAGAGGCGAAGACGTAGGAGTCGCCGAGCCGCCCCATCACCAGCGGCCGGATGCCGAGCGGGTCGCGGCAGGCGATCATTCCCTCGCTGGTCAGGCAGAGGAGCGAATAGGCGCCTTCGACCTGCTTCAGCGCGTCGATCAGGCGGTCGAGCAGGGTCCGGTAGCTCGAGGTCGCCACCAGGTGGATGATCACCTCCGTGTCCGAGGTCGACTGGAAGATCGAGCCGCGCCGGTTGAGGTCGCGGCGCACCCGGATGGCGTTGGAGATGTTGCCGTTGTGCGCGACGGCGAATCCGCCGCTTGCCAGTTCGGCGAAAAGGGGCTGGACGTTGCGAAGCGCCGTCTCGCCCGCCGTCGAGTAGCGGACGTGGCCGATCGCGCAGCTCCCCGTCAGCCGCCGGATCACCTCATCCTTGTCGAAATTCCCGGCCACATGGCCCATCGCCCGGTGCGAGTGGAAGACGCGTCCGTCGTAGCTGGTGATCCCGGCCGCTTCCTGGCCGCGATGCTGGAGGGCGTGGAGGCCGAGCGCGACCAGCGCCGAAGCGCTCTCCGCGCCCCAGATGCCGAAGACGCCGCATTCCTCGCGCAGCTTGTCGCCGTCGAATGGATGAGTGGTGAGCATGTTCGCCAAAAAGCCCCGCCGCTTCGCTTGTCGCCCCGGGCTTCATATAGGGCAGCGCCTCTTGCTTGTCGCCCCCGAGGCATGAATTTGATGTGGATTATGGAACGGCCCGCCTTGCCGGGATTCTAGTCTTCCGACGCCGTTCCCCGGAGACCGCCATGAAGAAGAGCCTCCTCGCCCTGCTCCTCCTCGCCGCCTGCGGCGGCACGGACGAGAGCGCGCAGAACGGGGCTGGCGGCACGGCGGCCGGCGGAAAAGCAGGATCGCCCGACGGAGCCGCTACGGAGAAGGGCAGCGAGGTCACCGAGCAAGCGGTCGCCACCGCGCGGCTCACCGGCCTGTACGAAGGGGGGAGCGGTCCGCAGAAGAACCAGCTGTGCGTCATCGACCGGGGCAGCGGCGATGCTCAATTCGGTCTCGTCGTCTGGGGCCCCCAGCTGCGCAGCTGCTCGGGCGCGGGCCAGGCGGTCCGAAGCGGCGACCGCCTGACGTTGACGATGAGCGGAGACCAGGCCTGTGTCGTCGAAGGGCGTATCCAGGGCGGCAACATCACGCTCGTTCGCGGGCTGTCGCCGGGGTGCCGGGACTATTATTGCGGAAGCGGAGCCCAGCTGGACGGAGCCAGCTTCACGCGCCGGGGCAGCACTGCCGAGGATGCGCTGAAGGCAAGGGACATCGCCGGAGATCCGCTCTGCGGCTAAGCTTGACGTTGACGTAACCGTAAACTACCGGTTCGGCCATGCCGCAGACGGCCCTTCACTCCGATTTTGACACGCCCGATACCGGCCGCACTTGGTCGATCACCGACCTTTGCGAGGAGTTCGAGGTTACCCCTCGGGCACTGCGTTTCTACGAGGACGAGGGGCTGATCTCCCCCCGGCGGCAGGGCCTCTCCCGTCTCTACAGCTGGCGCGACAGGGCGAGACTCGCCTGGATCCTTCGCGGCAAGCGCGTCGGCTTCAGCCTCGCCGAGATCCGCGAGATGATCGACCTCTACGACCTCGGCGACAATCGGGAGTCGCAACGGCGCGTGACGCTGGAGAAATGCCGCAACCGGGTCGAGCTCCTCAAGAAGCAGCGCGTCGACATCGATGCCACGATCGCGGAGCTCGACCGCTTTATCGAGATGGTCGAAGCCGCCGGTCCCGCCGGAAAATAGGAAAGAGACAATGCCGAGCTATACCGCCCCCGTCCGCGAGACCCGCTACGTCCTTGAGCAGGTGCTCGGAATCGAGCGCTACTCGAACCTTCCGGGTTTCGAGAACGCCACACCCGACATGATCGAGGCGATCCTGACGGAGGGCGGCCGCTTCGCCTCCGAAGTGCTGGCGCCGCTCAACCGCGTCGGCGACGAGCAGGGCTGCACCCGGCACGAGGACGGTTCCGTCTCGACTCCTCCAGGCTTCAAGCAGGCGTGGGACCAGTTCGTGGAGGGCGGCTGGACGACGCTTTCGGCGCCGGAGGAGTTCGGAGGGCAGGGGCTTCCGCAGACAGTGGGAACCGCCGTCACCGAATATCTCCTGTCCGCCAACCAGGCGTTCGAAATGTATCACGGGCTGACGCAGGGAGCGATCGCCTCGATCGTCGTCAAAGGCTCGGACGAGCAGAAGCAGAAATATTTGCCGAACATGGTTTCCGGCCGCTGGACCGGAACGATGAACCTCACCGAGCCGCATTGCGGCACCGACCTCGGCCTCCTGTGCACCAAGGCTGAGCCGCAGGCGGACGGAAGCTACCGGATCAGCGGAACCAAGATCTTCATCTCCTCGGGCGAGCACGACCTTGCCGAAAACATCATCCACCTCGTCCTCGCGAAGATCGCGGGTGCGCCCGACACTGTCAAAGGCATCTCGCTTTTCATCGTCCCCAAGTTCCTGGTGAACGAGGACGGAAGCCTCGGCGGGCGCAACGGCGTCCATTGCGGCTCGATCGAGGAGAAGATGGGAATCCACGGCAATTCCACCTGCCTTCTCAATTACGACGATGCGGTGGGCTATCTCGTGGGCGAGCCGGAGAAGGGCCTCGCCGCCATGTTCATCATGATGAACGCGGCCCGCCTCGGCGTGGGCCTTCAGGGCCTTGCACAGGGCGAGGTCGCCTATCAGAATGCCGTCGTCTATGCCCGAGACCGCCGCCAGGGCCGCGCGCTTGTCCCCGACGCGCGCGATGCTGACGCGAAGGCTGATCCGATTATCGTCCATCCCGACGTTCGCCGGATGCTGATGGAGATGAAGTCGTTCAATGAAGGCGCCCGCGCCCTCGTCCTGTGGGGCGCGCTCCAAGTCGACATCAGCCGCCGCGCCCAGACGGAGGAGGAGAAGGAAGCCGCGTCCGACCTGCTCGGCCTTCTGACCCCCGTCATCAAAGGCTATCTCACCGACCAGGGCTTCGCCGCGGCGGTGAACGGCCAGCAGATCCACGGCGGCCACGGCTATATCCGAGAATGGGGAATGGAGCAGTTCGTCCGCGACGCCCGCATTGCCCAAATCTACGAAGGCACCAACGGCATCCAGGCGCTCGACCTGGTCGGGCGCAAGCTCGGCGCGAACGGCGGCCGCGCCATCCAGGCGTTCCTCAAGCTGCTGGGCGAGGAGATTGCCGCCGCCAAGGGTGCCGGCGGCGAGGCGGCAGCGCTTGCGGAGCGGCTCGAAAAGGCGGTGGGCGACCTGCAGGCTTCGACGATGTGGCTGATGCAGAACGGCATGGCCAACCCGAATAATGCAGGCGCGGCGGCCTATCCGTACATGACCCTGATGGGCCATGTCTGCGTCGGCCTCATGTGGCTGCGCATGGCGAAGGCGAGCGGCGCTGCTCTCGCGAACGGCGGCGAGGACCGCGCGTTCCATGAAGCGAAGCTCGTCACCGCCCGCTTCTTTGCCGAGCGTACGCTTCCCGAGACGGGCGCGCTGAGGCGGAAGCTCGAAGCCGGCGCGGATAGCCTGATGGCGCTTCCGGCGGAGGCCTTCTAGGCGCGCTGCGCATTGACAATTCCGGCTGCGAAGACTTGTTTCGCTTCGGCGGACGCAGTCCGTTTCGGACCGGAGGAAAATTGAACATGTCAGCGCCCCTGCGCGGCCTCTTCGCGGCGCTGCTGGCCGCGCTCTACGCGGTCGTTCCGTGCGAGCCGCTGGCGGCGCAGGTCAGCCATGCGGGCCATTCCGCAGAGGCGGCGCCCACCGTCCCGCAACCACCCCGGCTCGTAACAGGCCACGGGAGCGGGGGCTTTCCGGTGCGCGCGACCGCGGATGCGCAGCCTTGGTTCGATCAAGGCATGAAGCTGATGCATGCCTACAACCTTCAGGAGTCGCTGAAGGCGTTTGCAGAGGCTCAGCGCCGCGATCCCGCCTGCGCGATGTGCTTTTGGGGCGAGGCGCTCGCGCTCGGTCCCACCGTCAATTACGAGATGGCGCCCCCGGCACACGCACAGGCAAAGGCGGCGCTCGCCAAAGCGGTGGCGCTCGCTTCGGCGGAGTCTTCGCGCAACAGGGCGCTGATCGAGGCCCTTGCCCTCCGCTATGCCTTCGAAGGCACAGAGCGAGGCCCGGCTTATCGCGCCTATGCGGAAGCGATGGAGCGGCTCGCTCGGGAGCATCAGGGGGACGGCGATCTGGCGGTGCTTGCCGCCGATGCTCGGATGATGACCGACCGCAACTGGTGGGAGCGAGACGGGATGACGCCGCGCGCCGGCGGGGCGAAGGCGCTCGGGTTGCTCGAGGAGGTGCTGAAGCGCAATTCCTCGCAGACCGCCGCAATCCACCTCTACATCCACCTTACGGAGCGTTCCGCTCGGCCGGAGCTGGCCGAGCCTTATGTCGGCCGCCTCGCCGCGCTCGCGCCGCGGGCGAGCCACCTCGTCCATATGGCCTCGCACCTTTATTACCGCCTCGGCCGCTATTCGGAAGCGAAAAGGGTGAACAGGCGCGCCATCGCCGCCGACGAAGATTATGCCCGCCGGGCGCGGCCGGAAGGAGGGCTCGGGGCGATGTCCACCTTCGCCCACAATGCCTATTTCGGAATGTCGGCCGCAATACTGTCGGGAGACACGGCCGCGGCGGGGGAGCTTTCACGTTACTTCCTGGCCGCGGCGCCGCTCGGCGAGCGGACGCCGGGCTGGACCTACCCCATTTACGCCATGGCCTATATCGCCTCGCCCCCCGCCGCCGATGCGGCACCGGCGGTGCCTGCTCCATTCCTTAAGGCCCTTTGGCGCTACAGCCGTGCGGCTGCGAAGTTGAGCGCGCCCGACGGGAGCGGGATCGAAGCGGAGGTGCAGGCGCTGGAATCTCTTCTCGCGGATCCGGCAGCGCCGAAATCCGGCTCCCACCGGATAACGATGGAGCTGGCGGCGCTCGAGCTCAAGGCGCGCTCGGCATTTTCGGTGGGACGATACGAGGAGGCGGCGCAGCTCTTTGCCGGGGCCGCCGATATGCAAGATTCCGCCCCGACGCTGGATCCGCCGCTCTGGTGGTATCCTTTGCGGCGCAGCCTCGCTGCCGCGCACTTGGCGGCAGGGAGGCCGCAGGCGGCTCAGGCTGAAATAGAGAAGACGCTGATCAAGTGGCGCGATGACCCCGTGTCACTGCTCATCCTCGCCCGTACGCAGCGCGCGCTTGGACGAAAGAGCGAAGCCTCGGCCGCGCAAAAGAAGGCGGTTCGTCTCTGGCACGGCGGCCCGAGCCTCCTGCGCAGGCCACTCATTTAGGAGGGGCCTAGTTCCGCTCCCGGACGCTTGCGAAGCGGATTCGCGGCCAGTCCTGCTGAAAGCGGCCCATCTCCCAGTCGTTGCGCATCATCAGGACGGGAGCGCCGTCGCTGTCCTCAGCCATGCTGGAGCGGTGGGTTTCGGTCAGGCGCTTGAGCTCCGCCGGATCGTCGGAGCTTACCCAGCGCGCCACTTCCCAGGGACTCGGCTCGAAGCCGAGCGAGAGACCATATTCCGCTTCCATCCGGGTGGCGAGCACGTCGAGCTGGAGGGCTCCGACCACGCCGACGATCCAGTTCGAGCCGATCGCCGGCTTGAAGATCCGGATGACCCCCTCCTCGGCGAGGTCTTGAAGCCCCTTCCGCATCTGCTTCGACTTCATCGGGTCGCCGAGGCGGACCCGGCGGAGGATTTCGGGCGCGAAGTCGGGGAGGCCGGTGAAGGCGATGTCGCCGCGCTCTGACAGCGTGTCGCCGACGCGCAGTGTGCCGTGATTGGGGATGCCGACGATGTCTCCGGGACGGGCCAGCTCCGCAAGCTCGCGGTCACGGGCGAAGAAGGTGATCGGGTTCTGGATCGACATTGCCTTGCCGATGCGTCCATTGGTCAGCTTCATTCCCCGCTTGAGGCTGCCGGAGCAGACCCGCATGAAGGCGATGCGGTCGCGGTGGTTCGGGTCCATATTGGCCTGGACCTTGAAGATGAATCCGGAGCAGCGCGGCTCGCCCGGGGAAACCGAGCCGCCGCGGGCTGGCTGGGCACCCGGCGGAGGCGCGAAGTCGCCGAGCCCTGCAAGGAGCTGGTCTACTCCGAACTCGCGCAATGCGCTTCCGAAGAAGACGGGGGTGAGATCGCCCTCGCGGAAGGCGCTCAGGGTGAATTCGGGATAGGCGCCGCGCGCGAGCTCGCCTTCCTCCCGAAGCAGCTCGACAGCTTCGGCAGGGAGCAGCTTATCTAGGCGCGGGTCGTCGAACCCGCCGAGCTGCAGCGGCTCCTCGCCTGGGCGGAGCAGCCGGTCGGAGGCGAGGTCGTAGAGGCCGTGGAAGGTGCCCCCCATCCCGACCGGCCAGTTGCGCGGGGAGACGTCGAGCTGCAGCGTCTCGGCGATCTCGTCGAGCAGCTTGAACGGCGACAGACCCTCCCGGTCGACCTTGTTGATAAAGGTCACGATCGGAATGTTCCTCAGACGGCAGACTTCGAAAAGCTTCCTCGTCTGGGCCTCGATTCCCTTGGCGGCGTCGATCACCATGATCGCGCTGTCGACGGCGGTGAGCGTCCGGTAGGTATCCTCCGAGAAGTCCTGGTGCCCCGGAGTGTCGAGCAGGTTGAAGAGGAGGCCGTCCTTCTCGAACGTCATCACCGAGGAGGTCACCGAGATTCCGCGCTGCTGCTCGATCTGCATCCAGTCGGAACGGGCGCGGCGGCGGTCGCCTCGGGCGCGAACTTCACCCGCCTCATGGATGGCCCCGGCCGAATGAAGCAGCTTCTCCGTCAGAGTCGTCTTGCCGGCGTCAGGGTGGGAGATGATCGCGAAGGTGCGCCGCTCCAGCACCCCGTCCGTCCTCGCCGCAGCGGCCGCTTCGCTCATGTCCGTCCTTCCGCGCGGCCGCGGTGCGGCGCCTGTTTCAACTTGTGGGGGTGGCGCCCCGATAGGCGGTTACACGCTGTTTGTGTAGCCGGTTCAGGCGGTCTCGAGCCAGGTGAAGCGGACGGGAAGGACCGGCCGAGCGTCGAGATTGCCGTCCTCCCGCTTGGTGAGGACGGTGAGCTGCTGCACCTCCTTTCCGCCTAGCGGCATGACGAGGAGGCCGCCGGGGGCGAGCTGGTCGACCAGCGGCTGCGGCGGCCAATCGCTCGCGGCGGTGACCAGCACCCGGTCGAAGGGCGCATGATCGGTCCAGCCGCGGCTGCCGTCCCCGACCCGGATCTCGGCCGGGTGGCCGGCGGAGGCGAGGCGCAGCCGCGCATCCTCCGCGAATTCCTCGACGATCTCGACGCTGAACACGTTCGCGCCCAGCTGGCTCATCACCGCCGCCTGATAGCCGAGGCCCGTGCCTATCTCGAGCACCTTATGCCCCGGCGCGAGGTCGAGCAGGTCCAGCATCAGAGCGCCTATGAAGGGCTGCGACACGGTCTTGTCGAACCCGATCGGCAGCGGCGTGTCCTGGTAGGCGGCGACCGCGAGCTGAGGCGGCACGAACAGGTGGCGCGGGACGCGGAGCAGAGCCGCCCGCAAATTTGCCCCCAAGGCGTCCTTGCCAAGCTCCTCGCTTGCGAGGTCGAAATGCAGGTCGACAATCTCCACCATGTGCCGCCGAAACAGGGCCAGATGCTGTTCGCCCATCGGCTTCATCGCGGTTCGCCTCCATCTGCTCGGGCCGGAAGAACGCACCCGCTCCTCCCGGGTCCCAGCCTCTGGCATGCGCGACCGAAAAAGCCACTAGCCCGTTTGAACTGGCCTCCTAACCGAGGCTGCCGCGGCCGGAGCCGAAGCTCAGCAGAAGCTGGATTCCCGCGCCCACCAAAGCGGCAGCGATGAGCAGCTTGGGATAAGATTCCTGCTGCCGCTGGACCTCGGCGTCGGCGGTGGCCGCCACAGCCGGTGCCGGCCGGCGCATGCGCTTCAGCCGGACCATGTCCCGGCTCCACGAAGCGAAGGGGGTCCGTACGGCCGGAAGGTTTGCTTCCCGGTGAAGCACGGGGAGGGCCCCCGCATAATCAGGTTCGACTGAGTGATGGTGGCGGCCGCTCTTCCACACCACCTTGTGGCCGTTCGGCACGGTCTGCCAGGCGGCGCCGCACCGGATCATGTCCCGCTCGCACCGCCGGCAGCGCGAGAAATAATAGCCTCCGTTGTAGATCTCCCCTGAACCGGCCTCATGCCCGCCCAGCGCACACAGGATGCTCATTTGCGCGTCTCCTCTTCCCTCGATTGCAGACCCTCCTCGAGCCGGTACTCGGCCAGCTCGCGCACTTCCGGCCCCCCGTCGCTCAGCGCCCGGGCGGGATCCCAGATTTCGAAATGGCTGCCGGCGCCGACGAAGAGCACCTGACCGGTAATCCCTGCGCGGCGCCTCGCCAGCGGCGGGAGGTCGATGCGTCCACGGGCGTCGTAGGTGGCCTCCTCGACCATTCCGAACAGGCGCCTCGCACGGGCATGATGGTCTTCGGCGGGGCGCCCCGCCTGCTCGTCGCCGAGTCGCCGCCGCTCGAGCTCGGCCTGGAGGCGAGGGCGAAGCCCCGATCCGTAGCCGGTGAGGCAAGGGTCGTTCTCATGGACCCCGAAGAGCAGCCGGGCGCCGTCGCAATGCCGCTCCATCTCCCTCAGGATGAAGGGAGGGAGGCGGACCCCGCCGTCAGCGTCGACCGGCGCGAGCGCATTGCCGCTGAAAAGATGCGTGCCCTCCACGCGATCCACCCCCCCAATACGCAAACCCGCACAACCACTTGACTCGTTGTGCTGAGACAGAAGCTTATTGGTTAACGGCGGTGGCTTTCATCATCGGGCTTCTACCCTCGTATTCTTACCTGCCATCATGGTGACTCTACGGCGCCTGCCGGGCGGTAAGGCTGCGAGTGCACCGGGGCGCCGAAAAGCTGGATCAGCCTCCGCCAGCCTCTCGGAAACGGGAATCCAAGCCGCTCCTGTCCCAGCTCGGGACGGTTGAGGATGATCAGCCGCCGTTCACAGTAATATTGCTAGGTTGCGGATTAACCGGTCGATTCGAGACACTCGACCGTGCGTGGCCTTGTGTTTTGGCCGATTGGGGGAGCGGGCTTATGTCGCACCAACGCACTGTCTATGTGATCGATGACGACCTCGAATCCCGACGGTCGTTTACCATCCAATTGGCGGCGATAGGCGCGGAAGCCTGGCCCTTCGCGACGGCGGAGGAATTTGTCGAGATTGCGGGCCACCTCATGCCCGCCTGTATCCTGCTAGACATGGACATCGAGGCGCCGACGGGGCTCGAAGTGCTGGGGCTTCTGAAGGATCGGGGGATCGCCTGGCCGATCATCGCCATGAGCGGAGCCTCTCAGGTCTCAGTCGCGGTGGAGGCGATGAAGCTCGGCGCGCTCGATTTCCTCGAAAAGCCCGTCCACGCGCCCAAGCTGGCAGCGGCGCTCATTCCTGCCTGGTCGGCGCTGGAGAGTTCGCTCGCGCAGGGGGAGGCGCGGCGGCAAGCGCAGGAACTCATGGGGCGGTTGACGCCGCGGGAGTTCGACATCGCCCTGGCTTTGTTCGCCGGCCACTCGAACAAGGTGGTGGCCCACGATCTCGGGATCAGCGTGCGCACGGTGGAGATGCACCGTGCCCACATCATGGCGAAGCTCGGCGTCAGGAGCATCGCCGAGGCGGCCGTGATGGCGACCCACGCCGGCCTTGCGACCCGCGGCGGCACCGCGCCCGCCGTACGGCCGGCAGCCCCCGCTCCGCTGCACTCCTCGCCGCGAGCCTTCGCGACGGGCCGGTTGCTGACGCGCACGGCGCTCTAGGTGGAACATCGCTGGGCAAGGCTCATTGAAGTTCGACAAAGTTTCGAACGGAGCTTGTCATGAGCGATACCAAAAGCCCCAATTCGGACGAGCGTATGTCCGATAACCCCCAGTCGTGGGGCCAGTCGGGCGACTTGTCCCGGCGGGACCCCGACAGAGAGGAGCAGATGAACGGCCGGGAAGGCGGCGGAGATTCGGGAGGCGGAGCCTATCCCAACCCCCACACCGGAAAGGAAGGTGGCGCCAAGGACGGTTTCCTGGGCGAGGGCGGACAGACCGAAATGCCCTATCACGGCCGCGGTCAGCTCGGGGATCAAAAGACGGGAGAGAATGCCAATTCCCCCGCCGGTAAGGGTAAGCCGAGCGCGGCTGACGAATAGGATTACCTTAAGAGATCTGGGGCCGGCAGCTTGCGGCTGCCGGCCCCACCCTCACTACGCGACTCGAGGGGTCGGCCCCGGGGTCGACACGAGCCTTATGGGTTGATTCGGTTGAGAAATGCCTGAATGATCATGACAGCCGATGTTCAGCCGCCACGTCCTCAGCGGCTGCTGTTGCCGTCGGTCTTCACCTCGACGTCAGGGACGTCGACCTTGATCTCATCCGGCACCTTCACGTTCACGTTCGGGACCTCGACCTTGGGCGCATCGACATCGACCTCGACCCCGACTTTGTCCCCTGTCCGGTTGAAGCTTCCGCCGAACAGGAAGAAGAGCAGGGCCAGCAAGGCGAGAAGCAGGACCAGGCCAATCACTAGCCCTCCGCCGCCGCGCCGTTCGCCGCCGTCGGCATGGACGATCGTCGTCCGATCCGTTTCGCGAACATAGTCCCGGTCGCGGTCGTGGTCGCCCATTGAAGGTCTCCTGTTGATGGGTCGTGAGCGCGAAAAGAGCCCTGCCGACACGGCAAGGCTCTTTCTTTCGGGAAGTTCAGGATCAGGTACCGGTCGTCGGCGCCTCGATGTCCACCTTGACGTCGGTCTTCTCGGCTCCGCCGCCCATCAGCTGTCCGCCGAAAAGGTAGAAGAGGAGAGCCAGCACGGCGATCAGCAGCACCACCGCGATCAGAGTTCCGCCGCCGCCGCCGTCGCTGGTCGTGTGGACGACGGTGGTCTCCCGTTCCCGTTCCCGATCATGGTCACTCATGGTGAGTCTCCGCTTTGTTTCGGAAGCTCAACGCTGCCCCTCATGGGGGGTTCCGCCGCCGCCGCTCGACTTCGCCCGTGCCTCGGCCCTAAGGTGCGGCGATGACGGGGACCAAGCTGATATCGCTGGAGCGGGGGCAATTGTGGCTGATGCGGGTGCATGCGGCCGGGGCCGCCCTTGTCATCCTGGCGGCGGCCGCGATCGGTGAGACGGTGCTCGCAGATCGTTTCGAGCTTCCGCGCGGCATTCTGCTTCTGCCGCTCCTGCTGCCCGTTCTCTACTTCGTCCTCCTAGCACCGGGCCGCCGCTATCGCGCCTGGGGCTATGGCATGGCCGAGGATGAGCTGGAGGTGCGGCGCGGGGTCTGGACGCAGATCCACACGGTGGTGCCGCTGGAAAGGATCCAGCACATCGACGTGGCGCAGGGGCCGCTTGAGCGCGCCTTCGGGGTCTGCCGGCTCATCCTGCACACGGCGGGTACGCTCCACAGCCAGGTGCTCGTCCCGGGACTGAGCCGTGCCGACGCCGAGCGGATGCGCGACGAGATACGGGGCCGAATTCGCGAGGAGCCGGCGTGAGCGAAGAGGCGCTGGCTTACCGCAGGCTGCATCCCGGCTCGGTGGTGCTGAGGTTCCTCAAGGAAGCGCCGTCCACCGTCCTCGCCCTCCCGGCAGGCCTCGCCTTCGTGTCTCAGTCCGGGCTTTGGCGGGCGCTCTACTGGGCGGCGCTGCTGGGGTTGGTGCTCCTCCTCATCAACCTGCTCTCCTGGTGGCGTTTCCGATATGGGGTCGGCGCCGGCGAGATCGTCATCGAAAGCGGAGTCCTCAGCCGCAACCGCCGCTCCATCCCGTTCGGCCGAATCCAGGACGTGGACCTGGAGCGCAGCTTCCTCGCCCGCCTGTTCGGCCTCGCCAAGGTGCGCATAGAGACGGGCGCGGGAGGGAAGGACGAGGGTTTGCTCGACAGCGTCTCGATGGCGGAGGCGCAGCGCCTGCGCGATGCGGTGCGGGCCGCCCGCTCTGAGAACCTCTTGGCTCCTACCGAGGAGGCGGCCACGCCTGCCACGCCGCTCCTGTTCGCGATGGACCTGCCTCGCGTGCTCCTCTTCGGCCTCTTCAATTTCTCGCTCGTCTATCTCGCCGGCCTCTTCGCCTTTCTCCAGGCGTTCGAGAATTTCCTTCCCTTTGACATCTACGACCCGGCGCGGTGGATGGGGCTGGCGGAGGAATATCTTCCGGCCCGATTCTCGGCGGCGGCGATCGCCGCCATCCTCGTCCTCGCCATCCTGTTGGGAATTGTCGCGGGCGTGCTGAGGACGCTGTCGCGCGACTATGGCTTCAGTCTGAGGCTGGAAGGCGAGCGGTTCCGCAGGGAGCGGGGGCTCCTTACCCGAAGCGAGGTGGTCATCGCCCGGCGGCGGATCCAGCTCGCGCAGCTGACGACCGGGCCGGTGCGGCGGGCGTTCGGCTGGTCTGGGCTCAGCTTCCAGACCTTAGGCGCCGGCACCGACCGGAGTGGCCACCAGAGCGCCGCCCCGTTTGCGACCCGGTCAGAGGTCGAGGCGGTGCTGAGAGAAGCCGGCCCGCTGCGCCTCCCGCCGCCGCCGGAGCTGGAGCCGGTGTCGAAGCGGCACATCGTTCGGGCGCTCGGCACCTCGCTCTTCCCCGCCCTCACCGCCATCCTGCTCCTCTCGATCTGGGCGCGGCCGGCGCTGATGCTGCTTGCCTTGCTCCCGCTCCTCGGCGTGTGGGCGGCACTTGAGCGGCGGTTCCACCGCTTCGCGCTCGACGGCGATCTGCTGCTCGTCGCACGGGGCGTCTGGCGGCAGCGGCTGTGGATCGTGCCGCTGAAGAACGTCCAGGCGATCAGCCTCAGCCGAGGCTTCCTCCAGCGCCGGCTCGGCCTCGCCAGCGTCGCGCTCGACACGGCCGGCGCTCCGCTCCTCAACGTTCCGCGGGTGATCGACCTTCGGGAGGCTGCGGCCGAGGCGCTGGCGGCGGAGATCGCGCTCCGCCGCTTGCTTCACTCCGGCAGGAAGTCCGGCACCGAGAGGTAGCGCTCGCCTGTGTCGTAATTGAAGGTCAGGATCCTCTTGCCGGGGCCGACCTCCTGGAGCTTCTGGGCAACCGCGGCCAGGCTTGCGCCCGAGCTGATCCCGACGAGCATCCCTTCCTCGCGGGCCGCTCGCCGCGCCATCTCCTTGGCATCGTCCGGAGCGACCTGGATGACTCCGTCGAGAAGACCCGTCTCGAGGTTCTTGGGAACGAAGCCGGCTCCGATCCCCTGGATCGGGTGCGGCCCAGGCTCTCCGCCGGAGATGACCGGGGAAAGCGTCGGCTCCACGGCGAAGACCTGAAGGCCCGGCCATTCCTTCTTCAGCACGCGGGCGCAGGCGGTGATGTGGCCGCCGGTGCCGACGCCGGTGATGAGGATGTCAGGCGGAGAGTCGCGAAAGTCCTCGATGATCTCCTGAGCAGTCGTCCGGACGTGGACGTCGATGTTGGCGGGGTTCTCGAACTGCTGGGGCATCCAGCTGCCTTCAATCTCCTTGAGGAGCTCTTCCGCCCTGGCGATGGCGCCCTTCATGCCCTTTTCGCGAGGCGTGAGGTCGAAGCTCGCGCCATAAGCGAGCATCAGCCGCCGCCGCTCGAGGCTCATGCTCTCCGGCATGACGAGGATCAGGCGGTAGCCTTTGACGGCCGCGGCGATGGCGAGGCCGACGCCGGTGTTGCCGCTAGTCGGCTCGACGATCGTTCCGCCAGGCTTCAGCGCCCCCGAGCGCTCCGCATCCTCAATCATGGCAAGGCCGATCCGGTCCTTGATCGAGCCGCCCGGATTGGACCGCTCCGACTTCACCCACACTTCGGTGTCGCCGAACAGGCGGTTGATGCGGATGTGGGGGGTGCGGCCGATCGTCTCGAGAATGCTGCCCGCTCTCATGTCGAAGTCTCCGTGGGTTTCGTAGCACTGTCTATGTTGGGCGGATCGAAGCTGCGCGCAAGCCGCAGCTCGGGGAACCATCTCGCCCAGAGCAGGGTCACTCCGATCGCGCCGACGCCCCCCGCGACCACCGCCGCCACTGGGCCGAGCAGAGCCGCCAGGAAGCCGGATTCCGCTTCGCCCAGCTCGTTGGAGGCGGAGATGGTGAGCTGCGAAACTGCCCCGACCCGACCGCGCATCGGGTCAGGCGTATGGAGCTGGATCAGCGACTGTCGGACGAACACCGAGAACATGTCGGCCGAGCCGACCACGAACAAGGCCGCGAGCGACAGCGGCATCCATGTCGAGAGGCCGAAGACGATGGTGGCGGCTCCGAACACGATAACGGCGCCGAGCATCTTCATTCCGACATTGGTTCTGAGCGGCCGAAAGGAGAAGAAGAGGGCGGTGACTGTCGCCCCGAGCGCGGGGGCGGCTCCGAGCTGCGCCAGGCCTTCGGTGCCGACGTTGAGGATGTCGCGCGCGTAGATGGGCAGGAGCGCGGTCGCCCCAGCAAGGAACACAGCGAACAGATCCAGCGTGATCGCAGCGAGAACGAGGCGGTTGGTGCGGACGTAGGAGAGGCCATCGATCATCTGCCGGATCGGGTGGCGGTTGCGCTCCACCGCGGGACGCGGGACCGGGCCGATGAGGAAGAGGCAGAGCAAAGCGACGCAGAAGAGGATCGTCGCTCCGATATAGGAGGCTTCCGGCCGCCAGTCGTAGAGATAGCCGCCCAGACCCGGCCCCGCGACCATCCCAGTCTGCCAGGAGATGGAGGAGAGGGCGATCGCCTTCGGCAATATCTCGGTTGGCACGAGATTCGGCGCCAGCGCCCCCAAAGCCGGGCCGGAAAAGGCGCGGGCGATTCCGGTCAGGAAGGCGACGGAGAAGAGGATGAACAGGCTGTTCGTGCCCGCCCAGGTTGCCCAGGCGAGCACCGCCGCTCCGACGACCTGAAGCGCGAGCGTCGCCCGCGCGATGTGGCGCCGGTCGAGCCGGTCGGCGACCCAGCCCGTGACCGGCGTCAACGCGAAGAGCGGCACGAACTGGACGAGGCCGATCAGGCCGAGCTGCGCCGCGGCAGCGGACATGCTCATCCCGCTGTCGCGCGAGACGTCGTAGACCTGCCAGCTGATTATCAGCATCATCGCCGACTGGGCGAGCGTCGCCGACAATCGGGCCGCCCAATAGAAGCGGAAATTCCGGATCGAGAGCGGGTGCGGCGGCTTCATCTGGCCGTCGCCTTAGGGTCGGCTCGCCCACCGGGCAATCCGAGGCGGAAGGTCACGACTGGCACGAGTGGCACGAGCGTCACATGGAAACGCAGGGGGGACTTCCCCGTAAAGCTAGGCCCCTCCGGTCCGAGAAGGCCGGGGAGGAGATCAAGGCGGGGCCGAGGCGAGTCGCTCATCGAAAAGTTTATGCCGCAGAGGCGCAGCTGTAGGAAAGTTCTTTCTATGTTCTATCTGCCGGGCCTTCATCTCCGCTGGCTTGGTCCGCCATGTCCATGAAGGTGCGGGCGGCGTCGCGATCACGCTCATCGGCAAAGGCAACGTCGAGGTCCGGCGCGGCGCCGAGCATGTGGAGCAGCGCCCACAAAGCGAACCGGCGGCCCCGGTCCTTCTCCAGCCCGAAGTCGACCCGCATCCGCTCCACCCCCGCCTCGAGAGCGCCGGGACTGATCCGGCCTAGGTCCGAGGTGCCGAAATAGCGGCGCAGCTGATCGTCGAAGTCCATTTCAGATCACCTCGCCGAACATGAACCAGAGCATGGCGAACCAAGCTGCGAGCGCAGCGGCGCCGATCGCCCAGATGCCGAGGCGGCCTTCTTTCGGTGGCTCTTCATCCATCATCGGCGAGCGATACGCTGCCCGCGCCGTTGCGAACAGAGGCTAGCGGCGAAGCTTGCGGGTCTTCAGCTTCACGTCGCCGTCACCGTCGACGGTGCAGGTGAAGCTGCGCATCCGGTAGTCGTCGTAGCGCCGGTCGTAGCGGTCGTCGTAGCGCTCGCTCCCGACCGTACCGTAGACCCGAAAACTGCGCCGCTTGTAGCGCCGCAAGTCGTCGACCCGCATCCGCCCGTACCGCTCCACAGAGGGCGTGCACCGTTCGATTGCCCACCGGTCGCGGCCGCGGAAGCGGACGTCGGTGACGCTTTCGTCAACCGCATCTCTCACCGTACGAATGTCTTCCGCCGCCTTTCGGATTTCCCGGGCGACCCGTTCGGCGGTGTTGCGGTCGCGATCCTGCGCAGCGGCAGGGGAGGCGGCAACGGCAATCGCGACTGCCAGCATGGAACAGGCTGATTTCCAGGTACGCATGACGCAACTCTCCTGGCTAAGGCCGGCAACAGGCGCGGCCTATCCGTCAAAGCGCCCGATGAGGCGGGTTCGTTCCTTTTGGCGTGGTGGGCGGGCTGGGGGGCGTACAGGCTCACCAGTTTAAAACAGGCAAGGAAGCTGGATCCCCGCTTTCGCGGGGATGACGGGGGTGGAGCGGTCGGTACTCACGCCAGGTCGACGAAGCTATCGAGGACGCGTTTGCGGCCGGCATGCTCGAAGTCGATCTCCAGCTTGTTGCCTTCGATCTCGGCTACGATCCCGTAGCCGAATTTGGAGTGGAAGACGCGCTGGCCGAGAGCGATGTCGGCTCGACCGGGATTGCCGAGGCTGACGGTGGAGGCTCGAACTTCCATGACGCGGGGCGGGGTGCGCTCGAAGCCGCCGGTGACGGCGCGGCGCCAGCCGGGGCCGCGGGTGGCGCCGCGGGCGACGTCGGCGAAGGGGTCGGCGCGTTCCGTCCAGTTGGCGCGCCACAGGCTCTCGCCGCCGGACATGGTCTGCTCCTGGGCGATGTTCGCCTGGGGCAGTTCGGCAATGAAGCGGCTTGGGATTGAACTCGTCCACTGGCCGTAGATTCGGCGATTGGCGGCGTGGAAGATAAAGCACTTACGCCGAGCTCTTGTGATCGCGACGTAAGCGAGGCGGCGTTCCTCCTCGAGGCTGGCGGTGCCGCCTTCGTCCATAGAGCGCTGCGACGGGAAGACGCCTTCCTCCCAGCCAGCGAGGAAGATTGTGCCGAACTCCAACCCTTTGGCGGCGTGGATGGTCATGATGGTGACCTTCTCGGTCTCCCGCTCGGCATCGTTTTCCATGACCAGCGAGACGTGCTCGAGGAAAGCGCCGAGATTTTCATATTCTTCCATCGCGCGGGTGAGCTCCGCGAGGTTTTCGAGACGGCCGGCGCTTTCGGCGGAGCGGTCGGCCTGGAGCATGGCGGTGTAGCCGCTCTCGTCGAGGACCAAGCGAGCGAGCTCGGGATGGGGAAGCTCGGCGAGGCGCGAGCGCCAACGAGCGACGTCGCCCATGAGGTTGCCAAGCGACTTTCTCGCCTGCGGGGTCAGCTCATCCGTGTCGAGGATCTGGGCGCCGGCTATGAGCAGCGGGACGCCAGAGGCGCGGGCAAGGCTGTGGATCTTCGCCACCGCCTTGTCGCCGAGGCCCCGCTTGGGGACGTTGACGATCCGCTCGAAGGCGAGGTCGTCCGAAGGCTGGGCGATGATCCTGAGGTAGGCGAGGGCGTCGCGGATCTCCGCGCGCTCGTAGAAGCGGAAGCCGCCGACGATCCGGTAGGGAAGGCCGATGGCGATGAACCGGTCCTCGAACTCGCGGGTCTGGAACTGGGCGCGGACGAGGATGGCGGTGTCGTCTATACGGCCGCCGCGGCGCTGGTGCGCCTCGACCTCCTCGCCGATGCGGCGGGCCTCTTCGGGGCCGTCCCAGACTCCGACGACACGGACCTTCTCGCCCTCGGCTTCCTCGGTCCACAAGGTCTTGCCGAGGCGGCCGCCATTATGGGTGATAAGGCCGGAGGCGGCGGCGAGGATGTGGGGGGTGGAGCGGTAATTCTGCTCCAGCCGGACGATCTTGGCGCCCGGGAAATCCTTTTCGAAGCGGAGGATGTTGGCGACCTCCGCCCCGCGCCAGGAATAGATGGACTGGTCGTCGTCGCCGACGCAGCAGATGTTCTTGCGCTCCTGGGCGAGCAGGCGGAGCCAGAGATACTGGCTCTGGTTCGTGTCCTGATATTCGTCGACGAGGACATATTTGAAGCGCTGCTGATAGAGTTCCAGAACCTCGCGGTTCGTGCGAAGGATGACCAGCATGTGGAGCAGGAGGTCGCCGAAGTCGCAGGCGTTCAGCGCCTTCAGCCGCACCTGATATTGCCGGTAGAGGTCGGCGCCGCGGCCGTTGGCATAGGCCTCGCTCTCGGCGGCATCGAGCTGCTCGGGAGTCCAGCCGCGATTCTTCCAGCGATCGATGAGGCCGCCGAGCAGGCGGGCGGGCCAGCGTTTCTCGTCAATGCCGGAGGCGGAGATGAGCTGCTTCAGAAGGCGCAGCTGGTCGTCCGTGTCGAGGATGGTGAAGTTGGACTGGAGGCCGACCAGCTCGGCGTGGCGGCGGAGCATCTTGGCGGCGACCGAGTGGAAGGTGCCAAGCCAGGGCATGCCCTCGACCGCGTCCCCGACGATGCGGCCGACCCGCTCCTTCATCTCCCGCGCGGCCTTGTTGGTGAAGGTGACGGCGAGGATCTCGGACGGCCAGGCGCGGCGGGTGGCGATGAGGTGGGCGAGGCGGGCGGTGAGCGCGGCGGTCTTGCCGGTGCCGGCGCCGGCGAGGACCAGCACCGGGCCTTCGGTGGTCAGCACCGCCTCGCGCTGGGGCGGGTTGAGGCCGCGTATGTAGCCGGGCTCGGGGGCGGTGGAGAGGGGCTGATTCACCTTCGAACAACTAGGGAACGCGGCCGGCGGGGGCAAGGCGCGACCGGCGGGTCAGCCTCCCGCCTTTCGGCAGTGAAAACTGTACATGCTCTGGAAAAGGAACGGCTCCCGCCGTTCCAGCGCGGCCCAAGCCTTGAGGTCTCGAAAAGCGGGGTCGTGGGGATGCTCCCGGAGGTAGCGGGCACGATGATGGAGCGTCGGAAGGTCGAAGGCCAGAAGCTCGAGGCCGAGCCGCTCGAGCGCGCGTCCGATACGGGGTACGTCGAACGAATCCTCATGCCGGTGAAGCAGCAAATCGTGGACACCTGGCAGGGTATAGAAATCGATCCACGAGGCGAGGAGGTCCGGCGCCCGTTCGATCAGCCGACGGCGCGCCTCACGCAACAGGTCCGCGTCAGCCGGGCGACCCGCCAGATCGGCGAGGTGACGCTGCGCGGCCCGGACTTTGAGGCGTGCGATCTTGCTGTAGAGCATGATCCGCATCGCTCCGCCGGGCTTCAAGACGGCGGTCAGCGCCTCCCAACCGCCCTCGGGATCGGGCAAATGGTGAAGGACTCCGCTGCTGCTGATGAAATCGAACGTCCGGCCGAGTTCGCCGACCTTATGGAGATCAAGCTGCCGGAAATGGATGCGATCGATCCCAAGTGCGCGGCAGCGCTCGCGAGCATACGCAAGAGAAGCGGCGCTGAGGTCGATGGCCGTGATGCACGCATCCGGCAAGCGGAGCGCCCACAAGGCCGCCTCGCGGCCGGTTCCGCAGCCGGCGACGAGCAGGTTGGCCGCCACGGGCAAGCCCGACGGCTGTCCTTGATCGAGCCTTTCGACCATCTCCGGTAAGGTTTGCGGCGGCGGCGGGGTGATCCGGGACCAGGCCGGGTAGGGCCAGTCTTCATATTGGGCGGCGACGGTGCCTGTGACCGGATCGCCGAATTCAGCCGCCGCATCCGAAGCGGGAGGAGATGCGAAATAAGCAGCCGCCATCGGATTCTCGCTCTCGGCATCCACCAGCTTTCGCTCGTCCAGCTCGATCAGCCAGGCGCCGCCGTTCCAAGCCGTCTGGGCCGTCAGACCGGCCAGCAATCGGGGAAAATCGGGCCAGCGGCGGGAAAGCAGCAGCCAGCGCCGCATCCGGGTCAGCGCCCGCTCGGCCTCCAGCACGGTGACAGGGCTCTCCTCGAGCAGCCGGATCGCGAGCTCGTCCCTCTCGGCCCATTGGGCCAGCCCCGCTGGATCGGAGGCGTAGGCGGCCAGCGGTTGACCCTCCACGAGCAGAAGGTGCCACGCCGCGCGGGCGATGACCGCGGGCTCTACCACTGGATCGACGAGCAGGCGCGAGAGGACGTCGCGGCGTTCGGCCGGAGCCGATCCAGGATAGTAACGTAATACGCGGGTAATCAGCGATTTCGCTTCGGCGCAGTCGGAGTGGAGGTCCAGTGCAGCCAACGCCTCCCTCATTGCCTCCGCCGGCTGACCGGCTCGTTCATGCGTCCCGGCCGCCTCGAGTCTCCGGCCGACCTGCACCGTGCCGTTAGAGGTCGAAGACCCGGTCACTCGGTTGCTCCTGCGGGAGTCGGGAGGCGGCGCAGCAAGGTGATCCGTGCCTTGCCGAAGCTGCGTTCCGCCTCCACCTCGAAACCTTCGGCGGCGACGGGCTCGTTTCGGGCCGTCTCGACGCTTGCCCAGCCGCCGGGTGCGAGCGGCAGCCGCGCAAGGACTTCGGGCGCGAGGCCGCTGCCGTAGGGCGGGTCGAGGAAGACGAGGTCGAGCGGGGAGGGGAGGCGGACATGCTCCGCCCGGCCCGGGAGTGCCTCGCCCGCGGCGTCGAGCGCGCGGAGGTTGTTGCGGATGGCTTCGACGGCGTCCCGGTCGCTTTCGACGAAGACGCAGCGGGCTGCGCCCCGTGACAAGGCCTCGAGGCCGAGCGCGCCCGAGCCGGCGAACAGGTCCGCGACCTCCAGCCCTTCGAAGCTGCCGAGGCGGCTTTGAAGCATCGAGAAGAGCGCCTCGCGCACCCGGTCGGCCGTTGGGCGGGTGGCGGCTCCGGCGGGGGTGACGAGTGGCCGGCCCCGCCAGCGGCCGGCGATGATCCTCATTTGAGAGACTTGCGGAATTCGACGAGCTCGTGCTGGCGTACTTCATCGACTCCGCCGACCGGTAGGTCGCCAAGCACGAACGGGCCGTAAGCCGTTCGGATGAGGCGGGAGACCTGGAGGCCGAGATGCTCGAGCACTCGCCGGACCTCGCGGTTCTTGCCTTCGGTGAGGCGCATCTCGACCCAGGCGTTGCGGCCGGTGCGGCGCTCGAGATTGGCGTCGATCGAGCCGTAGCGGACGCCCTCGATCTCGACGCCTTGGATGAGCTCCTCCAGCCTCTCCTGGCTGATCTCGCCGAAGACCCGGGCGCGGTAGGTGCGCTCGACCTTGGAGGAGGGCAGTTCGAGCTGGCGCTTCAGCTCGCCGTCGGTGGTGAGCAGAAGCAGCCCCTCGGTGTTGAGGTCGAGGCGGCCTACGGGGATCACGCGCGGAAGGCCCGCAGGCAGCCGGTCGTAGATGGTCGGGCGGCCGGAAAAGTCTCGCTCGGCGGTCAGCACGCCCGGCGGCTTGTGGAAGCGGAACAGGCGGGCGGGCGCGGGAGCGTTCACGGGCTTACCGTCGACGGTCACTCCGGCGAGCGAGGTGAGGATCGTCGCCGGCTTGTCGACCGCCGCTCCGTTGAGGGCGATGCGTCCTTCCTCGATCATTCGTTCGATCTCGCGGCGGGAGGCGACTCCGGCTCTGGCGAGGAGCTTGGCGAGGCGCTGCGGCTCGCCCGGCACATGGCGCGGTTCGCGCGGCTGAGCGGAGGCTTCGCGCTCCCGCGGCGGGCGCTGGCGATCGCGGCGGCCGCCGGTGCGCGGAGCTTCCGGGGCGGGGCGGTCGCGCCTCGGTGACTTCGCGGCGGCGGCCGGCTCTTCTCCTCTGGTCGCTCGCCAGGCGGCAGCCCGGCTGCCGCGCTTGCTTGCCGCGCCGCCGGAGGCCGGCGGCTTCCTCGGCCCCTTGGGCGGTCGCGGCGGCCTGGGAGGGGACGGGGGCAGTGACACTCTCCTGGTTGAAGCCGGAGCGGCGGAAATACGCGCCCAAACGACGGACGCATGACGGCACCGGGAGCCGGGCCGCTCGTTACGCACGAGTAACCGATCCGGCCGAAGGACCAAGAGGGCGCGCATAGATGTTGTTCGGCAAACGCGAAAGGGCGATCAGCCGCATCCTCATCGTCGAGGACGAGCCCCTCGTCGCGTTCGACAACGAATATCTGCTTCGCGACGCCGGCTATGAGGTCGTGGCGACGGTGGACACGCTGGCGGACGCTGTGCGGGTGCTGGCAGAGGAGGAGATCGACCTCGTCCTGAGCGACATCAGCCTTTCGGGTGACGGCGACGGCACGGACGTGGCGCGCGCCGCGGCGGCGCGGAAGGTGCCGGTCCTGTTCGTCACCGCCAATTGCCCGATCGAGGCGCGCAGCCTCGGGATCGGCTGCCTCGCCAAGCCCTACACGGACAAGATCCTAAGGAACGCGCTCGATGCGCTGGACCAGAAGCTGCAGGGCAAGGCGGTGAACCGTCTGCCCGCCGGCCTCAGCCTTTACGACGACGAGGCCTAGGCGAGCGCGGCCTGAACCTGCTCGTGGAAGTGGCGGATGCCGCGCTCAAGCGTTCCCAGGGTAAGCTCCGGCACCACGCCCGTCTCGAGCCCCTGCTGGCCGAGGGCGGCGGCGCGGAAATCCTCTCCTGCGAACACCCCTTCGTCCAGCATCGTCCAGCTGCGCGCCCAATGATCCTCTTCCTCCGGATTCGCCGGAGGCTCGGGGATGAGCATGAAATCCTCCACCAGCGTGCGATCCACCGCCTGCGGCATCAGCACCATCAGGTTCACGTAATCCGGGCTCATGATCATGATCGTCGCCGGGAAGAGCTGATAGGCGAAGGTGATGACCCGCCTCAGCGCCGGCCAGTCCTCATGGTCGATCGCGGCGAGATGGTCGGTTCGGCCGACGGCGGAGCGCTGGTGGCGGCCGAGAGCGTCCGCAGCGGTGATCCCGTCGGCGAAGAAGCGCGCGATGGTCGGCGCATGAAGCCGCTGGACGTGATAGCTTTCGAGAAAGGCGTCCATGATCAGCTTCCAGTTGGAAGCGACTTCGTGGACCCGGCGGCGGTAGAGATGGTGGGAGGCGAGGCCGAAGGCGTCGAACTCCGGGGCGAGGCTTCGGGCGTCGGCGAAGTCCGCCTCCTCGCGCGCGAACCAGATTAAGCCGCCCGACTCGCAGGAGGGCAATTCGATCAGGCCGAAGCGGCTTTTATCGAGGCCGGGGAAGGTGTCCGGCCGTGGGAGGCCGGCGAGCGCTCCGTCCAGCGAATAGGACCAGGCGTGATAGGGGCAGACGAGCCGCGGCGCGCATTGCACCTCCACTCCCTCCAGCAGCCGAGTGCCGCGGTGCCGGCAGACATTGTAGAAGACATGCGCTTGCCCCTCCTTGTCGCGGGTGAGGAGGAGCGGGAGACCGAAGCCGTCATGGGGCACCGCCATGTTGTTTCGCGGCAGCAGCGCCGAGGGTGCGATCACCTGCGGCAGCTTGCCGAACAGCTCCGCCTTCTCCCGCTCGAACTCGGCCGGATCGGTATAGACGGAGGCGGGCACCGTCTCGATGCCTCGCTCCGCCGCCGGATCGCCGCGAGCGATCACCGCCGCGAGCGCGAGCTGGCCTTCCGTGGGGCGCCGGCTGCTGGGCATGTCCATGGCTGGATGCTGCGTCCGGCGGCGCTCGGAGGCAAGCCTTATCGGGGGCTGGTCCGGCGTGGACGAGGCGTTACAAGGGGCGGATGAGCAGCACCGCCGATACCGCCCCCGCCGACTGGCGCCGCCACCTTCCCGAAGGGCTTCGCCCCTATACCGAGAAGGCGCCGCTCGCGGCGCTCTTCGTCGGAATCTCGTCGGGTTTCCCGTTCGCCATGATCGGAGCGACCCTAACGACTCGTCTCGCGCAGGACGGAATCGACAAGAAGACGGTGACCGCCTTCGCGCTCGCGTTCCTTGTCTACAATTTCAAATGGGCCTGGTCGTGGATGGTCGATGGGATTCGAATTCCTGTCCTTCACCGGCTGGGCCAGCGCGTCTCCTGGCTGCTCGTCGCGGGAGTGCTTGTGATCGCGGCGGTGGCGAACCTCGCCTTCCAGGACCCTTCCGCGAACATCTACCAGACCGCCATGGCCGCGATCTTCGTCGGCTTTGCGGGCGCGACGTTCGACATCGTCATCGACGCTTATCGGATTGAGCTTCTCGAGCCGCGCCAGCTCGGCGTCGGGTCGGGCATGTCGCAATATGGCTGGCGGCTGGGGTCGAACCTCGCAGGCGCGCTCGCCCTCGTACTCGCCGCTCGTATCGGGTGGGAATGGGCCTATTTCGCCTGCGCTGCCTTCGCTCTTCCGGCGATGCTGACCGGCCTCATCGTCGGCGAGCCGGAGCGGCATCGGGAGGTGTCAGAACGCAAGGGCCTGGGGCCGGCGGTCAAGGCGATCTATGGGCCGTTCGTCGAGTTCTTCATGCGCAAGGGCGCCATGCTCGTCCTGCTCTTCATCCTGCTCCACAAGATCGGCGACACGCTCGGTCAGCTCGTGCTGCGGCTGCTGCTCGACGACATGGGCTATAGCAATGACGAGATCGCCATCTGGGACGTTGGGGTGGGCTTCTGGGCCTATCTGATCGGGATTTTCGTCGGCGGGATCATGTATTCCAAGCTCGGGATGAAGCGCTCGGTGCTGATCGCCCTGATCCTGATGGGCGTCTCCAACGCGAGCTACGCCGTCCTCGCCGCCGCAGGCCACTCGAACATCGGCCTCGGATTCACCCAGGGCTTCGAGAATTTCTCGAGCGGCATCGGCGGAGTCGTCGTGGTCGCCTATTTCTCCGCCCTCACCGACCTTCGCTTCACCGCCACCCAATATGCGCTGATCTCCGCGGCGACGAGCATTGTCGGGCGAGTGCTCACGGGCACGAGCGCCGGAGCCATGGTGGAGTCGCTTGGGTTCGTGAACTTCTACTGGCTCACGACCGCCGCGGCGGTGCCCGGCATCGTCCTCTTCTGGTGGATGTCGCGCGCGGGCCTAATCGACGCATCGATTGGAACCGCGGGCAAGGAAGGGGAGGGCGACGCCCGCCGCGACGATAATGTGCAGGCGCCGTAGCGGCGGCTAGGTGGGCGGCTGGAGGTTCGCCTTCAGCACTTCTCCCGCCAGATACAGGGAGCCCATGACCAGCACGATCGGCGGCTTGGAGCGGTCGGCGTGGCGGGCGATCCAACCGAGAGCGGCTGGCACGTCGGGTGCGGCGAGGCCGCCGAGCCCGGTGCCCCGCGCCGTCCCCACAAGCTCCTCAGGCGAGTGGTGCGCGTGGTCCGGCACGGGCACCGCGTGGATGATGGCGGCGCGATTGGCGAAAGGCTTGAGCACTCCGGCGGCATCCTTGTTGGCCAGGATTCCGGCGACGATGTGGAAGGGCCAGTCGCCCGGGTTGTGCGCCCGGAAGTAATCGGCGATTGCGCGGGCGGCCGCGGGGTTGTGGCCGCCGTCGAGCCATAGCTCCGACCCCTCCGGCAGAAGGTTCGTCAGGGGCCCCGGCGCCAGGCGCTGAAGCCGGGCCGGCCAGTCGGCCCAGCCCATCGCCGCCCGAAGCGCCGTCTCCCGAACGGGCACCGCCTGCTGGTGGCGAAGCATGGCGATGGCGAGGGCGGCGTTCATCGCCTGGTGGGCGCCGCGCATCCTCGGTAGCGGCAGCTCGAGGCTGCCTTGCTCGTCGCGGTAGTGAAGCTTCTGCTTGTACGCTGAAGCGTCCCAGCGGCCGCCGCGCGGCAGCCAGACCGCGCCCGCCGAGGCGGCGGCTTCGCCGATCCGATTGGCGAGGGAGTCCGGATAATGCTGCGTGACCAGCGGCACGCCGCGCTTGGCAATACCCGCTTTCTCGGCCGCCACATCCTCGATGCGGTTGCCGAGGAATTGCTGATGGTCGAGGCCGAGCTGTGCGATTCCGCAGACGGCGGGGGAGGGGATAACGTTGGTGGCGTCGAGTCGTCCGCCGAGGCCGACCTCGACGATGCAGGCGTCCGCCGGCTCGCGGGAGAAAGCGAGGAAGGCCGCGGCGGTCGTCGCCTCGAAGAAGCTCGGCTCGATCCCCTCCGCCACGTCCAGCACCTCAGCGAGCAGATCGGCGAGCGGATCGTCTTCCACCAGCTTGCCGCCGAGCCGGATCCGCTCGTTGAAGCGGACGAGGTGCGGGCTCGTATAGACATGCGCCGTCAGCCCCGCCGCTTCGACCGCGGCTCGGAGGAACGCGCAGGTGGAGCCTTTGCCGTTCGTCCCGGCGACGTGGAAGACAGGGGGGAGGCGTCGCTCGGGGTTTCCGAGCCGGTCGAGCAAAGCGGAGATGCGCTCCAGGCCGAGCACGTCGGCGCCGGGCGAAAGCAGCGCCAGCCGGTCGAGCTGGCGCTGGACGCCCGCATGGTCTGAGACCGCTCTGTCGGCCATTTCAAGCGCTTAAGCGGCAGCCTTCTCTTCCGGCATTAAATAGCCGATCAGCTTCGCCAGCGTCTCCCGCAGGTCCTTGCGGTGGACGACCATGTCCAGCATTCCATGAGCAAGCAGATATTCGGCGCGCTGGAAGCCTTCCGGAAGCTTCTCGCGGATGGTGGATTCGATCACCCGTTGGCCGGCAAAGCCGATCAGGGCCCCCGGCTCCGCGATCTGCACGTCGCCGAGCATCGCGTAGGACGCGGTGACTCCGCCCGTGGTCGGGTCCGTCAGCACCACGATGTAAGGAAGGCCAGCCTCCTTCAGCTCGGCGATCGCCACGGTGGTGCGTGGCATCTGCATCAGGGAGAGGATGCCTTCTTGCATCCGGGCGCCGCCGGCGGCGGTGAAGATGATGTAGGGGCAGTTATGCTTAATCGCGGCCCGGGCGCCTTCGACGAAGGCGGCACCGACGCCCATCCCCATCGAGCCGCCCATGAAGGCGAAATCCTGGACCCCGACGACGGCGTGGCGGCCGGCGATCGTACCGCGCGCGTTCATAAGCGCATCGACCTCGCCGGTCTGCTGGCGGGCCGCCTTGAGGCGGTCGGTGTAGCGCTTGGAATCCCGGAACTTGAGCGGATCCTCGCGCACCTGCGGCTGGGGCAGGAGCGAGTAGCCGGGGTCCATCAAGGCTTGAAACCGGGCCCTCGGGCCGATGCGGCCGTGATGGTCGCAGCGCGGGCAGACGGAGCCGTTCTCCTCCCATTCCTTGGTGAAGACCATGGCGCTGCACTGGCGGCATTTGTGCCAGAGATTGTCGGGCGTGTCGCGCTTCGGGAGGAAGGGGATCGAGTTGCGGACGCGGGTGAGCCAGGTCATCGGGAAAGTCTCCTCGCCGAGCGGATAGGCCCGGCGGGAGAGGCTTGTCTAGAGAGTGGCCTCGATGGCCCGGGCGGCGGCGTCAGGGTCCTGCGCCTGGGTGATCGGACGCCCGACGACGAGGATAGAGGCTCCGGCATCGAGAGCGGCGCGAGGAGTCATCACCCGTTTCTGGTCGCCGGCCGCGCCATCGGCTGGGCGAACCCCGGGGACCACGAAGAAGCCGCCCGGCCAGAGCTTCTTCGCCGCCGCGACCTCGTTTCCGGAGCAGACGACTCCGTCGAGCCCCGCCTCCCGCGCCAGCGCCGTCAGTCGCTCCACCTGCGCGTGTGGATCGGCGGCGAGGCCGGTCGAGCTCAGATCCTCGGCATCCAGGCTGGTGAGGACGGTGACGGCGACGACCTTGGTCCCCGTCGGGGCGGCGGCCTTGGCATCTTCCATCATCGACCGGCCGCCCGCCGCGTGGACGGTGAGGATCGCCGGCTCCAGAGCCCGCAGCGACTGGATCGCCTTGGCCACGGTGTTCGGGATGTCGTGGAGCTTGAGGTCGAGGAAAATCGGGAGGCCGAGCTCGGCCATTTCCCGCACGCCGTGGAGGCCGTTGGCGCAGAAGAATTCGAGGCCGAGCTTGAGGCCCCCGACATGGTTCCTGACCCTAGCCGCGATCGCCTTCGCCTGCTCGAGGTTGGGCGTGTCCAGAGCGACGAAGATCGGGCTCCTCATGTCGCGGGCCAGACCTTGGTGTCGGTGGCGACCCGCTCCTCGGTGCCGTTGTCCACGGTGGCGGGCGCGGCCGGCGAGGCGGGCGGAGCGACGCTGACGGTGCGGGCACCGGGCTCGAGCCGGCGCTTCAGGCTCCACATGCGGGCGCGATAGATGATGAAGATAGGGAGGAAGCCGAGCAGGAAGACGGCGATCATCAGGATCGGAAGCTTCACGTCCGCTTCCATTCCGCCCCACAGCTTAAGGGTGACCGGCTTCCAATTGCCCTTCGCGAACAGGACGAGGACCACCGTCAGGACGATCCAGAACAGGGTCTTCAGGAATTGCATGCTCGCCCCTCCAGAGCTTCGAAAGCCTGTCTATGGCCGCTCGCCGCGGGGCGCAACCGCAAGCGCCGCTTCGAGCTCGTCGAACAGCGGCTGCACTTCCTTGAGGCGGGGCCGCTCCTCATCGAGGATCGCTCGGAAGGCGTCGCGCTTCAGCTCCGCCACCAGCTCGGACGAGAGCCGTTTGCCTTCCGGGAGAGTCGAGACGGTGATGTCGATCAGCCGTTCGGCGCCGTGCAGGCGGCCCCAGAGATAGTCGTTCTCGCGATAGGCGCGGCTGAAGAAGGCTCCGAAGCTGTTGAACTGGATTCCCTTCAGGGTCGCTTCGGCGCCGCCGCTTCGGAGGGCAGTGGCGTCCTCGGGCGAGATCCGGTCGACCTTGACCTCATTATATTCGTCGAGCCCTTCGCCCTGGAGCAAGGGGAGGGTGGCGACGTCGTAAAAAGGGAAGCCGAGATAGGCGAGGATCAGAGACCGCCGCTCAGGCTTGGGGAAAGCAGCGAGCACTTCTGTTAGTTGAGCGTCCGCTTCGTCGTCGGCTGCTCTCAGGTCCAGCTTCGCTCCAAGCGCGTCCATCGCGGCGCCTGTGTCGTCGACCGGTTCGATGGCGAGGTCTTCACCATCCGCGGGTTCGGCGACGTAGCGGTCGATGAGGCGGTAAACGGTCCCGCGAGCGCGGCCGATCGCCTCGGTGGGCGCTCCGGCCTGCTCCTCGATCCGGCCGAGGTGTCGGACCAGCGAGCGCAGCCGCCGCGAGCGGAAGGAAGCGTCGAAGGTACGAAGGAAGAGGACGACCTCGCGCGCGGCTCCGGCGGCGCTAATGGCGCCGGGGGCGAGGAGGCCGCGCCGCCGTACCTCCTCCCAGACGCCGCGGCGGATCTCTTCGCGGCGATCTGGCGCTCCGCCTCCCGCGAGTGCGAACAGCCGGTCCGCCACCTCCTCGACGATGATCGAGATCTTGAGGTGGAGGTAGCCGGCATAGGCATAGCCCGCCTCCCTTGCTGCGATGGTCTGCGCCTTCGCCCGCCACGCTCCGAGCCGCTTCGGCGTCGGGCGGAGCAGGAGGAGCGTGGAGCCGAAGACCCGCTCGATCGCCGCTTCCACCTGCGGCCGCATGCCCTCGACGATACGGGTGAGGCGACGAACGGTCGAGGAGCGATGCTCGATCACTTCGAGATTGTCGCGGATCGGCTGCTCGCGCGGGATGTCGGACAAGGCGCCGAAGATGGTCGCGAAGAAGCCGGGAGGAGCATCGGCATCGCCCCCGCCCAGCCGAACTGAAGGGAGGCCGGGCTTGGGGTCAATATAGACGAAGCGGCGATCCACCTCGCGGCGAGCGGGGCGGCTTTGCAGGGCCCGAATGGCGGGGCTAAAGGGAGCGTTGGCAAGGACCGAGCCGTCGATGAGCACGGCCGATTCCGCCACACCCAGCGCCGAATGCCGCGGCAAGGAGGAGCGCAGGAAATCCTCCCGCTCCGGCCAGGCGCGGCCGCGCGCGGCCAGCACGCCGTCGAGCTCCTTGACCTGGAAAGGAGGAAAGGCGCCGGGAAAACTGGCGGTGGCACGAGCGGCAAAGGTGAGGGCGGCAGCATCCGCCAGAGGCCCGCCCCCCGCCTTTCGGAAGGAAAGGGTCAGCCGGTGCTCCTGCTCGATCACTTCAGGGGGCGAGTTGAGCCGCAGACGCTCGGGATAGCCGCGAAAGTCCGTCACCGTCACGAACAGGTCGAGCGGCTGGTATCGCGGCAGCAGCGGCGGTCCCGACGGGCCGCTGCGCATGGCGTCAAAGGCATCCAGTAGCAACTCGGTAAAGCTCGGCCCGCCGAACGGGGGCGCGAACCAGCGGGCCCGGACGAAGTTCGAGAGCTTGGTCCTTACCTCGGCGCGGTGACCGCTCTCGACTGTCTCGTCGATCCCGCTCCGGCGCCGCGACCAGGCCCAGGCCAGCGGCACCGCCGCCGCAGCCTTGGCGATGCGCGAGACGGCGCTGATCTGCGGGTCGAGGAGGCGGTCGACGTCGGCTCCCTCCAGCCAGAGCTCGGTGAGCGGGTCTAGCGAGCGGCCGCTGGAGATGGCCTCGCCAAGGAAGATGGCGTTGATCCCGCCCGCGCTCGCGCCCGTCAGGATGTCGACCAGGACCCGAAGCTCGAGGCCGCTCTCTTCCCTGATCACCTCCAGCAGCCGGCGGTACACGCCGCCTTCGCCGCCTTCGGGCGGATCCGAGGAATGAAACTGCCGGCTGGCGTGCGCGAGCCGCCACACTTCCTTGGTGACGCCGTGCATGTACACGGCGAGGCTGATTCCCCCGTAGCAGATCAGCGCCAGCCGCAATTCCTTCTCACGCACCGGCGAACCGTGGCAGCGGAGCGGTGAGTTGTCGAGTTCCCACCACTCGTCCCGGAATCGTATCGCGCCGCCGTAACGAACGGGACTCCTTAGGATGTGCCGGTTAGCCCCTCCTCATCGACAAGCTGAGGGGCTTCGAACATGATCAGGAAGATGCGCAGCAGCGCCGTTCGCACGGCCGCGACGCTTGCACTGGCGGGCCTCCTCACCACGGGCGCGGCTCCGGCCGTCGCCGCGCAGGATAGCGGGATCGCCGATCTCGCCGAGACGGTTCGCACCCTTGAAGACCCGGCGGTGGTAGAGGGGCAGCCCGAGTTCAAGCTCGTAGGGCAAGGCGAGGCTAGCTATTACGGGCACGAGCTCGCCGGCAACCGCACCGCGAGCGGCGAACGGTTCAATCCGCAGGCGCTGACCGCCGCTCACCGGACGCTTCCGCTCGGAACCAAGCTTCGCGTCACCAATAAGGCGAACGGCAAGAGCGTCATCGTTCGAGTGAACGACCGCGGCCCGTTCGTCGGCCGGCGGATCATCGACCTCTCCCTCGCCGCCGCGCAGCAGCTCGGGTTCGTACGCGCCGGCCGCGGGCAGGTGACTCTCGAGACGCTGCGCACCGCCTGAGGAAGGCGCTCCGCCGCTCCGCGGCGAGAAGCAGGCGGCGCAAGCCTTTACCTCCTACCTGAACCGGCTATCAGGAAGTGATAGGCCAAGGCCCCGCATCCTGTCGGAGCTCGCCTCATACCGGGAGCAGGAGTGCCTTTGCTGAAGCGGCCGTTCGTCTACCTACCTCTAGTCGGTTTGCTCCTTCTCTTCACCGTCTGGGCCGCCACCCACGTCACGTTCCGGACCTCGTCCGACGCGCCTGACATCGGCATCTCCAATACTCAGTTGGCCAATATCGAGGAGCGCCAGCGAGCGCCGAACAGTCGAATCGATTATGCGCGCCTGGAGTCCCGTCTCGCCCGGCTGATGGACGAGCAGAGGATGGTGGGGCTCGCCGTCGGTATCGTCGAGGACGGCGAGATCCGCTTCCTGAAGGGATATGGAGTAACGGCCGCGGGGACCAGCGAGCCGGTCACGACGGACACCGTCTTCCGCTGGGCCTCCGTGTCGAAGGGCGTCGCAGGCGATATGGTTGCGTGGCTTGCCGGTGAGGGCAAGCTGTCGCTCTACGAGCCGGTTTCAAAATATTCGCGCTCGCTACGCCTCCCCGGAGGCAATGAACATAAGGCGACCGTCGCGGATCTTCTTTCCCACCGGCTCGGTCTCTTCGGCCATGCTTACGATTCGAAGCTCGAGGACAACTACGATCCGCGCCTGCTTCGGTCGGAGCTCGCCACTCTCAACTCGATCTGCCCGCCGGGCCAGTGCCATGCCTATCAGAACGTCGCCTATGACGCGGCGTCCGAGATCGTCGAGCGGCTGACCGGCAAGACTTATGCGGAAGCGGTGAACGAGCATCTCTTCTCGAGGCTCGGAATGCGTTCGGCATCAATGAGCCGCGCGGGCCTCGTCACCGCGCGCAGCTGGGCGAGGCCCCATGTCGGCGGCAAGAATTCCAAGCCGGTCGAGGTGGCCGAGCCTTATTATCGAGTGCCCGCGGCCGGGGGCGTCAACAGCTCAATCAAGGATCTCGCCGTATGGATGCAGGCTCAGATGGGGCTGGAGCCGAAGGTACTTTCGCCCAAGGTTCTGGAAGCGGTCCAGTCCCCCCGAGCCTCCACTCCGGGTGAGCTCGGGCGGATGCGCAAGTTCCGCGAGCGAATCCGCACCGCCGCCTACGGCCTGGGCTGGCGCATCTACGATTATGCCGGCCACCGAGTCGTCGGCCACCGCGGCGGAGTGCGCGGCTACCGCTCGCTCGTCATGTTCGACCCGGCGCTGAAGTCCGGCGTTGTCGCCTTATGGAATGGATCCAGCCCTCAGCCTTGGGGCCTCGAGTTCGAGGTGATGGACATGCTCTACCGCTTGGAGCCGCGCGACTGGATGGAGCTGGAATCCCGCGCCCCGGCGGCTGCCACGCCACAGGAAGATGATCCCGCGACCAATTCCTCCGCCGGCAACAGCGCGGCAGAAGAGGGCAATTCTACTACGGGCGCTTGAGCTCAGCCCAAACAGGATAATGGTCGCTCGCCTTGCGGGCGGTCGCGCTTTGGTGAACCCCGCAGGCCCCGATCTCCAGAGCGCCAGTGACCATGATCCGGTCGAGGCGGGCGACCGGCTGGCGGACGTGGAAGCTTCGGCCGCAATCGGCGAAGCGGCAATGATGGGCGAACTCCCTGAGGCATCCGCCTCGGACGCTCCATTCGTTGAGGTCGCCCATCAGAACCGCGGGCATCGGCCGCTCCCTTGTCTCAATGTGGTGGAGGACCGCCTTGGCCTGACGCCGACGCCAGAGGCCGGACAGATCTAGGTGCATTCCAACGACGCGCAGTTCCTCGCCGTCCAGGCTTATGTCGGCCATCACCGCTCCGCGCGGCTCAAGCGAGGGGAGGTGGACCAGCTCCTTGTGGAGGATCTCGACGGACTTGCGTACGAGGAGGGCGTTGCCGTGCCAGCCGAGGCTTCCGGCGCGGGCTTCGAACGCCACCGGCTTATAATCGCTGTGCGCCTCGATCATGTGGAGCGGGATGGCGCTGGCCCGCGCTCCGAAGCGCCGGTCGGCCTCCTGGAGCGCGACCACGTCGGCGTCGAGCTCGTTGAGTACCTCGAGCGTTCGCTCGGGACGGCGGCGGCGATCCGTGCCGATCGCCTTTCTCATATTGTAGCTGGCGACGCGGATCATCGCGGCTCCTCATGAGCGCGCCGAAGCTCCGGTGCAACGGGCGCTATCTTAGTGCCCGCGGCTGCGGTCGTTGAGCTTGCCGAGTTGATGGTCGAGCGCCCGGACCACCTTCTTCGCGGCGCCGATGACCGCCCGGTCGACGGTGTTGCCCTGATCGATCGCGGCGACCGGAGGAATGCCGTTCACCCGCGCCTCGATCGTTGCCCGCATGTCCGCATTGCCGCCGCGCGGGCCGTTGATGTCGGAGACATGGACCTCAACGTCCGTGATCCGCCCTTCGAAGCGGGCGAGGCGCTGGCGGATCTGCTCTTCGAGCCGGCTGTCGCGGTCATTGTCGCTCTCAACCTGATTGTAGGCGTGGATCTGGATGAACACTCTACTCTCCATCGGCTTGGCGCGTATTCTGTGAATGCGAGCGGGTGGCGCTGGTTCCGCCGAAAATCGCGCTGGATGGCCGCTCCGCCCGCAGCTAACCCTGCGTTGGATGTCCAAACCGAAGAAACGCTATATCTGCCAGGCCTGCGGCTCAGTCCAGAGCCGCTGGATGGGCCAATGCCCTGATTGCAGCGAGTGGAACACGTTGGTCGAGGATGCCGGGGCGGTGGTGACGCCCTTCTCCGCGCGGCACAATCTGCGCGGCGGGGGCAGGGCGATCGAGCTGGTGGGGCTGGACCGGGAAACTCCGCTTCCGGAGCGGATGTCGACCGGAATAAAGGAATTCGACCGGGCAATCGGCGGAGGGCTCGTGGCGGGCTCGGCCACCCTGATTGGCGGCGACCCGGGCATCGGGAAGTCCACGCTTCTACTGCAGGCGGCGGCGCTGATGGCGGGGCGGGGCCTCTCAGTCGCCTATATTTCGGGCGAGGAGGCGACCGACCAGGTGCGGCTTCGGGCTCAGCGGCTGGGGCTCGGCTCGGCGCCGGTCAAGCTCGCCGCCGCGACCTCCGTTCGGGACGTTCTGACGACTTTGGGGGAGGGGGCGGCACCCGCACTCCTCGTGATCGATTCCATCCAGACGATGCACTCGGACCTGATCGAGGGCGCGCCGGGAACGGTGAGCCAGGTCCGAGCCTCGGCGGGGGAGCTCATCCGCTATGCCAAGGAGACGGGGGCGGCGGTGATCCTCGTCGGGCACGTCACCAAGGACGGCTCCATCGCCGGGCCGCGCGTGCTCGAGCATATGGTCGACACCGTCCTCTCCTTCGAGGGCGAGCGCAGCCATCAATATAGGATCCTTCGCGCCGCCAAGAACCGCTTCGGCGGAACGGACGAGATCGGAGTCTTCGCGATGGCAGAGGCGGGGCTGGAGGAGGTGGGCAACCCCAGCGCCCTGTTCCTCACCCACCGGGGGGAGGCGGTGCCGGGCGCCGTGGTCTTTCCGGCCCTCGAGGGCACTCGGCCGGTGCTGGTCGAGATACAGGCGCTGACGGTCCGGCTGGCGAGCGGGGCGACCCCGCGCCGCGCCGTGGTGGGATGGGATTCCGGGCGGCTCGCGATGATCCTCGCGGTGCTGGAGGCGCGTTGCGGCCTCAGCTTCTCGACCGCCGAAGTCTATCTGAACGTCGCCGGCGGCTACCGGCTGAGCGATCCGGCCGCCGATCTCGCGGTCGCCGCGGCTCTGGTTTCCGCGCTCTCCGAGCGGCCGGTGCCGGCCGAGGCGGTCGCATTCGGGGAAGTCTCGCTTTCGGGAGAGCTTCGCCCGGTCGCGCACGGCGTGCTTCGCCTCAAGGAGGCCGCCAAGCTCGGTTTTGAGCGGGCGCTGGTGCCCTTGTCGCTGGCGGGGGAGAAGGCGCCGCTCGCCCTCACCGGCTTCAGGACGCTCCGCGATCTCGTTGACCATCTGCTGGGCCGCCACTAGCCAGAGCCTATGACCGCTCTCGACGTTATCGTCCTCCTGCTGGTGGGCTGGCACCTCGTGCGCGGGGCGATGCGCGGCTTTGTGTGGGAAGTGCTGACGATCGCCGCCTGGATCGTGGCCATCGTCTTCCTGAAGCTGCTCCACACCCCCGTCACGGCCGCTCTCGAGGGAGCCGTCGGAACGCGTGCGGGCGCGGCGGTCCTGGCCTTTGCGCTGGTTTTCGGCCTCACCTTCCTTGCCGGCAAATATGTCGCTCGGCGCGTGGGCGGCGGAGTGAAGAAGTCGGTGATCGGCCCCGTCGATCGCTTCCTCGGCGGCGGCTTCGGCGCGCTCAAGGGCTTGATCATCGCCACCCTCCTCTATCTGGGAGCGAACCTCGCCTACGACACGATCTGGGGCGTCCAGTCGGAGCGGCCGGAATGGATGACCAAGTCGCGCACCTATCCTCTGCTCTACGCCAGCGGACGGGCCATCGTTGACTTCGTCGAGTGGCGCCGGGGCGCGGCCAAGGATCCCGTCTACCGGCAATCGGCCAGGGAAGCCGAACCGACAAACGCGCTATGATCCGTCTTCACGACACTATGGCGCGCGAGAAGCGCGTGTTCGAGCCTGCCGATCCGGGGCGGGTGACGATGTATGTCTGCGGCCCCACCGTCTACAACCGCGCCCATATCGGCAATGCCCGCCCGGCGGTGGTGTTCGACCTGCTCTCGCGCCTGCTCCGCCACGTTTATGGTGAGGACAAGGTCGTCTATGCCCGCAACGTCACCGACGTGGAGGACAAGATCATCGAGGCCGCTCAGGCCGAAGGGGTCGATCCGCCCGTCATCACGGGGCGGTACGAGCGTTTCTACCTGGAGGATATGGGGGCGCTCGGGGTCAGACCTCCGGATATCGCACCCAAGGCCACGGAGACGATCGACGGCATGGTCGCCATGATCGAGCGCCTCGTCGAGGCCGGAAACGCCTATGAGGCGGACGGGCACGTCCTGTTCCACGTGCCCTCCGATCCGGACTACGGGGCTCTGGGCCGCCGCGACCGCGACTCGATGATCGCGGGCGCGCGGGTGGAGGTCGCGTCCTACAAGAAGGACCCGGCCGATTTCGTCCTGTGGAAGCCGTCGGTTGAAGGCGTGATCGGCTGGGACAGCCCCTGGGGCCGCGGGCGCCCCGGCTGGCACATCGAATGCTCCGCCATGATAGAGCGCCACCTGGGGGAGACGATCGACATCCACGGCGGCGGGCTCGACCTCATCTTCCCGCACCACGAGAACGAGATCGCCCAGAGCCGCTGCGCCCACGGCGGAGCGCCGCTCGCCCGCTACTGGCTGCACAACGGCTTCCTCTCGATGGCGGGCTCGGAGAAGATGTCGAAGAGCCTCGGCAACGTCGTCACCGTCGGCGAGTTGCTGGAAGAGGGCCACAAGGGCGAGACGCTCCGCTTCGCCCTGCTGTCAGCCCATTACCGACAGCCGCTAGAATGGTCGGCGCAGCTCGTGGCGCAGTCGAAGGCGACTTTGGATCGCCTTTATCGACTTGGCGGGGATGCTGAGGCGGGAGAGATAGACCCCGGCGTCGTCGAGGCACTGTCGGACGACCTCAACACCCCGCTTGCTCTGTCGCGCCTCTCGGCCCTCCAGGACCCGGCGGTGCTCAGGGGATCGGCGGCGCTGCTCGGCCTTCTTGAGCAAGGCGCAGCCTCCTGGTTCCAGGGCGAGGGCGATGCCGGGATCGATGCGCTGGTTGCCGCTCGCGCCGAAGCGAAGAAGCGTCGCGACTTCGCCGAAGCCGACCGGATCCGCGCAGAGCTAGCCGATCAAGGAGTTCTGCTCGAGGACGGCCCGCAGGGAACAAGCTGGCGACGGGCCTGAGCCAGGCGGTGGGAATCGAGGCGGATCGCCATTAAGAGGGCGTCGTGCCGACCGTCCTGTACAACCGCGACATCCTCCGCCTCGCCGCCTCCATTCCGCATCAGACACGCTTGCCAAGCCCGGACGCGAGCGTGGAGCGGCGCTCCGCCGTCTGCGGCAGTCGGGTCGTCGTAGACATAGCGCTGGACCGGGAAGGGCGGGTCGCCGCTTTCGGGCAGGAGGTGAGAGCCTGCGCGCTTGGCCAGGCGTCGGCCTCTCTGCTTGGGGCCAACACGCTCGGCCGGACAAGCCAGGAGCTCGTGGACGCACGCGACACCCTCAGCGCCTATCTCGCGGGCCGCCGGCCAGACCCGGGCGATTGGCCGGGGCTGACGGTCTTCTCCGAAGCTCGGGCCTACACCGCCCGTCATCCCTCCATTCTCTTGGCCTTCGAGGCGGCGGCGGAAGCTGCGGCCGAGGCTGAGCGCAAAATGGCGGTCGCTCCGTGAACGAGTCGGCGGGAGAGCATGCGGCGGCGCTCCTCCTTCGGGATGGGGTCATCATGCTGGGCGCGGCGATGCTGTTCGTCATGCTCTTCCGCCGCTTCGGGCTCGGCGCGGTGCTGGGGTATCTGGTGGCGGGCGCTCTCGTGGGCCCGGACGGGTTCGGCCTGATCAGCGCCCCGGAGGAGATGCTTCACGTCGCCGACTTCGGCATCGTCCTCCTTCTCTTCCTGGTCGGGCTCGAGCTTCACCCCAACCGCCTGTGGCGCTTGAGGCACGAAATATTCGGCCTCGGCCTGCTTCAGGTGGCGGTGAGCGGCCTCGCCCTTACCGCCCTCGTCCACTTCGCGGCGGGCTTCAGCCTCGCCGCTTCACTGGCGATAGGCCTTCCGCTGGCCCTCTCCTCGACCGCGCAGGTGCTGCCGAGCCTGCGCTCCGACGGATCCATCAACACTCCGACCGGGGAGCGGGCCTTCTCCGTCCTCCTCTTCCAGGACCTATCGATCGTACCGCTGATCACGATCATCGCCGCTCTGTCGCGGGCGCCTGTGGATACCGGCACACCTCCGGGGTGGCAGCTGGGGCTCTACACACTGGCGGCGATCGCGGGGCTCGTGCTTGCCGGGCGGTTCCTGATCAACCCGCTCTTCCGGCTCGTGGGCCGGATCGCGGAACGGGAGCTGTTCATCGTCGCCGGCCTGTTCGTGGTGCTCGCGAGCGCCGCGGTGATGGAAGCGCTCCACCTGTCGACCGCGCTCGGCGCGTTCATCGCCGGAGTGATGCTCGCCGACTCTCCCTACCGGCACGAGCTGGAGGCGGACATCGACCCGTTCCGCTCGATCCTCCTCGGCCTCTTCTTCATCGCAGTCGGGATGACCCTCGATCTCGGCACGATCGCGGAGCGGCCGCTCTTCGTCGTCGGGATGGCCGCCGGTCTCATTGCCGTGAAGGCCTCGGTCCTCTTCGCGCTGGCCCGAGCATTCCGGATGGACAATCGGCGAGCGCTGAAGCTTGGCCTCCTCCTCAGCCAGGGCGGCGAGTTCGGCTTCGTCCTCTTCGCCGCTGCGCAGAGCGCGGTTCTGATCGATCCCGAGGCGGCCAGCCTGTTCGGGGCCATCGTCACGGTCTCAATGGCAGCGACCCCGTTCCTGATGATGCTGAACGAGTGGATCGACCGCCGCGCGCGTCGGCATGACGGCGATGGCCTGGACGGGCCCGAGCATTCGCCGCTCACCAGCGCCATCGTCGTCGGCTATGGCCGCTTCGGGCAGACCGTGGCCCAGATGCTGATGGCCAAGGGCGTCGGTGTCACCCTCATCGATTCCAATCCCACGCAGATCGAGAGGTCCGGCAGCTTCGGAATGAAGGTCTATTACGGCGACGGGACTCGGCTGGACCTGCTGAGGCTTGCCGGAGCGGGCGAGGCTCGGGCGCTGCTCTTCTGCGTCGACGCGAGCCTGCCGCCGCGAAAGCTGGAGCCGATCCTGGAAGCCTTTCCCCAGGCCGCCGTCTTCGCCCGCGCCTTCGACCGCCGGCACCTCATCGAGCTTCAGAAGCTCGATCTACGCTGCACGATCCGCGAAGTCTTCGAATCGGCGGTGGCGATGGGCCGCGAGGCGCTTGGCCTCTTCTGCGTCGATGAAGAGGAGGCGGAGCGCGTCGAGCGGGAATATAGGGAGCGGGACCGTGAACGGCTCGACAGTCAGGCCGCTTCCGGCGACCTCCACGCGATGAAGCACACGATGTTCGGCCCGGACAATCCCCTAGCCGCCGTGACAGGCGGCGCGGCTCCTGCTGAAGCCGACAAAGAAAAAGCCCCGGCCGTTTCGGGCCGGGGCTCTGCGGTGTCAGCGGGAGGGGGGGGAGGGGGAGCTGATCACCGCGGGGGGTAAGTGCAGAACGTACCTCCCCGTGATGGGTTCCCCGAAAAAATTGTCGGGCTCGAAAAAACGAAACGCCCCGGTGGGAGTCCCGAGGCGTTTCGCCGACAGCTGCCGTTTCCGGCGACTATCTCCAACCCCCCGCTCAATCACTTAACCTATTTTGCAGAGCCGGGGAAGCATGTCTCAGCCGGCACCGGTCTGGGCGTGCGGCGCCGCCACCGGCTTGGATTCGGGCGACTCGCGCTGGCGAAGGTAGATTGAGAGGACGACAAGCACGGCGGTCGAGAGGAACTCGCTCTGCCAGTTCTGGAAGCTTTCGAACCAGAGCTGCGGGTCCCCAAGATAGGCGAGCACACCCCGCGCGGACTCACCGTGATGGAGCGCCTCCGCGTCCGCGGCATTCGCGCTGTTCCACCAGTGAAGAAGGAACGAGGCGAGGAAGAGCGCGAAGAGGGTGAGGCCGAGCGAGTGGGAGTAGAGCCAGCGGGAGGCTCGTCCACCGTCCAGCATCCGCGGAGCCCCCGGCTTCTTCGCCTTCAGTTGGAGGCCGGAGTCGCGTGGCGGCTCGTCCGGGTCGCGTGACTCCGAGGAGCCCTTCTGGAAAAGGATCGCCGTCAGCACGACATAGGCCGACATCTGAAGGAACTCGCTTTCCCAGTTTTCGAAGACGGTGGCGAGGAACTCGGGGTCTCCGGCGAAGGCGAGAAGGGACAAGGTCTCCTCGCCGTGGCGCTCCAGCTCCTGGTTCTCGAACATCCAGCCGGTGACCCATTGTCCCACAAGGCTGAAGAGGAAAAGGAGCATAAGGGCGATCGTCAGCCCGTTGTTCTTGAGCAGCTTACCCACGCAAGCCTCCGTTCGTTACGGAGGCGAAAATGCATGGCGTCCCTTTTCTGTTCCGGTTGTGCAAGGAATGCGCTTGCCCTTGCCCGGGCAAATCAGTAGCGCGCGCGGCGGCCCTAGCCCGGAACGTAAGTCGGTTTCCGGCCATTGAGACGGGTGGAACCAGGGACGAAGATGAACCAAGCCTCGGTTGCCCCGCCGCTCCCGGATGTGCGCGATCCGCATCCGGGGCAACACGATCATGGCGGACTTCTGCGCCTGACGCTGGGGGCCATCGGAATCGTCTTCGGCGACATCGGAACCTCGCCGCTCTATGCCTTCCGCGAGACCTTCGCAGGCCATCACCCGCTTCCGGTGGACCGGCTGCACGTCTTGGGGGTGCTGAGCCTCATCTTCTGGTCGATGATGATCGTGGTGACCTTGAAATATGTCACGATCCTGATGCGGGCCGACAATAAGGGGGAGGGCGGCTCGCTGGCGCTTCTGGCGCTGATCTCCCGCAAAACCGAGGGCGTGCGCTGGGGCGGGGGGATCGTCCTGCTCGGCGTGTTCGCCTGCGCCCTCTTTTACGGCGATTCGATGATCACCCCGGCCGTGTCCGTCCTTTCGGCGGTCGAGGGCCTGGTCGTCGTCGAGCGGGGGCTCGAGCCGTTCGTGGTGCCGATCGCGGTCGGGATCCTCGTCGGCCTGTTCATGATCCAGCGGCGGGGTACGGCTGCCGTGGGCGCCCTGTTCGGGCCGGTCATCTCGATCTACTTCCTGACGCTCGCCGTGCTCGGGATCGGCAGCCTCGTTCAGGATCCTTCGGTGATCGCGGCACTGAACCCGCTCTACGCCGTCGGTTTCTTCATAGACGGCCCCTTCATGGCCTTCGTGTCGCTCGGCTCAGTCGTCCTTGCGGTGACGGGGGCGGAGGCGCTTTACGCCGATATGGGACATTTCGGGCGCAGGCCGATCAAGGTCGGCTGGATCTACTTCGTCCTTCCCGCCATCATGATCAACTATCTGGGGCAGGGCGCGCTACTCCTCGCCAATCCGGGCATGATGAACGGCCCGCCCGAGACGGCGAGCACTTTCTTCCTGCTCGCGCCCGAATGGTTCCGGCTGCCGCTGGTGCTGATCGCGACCGCTGCAACCGTCATCGCCTCGCAGGCGGTGATTTCCGGCGCCTTCTCCGTGACCCAGCAGGCGATCCACCTTGGCTTCATTCCGCGTGTGCGGATCACCCATACGAACGCGACCGCCTACAGCCAGATCTACATCCCATCGATCAACTGGGCGTTGATGGTGATGGTCACCCTGCTGGTCCTGGTTTTCCAGAACTCCTCGAACCTCACAGCCGCCTACGGCATCGCCGTCACCGGAGCGATGTTCATCGACACCTGCCTGCTCGCCGTCGTGCTCTTCTCCCTATGGCGCTGGAATCGCTATTTCGCCGGCCTTCTGATCGGCCTCTTCCTGATCGTCGACACCGCCTATTTCGCAGCGAACCTTCTCAAGGTGCCGGATGGCGGCTGGTTCCCACTGCTCATCGGCCTCATCGCCTTCACCTTTCTCACCACCTGGGCGAAGGGGAGGAAGCTTCTCGCCCGCCAGCTGAAGCAGGGCGACATTCCGCTCCCCCTGTTCATCAAGTCCGCCTGCGGCTCGGCAACCCGAGTTCCCGGCACCGCCGTGTTCATGACGAGCCAGCTCGACGGCGTGCCCCACGCGCTCCTCCACAACCTCAAGCACAACAAGGTGCTCCACGACCGCTCGATCTTCCTCAAGGTGGCGATCGAGGACGTACCCTACGTAGCGCCCGAGAAGCAGATCGAGGTGGAGGAGCTTGGCCAGGGCTTCTTCCGGATCATCCTCCATTTCGGCTTCATGCAGGAAATGAATGTGCCCGATGCGCTGGCGCGGATCGATTGCTGCGGCCTGCCCTTCAAGATGATGGACACGAGCTTCTTCCTCTCCCGCCAGACTCCGCTGGCCTCGAAACAGCGGCACATGGCGGAGTGGCGGGAGAAGCTGTTCGCCTGGATGATGCGTAATGCGGAGAGTCCGATGGAATTCTTCAGCCTGCCGCCCAATCGGGTTGTCGAGATGGGCAGCCAGGTGAAGATCTAGGCGGGGCGGAGATCCGGATACCGTAGGTCCGCCGCGCGTTGCCGCTTCCAAAGGAGCGGATGGATGGCTGAGAATAGCACCGCCAAAGGCAGCCGCCTCGAACGCACGAGGGATGGCGGGGAAGCCCCCAATACTGCTCCGGAAGGTGACGAACCCGTCCCCGGCGCCGCACCCGGGCCAATCGATCTCGACGCCGCCCGCGACCGGGCCAGCTGAGGCTCGCCATGAACTTTGTCGTCATCGGCCGGGACAAGGGCGGAGGTGAGTTGCGGGCCCGCCACCGCGCGGATCATCTCCTTTTCATCGAGGGAAGGCAGGACCTGATCGTCTATGCCGGACCGCTGCTCGAGGGCGGCCGAATGATCGGCAGCCTGTTCGTCTTCGACGTGCAGGACCGCGCGGCGCTCGACGTTCACCTCGCCCAGGATCCCTATTTCAGCGAAGCGATATTCGAGACGGTCGAGATCTATGAAAGCCGCTGGATGGTGCCGGAGCGGGAGCCGGGATTCCTGAAGGCGGAAGCGGAACTCGCCCGTCAGCCGGCGGGCTGAATCGCGGGAGTGCCGGTCGCGGTTGGGGTCGGCGCGGCGGGCGAGTTCTCGGAGAAGGCCCAGAAGCCGAGCGCTGCGACGAGCAGAAGCAGGACCAGGATCATGAGCACGCCGGTGCTTCCCGTCGGTCTTTTCGGCGGCGGCGTGGCCAAGATCATCCTCCTCATCTGAAGTTGTAAGTCGCCAAACGAGCGCGGGCGGTGTCGGTTGCGGCACGTTCGAATTTGCTCCCAATCCCGCTTTACTGCGCTAGGTCCGCCGGATGGGGAGCGCTGAAGCGGCTTACGACGTCATCGTACTCGGTGCTGGAGGCGCCGGGCTGATGTGCGCCGCCGTCGCCGGGCAACGGGGCCGGCGCGTGCTTCTCGCCGACCATGCGGACGCTCCGGGCAAGAAGATCCTCATTTCCGGTGGCGGCCGCTGTAACTTCACCAACGTCCATGCGGCGGCAGATCGCTATCTCTCCGCCAACCCCCATTTCGCCCGCTCGGCGCTGGCGCGATACACGGCGGCGGACTTCATCGCGCTCGTCGACCGGTACGGAATTGCCTGGCACGAGAAGACGCTCGGCCAGCTCTTCTGCGACGGCTCGGCGCGCCAGATCGTCAACATGCTCCTCGAGGAGTGCCCGCCGGGTAACGTCGAGCTCTCCCTCGCGGTGCCGGTGGGAGAGGTTGAGCATTCGGACAACCTCTTCCGAATAGCCTTGGGGGGCCGAACGGCCACTGCCCCGTCGCTCGTCATCGCAACCGGCGGCCTTTCGATTCCCAAGCTCGGCGCCACCGGCTTCGCCTACGACCTTGCCCGCCGCTTCGGCCTCAAGGTGGTCGAGCCGCGACCGGCTTTGGTACCGCTCACCCTGCCGCCGGAGGAAGCGCTGTTCCGCTCGCTCGCGGGCGTCGCGAGCGAGGTGGTCGCCCGCGCCGGCAAGGCGAGCTTCCGGGAAGCGGCGCTCTTCACCCACCGGGGCCTCTCCGGGCCGACCATTCTCCAGGTGTCGAGCTATTGGGGGCACGGCGCGCCGGTGGAGATAGATTTCCTGCCCGACTCCGGCTCCGGTTGGCTTCGCGAGGCCAAGGCCGCGCAGCCGCGCGCCACCCTCCGCTCGACCCTCGCTCGCCGACTCCCGGACCGGCTTGCGGAGGCCCTCGCGGAGCGGATCGCACTGGAAGGGGAGCTTGCCAATCTGAAGGACGCGCGGCTGGAGGAAGCCGAGCGCCGCCTCGCCCGCTGGCGCTTCCTCCCGAGCGGCACCGAAGGCTTTGCCAAGGCGGAGGTGACGGTCGGTGGAATCTCCACCGCCGGCCTGTCGTCCCGGACGATGGAAGCGCGGACGGTGCCGGGGCTCTACGCCATCGGCGAGGCGGTGGACGTCACGGGATGGCTCGGCGGCTATAATTTCCAATGGGCGTGGGCCAGCGGCTGGGCGGCGGGGCAGTCGGTCTGAGCTTGTGCCGGGCGCCCGCCAATCCCTACACCGACCCTAAACCATGACTCTTCGACTTCGCCCCCTCATCCCGCTCGAGAACGAGCAGGAGCTCGCCTCCCGCCCGCGCGAGCACGCCGCCCTTTCCGCCTCGGCCGGGACGGGCAAGACTCACGTCCTCACCGCCCGGGTCCTTCGCCTTCTGCTGGGCGGAGCGGATCCCGCGTCAATCCTCTGCCTGACCTTCACTAAGGCGGGCGCGGCCGAGATGGCGCAGCGAATCCACCAGCGCCTCGCTTACTGGGTGAGGGTGTCGGCGCCGCTGCTCCGTAAGGATCTGTTCGCGCTCGGCGAAAAGACGGACGACGAGACTCTGCGAAAGGCGCGGACGCTGTTCGCCCGAGTGCTCGACGCGTCTGGCGGCGGGCTCCGCATCCAGACCATCCACGCCTTCGCGCAGGGCCTGCTCGCCGCCTTTCCCATCGAAGCGGGACTGGTGCCCGGCTTCCGGCCGCTCGAAGGGCGCGAGGAGCAGATCCTTTCGCGCCAGGGGCTCGCGGACATGCTCGTCCGCGCTGAGGAACGCGGTGATGCCCGCCTGATTTCTGACGTCCAGGCGCTCAGCCACCGGCTGGGGGAAAGCGGGGCGGAAGGCTTTCTTCGCCAGTGCGCCCGCGCGCCTGACGCTATGTCATCCATCGGCCCGCCCGAGCTGATCGAGGACCGGCTCCGCCGCGCCTTCGGCCTTCCACTCGGGGACATCGACGCCGCGATCGCCGAGCAATGCTGCGACGATATTTTCAATGTCGCTTCGCTCCGTCGCATCGGGCTGCTGAACAGCCAGTGGGGCACTAAGAATGGCCTGGAGCGGGCGTCGCTGTGCGAGCAATGGGCCGCGGCAGACAATGCCGAACGGGCGGCCCTGCTGGGCAAGCTTCACGCCGTCTGGGCAAAGGCGGACGGGGAGCTTCGAAGCTTCGCCAAAGGCCACGCCCCCCAAGACGAGGACTATCTGCGCCTCGCCACGAGCGCCTTCGAATGCTGCTCGCGCCTGCTCTCTATGCGTAAGGTTGCGGCGCTTGCCGCTTGCCTCGCGGCCGGGCTTCGGGCGGGCCAGGCCTTCGCCGAGGCGTGGGCGGCGTCGAAGCGAGCCAACGGTGTCCTCGACTTCGACGATCTCATCCGGACCACCGAACGGCTGCTCGCCACGCCGGGAATGGGCGAATGGGTCCGCTACAAGCTCGATCAGGCCACCGACCATATCCTGGTCGACGAGGCGCAGGACACGAACCAGGCGCAGTGGAGCATCGTCGGCGCGCTGGTGGAGGAATTCTTCGCCGGCCAGGGTGCGGGCGGCGGTCACCGGACGCTGTTCACCGTCGGCGACTACAAGCAGGCCATTTTCGGCTTCCAGGGGACGGATCCGAGGGAGTTCGAACGCGCCCGCGCCTATTTCGAAGCCAAGGCCAAGCTGATCCGCCGGTCGGCCGAAGAGATGAATGTCGCGGACGAGGACCTCCCGCCCGACTTCCTCGACCTTTCGATGGATCGCAGCTTCCGCTCCTCCCCGCCCGTCCTTCGGCTGGTGGATGCGGTGCTCGCCGAACTCGGCCCCGCCGCCTTCGGCCTTCCGCGCGCGCCCAATCCGCATGAGAGCCATCATTCCGGACGCTCGGGCTCGGTGACCCTGTGGCACCCCTATAGCGAGGAAGTCGGCGAGGCCGAGGACGAGGCGGGGGAGGAAGGCTGGGTAAGCGATGTGGTGCGCGGCTACGCGGCGCGGCTCGCGAAGCAGATCCGCCGCTGGATCGAAAACCCGTTCCGGCTGGGAGGGAAGGGGCGCCCGGTGCGGCCCGAAGACATCCTGATCCTCGTCCGACGTCGCGGAGAGCTCGCCTCGCTTCTCGTCGCACGGCTCCACGAGGAGAAGGTGCCCGTCGCCGGTGTCGACCGCCTGCTTCTCGCTGCGCCGCTTGCGGTCCAGGACCTGCTCGCCGCCGCCCGCTTCGCGGTTCAGCCGCTCGACGACCTCAACCTGGGCGCTCTCCTCGTCTCGCCGCTGTTCGGCTGGAGCCAGGAGGAATTGTTCGATTCTGCCTTCCGTCGCGACGGGCACCTCTGGCCGCACATCCGCGACAACGTCCCTCTGCATCCGGCGGTGCCCGAGCGGCTGCGCGACACTCTGGCCGGGCTTCAGTCGATCCTCGCCATGGCGGACTACGCCACTCCGCACGCCTTTTTCGAAACCATTCTCAGCGGCGAGATGAGGGGGCGCTACAAGCTTCTGGAGCGGCTTGGGCCGGAGGCGCGGGACCCGATCGAGGAGCTGCTCTCCTCCGCCCTGGAGTTCGAATCGACGTCCGCTCCCTCACTCCAGCGCTTCCTGGACTGGTTCGCGCGCGGCGACGTCGAGATCGTCCGCGACCCCTCGGCGCCGCTAGACGCCGTCCGGGTGATGACCGTCCACGGCTCCAAGGGGTTGCAGGCGCCGGTCGTGATCCTCGCCGACGCCTGCACCGATCCGGACCGTGGCAAGCCCGGCGGCCGCACCGCCTCACTGCAGCTCGATACTGACGGCCCCTGCGTCCCCGTGTTCAGGCCCCGCCGCGACGAGCTCGTCGAGCCGCTGAAGTCGCAGATCGAGGCTCAGGACCGGCTGGAGCGCGAGGAGCATTGGCGCCTCCTCTACGTCGCCCTCACCCGTGCGGAGGAGCGGCTCTACGTGGGCGGGGCGCTCGGATCGTCGAGCAAGGGCGTACCCGCCGAGGGGAGCTGGTGGAGCGCCATCGACCGTTCGCTCGGGAGCCTCGACACCGACTGGCAGGAGGATTCCCAATGGGGTCGCTTGCGCCGATTCGGAGAAAGCGAGCTGTTCACCAAGGCCGCGAGCCGCCGCGAGGTGCCGGAAGCGGCTCTGCCCGCCTGGATCCATGAAGTGGCGCCGCTCGAAGCCCGGCCGCCGCGACCGCTCGCCCCTTCGGTTCTGGCCGAGGACGACGTCGTCGATCCGCCGCCCGGCCCGGCGCTCCGCGAGGCCGCGCTTCGCGGGCGGCTGCTCCACCAATTGTTTGAGCGGCTTCCGGACGTCGCGCCTTCGGAGCGGGAGGGAAGGGCGGAGACGTGGCTTCGCCGCTCCGCGGGGATAGAGGACGCCGCCATTCGCGCCTCAGTCGTGGCCGACGCCTGTCGGATCATCGCCGATCCCGCCCACGCGGAGCTGTTCGGTCCCGAGGCTCTCGCCGAAGCGCCAATCGCGGCGGTGGTGGGCGACGGGGTGGTCGTGTCGGGAACCGTGGACCGCCTGCTCATCCGGCCGGACCGCATCCTCGTTGTCGACTTCAAGACGGCTCGCTGCGCCCCCGCTTCGGCGACCGAAATACCGGTGGCTCACCTTCGCCAGATGGCCGCTTATGCGGAAGCGCTGGGCGTCATCTTCCCGGGCCGGCGGATCGAGCCCAAGCTCCTCTACACGGCGGGGCCGGTCCTCTTCGATCTCGGCGAGGGGCTGCTCGCTCCGCACAGGCCGGGCGCTTGAGCCGGGGGCTCGGCGTCCCTAAATGCCGATCAAGCAATTTTCAGGAGAATTTCCATGGCCACCAAGACCGTCACCGACGCCAGCTTCCAGACCGATGTCCTCGGCTCCGACAAGCCCGTCCTCGTCGATTTCTGGGCGGAATGGTGCGGCCCGTGCCGGATGATCGCTCCGGCGCTTGAGGAGATATCCAATGAGCTGGGCGAGCAGGTTACCGTCGCGAAGCTCAACATCGACGATAATCCCGATGCACCGGCGAAATATGGCGTGCGCGGTATTCCGACGATGATCCTGTTCAAGAACGGCGAGCCGGCGGCCACCAAGGTCGGCGCCGCGCCCAAGACGCAGCTTCAGAGCTGGCTTCAGGGCCAGCTCTAAGGAGGAGGCGGGTCCATTCCTTCCAGACCGCGCGTGTCCGGGCGGAAGCGCGCGTGCCTCGGGAGGGCGTCGCCAGGTTCGAACCAGCCGATCCGGCTCTCCCAGAAGATGTGGAAGCCGGGCGCGACCCGCTCCGGCTCGTCCAGCGTTGCGACGCTGAAATCCACCGTCTCCGGCTGATGGGCGACCCTCATCAGGAAGGGCGTGCCGCATTCGCCGCAAAATTCGCGGCGGCCGAAATGGCTGGAGGCGAAGGCGCGCACCTTCTCCGCGCCTTTCGTCCAGACGAGATCCCCTTCGGGCACCGTCGCGAACACCATCGCTGGCGCGCCCGAATTGAGCTGGCAGATGCGGCAATGGCACCAGCCGCCGTCGAACGGCTCGCTGAGTAGCTGATAACGGACGGCGCCGCAGGCGCAGCCGCCGCTGAGGGTCGCGGACATGGTCCGGCGGCTAGACCCGAGCGGATCGAAGCGTCAATCCCGGCGCAGCCATATGGACGCGGAGCATGCCACTCCCTATGTGATTGAGCCGTGGCGCCCGTAGTGGGCACACGATCCCGAGTTGGACGCCTTTGGAACTTCTGCTCTTCCTCTCCGCGCTTCTGGCCAGTCTCCTCTCAGGGGATCGGACGGTTGAGGCGCGCCAGATGGAGCGGGCGGCCGTCAGCGTCGCGGCGGACTTCGCCTCCGCCGTGGCCACAGAGGCCGACGAGGCCGTCTCTCAGCGTCCTGCCGATGCACCGGCCTTTGCCGCCCCCCGGCTCAGCCGCCCCACCCTCGATACCTCGGCGCCGCCGCAGACCGCGCCCGTGGACGAGCGCCGGCTGGAATAGCGCTCGGCCCGGCTTCGTCCGGAACCGTCTTGAGCCTGTATTTTGAGAGCGCCGCCACGCGCTCCGCCACCACGATTTCACGGGAATTTTCAAATGTTCGGCGGATTTGCCAAAGCCATTTTCGGGTCGTCTAACGACCGCTACGTCCGCTCGCTCCGCAAAATCGTGGAGCGGGTGAACGGCTTCGAGTCCACCATCTCGGCGATGACGGACGAGGAGCTTCAGAAGCAGACGATCCTCTTCCGTGAGCGCCTCGCCAATGGCGAGGATCTCGACGACCTTCTCCCTGAAGCCTTCGCCACGGTCCGCGAGGCCGCCAAGCGGACGCTGGGCCAGCGCCATTACGACGTCCAGATGATCGGCGGAATCGTCCTCCATCGCGGCGAGATCGCCGAGATGCGGACCGGCGAGGGAAAGACCCTGGTCGCCACTCTCGCCGTCTATCTGAACGCGCTGGAAGGGAAGGGCGTCCATGTCGTCACGGTGAACGATTATCTCGCCCGCCGCGACGCGGACTGGATGGGGCAGATCTACCGCTTCCTCGGGATGAGCGTCGGCGTCATCGTCCCCAATCTCACCGACTATATGCGCCGCCAGGCCTATGCTTGCGACATCACCTACGGAACGAACAACGAGTTCGGCTTCGACTATCTGCGCGACAATATGAAATATGAGCGCAGCCAGATGGTCCAGCGGCCGTTCAATTTCGCGATCGTCGACGAGGTGGATTCGATCCTGATCGACGAGGCCCGCACGCCGCTGATCATCTCCGGGCCGACGGACGACAAGTCCGAGCTCTACATGTCCGTCGATGCCATCGTAAAAGGCCTCGACGCCGTCGATTATGAGGTGGACGAGAAGCAGCGTTCCGTCGTCCTCACCGAGGACGGAACCGAGAAGATGGAGCGGCTGCTCGAGGATGCCGGGCTGCTGTTCGGCTCCAACCTCTACGATTTCGAGAACACGCTCGTCGTCCACCACCTCAACCAGGCGCTGCGCGCGAATGTGATGTTCAAGCGCGACGTCGATTATCTGGTGAAGGACGGCAAGGTCATCATCATCGATGAGTTCACCGGGCGAATGATGGAGGGCCGCCGCTGGTCGGACGGTCTCCATCAGGCGGTGGAGGCGAAGGAGGGTGTCGACATCGAGCCCGAGAACCAGACGCTCGCCTCGATCACTTTCCAGAATTATTTCCGCCTCTATCCCAAGCTTTCGGGGATGACCGGGACGGCGGCGACCGAGGCACCCGAATTCTGGGACATCTACAAGATGAACGTCGTGTCGATCCCGACCCACGTACCGGTGAAGCGGATCGACGAGGACGACGAATTCTACAAGAACCAGGAGGACAAGTTCGGCGCCATCGCCAAGGCGATCAAGGAGAAGCAGGAGATCGGCCAGCCGGTGTTGGTCGGAACCGTCTCGATCGAGAAGTCGGAGCTGCTGTCCGAATATCTGAACCGCGAGGGCGTTGAGCATGCGGTTCTGAATGCGCGGCATCACGAGCAGGAAGCGCATATCGTCGCCCAGGCGGGGCGGTTCCGGGCGGTGACGATCGCCACCAACATGGCGGGCCGCGGCACCGACATTCAGCTCGGCGGCAATATCGAATTCCGGGTGAACGACGAGCTTTCGGAGATGGAGGACGGCCCTGAAAAGGAGGCCGCCGTCCAGAATATCCGCCGCGAGGTGGAGGAGGAGCGTCAGCGGGTGCTCGCGGCCGGCGGCCTGTTCGTGCTCGGCACCGAGCGGCACGAGAGCCGCCGGATCGACAACCAGCTTCGCGGCCGCTCAGGACGCCAAGGCGATCCGGGCCTGTCGCGCTTCTACCTCAGCCTCGACGATGATCTGCTTCGAATCTTCGGCCCGCAGACCATGTTCGCTCGGCTGATGAACAAGAACCTTGCCGACGGCGAGGCGATCGTTTCCCCCTGGATCTCCAAGGCGATCGAGACGGCGCAGAAGAAGGTCGAGGCGCGCAACTACGACATCCGCAAGCAGGTCGTCGAATATGACGACGTGATGAATGACCAGCGCAAGGTCATCTACGAGCAGCGCGCGGACATCATGGATGCCGACACGGTTGGCGACGTCGTCAACGACATGCGCGCCGAGACGGTGAATACGATCGTCGGCGAGGCGGTGCCGCCCAATTCCTATCCCGAGCAGTGGGACATCCCTCTGCTCAAGGAGCGCTGCCAGGCCGTGTTCGGCTTCGAGCCTCCGGTCGAGCAATGGCTGGAGGAAGAAGCGGTCGAGCCGGAGATGCTGGTCGAGCGTATCCAGGCGCGGGCGGACCAACAGGTCGAGGAGAAGACCGCTGAGCTACCGCCGGAGAGCTATATCCAGATCGAGAAGAGCATCCTCCTCCAGTCCCTCGACCATCACTGGAAGGAGCATCTCGCGATGCTCGACGCGCTCCGCCAGGTAATCCACCTGCGGGCCTACGCCCAGCGCAAGCCGATCGACGAGTATAAGCACGAGGCCTTCCAGCTGTTCGAGCGCATGCTGGCCGCGATCCGTGAAGACGTGACCCGCACGCTCGCCTTCGCCGTGTTCACGATGCAGGATCCGGAGCCGGAGCTTCCGGAGTTCGGGATGGGCGAGCTTCCGGACTTCATCACCCACCATATCGACCCCTTCACCGGGGAAGACGATACGGCGGATGTGGACGCGAGCACCGGCGCGATCCTGTCGCGGCTTCCTCCGCTTCAATCGGAGCGGCCGGCGATGCCGTCGGGCGAGTTCACGATCGAGGGGGAGGTTCCCATCGTCAGCCGCAACGCTCCTTGCCCCTGCGGCTCCGGGCTCAAGTTCAAGCACTGCCACGGGCAGCTCGCTTAAAAAGAAGGGGCCGGCGGTTCGAACCGCCGGCCCCTCTTCCGCCTGCTTGGGAAACAGGCTCAGGCCATCTTGAAGCCTTCCTTGTTCATCCGCGCGGTAAGCTTGGCGTTCTGCTCCTCGCTCATCACCTGTTTGAAGGCGGGGAAGACCTCATCTTCCTCCATCCGGATATGCTCTTCGAGCATCGAACGGAAATCGCGGACCCGGGCGAGCCATTCTGGGCTGTCCTTCGCAATGGTCTCCAACTCGTAGAGATAGGTCTTCACATAGCCATGCTCGGCGTTGAGAGCGTCGGCGTCATGGGCGGAATTGGCCTGCCTGAGCGCGGGGTAGATGATCGCCTCTTCCTCATGCGCGTGCTTCGTCAGCGCATATTTGAGCTTCATGAGGAGGGTTGTGCGCATCACCGTCTGGCTGTCGTTCGTCGCCTCGATTTGGTCGAAGACGGCGAGCGTCGCCGCATGCTCGGCCTTCAGGGCGTCGAACCAATCGCCGGCCGCGGCGGCCGGCATCTGCATCAGGAACTTGCGGCCGAAATTGGCGGCGAGGCCCACGGCGGCTCCGGCGAGCGCGGCACCGGCGAGCACGCCCGCATTCCCGCCGCCCCAGGAAAAGGCGCTGCTTTCCCGGTTGGAACCACCGTTGCCGCCGTTGCCGCCGTTGCCGCTGCTGCTGCTGCTGCTACGGCTGCTGGTGCTGCGGGTCCGGCTGTTCTGCTTGGATTGGGTCTTTGTTGCCATGAGGGGCCTCCTTGTCTTTCCCGCTGAACCCGTGGTGCCCACGGGAGTTCCGGTTCAGCCGCCGCCAAAGCGCCCACTTTCCAGATTGTTACTGGGGCGAACCCATCGGTGTTGCGCCGAGGCGTTCCGGCGCCGCGCCGGCCGGCGCTTTCCTCCCGCCTCCAGATTATGTCTTGCGAGGCCGGAGCTTGCCGCTAACGCGTCCGAATGATTTCTGCCGCACTGGCTCTGCAGCGGCCGCCTGGCGTGCGGGCGCTTCTTCGCGAGGCCACACACGACATCCATGAACGGATGCACGGGCTGGCGCCCTTCGTGGCGATCGAGACGGGAACGCTCGGTCTATCCGGCTATAAGCGGCTTCTAGAGCGGCTCTTCGTCTTCCACGCCTCCGTCCGGCGGGGGCTGGAAACTCATGAAGCGGCGGCGCTCACGAGTGGCGGCGAACGTCTCCGCCTGCTGCGCGACGACCTGCTGGCGCTCGGCCGTTCCCCCGTTGCCGACCCGCCGGCCTGGGTGCCGCCGGGCGGGGGGGCAGGCCTCTTGGGCGGCGCCTATGTCGTTCAGGGCTCCACTCTCGGAGGCAAGGTCCTCTTCCGGCAGCTCGATTATCTGTTCGGTGCCGAATTGGAAGGCCGCCGCTTCTTCTGCGGGACATCCGCGGACGCCGGGGCGTGGAGCCGTCTCTGCTCGAAGCTGGAGGACGAGCGAGAGAGCTTTGCCGCGCTTGTCGACGGCGCCAAGGCGACGTTCCGCCATTTCGAAGCCATTGTGGGGGAGCCGACATGACCGACCCCGCGCTGGACCTGACGAGCTGCGACCGGGAGCCCATCCACATTCCTGGGGCCGTTCAACCTCACGGCCTTCTCCTCGTCCTCGACGGGAACGGCCGCCTCGCCGGCCAAGCCGGAGAGTTGCGACCCGGCGACGCCGAACCCTCGGCCGAGGCTCTCGAGGCACTGATCGGGCAAATGCCTGCGGAAGCGATCCCGGACTCCGGCACCTTCTATCTCGGCTGCTTCGAAGGTTGCGATGTGACGGCGCACCGCTCCGGCGGCCTCCTCCTCGTCGAGTTCGAGCAAGCGTCGGATGATCTCGCACCCGCCGCCGCGCTCGCTCAGGCACAGAAATTTGCGTCAAGCCTCGAAGCGGCGCACGACATCGACGCGGCCTGCGCTGAGGCCGCACGAGCCGTCCGCGACCTGACCGGCTACGATCGGATCATGATCTACCGCTTCCTCGCCGATGGTTCAGGCGCGGTGATCGCGGAGGAGCGGGAGCCTTCCGAACCCTCGCTTCTCAACCATCATTTCCCGGCCAGCGACATCCCGAAGCAGGCGCGGCAGCTCTACCTTCGCAACCTCGTTCGGGTGATCCCCAACGTCGGCTATGAGGCCGCGCCTCTGATCCTGACCCAAGGAGGCGGGGCCGAGCCGCCGCTGGACATGAGCGACTGCGTCCTTCGAAGCGTCTCGCCCGTCCACATCCAGTATCTGAAGAACATGGGCGTGGCCGCCTCCGCGTCGATCTCGATCGTGGTGGGAGGGGAACTCTGGGGGCTCATCGCCTGCCATCACCGCTCGCCCCGGCCCATCGGCTATCTTCGCCGGGAGCTGGCGAAGCATTTCGGCCAATTGCTCGGGCAGCAAGTGGCGGGACGGGAGCGCGCCGAGGCTCAGGTGGAGACGGTCCGCCTGGGGCAGAAGCGGGAGGAACTGCTTTCCACTTTAGTCGGAGTGGGTGGTGTCGAGGACGGGCTCATGCGCCACGTGGCGGGCGTGATCCGCACGATCCCTAGCGACGGCGTCGCCGTGTGCCGGGGCGGCGAAGTCGCGCTCGCCGGTTCCACCCCGGATGAGGACGCCGTACGGGCGCTCCTGCCCCTGCTTCGCGAGCGGGGCGGCGTCTTCGTCACCAGTAACCTTGCGGCGCACCATCCGGATGCGGAGGCCTATGCCGGCCCCGCGAGCGGACTTCTCGCCTGCGCAGTGCCGGGCGACCCGCCGCTCGCGATCCTCTGGTTCCGCGCCGAAGAGGTTGAGACGGTCAACTGGGCCGGCAATCCGCACAAGCCGGCCGACGGGGAGGCGGGGGCGCTTTCGCCGCGCAAGTCTTTTGAGCTGTGGCGCGAGACGGTGCGGGGCCGCTCGCGCCGGTGGTCGCTTGCCCAGATCGAGGCGGCGGATCGCCTGCGCGACGATCTCCAGGACGTTCTCGCCCGCGAGCAGCTCGTCGGCCTCAACCAGCAGCTGCGCCGCACGCTTTCGCAGAAGGAGGAGCTTCTTTCGCACAAGGACCTCCTCATGCGGGAGGTCAATCACCGTGTGCAGAATAGCCTGCAACTTGTTAATTCCATGCTCTATTTACAGGAACGCGACGCCGACAGCCCCGAAGTTCGTGCCCAGTTCGAGCTGGCCCGCCAGCGCCTCACGGCGGTCGCCATGGTCCACCGCCGCCTTTGGCGAACGGACAAAATCGGCGACATCCGCCTCAACAGCTTCCTCTCCGAGCTCGCCGAGGAGCTGGTCAAGATCTGGGGCCCCGCATGGGAACCGCATATCCACGTCGACTCCGCGTCGCTGAGTCTGTCGACCGACCGCGGGATCATCCTCGGCCTGATCCTGACCGAGCTGCTCACCAACGCCGTCAAATATGCCTATGCCGGGCAGCCCGGCCCGCTTCGCGTCGAGGCGCGCGAGGACGGGCGCGGCGAGCTTCGGGTGACGGTGACGGACCGCGGCGTAGGCATGAAGGCGGCCGGCGGCGGCACGAGCTTCGGTTCGCGGCTGATCGAGGCGCTCACCCGCCAGCTGGGCGGCCGCATCGAAGTGAAGGACAACAATCCCGGCACCCGAGCCGCCCTCATCTTCCCGCTGGTGGAGAAGGGGCGCTCCTGACGCGAAAAAGCCCGGGACCGGCCCGGGCTTTTCTCGCTTGGTGGCTCCGGCGGTAGGATTCGAACCTACGACCAACGGATTAACAGTCCGCTGCGCTACCGCTGCGCCACGCCGGAATACCAAGCCGCGCCCCTCGGGCGACGCGCGCCTATAGCAGCCCTTTTTCACGCTCCGCAAGGCGCTTGCCCGTCTTTTCAGACGGCGAACTGCTCCATCGAGATTCGCTCGTCCAGCGCGTGTTCGGGATCGAAAAGCAGAGTCAGCGCCCGCTCCCGGTCCACCTCCACCTCCACCGTGGCGACGTCGCGCACTTCGAGCTGGTCGGCGACGGCGGAGACGGGCCGCTTCGTCGCGTCGAGCACCCTGAGGACGATCGGAAGGTCGTCCGGAACCAGGGCGCCCCGCCAGCGCCGGGGCCGGAAGGGGCTGATCGGAGTGAGTGCGACCAGATTGGTGCCGAGCGGCAGGATCGGACCCTGAGCCGAGAAATTATAGGCGGTGGACCCAGCGGGAGTTGCGACCAGAACGCCGTCGCAGACCAGCTCCGGGAGCACCACCCGGCCGTTCACGCATATCTCGATCCGCGCCGTCTGCCTCGTCTCGCGAAGCAGCGACACCTCGTTAATCGCGGCGTCGATCACCGTCTCTCCGGATACCGTGACCGCCTTCATCTTCAGCGGCGCGACCGAGACGGGCTTGGCTGCGTTCACGCGCTCCCTGAGGCCCTCAAGCCGCCATTCGTTCATCAGGAAGCCGACCGTCCCTCGGTTCATCCCGAACACCGGAAGGATCCGGTCGCGATCCAGCATGTCGTGGAGTGTCTGCAGGAGGAAGCCGTCGCCGCCGAGCGCGATCACCTGCTCCGCTTCCTCCAGCGGCACGAAGTCGTAGGACTCGCGAAGCATAACGTCGGCGGCCTTCGCCGCGTCAGCGGAGGAGGCGAGGAGGGCGGTGGGTCTGTCCGCATTGGCCGTCATCGCGACGAGAGTGCTAGGCGGCTTGGGGCGAAGCGGCAAGCGGAGCCTGTCCCACGCCGGAACGCGTTATTCTCTAAACCGATTGTTGAGGTTCGCGGCGGAGGGTAGAGCCATGGGCTTCGAAGCGCCGTCGTCGGGAAAGGCAGAAGGAGGAATGGCCGCGTCCGGCGCACCGCTCTTCATCCTGTCCTTCCGCCACCGCGACGAGCTCACCGTTATGGCCGAAGGCGCGGGCTGGGTGCCGATCGCCGCCCGCCGTACGGAAAATGCCGAGGCGCGGTTCATCGCCTCGGGCGCCTCGGTCGCCGTGGTCGATGCGCGAGGTACCCTGCAGGAGGGGCGGGAGGCCGTGCGGATGCTGGCCGACCCCGCGGAAGTCAATTCCACAGCCCTGCTCGTTCTCCTGTCGCGAACCGATGCCGAGATGCTGGACGAGATTTTCGCCGCGGGCGCGACCCATTTCCTGGTGAGCCCCTTCAGCGATCAGCAGTTCCTCCACGCGGTCCAGTTCGCCGCTCGCTACGCCGAGCGAGTCGGCGGCCTCAGGCCGGCTCAGCGAGTCCGCCTTCCAGGCGCCGCCTCATGGCGGTGGAAGCCCGGCTCCGGCACCGTCGAGCTTAGTCCGAGCCTCGCCAGGCAGGCGGGTCTGGGCGAGGAAGCGGGGCAGCGGATCAGCCTCCTGGAGCTGTTCCGCAAGCTCGACCCCGACGGCCGCCGCGCCGCGCGCGAAGCCGTCGACCGAGTGCTCGCCACCGGCCAATCGACCGCGTTCGCGCATGGCGATGCCGCGAGCGGCGGCGTTCGCCTCGCTCATCACCTGCGAGTGGAAGCCGATGGCGATGCGGTGCTCGGACGGACCGAGTCGATCGCCGGCGGGCGGGGAGCGGCCTGGCAGACCCGCGACTCGCTGACGGGCGTCCGCGACGGCCATGCCGCCCGCGCCTGGATGGCGGAGCAGCTACAGAGTAAGACGGAAGGAGGCTCGGCGCTCGTCGTGCTGCTCCTGGCCGTCAGCCGCTTCGACGCGATCAATGCCGCCTTCGGCCGCTCGACCGGAGACGCCGTTCTCCAGGCCGCCGCTCGTCGGATCGAGCGGCTCGTCGACGGCGACGGCCGCCGCCGCCTCGTCGCGCGGCTCGCAGGCGCTGAGTTCGCGATCCTGCTCGGCGCGCCCACCAGCTTGGTGGAAGGCCGGTTCATCGCCGGTCAACTGGTTGAGGCACTCGGACGGCCTTTCATGTCGGGCGACCATGTCATCACGCTGGGCAGCCGCGTCGGAGTGGTGGCAGCCGAGGCGGGGGAAGACGCCCCAAGCCTCCTGCGCCGGGCCAGTGCCGCGCTTGCCGAAGCCAAGGCAAGCGAAGCCGGCCCCGTGCGTGTCGTCGACGCCGGAGCGGCGAGCGAAAGCGCCATGGGCGACCAGCTCGAGATCGATCTTCGCCGGGCGCTCGACCAGGACGAGATCGAGATCCTCTTCCAGCCGCAAGTGTCGGTGGCCACCCGCCGGATCGTGGGCGCGGAAGCGCTCGCCCGCTGGCGCCACCCCCGCTTCGGCGAGCTCGGGGCCATTACTTTGTTCAGCGTCGCCGAGCGCTCCGACTATCTCGCCCAGCTTTCGGACCATGTGCAGCGCAAGGCTATCAGCGCCGCCGCGGACTGGCCCGACGCGCTGGCGGGCCTCCGCCTCTCCGTGAACATCACCGCCGCCGATATCGTCCGCCCAGGTTTCGCCGATCAATTCGTGGCGCTGGTGCGGGAGAGCGGCTTCCCCCCGGGCCGCCTGACGGTCGAAGTGACGGAAGGCGGCCTGATCGAGGATCTCGGCGCCGCCGCGACCCTCCTCGCGCGTCTGCGCGAAGGCGGGCTTCGGGTCGCCATCGACGATTTCGGAACCGGCTATTCGAGCCTCGCCTATCTGAAGGCGCTTCCGCTCGATTACCTCAAGATCGACAAAAGGCTGGTGGAAGACATCAGCGGCAGCCCGCGCGACCAGGTGGTGGTGAGGAGCGTTATCGACATGGCCCGCTCCCTCGGCCTCGAGGTCATCGCCGAAGGCGTCGAGACGGAGGATCAGCTCGCCCTCCTCGCCCGCGAGGGCTGCACGCTCTACCAGGGCTTCCTCTGCGCCCCGCCGATCGCCGCGCCGGAGTTGGCGGAGCTCGCTTCCGGGTGACCTCTCCCACCGCCGTCAACATCAGCGGCCTTTGGATGGGGAGCTTCGCCTATCCGGCCAGCGCCGGCCCCACCACACCCTTCCTCGCGAAGATAGAGGATCATGACGGCGCCCTCTCCGGCAGCATTGTCGAGCCGAATACGATCGGCGGGTCGAGCGACAGCCTCGAAGCGCTGATCCGCGGCAGCCGGCAGGGACAGGCGGTGGACTTCACTAAAGTCTATGACGGGGCGAGCGACGCCGCCCATGCGGTCGATTATGTCGCCGCCTCTCCGACGACGGCGACAGCATCATGGGCACGTGGAGCCTCGCCGATGCCGACGGCCCTTTCGAGATGCACCGCGAGGCGGTCTGGCAGGAGGAGGCCGGCGAACAGGCCGAGGTGCTGCGCATCGGCTGAGGCGGAGGGACTGGGCAAGAGCCCCTCCGGAAAGCACAATGCGTCGATCAGGGGGAAGCTTCCGATGATTCGCAGACTGTTCGCGCTCGCGCTTTTTTTCGCCGCGCCCGTGTCGGCTGAGCCGAAGGAGTTCTTGAAGGGCGCCGACTACGATCCCGCCATTCCCGCTCCGGAAGCGGTGGTCGGCCACGCGCTTGGCGAGCGTCTCACCCCTTCGGGCGACATCCGCCGCTATTTCGAAGCGCTCCGTCAGGCCGCGCCCGACCGGATGGCGATGGGCGAATATGGCCGCACATGGGAGGGAAGGGGCCTCCCTTGGGCCGCGATCAGCTCCCCTACCAACATTGCCCGGCTGGAGGAGATCAGGACCGCCTCCCTCGCTCTGGCCGATCCCCGGCGCACCGATGCGGCGACCGCCCGGGCGCTAATGGCACGCCAGCCCGTGGTGGTCTGGCTCTCCTACAGCGTCCACGGGGATGAGCTGAGCCCCGCCGAAGCGGCGATGGGCGTCGCCCGCCACCTGCTCGCCTCGCGCGGCGACCCGCGGGTCGCCTCGATGCTCGAAAATACGGTGGTGATGCTGATCCCGACCCAGAATCCGGACGGCCGCGACCGCTTCATCGCGGGCCATGAAGCGGCGCGGGGCCTGGAGGTGGACAGCGACAGCCTCTCCGCCGAGCGGGCGCAGACCTGGCCTTCCGGCCGCTTCAACCATTATCTATTCGACCTCAACCGCGACTGGTTCGCTCAGACGCAGCCGGAGACGCGCGGTCATTCCGCATTGATGCTCGGGTGGCGCCCGCAGGTCGTCGCCGACGCTCACGAGATGGACACGGACCAGAGCTTCTTCTTCCCGCCCGAAGCCGATCCGCTCAACCCGCTGCTCCCGGCCGCGCAGGTGAGGAGCCGCACCCTCTTCGGCCGTGCTCATGCCGCCATGTTCGACCGCGCGGGGCTGGATTATTTCACCCGCGAGATCTTCGACGCTTTCTATCCCGGCTACGGCGACAATTGGCCGAGTTATTTCGGCGCCATCTCCATGACCTACGAGCAGGCGGGGACGGAGGGCCTGGCGGGCCGCCGCCGCACCGGGGAGACTCTGACGCTCTTCGACGCGGTTCGAAGCCACTTCCTCGTCTCTCTCTCGACCATCGAGACGGCCGCCGCCAACCGTGAGCAGTTCCTCGGCGACTTCTACGCCTATCATCAGCAGGCGATGCGTGAGGGGCGGTCGAAGGGGTCCTGGCTTCTGCCCCGCTCGGCCGCCGATCCCGGCGCCGCCGATCGCCTTGCGGAGGCGCTCGCCCGCCAGGGGCTAGAAGTCCACCGCGCCGAGACCGGCTTCAGCGCCTGCGGCCGGCGCTACGAGGCGGGCACCTATATCCTCGACATGTCGCAGCCTCAGAACCGCCTCGCGCAGGTGCTTCTCGACCCTTCCATCGCTCTCAAGCCCGAGTTCCTCGCCGAGCAGGAGCGCAGGCGGAAGAAGGGGCTTCCGGCCGAGCTTTACGACGTCACCGCCTGGGTCCTTCCGGCAATGTTCAACACGCCCGCCTCGACCTGCCGAGGCGTTCCGGGCGTTTCCCGCACGCTCCTCGCGCCCGCGGACGCGGCGCGCGGCACGGTCGGCGGAGTCGAGGATGCGGTGGCCTATGTGGTGCCGGCCGGATCGCAGGCCCTCCGCTTCCTCGCCCGGGGGCTTCGGGACGGGCTTCGAATCCGCTCCGCAGACGCGCCTTTCACCCTCGGCGGACGGGCTTATCCGGGCGGCTCGCTGGTCCTTACCCGCGCCGGCAACCCCGCCGATCTTCGAGCTCGCGTTTTGGCCCTCGCCGCCGCCGCCGGAGCGGAAGTGGTGGGCGTGCCGGAGACCTGGGTCACGCAGGGGCCAAGCCTCGGCTCGGACCGGACGCCGCTCTTCGTCGCGCCCCGGATCGCGCTCGCCTGGGGGGATCCCACCTCGCCGCCCGCCGCGGGGGCGGTCCGCTACCTGATCGAGCGGGAATATGGCTATCCGGTCACCGTCATCCGGACCAACCGCCTGACCGCCGCCGAGCTTTCCCGCTACGACGTCCTCATCCTCCCCGACGGCGGCAATTACCGCGACATTCTGGGCAAGGGCGGAATCTCGAACCTCAAAGGCTGGGTGGATCGCGGCGGAGTGCTGATCGGCCTCGGCCGCGCTACCGCGATGATGGCCCACCCGGAGAGCGAGATGCTCGCCACCCGCCGCGAGACGCTGGCCGACGACGAGTCGAAAGACAAACCGAAGGGCGACAAGGATGACAAGAGCGCCACCGTCGCCGGCACCCGGCTGAAGGACGATGCCGCTTACGCCTCCGCGCTCCGGCCGGACAAGCCGGACGTGGACTCGGTGCCGGGGGTTCTCGCCTCGGCAATCGTCGACCAGGACCATTGGCTCGCCGCCGGCGCGGCGCCCAAGGTGAGCGTGCTCGTCGAGGGAAGCGCCATCTACACGCCGCTGAAGCTCGACCAGGGGGTGAACGTCGCCCGCTTCGCCGACGCGCGCGAGCTCGTCGTCGCCGGTCAGCTCTGGGAGGAGAACCGCCTTCAGCTCGCCTACAAGCCGTTCGTCATGGCGCAGCCGCAGGGGAGGGGGCACCTCATCGCCTTCACTCAGGACCCGACGCTTCGAGCCTATCTGCGCGGCCTCGACGTCCTCTTCCTCAACGCCATCTTCCGCGGCGCGGCCCATGCCTCGCCAGTCCGCTGAGCGGCCCTAGCCGAGGATCCGCGCGAGCCCGCGGGAGAGCTGAAGCGCGCCGTTGATCCGGCTCGGAGCGTCCGGCCAGCTGCGCGTGATGACGAGCTTCGAATCCGGCCGAAGCTTCGCGGTGCCCTTCAGGCGCTGGACATAGCCGATGAGGCCTTCCAGATCGGGGAAGGTGTCGTTGTGGAAGTGGACGAGAGCGCCCTTCGGCCCGACGTCCAGCTTCACCACGCAGGCGCGCCGGCAGTTGAGCTTGATCTCGATGACCTTGAGGAGGTTCTCCGTCTCTTCCGGAAGCTTGCCGAACCGGTCGATCAGCTCGGCCGCGAAGGGCTCCATTTCCTCGGCCTGGTCGAACTCGTTCATCCGCCGGTAGAGGCCCATTCGAAGGTCGAGGTCGGGGACGTAATCCTCAGGGATCATGATCGGAGCGTCGACCGTGATCTGCGGCGAGAAATCCTCCGTCGCCTTCAACGTGCCGCCGCTCTTCGCCTCCAGGATCGCGTCCTCCAGCATCGACTGGTAGAGCTCGAAGCCGACCTCCTTGATGTGCCCCGACTGCTCGTCGCCGAGCAAATTGCCCGCGCCGCGAATGTCGAGGTCGTGGCTGGCGAGCTGGAAGCCGGCGCCGAGGCTGTCGAGGTTCGCAAGCACCTGGAGGCGCTTGTCGGCGGCCTCGGTGACGGTGCGGGTCTCCGGAGTCGTGAAATAGGCGTAGGCACGGGTCTTTGAGCGCCCGACCCGTCCCCTCAGCTGGTAGAGCTGCGCAAGGCCGAACCGGTCGGCGCGGTGGATGATGAGCGTGTTGGCCGACGGTATGTCGAGGCCGCTCTCGACGATGGTGGTCGAGAGGAGCACGTCATACTTGCGGTCGTAGAAGGCGCTCATCTTCTCCTCGACCTCGGTCGGCGGCATCTGGCCGTGCGCGGTGACGAACTTCACCTCCGGCACTTCGTCCCGCAGATATTGTTCGAGGTCCGGGAGGTCGGCGACGCGCGGAGCGACGAAATAGGTCTGCCCGCCGCGATAATGTTCGCGAAGCAGGGCCTCGCGGATCACCACCGGGTCCCAGGGCATGACGTAGGTCCGCACCGCGAGCCGGTCGACCGGCGGCGTCTGGATGACGGAGAGCTCGCGCAACCCCGACATCGCCATCTGAAGCGTTCGAGGTATGGGAGTGGCGGTAAGCGTCAGCACGTGCACGTTCGCCCGCATCGACTTCAGCCGCTCTTTGTGGGTGACACCGAAGCGCTGCTCCTCGTCGACGATAACGAGGCCGAGCTTCTTGAATTCGACGCCCTTGGCCAGGATGGCGTGGGTGCCGATGACGATGTCGACCTTGCCGGCGGTGAGCCCCTCCTTCGTCTGCTTCGCCTCCTTGGGCGGTACGAGGCGGGAGAGGCGGCCGATCTCGATCGGAAAGCCGCGGAATCGCTCGCAGAAGGTGTTGTAATGCTGCCGGGCGAGGAGGGTGGTGGGGCAGACCAGGGCCACCTGGTGCCCGGCCATGGCGGCGGCGAAGGCGGCGCGGAGCGCGACCTCCGTCTTTCCGAAGCCGACGTCGCCGCAGACCAGCCGGTCCATCGGCTTGCCCGCCTGGAGGTCATCGAACACGTCGGTGATCGCCCGGTCCTGGTCCTCCGTCTCCTCATAGGGGAAGCGGTCGGCGAAGGCGGCATAGCTCGTGTCGGTCTCAACGACGACGCCGGGCCGCAGCGCCCGCTCGGCGGCCGTCTTGATGAGCTCGCCCGCAATCTCGCGGATCCGCTCCTTCATCCGGGCCTTGCGCCGCTGCCAGGCCTCGCCGCCCAATTTGTCGAGACTCACGCCCTCCTCGCCGCTGCCGTAGCGGGAGAGGATGTCGATATTCTCGACCGGAACGTAGAGCTTGTCCCCGCCGGCATATTCCAGCGCCACGCAATCGTGAGGCGACGTGCCGACCGGGATCTGAGTCAGCCCCTCGTAGCGGCCGATGCCGTGATCGGCATGGACCACGAGGTCGCCCGGGGAGAGCGTCGCAAGCTCGCTGAGGAACGCGTCGGCAGATTTCTTGCGCTTGCGCCGCCGCACCAGCCGGTCGCCGAGCATGTCCTGCTCGGTGAGCAGCGCGACGTCAGCGGTCGTGAAGCCATGGTCGAGCGGAAGCACCGCCAGCGGGACCGTTCCGGAAGCGGCTGTGCCCAGCGCCTCCTGCCAATTGTCCGTCTCGGCCGCCTTCTTCAGCCCGTGGTCGGCGAGCAGCCCCTTGAGGCGCTCCCGGGCGCCCGCCGAATAGCTCGCAAGCACCACTTTCTTCTTCGCCCGGCGCAGCTGAGCGACGTGCGCCGTCACCGCTTCATAGACGTTCGCGTTCTGCGACCGCTCGGGCGCGAAGTCGCGCGCTGCGTCAACCTGGAAGTCGAGGACGGTGGCGCTCTCCGGCTCGCGATAGGGGGTGGCGAGGTGGAGGGGGCGAGTCTCGATCAGCCGGTCCCATTCGGTCCGGGAGAGGTAGAGCGTCTCCGGCTCCAGCGGCCGATAGCTTCCGGGGTCCGACGACTGCGCCCGCTTCCGATTGTCGTAATAGTCGGCGATCGCCTCGAAGCGGGCGTCCACGGAGCCGGCATCGTGCGCGTCCCGCACCACGATGTCCTCATCGCCGAGATGGTCGAACAAGGTCTCCAGCCGCTCCTCGAACAGAGGCAGCCAATGGTCGATCCCCGCGAGCCGCCGCCCTTCCGACACCGCCTGGTAGAGCGGGTCTCCGGTCGCCGTGGCTCCGAACTTCTCGCGGTAGCGGGATCGGAAGCGCTTGACGCTCTCCTCATCCAGCAGGGTCTCGGCGGCGGGGAGGAGGGTGAAGCCGCCCTGCGCATCGCTGGTGGTGCGCTGGGTGCCGGGGTCGAAGCGGCGAACGCTCTCGATCTCGTCCCCGAAGAAGTCGAGCCTAAGCCCTTCGCTCTCGCCCGATGGAAACAGGTCGACGATCCCGCCGCGGACCGCATATTCCCCCGGATCCTGCACCGTATCGGTCCGCTGATAGCCGTTGGCGCTCAGAAGCGCCGACAGCTTCTCCATGTCGATCCGCTCGCCGGGCGCCAGCCTCGCCACGAGCTGACGGATCCGGAACGGAGTCAGCGTCCGCTGGGTCGCCGCGTTGACGGTGGTGACGAGAAGCTGCGGCTTCTCCGCCTTGCGCTGCAGCGCGTGGAGCGTCGCCAGCCGCTCGGAGGAGGATCGAAGCGACGGGGAGCTTCGGTCGTAGGGAAGGCAGTCCCAAGCCGGGAAGGCCAGCACTTCCAGCTCCGGCGCGAAATAGGCGGCGGCGTCCTGCAGGTGCCGCATCGCCGCCTCGTCCGGCGCGATGAAGACGGCCCGGCCTCGGGAGGCGCGGGCGAGGTCCGCCGCGAGCCACGGCAGGAACCCGGCCGGGGCGCCCGCCAGCGTCATCGGCCGCCTGGCGGCTAGGATCTTCTGGATGTCCGTCACTTATTGGTGATGCTTTATGTAATCGAGCCGTTGGAGCCGCCCCATCATCTCGCCCTCGAAGCGTTCGGGAGGCTGAGCGGTTCCGATGGCCCAGGCCATGATGTCCACGTCCTGCTCCTCCAGCAGGTCCTGGAACCAGGCCATCTCCGCTTCGCCCCAACTCTGGTGCTGAGCGTCGAAATAGCCCCCGATAAGGAAGTCCGCCTCCCGCGTCCCCCTGTGCCACGCACGGAATCGAAGGCGTTTGAGGCGGTCTGCGCGGTCCATGGGCTCCATAGCGGCTGGGCCGCGGGCGCTGGCGGAGAGCCCCGGCTTTGGGTAGCAGGCATGTAGTCATGCGCCCCGACATCCTCAATCCGCTCTTTGCCGAAGTGGAGGTTCTGAAGGGGATCGGCCCGGCACTTGCCAAGCCGCTGAAGCGTCTGGGGCTGGAGCGGGTCGTCGATATCCTCTTCCACCTGCCGGTGAGCTGGATCGAGCGGAAGCGCGTCGAGCTTCTCGACCAGGCGGATGTCGGCGGCGTCGTGACGGTGCAGGTGACTCCGGTCGACTATGGCCAGGCGGGCGGCCGCGGCCCGTTCCGGGTGCACGCGACCGACGAAGCGGGCAATTACCTGACCCTCACCTACTTCCACAATCCGGGCTGGGCGAAGAAGCAGCTTCCGCTCGGCGAGCCCCGTCTCGTCTCCGGCCGGCTGGAGATGTACGGGCAGGAGCTCCAGATCGTCCATCCCGACTATGTGCTGGGGCCCGGCCAGGCGGCCGAGCTGCCGGAGCGGGAGCCCGTCTACCCCCTTTCCGAAGGGCTCACCAACCGTCGCCTCGGCGATCTCGCCGCCCAGGCGATCGCCCGCGCTCCGGCTCTGGAGGAATGGATCGAGCCGAGCCTCCTCGCTTCCCGGGGCTGGCCCTCCTGGCAGGAAGCCGTCTCCCGAGCCCACCGAAGCCGCAACGCCGCCGACGCTCGAGAGCGGCTCGCTTATGACGAGGTGTTCGCCAACCAGCTTGCCTTGATGCTGGTCCGGGCCTCCTCCCGCCGGCGGAAGGGTCGACCGCTGCGCGGCGACGGGCGCCTGCGCGACGCGCTCAAGCTCCCTTACGCCCCCACCGGTGCCCAGCGGCGCGCGGTCGCGGAGATAGAGGGAGACCTCCAGCAGGAGGTGCCGATGCTCCGGCTGCTCCAGGGGGACGTAGGCTCAGGCAAGACGCTGGTGGCCCTCATGGCGATGCTGAACGCCGTGGAAGCGGGAGCCCAAGCGGCCCTCCTCGCTCCGACCGAAATCCTCGCCCGCCAGCATTTGGACACGCTCTCGCGCCAGCTCGCCGGCCTTCCGGTCAACGTCGCCATCCTCACCGGGCGGGAGAAGGGGCGGGCCCGCGAATCGACCCTGATGGGCCTTGCCGACGGCTCGATCGACATCCTCGTCGGCACCCACGCCATCTTCCAGCAGGCGGTGTCGTACCGCCGCCTCGGCCTCGCCGTGGTCGACGAGCAGCACCGCTTCGGAGTCGCCCAGCGGATGATGCTCGCCCAGAAGGCGGAGCGTCCGCCCCACCTTCTCGTCATGACGGCGACCCCGATCCCGCGCACGCTCACCCTCACCCAATATGGCGAGATGGACGTGTCCCGCCTCGACGAGATGCCCCCCGGCCGCCAACCGATCGAGACTCGCGTGCTGAGCCTCGACAAGCTAGCGGACGTCACCGACGCGCTCGCCCGCCACATCGCCCGCGGCGGCCAGGCCTATTGGGTCTGCCCGCTGGTCGAGGAGAGCGAGGCTTCCGACCAGGCGGCGGCCGAGGAGCGGGCCCGGATCCTCCGCCTCCGCTTCGGCGGCAAGGTCGGCCTCGTCCACGGGCGGATGAAGGGGCCGGAGAAGGACGAGGTAATGGCCGCCTTCCAGCAGGGCGGGGTCTCGGTCCTCGTCGCCACCACCGTCATCGAGGTCGGCGTCGACGTACCCAACGCCACCTTGATGATCGTCGAGGGCGCCGACCGCTTCGGGCTCGCCCAGCTCCACCAGCTGCGCGGCCGGGTGGGGCGAGGGGAGGGGCATTCCATCTGCCTGCTCCTTCGAGGCAACGCCCTGAGCGAAACCGGCCGCGCCCGCCTCGCCCTCATGCGCGAGACCAATGACGGCTTCCGGATCGCGGAGGAGGACCTGCGCCTCCGCGGCGCGGGTGAAATCCTCGGCACGAAGCAAAGCGGTGAAGCCCGCTTCCGCCTCGCCAGCCCGGAGCAGATTCAGGAACTGGCCAAGGCGGCTTCGGACGATGCCCGTCTTCTGGTGGACCGAGACGGCGGCCTCGACAGCCTGCGCGGCCGCGCCGCCCGAGTGCTCCTCTACTTGATGGAACGCGATGCTGCCGTTGCTCTCCTCAGGAGCGGGTGACGTCACAGGTAGCGGGCGCGGACGATCTCGGCCTGGAAGAAGGGGAGGTAGTCTCCCGTTCCGTAATGGTTGCCCACCTTCAGGCGGCCCGGGATCGTGTAGCCGCCGAAGGTCGCCTCGCCCTCCACCGTCCCCCCGAACGGCTGCAGCCGGAAGCTTCCCTCGGGATTGGCGTTCGACCAGCGCTGGCCGGCCACCGTCCGAACGGCGCCGTCCGAAGCGAGCGTCAGCTCGAGCACGATCTCAGGCGTGACGCTGCGCACGGTCACTCGAGCGCTGTCGGCGCCGCTCTGCTCCCAGGTTACACCCTGCTGCGGTAGGAGCGAGGCCGGCGCCCAGACCCCCTCCATCGCCGACCGGAACGTCGCCGAGCGCAGCAGGTCGGGCGAGGAGCGCGCATTGGCGACTGGGATCACGCCGAGCAGCCAGAAGCGGGTCCAGGCTTCCGTCCCCACCAGCGCATCCGATCCGGAAATGCGCATCGCGCCGGATCGCATCTGCGGGATCCAGACGAACGCCTTCGGCGGAGCAAGTATCTGCCGGGCCGTCATTGCATAGCTTTGATAGCCACTGCGGTCGCCGAGCAGGAACGTGCCGCGCATCTCAAGCTCGACCGTGGTGCGTAGCGGCGTACCCGGCGCGATCGCATGCGCGAAGTAGCGCCGGGCGATCTCCGGCAGCTCAGCGACCATGTCCGGGTGGAAAGCCGCCGACGCGGGGCGGCTGGCGGCAGCGATCTTCTGCCAGGCAGCCTCCGCGTCCGCCAGGGAGGCGCGGGCGCGCCGGTAGCCCACTGCGCCCAATCCCAGGGCGATTGACGGAACCGCCACCGCGGCGATGCGAAATGGGCTCATCCGTCTACCCCTGCGGGATCAGCAGCCCGTGCTTCTTCTTGCCGAGGCTGATCCGGAGCGGCTGATTGCTTTCCAGAACGATCGTGAACGTGGGGTCGGAGATCACCACGTTGTTGAGCCGCACCGCGCCTTCGCCGATCTTCCGGCGCGCCTCGCCGTTGGACGCGGCGAAGCCGAGGACGGTCAGGGCCTGCACGATGCCGAGGCCGTCGCCGAGCACCTTCAGCGTCGGCAGCGCCTCGCCGCCCGCGCCCTCCTCGAAGGTCCGCCGCGCCGTCTCCGCGGCCTCTCGCGCCGCCTCCTCGCCATGGGCCATCGCGGTGGCGAGATCGGCCAGCACTTTCTTAGCTTCGTTGATCTCCGCACCTTGGAGACTCTCCAGCCGGCCGATCTCGTCCAGCGGAAGGTCCGTGAATAGCCGCAGGAACCGCCCCACGTCTGCATCCTGCGTGTTCCGCCAGAATTGCCAATAATCGTACGGGCTGAGCTGGTCCGAATTGAGCCACACGGCACCCGCCGCCGTCTTGCCCATCTTGCCGCCGTCGGCGGTGGTGATCAGCGGCGTCGTCAGGCCGTAGAGATGCTCGCTCTCCACCCGGCGGGTCAGTTCCGTCCCGTTGACGATATTCCCCCATTGGTCCGACCCGCCCATTTGCAGCCGGCAGCCGAAGCGCCGCCACAGCTCGAGGAAGTCGTAGGCCTGCATGATCATGTAATTGAATTCGAGGAAGGTGAGCGGCTGCTCGCGCTCGAGCCGGATCCGGACGCTGTCGAAGGTGAGCATCCGGTTGATGGTGAAGTGCGGCCCGATGTCCCTGAGGAAGGGGATATAGTCGAGCTTTCCCAGCCATTCGTCATTGTCGACCATCACCGCTCCGGTTGGGCCGTCGTCGAAGGAGAGGAAGCGCTCGAAGATCCGCCGGATCGAGGCGATGTTCGCCCGGATGCCTTCGTCTGTCAGAAGCTTGCGGCTCTCGTCCTTGCCGGACGGGTCGCCGACCTTGGTCGTTCCGCCGCCCATGACGACGATCGGCTTGTGCCCCGCCTGCTGAAGCCGGCGAAGCATCATGATCTGGACGAGAGAGCCCACATGCAGCGAAGGCGCCGTCGCGTCGAACCCGATATAGCCCGGCACCACCGACTTCTGCGCGAGATCGTCCAGCCCCTCCGCGTCGGTCACCTGGTGGATGTAGCCGCGCGCGTGGAGCAGGCGGAGGAGTTCGGATTTGTACGCCATGAGGGGCGCCTAGCATGGGCGAACCGCTCGGCGAACCCCCCGCTCGCGTTGACGAAAAGCGTGCGATTCCCTACCTGTGAGCCATGGCCGTACGCCCCATCCTCGAAGTCCCGGACCCGTTGCTCCGGCAGGTCTCCTCGCCCGTCGAGGAGATCACGCCCGAGATCCAGACCCTGATCGACGACATGTTCGACACGATGTACGCGGCGCCCGGCATCGGCCTCGCGGCCATCCAGGTGGGCGTTCCGAAGCGGATCCTGGTCATCGACCTCCAGGATCCGGAGGAGGAAGGCGGCGAGCCCGTCCGCCGCCCGATGGTGTTCATCAATCCGGAAATCCTGACGGCCTCTGAGACGTGCGCCCCGTATCAAGAGGGCTGCCTTTCGGTGCCCGACCAATATGCCGAGGTGGACCGTCCCGACCGCGTCCGCGCGCGCTGGCTGGACCGGGACGGCAAGGTTCACGAAGAGGAATTGGACAGCCTCCTCGGCATCTGCCTGCAGCATGAGATGGATCATCTCGAGGGCGTTCTCTTCATCGACCACCTCTCCCGCCTCAAGCGCGACATGATCCTGAAGAAGCTCGCCAAGGCCCGGAAAGAGCGGGCCAAGCTCGCCGCCTGAGCGGTTAATCCACAGATTTCCTGCGGTTGCGCTTGAGCGGCCGGCGCTTGTGCCGTAGGTTCGCCCTCTGTTCCAAAGGGGCGGCCATGGATCTCGCGCTTATCATCCTCTTCGTCATCCTGGCCGCTCTGGGCGGCGCCGCCCTCGGCTGGTTCCTCGGCGGCCGCCAGGCCGCGGAGCTGAAGCGGGAGCGGGACCAGCGCCTCGACGATTTCCGCCGGGCAATTGCGGACCTCGCCGCCGCGGAAGAGCGGGCGAAGGCGGTGCCGGACCTTCGGTCGAAGCTCGACCAGGTGCGGCAGGACTGCGCCGACGCCCGCACGGAATGCGCGCGCCTCTCCTCCGGGCAGCAGGAACGCGAGCGCGCCTTCCAGGCGCAGATCGCGCAGCTCAAGGAAGCCCGCGAAGCCTTGTCCTCTCAATTCAGTGAGATAGGCGGCAAGCTTCTGATCGAAGCTCAAAAGAATTTCCTCGAACGCGCCGATGCCCGGTTCAACCAAGCAGGCGTCATGCACGAGGAGAAATTGAAGGCGCTCCTCCAGCCCGTCGAGACGACCCTGAAGCGCTACGAGGAGGGCCTCGCCAATGTCGAGAAGGAGCGGGTCGGGAGCTATCGCGAGCTGAAGGAAGCGGTCGAGCTGGTCCGCTCCGGCCAGTCGCAGGTCCGCGACGAGACCGCTCGCCTCGTCAACGCGCTCCGCTCGAGCCCCAAGTCCCGCGGCCGCTGGGGCGAGCAGTCGCTCAAGAACGTCTTGGAGCAGGCGGGCCTCTCGCCCTACGCAGATTTCCAGACAGAGGTTTCCGTCGATACCGAGGACGGGCGGCTGCGTCCCGACGTGATCGTGAAGCTGCCCGGCGGACGAAAGCTGATCATCGACGCCAAATGCTCGCTCAACGCTTTCCTCGACGCTTCAGAGGAGGTGGACGAAGCCGTCCGCGTCAGCCACCTCAAAGCCCACGCCGCCTCGATCCGCAACCACGCCCAGCAGCTGGGCGGCAAGAATTATTGGGACAGGTTCGGCAAGGCGGCCGACTACGTCGTCATGTACATCCCCGGGGAGCATTTCCTCACCGCCGCGCTGGAGCAGGACGACCGGCTCTGGGAATGGGCGTTCGAGCGGCGTGTCCTCCTCGCAACCCCCACCAACCTCGTCGCGATCGCCCGCACCGTCGCCAGCGTCTGGAGGCAGGAGAAGCTCGCCGAGGAAGCCGCCGAGATCGCTCGCCTGGGCAAGGAGCTCCACGTCCGGCTCGCGACCATGGGCGCCCATGTCGCGAGACTCGGGCGCAATCTCGACCTCGCGACCGGCGCCTACAACAGCTTCGTCGGAAGCCTGGAAAGCCAGGTCATGACTCAGGCCAAGCGGTTCGAGGCGCTGGAGGTGTCGAGCGGCGCCAAGGAGATCGAGCCGCTGCCGATGATCGACAGCACGCCGCGCCAGCTCACCAAGCTGGAGACGGGAGAGACGGCCGAAGCCGCCGAATAGCTCTCGATGTTTCTTTTTTGTTCCGGCGTAGGAAAAGCTCTACCAAGGTCCGCGCGGCTCTTTGACAGGCGCATCCGCCGCGCTCTGAAACCTTTGGAAAGTCCCTCCTCAGGCGCGCGCGCCGGCTGCGATTGATGTGACTTTCGTGTGACCTTCGGCTCGTGGCGCAAGCGATCCGCCCATTCGGCCGAACGGCCTCAGGAGCTCCGCCGCCACTGGTTGATCACTTCATAGGCCATGACCGCCGTGGCCACGGCGGCGTTGAGGCTGTCGGCCTTGCCGAGCATCGGCATCTTCACGAGCAGGTCGCACTCCGCCTGGTAGGCCGGCGGGAGGCCCTGCGCTTCGTTCCCGACGAGGATGAAGGCCGGGGCGGCGTAAAGCGGCTCCTGATAGTCCAGCTCCGCCTTGAGGCTCGTTCCGATCAGCTGCCCTTTGCCCGAGCGGAGCCAAGCGACGAACGCATCCCACGTCGAGGTGGCGATTCTCTGCGTGAACAGGGCTCCCATCGAAGCCCGAACCACCTCCGTGGAAAAGGGATCGACGCAATCGTCCACCAGGATCAGCCCGCCCGCGCCAACCGCGTCGGCGGTTCTGAGGATCGTGCCCAAATTGCCCGGATCCCTCAGCGCCTGAGCCACGATCCACAGCCGCGCGCTCTCGCGCTCGATCCGCTCCAGCGACGTGTCGAACGCGCGATAGACGCCGAGCACCGTCTGGGGATTTTCCTTGCCGCTCAGCTTGTGAAGGATGTCCGCGTTGGTCTCGATGACGTCGCCATGCGCCGCTTCCACCTCGGCGACGAGCGCGTCGAGAAGCGGATGCTTCGTCCCCTCCGCGTGGAACAGGATCGCCGGCAGCCGCCCCGCCTCCCGCGCCTCGGTGAGGATTCGAAGCCCCTCCGCGATGAACATGCCTTGCCGCCGCCGCCCTTTCTTTTCCCGAAGCGCGCGGACGTCCTTCACCAGCGGATTGGAAAAGGCCGTGATTTGTCTCGGCATCAGTCCTCGCCGAAGCGGTCCTCGACCAGTTGCGAGAGCGCCGCCAGAGCGTCGTCGGCGCCTTCGCCGTCCGTATGGATCGTGACCGAATCCCCATAGGCCGCGCCGAGCATCATCAGCCCCATGATCGAGGTGCCGCAGACCCGGCTTCCGTCCTTCTCCACCTCGATGTCCGCTTTCTGCTCGGCTGCAAGGGTGACGAATTTCGCGCTGGCCCGGGCGTGGAGGCCGCGCCGGTTCTTGAGCTCGATCGTCCGGCTGGGCATGTCAGGCGGCGGCCTCGCCCAGTATCTCGGAGGCGACCGAAATATATTTGCGGCCGGCGTCTCGGGCGGCGGCGACGGCGGCCCTGACGTCCATCAGCTTGCGCGCGCCTTCCAGGCGGATGAGCATCGGCAGGTTCACGCCCGCGATCACCTCCACCCGCTCCGACTTCATCAGCGAGATAGCCAGGTTCGACGGGGTGCCGCCGAACAGGTCGGTGAGGATGATCACCCCGCTCCCGTCGTCCACCGCCGCGATCGCCTCTGCGATGTCGTTGCGCCGCTCCTCCATGTCGTCGTCGGGGCCGATGCAGATGGACGCGATGCCCTGCTGCGGGCCGACGACATGCTCCATGGCGCGGACGAACTCGTCCGCAAGGCGGCCGTGGGTCACCAAAACCAGACCAATCATTCGAGACTTCCCAATTCCCGGCCCGCCCCCGCGGCCGCCTCGATCCCCTCGCGCGGACGCGAGGCGAGATCCCGATGCTCGACCGTGGGCGAAAATCCCGCCGCGCGCAACCTCGCGGCGACCCGCTCCGCCACATGGACGGAACGATGGCGGCCGCCCGTGCAGCCGAAGGCGATCGTCACATACGATTTCCCGTGTGCCGCGTAGCGGGGAAGAAGCTCGAGGAGCAAAGCCTCGATCCGGTCGACCGTCCCATAGGCTTCGTCCCCGGCCACATAATCGGCGACTCGGGCGTCCTGGCCGGTGAGGTCGCGCAGCTCGTCCACCCAATAAGGGTTTCGAAGGAAGCGCAGGTCGAACAGGTTGTCCGCATTCCGGGGTATTCCCCGCGCGAACCCGAACGAAACGATCGCCAAGGTGGGGGTTTCGGCCCCGGTGCCGAAGCGCTGGCGAACCTGCTGCTGGAGCATGTTGGGCGCAGTGTCGGTGGTGTCGATCACATGATCCGCCCACCGCTTCAGAGGCGCCATCAGCTCCCGCTCCGCCGCGATGCCGTCGGTGGCTGGGCGGTCGGGCGCGAGCGGGTGCCGCCGCCTTGTCTCGGAATAGCGGCGGAGTAGCTCCGGCTCCGCGCAGTCGAAGAACAGCGTTTCCACCGGAACCTTCTGATCCTCCGCCACCGCCTTGATCTGGCCGACGATGCGCTGCGCATCGAAGTCGCGGGTCCGGCTGTCTATTCCGATCGCCAGCGGCCGCCGTCGGCGTGTGCTCCCCTTGCCGAGCGGGGTTTCGAGCAGATGCTCGAGTAGGGAGAGCGGGAAATTGTCCACGACCTCCCAGCCTATGTCCTCGAGCGTCTTGAGCGCGGTCGATTTCCCGGCTCCGGACAGGCCGGTGACGAGGAGGATCCTTTTGGGCGTGGGGCCGGCTGTCACAGAAGGGGAAGTCCGAAGCGCTGAAGCGCATGCTCTAGCTTGAGCGGCGCCGACGCCTCAAGCGCTGCGAGCGCGACGAGCGGGATTTTCGCGCCGGCGATCCCGGTCGTCCTGGTCTCGGGCAGGCGCTCGGGTGCCTGAGAAAGGTCAGCGACAAGGCAGACGGGCACGTCGGCCGCCGTGGGCAGCTCGACGATGCCGACGCCCCGAAGCTCAATCTTGCCCGCGATCCGCTCCGGCGCTCGCGCCAGTACCCGGCCTTCGATGAGCTGCACCTGCGTATAATCATCGCTCACCAGCTTTGCGCCCCTGTCGATCAGCCGCACTGCAAGGTCGGACTTACCGCTTCCGGAGGGGCCGGTGAGAAGCACCGCCCGGCCGCCGATGGAGACGCAGGAGGCGTGGAGGGTCGCACCGGGGTCGCTCACGCCGCTCCTCCGTCCGGAAAGCGGAAGACGAAGCGAGCGCCGCTTCGGCCATCGTGTCGGTCCTCCACCGACAGGGTCGCGTCATGGCCTACCGCCGTCGCCCGGGCGATCGCAAGCCCGAGGCCCGAGTGACGGCCGAACCCGTCCTCCTCCGGCCGGACGCTGTGAAAGCGGGTGAAGATGGCGTCGCGCGACTCCGCCGGCACGCCGGGGCCTTCATCCTCCACGGTCAGCAGGACCTCGCCGCCGGCGTGGGCCGCTCCGATCTCGATCAGGGAACCGGGCGGCGAGAAGGAGATGGCGTTGTCGACCACATTATCGATTGCCCGGGCGAGCCGCGATTCCTCGCCCATGATCATCGCGGTCCCGGCTCGAGGCCGAGCGAAAGCGAGGCCGACCTGCCGCTCCGTCGCCCGCTCGCGCCACACGTCCATCATCGATTCGACAAGTCGGCCGAGATCGACCGGCTCGAAGCGGGCGCGGCTCAGCTCCGCGTCGAGCCGCGACGCCTCGGCAATGTCCACGATCAGCCGGTCGAGCCGCGCAACGTCGCTCCTCACCACCTCGATCAGCTGCCGGTGGAGCTCGGGATTCTCGACCCGGTCCAGGCTGTCGACGGCCGAGCGGAGGGAGGCGAGGGGGTTCTTCAGCTCGTGAGTGACGTCCGCCGCGAATGCTTCGGTCGCATCGATCCGCTGTCGAAGCGACTGGGTCATGTCGTTGAGCGCTCGCGCCAGCAGGCCGATCTCGTCGCGCCGCGCGGGAAGGGTCGGCACCCGCACTTCCCGCGCTCGGCCGAGGCGCACCCGCTGAGCCGCACGCGCCAGCCGCCGAAGCGGGAGCGCGATCGTGCGCGCAAGGAACAGCGAGAGGAGCACCGAGACGATGAGCGTCACCACCAGGATGATGAGCAACGTCGTGCGCTCCGCCCGTACGACGCTTCGAACGTCGCGTGCATTGCGGGTCGACAGCAGGACCTCGCCGGTGCCGACCACCGGAGCGGCCGCGGAGATGAAGGGCGTGCCTTCGGGAGCCCGCCGGAGCATCGTGCGCGAGGTCCGGTCGCGGAGCGCCGCGTCCGCTTCCTCCCAGCCCACAAGGGTGGTCGGCTCGGGCATCTGCAAAGGCGGCGGATCCGGCGCTCCGACAATGGCGTCGAACGCATTGTCGAGCAGGCGCGCGACATTCTTGTTCCACGGCTCCTGCTCGGGATCTCGCAGCTCATAGGTCGGAGGCGCGCCGTCCCAGCTGTCCATGAGCTGCGCGCCTTCGGAGGAGAAGAGCCTGAGCCGCGTCTTGGAATGCTCGCCGAGGCGCAAAAGCAGTGCCTTTTTCTCCCGCGGCTCGGCCAGAGAGAGCGAGTCGGCCATCATCCGAATCTCCGCCTCCGCGCTGGTCACGGCCGCCGCCGTCAGCCGGCCTCGAAAGCCGTCAAGATAGAAGATGCTCCCCGCGAGTACCGCGACCGCGAAGATGTTGACGGCCAGTATCCGGTGGAGGAGCATCCAGCGGCCGGACCAGCGCAGATCGAGGTCGCGCTCGTCACTCCTCGCCAAAGCGATAGCCTACGCCATAGAGGGTCTCGATCCCCTTGAAGCCTGGGTCTGCGGACCGGAACTTACGCCTCAGCCGCTTGATGTGGCTGTCGATGGTCCGATCATCGACATAGATGTCGTCCTGATAGGCGACGTCCATCAGCTGGTTTCGCGATTTGACCACACCCGGCCGCTGCGCCAGCGCCTCCAGGATCATGAACTCGGTGACCGTGAGCGTCACGTCCTTCCCGTGCCACGTCACCCGATGCCGGGCGGGGTCCATCCGAAGCAGCCCCCGAACGATCTGAGGCGCCTCGGCCTCCTCGTCGGAGCCGCCCGCCGGCGCTGCCCGCAGCTCCGCCCGCCGGAGGATCGCTCGGATTCGGGCGATCAGGAGGCGCTGGCTGAACGGTTTGGTGATGTAGTCGTCGGCGCCGATGGCGAGGCCGAGGGCTTCGTCCGTCTCCTCGTCTTTCGAGGTTAGGAAGATGACGGGCATCTCGCTTGTCTCGCGGAGGCGGCGGAGGAGCTCCATTCCGTCCATCCGCGGCATCTTGACGTCGAGCACCGCGAGGTCGGGCGGGTTGTCGGTGAGCGCCTTCAAGGCCGCCTCGCCGTCCGAATAGACCCGAGTCGCGAACCCCTCCGCCTGCAGAGCGATCGACACCGAGGTCAGGATGTTGCGGTCGTCGTCGACCAGGGCGATCGTCACCGGCATCGGCCGCCTTCTAGCCCAAGCCCCCTTTGACGAAAAGCGGCGGCTCCGATATGCGCTCGCGCAACCGCCGGGCGGCATCCCCCTGCCGCCCGCTTCGTCATGCATTTCAAAGGAGTAGAGTCGTGGCCAATCGCGTGCCGGCACAGGGTCTTGCGGAAACGGGAATCGCAACGTCCGCGAAGCTTCACTGGAACCTGCTCACTCCGCAGCTGGTCGAGCAGGCGCTCGCCCGCGGCGAAGGCGTGCTCGCCAAGGACGGCCCGCTGGTCGTCCGCACCGGCAAGCATACCGGCCGCTCCGCCAAGGACAAGTTCATCGTCCGCGACGCCGAGACCGAAGGCACGATCTGGTGGGACAATAACAAGTCGATGACGCCAGACCATTTCGCGGCGCTCAAGCAGGACTTCCTCGCCGCCCTCGCGGAGAAGGATACCCTCTACGTCGCCGACCTCTACGGCGGCTCGCAGCCCGAGCACCGCGTGCGCGTGCGGGTCATCAACGAGCTCGCCTGGCACAACCTCTTCATCCGTACCCTCCTGGTGCGCCCCGAAGCGGCGGACCTTCCGGGCTTCGAGCCCGAATTCACGATCATCGATCTTCCCAGCTTCCGCGCCGACCCCGAGCGCCACGGCTGCCGCTCCGAGACGGTGATCGCGGTCAACCTCACCGAGCGCATGATCCTGATCGGCGGCACCGCCTATGCGGGCGAGATGAAGAAGTCCGTCTTCGGTGTGCTGAACTACCTCCTCCCGGCAGAGGGCGTGATGCCGATGCACTGCTCGGCTAATATCGGCCCGAACGGGGACACCGCCGTCTTCTTCGGCCTCAGCGGCACCGGCAAGACGACGCTCAGCGCGGACGCGAGCCGCACGCTGATCGGCGACGACGAGCATGGCTGGTCCGACACCGCCGTCTTCAACTTCGAGGGCGGCTGCTACGCCAAGATGATCCGCCTCTCCGCCGACGCGGAGCCGGAAATCTACGCGACCACCAAGCGCTTCGGAACCGTGCTCGAGAATGTCGTGATCGACCTGGTCACGCGCGAGCTCGACCTCGACGACGCCACCTATGCGGAGAATACGCGCGGCGCCTATCCGATCGACTTCATCCCCAATTGCTCAAAAGACAATCTGGGCCCCGTGCCCCAGAACATCGTCATGCTGACGGCCGACGCATTCGGGGTCCTGCCCCCGATCGCCCGCCTCACCCCCGACCAGGCGATGTACCATTTCCTCTCCGGCTACACCGCCAAGGTCGCCGGAACCGAGATCGGGGTGACCGAGCCGGAAGCCACCTTCTCCACCTGCTTCGGAGCGCCCTTCATGCCGCGCCACCCGAGCGTCTACGGCAACCTTTTGAAGGAGCGGATCGCCAAAGGCGGCGTCAAATGCTGGCTGGTCAACACCGGCTGGACGGGCGGCAAGTACGGCGTCGGCAAGCGCATGCCGATCAAGGCGACGCGCGCGCTTCTCAACGCCGCGCTCGACGGAAGCCTCAACAATGCCGAGTTCCGCACCGACGAAAATTTCGGCTTCGAGGTCCCGGTCGCGGTCCCGGGCGTCGACACGGCGATCCTCAGCCCCCGCGACACCTGGGCCGACAAGGCCGATTACGACGCCACGGCGGCGAAGCTGGTGAAGCTCTTCATCGACAATTTCGCCAAGTTCGAGGCGCATGTGGATGCCGGTGTCCGCGACGCCGCGCCGCGCGCTCAGGCTCAACAACAAGCGGAGGTAACAACCGCCACGGCCGCCTGACGATAATCCCATCAAAGTGGTACTTTGATGGGGACCCTGAAATCCCATTGAGGGCGAGAAAGGGGCGCGTCGGCAGAGGCCGGCGCGCCCTTTTTCTATGCCCGAAGGAGATCGACCATGACCGAAGAATACGAACCCCGCCTGTTCGCCGACAACGCCGCCGTGCGCGGCATCGGCGAGGGCCTGATCGCCCGCACCCTGACCCGGCCCCACTGGACCCACGAGGCCCACCTTGCCGCCTGCCTCTACATCGTCGCCGAACGCCCCGACATCGCCCCCGAACGCGACCTCCCCGACATCATCCGCCGCTTCAACGAAAGCGTCGGCGGCGTGAATAGCGACACGGAAGGTTATCACGAGACGATCACCCAAGTTTACATCCGGGGGGTTCGGGCGTTCCTGGCGCGAACCGACCCGGCGCTGCCGCTGATCGAGAAGGTCAACGCGCTGCTGCTTGCGGAGGAGGGGAGGCGGGATTGGCCGCTGTGCTTCTACTACCCGAAGACCCTGTTCTCCCGCGAGGCTCGGCTGGGGTGGGTGGAGCCGGATATGGGGGCCTTGCCGGAACTGCCCGCTAGCGCGGGTGAGCGCACAGCTGATCGGTTCGGACGAAGCGCAGGAAGGACAGCAAGGCGCGAAGGGCCGAGCTCCGCCTAGTCGCGCGGGGTTTGAACAGTTCCGGCCGGATCGCCGCTTTTGCCCTCCTGTTCCGCCTCGTCGGAGATGTCGAGCCGGCGCTGCTGCGCGGCGTTCGCCGGAAGAGCTGGCTTCTTTTGTGCCCAAGTCTTCCACATGGCGAGCAGACGCGGTTCGATACAGGAAAACCAAAGCCGCTTGGCATATTCTCCAAGGACTGCGCGCAGAACGCTTCCACATATCCAAGCGATTATAATAGCTGCTGCAAAGGCGATTGAGGTTGGCATCTTTTCCACCGAGCGGTTGATGCCAAACATCTGTGAGGCGGGATCAAAATCGTCAACGTGCTGATATTATTTGACAAATAGTTTACGAATTCACGTCTGCAGGCACGAAATTCAGTGAAATCTCGTGAAGAGCGTCCTCAGCTTTACTTAGACCAACCCTCCATAGATATTAAACCACGCGAGGGCCTATGCCGGATGTCGTGAAACTTCGTGAAAAGGTGTTGCGGGTGTGCAGGCTGAACTTGGCCGACGACCGCCCGGCTCCGCACAGTTTGACGGAGCTTACGGAATGGCTCGGTATCGGTGCAGGCACCCTTTCCAAGCCCTATGGGCAGCCGGTCGCAGACCTGAAGGCCAGCCTAGAGCGGGCTATGGTCATGGCGCTGGGATTCGGACCCGACGATTCGGAATTCGAAAGGGACCCGGCACAGGTCTGGCCGCGCTGGACAGCGAAATGGGGAGATTCCTGGCGCAAGGGCGATTACGAGGTGTTCGCCAGACGTCTTGAAGAAAGCGGCTATTTCGTACCGCGTCCGCGCGACGATCCCAAGCTGGCCGGGTATTTTCCGAAGATCAGAAGGAAGAGCAATCGCGAACTGGCCCAAGGCCAAGCGACGGCGATCACCGGCACCGTGCCCGCGGCGATGGCCGATCTTCGAGGCAGGTACCTCGATCGCCTCGCCTCGCTGCAAGTGGTCTGCCGCGAAGGCGCCGATCAGCTCCGGCACCTCTATGCCGACTGCACTTTCGGAACGGTCAAGGTCGAAACGGACGACGCAGTGTATCTCGTCTCCATCAACTGGTGCCATACCGAACTGTATCTAACGGAAGCTTCGTTCGAGCCCCACCTGATGGACGGTCTCGTCACCAGCACTTCGGTACCGATTCGCCGGATGAAAGTTAAACGGGAGTATCGCAACCGCAACTTTCCATCTTGGACTGTCGAGGACAGTCAGTCGAAAATGCCCTTGGATGGAGAATATTTCAACATAGATCTTGGTGTCGTCAACGGGAATATATCCGGCGAAGATGAATCGAGCATTCTCGTTTTCAAGGGAGGATTTACCGTCTCGGCCATGTCCGGCGCGGAAGTTGGAGAGCGGGGCATATTGTCCAGCCTGCTTAAATACCTCTTGGTTGAATTCGTCGGTGAGATAGAGCTTCGCGGAAGCTATCGTTACTATCTTTCATCAAGGCCCATCGGGCGGGGCGTCGCGGATGATTGAATTGGAGACCACTAGGCAGCTGACGCAGGCCATCCAAAGGCTGCGGCATAATCACGCCAGGGGCTTGGGAACGATGGAATTGATCCGCTCTTTGGACATAGATCCGGTTACCGAGCTCCGCGGGGCCGACTGGCGCGGCACCAACTTCGCGGCTTGCGACCTGCGTAATGCCGATTTTTCGGAGTGCCGGCTATCCTTTTGCGATTTCACGGACGCTGACGTCGCGGGAGCGATATTCTACGGAGCCGACCTCTACTTATCCAGGCTTCATCGGGCCCAGAATGTGACCTTGGCCTATCTGGACGACGAGCAGCATCGATACCTGGATTATTGCCGAACGCTCGACGCACGCGGCGACGGCGATCAGGGACGGGTCGTCCAGATCAATCAGAAGATCCGCGGCGCCCGGTCGTTCGGAATCGCCAAGTCGCAATATCGGTCCATCCTGCAGGCCGGACTCCAGCCCGACCAGTACAGCGCCAGCATGTTGATCGGGCAGGCCCGGACGCCGCAGGAGGCCTGGGAGGCCTACGAGCTGATCCACGGCTCGCGCGGCAAGATCAACGACATAGGATTCACCATCCTCGCGTCGAAGATGCGGACGGTGGACGAGGTCAGGGTGGTCATGGCCACGATGCGGGCCCTGGGGATCGAGCCGGGCGCGAGGATCTACAACACGTTGCTGTCGCGAACGTCTGGCAGACAGGAGGTAAAAGGTGTGCTCGCGGAAATGCGCGAGAACGACATCCGCAGGGACAATGTCACCTATTCGATATTGATGAGACGGGAAGGATATTCCGAGCGGCTCGCTCTGTTTGGGGAGCTTCTGGCCGGCGGCCTGCAGCCCCACACCGCCGACCTGAACATTCTGCTTCGAGGCGCCGAGGACGAGGAGCAGGCCGACGAGGTCCTCGAGATCGCGACCGAGCAAGGCATAAGGCGCGATTACGAGACCTACGCCCTCCTGGCGCCCCACAAGACGCGGCTCAGCGCCTTCCGCGCCCTGATCGACGACATGATCGAGGACGAGCTGTTTCGGCACACGGAATTCTATGCACTCGCCATCGGGCGTGCGAAGAACTTCGCTGATGCATGTTTCCTTCTCGGCCGGATGAAGCTCGACAGAGTGGCACCCGATATCGCTATCTACAACGGCCTACGGCGGCTCGCTGGCCGGCCTGCCATCAAACTCGGGGCCGAGGCGGCGAAATGGCCGGACCTCGCGATCGATTACTTGGTCAGGTCAGTGGGAACGCTGTCAGAGATCGGCGCCGCCGGTTTGAACGACAACTTGCCTGACACCGCCGATTGAGCATCGAGCCACGAGAAAGGGGACAGTTCCCGTAACTGTCTTCTTCCACCCGGATCGAATCTCGGGTGACGGTAACCCTGATTGTGGTCGGGGTGGCGGCTACAGCATTCTGATCCTCGGCGCCGCGCGCTCCTTCTCGAACAGCTCCGTCATCGCCCACACCATCGCGTCCGCCCGGTCCGGACTTCCCGCTCCCAGGTAGCCGGACCAGGTGAGGGCGCAGAGCTGGTCCTCCAGCTCGGGGAAGCTTCCGGCGAGCTTCGCGCGGCCCGTCTCGAACCTGAGCGCGATCGGCTCCGCCCGAGCGGCCTTGCTCCTCGTGGCGGCGACGAGGCGGACGGGGAGGTTTGCGTCGACGGCGCGAAGGACGCTGGCGATCATGTCGCCGCCCTGGTTCTTCTCGGCAACGATCAGGCTTGCGCCGAACAAAGCCGCGGCGTCGGCGACGCGGGTGGCCCAGGCTTCGGGGGAGAGGCAGGCGGCGGTGAGGTCGGCGAGGACCCAGGCGACGCCGTCCGGATCCTTGCCGCAGACGACGATGCCGCAGCTGTCGCCGCCGGTGGAGGCGGGGGGATCGAGGCCGATGAGTATTCGGGTGAAAGTGGTACTTTCACCCGGGGTGCTAGCAGAGCCTCGCGCTTTTTCGATTAGGTCGCGGGTCCACAGCGCGCCTTCGAAATTCTCGAGGAGCTGGCCTTCGAGCTCCTGGCGGGCGAGGCGGGTGCCGGCGAACATCGAGGTCATCGCGTCGATGAAGTCGGCGGGGAGGTGCGGGTTCTCGGCGGTGGCGCCTCGGGTCTCGGCGCAGCGGGGCATGTCGAGGATCCGGCGGAGGAGGGGGGCGGGCTTGGGCGTCGTCGTGACGAGGGTGCGCGGAGCCTCGCCGAGACGGAGGCCGAGCATGAGGTTGTTCCAGGTGTCGTCGGCGTGGGGCCATTTCCCCAGCTCGTCGCACCAGGCGTAATGATGCTGGGGCCCGCGCAACTTCTCCGGGCGCTCGGCGGAAAAGGCATGGGCCTCGGCGCCCGAAGGGAAGAGGAGGATGTTGCGGCTCGGCTGCCAGCGCGGGCGCTCATGGCCCCGGGCGCAGGCGAGGAGGCCGCTCTCGCCGCGCACCATCACCCGCTCCACCTCGTCGATCGTTCCGGCGACGAGGGCGATCCGGGCGGCGCCGTCCTCGCGGGCTTTGGCCCAGACCCATTCGGAGCCCGCGCGGGTCTTGCCGAAGCCTCGGCCGGCGACGCTCGCCCAGATCCGCCAGGGCTCGCCGTCCTCGGCCGCTTCCGGCTCGCTCTGGCCGCCATGGGCCTGCCACCACCATTCCTCGGCAAGCGCCCTGAACGCCGGCTCGGGCAGGCTCAGGAGGACGATCCGCCGGGTTTCGCGCGGGAGGCGGATGAGGTCCTCGAGGATGGCCAGGCATTCGGCTCGGCTCGGCGGCGGCGCCCCGTCGGAGAAGCGCGCCTTGTAAAAGATTTCCGGAGGGATCTGGACGGTCACGTCCCGCCGCCCTTGTCCTCCCCCGCACCGGGCGGAAGGATACCGCGGCGCACGCCCAGCGCGTCGAGCTTCTTGTCGAGCGCCTGGATCGCTTCCTCGAACGTCCAGCGGCGCTGGAGGCTCGGGGCGGCCTCGCGCATGCCGATGCGGCCGCTCCGCCGGTCGTAGCGGTCGAGCAGCTTCATCACGCGCTCGAACTCCTGCGCCATCTCGCCGGTCGGGTGGGGCTCGAAGGCGGCGCGCCTCTGCATCTCCAGCCGCTGGCGCACCGCTTCGGCCTCCAGCAGCGCATAGGCCCGGGCGAGCGCCTCGTCCCAACCGGCGGCGAAGACCGGGTCGCGGCGGTAATGTTTGTAGACGGTGGAATAATGCACGCCGGCCGCCCGGCATGCCGCCTGCACGTCCGCCGTTCCCGCGAAATGGTCGAGGAAGAGCTGCTTGCGCCGGTCGGTGAAGGCGGTGGCCCGCTTGCGCCGCCGCTGAAGCGGCCGCAGGTTGTTGGGCTGGATGTTGTCGTCCAGCGCCGCCGCCGTCATCTCCCCCGCGACGCGGCTCTCGCGCTCCTCCATGGCGCAAAGCTCCATCGCCCAGACCCAGGCGCTCCGGAACAGAGGATCGCGCTTTCTCGCGCAGTAAAAGGCCTCGAGCGAGAATCCCTCGGCGGCCGCCGCGTCGTCGCGGCTAGTCCCCGCGCGCAACGCCGTCACGAACCGCAGCTTCGCCGCCGCGTCGATGCACCGCCGAGGCGGCCGCGAATCATCCCCGTACCCCATCAATGAGTTTAGAACATAAAGGGTACACTGTAGGAAAGGCTTTTTTTACGCTGAGGAGGGGGTGGTGTTCCGGCCTGCCCTCTCGGCTTCAGGAGCCTAGTCCACCAACTCGCAGTTTTCCAGCGTCAGCCCCATTTTGTCGATCATATTAATGACACCGTCGGCCCTAACCCAATCGTCCTTGTGAAGTATCTCAAGCCGCTCAGTGTTTTGTCGGAAAATGAGCATTGTCGAGGCCACACTCTCCACAGGCGAGGAATTGGTAGGACGATCATGTTTGATGTGCACGAAGAAGACGCCCTTTGGTTGAGGAGACACATCTTGCACTCGTCCCAGGACGCGTATCCACTTTCCCTTGAAGGGCGCGGTTGCCAGATCGGCGTGGTACCTCGTCTGGTTTTGATAGAGCGACCTTAGGTAGCCGGGGGTAATGTTTTTCCCAACGTAAACCCTGCCAGCTTTCCGGGGCTGATCTGGCTCCGCCTCCGCCTCCACGGGCGGAGGGGCAATGCTGGGTGATGTGACCGGAGCAGGAATCGAGGCGGCAGTAGGCAAATTTGCGGCCGCATGACCGGCCGTGTGACGTGTTTGATGTTCCTGATCCCAACGGTACATCATGAGGATGATAGCCAATACGATCAGCGCTGCACCGCCTGCCTGAAGCTGCCAAGGCTGGGCCGAGACCCAAAGGTCCGCTGCTTGGTCGGCATAGCCCAATACCATTAGGGCGATGCCGATCGCTCCGAAAAACGCGGAGCGTAAGTGACGGCCGAGGAATCGTAAGAACCCCACGACCGAGCCATACCAATCCGAACGTTTTTGCAAAATCTACAAACGCTATGCATTGTGAACGGGGCTCATCGGGTGTATTAGTGACATAACGCACCATTGAGGAGACAGAGGGTGTTCGAGGATCCTGTTGCGAAGCGGACGGCGATTGCGGCGGCCATTGGCGCGGTGATCGCCATCCCGGTGCCGTTCGTGGGGCCGCTGATCGGCGCGGCCGTCGGCGCGGGCTACGGCTACTTCACCGCCAAGAAGCGCTGACCGGGACCGCCGCCGCCTCGGCTAGCGCGGGGCGGCTTCGTTGCCCGCGCGGTCCGTGCGGTTGCGGCTGACGTCCACGTCGACGTCAACGTCGCCCACCTCGTTCCTGATCGCCCGGCCGGTGGTCACCGCCACGTTGCCGGCGGCCGAGCCGACCTCCTGGGCGGTTCGGGCGGTCTTAGAGGCGGCGTCCTCGATCCGCTGCTGATTATATTCGACCCGCATCTGGTCGTTCGCGGAATCGTTCTCGAAATTGCAGGCGGCGGCGAGCGTCAGAAGCGGAAGCGTGAAGGCGAGGCGCATCATGTTTCTCCTTGGCTTGGAGGTGCAACGTGCGCGGGCGCCTTTCGGCTCCCGCCAACGGCTCGCCGGGCGCTCCCACTCCGGCCGCCGCGAGGGCTGCATCCATCGCCCGCGCGGTCCGTTGAGGGGCCGACACTTCACCAGTCACAGGAGACGAACAATGGCCGACCTCAACCAGATCCAGCCCCACATGGAAGTCATCGGAGCCGACGGAGCGCGCGTCGGGACGGTCGACGGGATCGAAGGCGGGCGGATCAAGCTCACCAAGGCGGACAGCGGCTCGCATGTCGGCCACCATCATTTCATCCCCGGCAACCTTGTCGCGGGGATCGACGGCAACCAGGTGCGACTCTCCGCGACCGGGGCCAATGCGACCTTGTTCGAGGAGGAGCAGGGCGGCGAGCCGCTAGGCGAGCAGAGCGTGTTCACCTGGAAGAATATCGGCCTCGGTGCGGCGGCGGCGGGAGTCGCGGTGGCGGCCGGCGCCTTCTTCTACCAGCGCCGAGGCCGGGCGGAGGAATATGACGTCGGCGCCGGCCGCCAATATGAAGGCAGCTTCGGCTACGACCGGGAAGCCTAGGCTTGGTCGAACGGGCGCGGTCCGGGCGTAGATTCCGCCCGCGTCAGTTCGTCGAGATGTTCGACTTCGACTTCTTGATTACACCGTTCGACAGCGCCGGGCACGTGCCGCCGGTCCCGGCCGGCGGCGCCGACCCGTCTGTAGGCGTTTCCCGGTAGGTCGCTGAAACGGACACCGGGCCTCCCGGAGCGACGCCCGTTACGGTTCGGCCGGACGTTCCCGTGCCCTTGGTGTTGATCGCGTGCCGCTCGGCCTGAGAGCCCGCCGTGCTGGAGGCGCCTCCTGCGGGGGCTGTGACGGCCATGCCCTTCGGCTTCGGCCGGTCCGAATGCTGGATCGGGCCGCCTTCCTCGGTGATCGCCATGCCCGCCGGCGCCTGGGTACCGCCGCTTGAAGCGGTGGGGCAGCGGTGCTCGGACTGAGCGGGGGCGCTCTGACCGGCGGCTAGTATCAGGAAGAGGGAAAGGACATGCATGACGGCACCTCCGTTTGTTGCGCCTGCGTATCTACCACAAGGCGGCAGCGCTTCAAAACGGCCGCCGCCGCGCCCTACCCCTTCGCGTCTTCGATATAGGCGCCGACATTCTTCGCCAGCACGTCGAGCGGGACGTTGCCTCCGAGCACGACCGCGTCGTTGAACGCCTTGAGGTCGTAGCGCGCGCCGAGTTCGGCCTTGGCTCGGTCGCGCTGTCGGTTGATCTCGAGGTGGCCCATTTCATAGCCGAGGGCCTGGCCGGGCCAGGTCGCATAGCGGTCGACTTCGCTGACGTTCGGGTCGCCCACCGCCTCCAGGAAATATTGGCGGGCCTGCTCGCGGCTCCAGCGCTTGGAGTGGAGGCCGGTGTCGACCACGAGGCGAGCCGCGCGGAAGGCGATTGAGTTCAGATAGCCGAGGCGGCCGACCTCGAAGCCCTCATAGACTCCGAGCTCGTCGGCAAGCTGTTCGGCGTAGAGCGCCCAGCCTTCGGAATAGGCGTTGAAGGACAGGAGCGTGCGGATGAGCGGGAGCTTGTTGGCATATTCGCCCTGCCAGACATGGCCCGGGATCGCCTCATGATGGGTGAGGCTCGGCAGGTCGTAGCGCGTATGTTCGAAGCCCGGCTTCAGGTTGATCCAGAACTTGCCCGGGATCGTCCCGTCGATCGAGCCGGCTCCGCCATAGGCGCCGGGCGCTCCGGGCTCCTCTTCCGGAGGAAGGCGCCGCACCTCGACATTGCCGCGGACGAGCGTGTTGAACGCCTGCGGCATCTTGGCGCGGATGAGGGCGAGGCGCTCCTGGATGAAGGCCATGACCTCCGCCCGGCCCTTGTCATTGTCGGGGAAGCGGTAGCGCGGGTCCTTCTGGAGCGCCTGCATCCGCGCGCCGACCGACCCCTGGGTGTAGCCGATGCTCCTGAGGATCGAGTCCATCCGGGCGTGGAGCGTTCGAAGCGTGTCGATCCCGAGCTGGTGGATCTCGTCCGGGCTCATGCTGGTGGTCGTCGCCGCCTTGGCGGCCCAGCGGTAATAGCGGTCCCCGTTGGGCCGTGCCCACATGCCGGGCTCGCTTCGAGCCATGGCGCGCTGAACCTTCAGCTCCGCGATCTGGCGCTCGAGCGCCGGAACGACCTGGCCGGCGACGATCGCTCGGGCGCGGGCATCCCAATTGCCGGCGATGTTCTTCTCTTTGGTGCGCCGAGTCAGCGATTCCACGAGGCCGCCGCCCTGGTGGGCGCCCTTGGCTGCCGCCTCCAGCTGCTCCAGCGCCTTGTCGAGCGCGAAGTCCGGCGGGATGAGCCCCTTCGCCCGAGCCGCCTTCGCCCGCTCCAGCTCACCGTCGAGCTGGCGCGGAAAGGATTGGAGTCGGGCGAGATAGGCTTCGGCGTCGGCGGCGGTCTCGACGCGGTGCTCGCTGTCGAGAAAGCGCGGCACGTCCAGATAGGCGCCGACATTCTGAATGACGACATACGGCGTGTTTCGCCAGCCGCCGACGGCGACGTCGCCATAGGGGAGGGCGAAGCCCTCAAGCGCCGTTCCATAGGCGCTTCTTACCACCTCGACGCTCGTCCGGGTGGCGTGGCTGAGGCCGGAGGCGTCGATGGCGTTCGCTCGGACGAGATCTGAGCGCAGCTGGTCGGCGATCCGCTTCTGCCCTGCCGCCGATCGGTCCGTGAGCTGCGAGCGCAGCGCCGCTCGGGCGCCCGTGTCGATTCCGAGCGAAGTCGCCTGCTCCGGCTGAAGGCGCAGCAGGCTCTCCGCCATCGAATCGAGCAGCGCGGTCGCTTCCGCTTCGGTCGTCGCGCGTGCTTCGAGCGTACGCGTGCAGCCGGAGAGGAAAGGAAGGGCGGTTCCGGCGGCGAGGGCGGCGACCGCCTGCCGGCGGCTCAGCTCGAAGGAGGGCATGGATACTCCGTTACGCTGGGGGGAGGCTCTGTTCCGGCTGTACCGTGAGGCAGGTGCCGTCGGAACCCGTGATCCGCACGCGGCTCCCGACGGCGGTGTCGGGGCCGCGGCAGTTCCACACGCTGTCGCCGACCCGAACCCGCCCGCGCCCGTGCTCGATCGCGCTTTCGACCACCACCGTCTCCCCGACGAGGCGAGAGGCGCGTTCGTTGAGCAGGGGGTCGGACGACCGGATCGGGTTGTTGCGGAACCAGCGGCGGGCCGCATGGACGGCGGCGACCGAACTGACCGCGAAGAACAGCAGCTGAAGGCTGACCGGCAGGCTGAACCCCAAAGTCAGCATTCCGGTGAGCAGGGCAGCCCCTGCGAGCCAGATCAGGAAGAAGCCCGGCACCAGCATCTCGGCGATGGCGAGCACCAGAGCCGCGATCAGCCACCACCAATGGTCTTCGAGGCCGATCATGTCGTGGGCGCTTCGAACGGAGCGCGCCGCTGCCGGGCCGGCGGAGAGCTCCCGCCGCCGGACCCGCCGAGCGCGTCCTTGGCGAGCTCGCCGATTCCGCCCAACGTGCCGATCAGCGCCGTGGCCTCGACCGGGAAGAGGATGGTCTTGGCATTGGGCGAGGTGGCGAAGCCGGAGATGGCATCGACATATTTCTGGGCGACGAAATAGTTGATCGCCTGGGTGTTGCCCCCTGCGATGGCGTCGGAGACGACCTGGGTTGCCCTGGCCTCGGCCTCGGCGGCGCGCTCGCGAGCCTCGGCGTCGCGGAAGGCGGCTTCGCGCCGACCTTCGGCTTCGAGGATCTGCCCCTGCTTCTCGCCCTCGGCGCGAAGGATCGCCGAGGCTCGGCTTCCCTCGGCCTCGAGGATGACGGCACGTTTCTCGCGCTCGGCCTTCATCTGCCGCCCCATCGCGTTGACGATGTCGGCGGGCGGGCGGATGTCCTTGATCTCGACCCGGGTGATCTTGACGCCCCAGCTCTCCGTCGCCTGGTCGACCACCGACAGCAACCGGGCGTTGATCTCGTCCCGCTTCGACAGGGTCTCGTCGAGGTCCATCGAGCCCATCACCGTCCTCAGGTTCGTCGTCGTGAGCTGCATGATCGCGACATAGAGGTCGGAAACCTCATAAGCACCCTTCGCCGCGTCCAGCACCTGGAAAAACACCACCCCATCGGTCGAAACCATGGCATTGTCTTTGGTGATGATCTCCTGCCCCGGAATGTCGAGCACCTGCTCCATCATGTTGATCTTGCGTCCGACGCGGTCGACAAAGGGAATGATGAAGTTGAAGCCGGGCCTCGCGACCTGGGTGAAACGGCCGAAGCGTTCGATGGTGTATTGATAGCCCTGGCGTACGACGGTTACCCCCATCATCACGAAGATGATGGCCAGGACCGCGAGAACGATGACGAAAGTGCTCATATGCCTCCCCCTTGTAGCCGCCGATAATGGCGCGGCGCGGGGCCGCTTCCAATCGAAATCAGCATGAGCGTTGACCTTCGCCTCTGCCGCTCGATCCTGTTCCTGCCGGCGTCGAACCCGCGCGCCATCGAAAAGGCGGGGGGACTCCCCGCTGACATGGTCGTCCTCGATCTAGAGGATGCGGTGAAGCCGCAGGATAAGGACGCCGCCCGGAGCGCGGCGGTGGCCGCCGCCGCCCAAGGCTTTGGGGGGCTCTGCGCGATCCGAATCAACTCGCGCGACCCGTGGCACCGGCCCGATCTGGAAGCGGTGCGGGCAAGCGCGGCCGATTATGTAATCGTCCCGATGACCTCGAGCTCGCAAGAACCCCGCGCTGCGTCTGAGGCGACGGGGAAGCCGGTCCTCGCGATGGTGGAAACCGCACGTGGGGTGCTCAGCGCCGCCGCGATCGCCGCCGAATCCTCGGGCCTAATCGCCGGGACCAACGATCTCGCCGCCGACCTCGGGCTCCGGCCGGGCGGTTCCCGCGCGCCTTTGCTCACCGCGCTCCAGACGATCCTCCTCGCCGCCCGTGCCGCGGGCGTGGCCGCTTTCGATGGAGTCTATAACCGCCTCGACGATCCGGAAGGGTTTGCCGTCCAGTGCGAGGAGGGGAAGGCCTTCGGCTTCGACGGCAAGTCGCTGATCCACCCCAGCCAGATAGAGCCGGCCAACCGGCTGTTCGGCCCTAGCGACGAAGAGGTTGAAGCCGCCCGCCGCCTGATCGCCGCGGCGACTGGAGGAGCCGAGCGGTACGAGGGCGAGATGATCGAGGAGATGCACGTGACGCAGGCGCGGTGGATCCTCGCCAAGGCGCGGGTCTAGTCCCTTGCAACCTCCGCCCCGGCTGAACTAAGCGGCGGGATGGTTCTTCGTCTTCTCGCCGCCGCGGCGCTTCTCGCCAGCACGCCCGCTTTCGCCCAGCCCGTCACTCCGGAGGCGCTGAGGCGCCACATCGATGTCCTCGCCAGCGATGCCTATGAAGGCCGTGAGCCCGGGACCGAGGGCGAGCGCAAGACCATCGCCTACATAAGCCGTGAGCTTGGGGCTCTCGGCTTCGAGCCTGCCGGACCCGAAGGCAGCTGGTATCAGCCTGTCGAGCTCAAGCTGCGCAAGGCCGGCGAGCAGAAGAGCCTTTTCCAGGGGCGCAAGAAGAAGCAGCGACTGGAGCTGGACCGCGACGGCCTGATCCTGCTGTCCAGGGACGAGAAGGAGTCTCTGAAGGGCGCCCCAGTCGTCTTCGTCGGATATGGCGCGCCCGACGCGGTCAAAGGAACGGATCTCAAGGGCGCGGTCGCTCTCCTCCTCTTCGACGCCCCCAAGGAGGCTGGAGTTCCTGCTTTCGACGAGCGGGTTAGGGGGTTGACCGAGCGCGGAGCCGCGGCGGTCGTTTCCATCCTTCCGAAGGAGACGCCATGGCCTGCTATCCAACGCAGCCTCGAGCGTGGGCAGGAGAGGCTCGCGATCCGGCCAATGCCCCCCGTCCAAGGCGTGATGTCGCCCGCGGCCGCGGAGCAGCTGCTTTCCGCGGCTCGCGCGGAGCCGGCGACGCTACTTGCGGCCGCGGCCCGGCCGGGCTTCGTTCCGGTGCCGCTGAAGCTCAAGGCCAACCTGGACGTGGCGACCGAGATCGTGACGACGGTGACCAGCAATGTCGTGGGGCGTTTGAAGGGCACCGGCGGCAGCGGCGAAGCGATCATGCTGCTCGGTCATTGGGACCATCTCGGAATCTGCCGTCCGGAAGGCGAGGCCGACCGGATCTGCAACGGCGCCGTCGATAATGCGAGCGGAATCGCCGTCATGCTCGAGACGGCGAAGGCGCTCGCCAAAGGTCCCCGTCCGAAGCGCGACATTCTCGTGCTCGCGACCACCGCGGAGGAGAAAGGCCTGCTCGGCGCCAGCTATTTCGCAGCGCGTCCGGTGGTCCCGCTCGAGAAGATCCTGGCGGCGGTCAATGTCGATACGGTCGCCATCGCACCGAAGGGGGAGAAGGTGGCGGTGATCGGCCGGGGCGTTCCGGCGCTCGACGCGGCGATCGAGCGGACCGCCACGGAACTGGGCCGGGTCATCGACTCCGATGCGGAGGCGGACTCCTTCGTCACCCGCCAGGACGGGTGGGCGCTCCAGCGGGCCGGGATCCCCGCCGTGATGGTGGGTGGTTCCTTCTCCAACATGAAGCGGCTCCAGGATTTCCTCGGCGGTCCTTACCATGGCCCGACGGACAATCCGGTGCCGACGATGATCCTTGGCGGAGCGGCCGAGGACGCGGACCTCACCGTCGCCCTCCTGCGCCGCCTTGCCGATCCAGCCGAGTTCGCGCCGCCGGCCCGCGAGCCGCGGCCCCAGTGACGAGAGCGCCCGAATGGATATCCGCCTAGGCCTCACCTTCGACGACGTCCTGCTCCAGCCGGGCGAGTCGAGCGTCCTTCCGAGCCAGGCGGACACGCGCACCCGCGTCACCCGCGAGATCGGGCTCAACATCCCGATCCTCTCGTCCGCCATGGACACGGTGACGGAAGCCGACATGGCGATCGTGATGGCCCAGCTCGGCGGGATGGGCGTGCTCCACCGCAACCTCAGCGTCGACGAGCAGGCGGCTGCGGTGAGGGCAGTGAAGCGGTTCGAGAGCGGTATGGTGGTGAACCCCATCACTATGGCTCCGGATCAGACCCTGGCCGAGGCGCTGGAGCTGATGCAGCGGCACAGGATTTCGGGAATTCCCGTGACGGAGAAGGATGGGCGGCTCGTCGGGATCCTCACCAACCGCGACGTCCGCTTCGCCGAAAATCCGCGCCAGCCGGTGTCCGAGCTGATGACCCGCGACAATCTCGCCACCGTGCGCCCGGGCGTTTCGCAGGAGGAGGCGCGGAGGCTGCTCCACCAGCGGCGGATCGAGAAATTGCTGGTCGTGGACGAGGCGGGCCGCTGCACCGGGCTGATCACGGTGAAGGACATAGAGAAGGCGGTCACCTACCCGAACGCCACGAAGGATGCGTCCGGGCGCCTCCGGGTCGCGGCGGCGACTACGGTGGGGGACAAGGGCTTCGAGAGGTCGGAGGCGCTGATCGACGCCGAATGCGACCTCATCGTCATCGACACCGCCCACGGCCACAATCGCGACGTGGCGGCGGCGGTGGAGCGGATCAAGAAGCTGTCCAATGCCGTGCAAATCGTGGCGGGGAACGTGGCGACGGCGGAAGCCACCAAGGCGCTGATCGGGGCCGGCGCCGACGCGGTGAAGGTGGGGATCGGCCCGGGGTCGATCTGCACCACTCGCGTGGTGGCGGGGGTGGGGGTTCCCCAGCTGACGGCGGTGATGGACGCGGCCGAAGCAGCGGCGGCGAGCGGAACGCCGGTGATCGCCGATGGCGGCCTCAGGACCAGCGGCGACCTTGCCAAGGCTCTGGCGGCCGGCGCTTCGACGGTGATGGTGGGCTCCCTCCTCGCGGGCACCGAGGAAGCGCCGGGCGAGACTTTCCTCTATCAAGGGCGGGCGTACAAATCCTACCGAGGCATGGGCTCGGTGGAGGCAATGGCGCGCGGATCGGCGGACCGCTATTTCCAGCATGACATCAAGGACCAGCTGAAGCTGGTGCCGGAGGGAATCGAAGGGCAGGTGCCTTATAAGGGCCATGCGCGCGACGTGATCCACCAGCTGGTCGGCGGAGTGAAGGCGGCGATGGGATATACGGGCGCGGCGACTCTCGAGGAGCTTCGGGCGAAGGCGAAATTCGTTCGGATTACCAATGCGGGGCTGCGCGAAAGCCATGTCCACGACGTCGCGATCACTCGCGAGGCTCCCAATTACCCGACGACGTCCCACTAGGGGATGAAGCCGGCGGCGCGAGCTCAGGCGGCCATCGAGCTGCTGGACGAGGTGATCGCGGCCGCCCGGGGAGGCGGGGCGGCGGCGGACACGCTCATCGGGCGCTATTTCAAGACCCGTCGCTATGCGGGATCGAAGGACCGGCGGGCGGTGCGCGAGCTCGTCTACAGGGCCATACGGGCATGGCCGGAGCTTCCACCGTCCGGGCGCGCGGGGCTGCTCGGACTGGCGCGGGAGGATGCGGCGCTCGCGGAGCTGTTCGACGGCTCTCCGCACGGCCCGGCGCCGCCGCAGCCGGAAGAGCAGGGCGTAGTGCCGTCCGAAGACCCGGTCCCCGCGTGGCTCGTCGACCGGTTCGATCCGGTGTTCGGACGGGAGGAGCGGCCGGCGCTCCTCACCCGCGCGCCGCTGGACCTGAGGGTCAACCGGCTCCGGGCTGCCCGGGAGGACGTTCTCGCGGCCCTCCCCGGGGCTGAGCCGACCCCCTTGTCACCGTTGGGGCTGAGGCTTCCGGAAGGAAGCGCGGTGGAGGAGAGCGAAGCCTGGTCGCTCGGGCAGGTCGAGGTGCAGGACGAGGGGAGCCAGCTCCTCTCGCTTGCCTGCTCGGCCGCGCCCGGGGAGACGGTGATCGATCTTTGCGCGGGGGCGGGAGGGAAGACGCTCGCTCTGGCGGCGGAGATGGCCGACCGCGGGCGCCTCGTCGCCTCCGACACGGATCGAGGGCGGCTCTCGCGTATGCGGCCGAGGCTGGAGCGGGCCGGTGTGACGATCGTCGAGCCTCGGCTGCTCGATCCGGGCCGGGAGCGGGAGGCGCTGCAGGATCTGGCCGGCGGCGCGGACCTGGTGCTCGTCGACGCGCCCTGCTCGGGCACCGGCACCTGGCGGAGAAATCCTGAGCTGCGCTGGCGGCTGACCCCTGAGCGGCTGGAACGTTATGTGAAGCTTCAGGCCTATCTCCTTGACCTTGCGTCGGAACTCGTGAAGCCCGGCGGTCGGATCGTCTATGCCGTCTGCTCCCTGCTGAAGCCGGAAGGCCGTGATCAGGCGGAGGCGTTCGCCAGCCGTTCAGCCATGGTTTCGGAAGATCCGCCTATGGCCGGAGGGCGTGCCGCAGGCCCGGGGCGGATACTCACTCCCGGGTATGACGGAACGGACGGCTTTTTCGTCGCGCGCTGGCGGGCCCCATGCTAGCCTGCCGCTCGATTGCATGGAGATATTGATGCGCCTCACCCCGATCGCTCTCACCGTTGCCATCGCGCTCGCCACCGTCGCGAGCGCCGGTCGGGGGCAGAAGCCGGACGACCAGCTCGATCCCCGCTCTGTCGCCCTGACCCAGCAGGCGCAGGGGCTGACGGCGCAGGCCCGCTACCAGGAGGCGACCGATCTTCTTGAAACGGCGCTCGCCGTGGATCCGCGCAACCGTCAGGCCTATATCGGCCTCGCCAAGGCGGCGCAGGGCCAGAAGCTTCCAGGCAAGGCCGTCAAATTCTACGTCGAGGCGCTGAAGTTGGAGCCCAACGATGTCGATGCTCTGGCGGGGCAGGGCGAGGCCCTCGTGCAGCGGGGCGCGGTCGAGCGCGCCAAGAAGAACCTGGAGCGGGTGAGGACGCTCTGCTCCAAAGCCTGCCCGCAGGCGGACCAACTCGCCGCGGTGATCGCCAAGGGCCCGCCGCCGGAAGTCCTCACCGCCAAGGCCCCCGCCCCGGAAACCGCCCCGAACTAAGGCGCGCTCATCGCCCGGGCCACGGCGACGAATTCATCCACCGACAAGGTCTCGGCCCGGCGTTCCGGGCCGATCCCTTCGCTTGCCAGCGCGTCCAGCGCGCCGGGCAGGCCTTTGAGGCTCTGACGAAGCATCTTTCGGCGCTGGCCGAAAGCCGCTCCCGTGAGCGCTTCGAGGGTCGGGGCGCGAACTCCCGCTGGCGCAGCGGAAGGGACGATGTGGACGACGGCTGATGTCACTTTGGGCGCAGGCACGAAGGCGGAGCGGTTCACCTTCATCGCGATCCTCGGCTTGCTTCGCCACTGGGCGAGCACTGCCAGCCGCCCATAGGCGCTGGTGCCCGGCTTCGCCACGATCCGCTCCGCCACTTCGAGCTGGAACATGAGGGTGAGCGAGCCCCACCAGGGCGGCCAGGTCTCGTCGCCCAGCCACCGCACCAGCAGCGCGGTCCCCACATTATAGGGGAGGTTGGCGGCGATATGGGCGCCGGCTCCCGCTTCCGCCGCCTCGTCGATCTTCAGAGCGTCGCCCTCGATCAGCCTCAGGCGCCCGCCGGAGGCTTCGGACACCTCCTCCAATGCGGGAATACAGCGGCGGTCCCTCTCCACCGCGACCACCTCCGCTCCGGCCCGCAACAGGGCCCGGGTGAGGCCTCCCGGTCCGGGGCCAACCTCGTAGACCTTCTGCCCCTCCAGATCGCCGGGGACCCGGGCGATCCGGTCGAGCAATTGTTCGTCGAGCAGGAAGTTCTGGCCGAGCGCCTTGGACGCGCTGAGGCCGTGGCGCGCGATCACTTCGCGCAGGGGAGGGAGGGCCTTCAGCCCTGCGGGATCGCGAGCCGGTCCGCGCATTCGCCCGCCATCTTCAAGGCCGCTATCATCGCACCGGGATTGGCCGTTCCCGTTCCCGCGATCGCGAAGGCGGTGCCGTGGTCGGGCGAAGTGCGCACGAAAGGCAGCCCAAGCGTCATGTTCACGCCCTCGTCGAAATGGAGCGTCTTGAGCGGCACCAGAGCCTGGTCGTGATAGAGGCAGAGGGCGGCGTCATAGGTGCTTCTCATCCGCGCGTGGAACATGGTGTCGGGAGGGTGGGGGCCGCTCACTTCCGCTTCCGGCTCCTCCTCGCGGAGCCGCTCGATGGCCGGAATCACCACCTCTATTTCTTCCCGGCCCAGAGCGCCTTCCTCTCCCGCATGGGGGTTCAGCCCGGCGACGGCGAGGCGAGGTCGGGCGATCCCGAAATAGCGCCGCAGGCTTCGGATCGTGGTCCTCCCCTTGCTGACGATCAGCTCGGGGCTGAGCAGGTCCGGCACGGCGCGGAGCGGGACATGGGTGGTGACGGGCACCGTCCTCAGCGTCGGCCCCGCCAGCATCATCGCAACCTTGTCGGCAGCGAGCCCGCAGCGTTCGGCGACGAACTCGGTCTGCCCGGGATGAGTGAACCCGACCGAATAAAGCTGAGACTTCGAAACCGGGCCGGTGACCAGCGCCCGAGCCGCGCCCGATCGGGCAAGGCCGACTGCCAGCTCAAGCGCGTTGAAGGCGCAGCGGGCGCCTTCGATCGTCGGCTGGCCTGGGACGGTCTCCTTCCCCTCCTCGACACGGATGACAGGCAGAGCCTCGTGGAAACAGGCACCCGCCTCGTCCGGATCCGAGACGAGCTTCATCGGACCGGCCCATATCGCCGCAATGGCTTCGGGTGCGCCGACTGCGAAGAAAGGCGGAACGGCTTCGGCCGTCCGCCTTTCCCACGCCTTGGCCGTTATTTCGGGGCCGATGCCGGCCGGATCCCCGAGGGCTACCGCGAGCGGTTGAACCAAGCTCCCGGCGCCGGCTTACTGATAATCTACGACAGCGTCGCGCCGTAGGTCGCGAAGATAGCGGCGGGCACGGCGGTTGACCCGATCTTCGGTGATCGACGCATAGACCTGGTCGAAATTGACTTGCGTCTCGGGGGCCGGATCATCCCGGCCGCAGAGGACCAGCACGCTGAGCCTGTTCTCGCCGGCGCTGAAGGCAGCCGTGCTCTGACCGGGGCTGAGGCTCAGCATCAACTGCTGAATGGGCCCGGGCAGATCCCGCGCTCGCACCTGATCGTTCACAACGACCTCGGCCCCAAGCTGTGCTGCAGCGGCCTCGGCGCCTCCACAGCCGCCCATGGACTGGGCGACGCGAACCAGCTCCTGAGCCTTCGCCTCCACCACGTTACGGCCAGCCCCGGAAGGAACGGCGACGCTCATCTGCTTGAGGCTCAGGACTGCGTCGCGGGGATCAGCGGTCAATATCTGACGGTCGTCTTCCAGGAGAACGATGGAGAAGCCGCCCGGAATGGCGATGGGATCGCTGACCGACCCGGCCGGCATCTGCCGAACCGCCGCCGCAAGCCCCTCGGGGAGCTGCTCTGCCTTCACCCATCCGAGATTGCCGCCGACCGCAGCAGTGGAGGCTTCGGAGAACTGCCGCGCATAAGCGGGGAAGCTGGCCCCACCGCGCAGCTGCTGCACGATCCGCTGGGCATTGGCGCGAGCTTCGGACGCAGTTTCAGGCGTCGCGGAGATGAAGATCTCCGACACCTTGAATTCCTGAGTTCCGCGAGAGGCGTTCAGGCGCCCGATGATCGCATTCACTTCCTCTTCGCTGACGTTCACGAACGGCTCGATGCGGCTGCTTTGGAGGCGTCTCCAGGCGATGTTCGCGTGAAGCTGACGCCGCAGGGTATCGGCCGAGGAACCGTTGGCGCGAAGAAAGGCAGCGAACTGTGCCGGCGTTTGCTTGGCCTGCTGTGCGACGCGAGCAAAATAGGTGTCGATCTCGCGCGTTTCGACCTTGATCTCCTGCGCTTCAGCGGCCTGGATCTGGAGCACCTCGTCGACCAGAGCCGCGAGGATCTGCTGCCGAAGGCGCGGCAATTCCTCGGCTGGGATCTGCTGGCCCATGTCCAGTTTGATCAACGCCAGCCGGTGCTCGACCTCGGTGCCGGTGATGACGGCGCCGTTGACGATCGCGGTCGCGCGGCGAACGTTCGGGTCGACGGGCTTGCCGATGATCTGCGCGTTGCTGGGGATGTTGAGGGTCGAACCGGCCTGGGCCGAGCCGCCGGCGGTCTGCGCAACGGCAGCGGCCGCCGCCATCGAGCCGGCCAGCATCAGCGCCGCCCTGTTGATAGTGCCGAGCTTCATCATTCCTCCAATAAATGCAGGCCTGTAGCCATGCCTGTAACTAGCTGAACCGCAGCTTAGCGCCCTTTGCCCCAAAGAGGGAGACTGCTTTTCCCGCCCCGAATCCTGGAGAAGGTTAACGACCCAGGTTCTTCAGCGCTACTCGAAAGAGGAAGGTGTTGCCGCGGCGAATGTCCCCGGTCGTGTCGTAATCGCGCCGCCAGGTAATCCCGATCTCCAAACATTCGTCGTCATAGCCGATCCCGAAGCGGTGGCGTACGGGCTCATAGCCGTCCGCGAGCGAGAGGGGATCCTCGCGCCGGTCCGTGAGATCGATGACGGTGGAGCCGAAGAGCGACCAATAGTTCAAGAACTTCACGCGCCCTCCCACCCGGATCTCCTCGCGGTCGCGAAGGTCCTCGATGGAAGGGTCGATATTTCGATTGAGGCGCAGATAGCCGATCGTGCCGTAGGTCTGGCGGCCGCCCACGATGGCGTCGATCTCGTTGCGCCTCACGGCGAACGAGTCCTTGTCGAGGCGGAAGCGGTGGGTGAGGTTGAGCTTGCGGCCGAACTTTACCGTCGTGCGGCCGGCATAGTCGGAGAATTGGCCGGAAAGGCCCGTGCCGGGCGGAAGGATGCTGGGCTGATTGTTGAGCCGGTAACTCTGGCCCAGTGTGGTCCGGACGGCGACGCCCGGAAGGTCAATCGCCCAGTCGGCTCCGTAAGTGAGCCGAGGGCCATTCTCCCAGCGGTCATAGCCGGGAAAGCGGTTGAGGGCGAAAAGGTTCGAATCCTCAAGATCGACGGAGCGGGAATCCTCGTTGGGAACTTCAAGATTGCCCGTGGCTCCCGACGCCACGAACTGGATCCGCGGGGTCAGACGCTGCGACCCACCCCTGAATGGGCCGACCAGCGGCCAGCGAAGCTCGGCCGCCAGAGCCCCGATGCCGCGGGCCCGAAGCCCCTCCTCGCCACGATAGATAAGGGTGCCGGTAAGCTCGGTGTCGCTCGTGTGGTAGACATCCCCCCTCGAATAGGCGGTGAGGATCAGCTCCTGGCCCCAACGGGTGAGGCTGCGGCGATCCCAGCGGGCTCCAACGAAGGCGCGCTGCGTGTCCTGCCCGCCGGTGCGAAGGAGCGCGAGGCTGTTCGCCTGGATCTCGACATTGCCGTCCCAGATGGGGTCGGCCTTGCGCCAGCGGGCATCGACGGCCGGGAGAACAACCGGCTGCTGACCGGCCACGTCCGTTACTCGTAGCCCCTGAAACGCCCACCCGGCGATCGAGATATAGCTGTTGGGCTTGATCCGCTCGGCATTGACGACGGAGCGAAGGCGGCTGTCGCGCGAGATGTCGTAGCGCCGAAGAAAGGTGCGATCTGTGACGACGCGGCCGGAGGCCGTGACCGTCCACCAGGGGGTGAGCTGGAGCCGCCCATTGCCTTCGAGATAGCCGCGGATGCGGCGTTCCGGCTGAGCGGGCAGGGTCGGATCGATGCGGATTCGGGAGCCGTAGGTGAGGTAGGCGCCGACCTGAAACGCGCCGAGGCCGGTGAGATGGCGGTACCGCCCCTCCAGCATCGGAAGGACTTCGGTGTAGACATGGGGGGTGAAGGTCGCGTCGCGGTTGGGGGCAATCTTCCAATAATAAGGCGCCGCAAGCTCCAGCCCATTGCTCGAGCTGATCCGCACTTCGGGCACCAGCAGGCCGGTGCCGCCCTCTCCGCTCCCGTCGGGGTGGGATAGGAAGGGAAGGCCGACGATCCGTGTCCCGAGGAGGTTCAGCGCAGCGCCTTCGTACCGGATACGCTTGCGCGCGGGGTCGTGGACGACCCGCACGGCCGTGATCTGCCACGTCGGGTCCTTGGGGCAGCCATTCTCGTCCACCACCGCGCAGGGGGAATAAGCGGCGCGGTAGAGGGTGGTCCGTCCATCCTGCCGCTCCCCGCGCTCGGCCGCGAGCCGGCCGCCATCGGCAAGGACGAGAAGGAGGTTCTCGACGACGCCGTCCCGAAGTGAGCCTGAAAGCAGAATGCTGTCGCCATAAGCGACGTCGCCGCCGGGGTTCACCACGCGGACGTTGCCCTCGGCCCGGACCTGGTCCGTCTTGCGATCCCAAATAAGCCGGTCGGCGCGGAGGCTGTTGCCTTCGCTGTTCATCCTGACGTCGCCGGTGGCGGTGACGATGTCGACTTCGGTGTCGTAGACGAGTTCGTTCGAGCTGAAGGCGACGCGGCGTTCGCCGTCCTCGGCCGCCGTCTCGGTGGGCGGAAGCGCGGCATCCTTCTCTTCCTGAGCAATCGCCGTCCCGGGAGCGGCCAGAAGCAAAGGCAGCGCCGTCAGGCAGAGGAGGTTGAGCTTCTTCACTATTCCCCGGGGCGACAGGAGGATGCGCGGCGCAGCCGCCGCCTATCGCATCGGACGGCCGAAGCTGCAATGCCGCCAAGGCGGTCCTCCCCCTTTGCAGCGGCAAGGCGATTGCCTAGAGGCAAAGCCCAAGCTTCCCAGGAGTCTCCCGGTCTATGCAAGTCAGCTTTGCCGCCCAGCGTCTCGACGGCGCCTATACCCTCGCTCTGCCGGTGTGGAGCGAGGACCTGCTCTCCGACCGCCTCTCGGCCCTCGATGAAGGCAGCCGCACCCTGGTCGGGCGCGCGGCGGAGGCACAAAGGTTCGAGCGGGAGGCCGCGGCCATCGCGGAAGCCTTTGTGGCGGAAGGTCCGACGGCGCGGCGCCTGCTTCTCGTCGGACTCGGCTCGCGTCGCCATGATGAAGCGTTGTTCGAGAAGGTCGGCGGAGCGCTCGCGGCCCGGCTTCTAACCTCGGGCGAGACCCGGCTGGTGATCGACCTCAGCGGCCTCGGCCTGGATTCCGAGGCGGCGGCCCGGATCGGCTTCGGAGCGGCGGCGCGGAGCTGGCGCTACGACGTCTATCGCACCAAGCTCTCCAAGAAGCAGAAGCCGACGCTGACCGAAGTGGTGATCGTCGGCGCGGAAGAGGGGGCCGAGCAGGCATGGCGCGCGCGGTCCGCTTTGCTCGAGGGCTTGTCGCTCACCCGGGAGCTGGTCACCGAGCCGGCCAACATCATCTACCCCGAAAGCTTCGTCGAGCGCTGCCGTCAGAGGCTGGAGTCGGCGGGGGTCGCCATCGAGGTGCTGGACGAGGCTCGGATGGCGGAGCTCGGAATGGGTGCGCTGCTCGGCGTCGGCCAGGGTTCGGTGCGCCCGCCGCGACTTCTCATCCTGCGCTGGAACGGCGCGGGCGACGACAGCCGCAAGCCGGTCGTCCTGATCGGCAAGGGGATTACCTTCGATACGGGCGGAATCTCGATCAAGCCCGCCGCAGGCATGGAAGGGATGAAATGGGACATGGGCGGCGCCGGCGCGGTGGCCGGGGCCATGCTGGCGCTCGCGAGCCGCAAGGCGCGGGCGAACGTGATCGGCCTCTGCGTCCTCGCGGAGAACATGCCCGACGGCAACGCTCAGAGGCCGGGCGACGTCGTCACGAGCATGTCGGGCCAGACGATCGAGGTCATCAACACCGACGCCGAAGGGCGCCTCGTCCTCTGCGACGCCATCACCTACGCCCAGCGCGAGTTCCGGCCCGAGGTGCTGGTCGACCTCGCCACTCTCACCGGAGCGATGGTGATCTCGCTCGGCCACGAATATGGCGGAATCTTTTCCAACGACGACGGCCTTGCAGCTCAGCTGACCGCCGCGGGCGGGGAAAGCGGCGACCGGCTGTGGCGCATGCCGCTCGGCGACGCCTACGACAAGCTGATCGAATCGCAGGTCGCGGACATGAAGAATGTCGGCCCGCGCGAGGGCGGGTCGATCACCGCCGCCCAGTTCCTTCAGCGCTTCGTCGACAGCGGCGTCAAATGGGCGCATCTCGACATTGCGGGAGTTGTTTGGGCGGACAAGGCCAGCCACCTCTACGACAAGGGCGCCACCGGCTTCGGAGTGGCTCTGCTCGACCGCTTCATCGCCGCCAATCACGAGGCGTGATCGTCGACTTCTACCATCTGGCGGCCTCTCCGCTCGAACGGGTCCTGCCGAGCATCTGCGAAAAGCTGCTCGCGCAGGGGGAGAGGCTGCTGGTGGTTGGAGACGCCCCGCTGCTGGCGAGGCTGGACGAGCAATTGTGGAGCTATTCGAAGGACAGCTTCCTTCCGCACGGGCGGGAGCGGCCGGAAGCGCAGCCCGTCCTCCTCTCCGAGACGGCCGAACCCCTCAATGGCGCCAGGAACGTCGCCGTCGCCGACGGCGTCTGGCGGAATGAGGCGCTCGGCTTCCAACGAGCCTTCTACCTCTTCGACAATGAGGCACGCGACGGAGCGCGCGAGGCCTGGCGGAGTCTGAAGGGGCGGACCGAGGTCGAGGCGCGTTACTGGAAGCAGGACGAGAACGGCAAATGGGTGCAGGGGCCCTGAGCCTTGCGCTCCTCCGGCTCGCCCCCTAGAGAGCCGCCAGCAAACCACCCCACATCATCGGAGCATTGAGCCGGCCATGGCGACCGAACGCACCTTCTCGATCATCAAGCCTGACGCGACCCGCCGCAACCTCACCGGCGCGATCACCGCCAAGCTCGAGGAAGCGGGCCTTCGGGTGGTCGCCTCCAAGCGCATTCGAATGACGCAGGAGCAGGCCGAGGGCTTCTACGGAGTCCACCGCGAGCGGCCCTTCTTCAACGACCTCGTCCAGTTCATGATGTCCGGCCCGGTTGTCGTTCAGGTTCTGGAGGGCGAGAATGCCGTCCTCCGCAATCGCGAAGTGATGGGCGCCACCAACCCGGAAAATGCCGACGAGGGTACGATCCGCAAGCTCTTCGCCGAGTCGATCGAGGCGAACAGCGTCCACGGCTCCGACAGCCTCGAAAATGCGAAGATCGAGATCGACTTCTTCTTCAAGCCTGAAGAAATCGTAGGCTAAGCCGGAGCCGGGCTTTCCCGAAGGCTGCGGCAGAAAGCGTCCAGCGTTTCCGGGTAGAGCCTGTGCTCTTCCTGGAGCACGCGCTCGGCGAGCGTCTCGGCCGAGTCCCGCTCCCGAATCCTGACCTTCGCCTGCCCGAGCACCGGCCCGTCGTCGAGCTCCTCCGTCACTAGGTGGACGGAGCAACCTGCCCACATCTCCCCGGCCAGCAGGGCGCGGCGGTGCGTGTCCAGCCCCTTATACTGGGGCAGGAGGGAAGGGTGGATATTGAGGATCCGGCCTTCCCAGCCGCGGATGAACTCAGGCGAGAGCAGGCGCATATAGCCGGCAAGCGCGACCACCTCGACCTCGCGGGCGCGTAGTTCCGCGTCGATGAGGCGGTCGAACGCCTCCCGTTTCATGCCCTTGTGGCTCTGAGCCCAGATGGGGACTCCAAAGCGTTTGGCGACCACCAGCCCGCGAGCTTCCGGCACATTCGAGCCGACGAAGACGATGTCGTAGGCCCGCTCCTCCCGCCGTTTGTACTCCGACAGCGCGATCATGTTCGATCCGCGTCCCGAAAGCAGAACGCCGACCCGGATCCGTTCAGCCATCGTGCTGAGCCGACCAGTCGCCGCGAGCGCTCCAGGTGCCCGCGGAGCCCGAAACGGTGCAGCCCTTCGTCCCAACGTCGATCCAGCCCATTTCGAAAGCTGTTTCTCCAGCCAGCACAACGCTTTGAAGAACGTCTCTTACATCGGCTTGCGAGACGATGAGGGCCATTCCGACGCCGCAATTGAAGGTGCGGGCCATCTCCTCCGGCTCGATATTCCCCTGCGCCTGAAGGAAGGCCATCAGCCTCGGCTGCGGCCAGGAATCGGCGTCCACACGGGCTCGGCAGCCCTCCGGCAGGACCCGCGGGATATTCTCCAGCAGCCCGCCCCCGGTAATATGCGCGAGCGCCTTGACCTTGCCGCTCCTCACCAGCGGCAGAAGCGATTTGACGTAGATGCGCGTCGGCGCGAGCAGCGCCTCGATCAGCAGCACGTCCTGATCGAACAAGGCCGGCCTATCGAGCTTCCAGCCCTTGTCCGCGGCCAAGCGGCGAACGAGCGAGAAGCCGTTCGAATGGACTCCCGAGGAGGCGAGGCCAAGGATGAGGTCGCCCGGCTGCACCCGGCTGCCGGTGAGCGCCTGGTCCCGCTCGACAGCCCCCACGCAGAAGCCGGCGAGGTCGTAATCGCCCTCGGCGTACATGCCCGGCATCTCGGCCGTCTCGCCTCCGATCAGCGCGCAGCCTGCTTCCCGGCAACCCTCCGCGATCGAGGCGATCACCCGCTCGGCAACTCCGTTCTCAAGCCGCCCCGTCGCGAAATAGTCGAGGAAGAAGAGCGGCTCGGCGCCCTGGACGATGAGGTCATTGACGCACATGGCGACAAGATCGATGCCGACGCCCTCGTGCCGGTCGTGCTCGATGGCGAGCTTGAGCTTGGTCCCGACGCCGTCATTCGCGGCGACCAGCAGGGGGTCCCGGTACCCCGCCGCCTTGAGGTCGAAAAAACCCCCGAACCCACCAAGCGAAGCGTCCGCTCCGGGTCGCGCGGTGGACTTGGCGAGCGGGCCGATGGCTCTGACAAGGGCGTTGCCGGCGGCGATGGACACGCCCGCTTTCGCATAGGTGTAGCTTTCGCCCTCGCTCATCGCTGCGGCCTAGCCATATCGCGCTTGGATTTCCAAGCCATAGTCGCCAAAAGGCGGGCGTGAAGCTGCTTGGCCGATTTCCCCTCCTCCTCGCCGTGCTGATCGCCTCCCTCGTCGCGGGCGGCGCGGTCTATGCCCAGCTCGAGGGCGCCGACCGCGGCGTGCCGCCGATAGACAGCGCAAGCACCTTCGAGATCACCGGAGTCGAGGTCGACGTCACCGCGGAGAGTGCCGACAAGGCGCGGGAGGCGGGCTGGCGCCAGGCGCAGCAGAAGGGCTGGAAAGCGCTCTGGGCGAAGACCACTCGCCGCCCCATCGAGCAGGCGCCTGGCCTTACGGATGCCGCTCTCAACTCCATGGTCTCCGGCATTATCATCGAGCAAGAGCAGATCGGCCCCAAGCGCTACATCGCCACGCTCGGGGTGCTCTTCGACCGCGCCCGAACCGGCGAATTGCTGGGCGTCAGCGGCTCGATCCGCCGCTCGGCGCCGATGCTGGTCATCCCGGTGATGCTCACCGGCTCCTCCTACCAGAGCTTCGAATCCCGCAACGAATGGCAGAAGGCTTGGGCGAGGTTCAGGACCGGCAACAGCCCCGTCGACTACGTCCGCCCCACCGGGTCCGGGATCGATCCTCTGCTCCTCAACGTCCACCAGACCCGGCGCCCCGGCCGGGGGTGGTGGCGGATGCTCCTCGACCAATATGGCGCCGCGGACGTCATGGTGCCCGAAGTGCATCTGAAGCGGCTCTACCCCGGCGGCCCCGCGATCGGCACCTTCACGGCGCGCTACGGCCCGGACAACCGGGTGATCGGCCGCTTCACCCTTCGAGTCGAGCATAGCGGCGCGATTCCGCGCCTCCTGGACGAGGGCGTTCGCGGCCTCGACCTTCTCTACACGCGCGCTCTCGCCGCCGGGATGCTGGTTCCCGACCCCTCCCTGATCGTTCCGGAGCCACCGCTGATCGAAGAGGTTGCCGAGGAGACGATCGAGCCAGAGGCCGGCGAGCGCGAGGTCACCCGCGATCCGTCCGTGGCGCTGCCAGGAGCGGGGGGCGGCAATGTCAGTACGATCAGCATCGCCGTCGAAACCCCGGACGCAGGCGCAATCACCCGGGCGGAGGTCGGAGTCAGCCGAGTCGCCGGAGTCACCTCCGCCTTCACCGTCAACCCCCAGCCCGGCGGCACCTCCTCGATGCGAGTGACCTACGGCGGAGACCCCGCGGCCTTTGCCGAGGCGCTGAGGGCGCAAGGCTGGAACGTCCAGGGCTCCGGCTCCAGCCTCCGGATCTCGCGGGGCGGGGACTGAGGTGTCGCAGATCGCGCTGCCGCTCGACTGGCCGGTAGCCGACGGCGACGAGGATTTCCTGCTCTCCGAATCCAATCGCGCCGCGTTCGAGCATCTCAAACGCTGGTCGGTTTGGCCGGTCATGGCGACGCTCATCACGGGCCCACGAAAATCAGGACGTAGCCTGCTCGGCCGACTGTTCGTCCGAAAGGCGGGCGGGCGCCTGTTCGACGATGCTCAGGCGCATGACGAGGAAGCGATCTTTCACGCCTGGAACGAGGCGCAGCTCTCACGCCGGCCGCTACTCATCGTCGCGGACTCCGCCCCTCCCGCCTGGGAGGTCACTCTCCCCGATCTCCGTTCCCGCCTCGCCGCGACGCCGCACGTGGCCATCGCTCCTCCGGACGACCGGCTGATCGGCGACCTGCTCGTCAAGCTGCTCGGCGACAGGGGCATCGCGGTGCCGCCCGATCTTCCCGCTTATGTCGTTCCACGGATCGAACGCAGCTACGTGGCCGTTCAAAGAGCCGTTGCCGTCCTCGACGAGGCGGCACTGTCACATCACCGACGCATGACGGTGGCAATGGCGAGAAGGGCCTTGTCGGAAAGCGGTATGATCAAACGCGCGAGAAATCAGGCGTGACCGAGAAGCGAGCCGCCGCACCGCGGGATTCGGGCGCCGAAGCGGTGCCTCCGCTGGCGCCGCGCGAGCGCTATTTCAACCGGGAGCTTTCTTGGCTGGCCTTCAATCGGCGAGTTCTCGAGGAAGCGTGCAACCCCGCCCATCCGCTTCTGGAGCGGCTCCGCTTCCTCTCCATCTCCGGCAACAATCTCGACGAATTCTTCATGGTGCGGGTGGCGGGCCTGAAGGCGCACCGGCTGATGGGGGTGGAGGAAAGGTCCGCCGACGGGCTCACCCCCGCCCAGCAGCTGGCGGCGATTGGCGTGGTGGCCGACGAACTGGCTGCTAGCCAGCAGCAGGTCTGGAGCAATCTGCGCAAGGCGCTCGGAGAGGCGGGGCTTACCGTCATCGGCGGCGGCGCGGTGGACCAAGAGTCGGCCGAATGGCTGGAGCGGCATTTTCGGGACCAGATCTTCCCCGTTCTGACTCCGCAGGCGATCGATCCGGCCCACCCGTTCCCGTTCATCCCGAACCGCGGCTTCTCGCTGATCCTCGACCTCGGGCGCAAGAACAACGGCGAGCCGATCCGCGAGCTGTTGATGGTGCCCGCCACGCTGCCGCGCTTCGTTCGCCTGCCGGGGGTGGAAGCGCGCTACATCGCCATCGAGACTCTGATCCGGCGCAACATTCACGCGATCTTTCCCGATTGCGAGCTGCTCGGCGGCGGCGCCTTCCGGGTCATCCGCGACAGCGACATCGAGGTTGAGGAGGAAGCCGAGGACCTCGTCCGCTACTTCCGGAGCGCGATCAAGCGGCGGCGGCGCGGGCGGGTCATCAGCCTCAAGCTCGAAGCCGGAATGCCCGCCGAGCTGGTGACTCTGGTGCGCGACGGGCTCGCCGCGAGCGAGGCGATCGTCACCGAGTCCACCGGCTTCCTCGGCATCGCCGACCTTGCCGCGCTCTATGAGGAGGACCGGCCGGACTTGAAGTTCGCGCCCTTCACTCCGCGCTTCCCGGAGCGGGTGCGCGAGCATGGCGGTGACTGCTTCGCCGCTATCCAGTCCAAGGACATCGTCGTCCACCACCCCTATGAGAGCTTCGAGGTGGTGGTCGAGTTCCTGAAGCAGGCGGCCGCCGACCCGGACGTCATCGCGATCAAGCAGACGCTCTACCGTGCCGGCAAGCAGTCGGCGGTGATCCGGGCCCTCATCGACGCGGCGGAGGCGGGCAAGTCGGTGACCGCCGTGGTGGAGCTCAAGGCGCGGTTCGACGAGGAGCAGAACCTTCTCTGGGCCTCCGCGCTCGAGCGGGCCGGAGTCCAGGTCGTCTATGGATTCATCGAATGGAAGACCCACGCCAAGGTCTCGATGGTGGTCCGGCGCGAGGAGCGCGGCTATCGAACCTACTGCCACCTCGGCACCGGCAATTACCACCCGGTAACCGCGCGCATCTACACGGACCTCAGCTTCTTCACCGCCGACCCGCGGGTCGGCCGCGACGTCGCCCAGCTATTCAACTACATCACCGGCTATGTGGAGCCGCAGAAGCTCGAGCTCCTCACCATGTCGCCCCACCAGCTGCGCGACAGCCTGCTCGCTTTGATCGAGGCGGAGATCGCAAACGTCCGCGCCGGAAAGCCGGGCGAAATCTGGGCGAAGATGAACTCGCTCGTCGATCCGACCATCATCGACAAGCTTTACGAGGCGAGCAATGCGGGGGTTCAGATCGATCTCGTCATCCGAGGGATTTGTTGCCTGAGACCCGGAGTGCCGGGGCTGTCCGACAACATCCGGGTGAAATCGATCGTCGGCCGCTTCCTGGAGCACAGCCGGATCTGGTGCTTCGGCAATGGCGACGAGCTTCCGAACCGGAATGCCCGGGTCTACATCAGCTCGGCCGACTGGATGCCTCGCAACTTCGACCGGCGGGTCGAATATATGCTCCCGATCGAGAACCCGACGGTCCACGCGCAGATACTCGACCAGGTGATGGTCGCCAGCCTCATCGACAACGAGCAGAGCTGGAGGCTTCACCCGGACGGCCGGTATGAGAGGCTCACGCCCGACGGCGACAGGCCCTTCAACCTCCACCTCTATTTCATGACCAATCCGTCGCTTTCGGGCCGCGGCGCGGCGCTCCGGAAGAGCGGCTCCGTGCCCAAGCTTCGTCTTCGGCGGGACCACTGAGGCTCCGGAATTGCTCTGCGAGCCCAGCGCCATCATCGACATCGGGTCCAACTCGGTCCGCCTCGTCGTCTATTCGGGCGCGCTTCGGGCTCCCACCATCATCTTCAACGAGAAAGTGCTCGCCGGCCTCGGGCGGGGCCTCAGCGAGACGGGCAGATTGGGGCCCGAGCCGCAGGCGCGGGCGTTGTCGGCGCTTCAGCGTTTCCGCCTGCTGATCGCCCAGATGGATGTCTGCGAACTGCGGGTCATCGCCACCGCCGCGGTTCGCGAAGCCTCCAACGGGGAGGCCTTCCTGGAGGAGGTGCGCGCCCTCGGCTTCGACCCAATCGTGATCTCGGGGGAGGAGGAGGGGATCCTGGCGGGGGAGGGGGTGCTGTCGGGCATTCCCGAGGCCGACGGGGTGGTGGGGGACCTTGGCGGCGGCAGCCTCGAGCTCGCCCACGTCCGCGGTGGCAAGGTGGCCAAGAGCATTTCGCTTCCTTTCGGAGTCCTCCGCATCGGCAATCCGGACCACGCCGCCGAAAAGAAGCTGCGCCGGCAGCTTCGCGATTCTCTCAAGGCCTCGGGCCTGGGGGAGCGGGGCCGCGGCCGGCCGCTCTACATGGTGGGAGGCTCTTGGCGCGCGCTGGCCCGGCTCGACATCATTACCACGGATTACCCTTTGCCCATCACCCACGGCTACCGGATGGCGCCCCAGAGGCCGGCGGAGCTGAGGAAGCTCATCCAGTCGCTCAGCAAGACTGACCCAAAAAGCCTGCCGATGCTGACGCTTTCCCGGATCCCGACGCTCCCCAACGCGAAGCTCGTCCTCTCGGCTCTGGTTGACGAGCTGGAGCCGAGCGAGCTGGTCGTCTCCAGCTTCGGAATTCGCGAGGGCCTGCTCTACCATAATTTGACTCCAGAGGAGCGGGCGAAGGACCCGCTGATCGAGGCGGCGCGCGAAGCGGGAAGGGGGCTCTCCCGCTTCGGCGAGCATGGCGACCTTCTCGACCGCTGGATCTCCCCAATCTTCGACGACGGCCCGAAGGACGCGCGCCTCCGTCTCGCCGCCTGCCTGCTCGCCGACGTGGCGTGGCAGGCGCACCCCGACTTCCGGGCTGAACGCGGTGTCGAGATGGCGTTGCATGGCAATTGGGTCGGAATCGACGCCTGCGGCCGGGCGATGGTGGCGCAATCCCTGTTCTCGAACTTCGGCGGCGGCCGCGGCTTTCCGGACGCGCGGGTCGCGGCCCTCTGCAGCCCCCGTCAGCTCGAGCGTGCCGCCCGCTGGGGCCTCGCCATGCGGCTCGGCCAGCGCCTGAGCGGGGGTCTTGCCGCAAGCCTGGAGCGAAGCAGCCTTTCGCGCGAGGGAGAAATGCTTTTCCTCAACCTCAAACGCGCCGACGAGGCGCTTTACGGCGAGACGGTCGACCGCCGCCTCAGAAAGCTCGCCTCCGCTCTAGGCTGTCGAAGCGAGATGCGGATCCGCTAGCCGCAGCGTATCGCCTTCACCCTGTTCTCGCGGTCCAGCTCGATGTTTAGCCGGTCCTCGCGATATTCCCGGGTGGTGATTGCGCCTTCGGCTATCCAGCGCATGATGCCTGCGCCCGTGAGCCGCATCGCCTCCGCGGCAAGTGCCTGGCTCGAGGGCTCGCCCACGAGCACCTGTGCCTTCGAAGCGTCGCATCTGCGGCCGGTATCGCCGTGGACCGGCACCGCCTCCTCCTCCGCCGGAGGTACGGCCGCGCAGCCGCTTGCGCTGACTAGAAGTGCGATTGCCTGCAGCGCCTTCATTGCCCTTCCTCCGTCTTGGTCATCGTCAGCTTGCCGCCCCGCACTCCGAAGGCGAGCCGCCCTTCGACCAGGTCCAGCGCATCGCGTCCGAACTGGTCGAACCGCCAGCCTTTGAGGATCGAGAGGCCTTCGCGTCGCCCCGCCGCAAGCAGCTCCAGCTCCTCCGAACGGGCGATCAGCTTCGAGGCCACGTTGCTTTCGCGCGAGCGGATCTTGAGGAGGAGCTTCAGGAGGTCGGCGACCAGCGCTCCTTCCTTGCCAAGCCCCGGCCCACGGTCCTCGCGGGCCGGCATCTCCTCGGCCGGCATCGGCTCAGCCGCCGCAAGCGCCGCCATCAGCCGCGATCCGATCTCGTTCCCTGCCCAGGCCGGCGAGAGCCCCCGAACCCGCGCAAGCGCCTCCTGGCTCGCCGGCGGATGGGCGGCGACGTCGGCGATCGTCTCGTCCTTCATGATCCGCCCGCGCGGCAGATTCTTGCCCTTCGCCTCCTGCTCCCGCCAGGCGGCGAGCGCCTTCAGGCGGCCCAGCACCTCCGGCTTCCGGCTCGATATCCGGATGCGTTTCCAGGCTTCACCGGGGGCGTTCTCGTAATTGGACGGGTCGGCGAGCCGCTCCATCTCCTCGTCCAGCCACTCGCCGCGCTCGGTGCGCCGAAGCCGTTCCAGCATCTTGGGGAAGAGCGTCGCGAGATAGGTGACGTCGCCGATCGCATAGTCGATCTGGCGCTTGTCGAGCGGGCGGCGCGCCCAGTCCGTGAACCGCGCGCCCTTGTCCAGGCTCTTGCCGATCAGGCTCTCGACTAGGTTCGAATAGCCGACCTGCTCGCCGAGTCCGAGCGCCATTGCCGCGATCTGGGTGTCGAACAGGGGATGGGGCGTTCGGCCGCTCAGATTGTAGATGATCTCGATGTCCTGCCCGCCGGCATGGAAGACCTTCAGGACGTCCTCATTATCCACCAGTAGGTCGAGCAGCGGCTCGAGATCGATGCCCTCCGCCTTCGGGTCGATCGCCGCCGCTTCCTCGGTGTTGCCGATCTGGATCAGGCACAGGTCTGGCCAATAGGTGTTCTCGCGCATGAACTCCGTATCGACCGCCACGAAGGGCGACCGGGAGAGGCGCTCGACCAGGGACTTCAGCGAATCGGAATCGGTAATCAGCGGGTGGATCAACATTGGAGGGGCTCATAGCGACGGCCGGTAGTGGGTGCATTTGAAATCTGAATTCGCTGTGCCTCGTTCTAGCGAACTGCCAGCCAGACGAGACCTCCCATTGCCGCCGCAGGCGCAAGGGCGAGCAGTGCGCACCCCCAGGGGGGCAAACGGTTCGCTAGCTTGTCAACGATCCCGACGGCGATCCAGTCGAAAATCGCTTCGATGATGAAGCCCATGCTGCAGCTTATCAGGCTGCTTGCTTCCTGTAAGGCCTACAACCAGCGCCGACTAGCGAAGGTACCGATGGCCTCTCCGCTTGACAAAGCAGGGACGGCCCGCGAAGCGCCGCGCTCGAAAATCACGTAAATCGACAAGCTAAAGGGCGCGCTTATGCACGCATACCGAACCCATAATTGCGGCGAGCTGCGCGCGTCCGACGTCGGCTCCGAAGCCCGGCTTTCGGGTTGGGTGCACCGCAAGCGTGACCATGGCGGCGTGCTCTTCGTAGACCTTCGCGACCATTATGGGATCACCCAGATTGTCGCGAAGGCGAATAGCGGCCCGCTTGCAATCCTCGACCATCTGCGCCTCGAATCCGTCGTCACCGTCACCGGCAAGGTCGTCTCGCGGGGCGCCGAGGCCAGCAACCCGAACCTCGCAACCGGCGAGATCGAGCTCGTCGCGGACGAGGTCGTCGTCCAGTCCGCTGCCGAGGAGCTTCCGCTCCCAGTCGCGGGCGAGGCCGATTATCCGGAGGACATCCGCCTCCGCTACCGCTTCCTCGATCTGAGGCGAGAGCGGATCCACGCCAACATCGTCCTTAGAAGCCAGGTAATCAGCTCGATCCGCCGCCGGATGGTCGATCAGGGCTTCACCGAGTTCCAGACGCCGATCCTCACCGCCTCCAGTCCCGAGGGCGCCCGCGACTATCTGGTTCCGAGCCGGGTGCATCCGGGCAAATTCTACGCGCTCCCCCAAGCGCCGCAGATGTTCAAGCAGCTGATCATGGTCGCCGGTTTCGACCGCTATTTCCAGATCGCACCCTGCTTTCGCGACGAGGACGCCCGCGCCGACCGCTCGCCCGGCGAATTCTACCAGCTCGATTTTGAGATGAGCTACGTGACTCAGGAAGACGTCTTCCAGGCCATCGAGCCGGTCCTCGCCGGCGTGTTCGAGGAATTCGCGAACGGCCGCAGCGTCACGCCGGCCGGCTCATTTCCTCGGATTCCGTATAAGGAAGCAATGCTGAAATACGGCTCGGACAAGCCGGACCTTCGCAACCCGATCCTCATCTCGGACGTGTCGAGCCACTTCACCGGCTCCGGCTTCGGCCTCTTCGCCCGGATCGAGGAGAGCGGTGGAGTGGTCCGCGCCATCCCGGCGCCCGGCACCGCCGACAAGAGCCGCAAGTTCTTCGACGAGATGAACGACTGGGCGCGCTCCGAAGGCCATGCGGGCCTCGGCTACATCACCCAGAAGGGGGGCGAACTGGGCGGTCCGATCGCCAAGAACCATGGCGAGGAAGCGACGCGCAACCTGATCGCCGAGCTTGGCCTCGGCCCCGACGACGGAATCTTCTTCGCCGCCGGCAAGGAATGGCAGGCGGCCAAGCTCGCCGGCGCCGCCCGAACTCGCGTGGCGGAGCAGCTCGGCCTAATCGACGAGAACCGCTTCGACTTCTGCTGGATCGTCGATTTCCCGATGTTCGAATATGACGAGGAAGCCAAGAAGGTCGATTTCTCGCACAATCCCTTCTCGATGCCGCAGGGCGAGCTCGAGGCGCTCGAGACCAAGGACCCGCTCGACATCCTCGCTTACCAGTATGACATCGTGTGCAACGGCGTGGAGCTGTCGTCCGGCGCGATCCGCAACCACCGCCCGGACATCATGTACAAGGCGTTCGGCATCGCCGGCTATTCCAAGGAAGATGTCGACGCGAACTTCTCGGGGATGATCAACGCCTTCAAGTTCGGAGCTCCGCCCCACGGCGGCTCCGCCCCCGGTATCGACCGGATCGTCATGCTCCTCGCCGGAGAGCCGAACATCCGCGAGGTCGTCCTCTTCCCGATGAACCAGCGCGCCGAGGATCTAATGATGGGGGCGCCTTCCGAAGTGTCGCCCAAGCAGCTTCGCGAGCTCAACATTCGGATCGTGGAGCCCGCGGGCGCGGCGAAGAAGGACCCCGCCAGGGCGGTCGCGCCGGAGTGATCCGTCACCCCGGCGAAAGCCGGGGTCTCCTCGAGACGCCGTGACCTTCGGCCGGAGATCCCGGCTTCCGCCGGGATGACGGCAAGGAAGCGGCCCGCTATCGTCCCTCGATGACCATCAATCTCTCCGACTACGAAACCGGCGCCAAGCACAAAGGCGATTACGAGAAGGACCTGGAGGCGCTCCAGGACCGCCTCTCCCGCATCCTCGTCTCCCACATCGTTCACAAACGGCGGAGCGTCGTCGTCTTCGAAGGTTGGGACGCGGCTGGAAAGGGGGGCGCCATCCAGCGCCTGACCTCGGGCTGGGACCCGCGCGCTTACAAAGTGTGGCCGATCGCCGCTCCCACCGCCGAGGAAAAGGCCCGCCACTTCCTCTGGCGCTTCTGGAAACGGCTTCCGGGATCGGGCGAAATCGCGATCTTCGATCGAAGCTGGTACGGCCGCGTCCTCGTCGAGCGGGTGGAGGGCTTCGCGTCCGAGGCCGAATGGCGCCGCGCCTATGACGAGATAAACGAGTTCGAGGCCCAGCAGAGCTTCGACGGCACCGCCGTCGTGAAGCTCTTCTTCCACGTCACTCAGGAGACGCAGGACGAAAGGCTGAAGGCCCGGCTGGAGCATCCCTGGAAGCGCTGGAAGGTGACCGCGGAGGACTTCCGCAACCGCTCCCGCCGCGCCGACTACGTCGCCGCAGTGGAGGAGATGCTGGAGCGAACCGACACGCGCTGGAGCCCATGGATCGTCATCGACGGCAACAACAAGAAGGCCGCGCGCATCGCGGCCCTGACCGCTGTCGCCGACGCTCTGGAAGGCGTCTGCCCACCCAAGCCGCCTCAGGCCGACGCCGAAGTGGAGGCGCTGGCGAGGCAGGCATTCGGGAAAGATGGTTAACGACCCGAAACGATTGAACCTTTGCCGCGAGCACGGGTTGAGCCTGCGCAACACAGGGGAGAAGACCCATGCGAATGGCTGTGGTCGGGGTTCTTTTCGTCGCTGCGGTCAGCGTGGCGGCCTGCGAAACCTATTATGACGAGAGCGGCTATGGCCGCGGCCGCTATGGCGGCTACGATTATGCGGGCGGCGATTATGAGCGGCTCGGCAACGATTGCGGCTTCTTCCGCGGCCGCGGCGGCCAGTGGCTCGATCCGTGGCTCGCGTGCACCGAGGAAGGGCAGGAGATCGTCCGCTACGGCTTCGATTCGGGCGACAATGCCCGGATCGGCCGCAGAACCGCTGACCGGGCGAACATCTGGTTCCGCCGCCACGCCGACACCAACCGCGACATGCGGCTGACCGACCCGGAGATCAGGGCGGCGCTCGTCAATGGCGCCCGCCACCATCGCCGCCGCTAGCGGTCGGGATAGACTATATCGGTGACCTCGAGCTCGCGCTCTCCGGAGGGGAGGGCGACTCGCCGGACGTCGCCCACCGCCGCTCCGCGTATCGCCCGTCCGATCGGTGAGTTCCAGCTGATTCGCCCGGCGCCAGCGTCCGTCTCGTCGTCGCCGACCAGAGTCACCACCCGCTCCTTGTCGTCCTCGTCGATCAGGGTGACGCTGGCCCCGAAGAACACCTTTCCGCGCTCCGGCTGAGCAGCGGGGTCCAGGACCTTCGCCGCCTTCATCCGGCGCGACAGCCAGCCCAGCCTCCGGTCGATCTCGCGAAGCTTCTTCCGCCCGTAGATATAGTCGCCATTCTCGGAACGATCGCCATTTCCAGCCGCCCAGCTGATCGTCTCGACCAGCTTCGGCCGCTCGATGCCGAACAGCGCCTCATATTCCTCGCGCAGCCGGCGATAGCCTTCGGGGGTGATGTAGTTGGGCCGCTCGTCCATCCAGGCTCCTTAGCCCGGACTGCCCTTGCCGAGATAGTGAGAGAGGCGGTTCGGCTGCGCGACGCCCTGGGCCCGCATTGCGTCGTATACGACGGCATTCTCGAGCACGCGCTGCACATAATTGCGGGTCTCGAAGAACGGGATCTCCTCGATCCAGCGAACGATGTCGCCGCCCGAGCGCGGGTCACCCTTCTCGCGCACCCATTTGCGAACGTTTCCGGCCCCCGCATTGTAGCTCGCCACGGCGAGAGGGACGCTGCCGCCCCATTGGTTGAGCAGGCGCTGAAAATAGCTGGAGCCGAGCATGACGTTATAGGCGGGGTCGCTGGTCAGGCGCCCGAAATCATAGGAGACTCGGACCTTGCCGGCTTCCTCCCGGGCCGTCGGCGGCATCAGCTGCATCATCCCGCGAGCGCCGGCGTGGCTGACGGCAGCCCGGTCGAACGAGCTTTCCTGCCGCGTGATCCCGTGCGCCAGCGCCCAGTTCTGCGAATAAGCGGCGGGGATCGTGACCTGCGGAAAGGCGAGGGGGGTGTAGAAGGTCTCGCCCTTGTTGCGGGCCTCGCGCGCCAGCCAGACTCCGAGGTCGGGCCGTCCGATCGTTCGGCCGAACTCGGCGGCGACCAGCCGTTCCTGAGTGGTCGACACCTGCTCCGCGATCGCGCGGACGAACAGAGACTGGTCGCTCCACCGTCCCATGTCGCCGAGCGCCCGAGCCGCCTGGACCAGCGGGCGCGAGGCGAAAGCGGAGCGGGAGGCGGGGTCGAGGGCGACGGCCGGAGTGGTCGGAGGCGTGATCCGCCGGCCGAGCCGCTCCATCGCCAGCTGCCCGTAAAACTGGTCGGGCGCCGTCGAGGCTTCCTCGAGCCAGGCACTGGACTGCGCCGTCTGCCCGGACGCCGAGGCTGCCCGCGCCGCCCAGTAGAGGCCCTTGGAACGGGTCTGCGGCGACTTGGCGGCGCGCGCATAGCGTTCGAACATCCTCGCGGCATCCGCCGGGCGACCGAGGCGGTTGGCGGCATTGCCGGCCAGCCAGGCGAGACTCGTATATTCGTCGCGCTCGCCATAGGAACGGGCGCTGACGTCGGTTCCGGCCGGATAGGCTTCGTCGATCTGCGAAGCGATCTGGTAGGCGGTCCCCCACTGGCTGTCCTCCGCCGCCCCGCGGGCCAGCGTCAGCATCGTCTCGAACCACTTCTCAGCATTGGCCGGGCGCTTGGTGAGCCGGTGGGGCTGGGCCATCAGCTGGCGGGCGGCGAGACTCTGGCCCGTGGCGCGAAGCCAGGTGGCGCGGTCCATCAGCAGCCCGGCATCGCCCTGGACGGAGCCGAGCTGGGCAAGGCGGCTGGCCGCGTCGGCGGCTCGGGTCTGCAGCGCGAGGCGCGCTTCGTAGAGCGGACGCTGCGCCACGGAGACGAACGGAAGGATCCGGGAGGCGCTCTGGGTGTCGCGGTTGCCGAGCAGCGTCTCCATCCGAGCATCATGATCAGCGGTGGTGAAGCGGCCGCCGAACTGAGCGAGGATCCGGTCCTCGTCCGGCCGGGGGAGAACGCCCCCGACCCAGGCCTTGCGGGCGGCGTCCTGCGCCTCGCCCGGCTGGCCGCTCGCGAGCCAGGCGGAGGCGAGCCGCGCATGGCCGGCGGGCGTCAGCGGCGGGAAGATCCGAAAGAAGGCGATGACCTCGGACGCCGAGGCGCCGTCCGCATTCGCCTTTTCCGCGGTTCGGCGCATCTCGGTCTCGCCCGGCCAGCCGCGGTGGTTGACCAGGAAGGAAGCGTAGGAGGAGAAGGGGAGGCTGTCGGTCTGCCTGAGGCTGTTCCAGCGCGCGATCGTCGCCTGGATGCCCGTCGGCGCCGGTGCATAGACCGGCGAGAGCGTCTGCATCGGCGGCCGCAGGGGCTCTGAAACGGCCTGGACCGCCGCCGGGACGGCTCTTGCCAGCTCGCCCGGGCGAACACCGGTCGCAACCGCCCCGAGGGAGGCTGCAGACACGCCCAACAGGCTCAGGATCAACGCTTTTTTCTGCATGCTGGACCTATGCCCGCCCCGTCCTTATCAGGCCATGAACGGCCTTGTTGAAGCCGCTATTGTCCCTGCCGAGCGCCGGGTGAAGGAGTGAACCCATGTTCCGCGGGTCGATCCCGGCTCTAGTGACGCTTTTCCGCGACGGAGCGTTTGACGAGGCCGCTTATTCGGACTTCGTGGCCTGGCAGGTGGCCGAGGGAAGCCACGGTCTCGTCCCCTGCGGCACCACCGGCGAATCTGCGACACTGACCGACGGCGAGCACCGGCGCGCGATCGAGATTGCCGTCGAGGCCGCCGCGGGCGCGGTTCCGGTAATCGCCGGCTGCGGCTCGAACGACACCGCCCACGCCATCGAGCTCACCCGCTCGGCAAAAGAAGCGGGCGCCGACGCGGCCCTCCACGTTCCCCCATATTACAACCGCCCGAACCAGGAGGGGATCTACGCCCACCTCGCGGCGATCGCCGAGGCGGTGGACATGCCCATCGTTCTCTACAACGTCCCCGCGCGGACGGTGACGGACATTGCGGTGGAGACGATGGCCCGCCTCTCGAAGGTCGCCAATGTCGTGGCGGTGAAGGACGCGACCGGCAACCTCGCGCGGGTCTCCGCCCAGCGCCTCGCCTGCGGGGAGGATTTCGTCCAGCTCTCCGGCAATGACGACATGGCTTTGGGCTTCATGGCGATGGGCGGGCAGGGCTGCATCTCCGTCACGGCCAACATCGCGCCCCGCCTCTGCGCCGATTTCCAGAATGCTTGTTTTTCAGGCGATTGGCAGACGGCCTTGAAGCTCCAGGACAGGCTCTACCCGCTCCACGCCGCCCTCTTCACCGACGCTTCACCGGGGCCCGTAAAGTACGCCCTGAGCCGCGTCCGCGCCACCTCGGCCGAGCTTCGACTGCCGATGACTCCGCCGTCCGAGGCGAGCCGCCGCGCCGTCGATTCGGCGCTCCGCCATGCTGGCCTGACCGTGTGAGCACTGCGGGGTGATTGTCGCCGCCAGCATCTTCCTCTTGCCGGTGATGCTGATGGGGGCAGCCGTTTCGCTGCTCATTGCTCGCAAGCTGCGCCTCGTCCCTCGTCGGGGTGCCTGGACGGCCTACCTCCTCTTCCTCTGCTTGGAATATGGATTGCTCTACATCGGCACTACGCTCGACGCGCTCATCGCTACACCGCACCGACTCCAGAAGGAATTCCTCGGGAAGCGAGTGGCGGGCCCTATCGCGCTGGTGAGGTACGAGTCGGGCGGCTTCCAAGATCCCTATCAGAATTTCAGCCTTTCCGGAGCGATACGGGAGTTGGTCTGCGGAGCGGCGACATTGATGCTTGTCGCTCTGTCATGCTGGCGCTGGCGCCGCGCTGACGCGAGCGCCGCGGAGAAATAGCTTCCCGCCTCGCCTTCCACTCTGCAGCCACGACCTCTATGTCCCCCGCATGGTCCGCCCGCGCCCCGCCACGTTCGACAAGGTCAAGGTCGTCGCCGAGAATAGGCGCGCGCGCTTCGATTATGCGGTCGAGAGCACCTACGAGGCGGGGATCGCGCTCACCGGCACCGAGGTTAAGTCGCTTCGCTTCGGCGAAGGCTCGATCGCGGAGAGCTATGCCGAGGTGGCCGAGGAGGAGGTCTGGCTGATCAACGCCAACATTCCCGAGTTCAGCCACGGCAACCGCCACAACCATGAGCCCAAGCGGCCGAGGAAGCTCCTCCTCCACGAGCGCGAGATCGCCAAGCTGCACGGCGCCGTCGCCCGGCAGGGCATGACCCTCGTGCCGCTCTCGATCTATTTCAACAGCCGTGGCCGCGCGAAGGTCGAGCTCGCCCTCGCCCGCGGCCGTAAAGCGCCGGACAAGCGCGAATATCAGAAGGAGAAGGACTGGAAGAGGGAGCAGGGCCGCCTGCTGCGCAACCATGGCTGAGGAACGGGGCTGGCTCGCCCGCTGGGCCCGAAAGAACATGCCGCGCCGCGAGGAGCTGGCGAAGAGCCGCTGGATCAAGCCGCTCGGAAGCCGCGTGCTTCACAGCGAATTCTGGCGCTTCACCCGCCGCTCCGTCCCGCGAGGAGTCGCGATCGGCCTCCTCGTCGGGATCTTCCTTCTGATCCCGGGGCTTCAGATCGTCGGCTCGGCCTTGGTCTGCGTGCCCCTGCGCGGCAACATTCCGCTCGCGGCTCTGATGACCTTCCTCTCCAATCCCTTCACCACGCCCTTCATCCTGCTCGCGTCCCTTGAGGTGGGAAGCGTCCTCGGCTTCAGGACGGACGTCGCCAGCTTCTATGCGCTCACGGAGCGGGGCGCGGGGCTCGGGGAATGGTTCGCCTGGCTCTTCTCTGACGCCGCCCCCGCCCTCGTCAGCGGGCTCCTGATCATCGCCTTCGCGGCGGCGCTGGTCGGCTATTTCGTCTCGATCCTCGTCTGGCGCTGGTGGCAGGCGCGCAAATGGCGCCGTCGGGCGCAGCGGGACCTCGCGGCGGATTGATCGCGCACCGGCGCCTGTTATCGCACGGCATGGCCTCGACCGCACCGCAAAGACCTTCGATCCTCGGCCCCGCGCTCCTCATCGCCGCCGCGGCCGGCGCGAGCGCGGCCCTGCTTCTTTGGACGGTGGGGGAGCCGATCTTCGCCGCCGCCTTCTTCGCCGGCGCGCTCGCGGTCGGCCTGCCGCTTCTGCTCGCCGGGCGCCGCGCGCCGCCGACGGTCCGGGTAGAGGCCGCCTCCGCTCCCGATCTAGCGCTTGTCCGTGACGTCCTGGACGCCTCCCCATCGGCGCTCGCGCTGACCGATCTTCAGGGCGGGCTGCGAGCCACGAATGGCGCCTACCAGCAACTCTTCGGCTCCCGGCCACCGCTCGACCTGCCCTTCGGCGAGCAGATGCAGTCGGCCCTTACCACCACCCTCCGAGACGGGCGGGCCGACGCTGCCGACCTCGCCTTCGGGGACGAGCAACTCCTCGCTCATGTGCGCACGGCTGGACAGGGCGACACTCTGCTCCTGTGGAGCTTCGAGCGCGGAGCGGCGGCCCCGGGCGGCGAAGCGATCCGCTCCTTCCTCGCCAGCGGCGCCGCCGAGAAGCTCGGCGATGCGGGGGTGATGCTCGCCCTCACCTCCGGTGAGGGGAATATCCTTGAAGCCAATCAGGCGTTCCGCCTTCGGGCGGGTGAGGTAGCGCCCGGCACCCCGATCGTCGATCTGCTCGCCTTCGACGAGCATCATCAGTTCCACCTGGCTCGCGAGGGAAAGGGCGCCCCGGCGCTTCGCATCCTCCAGGCGCCCCTGGGTGAGGAAGCGGAGGGGGCCGAGAGCCTCTTCCTTCTCCTCGACGACCCGTCCGCGACCCTCGCCCACGGCGCCGCCCGGAACATCAACGCGCTCCTCGAGATCCTCCCCCTTGGGCTTGCGCTCGCCGACCGAGACGGGCGGCTCCTCTACCTCAACGCTGCCTTCCGCCGCGCTGCCGGCCTCTCACGCACCGCGGCGCCGGTCTGGCCCAGCGACCTCGTCGTCGACGAAGACAAGGGCGCAGTCTCGGACTCGGTCCGCCGCTTCGCCCGCGGCGCCGCCCATTCGGGCGACGTAGCCGTGCGCCTCAAGACCCAGCCCGAGGAGCCGGTGGCGCTCACCGTCGCCGGCGCCCGCGGGCTCGGCGAGGCCGCCGTCCTCCTCAGCCTCAAGGACAATACCGAAGAGGACCGCCTGAAGCGCCAGGTGGCCCAGGCGACCAAGATGCAGGCGGTCGGCCAGCTCGCCGGCGGCGTCGCGCACGATTTCAACAACATCCTCACCGCGATCATCGGCCATTGCGACCTCATGCTGATGCGCCACACGCCCGGCGACAGCGATTTCGACGACATCCAGCAGATCCGCTCCAACTCCAACCGGGCGGCAAGCCTCACCCGCCAGCTCCTCGCTTTCTCCCGCCAGCAGACCCTTCGCCCCCAGGTCCTACAGCTTCCCGACGTCATCTCGGAGGTCTCGACTCTCCTGAAGCGCCTGCTCGGGGAGACGGTGAAGCTCCAGGTGAAGCACGGCCGCCGGCTCGGCGCCGTCCGGGCCGATCCGGGGCAGCTCGAGCAGGTGATCGTCAACCTCGCCGTCAACGGCCGCGACGCCATCCTCGCCAAGGACGAAAAGGGGGGCGGCACGCTCACCCTCCACACCTATTCCGTCTCGGCCGAGGACGTGCGGCGAATGGGGAGCGAGATCCTCCCGATCGCCGACTATACCGCCCTCCGCGTCAGCGACACCGGCACCGGAATCCCGCCGCACCTTCTCCCCAAGATCTTTGAGCCTTTCTTCACCACCAAGGAAGTAGGGAAGGGGACGGGCCTCGGCCTTTCCACCGTCTACGGGATCGTCAAGCAATCGGGCGGCTTCATCTTCGCCGAGAGCGAGCCGGGGAAGGGGACGAGCTTCGTCATCTACCTCCCCGTCCACCAGGCCGAGGCGGTCCCGGCCGGCCGCAAACCGAAGGAAGCCACGGGCGAGCTCTGGGGCAGCGGAACCATCCTTCTCGTGGAGGACGAGGCGACGGTTCGCGCCGTGGCGGAGCGGGCGCTCACCCGTCACGGCTACACCGTTCTCACTGCCGAAAACGGCGAGGCCGCTATCGAGATATTGGAACGGGAGAAGAGGGTCGACCTGATGATCTCCGACGTCGTCATGCCGACCATGGACGGCCCGACCACGGCTCGGGAGGCGCGCAAGATCCAGCCTGATCTCAACATCCTCTTCATCTCCGGCTATGCCGAGGAGCAGCTTCGCCAGTCGATCGACCTGGAGCGCGTCGCCTTCCTCGCCAAGCCCTTTTCGGTCCAGGCGCTGGCCGAAGCGACGCGGGACGCTCTCGCCTCCAAATAATGGTTTCGCGCCGGTTCCGAACCGCTTAAGCGGGCGCCGTGAGCGCTCCCCGTTCCATCCTCATCGTCGAAGACGAGCCGCTGATCGCGATGATGCTCGAGGATTTCCTCGACTCCCTCGGCCACCAGGTCGCCGGCACCTGCGACACGGTCGGGGCCGCGCTCGACCGGGTGAAGGAAGGCGGCTTCGACATCGCCATCATCGACGTCAACCTGAACGGCGAGCGCGTCTGGCCGGTGGCGGACGAGCTGAAGAGCCGCGGAATCCCATACGTCCTCGCGACCGGCGGGCATATCGAGCCTCCGCCCGAGGCTCATGCCGAGGTTCCCGTCCTGTCGAAGCCGTTCACGCTCGACGCGATCGAGCCGGCGATCGAGCGAGCCTGCACGCGCTGAGGCCGTTCCGGGAGCCCGTGCCATGTGGGCGCTGAAGCTCCTCCTCATCCCGATCTTCCTCTACCTCGCGATCCTGGTCGCTCTCTATTTCGGCCAGACCTCGATGATCTTCCCGGCCCGCGCGGTTCAGGGCGCGGGCCCGCTCCCGCCCGGCGCTCAGCCGCTGAGCGTGGAGACGGCGGACGGAGAGACGCTGCGAGGCCTCCACATCCCTCCGAGCCGAGCCGGAAAAGGTACTCTCGTCCTCGGCTTCGGCGGCAATGCCTGGAACGCGCAGGCGGCGGCCGACTATCTCCACAATCTCTACCCGGAAGCGGACGTCGTGGTGTTCCACTATCGCGGCTACCGCCCGTCCACCGGGAAGCCATCCGGAGCGGCGCTGATGGCGGACGCCCCGCTCGTCTTGGACGCCGCCTTCGCGCGGCTCCGGCCCACGCGTACGGTGGCGGTGGGGTTCAGCATCGGCAGCGGAGTCGCCGCCAGCTTGGCCGGAAAGCGCCCGCTCGCGGGGCTCATCCTCGTCACCCCTTTCGACTCCCTCGCCGGGGTGGGGGCCGGCCATTATCCGTGGCTGCCGGTGCGGCTGCTCTTCCGCCACGAGATGAAGCCCGCTCGTTGGCTGGCAGAAACCGCTACGCCCACGGCCATCCTGGCGGGCGAGACGGACACGCTGATCCCGCCGGCGCGGACAGACGCACTGCGCCGAGCGACGCGCAATCTCGTCTACGACAGGACTATATCGGGATCCGGCCACAACGACATCTATGACCGGCCGGACTTTCGCGCCGCCATGCGGGAAGCGTTGGCGGCCGTGGAAGGTGCTAGCCACCTCTAACGTTTCTCTCTTGTTCCTATAGAACAGATCATGTACGGAACAACTCTCGCGTTGAATGGGCGGCGCGGAGCACATAGGGAGGCGAGGGCCATGGTGGCTTCTCTCAAGGTCGTGGGAACCTCGGACAATATGGACAAGCAGAAGGCCCTCGAGGCCGCCCTCGCGCAGATCGACCGCGCCTTCGGCAAGGGCAGCGCGATGAAGCTCGGGTCGCGCGAGAAGATCGAGATCGAGGCGATCTCGACCGGCTCGCTCGGCCTCGACATCGCGCTCGGGATCGGCGGCCTTCCGCGAGGCCGGGTCGTCGAGGTTTACGGGCCGGAAAGCTCCGGCAAGACCACGCTCGCGCTCCACGTCATCGCCGAGGCGCAGAGGAACGGCGGAACCGCCGCCTTCGTCGATGCCGAGCATGCGCTCGACCCGGTCTATGCCAAGAAGCTCGGTGTCGATGTCGACAATCTCATCGTCTCCCAGCCCGATACAGGCGAGCAGGCGCTGGAGATCACCGACACGTTGGTGCGCTCGAACGCGATCGACGTCCTCGTGGTCGATTCGGTTGCCGCCCTTGTTCCCCGGGCGGAGATCGAGGGCGAGATGGGCGACAGCCATGTCGGCCTTCAGGCCCGGCTGATGAGCCAGTCGCTGCGCAAGCTCACCGGCTCCATCTCCAAGTCCAAGTGCATCGTCATCTTCATCAACCAGCTGCGGATGAAGATCGGGGTCATGTACGGGAATCCCGAGACGACAACAGGCGGCAACGCGCTCAAATTCTACGCCTCGGTCCGCCTCGACATTCGCCGCACCGGCCAGATCAAGGACCGGGACGATATCGTCGGCAACACGACGCGGGTGAAGGTGGTCAAGAACAAGGTCGCTCCGCCGTTCAAGCAGGTCGAGTTCGACATCATGTATGGCGAGGGCATCTCCAAGATCGGCGAGATCATCGATCTCGGCGTCAAGGCGGGGCTGGTCGAGAAATCGGGCGCCTGGTTCAGCTATGACAGCGTCCGGATCGGCCAGGGCCGCGAGAACGCCAAGACCTACCTCAAGGAAAATCCGGACATGGCTGCCCGCCTCGAGCGCGCCATCCGCGGCAAGACCGAGGAGGTCGCCGACGCGCTGATGGTCGGTCCCGGCGCGGAGGATGACATCTAGGAGCTCCGCTCCCGCCGCCACGGTTTCGGTGTGACCTTGATGTGACCTTTCAGGCGGGGCGGCTCGCCGTCTCCTGGACGTCGACCTCCGCCTCGTCGCGGCTGTCGCGGGACGGGGGTCGATTCGCCCAGAAGGCCATCGCCAGCGATCCTGCTCCGCAAAGGGTGAAGCCGATCAGGAACGGGGTCGTCGTCCCGTCGAACTGCTGACCGATCAGGAAGCCGATCAGCGCTCCCCCGATCGTCGTGATCACCCCCTGCAGAGACGAGGCGGTTCCGGCGATATGCCCCAGCGGCTCCATCGCCAACGCGCCGGCATTGGCTCCGATCAGGCCGAAGAAGGTCATGGTCGCCGCCTGCAGGATCACGAAGGTCCAGATCGTCTCGCCCGCCACCTGCGCGACGGCGAGGTGAAGCACCGCCATCCCGGTGAACGCGCTCAAAGCGAGCAGCAGCAGCTTGCGCGAGCCGTGCCGAACCACCAGCCGCGAATTGGCGTAGGAGCTGAGCGCCATCGGCCCCGCGATGAGTGCGAAGGCGACCGCCAGCAGCTGCGGCCGTCCGAACACGTCGAAGACGATCTGCTGGATCGAACCGATGAAGGCGAACAGCGAGCCCATCAGCAGGGTCAAGGCGAGCGTGTTGCCGATCGACTGCCGCGTCCTCAGCGTCTCCCACGCCGCCGCTCCGAGATTGCCGAAGGAGAGCGAGCGGCGGTTTTCCGGCGCCAGCGTCTCGGGAAGGCGAAGCAAAGTCCAGGTGGCCAGGAATGCGCCATAGACCCCAAGGCCGATGAAGATGTGCCGCCATTCCCCCACGCTCAGCACCGCCTGCCCGAAGGCCGGCGCCAGCACCGGCACGATCATGAAGACGATCATGGTCAGCGACATGACCCGAGCCATCGCCGATCCCTGGTAGAGGTCCCGGACCACGGCGACGACCAGCACCCGGGAGGCCGCCGCCGCCGCGCCCTGAAGCATCCGAGCCGTTAGCAGCAGCGTGAAGCTCGAGGCGAGCCCGGCGACGAGGCCGAAGGCGCCGTAGAGCAGCAGCGCCGCGACCAGCAGCCGCTTGCGCCCATATCGGTCGGCAAGCGGCCCCCACAGGATCTGAGCCACTCCGAAGCCGAGCAGGTAGAAGGTGATGACGAGCTGGCGGCGATTGTCCTCGCTCACCGCCAGCGCCTCTCCGATCGAAGGCAAAGCCGGGAGCATCGCGTCGATGGCGAGCGCGTTCGACGCCATCAAAGCCGCCATCAGCGCGATGAATTCCGCCATGCGCGGGCGCTTCGGCTGCCCGCTCGTCTCCGTCATCGTCCTGCTTTCCGCCTTTCCCGGGTCCCCTGCGCGACCCGGCGGCGGGAGGCAAGTTCCGCCTTCGCTCGACAGCGCGCCCGCGATGGGGGAGGAGAGGGGGATGACCCGCCCCGTCCGACTGATCGGCTGCCCAACCGACGGCCACAGCTCCTTCCTTCGCGGCGCCGCCGCCGGGCCTGAGGCGATCCGGGCCGCCTTGTGGTCGGACCACAGCAACATGGCGGCGGAGAATGGCGTCGAGCTCGGCGTGCATGTCGAGCTGCAGGATGCGGGCGACCTGCTGCTGGCCGAAGGCGCAGGCGACTTCGACCTGATCCGCGACGCCGCCGCAGCCGCGGCGCTCGACGGCGTGGTTCCGATAGCGCTCGGCGGCGATCATATGGTGAGCTTCCCCCTCGTCGCCGGCCTCGCCTCGGTCCACGGCCCGCTCAACATCCTCCATTTCGACGCCCATCCGGACCTGTACGACGATTTCGAAGGTGACCCCCTCTCTCACGCTTCGCCCTTCGCGCGCATCATGGAAGGGGGGCACGCCCGCCGCCTCGTCCAGGTCGGGATCCGGACCCTCAACCGCCACTGCCGCGAGCAGGCGGAGCGCTTCGGAGTCGAGATCATCGAAATGCGCCATTTCGCCGCGACCGAAGTGCCGATCCCGGACGCGCCGCTCTACATCAGCATCGACCTCGACGGCTTCGACCCGGCCTTCGCGCCGGGCGTCTCCCACCACGAGCCGGGCGGGCTCAGCGTCCGCGACGTTCTTTCCGTCCTCCAGCGCGTGCCGAGGCCGATCGTCGGCGCCGACGTGGTCGAGCTCAATCCATCGCGCGACGTCGGCGGGGTCACCGCGGCGCTTGCCGCCAAGCTGGTCAAAGAGCTAGCCGTGATCGGCCAAGGAGGCCCGGAATGATCCTCGTCCACCATCTCGAAAATTCCCGCTCGCAGCGCGTGCTGTGGCTGCTCGAGGAGCTCGGCCTGCCCTACGAGGTCCGCCGCCACACGCGCGACCGCAAGACCATGCTCGCCCCGCCGGAGCTTCGCCAGGTCCACCCGCTCGGCAAGTCCCCGCTCATCGAGGATGACGGGCTGGTCGTGGCGGAGACGGGCGCCATCGTCGAATATCTGGTCGAAAAAGCCGGCGGCCGCCTCGGCCCGCCGCCGCAGCGCGAGGCGGTCCTGCGCTACCGTCACTTCCTCCATTATGCGGAGGGCTCGATGATGCCGCCGCTGCTCGCCTTGCTAGTCGTCAACCGCCTCGGAATCTTGGGTCGCCCCGCCCGGGCGCCGGTCCAGAAGATGCTCGACGTCCACCTCGACTGGCTCGAGACCGAGCTTGCGACCCGCGACTGGTTCGCGGGAGACCGCTTCACTGCGGCTGACGTGATGATGAGCTTTCCGCTGGAGGCCTGCCGAAGCCGGGCCGGCCTCGACGATCGCCGGCCCAACCTCATCGACTGGCTGGAGCGGATCCATGCCCGCCCCGCTTATGGCGCCGCGCTCTCCAGGGGAGGACCTTATGCTTACGCTTAGCCGCCGCAGCCTCTTCGCCGCCGGCGGCGCTCTCCTCCTTCCGGGCAAGCTCCTCGCGGCCCCCGCGGACGATCTGAAGCCGATCACCGGCGACGCGAAGCCGATCGGCCGCGAGGAGCGGCTCGCCCGAATCGCCAAGGCGCAGCGGCTGATGCGCGCCCACGGCCTCGGCTCGGTGCTGATCGAGCCGGGCGCCTCGCTCACCTACTTCACCGGCGTTCGCTGGGGCCGGAGCGAGCGGCTGACCGCCGCACTCATTCCCGCGCAGGGGGAGGCGATCGTCTTCACGCCCTTTTTCGAGGAGCCGTCCGTGCGCGAGAGCCTCGGAATCCCGGCGGAGATCCGCACCTGGCAGGAGCATGAGGACCCGCTGAAGCTCGTCGCGGGGGCGCTTCGCGACCGCAAGGCGACGACGAAGCCCGTCGGGATCGAGGAGACGGTTCGCTTCTTCGCCGTCGACGGCCTCAGAAAGGCTCTCCCCGGAGCCGAGATCAGGAACGGCGCCCCGGTGGTCCGCGGCCGCGGCTGCCGGATGATCAAGTCGCCGGCCGAGATCGCGCTGATGCAGAAGGCCGCCGACGTCACGATCGCCGCCTATCGCTACACGTGGCCTCGCATCAAGAAGGGCATGAGCCCGGGGGAGATCGGAGCGATCATGAACGGTGCCACCACGGCGCTCGGCGGGCGCCCCGAATTCGCGCTCGTCCTCCTCGGAGAAGCCTCCGCCTATCCCCACGGCACCGGCAAGCCGCAGGAGGTGAGGGAAGGGGAGGTGGTGCTGATGGACTGCGGCTGCACCGTGCATGGCTATCAGTCAGACATCTCGCGCACCTTCGTCTTCGGTCAGGCGACGGCCGAGCAGCGCAAGGTGTGGACCCAGATGCGTCAAGGGCAGGACATCGCCTTCCGCGCCGCCCGACTCGGCCGGCCCGCCGGCAGCGTCGACAATGCCGTGCGGCGGCAATACGAGACCTGGGGCTGGGGTCCCGGCTATAAGCTTCCCGGCCTCTCCCACCGAACCGGCCACGGCATCGGCATGGAAGGGCACGAGCCGGTCAATTTCGTCCACGGAGAGACGACGCCGCTGGCGCCGGGCATGTGCTTCTCGAATGAGCCTGGAATCTACCTGCCGGGCAAGTTCGGGATCCGCCTCGAAGATTGCCTCTACATGACGGAGGCGGGGCCGCGCTGGTTCTCGACTCCGCCGCCCTCGATCGACCGGCCCTTCGCCTAGGTCAGCGGCGCCCCGACAGAGCAAGCTGGAGCGCGAGCCCGCCCATCGCCGTCGCCGCCACCCACCGCGCGGCTTTGCCGATCCAGCTCACGCCCCTCAGCCGAACCGCGGCTCGTGCCGTCGCGAGGGCGACGACGCAGTTCACGATCGTCCCCGCGAAGTCGAACCAGAGGCCGAGGCAGAGGATCTGGAGCGCGGGCATCGCCGCCTGCGGGTCCACGAACTGGGGGAGGAAGGCCAGGAAGAAGAGCGCCACCTTGGGGTTGAGGAGGTTGACCAGCGCCGCCGCCCGGAACAGCCGCCACCCTGATGCGGGCTGCGTCTCTCCTTCGGTTCGCCCGCCTCCGCTCCTCAGCATCGAGACCGCGAGGTAGAGGAGATAGGCGACGCCGATCCACTTGAGCAGGCTGAACGCCGCCTGCGACGAGGCAAGTATCGCCGAAAGGCCGAGCACCGCCGCCAGGATGTGGAACAGCGCCCCCGCTCCGATGCCCAAAGCCGCGACGAGCCCTTCCCGCCGCCCGCCGCGTGCCGCCGCGGCCATGACGAAGGTCATGTCGGCGCCGGGCACGATGTTGAGCGCGAGGCCCGCCAGAGCGAAGGACAGGAAGACCGGCCACTCCGGGAGCAAGGCGATCCCGGCGACTTCGAGCATTTAGAAGGGCTCGTCGCCCGGCGGAGGCGGGGGCACGTGCGAAGGCGCGTGCGGGGGCTCGATGTCCACCGGCTCGGGCGGGTCGAGTTCGCCCTCCCAGCGGGCGACGACCGTGCTCGCCACCGCATTGCCGACCACGTTGGTCGCCGAGCGGCCCATGTCGAGAAAGTGGTCGACCGCCAGGATCAGAAGCAGCCCGGCCTCGGGGATGTTGAACTGGGCCATGGTGGCGGTGATCACGACCAGGCTCGCCCGCGGTACTCCGGCCACGCCCTTGGACGTAATCATCAAGGTGAGCAGCATCAGCACCTGCTGGGCCAGGCTCAGCTCGATCCCGTAAGCCTGGGCGACGAACAGGGTCGCGAAGGTCATGTACAGCATCGAGCCGTCGAGGTTGAACGAATAGCCGAGCGGGAGGACGAAGCTCGCGATGCGCGGCGGAACGCCGAACCGGTCGAGCGCCTCAAGCGTGCGGGGATAGGCGGCTTCCGAGGACGCGGTCGAGAAAGCGAGCACGATCGGATCGCGGATGTAGCGGATGAGAAGCCGGGTCCGCGACCCGACAATGAGGAAGCAGGCGCCGAGCAGCAGGATCCACAGGATCACGAGTCCGACGTAGAAGCTTCCCATGAAATAGCCGTACGTCCCCAGAATCGACGGGCCGCGCTGGGCGACCGTCGAAGCCACCGCGGCGAAGACCGCGAACGGCGCGAAGCGCATCACGTAGTCGGTGATCTGGAGCATCACCTTCACCAGCGCCTCGGTCGCCCGGACGAGCGGCCTCGCCGGCTCTCCGACGGCGGTGATGGCGACTCCGACGAACAGGGAGAAGACGACGATCTGGAGGATCGAATTCTCGGACATCGCCCGGATCATGGATTCCGGGAAGATGTTGCCGAAGAACTTGACGATGTCGAAGGCCGACCGGTCGATCCCGGCAGAGGCGTCGGCGGGCGGAAGCGGAAGGCCGAGCCCGGAGCCGGGCTGGAAGATGGTGACGAGGATGAGGCCGAGCGTCAGCGAGACGAGGCTCGCCCCGATGAACCAGCCCAGCGCCTTCGCGCCGACCCGCCCGAGCGCCGCGGTGTCGCCCATATGCGCGATCCCGACCACCAGCGTGGAGAAGACCAAAGGCGCGATGATCATCTTGATGAGGTGGAGGAAGATAGTGGTCAGGATGGAAAGGTAGCGTGCGATCTCCTTCACCACCGCGCCGCCCTCGGGCGTTCCGTCGCCCAGGGTATAGTTCAGCAGCCAGCCGACAATGATGCCGAGCACGAGCCCGGCAAGGATCCAATAGGTGAGACGTTTGGCCACGGGCGCTCCTCGACTCTTTCTGTCTTATTGGCGCCTAGGAAGGCGAAAGCGGCGCTCCGGTCAAGCGCCGCTTCGCTACGGCGCCGTCAGGCGGGTTCCAGCACCTTGTGAGCGACGCCCTCCGCAAGCTTGCCGTTGAGCTCCGCGAGGTGGTCGAACTCGGCCGTGTAGGTGGCGAGGCCCTGGCTCATCGACCGGAGCTCGGCGTCGAGCCCCTGAAGCTCCGCCTCCGGCAGCAGCGCCTCAACCACGTCCCAGCGCGACCAGCCGGGGCGGCTGTCCATGCCGAGCATCTGGCCCCGGCGGCTGGCGATGGCGGAGGTGATCTTCGAGGTGGCATAGCCCGGCGTCGTCACGCGTACCTTGCACACCGGCTCGAGGAGGTGAGGGGCGGCTGCGGCAAGCGCCTCGGCCATTCCGATCCGCCCGGCGGTGCGGAAGGCGAGCTCGGAGCTGTCGACGCTGTGATAGCTTCCGTCGAGCAAGGTGACGGCAACGTCGACTACTGGGAAGCCGAGCGGCCCCTTCGCCATCGCGTCGCGAACGCCGGCTTCGACGGCGGGTATATATTGCTTGGGTACCGCGCCGCCGTGGATCTTCTCCTCGAACTGGAAGCCCGACCCGCGGGGAAGGGGGCGCACTTCGATCACCACGTCCCCGAACTGGCCGTGGCCGCCGGACTGTTTCTTGTGCCGCCCGCGTTGGGTGACGGTGCCGCGGATCGATTCCTTGTAGCCGATCTGAGTCGGCTTCGAGTCCACCGCCACTCCGTAGCGGCGCTTCAGCTTGGCTAGAGTCACCTTGAGGTGCTCGTCGCTTATGCCTTTCAGGCGCGTCTCGTGCAGCGCCTCGTTCTGCTCCCAGACGAGCGAGGGATCCTCTTCGCACATCTTGTGAAGCGCGCTCGAGAGTCGGACGTCGTCTTTCCGGTCGCTGGTGGCGATGGCGACCGCATAATTGGAATGGGGGCGGCTGATCTCGGGCGTGGCTCCGCCCGCGCCAAGCCATTCGCCAGCATTAACCCCCTCGGCCTTCGCCATCGCTATGATTTCGCCCGGCGCCGCTTTGGGCAATTTCGTGCTCTTCTCGCCCTGAAGCGAGAACAAGGTGCCCACTCGAACCGAGGCGCCGGAGCCCGCCTTGAGTTCCGCGCCTTCCGAGAGGCTGCCGCCGAAGACCCGGGCGAGCGCGAGCCGCCCGATCGCTCCGCCATGTGAAATCTTGAACACGAAGGCGCAGTCGCCTTTCGTACCTAGGCGCTGGGCGGCCGCTTCCGGCGTCGGCGCGTCGTGACGCAGCGCCTTCATCAGCCGCCGGACGCCGAAGCCGTTCAGCGCCGAACCGAACAGCACCGGAACGACGAGATTCTCGCGGGTCTCACGGGCGATGTCGGCGAAGATGGTGGCCTGGTCCGGCGCCTCGTCCAACAGCAGCTGCTCGAGCAACTGGTCGTCATGGTCGGCGAGCTGCTCCAGCATGTGGAAGCGGTCGGACTGCTCCCGGTCGGCGAGGGCGGTCGGAATGTCGATCTGCTCAGAAGGCTTGCCGGGCCGGTATTTAAACGCGCGTTCGAGCGCGAGGTCGACGAAGCCGGTCACGCGCTCACCCTCGCGGATCGGGATCTGCCGGGCGATGAGGGGAGAGCTGCTCATCGGCTGCAGAGCCTCGAGGAGGGCACGGATGCTGCCGCGCGCCTGATCGATCTTGTTGACGAAGATGAGGTGCGGAACGCCGAGCGCCTCGAGCTGACGGAGCGCCGGCTCCGCCAGGATGGCGCGGTCCGTCTCCGGATCGACGACCACCACCGCAAGATCGGCGGTCGCGACAGCAAGGGCGCCGTCCGCCGAAAAGCCGACCGAGCCCGGCGAGTCCACCAGCGCAAAACGGTCGCCGAGGAAGTCGAAGCGCATGAGGTTGAGCTCGGTCGAGCCGCCGCGCGCCCGCGCCTCGGAGCTGGCATCTCCGACGGTCGTCCCGGCATCGACGCTGCCCTGCCGGTCGATCGCTCCTGCGGCGAAGAGCAGCGCCTCGGCGAGACTAGTCTTCCCTGCGCCGCCCGGTCCGACGAGCGCGATGGTCCTGGTGGCTACCGATCTGTCGGGCATGCGTCTCTCCTCCGTTCGCTGAGCGCGAGCCGCGAGGAAGCGCGTTGGCGCTCGTGGATCGGCCACGTTCCGCCCTTTTTTCGGGATTCGCAAGAGGGCGCCGCCCGGTGGGAACGCGGGTCCCATTTGCAGGGTTTAACCCTTCGCCGGTCGCGATCAGCCGGCAGAGGAGACCGAATGCCGCACGCCGCGACTCTGCCGCTCATCGCGGGCCTGTCCATCGCCGGAGCCGCGCTCGGCCTGACTTTGGGCCGCTCGGCCATAGCCGAGATCGATCCCGCTTATTTCCGCGATCCGGAGGTCCCCTTCCACGCGGATCTCGCGGCCAATCGGAGCCCGGACTGGGCCCAGGTCCAAGCGGCGGAATATCAGCAGCTCGGGCTTCAGCAGGAAGTGGTGGAGTGCGCGGACTGCGCGGTTCCGGCCGCCGGCTATGCCTTGCTGCGAGCGCCGCCGCCCACTGAGTATCGCGAAGCCGCCTGGACGCCGCCGGAGCCGCATTACGAGGAGGAAGCCAAGCCGCTCGCCGAAGCGGAACGACTGGTCGATCCGGAGATGGAGCGGCTTCAGCGTTATGCGAGCTATACGGTGGCCGAGGAAGCGGAGCAGCCGACTCCGGCGGAAGAGGAAGGCTCGATCGGGACGCAATAGTTGCCCCTCTGAGGGGCCTCGCCTACATCGTCGCGCATGACCTCGACCAACGACATCCGGCGTTCCTTCCTGAACTATTTCGCCTCCCACGGGCACCAACTCGTGCCGTCGGCGCCGCTCGTTCCGCAGAACGACCCGACCCTAATGTTCGTCAATGCGGGCATGGTGCCGTTCAAGAACGTGTTCACCGGCCTTGAGACGCGGCCTTATTCCACCGCGGCTTCCTCGCAGAAGTGCGTCCGCGCGGGCGGAAAGCATAACGACCTCGACAATGTCGGCTACACCGCCCGCCATCACACCTTCTTCGAGATGCTGGGGAATTTCTCCTTCGGCGACTATTTCAAGGAAGGCGCGATCGAATATGCGTGGCGCTTCATCACGCAGGATCTTGGTTTCGCGAAGGACCGTTTGTGGGTGACGGTCCACCCCACGGACGACGAGGCCGCCGGGCTTTGGCGCAAGATTGCCGGCATCGCCGAGGAGCGGATCGTCCGCCACCCGGACAACATGTGGGCAATGGGGGACACCGGGCCGTTCGGACCCAATAGCGAGATCTTCTACGACCAGGGCGAGAGCCTTGCCGGCGGGCCTCCGGGCTCTGCGGACGAGGACGGCGACCGCTTCCTCGAATTCTGGAACCTCGTCTTCATGCAGTTCGAGCGGTTCGCCGACGGAAGCACGGTCGATCTGCCCAAGCCGTCGGTCGACACCGGAATGGGTATGGAGCGCGCCGTCGCGCTTATGCAGGGCGTCCCCTCCAATTATGAGATCGACCTGTTCCGCAACCTGATCGAAGCAAGCGAGGAACTGACCGGGACGAAGGCGGTGGGAGCGCAGCAGCCCAGCCACCGCGTTATCGTAGATCATTTGCGCTCGACCAGCTTCCTGGTGGCGGACGGAGTGCTGCCGGCGAACGAGGGCAGGGGCTATGTGCTTCGCCGGATCATGCGCCGCGCCATGCGCCACGCCCATATCCTCGGTGCGTCCGAGCCGCTGATGCACCGGCTGGTACCGTCGCTGGTCGCTGAGATGGGCGCGGCCTATCCCGAGCTGGTCCGCGCCCAGCCGCTGATCGAAGAGACCCTGAAGCTGGAGGAGACCCGCTTCCGCCAGACGCTCGACAAGGGCCTGCGCCTGCTCGACGAGGCCACGGCTTCGATGAGGCCGGGCGAGACGCTGGCCGGCGAGGTGGCGTTCAAGCTCTACGACACTTACGGCTTCCCCTACGACCTCACCGAGGACGCGCTTCGGGCGCAGGGCTTCAGGGTGGATCGTGCCAGCTTCGACGCCGCCATGGCCGAGCAGAAGGCGGCGGCGCGGGCGGCCTGGAAGGGCTCAGGGCAGAAGGCGTCGGAGGACGTCTGGTTCGATATCGCCGAGGCGAACGGCTCCACCGAGTTTACCGGCTATGCCGGCCATGAAGGGGAGGGCGTCGTCGTTGCGCTGGTAAAGGACGGCCAGCAGGTGGAGCGGGCCGGAGCGGGCGAAACGCTCGTCATCCTGACCAACCAGACCCCCTTCTACGGCGAGAGCGGCGGCCAGATGGGGGACACCGGATTCATCACCAGTGACAAAGGTTTGCGTGCCGAAGTTGATGACACGTCGAAGCCGCTCGGCCGCCTCCACGCGCATCACGCGACGATCCGTTCTGGCGAAGTCGCGGTCGGCGACGCGGTCCAGCTCTCGGTCGATTCGGAGCGGCGGGGCCGGGTGCGGGCAAACCATTCGGCGACCCACCTCCTCCACGCGGCGCTTCGCCACCGCCTCGGTGGCCACGTGACGCAGAAGGGGAGCCTTGTCGCGCCGGATCGCCTGCGGTTCGACTTCTCGCACCCCAAGGCGCTGACGGCGGAAGATGTTGCCGCCGTCGAGGAGGAAGTGAACCGCCACATCCGCGAGAATGACGCCGTCACCACCCGCCTGATGAGCCCTGACGAGGCGATCGAAGCGGGCGCCATGGCTTTGTTCGGCGAGAAGTACGGCGACGAGGTGCGCGTCCTCTCGATGGGCCGCGGCAGCGACGCGAGCTACTCCGTCGAGCTGTGCGGCGGCACCCATGTGAACGCCCTCGGCGATATCCAGCTGTTCAAGATCGTCGGCGAGAGTGCCGTCGCCGCGGGCGTCCGCCGGATAGAGGCCCTGACTGGGGAAGCGGCGCGTCAGTGGCTGACGGAGCGGGAGAACCGGCTCAAGGAAGCGGCCGCGTCGCTCAAGGCCACTCCCGAGGAAGTGCCGGCGCGCGTCGCCAGCCTCATTGAGGAGCGCCGCCGGCTCGAGCGCGAGCTCGCCGAGGCGAAGAAGGCTTTGGCGATGGGCGGCGGCTCCAATGCCGAGGCGCAGGGGCCGGAGCAGGTCGGGGGCTACGCCTTCATCGGCCAGGTGCTACAAGGGATGGACCCGAAGGGACTCAGGGGGCTGGTGGATGACGCGAAGAAGCGCGTCGGCTCAGGCGTGGCGGCGGTCGTGGCTGTGAACGAAGGTCGCGCCAGCATCGCCATCGGGGTTACCGACGATCTCTCGACTCGGGTCAGCGCCGTCGACCTCGTCCGCAAGGCGGTCGAAGCCTTAGGGGGTCAGGGCGGCGGCGGCCGGCCCGACATGGCCCAGGGTGGCGGGCCTGACGGCGCTAAGGCACAGGAGGCGCTGGCTGTGGTCCGGGACGCTCTGGTGCGGGAGCCGGCCGCGGCCTGAGGGCGTCGCGAAGCCGGCGGCGCCCGAGCGGCGGCTCCGCGTCGAGATGCCCCTGCTCCATGATCTCCCTCCGAAGCTCGGCGCGCTTCTCGTGGATGGACGCGATGACCGGTCCCATCGCCATGCCGAGGTCGACCAGCACCGCCTCGGAGAGCTGGAGCGAGGATTCGAGCGTCTCCGGCACCGCGTCCGTCGCTCCGGCACGGTAGAGCTCGGCGGCATGGGCGGCGTCGCGGGCGCGGGCGACGATGGTGAGGTCCGGGCACCAGGCGCGAACCCGTTTCACCAGCCGGACGGTCTGCACCGGGTCGTCCATCGTCAGGATGAGAGCGCTCGCATGGCCGAGGTTCAGGCGGTCCAGGAATTCGGGCCGGGAGGCGTCGCCGAAGCGGATCGGAATGCCCTCCTTCGCGGCGGCGGCGACATTGTCGATATCGCTGTCCACCGCCAGGAAGTCGCGGTCGTGCACGGCCAGCATCTCGGCCACCAGGCGTCCGACCCGCCCGTAGCCGATAATGACGGCCCGCGGCCGTTCCCGCGAAGGCTGAAGGCTGCCATCGTCCGCGACGCCGTCACGGTCCACTCGCCGCGCCAGACGCCGTCCCAATTGGGCAAGCAGCGGTGTTAGTGTCAGGCCCAAGGCGGTTACCATCTGCCAGAAGGCGGAGGCGTCGGCGCCGATCACCCCCGCCGTCGTTGCCGCCCCGAGCACGATCAGGGTGGTCTCGGAAGGCGATGCCATCAGAACCGCCGTCTCCCCGGCGACGGATGTGCGGGCCCCGCCGATGCGGAGCAGGCCTGCTGTCACGAAGGACTTGAGCAGCATCACCGCGAGAAGCGCGAGGAGGATCATCTCCCACTCGGCCGCGATCCGGCGCAGGTCTAGGCTCATGCCGACGGTGATCAGGAAGATGCCGAGCCCCAGGCCGCGGAATGGAGACATCATCGCCTCCACCTCGCCCCTATATTCCGTCTCCGCGATCAGCACGCCGGCGAGCAGAGCACCCGCGATGGGCGAGAGGCCGACGGCGCTGGTGGCGAGGCTCGCCGTCATCACAGTGAGCAGGCTGATCGACAGGAACAGCTCGGGACTCTTGGTCCGGGCCGCCTGTGCGAACAGGCGGGGGAGGATGATCCGGCCGATCGCCAGGATCACGACCACCGTGACGCTCCCCCAGAGCAAGGTCGACATGAGGCTGTCGACGGCGTCGCCGCCGGCCTTCGGGGCGAGCGCGCCGAGGGCGAAGATGATCGGAACGATCGCCACATCCTCGAACAGCAGCATTCCAAGCGCCGAGCGGCCGACCTCGCTGCTCCGGTTGACGAGGGGCAGGACGAGGGCGGTTGAAGAAAGCGCAAGCGCGAAGCCGAGCGCGAGAGCGGCGCTCCAGCCGTAGCCGGCGAGATTGAGGGCGAGGGCGAGCAGCAGCGCCGAGCCGACCACTTCGGCGGCTCCGGCTCCGAACACCAGCCGACGCATCCCCCACAGCCGCCGGAACGAGAGCTCCAGCCCGATGGTGAAGAGGAGAAGGATGACCCCGAACTCGGCGAAGGGCTCGATGGCGTGCGCGTTCGAGATGGTGACGTAGTTGAGCCACGGAAGCTGGCCAGCCATCGAGCCGAGGCCCGCCGGCCCGACGAGAAGCCCGATCAGGATGAAGCCGATGACCGGGCTCACCCGGAAGCGATGGAAGGCGGGGATGACGATTCCGGCAGCTCCGAGGATCACCAGCGCATCGCTGAGGCCGGACGTGCTGAATTCGGGCGCCATATTGCCTTTATGCAGGAAAGGGGGCTTCTGTCAGCCATGGCGGGCGGGGAAAGCAGCGTCTGTATCGTCGGCGGCGGTCCGGCCGGCATGGTGGCCGGTCTGCTCTTCGCGCGGGCGGGGGTTGCGGTCACCGTGCTCGAGAAGCATTCCGACTTCCTGCGCGACTTCCGAGGGGACACGGTCCACCCTTCCACGCTGCGGATCTTCCACGACCTCGGCCTGCTCGACCGGCTTCTCGAACGGCCGCACGACAAGGTTCGAAGCATCGGCGCCTGGGTCGGCGACCGCGAGCTCGAGATTGCCGACTTTTCGAGCTTCGACCCCCGCTGGAACTTCATCGCGATGATGCCGCAATGGCACTTCCTGGACTTCATCGCCGACGAGGCGCGCCGCTACCCGAACTTCTCGCTGGTCATGGAAGCCGAAGCGTACGGACTGGTGCGGGAGCAGGGAAGGGTGAGCGGAGTCCGCTACCGCACCGGCGGGGAGGAGCGAGAGCTTCGGGCTACTTTAGTCATCGCGTCCGACGGCCGCCGGTCGGTGCTGCGCGAGGAGGCGGAGCTGCCGCTTCGCTCCTTCGGGGCGCCGATGGACGTCTTCTGGTTCCGAATCCCAAAGGCGCGGACGGCGGAGAATGAGTCCACCGGCGTCATCGTGCCGGGCCGGATCATGGCCCTCATCGACCGCGGCGATTATTGGCAATGCGCCTTCGTCTTCGCGAAAGGCACGGCAGACGAGGTTCGAGCTCACGGACTTGAGCGCTTCCGGGCGGATGTGGCCTCCGCTGCCAGCGCGATACAGCTCGATGTGGAGGCGATCGCGAGCTGGGACGATGTGAAGCTTCTCACGGTCGCGCTGGACAGGCTCGAACGCTGGCATGCGCCGGGGCTGCTCGTGATCGGCGACGCCGCTCATGCAATGTCCCCGATCGCGGGTGTGGGCATCAACGTTGCCGTGCAGGATGCCGTCGCGGCGGCCAATATCCTCGCCGCCCCGCTGGCCGCGGGCGCCGATGTGGATACCCTGCTTCCCCGAGTGGAGGTGCGCCGCCTCCCGGCCGTGCGGCTGATCCAGGGCTTCCAGGACGCCGCTCAGCGCCGCGTCGTCAGCCGCCTGCTGGAGCGGCGGGAGGGACCGTTGAAGCCCGCTTTGCCGCTCCGGCTGTTGAACCGCTTCCGCTGGCTCCGCCGCCTTCCGGCCGCCTTCATCGGCTTCGGTTATAAGGCGGAGCGGGTGCGCTCTCCGGTCGGAGTGGAGCCGTCACCCCGGACTTGATCCGGGGTCCATCTTCTTCCGGCGCTGATTGAAAGAAAAGGTGGATGCCGGATCAAGTCCGGCATGACGTCGTTGGGTGGCTCAGCCCTCGCCCATCTTTTTCTCGAGGTTCGCCCGGACCGCCTCGAAGAATTGCTCGGTGGTCATCCAGCCCTGCTCGGGGCCGATGAGGAGGGCGAGATCCTTCGTCATCTGGCCCTGCTCCACCGTCTCGATGCAGACGCGCTCGAGCGTCTCGGCGAAGTGCGTGACCTCGGGCGTGTCATCGAAACGTCCGCGGAACTTGAGGCCGCCCGTCCACGCGAAGATCGAAGCGAGGGGGTTGGTGGACGTCGCCTTGCCCTGCTGATGCTGGCGGAAGTGGCGGGTGACGGTGCCGTGGGCCGCTTCCGCCTCCACCGTCTTGCCGTCCGGGGTCATCAGGATCGACGTCATCAGCCCCAGCGAGCCGAAGCCCTGGGCGACCATGTCCGATTGAACGTCGCCGTCGTAATTCTTGCAGGCCCAGACGAACTTGCCGCTCCACTTGAGAGCCGAGGCGACCAGGTCGTCGATCAGTCGGTGCTGATATTCCGTGCCAGCCTCATCGAACTGTGCCTTGAATTCGCCTTCGAAAATCTCCTCGAAGATATCCTTGAAGCGGCCGTCATAGGCCTTGAGGATCGTGTTCTTCGTGGAGAGATAGACGGGCCAGCCGCGGCCCAGTGCGAAGTTGAAGCAGGCGCGGGCGAAGTCGCGGATCGACTCGTCGAGATTGTACATGCCCATGGCAACGCCGGCCGAGGGGAAGTCGAACACCTCATGCTCGATCGTCTCGCCATTCTCGCCTTCCCACTTCATGGTGAGCTTGCCCTTGCCGGGGACCTTGAAGTCGGTCGCCTTATACTGGTCGCCGAAGGCATGGCGGCCGACGACGATCGGGTCCGTCCAGCCTGGGATGAGGCGGGGGACGTTCTCGATGACGATGGGCTCGCGGAAGACCACTCCGCCAAGGATGTTGCGGATCGTGCCGTTGGGCGACTTCCACATTTTCTTGAGGCCGAATTCCTCGACCCGGGCCTCGTCCGGGGTGATGGTGGCGCATTTGACGCCCACGCCGTGCTTCTTGATCGCCTCGGCGGACTCGACCGTCACCCGGTCGTCCGTCGCGTCGCGATTCTCCATCCCAAGGTCGAAATAGAGCAGGTCGACATCCAGATAAGGGAGGATCAGCCGCTCGCGGATCCACTGCCAGATGATGCGGGTCATCTCGTCGCCGTCGAGCTCGACGACGGGGTTCTTCACCTTGATCTTGGCCATCGCGGCTATGCTTCCCTCGGCTGATTTTCGTGTGGCGCGGCTCTAGGCGGTGGCGGGGCGCTAATCAACCGGAGGCGCTTGCGGTTGTAAGGGGAGAGGGGGGAGCCTAAAGGCGGGGCCATGCCTTCGCTCGAAAAGCCGGAACTCGTCACCACCAACGTCCGCTACCGGATGCCGAGCGTGCACCCGGAAGGGCGCAAGTTCACCGTCATCGCTTTCGGCATCGCGCTCTTCTTCTGGCTGATCCTCGACTGGGATTGGCTCGGGTGGATCTTCGCGGGCGTGACCTTGTGGGTGGCCGCCTTCTTCCGGGATCCGATCCGAACGACGCCGAAGGGGGAGGGGCTGATCGTGGCTCCGGCAGACGGGATGGTGACGATGATCGCCAACGTTCCTCCGCCCGCGGAGCTGCAGGGCGAGGACGGCCTCGGGGCCGAGCCGGTGACGCGGGTGTCGATCTTCATGAGCGTCTTCGACGTCCACATCAACCGCACCCCGATCGCGGGCGAGATCAAGCGGGTCGTCTATATTCCCGGCAAGTTCCTCAATGCGGACCTCGACAAGGCGAGCGAGGACAATGAGCGCCAGCATTTCCTCGTCGAAAGCCCCGAGGGCGTCCGCGTCGGCTTCACGCAGATTGCAGGGCTGGTGGCTCGGCGGATCGTGCCGTGGGTGAAGGCGGGGGACTATGTGTCGACGGGCCAGCGCGTGGGCCTGATCCGTTTCGGAAGCCGCGTGGACGTGTACCTTCCCGTCGGAACGGCTCCCCGGATCCTTCTCGGCCAGAGGACGATTGCGGGCGAGACGGTGGTCGCGCAGGTCGGGCGCTCCGAGGCGCTGGAGGGCGTGGCGCAGTGAGGCCCCCGGCCGAGCGGCGGGGCATCCCGCTGCGAGCCGTGGTCCCCAATGCGGTGACGGCGCTCGCCCTCTGCTCGGGCCTCACCGGTATTCGCTTCGCCATCGCCGAAGAATGGGACAAGGCGGTCATAGCGATCGTGATCGCCGCGGTGCTCGACGGCATGGACGGCCGCATCGCGCGGATGCTGAAGGGGCAAAGCCGCTTCGGAGCCGAGCTCGACTCCCTCTCGGACGTGATCGCCTTCGGAGTCTCGCCGGCGATCATTCTTCATCTCTGGTCGCTTCAGCATTGGCCGCGGCTCGGATGGATATTCGCACTGGCTTATGCGGTCTGCATGGCTCTGCGCCTCGCCCGCTTCAATGCCCGGATTGACGTGGAGGACCAGCCGCACAAGTCGGCCGGCTTCCTCACCGGAGTGCCGGCCCCCGCCGGCGCCGGGCTGATGCTCCTGCCCGTCTATCTGTGGCTTGCAAGCGATCGGGAATGGACCTGGCTTCAGGACTATAGGATGGTGGCGCCGTGGGCGGCGCTCATCGCATTCCTGGCGATCTCCAGCGTGGCGACCTTCTCCTGGACCTCGTTCCGCCTGAGGCGGAACGTCCGGCTGGAAGCGATCCTGGTGGTTGCGATTGTCGGAGGAGCGATATTCTCGGCGCCATGGGAGACGCTGAGCGTGCTCGCGATCGTCTATTTCGCGCTGATACCCTTCAGCGTCCTAAGCTACGCGAAGGTCAGAAGGCAGCGTGTTGCTGCATCGCGCGGGCCCGAGGCGCGGGGCGCGCCGGAGTGACGAGGCCGAGCTCGCCGCGAAGGGCGAGCAGGATGTCCCGCCAGTAGAGCCGGACCGTCAGGTGAAGCGCCACCGCGGCGGCGACGAAGGCGAGAGAGAAGAAGAGCGCGGCTGCCAGGTATGTCACAGCTTTATCCCCTTTTTTATCCACAGCTTAACGAAGCTGTTTTGTTTTGGTTGCGTCAGGTATTTGTAACAACATCATGTTCTCTCTTTGTTCTGTCGTCAAGGCTTGATTTCCAGGCGCTCTCCGACTAGGTGCGCGGGCATTCCACATGCGGGGCCATCATACCGGTGGCCGGCAAGCTCCTGACGGAGCCCCGGTCTCACGGCGCCGCAGAGGTATAACCGGAAGGAGAACGATCATGGCGACCCCCGTCGTCAGCATGCAGACTTTGCTCGAGGCCGGAGCGCATTTCGGCCACCAGACCCACCGCTGGAATCCCAAGATGAAGCCGTATATTTTCGGCGAGCGGAACGGCGTCCACATCATCGATCTTTCGCAGACGGTGCCGCTCTTCGCGCGAGCGCTGGACTTCGTTCGGCAGTCGGTCGCCGCCGGCGGCAAGGTGCTGTTCGTCGGCACCAAGCGCCAGGCGCAGGAGCCGATCGCGGAGGCTGCCCGCCGGTCGGGCCAGCATTACGTCAACCACCGCTGGCTGGGCGGAATGCTCACCAACTGGAAGACGATCTCGGGCTCCATCAAGCGCTTCAAGAGCCTGGAGGAGCAGCTTTCCGGCGAGATCGCCGGCCTCACCAAGAAGGAAGTGCTCCAGCTCACCCGAGAGCGCGACAAGTTCGAGCTGTCGCTCGGCGGCATCCGCGACATGGGCGGCCTTCCCGACGTCATCTTCGTGATCGACGCCAACAAGGAAGAGCTGGCGATCAAGGAAGCGAACGTACTCGGCATCCCCGTGGTGGCGATCCTCGATTCCAACGTGAGCCCGCAGGGCATCGCCTTCCCGGTTCCGGGCAATGACGATGCGAGCCGCGCGATCCGCCTCTATTGCGACGCGATCGCCGACGCTGCGCTCGCCGGCAAGCAGGGCGGCGCCGCCAGCCGGGGCGAGGACATCGGCTCGATGGACGCGCCGCCGGCCGAAGCGGCGCTCGTCGAAGCTTAAGCAAGATCCGGAGCGGGCAGGGCAGGGCAGGGCCCGCCCGCTCCCATTCCCTTTCAGATACGAGGACAATTCAAATGGCTGAGATCACGGCCGCGACCGTTAAGGAACTGCGCGAGCGCACCGGCGCCGGCATGATGGATTGCAAGAAAGCGCTGGGCGAGACCCAGGGCGACATGGAAGCGGCGATCGACTGGCTTCGCGCGAAGGGCCTCGCCGCGGCCGCGAAGAAGGCTGGCCGCACCGCCGCTGAAGGCCTCGTCGGAGTCGCCGTCGCGGGCAATCGCGGGGCCGTCGTCGAGGTCAATTCGGAAACCGATTTCGTCTCGAAGAACGAGCAGTTCCAGGAGTTCGTGAGCGCGGTCACCCAGCTTGCGCTCGAGGGCGTCGGCACGGTCGAGGGTATCCTCGCCGCCCAGTATCCGGGCGGTGGCACCATCGAGGAGAAGCTCACCTCGAACATCTCGACGATCGGCGAGAACCAGTCGCTTCGCCGCTCCGCCGTTCTTCAGGTCCCGCAGGGCGTGGTCGTCTCCTACGTCCACAACGCGGTGAAGCCGGGCCTCGGCAAGATCGGCGTTCTCGTCGCGCTTGAGAGCGAGGCGGATCAGGAGGCGCTGACCCAGCTCGGCAAGCAGCTGGCCCTGCACATCGCGGCCGCCAATCCGCAGGCGCTGACCGGCGAGGAGCTCGACCCTTCCCTCATCGAGCGCGAGCGGGCGATCGCCAGCGAGAAAGCGGCGGAGAGCGGCAAGCCCGCCGACATCGTCGCCCGTATGGTCGACGGCGCGATCGCCAAGTTCCGCAAGGAAAATGCGCTGATGAGCCAGGTCTTCGTCATGGATAACAAGACCAAGATCGAGGACGTGGTGGCGGCGGAGGGCAAGCGCCTCGGCTCGCCTGTCAGTCTCAACGCCTATGTCCGCTTCCAGCTGGGCGAAGGCATCGAGAAGAAGGAAAGCGACTTCGCCGCCGAGGTCGCCGCGGCTTCGGGGGTCGGCAAGGCCGCCTGACGCTTGGCAAAGGCGGCGCGCCCCGACTAAGGTGCGCCGCCTTCCAGCCTGCACCCGACCGCCAACTTCGGAGCCGTGTCTTGCGCCCTCGCTTCCATCGAATCCTCCTGAAATTATCCGGTGAGGCGCTGATGGGGGAAGGCGCGTTCGGCATCGACCCGGCAACGACCTCCCGCCTCGCGAACGAGATCGCCGAGGCGCGGCAGGGCCGGGAGCTCTGCATAGTGGTGGGCGGCGGCAACATCTTCCGCGGCCTCGCCGGCGCCGCCCAGGGCTTCGACCGCGCGAGCGCCGACTATATGGGCATGCTCGCGACGGTGATGAACGCGCTCGCCATGCAGAACGCGCTCGAGAAGATCGGGGTCGATACGCGGGTCCAGTCGGCGATCCCGATGGCGAGCGTCTCCGAACCCTATATCCGCCGCCGAGCCGTCCGGCACATGGAGAAGGGACGGGTGGTCATCTTCGCCGCCGGCACGGGCAACCCCTATTTCACCACGGACACGGCCGCGGCGCTCCGCGCGGCCGAGATGGGCTGCGACGCTCTCTTCAAAGGCACGAGTGTCGACGGCATCTACGATGCCGATCCCAAGAAAAAGGCGGGGGCGAAACGCTATGACAGCCTCACCTTCAACCGCGTCCTTGCCGACGATTTGAAGGTGATGGACGCGAGCGCGGTGGCGCTATGCCGAGACAATAATATCCCGATCGTCGTCTTCAACATCCGCGAGCAGGGCAATCTCGCCCGGGTGCTCGACGGTGAAGGCACCGCGACGATCGTCCACAACGAGGAGTGAAGCCATGCCCGCCTACAACAAGGCCGACATTCAGCGCCGGATGCAGGGCGCCGTCGAGGCGCTGAAGCACGACCTCGGCGGCCTTCGCACCGGCCGCGCCTCCACCACCCTGCTCGATCCGGTGACGGTCGAGGTCTATGGCGCAAACATGCCGATCAGCCAGGTGGCGACGGTCTCCGCCCCGGAGCCGCGGCTCCTGTCGGTACAGGTGTGGGACCGCTCGAACGTCGGCGCTGTCGAACGCGCGATCCGCTCGGCCGGGCTGGGCCTCAACCCGGTCACCGACGGAACACACATCCGGCTGCCTATCCCCGACCTTACCGAGGAGCGGCGCAAGGAGCTTGCCAAGCTCGCGGGGCAGTATGCCGAAAAGGCTCGAATCGCCGTCCGCAACGTCCGCCGCGACGGCATGGACGGCCTGAAGCAGGATGAGAAGAAGCACGAGATCAGTGAGGACGAGCGCAAGCGGCTCGAGACCGAGGTCCAGAAGCTGACCGATGACACGATCAAGGAGATCGACGGCGCGGCAGCGGCCAAGGAAAAGGAAATCCTCCAGAAGTGAGCGCCGCCGCGGCCCCTTCGGCAATACCCGCGCAGCCGGGCGGCGAGAGCGTCCCGCGCCACGTCGCCATCATTATGGACGGCAACGGGCGCTGGGCGCAGGCGAGAGGGTTGCCGCGCGCCGCGGGGCACCGCCAGGGCGCAGAGGCGGCGCGCAAGGTGCTCCGAGCGGCCGGCGAGGCGGGGGTCGAGTGCCTTACGCTCTACGCTTTCTCCTCCGAGAACTGGCGGCGGCCTGAGGAGGAGATCAACGACCTGATGGGTCTCCTCATTTATTATATCGGCCGCGAGCTGAACGCGATTCACAAGGAGGGGGTGCGCCTCAAGATCCTGGGCGACCACACAGCTTTCAAGCCCGACGTGGTGAGGAAGATCGATGAAGCGCTGGAGCGCACCGCCGGCAACGACCGGATGACGCTCGCCGTTGCCCTTAACTACGGCTCGCGCGCGGAGCTGACCGGCGCCGCCCGTCGCATAGCGGCGCGGGTCGAGGCGGGCGAGATCCGAGCGGCGGACGTGGACGAGGCGATGATCGAAGCGTCGCTCGACACGGCCGACCTTCCGCCGCTCGACCTGCTGATCCGCACGTCGGGGGAGCAGAGGCTTTCCAACTTCCTCCTCTGGCAAGCCGCCTACGCCGAGCTGCTGTTCGTCGACACGCTCTGGCCGGACTTCGACGCAGACACGCTGAACCAGGCGCTGGCGCAGTTCCGGGCCAGGGAACGGAGGTTCGGGGGCCGATGAGCGAGCCTTCTCCCGCGCCACAGTCCGACCTCACCACCCGCTTCGCCGCGGCCGTTGTGATGATCGCTATCGCCTGCGCCGCCATCTACTTCGGCGGCTGGGCCTTCCGTTTGCTCGTTGCCGCCGGCGCGGCGGTGATGATGGTCGAATGGGGCGACATGCACCGCGTCAAGCGGGGCTGGACCTGGGTAGGCGTGGCCCTGCTCGTCGCCGTGACCCTGGTTCTGCCGGAATATCTCTTCCCCGCCGCCGAGAGCGACCCTTTGGAAATAGCCGCCGAGCTGTTCGATCCGGTGTGGACGGGCATGGCGGCCGTTCTTGCCCTTGGGGTCCTCTACGGCGTGTTCAGCCGCCGCCTCGGCCTCGGCTGGGGCTTTCTCTACATCGCCCTTCCCGCCTTCGCGCTGCTGGTCCTCGACTGGGCGTGGTTCGAGCTGGTTTTCTGGGTCATGATGGTCACCTGGTCGACCGACATCTTCGCCTATTTCGCGGGCCGCTCGATCGGCGGGCCGAAGCTCGCACCTCGCATTAGCCCGAACAAGACCTGGGCGGGGCTCCTTGGCGGAATGGCGGGTGCGGCGCTGGTGGGCGGCGTCGCCGCCTGGTTTTTCGGCATCGGCGAACCTTTCCTCTACCTCGGAGCGCCGATGGGCCTGCTCGCCCAGCTGGGCGACCTCTATGAGAGCCGGGTGAAGCGCAGGCTCGGAGTCAAGGATAGCGGCAACCTCATTCCCGGCCATGGCGGGGTGCTCGATCGGGTCGACGGCCTGCTTCCGGTGGCGCTCGCCACCTTGCTCGTGCTCGTGGCGAGCCTCGCGACCGCGTGACCTTCCCCCGCAGCGTCACCATCCTCGGCGCCACCGGATCGGTTGGCCGCTCTACCCTCGACCTGATCGAGCGCAATCGGGAGCACTATGACGTCCTCGCGCTCACCGCCAACCGAGACGTGGCGGGATTGGCGGAAGCGGCTCGGAAGGTCGGCGCGCGGCGGGCGGTGGTCGCCGACGACGCGGGGCTCGGGGCGCTCCGCGAGGCGCTCGCCGGGAGCGGCATCGAAGCGGCGGCGGGGGAGGGCGCGGTTCTGGAGGCAGCGGCTTCCGGCGCGGACTGGACGATGGCGGCGATCGTCGGCTGCGCGGGCCTTCGTCCGACCATGGCCGCGATCAAGGCTGGCGGAACGATCGCGTTGGCGAACAAGGAGGCCCTGGTCTCCGCCGGGCCTCTGATGATCGAGGCCGCACGGGAGAGCGGATCGCAGCTCCTGCCGGTCGATTCGGAGCATAACGCGATTTTCCAATGCTTCGACCGTGACCGCCCGAAGGGAGTGCGGCGGATCGTGCTGACCGCGAGCGGCGGTCCTTTCCGCGAGAAGAGTCGCGATGAAATGGCGACAGCCACTCCGGCTGAGGCCGTGGCCCATCCGAATTGGTCGATGGGCGCCAAAATCTCCGTCGATTCGGCAACCCTCATGAACAAGGGTTTGGAACTCATCGAAGCCTTCTACCTTTTTCCCGTGGCGGCGGAGGCTCTCGACGTCGTCATCCATCCCCAGTCAGTCGTCCACAGCCTTGTCGAATATGTCGACGGATCGGTCCTCGCCCAACTAGGCTCGCCCGATATGCGGATCCCGATCGCCTACGCGCTCGCCTGGCCTGAGCGGATGGAGACGCCGTGCCGCCGTCTCGACCTGGTGGAGACGGGCTCGCTCACCTTCGAGGCGCCGGACCTGGAGCGCTTCCCTGCGCTGGCGCTGGCGAAGCAGGCGCTGGCCGAGGGAGGGTCCCGGCCGGCGGTCCTGAATGCCGCGAACGAGGTGGCCGTCGGCGCCTTCCTGGAGGAGCGTATCGGCTTCCTGGACATTGCCCGCGTCTCCGCCGAGGCCTTGCATCATTACGCGCCTGTTCAGCCCTCCTCCATCGGGGAGGTTCTCGAGGTGGACCGCCAGGCCCGCGCCGAAGCGGGCGTTATCGTGGAGAGGTTTTCGAAGTGAGCGGCAATCCCGGAATTCCCTGGACGATCCTGAGCTTCCTGCTGGTCATCGGGCCGCTGATCTTCGTCCACGAGCTCGGCCATTATTTCGTCGGCCGCTGGTGCGGGGTAAAGGCGGACGCCTTCTCGATCGGGTTCGGCCGCGAGATATTCGGCTGGACCGACCGGCGCGGCACGCGCTGGAAGGTCGCCTGGCTGCCGCTCGGCGGCTACGTGAAGTTCGCCGGCGACATGAACCCGGCCAGCCAGCCTTCCCCCGAATGGCTGTCGCTGCCGGCCGAGGAGCGCAATCTCACCTTCCAGTCCAAGCCGGCCTGGCAGCGCTTCCTGATCGTCGCCGCGGGTCCGGTGACGAACTTCCTGCTGGCGATCCTGATCTTCGCCGGCTTCAACATGAGCTACGGCGTCAGCCGTACGCCACCCGTCGTCGGCACGGTGCTCGCCGGTTCCGCGGCGGCCGAGGCGGGCCTTCGCCCGGGCGACCGCATCCTTCAGATCGATGGGGCCTCCATCTCCCGCTTCGAGGATATCGGCCGCCGAGTCATTCTTCGTCCCGAAGAGACGATGACGATCCGGTTCCAGCGAGGCCAAGCCGCGGTGGAGGTCGAAGCGCGGCCCAAGGCGGAGGTAGAGCGGGACCGCTTCGGCAACGAGTTCAAGAAGGGCGTACTGGGCGTGGGCGCGTCCGCCGAGGCGGTGGTTGTCCAGTCCGTCGGGCCGCTCGAGGCGGTGGGGTCTGCCCTCAGCCAGACGGGCACGGTCGTCAGCACGACGCTGGAGGGCCTTGGCCAGATCATCACCGGCAGGCGCTCCGCCAAGGAATTGGGCGGGCCGCTCAAGATCGCGAAATTCTCAGGGGAGCAAGCGAGCCTCGGCTTCGTCGCCTTCGCCTGGTTCGTGGCTATAATCTCGATTAATCTCGGATTCATCAACCTGTTGCCAATCCCTATGCTCGACGGAGGGCATCTGCTCTTCTACCTGATCGAGGGCGTCCGCCGGAAACCCTTGAAGCCGGAGGCGCAGGAATGGGCGTTCAGGACGGGCTTGGCCGCACTCCTGGCGCTGATGATCTTCGTAACTTTCAACGATTTGGCGTCTTTCGGCCTGTGGGAGAAGCTTGGCGGCTTGATCGGCTGAGCATGATCGGGCAGGGCAGGGACGACAGGAAAACCGGCCGGCGGCTCGTGCCGGCGCATTGATCCAAGGGCGGGGACGCGTGACACCCAAACCAGTTTTTTCCAATGGCCGCAGGCTATGCTCCGCGCTCCTCGTGGGCACAATTCTTGGCGGCTTTGCCGTGCCTGCCGCGGCGCAGCAGGCCGCGCCGGCGCCCGTTCCAGCGGCTCCACAGGCCGAGGCGGCCGTGATCCGATCCATCAGCATCAGCGGCAACCAACGCCTCGAGCCGGAGACGGTGGTCTCCTATATGAAGCTTCGTACCGGCGAGGCCTATAATAACGAGCGGCTCGACGAGGCGCTGCGAGACCTGCTCGCCACCGAGCTCTTCGCCGACGTCCAGATCCGCGACAATCAAGGCAACCTCACGATCGAGGTGCGTGAGAATCCGGTGATCAACCGCATTGTCCTCGAAGGCAATAAGAGCCTGAAGGACGACAAGATCACCCCGGAAATCCGCCTCGCTCCCCGGCAGATCTTCACCCGTTCAAAAGCCCGCGCCGACGTCAACCGCATCATTGAGCTCTACCGCCGGCAGGGCCGCTTCGCCGCCACGGTCGAGCCGAAGATCGTGCAGCTGGAGCAGAACCGGGTGGATCTCGTCTACGAGGTGACGGAGGGGCCGAAGTCGAAGATCCGTCAGATCAACGTCCTCGGCAACGAGCGCTTCTCCGACGGCGACCTGCGCGACCAGATGGTTACCAAGGAGTCGGGTGGCCTTCTGAGCTTCCTCAGCTCCGGCGACGTTTATGATCCCGACCGCCTAGCGTTCGACCAGCAGAAGCTTCGCCAGTTCTATCTCACCAAGGGCTATGCCGATTTCCGGGTCGTTTCCGCCGTCGCCGAGCTGACGCCGGACCGCCGCGACTTCATCATCACCTACGTCGTGGAAGAGGGGGAGCGCTACAAGTTCGGGGACGTGAAGATCGAAAGCGCCATTCGCGACTTCAAAGGCGAGGGGCTCAACCGCATCCTGCCGATGAAGAAGGGCGACTGGTTCGACGCCAAGCAGGTCGAGGACACGATCACATCGCTCAACGAGAGCGCCGGTCTGTTCGGCTACGCCTTCGCCGACGTCGAGGTGCAGTACGACCGCGACAAGGATGCCAAGACGATGTCGCCGACCTTCGTCGTCGGCGAGACTCCGCGCGTCTACGTCGAGCGGATCGAGATCAAGGGGAACACCAACACCCGCGACAAGGTCATTCGGCGCGAGTTCCGGCTTGCGGAGGGCGATGCCTTCAACAGTATTCGGGTGAAGCGTTCGCGCGACCGGATTCAGTCGCTCGGCTATTTCCAGGAGAACCTGGAGGTCGAGCAAAGCCAGGGCTCCGCACCGGACCGTGTGGTGCTCACCACCAACCTGGAAGAAAAGGCAACCGGCGAGCTGCAGGTCTCTGCCGGCTTCTCCAGCCTCGAGCGGTTCCTGGTCAACCTCTCGATCCGTCAGCGGAACTTCATGGGCAAAGGGCAAGAGCTTCGCGCCGCAGTGAACTATTCGAGCTATTCCAAGTCGGCGGAGCTCGGCTTCACGGAGCCTTATCTGTTCGACCGGAACATTGCGCTGGGCTTCGACGTCTATCGCCGCGACTTCTCGAGCTTCAATATCGTCAACAACGACCGGAACACGACGTACGAGCAGGTCACGACCGGCGCCGGCCTGCGCAGCGGCCTCGCGCTGAGCGAGTTCATGCAGCTCGGCCTGCGTTACGGCTTCAACTATGACGAAGTGACGCTCGACAAGAGCCTGTTCTTCACCGATCCCGATGCCGGCGGGCCGCTGCCGGCGGTTTGCGATCCCCTTCGGGCGGGACGCTACCTCTGCGACGCGATCGGCAAGCGGACGACCTCCTCGCTCGGCTATTCCCTAGCTTTTGACAGTACCGACAACCGCCTGCGTCCGTCGCGTGGCCATCGGTTCACGATCAACCAGGATTTCGCCGGTCTGGGCGGCACAACGAAATATCTGCGCAGCCTCGTCAACGCCGCCAAATTCTGGCGAGTGGGCGGGGGCGGCTTCATTTTCTCGACCCGGTTCGAGGGCGGCTACATCCACAGCTTCGAGAAGAGTCCCGGGGTCGGCCGGGACGCGGTGCGCCTGACCGACCGCTTCTTCCTCGGCGAGCCGCAGATCCGGGGCTTCGACATCCGCGGCGTGGGGCCGCGGGTCCAGCGCCTCGGCTTTAAGCAGGGGGAGAATGGCGAGTTTCTCAAGGACGAGAACGGCGACTTCCTGCTGATCGAGGACCGTAAGTCCGTCGTGGACGATGCCCTTGGCGGTAAGGCCTATTACACCGGGCGTGCGGAGCTGGAGATACCTGTAGGATCCGGCGTCCGCGAGCTCGGCCTGCGCCCCTCGCTGTTTGTCGATGTCGGCGCTCTCTTCTCCCTGAAGGACCCGGTCACCCAGTCGATCTTCCCGGGCGATCCGCTGACGATCAGCCGCTGCATCGACACCACCAACGGCAATTCGACCACCGCTCCAGCCGATGGGAAGTGTCCGGAGGGCTCCGCCCTCAACCCAGGCATCACCCCTTATTTCGAGCGGTTCGTCGGCGACACGCCGAAGCCGCGCGTTTCCGTCGGCTTCGGAGTTAACTGGAACTCGCCTTTCGGGCCATTCAGGATCGATATAGCTAAGGCTCTTACAAAGGCCCAAGGGGACGACACCAAGCTCGTCACATTCAACGTAGGAACTGCATTCTAATGAAGAAATTCGCATTCGGCGCGGCCATAGCCGCGCTCACCGTGGCGCTGCCCGGTACCGCTCAGGCTCAGCGCAACAACGCACCTGCCATCCTCGTCGTCGATACCGAACGGGTGTTCTCCGAGTGCACGGCTTGCCGCGCCGCCAACACCACGCTCGGCCAGCAGGTCCAGCAGGCCCAGCAGCTCGCGCAGCAGCTGGCGGCTCCCTTGCAAACCGAGGGACAGCAGATCGAGACTGCGGTCCGCGCGCTCAACGGCCGTCAGCCCGACGCCGCACTTCAGACGCGGATTACCACCTTCCAGAATCGCCAGAACCAGGCCAACCAGCAGCTTGGCCAGCGCGAGCAGACGATCCGCTCCACCCAGGCGCACGTAAACCAGCAGATCGGCACCCGCGTCGGGCCGATCGTTGAGCAGATTCGCAATACGCGTGGCGCGATCGTCGTCCTGCCGCGGTCGAGCACCCTCGCGAACCTTGATTCGATCGACGTCACGAACGAGGTGCTGAGGCAGCTCAACCAGCAGCTGCCGTCGGTCAGCGTCACGCCGCTTCCGCAACAGCAGCAGCCGGCACCCGCGCAGCAGCCCCAGCCGCAGGGCCGGTGAACTCAGAAGCGGAAGACGCCGTCATCGGCCCGCTGGATATCCGGCGGGTCATGGCGGCGCTTCCGCACCGCTATCCGATGCTGCTCGTCGACCGGGTGGAGGAGCTCGTCGTCGATAAGCGGATCGCCGCCACGAAGGCGGTGACGATCAACGAAGATTTCTTCAACGGCCATTTTCCGGGCCGCCCCATCATGCCCGGCGTGCTCATTGTCGAAGCACTGGCCCAGGCTGCCGGCGTGCTTGCCGTCGAGTCCCTAAACCTCGCGGGCTCGGGCAAGCTCGTTTATTTCATGGCCATTGACGGCGCCAAGTTCCGCCAGCCCGTCGAACCCGGCGTTCTCCTCCGGCTCGAAGTCGAGTTCGTTCAGAAGCGCAGCAGCGTCTGCAAGTTCGCCGGGCGGGCCTTAGTGGACGGCAAGGTCGCGGCCGAGGCGAATTTCACGGCGATGATCGCTGATCCTCCGAAGGCCTGAGCGGCCGCCACTCGCCGCCCGACTTTTCGATCCCGAAGACCTCCCGAAGCGCCTTTCCGTCGAGAATCTGTGCGGGGCCACCCTGCGCGACGATGCGCCCCTCGCGCATGAGGATGAGGCGGTCCGCATAGCGCCGCGCGAGCTCCAGATCGTGCATGGCGACGATCGCGCCTTGCCCGCCCCGTACCGCCTCCCGCAGCTTTTCCATGACGCGCAGCTGCCAAAGCGGATCAAGGTTAGCCGCCGGCTCGTCGAGAAGGAGCAGACGCGGCCGCGGCGCGAGCGCCCGGGCGATCAGCACGCGGCTCCGCTCCCCGGTCGAAAGGCGGTCGATGCGCCTCGTGGAGAAATCCTGAAGGTCCAGCGAGGCGAGGGCGGCCTCTGCCTCCTCCCGCCCAATGCCTGCGGGCAGCCCGAGCGCGACGAGGTCCCGGGCGGACAAGGGCCATGCGATATCGCGGGACGCTGGCAAATAGGAGATGAGCCGCATTCGCTCCGCGGACGGCAGCCGCCGCACCTCCCTTCCGGCGACCCGTACTTCGCCGGAGGAGCCGCCGATGCCGGCGAGAGCGTGGAGCAGGCTCGTCTTCCCGCTGCCGTTGGGGCCGATCAGGCACAGAAGCTCCGGCCGCTCCATCACCAGGTCCGTCCCCTTGAGCCTCCCCGCCAAAGCCACTGAGCGCGCGTCGAGGAGAGACGTCATCGGCTGAGCTTCCAGCGCATGTGGGCAACGAGCCAGAGGAAGAAGGGGGCGCCGAGGAGAGCGGTGACCACACCGATGGGCAGCGTTCGGCCCAGCGGAGCAAGGCGGACGGCAAGATCCGCGGCGAGGAGAAGGGCGCCCCCGATCCCCGCCGCGGGAAGGATCGCGCGCCCCGGATGGCCGCCGCTGAGGCGGCGCGCGAAGATCGGAGCGACGAGGCCGATGAACCCGATCGCACCGCAGATCGCCACGCAGGCGCCGACTCCGAAAGCCGTGAGGCTGACCACCTCCAGCCGGAGCCGCCGAACGTCGTGGCCAAGCGATTGAGCGACCTCTTCGCCAAGGGTGAGGCTGTCGAGCGGGCGGGCGAGACGCAGGAGGAGGAGGATGGTCACCAGCGCCGGCAGGGCCGCGAACGCGGCCTGGCCGAGGCTACGATCGACCAGCGAGCCCATCAGCCATTCATAGGCGTCGTAGAAGGCGAAGGGGGAGGGGGCGAGTGCGAGCGCAAGAGTGGTGAGAGCGCCGGCGAGGGCGCTGATGGCGAGCCCGGAGAGAAGCAGGGTGGCCGTCTCGGCCCGGGGCCCGGCGAGCGCAATGAGCAGGAGAAGAGCGCCGAGCGCTCCCACGACCGCGCCCGCGGAAAGGGCCAGGGGCGCGGAGAAGCCGAATATATAGGCGGTGAGGACGGCGCCGAGCGCCGCGCCGCTTGTCGTGCCGGTAAGATCGGGAGAGGCGAGGGGGTTGGCGAACAGCGCCTGGATCGCCGCCCCGGCCGCCCCTAGCATCGCCCCGTAGGTGAGAGCGAGGAGCGCTCGCGGAAGCCGAAGCTCCTGCAGCACGGCCAGCGCGAGCGGCCGATCGTCTGCCCAGAGGGAGGCGACGCTGCCCCACGGCACGCTCAACGACAGCAGGAAGAGGAGGGCGATCGTCGCCGCCATCCGGACGCTCACCGGACAACCTCCCGCCGCAGCCGCTCGATCTCGGCGGTGAGGGATGGCCCCTTGCAGGTCCAGAGGCGCCCGTCCGTGAGGACAGTGCGCGCGCGGCGATTGGCGCTTGCCAGAGGGTGTGAGAGCCAGCGCTGCTCACCGGAATGCTGGCCGCTGCGATAGTCGCTGCGCAGGATTATCGTAGGCGGACGGACGAGCAGCTGCTCAAGCGAGACCTCGTCCCCCTTGAGCGGGCGCTGTCTCAGGCCTGCGAGCGCCATCCACTGCCCACCCAGGCTCGACGCGCCGAGGGTGCGGCCGCCCCCTCCCAGCCAGATCGTGTCGATCCGCCGCGGCGGCGCATTTCGTTTCAAAGCCGCGATCCGCGCGAGGAGCGGTGCTGCCGCGGGGCGGCGGCCGATGGCGTCGGCGACCTGGACGATGCTCCATTCAACATCCGCGAGGGTCTCCGGAAAGGGCAGGTCGAGAGTCCGGATGCCGAGCCGCGCCGCGATGCGCATCCGGTCGCGCCCGCCTCCTCCCATGGTCAGCACGAGGTCCGGCTTGAGCCCTACGACGGACACGAGGCTGCCGTCATTCTTCCTGAACCGGCGCGCCTGGCGCCAAAGGAGGCTCTCGGCCTCAAGGTGCGAGAGGTAGGTCACGGACGCGATCTGCCGCGGCTCCGCCAGCATCAACAGCAGCTCGTCCGTGCACAGGTTCAGTGAGGCGACCCGGCGCGGCGCCGCCTCGAGAGAGCCCGTCAGAAGGAGGCTAATCGCCGAGACGAACGCGAAGGCCCGCATAGACCGTCCTCCCGGCAGTGTTGTAGCCGACCACGTCCTGATACTGGGCGCCGAAGGCATTCTCGGCCCGCACATAAGCCTCGAGCTGCCGTGTAAGCTGCCAACCTGCCTTCACCGAAGCCAGTACATAGTCGTCGAGCTCGACCGGCTTGGACGGGAAGGAGCTGAAATCCGTGTCCTTGCGCCTGCCCACATAAGCCAGGGACGAGCCGAACTCGATCGGCCCCAGCCTTCCGGCGGCGATCAGGTTCGCGCTGTGCCGCGGCCGCCTCTGTTCCCGCACAGGCAGGCCCGCGGCGGTCCGCTGCTCCTCCGCGTCGAGGAGGGTGTAATTGGCCGAGAGTCTGAACTGGTTCGAGAAAGCGTGGCTGGCGTCGACCTCCAGTCCCTTCCGTTTGCTTTCGCCATCTGAATTGACCGTGGTAGATCCGCCTGCATCGAATACCAGCAGATTCTCGTCCACAAGATTGTGCCGGAAGCCGGTCACGCCAATCGCGCTGTTCCCGTCGCTCCACCGCAGGGCGGCCTCCCATCCGCGAGAGCTTTCCGGACGCAGCTTCGGATTCCCGGTGAAGCCCAGCTCCGGATAAAAGCCGTAGAGATCGTAGAAGGTCGGCTGCGCGATCCCTTCGCCATAGCTCACATGAAAGGTGACGTCCTCGCTCGCGCGAAGCGAAGCGTCGGCGCGGAAGGTGGTCGCATCCGCAAAAGCGCTGAACCTGTCGTGGCGAAGGGCGAGGCCGGTCGTCAGCCTGCCGCCCCAGCCGGCGCGCCATTCGCCGACGAGGGCGGTGAGAGTGCGAACCCGGTCCTGTTCGGTGGCTCCGAAATAGCTCTGGTCCCGGGCGTGGAACTCCTCCCGCTCATGCTCTGCTGCCGCGGTGAGGCGGTGATCCCCAATGCGCCGGGAGACCTGAAAGCCTCCAGTCAGCCGCTCGCCATAGGTCCGGTTCACGGGATCGCCGGCGAAGAAATTGCGGTTGTCGCTGTCGAGGAAGCTTGTATCCGCGCTGAGTACCCATTGGCCCGGCGTTGCCCGTGTCCAGGCCCGCGCCGCCCCGACACGGCTCCTCGTTTCGACATCTTCGGAAGGAGCGAAGGTGGCGGGATCGAAGCCGTCATATTCGCTCTTTCCCTCGATCCAGTGGCCGGCAAGCCCCCCCTCGACCGCTGAGCCAAGCCGGAAGGTCGCCTTGAGGCTGGCGGAGCGATTGTCGAAGCCGTCTCGCTCGCCGCTGGGTCCCTGAATGTCGATGCCGTCGGTCCGAAGCCATCCCGCGGATCCGGCAAGTCCTATGACGCCGCTGCGGACAGCTCCCTGCGCGGAGCCGCGAAAGCTGTCGAGGCTGCCATATTCGGAGAGGGCGCTGAGGCCGGTCCTCTCGAAAGCGTCGGCCGTCTCGACGGCGATAACCCCGCCCAGCGCCTCGGATCCCCATAAGGCGGATTGCGGCCCGCGCACGATCTCCACACGCGAGAGCGCATCATTGGTCAGAAGCTCGAAGCGGGCCGTATTGCCCAGTGCCGGATCGTTGAACTTGATGCCGTCGATGAAGATCAGGCTGTGCTTGGCCTCGGCGCCGCGGATGCGCACCTCCGTCAGCGACCCCCGGGAGCCGGAGGCGGAGACGGAGACTCCCGGCACCAGTCGCAGGATGTCGCTCGTCGATGGGAGATCGAGGGCCCGCAGCGTCTCCTCCGTCATCAGCGTGGCGGAGGCTCCCGCTTCTTCCTCCGCGACGGGCTCGCGGGACGCGGTGACAACGATGGCGTCTTCCGCTGCGGCGGGCGGGGCGACGGCGGCGGCAAGGGCAAAGAGAGCAGGGTGCACGGCGTTCCTCCTTCGACACACATGTCGTCTCGGAGGAACCGGAAGCGCGGACGCCGCCGGAGCCACGCAACCCGGCTGATCCCGGCCGGATGCGGACGACGTGCGGAGGCAGGTCTCCTGGCTTCGCGGGTCTCCGCCGGTCCTCTCCCTTAAGGAGAGGCGGCTCGCCGCTTACAGTTGCGGGCACAGCGCCGGATCTTCACCGGCTTCCCTTTTCACCCCGGCTCGCGCCGGGGCACCTTCGCTGCTGGATCCCTATTGCGCTGCAGCACGGCTTGTCAATTTCGCCCTCTCACGGTAGAGCGCTGCCCAACCTTCCAAGAGGCTGGTCGGAACCAGCCACATCCAAGGAAATCAAGACGATGAAGACCGGCGCCCATCCCGATTACCATATGATCAAGGTGCAGATGACCGACGGCACCGTGTTCGAGACCCGCTCCACCTGGGGCAAGGAAGGCGACACGCTGCAGCTCGACATCGATCCCAGCGTCCACCCCGCCTGGACCGGCGGCACGGGCCGCATGCTCGACCAGGGCGGCCAGGTCGCGCGCTTCAACAAGCGCTTCGGCGGCCTCACCCTCGGCAAGCGCTAAGCGCTTCCTCTAAAGGCGAGCGGAGCAGGCCCGCGTGGTTCCCGTCCTGGAGACCGCGCGGCTGAGGCTCCGCGCCTTTCGAGCCGACGATTTCGACCGCTGGGCCGGCGTCCTCGCCGACCCGAACGTCTATCGCTGGCTCGGCGGCACCGCGAGCGGTGCCGAAGACACCTGGCGCCGCGTCCTCGCCTCCACCGGTTCCTGGATCGTGCTCGGCTACGGCTATTGGGCGGTCGAGGCGAAGGAGGACGGGCGCCTCGTCGGCCAGGTCGGCTTCGCCGACTTCCGGCGCGAGATGACGCCGTCGATCGAAGGCCTTCCCGAGATGGGCTGGATTCTCGCCCCCGACGCCCATGGAAAAGGCTATGCGAGCGAGGCGGTCGCCGCCGGCCTCGCCTGGATCGACGCCGCGCACAGGCCCGCCCAGGTCGCCGCCATCATCGATCCCGGCAACCTGCCTTCGATCCGCGTCGCCGAGAAAGCGGGCTTCGCGGAGCGGGAGGAGGCGGTCTACCGCGACGCTCCGATCCTCCTTTTCCGCCGCCGCACCGGCCCATGATCGGACACTTGCCCCAATAGCGGCGGTTTTCCCGCGCCTTGTGTGGGAGTAGGGGTGTGGCCATGGCCGAGGCCGATCGCGACAAGATGCTCCGCGCCATGGCGGAGAACCGGGGCTGCAAGCTGGTCAAGTCCCGTCGCCGCACGCCCGGCGTTGGCGACTATGGCCGCTACGGCCTCACCGACGCGAAAACCGGAAAGGAAGTGCTGGGCTTCGGCGACCACGGCCTTACCGCTACTCCTGAAGAGGTCGAAAGCTGGCTTCGCGGCAGCCTCGCGGCCACCTGGAAACGATCGCTGATGAGCGCGGTGGCCGATGCGCCGGCAGAGCCGAAGCGGGCGAAGCGCATCAAGGCCGACGAGGAGGAGGCGCCCG